>CAWFRB010000044.1:0-157732 GCA_963818105.1 uncultured Actinomycetota bacterium | reverse complement strand
CCAATCTCGTCGAGCGCGCCTGAAGCCTGAGCGCGGCGAGGGGTTGGGCCTGCACGTCGGCCAGGAGCACGTCGGATCCGACTGCCGGCTCCGGTGCACCACGTCTTTGAGCGCGTGCATGCCGGTCGAGTCGATCGCGGGCACGTCGCGCATCCGCATGATCAGCACCCGCGGCTGCTCGCCGAGCTGATCGAGCGTCTCCTTGAACGTCTCGGCGGCGCCGAAGAAGAACGGACCGTTGATCTCGAACACCTCACGCCGCGGCGGAATGCTCGTTCGCCACGGCTTCGGCCGGGTCGAGCGACTGATCGTCCTCGACGCCGCTCGGACACGATGTTGACGTTCGTCACTCTGGCCATGCGCCGCATGAACAGGAACGCGGCCAGCACCATGCCGACCTCGATCGCGACCGTGAGATCGACGAGCACGGTGAGCCCGAACGTCGTGAGCAGCACGGCGACGTCGCTCTTCGGCGCGCGGAGCTCGGCCGCGAAAGGTGCGCCACTCGCTCATGTGGTAGGCGACGACGACGAGAATCGCCGCCAGCGTCGCCAGCGGAATCAGCGCCGCCCACCGGCCGAAGAACAGCGTGATGAGCAGCAGCGTGACGCGCGTGCATCATCCCGGCGACCGGCGTGCGGCCGCCGTTCTTGATGTTCGTCGCGGTGCGCGCGATCGCGCCGGTCGCCGGAATGCCGCCGAACAGCGGCGACACGATGTTGGCGACGCCCTGCGCCACCAGCTCCATGTTCGAGCGATGCCGGCCGCCGATCATGCCGTCGGCGACGACCGCGGACAGCAGCGACTCGATCGCGGCGAGCATCGCGATCGTGAACGCCGGGCCGACGAGCGCCGTGACCTGCGGCGAGCGGACAAGTGCGGCAGCTGCGGGTGCGGAAGCGCCGCGTTGAGCGCGCCGAACCGCGTGCCGATCGTCTCGACCGGCAGATGGCAGCAGCGCGCGACCGCCGTCGCGACGATCAGCGCGACGAACGGCCCGGGAATCCGCTGGCTGACCCGCGGCCAGACGACGATGATCGCGAGCGCGACGCCGCGACGCCGGCGATCGCGGCCGGCGTTGACAGCCGATGCGTGCTCGGCGAACGCCGCCCACTTCGCGAGGAACTCGGCCGGCACGGCGCCCATCTGCAGCCCGAAGAGATCCTTGACCTGGCTCGAGAAGATGATGACCGCGATGCCGCTGGTGAATCCGGTGACCACCGGATGCGGGATGAACTTGATCACGGTCCCGAGCTTCGCGACGCCCATGATCGACGAGCAGCACGCCGGCCATGAACGTCGCGACGGTGAGTCCGTCGATGCCGTACTTCTGGACGATGCCGTAGACGATGACGACGAACGCGCCGGTCGGTCCGCCGATCTGGACGCGCGAGCCGCCGAGCGCGGAGATGAGGAAGCCGGCGACGATCGCGGTCCACAGCCCGCGGTCGGGCGTGACGCCGCTGGCGATGGCGAACGCGATGGCCAGCGGAAGCGCGACGATGCCGACGATGACGCCGGCGGCGAGGTCTCGACCGAACTGCGCCCGCGTCGTAGCCCCTCAGCGTCGTGACGAGCTTCGGGACGAGCATGACGCTACCCGATCAACTCGTTCGGTTGCACGGGCCGCACGAAAATGTCCACGGCCAGCCACACCACGCGCGAGACCGGAATCAGGAACACCATCACGAGGAGCACCCGAGCGGAATCGCCCACGTCATGGTGTCCCACGGCACGTTCGGCCACATCGAGACGATCGTGATGAGCAGGACGATCGCGAAAAGAACTCGCCCATCAGCAACCCGAAGAACATCGCGCCGGAGAAATAGTTCTCGTCGCTGCGCTCGAATCGGAAATTGCAGGACGGCAGCGACGATGAACGGCCCCCGACCACTTCATCACGGCGCCGTTGCCGCAGTGCGGACAGCGCAGCTTGAATGACGCGGCCGGCGAGACGCATCGCGGGGCGCGAGGAAGATGGAGCGGACTATCGGTCGTTCGCTTACGCAAGGACGGCATGACGATTGCGGCGAGGGAGGGTGCGGCGAGAAGGTTTCGGCGGCGGGAGGAAGCCAGCGACGTCGAGTGTGGTTCGACCATCGACTGGACGGCGCACCCCTTGATGAAGCTCACGGCGACGGCGGCCAGATCCGCGGGGGTGACGCCGGCGAAACGATCGGGTCCGCGGCGATGACGGCTTCGGCCATGGGGCGGAAGGCTTCGCGTAGCGATCGAGCTCGCGCTGCATGCGAACGCGGACGGCGCGTTCCACATGCCCTCGTTCCAGAACTCGAAGAACAGGCGATTGCGCTTCGGCTCGGTCGAGAGCCGCGCCATCTCCTGGCGAAGGAGCGGACGAGTCGATCGAGCGGATTGGGATGTCGGCGATATCAGTTCCGACCGAGAGCGCCGTCGTGGCGAGCACCGCGTCGAGCAGCGCGAGGACCAGCCGGTCTTGGTGCCGAAATGAAAGATGACCAAGCCGGTGCTCATGTCGCCTTTGCGGGCGACGTCGCGGATCGTGACGGCGCGCAGGCCGCCGCGAGTCGCGAGGTCATAGCCGCTGCGACGATCTGCTCGCGCCGCAGCGCCTCGGCGATCTTCGTTCCGGGCATGGTCTGGAGAGGCAGGGCACGGCGGCGGCGCCGTCTATTGACCGCACGTTCAATGTAGCACGGCTCTGTATTGAACGCTAGTTCAACTGGGAAGTGGCCCGGACACTCGTGCGTCGCCTTCGTCCACTCCCCAGCTGTCATGCTGGCCTCACGGCGACTTCGCCATCTCGAATGGCGAGTTTAGGGCGCGTACGGTAAGCCGCCGATGACCACCGGAACTACCGGGACGCGGCCAGCCGCGATTAGCGCGACGAAGACCAACAGGATCGCGAGGCTCGCTCCATCCCTCATGCTTTTGCAGGCATCAGCTTGGCTGCAAGACGCCGCCTCCGGCCTCATCGGTCAGAGTCGCTGGGTGCGGGACGAAGGGACAATAGCCTCGTCGACGAGCGCGAACGATCGTGTGCGGGATGCCGAGCGCTCGGTGCGTAGCCCGCCGGCCACGGTACTCACTTCTGGTCCCCACCGCAGGCGAGTAAGAAACGAACTCAAACAACACGGGAATGGGGGAGGGTCCGCAGATGAACCGCTTCGTCAGCCGAATCACATTCTTCGTGGGGATTGCGATGGCTCGCGCACTGGCAGCTCAAATACCGGATGCCGCAACTGATCCACGCATTGACCCACAAATTCGATCGTTTCTTGCTGTTCTCAACAGGGATACGAGCCCGTTTTGGAAACTGCCCCAGCCCAAACCGCAGGAGATTCTCACTGCGCTGCAGAACAAAACGCCGGTGAATATGTCTGGCGTCACCACGACCGAACGGACCATCACGCAGGACGGACACACCGTAAAGCTGTACATCATGAAGCCCGAGCATCCGGCGAGCAAACCCGGCGTGCTGCTGTTCCTCCACGGCGGTGTCTGGATCGTCGGCAACTTCCAAAACCATCAGCGTTTGTTGCGCGACCTGGTTGTTGGCTCTGGTCAGGTCGGCGTGTTTCCCGAATACACCCCGCTGCCCAGCGCGAAATTTCCAACGCAGGTCGAGGAGTGCTACGCGGCTCTGAAATGGGTCGCCGCGCATGGCGACGACATCGGCGCCGACGGGAGCCGAATCGCAATCGCGGGAAATTCGGTTGGCGGTAACATGACGGCGGCGATGACGCTCATGGCCAAAGATCGGAAGGGTCCGGCGATTGCCTACCAGGTGCTCTTCATTCCAGCCACTGACGCGAGTGTCAATACGGATTCATATCATGAATTCGCCACCGGCCGATTCCTGTCGCGTGCGTTCATGGAATACGGCTGGAATCTCTATGCCCCCGACCAGAGCCCACGCAGCAACCCATACGTGTCGCCGCTTCGAGCGAGCAAGCAGGAACTTCAGGGCTTGCCACCGGCGCTCGTCATCACGGCGGAGAATGATCCGCTCCGGGACGAAGGCGAGGCCTACGCGCAGAAACTCGAGAACGCGGGCGTCCCCGTGGTTGCGACTCGATACAACGGCATGATCCACGACTTCGTGCTGCTCAACGCGATCCACAATGTTCCAGGCGTTCAAGCGGCCATCGGGCAAGCGGTCGACGCAATTCGCGACGCAATGAGCACACGCTCCGCGGCGGGCACAATCAGCAAGCCGTAGTCGGTCCTCGCGGGCCCGTCTTAGAGGCATTAGCCCGTCGCTTCTGGCGACGGGCAGACGGTGACGGAGCGCGCGGCCGTCGCGATGGGCGAAGGGTGGCTGACGCCGACGCTGCCCACCGCTCGACTGGCCACATTCCGCTCCGCCTTCATTGCCGTGTTCGACGACCGTGGCGATGGGTCCACGCTCACCATCGTTGTCACGCCGAGCGGAGCACAGCACGACCGCTCCACCGGTTCGGCCTCTTAGCCACGACGAACTCGGTGTAGCGCCGAGGCGCGGTCGCGCGTCTATCCGAATATGGCGATAGATCCGATCCGTCTACTCCTCTACATGTTCGGACTTGCGAGCGCCACGCCGCTCGCCGTGTTCGCCCAGGGGGCGCGCGGCGACGCCCCCCTCGGCCACTTCCTCACGGGGCCGACGACTGGGGGTGCCTCTGCACCAGACCACTGTCTCGCGCTCGGCGACGACACCTATGCCAGCGACGTGCGGGAGGTTGGCGTCTGCCACGCTGGGGGAGTCACCAGTCTGGGAGCGGCGGCTGGACGGCGTTGGGCGTACCGCCTGTATGAGCGGCGTTGGTTGCTACCTGGATCCGGCACGACGCCTGCCGACACCGTAGCGGAAACCGAGATCGTGCTGTTCGCCACCGGCGATTCGATGCTGGTGCCAGTGTGGCACTACCGATTCGAGTCCGACCTGCTCCGCTCTGTGACTCCGGAGGTTGCCGCGACGGCCGACGAAGGGGCGTTGTTCGCCGTCGACGAATGCGTCAATGGTACCGGTGGGTGCGGCCAAGCCTTCTTCGCATACCGTGCCGGCAAGTGGCGCGCGATCAAGACGGCGTTCCTCGACTCGCTGAATCGCCGCTACCCCGGAGCGGTTGCGCACGGATTTCACGTGAACGTGCACACGCTCGCGGCGGACGCGGCGCTGTACTCGGCCGGTGACGCAAACTGTTGTCCGTCGCGGTCCGCGGAAATGCAACTGCGATTGCGCGGTGACGCGCTGGAGATCGTGAGTCTTCGAGCGCGGCCGACATCGGAACGTTCTCGAGCGTGACGTAAGGCTGAGCCTGCGCTCACCGGCAGCTCTGCGCGACCTTGGCGGAACCGCATTTGCACGCCGCGGGGGGAACCAGCGCGGAGCGCCATGGCTCGACTACTGTCGGTGAACGTCGGACTTCCGCGCGACATCGAGTGGAAGGGGCGCACGGTGCACACCGGAATCTGGAAGGATCCGGTGCCTGGGCGCTGTCGATGTCGCCCGATTGAATCTCGAGGGCGACGGTCAAGGCGACTTGGCCGGGCACGGGGGCGAGCAGCGCGCCGTCTTCGTCTACCAGATCGAATCGTATCGCTACTGGCAGGAGCAGCTGAAGCGGACCGACTTCGTCCACGGACAATTCGGCGAGAACTTCACGATCGAAGGACTCGCCGACGATGTCGTGTGCATCGGCGATCGCTATCAGATCGGCAGCGCGCTGTTCGAGGTTACTCAACCCCGCGTGACCTGCTATCGCGTCGGCATTCGGATGAACGAGCCGCGGATGCCGGCATTGCTGACATCGGCAGCGGTCGGCCCGGGGTTCTACTTGCGCGTGCTGCAGGAAGGCGAGGTGGGCGCCGGCGACGAGATCGTGAAGGTCGGCGAGGCGGAGGAGCGGATGACCATCGCCGAGATCAACGCGCTCCTCTATTCGCCCAAGCATGCGCGTGACGCGACTGCAGCGCGCACTGCGGATCGAAGCGCTTTCGCCGGGATGGCGCTCGTCGTTCGAGGCGTTGCTGCAGAGCCAACGACTGGCGCTGCGAGTGGGAACGCCGGGCTCGCGCCTGCCAGCGGCGGCGCACCCGGCGGCCCCTGGATTTCGCCCACTCGCGGTCACCGCGATCGATCACGAGTCCGCCGACGTCATCTCGCTGACGCTCGCAGAGCAGCGGATCGGTCGGCCGCTGCCGGCAGCTCTGCCCAGGCCAGTACGTCGTGCTGCGTCTTCAGACCGACGCCGGACGGCCCGCCGCTTTTTCGCAGCTATTCGCTCTCGGGCGCCCTCTCGACGGAGCGCTATCGAATCAGCGTGAAGATCGAGCCGAAGGGGGCAGCTGGAACGTTACCTGCACGATCACGTCCGCGTGGGCGATGCGCTCGACGTCAGCTCGCCGCGCGGAAGCTTCATATCTGCAGTCGGGAGAGGGACCGGTGGTGCTGCTCAGCGCCGGGATCGGAGCGACGCCGGTGCTCGCGATGCTGTACGCGCTGGCCAGCGCCCACTCGACACGGCAGGTCTTGTGGTTGCACGCAGCTCGCGATGGGCAGCACCACCCATTCGCCGCCGAAGTCCGCCGTCTCATGCGCTCGCTCACGCGCGGCCGCAGCTTCGTGTGTTACAGCAAGCCGGCCGCGCGCGACAAGATGGGCGAGGATTTCGACGCGACCGGTCACCTGTCGCGATCGGTGTTCGACGCGGTCGGCGTCTCGCGAGAGGCGGACGTCTATCTCTGCGGGCCGACGCGGTTCATGGCGGACATGAAGGAGGCGCTCGCGACGCTTGGCGTTGCGGCCGGAGCGAATTCACGTCGAGCTGTTCAACGGCAGCGAGTCGATCACGCCAGGTGTGGTCGGAGCGACGACACGAGCGCCGCATCTCCCCAAGGACGACGCCGAGACCGGTCCGCTGGTGTCGTTCGCGCGCAGCGGCATCGCCGCTCACTGGAAGGCGTTCAGCCTACCAGAGCATTCTGGAGCTCGCTGAGGCGTGCGACGTCCCGGTCCGTTGGTCGTGCCGGACCGGTGTGTGTCACACCTGCGAGAGTGGGTTGGTGTCGGGGGATGTCGCCTACGGACCGGAGCCGCTCGAAAAGCCGGCCGACGGCAACCTGCTGGTGTGTTGCTCACAACCCACGCGCGACGTCGTGATCGACTTGTGACCCTCGTCGGCTCGGCGAGGCTTCTGGCCGCAAGTGGAGCAGGAGCGCGCAGCAAATCAGACCGAAGGCTACACGCGGCGCGGCGAGCGCAACCAGGCCGGCAGTCGCAAAGGTCGCGAGGACAACGAGCGATCGGCGCCGAGCCGTCCGTCGCGTGCGCGCAGATACCTGCGCCAATTCCGCATGAGTCAACACCTCGCGCTCGAAGACGTTGTACGCGATGTCGACGCAGACGAACAGCGCCGCGTACGCCGCGACCGGAGACGCCGCGAGCCGCGTGCGCGCGATCCATGCAGTCGCGAATGGCAGCAGCGACACGAGGAAAAGGTGGGCGAAGTTGATCCAGATCAATCGCAGCGTCGGAGCGCCGACGAAACGCATGAGGTAGTCATGGTTGATCCAGATGATCGCGATGAACAAGTAACTCACCGCGTAGCTGATGGCGGTCGGCCAGAGTGGCCAGAGCGACGAGAAGGCCGACTCATCGGGTGCCTTGAGCTCGAGCACCATGATGGTCACGATCACCGCGAAGACCGCATCTGAATAGGCGGCCAACCGATCCGCGGTCGTCTGTTGCTCACGCATTCCACTCCTCAGCAGAAGGATTTTCCCATGGGCACGGTCTGCTATCGAAAGGCGGACGTCGGCGGGCTCGACGTCTTCTATCGAGAAGCCGGTCCGAGCCGACGCACCGGTCCTGCTGCTGCTGCACGGCTTCCCAACTGCGAGCCACATGTTCCGCGATCTCATTCCGCAGCTCGCCGACCAGTTTCATGTTGTTGCACCCGACCTGCCGGGTTCGGCCAATCCGACATGCCGGCGCGGAGCACATTCAACTACACCTTTGAGAACATCGCAACGTCATCGACCGCTTCACGGAAGTGATAGGCCTGAGCGCTTCGCCCTCTATGTCTTCGACTATGGCGCGCCCGTCGGTTTCCGTCTCGCGATGCGGCACCCCGAGCGCATCACCGCGATCATCTCCCAGAACGGCAATGCTTACGTGGAAGGCCTGAGCGACGGCTGGAACCCGATCCGCGCCTACTGGCAGGACCCTTCCGCGAACCGCAACGCCCTCCGCGGCTTTCTGTCGCCGGAGACGACGCTCTGGCAATACACCCACGGCGTGGCCGACGAGCCTCGGTCTCGCCGGATGGTATTCGCTCGACAATTTTTACCTGGCCGACCTGGCGCCGACGAGATCCAGCTCGACCTGTTCGGCGACTACAAGAGCAACGTCGCGCTCTACCCGACGTTCCAAAACTACTTCCGTAGCACCAGCCGCGATTCCTGGCGGTTTGGGGAAGGAACGACCCGTTCTTCCTGCCGCCGGGCGCCGAGGCCTTCAAGCGCGACATTCCCGAAGCCGAGGTCCATTCTTCGACACCGGTCACTTCGCCCTGGAGACCCACGCGATGAGATCGCCACCACGATCCGGGAGTTCCTCGCACGCTGAGCGCGCCGTGCGGCGGCGACGCTGACGTCGACGACGCGCACTCGTTAACACTAAGAAACCGTCAGGTCCGGACCTGCGCGCGAGATCGCATAAGGATTCCTGAATAACGCGGCGCGGCACCGTATGTTCCCCCACACGCGGTCGATACTCGAGATCAATCGCGGACACGCAGGCGCTGACGCCACTGTGCCGCCAAGGCATCCGAATTTCTCGAGGGTACGACAATGCAATGGGGCAAAGTGGGGTATTCGCCGTCGCGGTTCGTTGGCGCGGTGGTCGGCGGTTTCATGGTGCTCGCCGGCGCCGCCTGCAGTGATGCGAGCAACAACTCCGCGCCGCTCGTGGCCACGAGCGTCTCGGCCACCGCGGCGAGCCAGTCGCTCAGCGGCGTCGTCGGGCAGTCGCTCGCCGTGCCGGTCACGGTGCTTGTCACCGATCAGAATGGCGCGCCGCTCGCCAACGCTATGGTGAGCTGGTCGCCCAGCGCGGGCTCGGGCAGCGTGAGCGTGCAGAGCTCGACGACCGACGCCAGCGGGATCGCGTCGGTGACGTGGACGCTCGGCACGGTCGCGGGCGTCGATTCACTCACCGCGCAGCTGGCGGGCGGCGTGTCGGCGATCATCACGGCCACGGCGGCGCCGTCGAGCGTCGCGTCGCTGACGATCATGAGCGGAGACAACCAGTCGGTGGCGGCGGGATCGACCACGGCACCGATGATCGTGAAGGCCGTGGACCAATTCGGCAATGCCGTTCCCGGCACGGGCATCACGTGGTCGTCGGCCGCGGGCGGAGCGTTGAGCGCCGAGCTTACGATTGCGGATGCGAGCGGCCAGGCACACGTGACGCTGGCGACGGATCCGTCGGTCTCGAGCTACTCCGTCACGGCGAGCGCGGCCAACGTGAGCGTGTCATTCACGGTGAGCGCGCAATAAACGCGGACTGAAGTGAGTGACAAGCGGGCGCGCATCCCCTCGATGCGCGCCCGCATCTTTACGGTCGACTCCAGATCAGGACGACGCCGCAGGAAGGCGATGAGCGAGGCAGTCAGCTAGAGGTCGCTGGCGGCCGGGTAGCCGGGAATCGACGTCGCCTTTTTCACCGCGCGCACGATCGCTTCGGCGATCACTTCGGCGGCGAGCGCGCCGACCGTCGTGACTTCGCGCCCGGTCCACGTGCCGGTCGCCAGCGCGAACAGCGTGTCGCCGTCGTCGGCGTGTGCGCTGGGAGGATGGCGCGCGCGAGGCCGTCGTGGGCCATCTGCGCCACCTTGGTGCGCCTGCGTCTTGGTCGCAGCGCGCGTTGGTGGCCACGACGGCGATCGTCGTGTTCTCGCCCGGCGCCGCGCGAGCAGGAGGCTTCACGCCGCGCCGAACGCAGCGTCTGCGCGATCGTCGAGCAAGCCGGCCGTCGGGGCGTGCGCGCGCCCGCGACGATTTTTCCACTCTCGGATCGACGACGTCCCCGACGGCGTTCACGGCGACGATCGCGCCCACGACGAGTCCGTTCGGCAGCGTGATCGCCGCCGTGCCGATGCCGCCCTTCATCGCTGGCCCGGCCCGTCGAGCTTGCCGACCGTGCGCCGATGCCGGCGCCGACGTTGCCCTCCGCGACCGGCGCCGGCGCGGCGCGTCGGCACGCCCGATACCCGCATGTCGGCGTCCGGGCGAATTTCGGGTCGCCCAAGCCGAGGTCGAAGAGCATTGCCGCCGGCACGATCGGCACTTTGCCCGCCGGCCGTCGAAGCCGACCCCGTGCTCTTCGAGGCACCGCATCGACGCCTGTCGCCGCGTCGAGCCCGAATGCGCTGCCGCCGGACAGCACGATCGCGTTCACGCTGCTCGACCATGTTGACGGATCGAGCAGGTCGGTCTCGCGCGTGCCGGGCGCGGAGCCGCGCACGTCGACGCCGGCGCGGCTCCGCTTCGTAGAGGACGACCGTGCAGCCGGTGGGACGTTGCGTAACGGTGAAATGACCGACTCTAATGCCCGGGACGTCGGTGATGAATCCATCACTGGGCTGCTGGGCGTTCGCCGCCTGCGCGAGCAGCGGTGTCGTGAGCGCGCTCGCCCCGACCGCTCCGATGAAGTGTCGTCGATTCATCACAGGACCGACATGACCTCCATCTCGAACACGAGCACGGCGTCCGGTGGAATGGTGTCGCCGGCGCCGCGGGCGCCGTATCCCAATGCCGGCGGGACGACGAGCCGCCGCTGCCCGCCGACCCGCATGCCGAGCAGGCCCTCTTCCCACGCGCGAATGCGTTTTGTTCGTGCCCAGCGCGACCGTGATTTCGCCCGAGTCGAACTGCTTGCCGTCGGCGAGCCAGCCGGTGTATCGAACGATCACGCTGCGCCCTCGTATGGCGACGGCACCGGTGCCTTGCGCGAGGTCCTGAACGTAGAGTCCCGAGGCGTGATGAATCATGGCATCGAGGTGCACCCCCAGCGACGGCGCGAAATTCGTTCGCTCGATGTCGCCCGGAAGCGCTTGCGGCACGGGAGCCGTGGAGACCGGCGGTGTGCTGGTTCCGCCGCCGCCACATCCAAGCAGAGCGATCATCGCCGCCACGTTGACGGCCATACGCCGGGCACCCGCCACAGTAAATTTCGTCATTCCTTTCTCGAGTTCGGGGCTCAGGATCAATGACCGCCATTCAATCGCAGACCATCCCCGCCGTTGGCCAGCAGGCGCCGGACTTCACGCTGCCGTCGACGTCCGGCGACAAGGTGACGCTTTCAGCGCTGCGCGGACGACCGGTGCTGCTTGCCTTTTTTCCCCTCGCGTTCTCCGGCACCTGCACGGCCGAGCTGTGCGAGATGCGAGATGATCACGATCAATTCGCTGGCCGTGGCGTGACGATCCTGCCGATCAGTGTCGATCACACCTGGTCGCTCAAGGAGTACAAGGCAAAGTACAACATGCAAGTCGATCTTCTGAGCGACTTCAAGCGCGATGTGTCGCGATCTGTACGGCGTGATGCTCGAGGATCGCTTCTATTCGAACCGGGCCTATTTCCTGATCGACGCCGCGGGGGTCATCCGGTGGGAGCACGTCGAGGACAGCCCGAGCAACCGTCGCGAAGACACGGAAATTCTGGCCGCGATCGACGAGCTATAGTAACGGTTGAATGTTGATTGCGTAATCGCTTGCAAAACAAGCGGATAGAGCCCTGGTTCTCGAGGGGGAAAGGCACACTCGCTGGCCCGGTTCGTGGCCGTCCGAAAAGACCGTTGCGAACGCGAGTCTCGATGCGTCATACGTGAGTAATCGGTCATCTTGTCCGTTTGGCCGACGCCCACGACGCATCCCAGGATCGCTTTGCCTGTTTCCGCTGGTCCGCGCTTGTCGAAACCTGTCCCGCGCACGCTAACCGCGTTCGCCGAGATCGCCGCGGCGCTGGCCACCGGTGATTCGGTTGGTGCGGTGATGCCGGGGATTCTGACGGCCGTTGCGAGCGAGTTGGACGGCACGCAGGCCAGCCTGTGGCTGCGCGGACTGGATGGACTTCGCCGCGCCTGGACCGTCGCGGGCGACGATACGCTGGGCGCGAGCGTGGAAGAGCAGCTCCGCGCGGCGGACGAACCAGCAGCTGACGGCGCCGTCGTCGCGCGGCTCGTCGCGGGCCGATCGCGCCAACCCTGGTTCAAGCGCCCGGGCAGCTGGCGGCTGTTGGTACGCGGTGGTCTCGAGCTGGTGGGCGCCCGGTTTGTCGGCATGCTCAGCTACGCGCTGCCGCCGCTCTTCGCCCATCCTGCCGTCTGGTCGCACTTCGGATCGGGCTACGGCTACGTTCCGCTGGCGCTGCCGCTGATCGGCCTGTGGTGGCGGCGCAAGCACCGCCGCCGGCCTCGGCCGCACGGTCCGCCGAACACTAGCCGGTACCGGCATCATCTGCTAGGGGGTACGGAAATCCGAGTGACGTACACAGGGCCGCGCTCCGCCGATGAAAATCGGCGGGAGCGCGGCCCTGTTTTGGGCGGAACCAATTCTTTGGGTCACACATGACCCGGGTTTTGGCTGGGAAGACGGTTACTTCTTGCCGAAGAGCCCGCCCAGGATGCCGCCGAGATCCAGCCCGCCGCCGCCCTGCTGGTCCTGGCTGGCCCCCGCCGCCGAACAGCCCGCCGAGCATGCCGCCAAGGTCGGGTCCGCCGCCCTGCTGGGACCTGCGCTGGCCGCCGCCGAGGAGGCCGCCGAGCATGCCGCCGATGTCGAGGCCGCCGCCTCCCTGCTGCTGGCCGCCGCCGCCGCAGCCCGCCGAGCATGCCGCCGATGTCGAAGCCACCGCCACCGCCGTTGGACGAGGAAGCGTTCTTGGCCAGGAAGCTCATGACCACCGGGGCAAGCATGGGCAGCGCCTTCTGGACCAGGCCGCCGAGGTCGAACCCCTCCGGGGTTGCACCGTTGAGCTGCGCGGCAAGGACCGCCTGGTTTTCACCCAGGACGTGGTCAACGATCTTCTGTCCATCGTCGGTGTCCATCGCCTCGATGTTGACCCCGCCCTCAATCAGCGAGGCATCGTGCTGGGCGATGGCGGACTGCAAGGCTTCGGCGCCCTCCGGGGAGGCGGCATTGTTTTGCATGCCGGCCACCAGGGAGGGCAAAGCGGTGGCGACGGTGGCGCGGGCGGTATCGGTCGACGCCGAGCTTCCCGGCGATCTGGTCCAGCGGCAACAGGTCCAGCAGTTGGTTGAGGTCAACCATTTTAGCTCCTTGGACTAGGTGAATCAGGTGATCCGTTTTCATCCTAGGGTTCGGTGAATGGTTTTGCCCCCGTGGGGAGCAAAAATCGGCAGTTAGGGCATTCGTCGTCCATAATGGTTAGGGTCGTGCAACAGTCGGCCGAATATCCCAACGGAGGAGCGAGAGTGCACTATTGGAAAGGCCTTGAAGCCGTACCACCCGGCATCGGCCCGTCGGTAGTGACGATCGGCAACTTCGATGGCGTGCACCGCGGCCACCGCGAGGTTCTTGCCGCAGTGGTCACCGAGGCCAAGCAACGCCACGCGAAGGCGATTGCCATCAGCTTTGACCCGCACCCGGCACAGGTCCACCGCCCGGAAGACGCGCCCGAACTGATCATGGGCATCGCCGACCGTATTGAGACCCTCGCCGATGAGGGACTCGATGGACTGCTGATGATCCGCTACACCCTTGAATTTGCCCAGGCCACGGCCGAAGAATTCGTGCTCAAGATCATTGTTGGCGCCTTGGGTGCTTGTACCGTGGTGGTTGGCCACGACGTGCGCTTTGGCCGCGACAACGGGGGAGACTTCGCCTCCATGTGCGAGCTCGGCGAACAATACGGTTTTGATGTCATCGGCATTGATGACATAGGCGAACACCGCCGCTGGTCCTCGACCTGGGTCCGCGAGGCCTTGAACCGCGGAGAAGTCGCCACCGCCGCACAGATCCTTGGACGCCCGCACCGCATGCGCGGCGAGGTGGTCCACGGGGCCGCCCGCGGACGCGACCTGGGATTCCCCACCGCAAACCTTGATCCCCAGACGCATCGGGCATCATTCCCGCCGACGGCGTGTATGCCGGATGGCTCGTCGACGAGGCGCAGGTTCGCTGGCCGGCTGCCATCTCCGTGGGCTCGAACCCCACCTTTGAGGGTGTCAGCCGCCAGGTGGAGGCCCACGTGATCGACAGGCCCGAGGAGGGCGTCGAGGACTTTGATCTTTACGGCCAGCAAGTAATTGTTGAGTTCGTTGAACACCTGCGGCCCATGGTTGCCTACCGCGGGATTGAAGCACTGATCGAACAGATGCGTGAGGATGTCCAGCGCACCCGTACGGTCCTGATTCATGCCTGAGATTTCCAAACCGCATCCCACTGATACACCGCGCTCAATACCGCCTCTTCCAACCCGGGCATTCACCATGAGCGCGGCACGCCGCAACGAACTTGCGGCGGCATTCAGGGCTGGCGGAAAACACTATGACGCGGTGCGTCCCTCCTATCCTCCTGCGGCCTCGACTTCATGGTGCCCGGGCACGCCCGTGACGCAGTTGATATTGGCGCCGGAACCGGCATCTTCACTGCCATGCTGCTGGGCCGCGGCCTGCGCGTGCGCGCAGTCGAACCCTCGGGGGACATGCTCGAGGTGCTTCACTCCCGGTTGCCGGAGGTCATTGCGGTTGAAGGCACGGGTGAACGGACGGGGCTGGAGGATTCCGGCGCCGATGTTGTCACCTACGCGCAGGCCTGGCACTGGGTGGACCCAAAGCAGGCAAGCAGCGAGGCTGCCCGGATCCTGCGCCCCGGCGGCAAGCTGTCCCTGGTTTGGAACCAGCTGGATGTTTCGGTCTCCTGGGTACACCGCCTGGCCCGCATCATGCATGCGGGCGACGTGCACCGCCCTGACTTCCACCCCCGTTGGGCCAGGAATTCTATGCGCCCGAATCCGGGCAGTGGACCTGGACGCAGCAGCTGACCGGCGAACAGCTCATTGAGCTGGCCAAATCCCGTAGCTACTACCTGCGGGCGAGCGAGGCAACCCGTGCGCGGGTCGAGTCGAACCTTGACTGGTACCTCTATGAGCACTTGGGCCACGCTGAAGGCGAGCCAATCACGGTGCCTTACCTGACCCACGCCTGGCGGGCCCGCCTGCGCTAGTTGCGGTAGACGGAGAATTCCGTTGTGCTGTTGATCTCGTGGGGTGCACATGGACGTGGTTGTCTTTGCTAGACTTATTGACGGTGCCCGCTGCAGTCCGCGGTTGCGAGGGACCTGCCGGTAACGGTGTTTTTGAAACGCGGTACAACTCTAGGAGTTATTGTGGCATTAGACGCCGCTATCAAGCAGGAAATCATGAAGGCCTACGCCACCAGCGAAGGCGATACCGGTTCACCGGAGGTTCAGGTTGCCGTTATGTCACGTCGTATCCCCGACCTGACCGAGCACCTGAAGATGCACAAGCATGACCACCACACCCGCCGCGGCCTGATGGCCCTGGTTGGTCGTCGTCGCCGTATGCTTGCATACCTCAAGGGCACCGACATCGCCCGCTACCGTACGCTGATCGAGCGCCTCGGCCTGCGTCGCTAGTCTTTAGCACTAGGTTTGATTGAGATTCCCCGGTTCCCAGTGATGGGAACCGGGGAATTTTTATTTGCTTTCCGTCGTCGTTCGTGGTTTTGGTGCACGGTTGCCGGTGGATCGGAGGCGCTCGGGTGAGTAGCTGCGATCTGAGGCACAACCGATTCGAACCGGATCGCGATCTGCTCCGAGGTTCACCAAGATCCAGTGCCCCCAGAACCTAGCTTGCCGTGATTCTAGGTGACGGTGCGAGTAAATGGGAGAACCGCGTCGCCGGTTGAATTTCACCTGTACGGGGGCTGTGCAGTTCTTGGCACTTCTCCGAAAATGACCAAAATCATCGATTTTCGAACGCCGGCAATGAAATACTCCAAGGGTCAAGCAATTGAGCGTCGGTAGGCGGCGCATGTATCCAGGAGACCATATGCCGGACCAGCCAGTACCTGCCCGCCCCAGGAAAAATCGCCTGATCTGGATCATTCCGGTGTTGGTCGCCTTGATCATCGCCGCTGTCTTCATCGGCAGCCGCATCTACGCCTCTACCGTCTCCGCACAGGCCGAGGCGGCACCCAGCCTAACGGCCACGCCAACCGCGGGGGCATCGAGCGCCGCGGGGCCCACTGGGTCGGCATCAACCAGTGCGGACATCTCCGGAACATGGACCGTCGGCGCCGGATCCTACGCAGGCTACCGCCTCAACGAGGTCCTCAACGGGGCCGATGTGACGGTGACCGGCCGCACCCAGGATGTCAGTGGATCCTTGACCGTCAAGGACAACACGCTCACGGCCGCAAACCTGGAATTGCAGGTGGGCACCATTGCCACGGACTCGGGTAATCGCGACTCCTACTTCCGCACCAGGGCGATTGATACATCGCAGCATCCAACGGCGACGTTCGCGCTGACCGAACCGGTCGAGCTCTCCACGCCAGCCGCCGGGAACGAGCAAACCTTCACTATCGCCGGAGACCTAACCATCAACGGCCAGACCAGGTCCATCACCGCGGAGGTGCAGAGCGCATATGCCGGTGATACGGCGCAGCTGGTCGGTCAGATTCCCGTGACATGGGCCGAATTTGGAGTCGAGGCACCGAACCTGGGGTTTGTCTCGGTTGAAGACCACGGCTTTATCGAATTCTCCCTGGCCGTGGCCCAAAAGTAGGTGAAGCGGAATCGCAGACCGAGGGGAATACGAATCCGCGGCTTGCTGGGCCCTGACATGACTTCTTTTTCGACTGCTTGACCGTGACGCCGACATCGCCGGACTTCACGTGCAATGACGCACCGGCCGCGTTGTACCGGGAGTACTGGCCTTATCCGGCGAGTTGTCCCGGGCCCTGGCGGAACGCCACGAGTCGAGCTTGCATCTCCCAGTAGGACGTCGCGGGAAGGGCCGGCTTGCCGTCACGCAGGGTGTTTACAACGTCAACGGCCGCGTCCACCGACGCGCGGTACGGCAGGGAACCGGAGCTCACGCGCCGGACTCCCAGTTTCCCCAGCTCGGCAACGGTCAACGAAGGATGAGCCAACACATTGACCGGCAGCCCGATCCCGGCGGTAATGCTCCGGATGTCCTCCTCCGCCGCAATCCCTGGGACAAAGATCCCGTCTGCCCCGGCGTCGGCGTAGGCGAGGGCCCGACGCAGCACGGCATCCACCGTGGGCTGTTCGCCAAACCAAAAGTTGTCCACCCGGGCGTTGACGAACACGCCCGGGGTACGCAGCTTGACGGCTGCGATCTTGGAGGCAAGGGCAGCCGGATCGACCAAATGCCCGGACCTGCTGTCCTCCATGTTGATTCCAGCCACACCGAGGGCTGCCAACTCGGCCACATACTCAGCGACCTCTGCCGGGTCATCGGAGTAGCCGTCCTCGATGTCAGCCGTGATGTGGACGGGCAAGCGGCCCACCTGAGCCACGAGGGCGGCGGTTGCCGCCTTGCTGGATCGGTCGCCGTCAGGTAGCCGGCGCTGGCAGCTATGCCAAAGCTGGTGGTGCCGATGGCAGGGAAACCGGCCGCCGCAAATGCCAGGGTCGAACCGACATCCCATGCGTTGGGAAGCACCAACGGTGCATCAGCGTGGTGAAGTTCAAAAAACGTGCTCATCTTCATTCCCATCCCGAGTACGTCAAAATGCAGGTTGCCTGCAGGCTCCGATACTAGTCGGAACCTGCAAGGGTCCATGCCGCTTTTCGAGGTTCCCCTTTCGGCGGGATCCTTGCGCCGTTGCATCCGGGGGGCGACCCCATTCTGGTGCGTCAGCTGAAGCCGCCTGGAAACTGCACAGGCACCACACCCGCCGCAGGCTGCATCGCCGGTCCTACGCATTGGTTGAAAGATCCCCCGGTTTTCCGCAAGGAAGCCGGGGATCTCTTGTGCCGGAAGACCTGAAGCCCACCCGCGGAAACGGCATGTGCGCAGTTACGGGTACGGCGGGTGCTCACGCACCGGAAGGTCGAGCGAGGCAACGTGTTCCGCGACTTCCTCCAGCGTCGTGAACCAGATCCGGGGATCGTCGAGAAGGCGTTCGAGCAACTGCTCCATGGCATGGACACGTGCAGCCCGGCCGGACACGAACGGGTGGTTGACGAGGTTGAAGAGGCCGCCGTAGCGGATGTGGGCCTCGATGTCCGTCCACCACAGGTCGTGGACCTTCGCCGTGGTCTCGATCGGCCGGCCGTCGTCGATCCCCGGCATCCAGGCATACTGCTCCCAGTCATCCGTCGACCAGTGGAACGGCAGCTCGACCATGGTGCGCCCCGAGCCATCGCCGACACCGAGCACGTAGGGACGGTCATCGTCCATCAGCGAACTGTCGTACTCGAATCCGCGGTCGGCGAGCAGCGGCGGTGTCTGGAAAGACAGCTCTCCCATCGGTGCCCGGAAGCCGCGCGGCCGGGATGCCGGCGACCCGTTCCAGGGCATCGAGCCCCCGGTCGAGGACGTCCGCCTCCTGTGCGGGCGTCATGTCGCGCAGCGGTTCGTGCAGGTAGCCGTGGTGGCCGATGCGCGGCCGCCGTCGAGCACGGCCCTGACCATGTCCGGGTAGCGTTCGGCCGTGTAACCGGGGATGAAGAACGTGGCCCGTTGGCCGTGGCGTTCCAGCACGTCCAGGAACCGCGGCACGCCGACCAGCGGCCCGAACGCCTGGTGCGACATGATCGCAAGCCGCGACCTGCTCGAGGGGTCGTCGTGCAGCAGGGGTGTCTCGGCGTCCACGTCGAACGACCAGGTCACGGCGGCCTTCTTCCCGTCCGGCCACGGGAAGCCCGGCAGGCCCGGCAGCGTGCGGCCGGCCATTCAGGCCTTCTTCGGTGCTGCATAGACGATCTTGCCGTCGGACCACGTCTGGCGGACCGAGATGCCGCGCAGTTCCTCGGTTCCGACCGCCGTGGGATCGGCCGAGAGCACGACGAGGTCGGCCAGGAGCCCCGGCTGGATGCTGCCGACGGTTCCGTCGCGGCGGATTGAGGCCGCCGCGACGCGCGTATGCCCGATCAGGGCTTCCTCGACCGTGAGCGGGGCCGCGTCCTCGGCCTGGAAGGCGCCGGAAAGGGTCAGCCGGGTGGTTGCCGCATAGACGGCCTCGAGCGGGAGCGGCGGGCAGACCGGCGCGTCCGAGGAGAGGACGACCGGGACGCCCTGGTCGCGGAACTCGCCGAGCGGGGTCATCCGCTGTGAGCGTTCGCCGAGCGCCCGCGCGAATTCGTCGCCGTACCTGTGGACGTATTGCGGCTGCGTCACCGGCCAGAGCCCGTACTCGGCGATGCGCTTGACCTGTTCGCGGGTCGGCGCGCCACGCAATGCTCGATCCGGTGGCGCGCGTCAGGCCTGGGGTTCCGGGCCCGCACGGCGGCGTGCGCCTGTAGCACGATTTCGATCGCGGCGTCCCCCTGGGCGTGCGTCCCGGTCTGCAACCCGAGCTCGTCGGCCCGCATGATGAGCGACGCGAGTTCTTCGGGATCGTGGTAGAGGTAGCCGTGGTCCGACGGATCGCAGCAGTACGCCTCCTCGAAGCGGGCAGTGCCGCCGGTCAGTGCACCGTCCACGTAGAGCTTGATGCCGGCGAAGGCAAGCAGGTCATCGCCCAGCCGCGCACCGAGGCCAAGCCGCTCCACCTCCGGAAGGAGGCTGGAGATCATCAACATCTCGGCACGCAGGGTGAGCCCTCCGCGCTCCCTGAGCCGGAGGTATGCCCGAAGCTCGGCGCGAGGTCACCTGGCAGTCGACGACCGAGGTGACACCCGCGGCATGCAGCCGGCGCTGGGCCTCGGCGAGCAGGTCGGCGAGCGTGTCGAGGTCGTCGTCGAGGTGGAAGTTCGGGCCGTTGTTGGTGATCTTCACCCCGTCCGGGCCGGTGAGCCAGTCGGCGGCGGCGTCCCAGACCTCGCCGTTGGGGGTGCCGTCGGCCTCGCGGCCGAAATGGCCGCCCGGGGGATCGGCAAGGTCGGCGGTGATCCTGTGCGGCGCCAAGGTGTGCGAGTTGACGATTGCGCCGTGGCCGCTGGAATGGAAGACGAGCACCTCGCGGTCGGTCGCCACCCGGTCGAGGTCGTGCCGGGTCAGCATGCGGCCCTCGGCGACGTTCCCGTGGTGGAATCCCTTGCCGCGCACCGCACCGGCCGTGGCGGCGGCGCGGGCCGACAGGGCCGCGACAACGTCCTCCACGGCGGGGGCCGATTCCCAGCCGCAACGACCGACGACTCGAACTGGCCGTACATGAGCGGGTGGCAGTGGGCATCGACGAACCCGGGCAGCAGCGCGGCCCCGTCGAGGTCGACGGTTTGGGGCGTCCCGTGGGCGCTTCGGAGGCAGTCGGTTTCCGTTCCCACGGCAATGATCGTGCGGCCCCGGACCAGGACGGCTTCCGCCCCGGCGGGCTCGGCCATGGTGAGGATGGGGCCGCCGGTGAACAGGAACTCCTGCGGCGGGTGATCAGACGTTGAGTGGTCAGACAAGGTGAAGCCTTTCATGGGAGGAGTTTTACTAGTCGACGAATTCGGCGTCCGACTCGGCCCAGGACAGGGCGGTCAGCGAGTCGAGTTCGGCGGCGGTGAGCGTGAGTGATGCGGCGGGGGCGGCTTCCGCCAGCTGAACGACCCGTTCGGGACCGATCAGCGCGGCGCTCACGCCCGGCTGGGCGAGCGTCCACGCGACGGCTATCGCGGCGGGCGGCACGCCGTGGACGGCGGACAGCTGGCGCAACCCGTCCAGGAGCGCCCTGCCCGCCGGGGTGTCATAGCGGGCCAGCTGCCCGGAACGTGGACCCTGCGCGTCCCCATTTCCGGCCGCCAGGTACCCGCCGGCAAGGCTGGAATAGGTGTCGATGCCCAGGTCTTCCCCCAGCGCGATCGCCTGGAGCCGGTTCTCGTACTCCGCCCGGTTGAGCAGGTTGTAGCGCGGTTGCTCGACCCGCACCCGCGGGAGCCCGCGCTCGGTGGCGAGGTCCAGCAGCGGAGTCAGCAAATCGCCCATGCCGACGAAGTCGCAGAAGTTCGACGTGCCGGCGAACCGCACCTTGCCCGCCTGGATCAGCGTGCCGAATGCCGCCAGCCATTCCTCGGGAACGTCGGTCTCGGGGACGGGCCAGTGGGCATACAGGATCTCGACCCGCCGTCCGTCCGCAGCCGGCGCAGGCTGTCCTCGACGGCCCGGATGATGTGGTCCCGGCGCAGCCCCTCGCCGTCCGGCCCGTCCCACATGCGGGCACGGACCTTCGTCGAGACCACCAGTTCGTCCCGGTCCGTGCGGCCCTGGAAGCCACCTGCCCACGATGGACTCGGTGACGCCGACGTGCGCGCGATTGACCTCGAACGACTGGATGCTCTGGTTGCCGCCGTACATGTTGGCGGTATCGATCAGGTTGCCGCCGGCGCCGGTGTAGGCGTCAAGGATCCCGAAGGCCTGGACCCCGCTTGCCGTCCAGCCGAACTGCATGGTGCCCAGCCCGATCGGGGAGACCCGGAGCCCGGTGGACCCGAGCCGGCGCCGGCCCTCGAGGCCGGTCACGGGCGAATGGTTGTTGTCGATCACGGGTGTGTTTCCCTTCCGCTTAGATGCCGGAGAACAGCTGGCCGCCGTTGGCGGCGATGTTCTGTCCGGTCACGTATGAACAAGCCGGCGACACCAGGTAGGAAACCAGGTCGGAGATCTCGCGGGCCTCGCCCCACCTGCCCAGCGGGATCGTGAGGCAGTCCTCCGCGATCTCGTCCGGCCCGTAGTCGGCAGCCATCCGCGTGGGGACGCTGCCCGGGGTCACCGAGTTCACCAGGATCCCCTCGGGACCCAGCTCGACGGCGAGGTTCCGGGCGAATGCGAGCAGGGCGCCCTTCGCCGCGCAGTAGGCGTAGCCGAAGCCAGGGCCCCGCTGGGCCCAGAGGGAGGAGATGATGACGATCCGCGGCTGTGCGCTCTCCCGGAGCGCCGGCAGGGCGGCGCGGCAGAGGTTTCGCGCCCCGCCGAGGTGGATCGCCAGGGTCCGGTCCCAGTGGGCGTCGTCGGTGTCTTCGAGGCCGGAGTCGGCGTGGACGTTGCCGGCGTTGGACACGACCGCATCGATGCCGCCGAGTTCGAGCCCCACCGCGTGGACGCCCTGCTCGACCTGTTCGCCGGTCGGAGACGTCCGCGACGGCGGTCGCGATCCGGCCGCCTGCCTCGGCGACGAGCCGTGCGGTCTCGTTCAGGGCCTCGGCGTCCACGTCGATCGCACCGACGGCGGCGCCCGCGGCTGCAAGCGCCAGGGCGTGCACGCGCCCCATGCCGTGGCCTGCGCCGGTGACGACCACCCTGGTTCCGGCCAGGTCCAAAAGTGCCGTGCTCATACTTCCTCCATTGCGTCGTCGAGGGGATCTGTCCAGGTAGGCTGCCGGCTGCGCGCCGTCCCGACCGCCGGTGATCGGCAGCGGCTGCTTGCCACGGCCGACGGGGAAGCGGCCGCCCGCGGGGCCGAACACGTAGTCGGGTTCCGGGAAGAGCACCAGCGCCGCGACATAGCAGACTGCGGTGACGGTGGCCGCGGCCACCAGGCTCAGGTCGATCCCGCCGGCGGCATTGGCGAACGGGCCGGTGAAGATCGGCGGAGCGGCGGCGAACAGCACCCCGGCAACCGATCCCGCGATCCATGACCCTGCCGCGCGCCAGTTCACGCCGCCCCTGAACCAGTAGCGGCCGCCCGGTCTGTCCGCGGGTGAATACCTGGAGGTCGTCGGGCAGGTAGTGGCCGCGCCGGTGGAAGTACCCGAGCGTCATGACCACGACCCACGGCGCGGTGACCACCGTGAGGAGGATGAGGAAGGCGTTCACCGCGGAGATCGCGTCCCACACGAAGGTCCCGAGGTAGACGAGCCCGACGCCCACGCATCCAATGAGGACGGTGGCCTGCTGGCGGTTCAGGGACGGGAAGAGCGATGAGGTGTCCAGGCCTGTCCCGTACAGCCCGACGGTGCCCTGCGCGACGCCGGCCACCCGCCGAGGAGGATCAGGGCGGGAAGGAACCAGCCCGGGGCCTGGGCCGTCAGGGTCGGGATGAAGTTCGCGGCGTCGGCCGGGAAGGTCGAGGCGACGAAGACGCCCCAGAGGATCGGTACGCCCATGCCGACGATGCCGCCGAGGAATGTCGCGCGTGCCACCTGGCCTGCCGGGTGCTTCTCGGGATCGATGTAGCGGGCCCAGTCGCCGATGAAGGCGGCGTAGGAGATGACGACCGACGCCATGATTGCCGTGCTCGCCACGAAGGTGGAGGTGAAGGAGCCGAAGGCGTACTCGCCGCCCTGGTACGAAGGATCGAAGTGCGGTGCGAACGCGATCAGTCCCAGCAGGAGGACAACCGTGATGACCGGAGCCATCACGACCTCCTGGATGCGGGTCATCAGGTGGACGCCGAAGATCGCGACGGGCAGGATGACGGCGATCATCACCGCATAGGCGACGGCTCGCTGCCAATCGGCCGATTCCGTTCCGGTGATCCGGTTGACGGCGCCAGAGAGCGCGTCCCCGCTGGTCCACACCGTGATGGCGACGAACCCCAGTGCCGAGAACAACGCGAGCAGCGTGCCGATGAACCGCCCGGCGACACCGAAGTGCGCCCCCGAGGACACCGCGTTGTTGGTCCCCGTGCGCGGAGCGAAGATTCCCATGGGCGCCAGCACGATCGAGCCGATCAGCACGCCCAGGAGCACCGAGGCGACGGAGGCCCACCAGCCGAGCCCGAATGCGATCGGGAACGAGCCGAAGATGATCACGCTGTAGGTCAGGTTCCCGCCGTACAGGACGCCGAAGATCTTGCGCGGCCGGAACGTCCGTTCTTCGGGCAGCACGGTGTCCACACCGCGCTTCTCGACCGTGAACGCGGGTGGCGGGGTTTGATTCGCATTGGTCATTTTAGGGATACCTCCGAACCATTCTTTTTAGGGTTCCTCCAGTCAACTCCAGAGGCGAGAGTAGCAACAAGGATGCAATCCTCCAGCATGTGACGTAACGCACGTCTTCCCTCTTGTAGGATCATCCAATGTTGTTCCGTGAGCTGATAGACGACGGCCCGTTCGCGATCGAGGTCCGCGCCGGAATCTCGCGCCTTGACGACCCCATTCGTTGGGTGCACATCAGCGACCTGCCGGACCCCGCAACGTACCTGCGCGGCGGGGAAGCTCGATCCTGACGAACGCGCTGTGGCACCACTCGCCCGAGGATTCGCATCGGTTCGTCCGCAGCCTCGCGGACAAGGGTGCCCCGGCGATCGGCATCGCGCTCTTCGGGGACAGGCCCTTCCGAGTGGTCTTGCCGAGGCATGCGAGGAGGCCCGAGTCCTCCTTCTGGTGCTCCCGGATGTCCCGTTCATGGACCTGACCGAGTACGTCATCTCGGGTTTGATGAGGGAACGAGGACAGCAGTCCGTGCAGGCGATCGCCCTCGACTCCGAGCTTGCGCAACGCGTCGCTGCCGGGGACGGCACCGTAGGGGTACTCGAAGTGGTCACGCGCGTGCTCGGCGCCGACTGCTGGGCGCTGGAGATGAACGGCAAGGTGCACGCACTCCAACCGGTCCGGCCGGGCGTCACTGCCCGGGTGTGGTCTGCCGCGTTCGGCTGGCTCTGCGCCGGGGACCCGAACGATCGCGACGGACGACGGGCAGGAACTCGTGGTCGTTGACCTTGCCACCGAGGCCGGGATCGACAGCCCCCGGATGGTGGCGGTGTTCGGCACGGACGAGGCCACGTTGCGCGCCCATTCCCAGGTCTCAACGGACCTGCTCGGACGTTACCTTCCCATCGTGCTCCGGGCTGCCTCGCGGGACCGTCGTACCGTCGATGGCCTCACGCGTGCCGCGGCCGATTCCGGCGTGCTCGAGCCGGGCGCGGAGCGCCGCCTCCTCGAACATGCAGGCATCGCAGCACTGCGGGCAGTGGTCGTCTGTGACCTGGACAGCGCCGAAGCCTTGGCCGCGCTCGAAGCCGCCTGTCGTCTGAATGGCTGGGAATGCATCGCGGCTCCCGCGGCCCACGGGACGTCCGTGGCCCTGCTCGGATCCGTTGCTGACGACCATCCGGTCCTCGTTCTCAGGTGGAGGCATTCGCCGAGAACGCACTCCGGGTCGTGGCCCACCTCACCGGCAAGGACGCAACCCTGGGAATCGCACCGGTGCGCCCGGGGCTGGGGACCACGCGGCTCATCATGGAGGCAACCCAAGCCATGCTCGCTCGGGACAGCGAGGGCGGTTCGTGGGCAACCGTGGACCGGGTTGCACCCCATCGGCTTCTGCTTGCCACCGCGGGCGCGGATCTGCGCCAGATCTCGAGGACCACCTGCTGGTCGATCGTCGAATACGACCGGCGCCACAATGCGGACCTGCTGAAGACCCTCGTGGCCTACTTTGCCACCGATTGCTCGTGGAAGGACACGGCCGACAGCCTCCACGTGCACGTGAACACGCTCCGGTACCGGATCGAGAAGGTGCAGGAGCTTACCCACCGCGATCTTCGGCGGACCGACGATAGGCTCGATGTCCTGCTCGCCCTTCGGGCGCGCGAGTTCGACGCGAGAGCCGAGGGTTCGTGATGTCACGGTCGCTTCGCCCCATGCCGCAACGGCACCCCTAGAGTAGGGTCTATCCAAATGGCCTAGTAGATGGTCGCTTTCGCAAATCGTGGAAGGAACAACAGTTGCTGATCACCATCACTCTCGAGCCGGAGACTGGTTCCCAACTCGACGCCACGGCGCTCTCCCACCTTCTGCGAAAACACCCCGGACGCCTGCAAACCTTCGAGCTTTCGGTCGGCAACGCCCATGTGTTCTATCCGGAGTATTCGCCGGAGCGCACCACCGCGGCCCTGCTGCTGGAGGTCGACTCCGTTGGATTTGTCCGCAACAAGCGTTTCCGCGGCGACAACGGGGTGCTGGACTACTACATCAATGACCGGCCGTTCACGGCGTCCAGCCTGTTGGCCGTGGCCCTGGGCAAGGTGCTGCGCAGCGCCATGACCGAAACCAGCGAATCCCATCCGGAACTGGTCGGAACCCCGTTGCCGCTCCGCCTTGAGGTGCCGGTGATTTCCACCCGCGGCAGCGACGGCCAGGACTTGGTTCGACGGCTGTTCGCTCCGTTGGGATGGACAATCGAGCAGACGCCCATCGCCCTGGATGATGCCTACCCGTTGTGGGAGGACTCCCGCTACAGCAGCTTGGTGCTCACCGGCATGGTGCCTTTGAACTTGGCCCTGCGCCAGCTTTATGTCCTGCTGCCGGTTTTGGACGACTCCAAGCACTATTGGGTCAACGACGACGAGGCCGAGAAGCTGGTGCGCCAGGGCGAGGGCTGGCTGCCCGAGCACCCGGAGCGTGCCTTGATCTCCCACCGATACCTCGCACACCAGAAAGACCTCGTGGAATCCGCCGACGCCAGGTTCGCTGCGGCAACGCCAGCCCTTACGGAGGATACCGATGAGCCTGTCCCGACCCGGGGGAGTGCGTCGCCACCGCTGCGCGTGCAGCGCGCGGAGGCTGTCATCGCGGCGCTCAAGGACTGCGGTGCGCACCGGGTCGTCGACGTGGGTTCGGGACCCGGCGCCCTGCTGCGCCGGTTGCAGAAGGACGGATTTTTCACCCGGATCCTCGGTACCGATGTGTCGGCCCGCTCGCTGGAACAGGCCGCCAGGATGCTGAACCTCGATGAGCTCGCCGATGCGGACAAGGACCGGATCAGGCTGCTGCACAGCTCGGCGGTGTACCGCGACGAGCGGATCGCCGGTTTCGACGCGGTGGTGCTGATGGAGGTCATCGAACACATCGAGCCGAGCAGGCTGCCGGCACTGGAGGACTCCATCTTCGCCGGTGCGGCGCCACGCAGCGTGATCGTGACGACCCCGAATTCCGAATTCAACAGGCTGTACCCCTCGCTGGCCGCGGGAACCATGCGGCACGAGGACCACCGCTTCGAATGGACCCGGGCGGAGTTCGCCGGGTGGGCCGATGCGGTGGCCGGGCGGCATGGCTACGACGTCGAATACCGCCCGGTGGGCGACGAATCGCCAAGCGCCGGCCCGGCCACCCAGATGGCGATCTTCCGAAAGGCGGGGGCATGAACGAATTGAGGATTCCCGAGGCCGGGCTGGTGCTGCTGGTCGGCGTCTCCGGCTCGGGCAAGTCAAGCTTCGCGGCGAAGCACTTCAGGGAGTTCGAGGTGCTCTCCAGCGATATGTTCCGCGGGCTGGTCGGCAACGACCCGAGCGACCAGTCGGTGACCCCGGCGGCCTTCGAGGCGTTGAACTTCGTGGCCGGCAAGCGCCTTGAGGCGGGCCTGCTGACCGTCGTGGATGCCACGAATGTCCAGCAGTCCGCCCGGGAGAAGCTGGTGGAGGTGGCCAAGGCGCAGGACTCGCTGGTTTCGGCCATCGTCCTGGATCTGCCGGTCAAGGTCTGCCTGGAACGCAACGCGGTGCGTGGCGGGGGAGCCGTTGCCCCGGCGGTGGTCGACCGCCAACACCGGCAGCTGAAGAAGTCGCTGCGCTCCATGCGCCGGGAGGGCTTTGCCCGGGTGCACGTGCTTTCCACGCCGGAGGAGATCGAGCATGCGGTGATCCACCGCCACAAGCTGCTCAACGACTTCCGCGACCAGCACGGGCCGTTCGACGTGATCGGGGACGTCCACGGCTGCCTGGATGAGCTGGTGATGCTGCTCGGGTCCCTGGGCTACGCGGTGGCGCGCGACGATTCAGGCCGTGCCGTGGACGCCGAACACCCCGAGGGACGGCGGGCCATCTTCGTGGGCGACCTGATCGACCGCGGACCCGACTCGGCGGGCGTGCTGCGGCTGGCCATGGGGATGGTCGGCAACGGCCATGCCCTGGCCGTGCCCGGCAACCACGAGGAAAAGCTGGTGCGGGCGCTGCGCGGGCGCAAGGTCACCGCGGCCCACGGGCTGGACAAGACGCTTGAACAGCTGGCCGGCCAGGAGGAGGGCTTTGGCCGCAAGGTTGCCGACTTCTGCGACTCGCTGGTTTCCCACCTGGTCCTGGACGACGGCAAGCTGGTGATCGCCCATGCCGGGTTGATCGAAAAGTACCACGGCCGCGCCTCCGGACGGGTGCGCGCCTTTGCCCTCTACGGACAGGTGACGGGCGAGGTCGACGAGTACGGCATGCCGGTGCGCTACCCGTGGGCCAACGAGTACCGCGGGGATGCGGCGGTGCTCTACGGGCACACGCCGGTCACCGAGGTGGCGTGGATCAACAACACCGCCTGCCTTGATACAGGCTGCGTGTTCGGGGGAGCGCTCAGTGCCATGCGCTATCCGGAACGCGAGGTCGTGCAGGTCCAGGCGTTGGCGCAGTACTGCGAACCGGGAAGGCCGCTGGAATCCCCGCGCGGCCCGGAACGCGAGCCCGGCGTGCTGTCCATGGAGGATGTCTCCGGTGCGCTGTTCTTGAAGGCCGAGGGGCTGGGCACCGTGAAGATCAACGAGGCCCAGGCCGCCGGCGCACTGGAAACGATGAGCCGGTTTGCCATCGACCCGCGGTGGTTGCGCTACCTGCCGCCCACCATGTCCCCGGCCGAATCCTCGTCGCAGCCCGGCTACCTTGAACACCCGCAGGAGGCATTTGAGTACTTCCGGCGCCAGGGTGTCACGCAGCTGGTCTGCGAGGAGAAGCACATGGGCTCGCGCGCGGTCATGCTGCTCTCCCGCGACCCCGGTCGATTCGATGCGCCCGACGGCTGGCTGGGTGCGTTGCACACCCGCACCGGACGCCAGTTCCTCGAAACCGAGCAGGAACAACTTGTACTGAAGCAGGCCCACGAAGCCGTGGAACGCGCCGGGCTGTGGGACGAGTTGGGCAGCGACTGGTTGATGCTCGATGGCGAGTTGATGCCGTGGTCGCTGAAGGCCGAGTCGCTGATCAAGGACACCTATGCCT
The DNA here is from genome assembly GCA_963818105.1 of uncultured Actinomycetota bacterium. GTDB lineage: Bacteria > Actinomycetota > Actinomycetes > Actinomycetales > Micrococcaceae > Paeniglutamicibacter. The sequence continues at coordinate 128,691 of CAWFRB010000044.1, read as the reverse complement.
CGGTGGCCGCTTCGGCCATTGCCGCGACGGATGCTTCCGTGGCAGTGCTCGAACGAGCTGCAGACAACGGCATCGATGTCCGAGGGTTGCTCTCGCGAACACGGATCCGCCAGTTCAATGCACGGGCCTTCCGGGAGTCCTACCGGCGGTATGTCGGTTCGCCCGACGAGCTGCGCTTTGCTGCCTTCCAGGTGCTGGCCGCCGAGGGACAGGGTTTCGAGACCCGGGACCACGGATGGCATCTGGAGATCAGCGACAGGCTCGCCGCAGCAGGGCCAGACCTGTTTGCCAAAACCCGGTACCTGAGCGTGGATCTGGACCAAGAGTCCGACGTCGAAGCGGCGGTGCGATGGTGGGAAGAGCTAACCGGATCCGGATCGGAAGGCATGGTGGTCAAGCCCTGGCAGAACCTCACCAAGTCGAAGCGCGGCTGGGTGCAGCCGGGCATCAAGGTCCGCGGCAGGGAGTACCTGCGGTTGATCTACGGCCCGGACTACCTGGAGGAAGCGAACCTCGAACGACTGCGCCAGCGTGCCACGGACAAGAAGCGCAACCGTGCCCTGCATGAGTACATCCTGGGCCTTGAAGCCCTGCGGCTGACGGCTTCGGGAGCGCCGCTGTGGAAGGTCCACCAGATGGTCTTCGGGGTGTTGGCATTGGAGTCCGAGCCGTTGGACCCACGGTTGTAGTGAACATGGGGACATCACCTTCGACGTTGGAATCCAGCGATCTAGCCAAGCAAGAAACCGGATTTCCAAATCAAGCCCCGACAATGCCGCTACTGAAGCCATCGGCCACATTGACGGCCGCCGCGAGCGGATGACGAACGAAGCGGGCGGAGTGAAAACCCAGTGGTAGTGTCCAAACAGACCAACGCCGCTCCGGCACGGCAATGAAAAAGCTGCAACGGTGCAGCGACGAAGCACCAATGCAGCAATTGAACGCTGCAATGGTGCAGCAATGGAAGGCAACTCTCGTGGACGGCACGAACCTGGATTACCACTCCGCCGGGGTGGACATGAACAACTGGAAACTGCCCGAGAACCTGCGCTGGTCCTTCCAGCACATGGCCGAGTTCCTGCCCACCGCGACGATATCCCGGGGCAAGGGACCGGCGGCGCAGCTTCCGGCGGCACACCGCGACCTGGACTCCGTCATGTTGGCAGCGGCCTTCCCCGGGGAAATGCCCATGAGCGTGGGATCGGTCATGGGCACAACCGAGACCGACGGGTGGATGCTGCTGCACCGCGGCCAGGTGCTCACCGAGCAGTACTTCGGTGGGATGGCGCCGGGCTCGCAGCACCTGGTGATGTCGATGAGCAAGTCGCTGATCGGCGCGGTGGCCGGGGCCCTGTGCGATTCCGGGGTGCTGGATGCCGAGGCGCAATTGACCGACTACCTGCCCGAGTTGGCCGACACCGGCTATGCCGGGGCCACGGTGCGCCAGTTGCTGGACATGCGCTCGGGCATCGAGTTCTCCGAGAACTACCTGGACCCGCTGGCGGGGATCCGGAAGTTGGAGGAAGCCATCGGCTGGGCTCCCTCCAAGGCCCCCGGGCCCACCGGCGTGTACCCGTACCTGAGACGTTGCGGCGCAAGACCGGCCACGGCGGGGTCTTCGAGTACCGCTCCTGCGAGACGGACATGCTCGGCTGGGTCTGCGAGGCCGCCTCCGGGTCCACCCTGCCCGAGCTGATGTCCGACCTGGTGTGGGGCAGGATCGGGGCCGAATCCGATGCCACGATCGGCATCGACCAGTTCGGCACCGGGATATTCGACGGCGGGATCAACGCCACGCTGCGCGACATGGCCCGCTTCGGCTCCCTCTTCCTGGACGACGGCCGCTCGCTGGCCGGCGAACGCGTGCTTTCCACGGAGTGGATCGAGCAGACCCTGGCCGGGGCCCCGGACTCCCGCGATGCCTTCGCCGCCAGCCCGGGCGAGTACCTGATGCCCGGGGGGATGTACCGGAACCAAATGTGGTTCCCGTATGCGGGCAACGACGTGGTGCTCTGCCTGGGGATCCACGGGCAGATGGTCTACATCAACCGCCCCGCCCAGGTGGTGGCGGTGAAGCTTTCCAGCTGGCCGCTGCCGCAGGATCCGGCCAGGCTCTTCCCCACCCTGCGCGCCTTCGACGCCATCGCCGCGGCCCTGTTGGTGGAGACGCAGACCGCACCCGCCGCAGGTGCACCCGCGGCCATCTAGCCAGACAAGAGCCGTGGGAAGGCACCGTGGGGTGTGTCCTCCCACGGCTTGTGGCTGCGTGGGCGGGGCCTCCGCCGCCAGTGCCTCGGGCCGCCGGGCACTGCATGTTGCCCAGGGATGCCACGTGTTTTCCGGCAATGCCCATTTTAATAAACGAGTAGTGCATCATCTACTCCGCACGTGGGCGCCCGGGGAAGGCCCTTCGAAAGATCCGCGGCTGCGTCAAACGACTCATCGCCCGCCAACTCTTCCGAAGGCTACAAACCCTCTCGACGTAAACCATAGAAGGGTTGGCGTCGTTCATGAATTGTCCCGGCAATCATGTCTCGCACGAAGCGTCGGCAGGACTTCCGGGTCGATTCGTTAGGGCCCGCACACTTGGCTGGCCGTGAACATCGGGCCGCCGACCGTGTGCTCGATGTGCTTGATTTCGGTGGCGGTGGCTTCGTGCCATCCTTTTCCAAATTGGGCGGTGTCGAACTTCGGATTGGCGGAGGTGTCCTTGAATTTTGCGTTGAACTTGGTGTTGTTGCCTCCGAACTGGCTCAGGATTGCGCTTTTGCCGGTGCGGACACCGTGAAGGCAAGCCCCGTCGCTAAAGAGGAAAGCATCGAACACCGTTACCTTGCGACCCTGGACGGAGGTCACGATGACTTCGCCCCAGTACGTGTCGTAGTCCTTGTCGTAAGTGAGGCTTGCTGACGTAGGTGCGGTTTTCGACAGCACCCTTCATGGCATTGGCGGTGGCCACCTCGGTCCATGGCAGCAGCACGTCGGGGGTTCCGCAGGTGCCGGCCCCCGTGGATTTCTTCCCGTAGTGGAACCGGATGCCCTTGGCTGAAACATCCCAGGCTATGGGCCGGGGGAAATTGCGGGCGGCCGGGTTCAAGTCGCTGATGCACTTCTTCTTGGCGGCAGTGAAGTTGTTGGCCACCGCCATTTTGGTGGTGATGTCATTCTCGGAGACGAAGGTGGAGATATCGACCTTTTTGCCTGTCTTCAAGTCCATCGTGAAGGATCGCGCATTGCTTGATGCGGAGGTGCCGCACAGGTATGTCGAGGAGCTCATTGTGACTGAGGCGTAGCGGCCCTGGTAAATGCCCATGCTGCCGGGCCATGCATCGAAGGTGGCAGTCGTGTTCCCTCGGCACTTGCCCTTGCGCTCGGCATTGAAGATCTTCAGCTCGGCAGTGACGGCTTCATTCGCATATGCTCGTGACGTTCTTGCGGTTCGTGGCGCTCGAGAATTGCAGGACCGGAAGCCTGGTCGTCTGGACCGACTTGTTGGGTTTGTTGGTCGTGGTGGTTTTCTTGGTGCCAATGACGATCCTTGGCGACGTGGCGCTTGCTGCAACTGCGGAACCCGTGAAAGCTGACCTGAGGCTGAACTGCTGGCGGGGCAGCGAGTGTCGGCGGCGCCAGCGCCAATGTTCCGAAGACCAGGGCGCCCGATGCGAGCGCGGAAACAATTTTTTTCACGATTCCCCCAGAATGAGTGTGTTGCGGGAACGCCATTCACCATCAGGCAAGAGATCTGCTGATTAAACAATGCCGTGAATCGTCTGATTGAACAACGTCTGGTGAGGATCAGCTTGGTTTCATGAATCGATTTCCTGCACGTGCCTGGAAGCTCAACCAGATACGTCAGGCGAAGAAGAAAAGCGACAGACATCGTTCTCGTAGTCTGGGTTGCCTTCTCAGGTGGTCGCGTGGTGGACCTGGCGCTGCCGCGTGTTGCTCGGCGATCAGGTATTCCTCTACCGCCAGCTCGGGCACACGGTAGGATCTGCCGAATCGAACGGCCGGCAGCTCTCCTGCATGGATAAGACGGTAGACGGTCATTTTCGACACCCGCATCGCCAGGGCGACCTCGGCCACCGTGAGGTAGTGCGCGTCCTCGAACTTCTGCAGATCAACCATTGCGACCCCAATCGATGTGTCCATCGTCCCCGCGACGGAGCAGTGAACTTGCGTACCTTCAACCTCAGGTACAACGTTGTGCACATCGTGACACAAAACCACCGAGGGCACCAGAGGCACCATTGGTGTTCCTGCTCGCGGCACATGGCGTGCAGGCCTGACCGATTTTCGTTTCCAGCACCCAGTCGGGCATTGTTCGGGTGCTGGAGCGCCTGTGCTGTGGGGAGTTGCCGGTCACCCGGGGTTGGTGGGGGAGCGAAGTTGCGTTCATCGGATCCGGCGGGGTCGCGTTGGCGCAAGACCGAGTGCCAATACTGGCATGTCCGGGACCCGCAAGTGACATGATTGAGGCCGCGGTGCCGACCTGGCACGGTTGAAAGTGAGCGCCGATTCGCGGCACTTTCAGGGATTTCGTTATTGACGACAAACCTGATGCATCCTTGGCGTCATGTCGCTCGCAGAACGGCCGCATGACTTCAGAAACTCTTCAGGATGGGAACGAGCCGGAGCGACAAGGACCAATGCTTTCTACAGGGCGGGGCGTGGAAATCGTTTCACGGCCGAAACCGGGGTTCCGTGCCGACATGAGGCCTGCGACGGCCGTGCCTGGGGCCCACCGGCAAAGCTTGACCGACTCGGTTTTCGAGTTCCCCCACCGTGAATATTGGGCCACGCGCCGCATTCGTGCTGCGGCGGGTGCGTGGTCCCTGAATCGCCCGACGAGGACCCTCGTTGACGTTCACTGACAGTTCCATATTTGTCGGCCACCTGTCCGCGATGGAAACGACCGCAATCGGAACGAGGGCCAGTTGTCATATGTGCCACTACCGGCGACCGGGAGTTTATGAGGCATTGCATCTCCCGCCGGGTTGGCCGGGCTTTGATTCCAGCCCCGCATCGATGATGTGCCGGGAAATGACACCATCTGGATACATTGTGCACTCAGAGAGGTTGCTGGCCGTCCACGATAGGTAGCGGTAGCCCACCAGCCTGACCGCGGCCGCAGACGTTAACGCCTTGCCCGTTCGGGTGCGCGTCCAAGGAGTCTTGGACCTCTGTGCTTGGCAGCCAATGAATCCTCGGAGGCTGCCAAGCACAGAGTGTGCTCCTCGATTGCTCCCCGGTTGCGGAGCAATCGGGGAGCACACCGAATTTGGGTCGGCATTCGCTACAGCGGTAGCGGGGCGTTGCCGACGACGTTCTTCATGACCCGGGTCGAGCTGAGGCGCTGCAAACCGGGGAGCGTGGCCAACCGTTCGTCGTAGAGCCCCAAGGAGATCCGTCGGTGCCCCGGGCGGTCCGTCGCCCGGCGATCATTCGGGAACCCCGAACGCCCGCGGCCTGGCCCGGGGTGCCGCTCTCAGAGGTTGTGGGTGGGACCGGGGGTGTCGTCGTCCTCCAACGGCTGCAGCTTGCTCTCGGGCGGGTAGAGGTTGGACCCGGTGCGATCCTTCAATGTCAGGGTGGCGATGAGCGAGGCCACCACGAGCACGAACAGGTACGTCGAGACGGCGAGGGTGGTGTTGAACCTGCCCACCAGCGCGGTGGCGATCGTGGGGGCGAATGCCCCGCCGAGCACCGCACCGATCGCGTAGCTGATGGAGGCGCCGCTGAGCCGGATGCGGGCGGGGAACAGCTCGGCGTACAGGGCCGGAAGCGGTCCGTAGGACAGGCCCATGACCGCTCCGAAGACCACCAGGGCGACGACGACGAGGCCCACCTGGCCGGTGTCGATGAGCAGGAAGAGCGGGTACAGCCAGGCGAGCATGAACGCCCATCCGATGATGTACATCCTGCGCCGGCCGATGCGGTCGGAGAGCACCCCGGAGACCCAGGTGGAGATGAGCCAGGCCACCGAACCGAGGGTGATGATGTTCAGGATGGTCCCGGCGTTCATGTGCAGGCTTTTGGTGGCGTAGCCCAGGATGAAGCCGCCGGTGAGCATGTAGCCGGCGGCGTTGTTGCCCATGAAGACGAGCGTGGCCTGCACGACCTTGGCGGGGTGCTCGCGGAAAAGGGTGGACAGCGGCGCGGTCTCGGTCTGTTTGGTGGCCTCCAGCTCGTGGAACACCGGGGACTCCTCGACCCGGGTGCGGATGTAGTGGCCGATCAAGATCAGCACGAAGCTCAGCAGGAACGGCACCCGCCAGCCCCAGGCCAGGAACTGCTCGTCGGTGAGGGCGGCGGCGAAGATGGCGGTGACCCCGGAGGCCAGGAGCATCCCGGCGGGGACGCCCAGTTGGGGGAAGGCCCCGAACCTGCCGCGGCGTTCGGCCGGGGCGTGTTCGACGGCCATCAGCGCCGCCCCGCCCCATTCGCCGCCGGCGGAGAATCCCTGGATGATGCGCAGCAGCACCAGCAGGATCGGGGCCCACACCCCGATGGTGGCGTAGGTGGGCAGCACGCCGATGAGGGTGGTGCCCAGGCCCATGAGGATCAGGGTGATGATCAGCACGATCCGGCGGCCGTAGCGGTCGCCCACCCGGCCCATGATCACGGCCCCGAGGGGGCGGAACAGGAAGCTGATGCCCACGGTGGCGAAGGAGACGATCGAGGCCATGGGCCCCTGCAGCGGGGAGAAGAACAGCGGGGCCAGGACCAGGGCTGCGGCGTTGGCGTAGATGAAGTAGTCGTACCACTCCACCGTGGTGCCGATCATGGTGGCACCGGCCACCCGGCGCTGTTGCGGGGTCATGCGGGCCGTGTCTGTCGGTCTGGTGTTCACGAGGATTCCTCCGTCCGGAATCGACGGGCCCGGTCGGGGAGTGCCGATTTCGTGGGCCACCGTCAAGTGGTGGCGGATCAGGATGGTGGCCGGCCTCGTTGCCCGCGACTACCGCCAATTTTACGGCTTGAGGGCAGCCGAATGATAGGGAAGCGATGCCCCGCCGCCACGGAAACCATGGGCCGTCCCAGGCCGGACGCAGGTGCTCCCTCCCGGCAGGACCCCGGACACGATCCGGCCGGGAACCCGATCCTCCGACGGCGCATCCGGCCGGGTTGCGGCCACGACCGAGATGCCTCGGCCGCCCGAGCCAGACCCCCTGCCGCAGGAAAAGCCCGGGAACCATCGCCCATGCCGACGGGATGGCCACCTTCTTGTAGGCCGAAGCGGAACCGGTCAACCACCGGTAACGATTTGGCGCGGGCTATCGAGGACTGGAGGTTCACCGGCCCGGCACCGCCTGGAAGCTGCGGCGGGCAGCTGCATGCTTCCACTCGGCGCGCCAAGCGCCATCAGGTGTCTTCCACACCCCGAGCATGCCGCAGAAAGGGAACGTGGAGCACGGCCAAACCAAGACCGGATGCGAGCGGTCACCGGGTGGTAGGGGGGAACCGCCATGCCGACCGGGACAAGGGGCTTGTGACGAGCCGGGCCCGGGTTCGGGAGCACGGAGGGTGGGCGGCCCGGCCCTCGTCGTCTTGGACTCTGTGGAAGAGGAGGGCAGCGCACGACCCACGTCGTTGACTTCTTCCTCCCACATTTCAGGGACCCGGGCGGCCACCACAGGATCACCACCCGGAGGCCAGGGCAGAACGTGTGCCAGCACTTCTGCCCAAGAAAGCAGGAACGAGTTCGTAGTCGTTGGAAAGGACGTCGGCAAACCGGCACGGATTGTTGGGGGCGTGTGTAGGTCGCCCCCATGTTCAGATGTGCCCTTAGCGGTGTTTCCGAGTGGACGGGTTATTTCGTGGTGTTTGGGTGGAGTGTGTGGACGTCGAACGACAACACTGTGTTTCCATCGGCTTTGAACAATATTCCGGCTCCGTGGGACGGCTCACAATGCCGGTGCCTGGGGTAGCACGCTTGTGGGCAACGACCTCGAGGTCGCCCTCCATGCGGTGGAAGGTGGAGTCGTTGGCCAGAGGATCGAACGTCAGCGCTTCCCGTCCCTGGAGGACGGTGGTTCGCGGCACGGCCAAGACCCCTGTCCACCCCTTGCGGGCGTTGGAGGTACCGGAGCTAATCTCGAATTCAGTGCGACGAAGCGGCTTCCGTTAACGGCGATGACTCAACGAGCAGCGTGCCCGCCGATGGTCGAATTGCGCAGCGCATTCTGCTTGAGCAGCTGCAGCCTGAGGGTACGGGCCTTTTCCATGTGCGCGCGAGCGATGGTGCTTGCCGCCGCGGAGTCCTGTGCCTCGATGGCCTGCACCAGTGCGGCGTGTTCCTCCAGGGATTCGGCCCAGCGGTCCGATACGGAAAGCGTGGAATGCGGGGCGTGGATCAGGTGCGTGGACAATCGGTCCAGCAGGTCCCTGAGGACCGGGTTGTGGGCGCAGTTCCACACCGCCGCGTGGAATTCCAGGTTCGTGACGATCCTGGTGTGGTCGTCAGGATCCTCAAGCGCACGGTCGCGCTGCAGCAGCGCCTCGAGCTGCATGAGGTCGGCAAATTGCCGGCTCTTGGCGGCCTGCCCGGCGGCCTCGGCCTCCAGCAGGATCCTCATGTCGTAAATCTGGATGACCTGCTGAGGGTCAATCTGGGGAACCTGAAGGCCCCGGGCGACCCGCTCCAGGAGTCGTTCCTGTTGGAGGCGGGAGAGCGCCTCCCGGACCGGGGTCCGGGAGACGCCGAAGCGTTCTGCGAGGGACGTTTCGCGCACCGGGGTGCCAGGAGGATGGACTCCGGACAGGATCTCCCCGCGCAAGGTGAGAAAAATGCTTTCCCCGTCGTTGCGCGGCGAGGCGATGGCATTTGTCATGTTCGGGTTCCTCGAGAAGCTGTGGTTTTGGCGATGCGGTTATCTGAGATTCTACGCGAGCGAACCGGCGCGCCTGCCGAAGACGCAGCCCGCGGCAAGGCCCGTTCCACCCGGGTAGTTGGTGCTGAAGAGGCCGCCAAGCATTTCGCCGGCAACGTAGAGCCCGCCGATGTGTGCCCCGTCGCCGTTGAGCACCCGGCCGTGGGTGTCTGACTTGATGCCGCCGAAGGTGAAGGTGATTCCGCAGGTGACACCGTAGGCGTAGAACGGGCCGGTTTCCAGCGGGGCCGCCCAGTTGCTCTTCACCGGTTCGGTGGCGGCCTTGCGGCCGTCCTTGACGGTCGGGTCGAACGCCTTTTCGCGGTCGATCGAGTCGTTGAAGGCGTCGATGGTCTTGGCCAGCGCCTGCGGATCGATGCCGATCTTTGCCGCCAGTTCCTCGATGGTGCCGGCGCTCTGCACGGAGATGCCCGGCATGTCGTATTCCTCTTCGCGGAGCATCGGGCGCAGGCTTGCGTCAAAGATCTGGTAGGCCACCGAGCCTGGCTGCTTGAGGATTTCCTTGCCGTACTTTGCGTAGGTGTAGTTGCGGAAGTCCGCACCTTCGTCGAGGAAGCGCTTGCCCTCGGTGTTCACGATGACGCCCAGCGGGTAGCTCTGCCGGGTCAGCCGGTTGGTCAGTTCGCGGTTGCTTTCGTTCTGTGCGGTGAAGGCATCCCACTGCACGGAGTGGCAGGTGCCCCAGTCCCCGCCCTTGGCGGCGCCGATGGCCAGGGCGGCGGCGATCATGTCACCGGTGTTGTAGGGCGTGCCGCGGACCTTCGCGTTTTCCCAGCCCTCGCCCAGGTGCTCGCGGCGCCAGTTGGCGTCGGCCTCGAACCCGCCGGCCGTGAGGACCACTGATTCGGAGCGGATTTCCTGGCTTCCCTCATCGGTTGAGACAACGACGCCCACGACCTTGCCGCCTTCGACGATCAGTTCGGTGGCCGCGTGCCCGTAGCGGACGTCGATGCCAAGCTCGGTGGCGACGCGGGTGTGGTCTGCGATCAGGCCTTCGCCGCCGCCGACGTTTCCGACATGCAGCCCGCCCCAGAAGAGGAACGATCCGTCCGCGCGTTCGTAGGCCTGGCGCTCGTACATCAGGCGGTACTTCAGGCCCAGGTCGTTGAGCCAGCGCAGGGTCGACTGGCTTTCGGAGATCAGGACCTCGGTCAGTTCGGGATCGTTGCGGCCCTCGGTGACCTTGGCGAGGTCTGCGGCGTATTCCTCGGCGCTGTAGGCGGGCACAACCGTGCGATCGTGGCGTTCGTCGGATTCGACCAGGCCCTTCAGGTCGTCCAGGCCGTCGTGGACGATGCGGGTGGCGCCGGCGGTGTAGAAGCTGTTGCCTCCAGCCATCTCCTGCTTGCCCTTTTCCAGCAGGATGACCGAGCGGCCGCGGACGGCCGCGGCGTGGGCCGCGGTGAATCCCGCGTTTCCCCCGCCGACCACGATGACGTCCGCCTGGCCTGTGCTGTTTTCTTGATTCCGAGACATTTTTTCCTCTCAAACGACAACTGGACACCAATGTATACAACTGTATGCAACTAATCAAGCTTCCACGAAAATCCGCTTCGAAGATGCCGCGGCGGGCGGAACGCTAGGAGAATGGACCCCTGCAGCGCCGGGCGTGCGGGAACTTGGCGTCATAGAATTGCATGTGATGGGCATCACGGGTATAAATGTATTTCATTGTGTACAAGCGTATCCAGAATTGTTCGGACGCGCTCGGTGGGTCATTGACCGCTGTCGCACAACCGCTCTGACCGACCAACGAAGCCGTTACGGATCGAGAAACATGAAAAAGCCAATACTCACCGGCCTCTTTGGCCTCCTCGTGGTTGTCGTCGCCGCGCTGGCGTTCATCAACGCCGCGCTATCTGGCGGCACCAGCACCGCACGAAGCAAGCTCACACTCATAGCCCCCGCAGCCCCGGGCGGCGGATGGGATGGATTTGCCCGCGAATCCCAGCAGGCGCTTCGCGGAGCGGGAATCGTCAACAACCCGCAGGTCGTCAACGTTCCGGGTGCCGGTGGCACCATCGGATTGAGCCAGTTTGTTCAGACCCCGGGTCGCGAGGACGCTTTGCTCGTCACCGGCGGAGTCATGGTCGGGGCCATCGAATTGGCTGACAACCCGGAATCCATGGCCGATGTGGTTCCCATTGCCCGATTGGCCGATGACTACGCCGCCCTGGTGGTGCCCGCCGATTCCCCCTTCCAGAGCCTGGATGACTTCTTGGTTGCGTGGAAAGCCAACCCGGGAGCCAACTCGATCGGCGGTGGATCGCTGGGCTCGATCGACCACCTGCTCAGCGGGTTGGTCGCGCAGAAAGTCGGCATCGACCCGACCAAGGTGAACTATGTTGCCTACTCAGGCGGCGGCGAGGCGTTGACCTCGCTGCTCTCACACACCACGGCCGCCGGAATGTCCGGCTACAACGAGGTCAGCGACCAGATCGAGGCCGGCACGCTGCGCGCCCTGGCCATCTCTTCCCCCGAGCGGCTGGAAGGCGTGGATGTCCCCACCTTCATCGAGCAGGGCGTTGATGCTTCCATGTCCAACTGGCGGGGAGTCGTCGCAGCACCCGGCATCAGCGACGAAGCCAAGGCCGTCTTCGTGGAGATCATCACCGAAATGCATGCCTCCGACCTCTGGAAGGAATCCCTGGAACGCAACAACTGGACGGACACCTTCTCCACCGGCGATGAATTCGCGGGATTCATCGAGGAAGAAGTGGCCACCGCCAAAGACATCGTCAAGGAGCTGGGACTATGACCGTCGCCAAAGAAGAAAACGAAAACTCAGCCAACGTTCCACGGCGCAGGGGAGGGTTTTGGTCAGGACGCAGCGAATTCATCGTCGTCGGGCTGCTCTACGCCATCGGCATCTTCCTGGCCATCGGCACCGCGCAGATGAACGTGCAAGGCAGTGCCTCTCCCGGACCGCGGCTCTTCCCGATCCTGGTGTGCCTCGTCCTGTTCCTCAGCGGAACGCTGCTGGCCGTCCAGATCCTGCGCAAACCCAATGTGCCCGATAACCGGGTCCATCCCGGGGCACGGGGAATTCTCCGCCGACATGCTCCGCGACATTGCCCAGATTTCTCCCGTTCCCACGATCCCCGCGGCCGCCCCCGCCGATCATGGCGAATCCGTGGCCAAGACCTGGAAAACCTTCTCGGATTGGCGCACCACCTCACTGGTCTTCGGCGCCGTCGTCGCTCTTCATTGCCATCCTGAACCCCGTCGGCTGGATCCTCAGCGCCACGATGCTCTTCTGGATCATCTCCTACGCCCTGGGCAGCAAGCGCAAGCTCTTTGACTTCGGCGTCGCCATCATCTTCGCCTCGTGCACCCAGCTGGCCTTCAGCGCCGGACTGGGACTGAACCTGCCTTCGGGCTTCCTGGGAGGGATTCTCTAATGGATCAACTCATGCTACTCATGGAGGGCTTCTCCCATGCGTTGACGCCCATGAACCTCCTCTGGGTGCTGATCGGCGCGGTGCTCGGCACCGCCGTCGGCGTGCTTCCGGGCCTGGGCTCGGCCATGGCCGTGGCCCTGCTGCTGCCGGTCACCTTCTCCCTGGAACCCACCGCCGCGTTCATCATGTTCGCCGGAATCTACTTCGGCGGACTGTTCGGCGACTCCACCTCGGGCATCCTGCTCAACACCCCGGGGAACTCCTCGGCGATCGCCTCCACCTTCGAGGGACACCGCATGGCCAAGAACGGGCATGCGGCCAAGGCGCTGGCCACCGCCGCCATCGGCGCCTTCATCGGCGGCCTGATCGCCACGGTGCTCGTGGTGTTCTTTGCCCCGACGCTGGTCAAGCTCGCCACCGTGTTCGGTCCGGCCGAGTACTTCGCGCTGGCGGTCTTCGCCTTCCTGGCCATCTCCGCCGTCGTGGCCGAGTCCGTGATCCGCGGCGTTGCCGCGCTGGGCATCGGCCTGGCGCTGGCACTGGTGGGCATCGACGGCCCCAGCGGCACCGCACGCTTCACCCTGGGCATGCCGCAACTCTTTGACGGCATATCGGTCATCGTCATCACCGTCGGCCTGCTGGCGCTCGGCGAGGTCCTGAATGTCGCCTCCCGCATCCACCGCGATCCCCTGGTGACGCAGGTCAAGTCCGGCGGACGGGCCAGGCTCAACTTCGCCGACTTCAAAAAGGCCCTGCCCGCCTGGCTGCGCGGAACCGCCTTCGGAGCGCCGTTCGGGCTCATTCCCGCCGGCGGCGCCGAGGTCCCGACCTTCCTGGCCTACGGCACGGAGAAGCAGCTGGCCAAGCGCCGCAACGACCCGGAGTTCGGCAAGACCGGTTCCATCCGCGGCCTCGCCGCCCCGGAGGCGGCCGCCAACGCAACGGCAGGAACCGCCATGGGCGCGCTGCTGGCCCTGGGCCTGCCGACCTCCGCCACCGCGGCGATCATGTTGGCCGCGTTCCAGCAGTACGGCATGCAGCCGGGCCCGCTCCTGTTCGAGCGCAGCGGGGACCTGGTCTGGGCGCTTCTGGCCTCGCTGTTCATCGGCCTGTTCATCCTGCTGATGATCAACCTGCCGTTCGCCAGCGTGTGGGCGAAGCTGCTCACCATCCCCAAGCACTACCTCTACGCCGGGATCACGGTCTTCTCGATGCTGGGCGTCTATGCGATCAGCTCCTCGGTCATCGACCTGTGGATGCTCGCCGGCGTGGGCCTGGTCGGTTTCATGATGCGCCGCTTCAACATCCCGCTGGCCCCGGTGCTGATCGCCGTCATCCTCGGCCCCATGGCCGAGACGGAACTGCGCCGCGCACTGGCCGTGTCCGAGGGCGACCTGGGGATCCTGGTCGGCAGCCCGATCACGCTGACGCTCTACCTGGTGCTCGCCGCGGCGCTGCTGGTCAGTGCATTCCAGCACCTGCGCCACCGCCACATCAACCGCCTGGCCAACACCAAGCGGGCAACGTACGACGCGGACGTCTCCGCCTAGCCGAGGCCACGGGGCATCGGCTAGGCGGACCGATGCCCCACAGCGCCTGGACGTATGCGAGCAGTTTCATATGTGCTGTTATCGGTGTCTACTTCTGAAAGTTCTCGGTACCTACGGCTCGAAAATTGTGCCATAAATTCCGGGACGATTCAGGCTGATTCCCGCGTCACGATACGGTTCATGTATGGATGATGAGAGCGCAGGGGCAAGGCACGTGGTCTTCTGGGTGACCTTCCTGGGGCCCGTGGCCTTTGGTCTGATGGGTGGCGTGGTCCAACTCTTCTTGCCTTGGCTGTCTGCGGACGGTGCCGACACCCCCGCGGCGGAGCGTTTCGCGATCCCCGTGTTCGCGGGATTGACCGTCGCAGTTGTGCTGCAGGCCGGCCGATGGTGGTTGTACGGCAGGGCGCCCGGCCAGCAACGTGAAGCGGTCAAGACTTTAGGTGCAGTCACCTTGCTTGTCGTGGCCTTTGCGGCAGGCCTGGCGGTTCTGCTCAACCCGTCGGCCCTGTTGATGTTTCCGCCGCTTCTGGTTTTTGTTGGGTTCCTGCTGTGGTGGCCGCGAAGAAAGATCGTTCAGCCGCGAGACAGGTACTTCGGCATCTATTGCATCTGCATTCTGTCCTTCATTGTTTCTGCCGTTTCAATCTCGATGTCCCTATCCGGATCGACCTGAGCGTCTTAGCAAAGGATCCATTGCTGAGACTCGATTTGATGATCGTCGGGTCGAAATCGAAACGGTGAAAATCGTTGAATTTTCATGCTGCCCAAATTCTCAACAATGTGTCTCGTGTATCTCTTTCTCAAAGAAGGTGAAATTTGACCTTTGACGAGACTTTGGGGGGAAGGGGGGTGGATTTGGCCAGTATCGGATATGCGCGGGTCAGCGCCGTGGACCAGAACGCCCAGCTGCAGATGGACGCTCTGAAGCAGGCGGGATGCGAACGGGTCTTCGTCGACCACGGTGTCAGCGGCACCCGGGCCAGTCGGCCCGAGCTGGACCGCATGCTTGACCACCTGCGGCCGGGCCAGGACGAAGTGGTGGTGTGGAAACTGGACAGGCTGGGGCGCAACACTCGCAACCTTTTGGAACTGATCGACGACCTGGAATCCCGCGGGATCCATTTCCCGTCGTTGACCGAGGGGATTGCCACCACGGGCTCGATGGGTACGGCGATGTTGACGGTGATGTCGGCATTCGCCCAGCTCGAGCGCGACCAGCTGGCCGAACGGACCAAGGAGGGCATGGCTGCGACGGCCGAACATGGCCGGAAGGCCGAACGGCGGGAAATCACCACTGAGCATGCGAAGGTCAAACATGCCCGTGAATTGAAGGACCAAGACTTAAGCCTGCAGACATCGGAAAGATCATCGGGGCAAGCCGCGCCACGGTCTACAGGTACCTCGGCCTGGGCAGGGAATGAACCGTCGGTACTGTTGCACACATCAGGGCGCCGACGTGAATTTCGGGACGGCTCAGAGCCAGTTTAAGCCGAATACGGCGGATGAAGAACCATCAAACAAGTTGTCTGAAGAACATAACCGGCACAAACTGTTCCCTGCAGTGTCGAGGGAAGGGCAACCACTCCCACGGGGTTTGACCTGGGCTGACTGGCCTTGGTGAAGACTGGGGATTATTGTTGTTACTTTGTCTGTTAAGCCATTATCTTGGAGCGCCATGAATTCCCTTCGTACCACCGCTGTTATCGGTATTACCATTGCTTTGCTTTGGGGTGGCATGGCGCCAGTAGCAACCGCAAACGAATCGGTCTCAAATTCGAATTGCTGGTCGTGGACAAATGATGCAGGTCAGCCGTACCACCTTGAATGCTCCTGGGTGTCCTCGCTAGATCAGCTGAACATCCCGGATACGGTCACATACCTGCGTTTATCCCCGACGGATGAGAAAGTCATCTCTGGTTTGAGCGGTCTCGCAGACCACCCAAACTTGGAAACAATCGACATTTTTGGGTCGACCACTGAGGCAGTGGCCGCGGCCGCGCAGTTACCGAATCTCCGTACCCTAGTGCTCAACTTCCCTGATGGAAGCTCCGTGCCGGCCAGCTCGTTAGCCGAATTGAAGAAACTCACGTCACTTTCAATCTCGAACACGGGTATCCGAGATTTCTCGTGGGTTGGTGAACTCACCAGCCTTGAATCTTTATACACGGACGACACCTCAGTGACACCGCTGAAGGCCACCGTTGGCAAGACCTTCAACTTTGAACCAATTATTGGGGTGGACGGTGAGAAAATCACTCCAAAAGTTCAAGAAGATCGTGGCGTTCCTCTGGAAACGTTCAACAAGATCACGGCCATGACCGCGGTCCCGCTGAAGTATGGGGCGCAAGCTCTTAAATTCAGCACCTCAAGTACACCTTCGTTGTTGCCAAAGCTGACTCGAGCGAGCGTCAACTATGTCATGATCGTTGATAACTACGACACCCCAAAGTTCACTCCGCTTGAGGCTCGCGCCGACCAGATTGCCGCAGTGGGACAGTTCCTTAGCGTGCCCTGGGGTCAATACCCGGCCCATAGTTTCCAATGGAAACGCAATGGCATCGACCTCGTCGGGGCGACCGAGCGCGAGTACAAGCTTGTTCCGGCCGATGCTGGACAGATTATTTCGGTCAGCTATTCGACGCTGCCCATGAAATCATGGGACCAGAAGATCACCTTCGTCCCGTCCGTAACCACAACGACTGTTTACGATGCTCCGATTCCAGCGTCTCCAACGAAGAACCCTGTGCCCATGGTTTCCGGTACTGGTTACATGACTGAACCTTTGAAGGCGTCCCTCGACGCGAAAGTCTTCCCGACTGCTAAGCGCACATACCAGTGGTATTCAGACGGAATGCCAATCAAGGGTGCCACCGGATCATCGTTCACTCCGGGGCCAAACCATAGTATGAGGCGAATCAGTGTGGTGGTCGCCATCACCGGCGCTCAAGCGTGGCCGATACAATTTGTCAGCAAGGAAATCACCGTTCAGCGAGGTGAGCTAAAGGCTCCCAAACCGACCCTCACTGGCACCGCGCACGTTGGGCTAACGCTTACCGCCAACGCTGGCAAAGCGAACAAAAGCGGCGCCAAATTGCTCTACATTTGGCAGCGTAACGGCAAAGACATCTTCCAGCAATTCGGTAAGACCTATACGCTGACGCCAGCTGATTTGGGCACGAAGATTTCGGTCAAGGCACAATACACCCTTGAGCACTACGACTGGACCGCGCCTCAGAGCACTTCGAAAACTGTTGCTGCCGGTACGCTCAAGGTCGCCGCGAAGCCGATCATCACAGGAAAGAAGACTGTTGGGAAGACCGTTAAGGCCACCGCAGGCAAATACACGCCTGGCTCGGTGACGATTAAGTACCAATGGATGCGCGCAGGCAAGAATATCAAGGGTGCAACAAAGGGCTCATACAAGGTGGTCAAAGCTGATATTGGCAAGAAGGTGACCGTCCGAGTCGCCGCATCTAAAAAGGGCTACACAAATAAGGTGTCCACGCTGACTGTTAAGTAGCCAGATGTAGCATCCTGAACCATCCAGCCAATCACGCCGCCCACAAAACGGACGCATGATTGGCTGGATGGTTCAGATTCTTGCTGGTATGTCTTTCCGAAAATCCCTTGTCAGCTAAACGACCGGATAAATGATTGCGAGACTCGAAGCACGGAATTCCTTGGCCTGGATGACCTCAACGAAATGTCGCATGCGTTCTTTCTCCTGGGGTGGTCCCGGGGAGATAGCCTGCTGGGGGTGGTGTGCGGTCTTCATGGACACCCATCAAATTGAAATATAGGCTTCCACTGGGGGTTTTGTGCAGTGATTGCTGGCTGGCCCTGTCCTCACTCGCACACCGTAGGAGTTACATGTTCAAGAAAGCCATCACCCTCGCTGGATCCGCGATCCTGGCAGGTTCCCTCGTCTTCGGTCCGGTTGCTGCAAGCGCGGCTCCGGCCGTCCCGGCTGTCACGGCCGGTGTCTCCGTGGTCGCCAAGAAGACGGTGAAGAACAGCGTCACGGTCAAGACCATCGGCTCCAAAACGGTCACCGTGAATACGGTGAAGGTCAAACCGACGTATGCAAAGAGCGGCAAGAGCAAGATCGTCTCGGCCACCCTGACCGTCAAGCAGGGGTCGAAGAACCTCGCGAAGAACAAGACCTCGGCGAACCTCAAGCCGGGCACGTACAAGGTCACCCAGTCGGTGAAGTACAAGCTGCCTTCGGGCAAGAAGTGGTCCAAGACCAAGACGGCCACCAAGACCCAGACCCTGAAGATCGGTGTCGTAGCCTGGGAATCCTATTTCGCGGGCTACCAAGCTGGCGAAGTGAAGGCCATCAACGACTATCGAAAGACCAAGGGACTCAAATCGCTTCCCTTCAACGGGGATCTTTCCGACATAGCCCTGGACCTGGGCGATGCTTCAGACTTTGACGCCCTGGACGCATTCCCCGCAAGTCTCTCTTGGTCAGGTCCTGCCCTTGACGGCCACAAGGTCAAGAACAACGACTGGTACGCAGCAGGCCTGACGGCCGGTTACAAGAAAATCAAGGGCCACGCGGTTTACGAGTCGACATACCGGGACTTCCTGAAGAAGAACCTCTCGAAGCTCGGCGTCGGAGTGTTTGTTTACTGGGACAACGACAGAACCAAGCGTCCCGTCGAATACGAGGCATGGATCATCGCGCGCTAATAAGCCGTTCGTGCAAACTTGAAGGCCCGTCACCGGTTGGTGGCGGGCCTTCCTGCTGCGCAGCGACGCTGCTGCCGGCGGATTGGGCCGGCAGCACCGGAGAAAGCGGTGTTGGTACACGCGCACAAGATTTTCACGCGAAGGCCTTGTAAAAGCTACTGTTCGTATTCGCTACAAGGCGGGAGCATCGGAGGCATGCCGGCGGAAGCGGAATGAATTCGCTTTGCCTTGGTTGTGAGCGTAACTGCGGCCGTGTGCCAGGGCTCTATGGTCAGGTTGTTCTGGCTTATGTTGGGTGCCTTCAGGTTCATCGTCCGATTCTCGAACTGCCTCTTGGGCTATGGCTGTTGGGTTCTCTGAATGATGCGGTACACCGTGCTCCGGGCGACCCCGAAGAGTTCGGCGATTTCCGCGCTGGTGTGCTGGCCGCCGTGGTGGAGGGCGACGAGGTGTTTTTCCTGGGCGGGGGAGAGCTTGGGTTGCTTGCCGCGGAGCTTGCCCTTGGCCTTGGCGATTTGCATGCCTTCGCGGGTGCGGGCGCGGATGAGGTCGGATTCGAATTCGGCGACCATGGCCAGGACGTTGAAGAGGAGCTTGCCGACGGGGTCGGTGGGGTCGTGGATGGATCCGCCGAGGCTGAGCTTGATGTTGCGCTTGGTGAGGTCCTCGACGATGTCGCGGGCGTCGGGCAGGGAGCGGGCGAGGCGGTCGAGCTTGGTGACCACGAGGGTGTCGCCGGCGCGGCAGGCGGCGAGGGCCTGCTGGAGTCCGGGGCGTTCGCGGTTCCTGCCGGTGAGTCCGTGGTCGACGTAGACCAGGTCGTCCGGGACGCCGAGCGCCTTGAGGCCGGCCTGCTGGGAGCTGAGGTCTTGTTGGTTGGTGGAGACGCGGGCGTACCCGACCAGGTGCGGTGACATGTCTCGAGTGTAGCGTTTGTGTCACCTGACCGGGACAGTTTTGCGGGCCGGGTATACGCGAATCAGGGTTCCCTGGATTTTCAACGTTTTTGAATGTCGGATTTTTGGTGGTCGGGTGTCGCGGTGGGGGATCGGCAAAGTGGACGCCCTCATCAATTGCCCACTCCTGTGTGGCGGTTGACTACGTTTAGCGACTCGGTGGCAACCTATGGATATCGGGCTGATGAATGCCAATAAGCAGGACGGATCGCGTGGATTTGAGCTCGTTGATCATCGTGGCGTGTTCCGTTTTGATGAAGATCCGTTCGATACGCCGAACCCGTGAAGGCTCGGGGTCTGGGGAGTGGCGTTCGCCGTCGCTTTCATGGCCCACACTTAGCAGGTGCGTACCTTTGGTGTTGAAGAAGAATTCCTGATCGTGGATCCCGTCAATGGCGTCCCCTTGCCCCTGTCCGCGGAGGTGATGGGCCTCCATGGCGCCAGCGTCCGAGCAGTGGACCCTGCCGCCCAGCAGATGCTGTCCGCCGAGCTGCACCAGGAACAACTCGAAGTCATCACGCACCCGCACAGCAGCCTGGTGGGGCTCTCCGCGGAGATAGTGGCCGGGCGCGCTTACGCCGACTCGCTCGCCCGGAAAGCGGGTGCGAGGATCGTCGCCCTTGCCACCTCTCCGCTGGCGATCACGCCCCATCCCACCCGGAACGAACGCTATGACGCCCTGGTGGAAAAGTATGCCCTGACGGCGCGCGAGCAGCTGACGTGCGGACTCCATGTCCACGTGTCCGTCGGCTCGGACGAGGAAGGTGTCGCGGTCCTGGACCGAATCAGGGCCTGGCTGCCCTCGCTCTTGGCGTTGAGCTCAAATTCCCCGTTCTGGAACGGCCAGGACAGCGGCTACGCCAGTTACCGCACGCAGGCCTGGAACCGGTGGACCACTGCCGGGCCGATGGAGGTCTTCGGTTCGGCGCAGGCCTACCACGCACTGGTGGCGGACCTGTCCGGCACCAGTGTGGTCATCAACCCGGATTTTGACGCCCGGCTCTCCGTCCGCCACCCCACCGTCGAGATCCGGGTGTCCGATGTTTGCCTCGATCCCCGCGACACCGTCCTTCTCGCCGCCCTGGTACGGGCCTTGGTGGAGACCGCTGCCCGGGAATGGGAAGCCGGAAATGCACCTGACAAGGTTCCGGCCATCATCCTGCGCCAAGGCGTCTGGATGGCCAGCCGCTGGGGCATCCGCGGCGAACTGCTCCACCCCGTGACCCACAGGCCGGACACCGCAAGGCGCGTCATTTCCGCACTCCACGACCATGTGCGCGACGCACTGGAGGAGTCCGGGGACGGAGCCTATGTCGAGGAAGCCCTGGAAAGGATCCTCAACAACGGAACAGGGGCCGCCCTGCAGCGGCAATCCCACGAACGCACCGGCCGGCTGGCCGACGTCGTCACCCAGGCCATCGGCCTGACCCACCAAGAACCCGCTGATCACCACCCCTCGGAGAACGGCTCCGCAACGTGGACATGGAAACCGCTGGCCGAAGCCGTGGTCTAACCGTCGCCGGGCTGCCGCCGCCGCGCCATGCATGACGCCACGCAGGTGCGTATCGTTACGCCCTGTGACGCGACGGCGCCGGTCATTTCGGTCTTCCCCGAAACCGGATGCCAACAGACCTGCCAGTGCAGCAACGGCCTCCCTGCCGTCGGAATGGCGATCCAGTCGTCCGGTTTCGCCGGGGTCATTTGGGACCCGCGTGGTGGCGCAGTGCGCGGTTGCCGACGTCGTCGCCAATGACGAAATCGCGGCCACCGAGTGATCCTTCGAGGGATCTTCTTGCAACCCGCTCGAATGGAGTCATCACGATGACCGCGATCTACTTATTGCAGATCCTTCCGGACTGCTCGCGGAGGCTCCCTCCGGAGCGTCCTCGGATCTGGTGCGTTCGCCGCTGTAGAGCGTGATCAACGCTTTGCTCGCCGCAGACGAATTGTTCCGCCCTTCCATGCGGAGGGGTTTCTAGTTTTCGTCGGGGGATACCGGCACCGGGTTGCCGGGAACAGTGAACCGGGCTTTTGCTGCGGAGCGCGTCCCGGGACGGGCGCTTGGGGCGGGTTCGTTGATGCCTAGCTCGCGCAATTCGTCGGGGGACCATCCGGTGCGTTGGGCCGCCGCATAGAGACGTGCGTCTTCGCGCTCGGCATTTTCAAGTTGTGATTGGATCTCGGTGATCTTTAGTCGTGCGGTCACCAGGTGGCGGATGGACTGGACTCGTCCGTCGAGGAGTTTTCTGGTTCGGTCTTCGATGTTTTGCACTGCGAATTCTGTAGCCATGCATCCACCCTATTTCGACATTTTGTGGATGTGTTAGCGCCGCATGTCGGGTCGGAGTTTCGCCTGAAGCGCCGTGATTTCGCGGAATTTTCGACATCGATGTTGCTTGGGCGGGCTTGAGTCCTGTCCTCCGACGAGTGCGCAAATACTGCTGTGACCCGTTCGAATTCATCATCGAAGACCGCCGCCAACACGACCTCCGCGACGTACCCGGTGGCTCCTTGGAACGGCTGCTATCGAGTCACCCGAATTGGCGCCGGCAAGCCACAGGCACGTCACCACGAATCCGTTGGCACGTGCGATTTTCGCCGCACCGGGTGGGCAGCATCCTGCGATGGAAAATGTCCTACTCCGTGTCCGGCTCCGTTTCCCAGACGGCCACGACCCGGCGCAGCCGCGGGTCGTTGTCCGGTCGCAGGTCCACCAGCGCTGCCTGCCGGATCCGCACCTGGTCCCCGGGCTGCAAACGTGTGACGGCATGGGTGACGTGCGGGCGGTAGTTCGAGCGGTTGTGCTGCGCGCCGGGCAGGTGGACCTGCGGTCCCAGTGCCTCCAGCGCGGCGGTGTGGAGCCGATGCAGGGCCGGCTCCGGTTCGACCAGAGAGACTGGTACCGACCCGTTGCGGCCGAACTGCGCGTCCGGGCCGATGCGCACGTCAAAGCCCAGTTGCGCCGGCAGCACGTCGTCGAGCCGCGCGCGTACGTCGTCGGCGGTTTCCCTGGTGTCGAAGCGCACCAATGTGATGTGCAGCGGCCAGCTGGACCGGGGGAAGGTCAGGCCTGCCTGCACGGGAACTACGAAGGCCACGAGAACATATACGCCCATGGTGTCAGGATATGCCCACTGGTCCAGCGCCGGCCCATGGGCATGGTGACCGGCAAGCGAGGTCATCGGTGGCCGTCATACCGACGGCGCGGGTGTGGGCCTCCGGGTACCAACGGGTGGTTGTTGCTAGGGTCGTTCATGGTGATCACTCTCCAGTAGTGGTTGCCGTGCTTGGGGCCGTTCGAACGGTTCCGAAGCGCTTTTTGGTTATGAAGAAACGACAAACGATGCCGGTGAAAATTTTTGGCTGATTGTCGACGAGGGAGAAAAGACATGACGATTCGGGCAAAAGGCCGCCTTGCTGCTGCTGCTTCCGGACTAGCTCTCGTTCTGGCCGCAGCCGGGTGCACGGCAGCCGATCCGGGGGACGACTCCGGCGCCCGGTCGCAGAAAAACAAAGACAGCGTGGTGTTGGCCAACCCCGTGTCTGGCGCCAGCCAGATCGGCGGCAACGCCGAGGACATGGCACTGAAGGCCAGCCAGGCGTTCTTCGAAAAGGCACCCGCCGTCGTCGTGCTGGGCAACGAAGGCGCGCAGGAAGCCGCCGCCGGGCAGGCCCGCGAACTCGGCATCCCGCTGCTCGTGGCACCTGACGATGCGCCGGGGTGCTTCGGAGCAACAGGCCTTCGCCACCGAGCTGGAGCGTCTGGGCGCACGCACCCTCATTGCCCATGGAGCCCTGCCCGATTCGCTGGCAAATGGCCTGAAAGTCGTCGACGGGTCAGCACCTGATGCCGACTTGCCTGACATCGATCGGGCCGAAGGTACCACGGAGTCAGGCTTCGCCGTCGTCGTGCGCTCGGGGGACAAGGAGGCGGAAGCGGCAGGTCCCGCACTGGCCACGGCCCAAGCCGCAGGGGCTGACCTCCACACCATGGAGTCGCCTGACCCGCGGGCCGCGAAGAACCAGGAATTCTTCCAGAACCATGCGGACTCGGGCCTGTTCGCGATCGGCGACGGGTTCGCGAAAGCCGAGGATTTCTCTGCCATGGCGGCAACGGCTGCCGGAGGAAAGCAACTTCCCGGCGGCGGGCAAATCGTGTTCCCGGACCGGCGCATGGTCGCGCTCTACGGGACGCCCGGGACCGATTCACTGGGTTTGCTCGGCGAACAGGACGTCGATGCGGCCATCAAGCTCGCCAAGAAGTATGCGGAGGAGTACCAGCCCCACAGCAAGGAAAAGGTCCAGCCGGCCTTCGAGATCATCGCGACCGTCGCCTCTGCGTCCGCCGGCGATGACGGGAAGTACTCCAGCTACGTTCCCGTCGAGCGGCTCGAGCCCTGGGTGAAGGCAGCCCAGGAAGCAGGGGTGTACGTGGTGCTTGACCTGCAACCGGGTCGCAACGACTTCCTGACCCAGGCCAAGCGCTACGAAAAGCTGCTGTCCTACCCCAACGTCGGCATCGCCTACGACCCCGAGTGGAGGCTCAAGCCCAACCAGCGGCACATGGTCCAGATCGGCTCCGTGGATGCCGCCGAGCTCAACCGCGCCAACGATTGGCTGGCCGAGCTGACGCGCGAGCACCAGCTGCCGCAGAAGGTCGTCATCCTGCACCAGTTCACGCAGAGCATGATCCGCGACCGCTCCACGCTGGACACCTCGCACCCCGAGCTGGCGATGGTCGTGCACGCCGACGGCCACGGCACACCGGGGATGAAGATGGGGACGTGGGACAACCTGCGCCAGGACCTGCCCAAGGGCATCAGGATGGCGTGGAAGAACTTCATCGACGAGGACTCCCCGACGTTCACCCCGGAGCAGACCTTCGACATCGACCCGAAGCCGTGGTTCGTCTCCTACCAGTAGGCGCGGTCTCGTCCGGAGGGAAGCCTTTGCCGGACAATATTTCTGGCGAGCATGAGTCTGTAGTTTGACGGGACAGGTTAAAGCCCAGGGTGCGATCAAGCCAGCAAGGTAGGCAGGAGACCTGCGGGTTTGGCAACGGGCAGGGGAGCGGCTGCTAAATCGCCGGGTGACCGCTAGCGCGTTCGAGTGCTGCTACTGTGCGAGCCATGAGCGTGTAATTGCCGCGGCTGAAGTACCGCGACTCGACATCGCTTTCGCAGGAGCCACGCCAACACGATGTGGTGTGGAGAACTGCAACTTGCACCGATTCCCGGTAGTCTTATACGTGGTTGTCCGTGTATTGCGGAAAACCAATACAAACAATTACTCCCCGGACCATGCCGCCGCAGGTCCCCGCCGCACAGATCGCGGTCCTCGGTAGTGGCTTTCGCTCTGATTCTTCATGTAGCGCGAGTCTCGATCGAAGACCAGATCCGGGCAGGGCACATCGGTTCGCCGCATTCCCCGGGGAGCGATCGAAAGGAAAGCCCCCACATGGAGGGTCCAGAAATTCAATTCGCAGAGGCCGTGATCGACAACGGTCGATACGGCAAGCGAGTTATCCGCTTCGAAACCGGCCGTTTGGCCCAGCAGGCTGCAGGTGCAGCCATGGTTTACATCGACGAAGAAACCGCACTGCTTTCGGCAACCACCGCCGGCAAGCACCCGCGCGAGGGCTTCGACTTCTTCCCGCTGACCGTGGACGTCGAGGAGCGCATGTACGCTGCCGGCCGCATCCCGGGCAGCTTCTTCCGCCGCGAAGGCCGCCCGTCGACCGAAGCCATCTTGGCTTGCCGTCTGATGGACCGCCCGCTGCGCCCGGCATTCGTCAAGGGCCTGCGCAACGAAGTACAGATCGTTGTCACCGTCCTGGCAATCAACCCGGACGAGCTCTACGACGTGGTTGCCATCAACGCATCCTCGATGTCGACCCAGCTTTCCGGTCTGCCGTTCTCCGGCCCGATCGGTGGCGTTCGCGTTGCCTTGGTTGACGACGGAAACGGTGCCCAGTGGGTTGCCTTCCCGAAGCACAGCCAGCTGGAAAACGCCGTCTTCAACATGGTCGTAGCCGGCCGCATCGCTGGCGACGACGTTGCCATCATGATGGTTGAAGCCGAAGCTACCGACAACTCCTGGACTCTCATCAAGGAACAGGGCGCCACCGCCCCGACCGAAGAGGTTGTTGCCCAGGGCCTTGAGGCTGCAAAGCCGTTCATCAAGGCACTGTGCGAGGCACAGGCAGACTTGGCAGCTCGCGCCGCCAAGCCGACCGTCGAGTTCCCGGTCTTCCGCGATTACGAAGAAGACGCATACGCAGCTGTCGAGGCCAAGGCCACCGCCAAGCTGACCGAGATCTACCAGATCGCCGCAAAGCAGGAGCGCGACAACGCCGCTTCCGCTTTCAAGGACGAGGTAGTTGCCGAGCTGGCCGCCGAGGGCACCGCCTTCGAGACCCGCGCAGGCGAGATCTCCAAGGCCTTCGGCGCGCTGACCAAGCACGTCGTGCGCCAGCGCATCCTGACCGACCAGGTCCGCATGGACGGCCGCGGCCTGTCCGACATCCGCAAGCTCACCGCCGAGGTCGAGGTTCTTCCCCGCGTCCACGGTTCGGCGATCTTCGAGCGTGGCGAAACCCAGATCATGGGCGTCACCACCTTGAACATGCTCAAGATGGAACAGCAGATCGACTCGCTGTCGCCTGTAACGCGCAAGCGCTACATGCACAACTACAACTTCCCGCCGTACTCGACCGGTGAAACCGGCCGCGTGGGTTCCCCGAAGCGCCGCGAAATCGGCCACGGTGCCCTGGCAGAACGCGCCATCATGCCGGTGCTTCCGTCCCGCGAGGAATTCCCGTACGCCATCCGCCAGGTCTCCGAGGCATTGAGCTCCAACGGCTCGACCTCGATGGGCTCGGTTTGCGCATCGACCCTGTCGCTGCTCAACGCCGGCGTGCCGCTGCGCGCTGCCGTTGCCGGCATCGCCATGGGCCTCGTGTCCGACGAAGTTGACGGCCAGACCCGCTACGCGGCCCTGACCGACATCCTCGGCGCCGAAGATGCCATGGGCGACATGGACTTCAAGGTTGCAGGTACCTCCGAGTTCATCACCGCCATCCAGCTTGACACCAAGCTCGACGGCATCCCGGCATCGGTCCTGGCAGCTGCGCTGACCCAGGCACGCGAGGCACGTCTGCACATCCTCAATGTCCTGAACCAGGCCATTGACACCCCGGATGAGCTGTCGACCTACGCACCGCGCATCATCTCCGTGAAGATTCCAGTGGATAAGATCGGCGAGGTCATCGGCCCGAAGGGCAAGATGATCAACCAGATCCAGGAAGATACCGGAGCGGATATCTCCATCGAGGACGACGGAACCGTCCTCATTGGCGCCACCAACGGCGAGTCGGCAGAAGCCGCTCGTTCCGCAGTGAACGCCATTGCAAACCCACAGGTTCCGGAAATCGGCGAACGCTACCTTGGCACCGTCGTGAAGCTGACCACCTTCGGTGCGTTCGTTTCCCTGACCCCGGGCAAGGACGGCCTGCTGCACATCTCCGAGCTGCGCAAGCTCGCCGGTGGCAAGCGCGTGGATGACGTCGAAGACGTTGTCTCCGTGGGCCAGAAGCTCCAGGTCGAAATCACCAAGGTCGACGATCGCGGAAAGCTTTCGCTTGCCCCGGTTGTAGCCGAGGACGATCTCGTCGAAGCTGCTGAGTAGTCAAACCCTAGCTTTCTAGGGTAAAAATCCCGGTCCGCCTATTGGCGGGCCGGGATTTTCCTATATGCGCCCGGAAATGAGAGCCCACTCATAGGCAGACTGCGAATCGGTGGCACTGTGGAAGAATGGATAAATGCGTTTCGCGCTCCACCGAGTGCGACTCACCCGATTTTTTGTGGATAGTAAAGGACATACTCAGTGGTCATGATTCCCCTGCCTCTCAACGGAGTTGGCGTTTCCCCTGCCAAAGCAGGGGAGCGCGGTGTCTCCGACACCGCTGCCCCCATTGAGGCCGGAGACCCCACCATCATCCACGGGCAGGCCGGAGGCGCACTGGTGCGCCGCTCCGTCTTGCCAGGCGGCGTTCGTGTGCTGACCGAGGCAATGCCCGGCCAGCGTTCGGCGACCATCGGTTTCTGGGTGGGCGTGGGTTCCCGCGACGAGCAGGACGGCCAGCACGGTTCCACGCACTTCCTTGAACACCTCCTGTTCAAGGGCACCAAGCGACGCACCGCGATGGAAATTGCCTCCGCCTTTGACGAGGTAGGCGGCGAATCCAACGCAGCAACCGCGAAGGAAAGCACCTGCTACTTCGCCCGCGTGCTCGACACCGACCTGCCCATGGCAATCGACGTCATCGCCGACATGATCACCTCCGCCGTTATTGATCCAAATGAATTGGAACAGGAACGCGACGTGATCCTCGAGGAAATCGCGATGGACGCCGACGATCCGGGGGATGTCGCCCACGAACGCTTCGTCGAAGCCGTCCTGGGGGAGCACGCCCTGGGCCGCCCGATCGGCGGCACCCCCGAGGCCATCACCGGCATCAGCCGCGAGTCGGTCTGGGAACACTACCGCCGTTTCTACACCCCCGACGAAATTGTCATCACCGCAGCCGGTTCGCTGGACCACGACGTTGTCTGCGACCTGGTGCTCAGCGCCCTGCGCGAGGCCGGATGGGAACTCGAAGAAGGCGCAAGCCCGGTGCCGCGCCGTTCCACCGAGCCCGTGGAAATCACCGGATCCGAGCGCATCGAGGTCATCCGCCGTCCCGTCGAACAGGTCAACATCATCATGGGTTGCCCCGGCATCGTGGCAACCGATGAGCGTCGCCACGTGATGAGCGTGCTCAACGCCGTCCTCGGCGGCGGCATGTCCTCGCGCCTGTTCCAGGAGATCCGCGAGAAGCGCGGTCTGGTGTACTCCACCTACTCGTTCTCCGCCGCGTACTCCGACGCGGGCTACTTCGGCATGTATGCCGGATGCGCCCCGGCCAAGACCGAACGCGTGATCAAGTTGCTGGCAGCCGAGCTCGAGAAGCTTGCGGCCGACGGCATCACCGACGAGGAACTGCGCAAGGCGGTCGGACAGCTGTCCGGCGGCATGGTGCTGGCACTCGAGGATCCGGGATCGCGCATGTCGCGCCTGGGCCGCGCCGAGCTTGTCACCGGCGTCTTCCACGACATCGACGAGTCGCTCGAACGCGTCAAGGCCGTCACCCCGGCACAGGTTCAGGAACTGGCAGCCCTTTTGGCCGCTCGCCCACGCACCATCACAGTGGTCGGTCCCTTCGACAAGCCTTCCGACTTCGGTATGTAAGTAATCCTTGGTTCCACATGGGCCGTTCGCACCGGGTTTTTCCCGGAGCGGGCGGCCCGTTTGCGTAACATAGCGCATTTGCCCAACCGCTTATCGCTAATTGTGACCTGTTCAGCGTGCCTACCGGGGTGGAAAAGTGCCCCTGTTCACGGGTTTTCGTAATCTCAACTAGGCTGAATGACTTGTGACGTCGATCACCGTCATATTTCATTCGCTCGCACGAGAAGGAATTGAACCCACTATCATGGACAATCTCGCAACGGTGCTAGGTGACATTAGCAGTGTCATTTGGGGCCCCTTCCTGTTGATTCCGCTGCTCTTGGGCACCGGACTTTACCTGACCATCCGCCTGGGCGGCCTGCAGTTCTTCAAGCTCGGAGTGGCCCTTCGCTTGGGCCTGCTCAAGCGCAAGGATGCCGATGCTGGCGCCGAGGGTGACATCTCGCAGTTCCAGGCATTGACCACCGCGCTTGCCGCAACCGTCGGCACCGGCAACATCGTCGGCGTCGCGACCGCCATCGGCATCGGCGGCCCCGGCGCACTGTTCTGGATGTGGGTCACCGGCCTGGTAGGCATGGCCGCAAAGTACTCCGAGGCATTCCTGGGTGTTCGCTACCGCGCCACCGACGCCGCCGGCGAAAAGTCCGGCGGACCGCAGTACTACCTCGAGCGCGGCATCAAGGGCCCGCTGGGCAAGGTCCTGGCGCTCTCCTTCGCCATCTTCGCAACGCTCGCCTGCTTCGGCATCGGCAACATGACCCAGGGCAACTCGATCGCAGCGAACCTGGAGAACTCCTTCAGCGTTCCGACCTGGACCACCGGCCTCATCCTGACCGTCCTCTCGATGGTTGTGCTGGTCGGCGGCATCAAGTCCATCGGCAAGGTCACCGCCGGCTTCGTGCCGGTCATGATCATCTTCTACGTCGGTGCGGCCCTGTACATCCTGCTTGCCAACATCGGCCAGGTTCCGGCCGCGTTCGGCCAGATCTTCGCCGACGCCTTCACCGGCACCTCGGCAATCGGCGGCTTCGCCGGTTCGGCCATCATCATCGCCGTCCAGTTCGGCGTGGCACGCGGCATCTTCTCCAACGAGTCGGGCATGGGCTCGGCAGCCATCGCGGCAGCCGCCGCACAGACCACCCACCCGGTGCGCCAGGGCCTGGTCTCCATGACCCAGACCTTCATCGACACCATCATCGTCGTCACCTGCACCGGCCTGGTCATCATCACCACCGGCGCCTGGAACTACATCGACCCGGAAACCGGCAAGCAGATCAAGGCTTCGCTGATGACCGGCTACGCCTTCACCTTCGGCCTGCCGGGCGAATGGGGACACTGGATCGTGACCATCGGCCTGGTCATGTTCGCCTTCTCCACCATCCTCGGCTGGTGCTACTACGGTGAGCGCAACATCGAGCGGCTGCTCGGACGCAAGGCCGTCATGCCGTTCCGCGTGGCCTTCTCGCTGGTCGTCTTCGTGGGTTGCACCACCGAACTGACTGCAGTCTGGAACTTCTCCGACATGATGAACGGCCTGATGGCCATTCCGAACCTCATCGGCCTGCTGATCATGTCCGGCCTGATCGTCCGCGAAACCCGCTGGTACCTCAAGAACGACCCGAAGCTCGAAGCCAGCAAGGACGAGATCGAGGCATTCATGAAGAACCAGAAGGGCTGGGACGAATGGAAGGCCGGAGACGTCATCGGTTCGAGCCACTCCCACAAGACCACCCAGGTTCTTGAGCGCGACACCGTCTAGCCAAACATCGTCTCGTCCTACCCGGACGCAAGACTCGCACAAGGCGATCCCCGCCCCTCGAAATCGAGGGGCGGGGATCGCCTTTTTGCTCTGCGGGTGATGGCCGGGAGCTTACGGGAGGAGGCGCGCCTTGCGTTCCTGGTGTTCCCGAATGACCTTCGCGTCGTGTGCTGCGCGGATCTTCGCGTGCTCTGGGTTCCTGCGCAGCATCAAGTAACCACAGGTCAAAAGCACAAACCAGATCGGTGTGAAGAACAGTGCCATCAAGGTGTCGGGTTGCGTGGTCAAGGCCCAGATGATGAAACCGAAGAACGCAAGCACGACGTATGACATGAAGACTCCGCCGGGCATCTTGAAGTTGCTGGCCTCGTGCAGGTGCGGGCGGCGACGCCGGTAGACGATGTAGCTGACCATGATGATGGTCCACACGAACATGAAGCACAGGGCGGAAATCGTGGTGACCAAGGTGAAGGCCTCGGCAACGGATCCCTCCGCGTACAGCAGCACCACGCCCGCGAGCAGGAACATGCAGGAGAAGATCAACGCGTTTTTCGGGACCTTGCGGCTGGACAGCTTTCCGAATCCCTTGGGTGCGTCGCCCTCGCGGGCCAGACCGTAGACCATGCGGGACGTGGAGTAGATGCCGGAGTTGGCGCTCGAGGTCGCCGAGGTCAGCACCACGAAGTTGACGACGCCAGCGGCGCCTACCAGGCCGGCCAGGGCGAACATGCCCACGAACGGTGATTCGTTGGCGGTGTAGCTGGTCCAAGGTCGTACCGCCATCAGGATGATCAGCGAACCCACGTAGAACAGCAGGACGCGGATGGGGATGGAATTGACCGCGCGCGGAAGGTTCTTCTCCGGATCCTTGGTTTCGGCTGCGGCGGTACCCACCAGCTCGATGCCGACGAAGGCGAAGACCGCGATCTGGAATCCGGCCACGAAGCCCATGAAGCCGGTCGG
This sequence comes from uncultured Actinomycetota bacterium, assembly GCA_963818105.1. Taxonomy (GTDB): domain Bacteria; phylum Actinomycetota; class Actinomycetes; order Actinomycetales; family Micrococcaceae; genus Paeniglutamicibacter. The sequence continues at coordinate 97,182 of CAWFRB010000044.1, read as the reverse complement.
GAACATCCCGCCGTGCTCCCAGAGGTTGGCGAAGGACGCGTGGGCGCCCTCGGTCTCGAACCCGGTGATGATCATGACCAGGCCCGTGATGATCAGGGCCATGATGGCAATGATCTTGATCAATGCGAACCAGAACTCGGTCTCGCCGAAGGCCCTAACCGTTGGCAGGTTCAGGGCGAGCAAGACCAAGATGCAGGTCAAAGCCGGAATCCACAGGGCCAGGTCCGGCCACCAGAACGCCACGTAGTGCGCGATCGCGACCACGTCGGCAATGCCCGTGACGATCCAGCAGAACCAGTAGGTCCACCCCGTGAAGAACGAGGCCCAGGGTCCGAGGATGTCGCCTGCGAAGTCGCCGAAGTTCTTGTACTGGAGGTTGCTGAGCAGCAACTCGCCCATGGCGCGCATCACGAAGAAGAGCATGAAGCCGATGATCATGTACACAAAAATGACGGAAGGGCCGGCGACCGAGATGGTCTTTCCGGATCCCATGAACAAGCCCGTGCCGATGGCGCCACCAATGGCCATGAGTTGGATATGGCGGTTTGACAGAGCCCGCTGGAGTGGGGGACTGGCTTGGGGAACGATTTCCTCCCACTCGGTTTCGGTGGATTTTTCACTCATTTTTCTGATCCTTGGTCTAGAAGAATGAAAGGTGATGGGAACTACCTGTCCTTCAAAACCATACGCTCGAAATCGGGCTTTGTTCAGGGGAAACGGTGCCCGCCATTTCCTCGAGGGATCGCCGGAACCACGTGCTTCTTCAAGAGTTCAACCAGGTTTTTGCCGTGTGGCCCAAATGACCTCAATGTTTGGCAGTGCGGGGCCGATCGGGACCCCTGGTTGCCCGTCGGCAGCGAGAAAAATTGCCATCCCGAAAGAACCTGGCTCCGACGGCGGCTGCCAGTACACGGTGTCCCGGAGCGGGAAGTCGTGCGGCATCATCCGCCACGCGCATCCGGTGCGGTTCGCGTACAGGATCGCGTCCACGATCCGCCGGCGCGAATGGATCGCGGGCCGGTTCCGGTAGGGAGTTTCGGCTATCAGGCCGCCAACCCCGCAGGCCTACGCGGGCGCACCGGATTGCCTATACCATCAGGCGAGGATGCGCATTCCGCGCGGAATGCGCGCGTGGATGGCGGCTCTGCCCCGGCGCACACGCGGCCGGAAAACCCGAAACACACAGAAACGAGCCCGGAGACTACGATGCCCGATGGAACCCCGGAATCGCCTGTCACGACGCCCGACCCGGCCCGATGGAGGGTGCTGGCGGTCCTTCTGGCCACGATGTTCATGATGATGATCTCGGTGAGCATCGTCAACGTCGTGTTGCCCTCGGTGCAAAGCGGCCTGGGCGCCACGCAATCCGACCTCCAGTGGGTGCTGGCGGGATACTCGTTGACCTTCGGCGTGCTGCTGGTCGCCGCCGGCCGGGCCGGCGACGTCTATGGCCGCGGGGCGATCTTCCTGGCCGGGGTACTGGTCTTTACGCTCGCATCGGTCGCGGCCGGCATGGCCGTGGACCCGCTGGGCCTGAACGTTGCCCGGGCCGTCCAAGGCCTCGGGGCGGGCCTGATCAACCCCCAGATCATGGGGATGATCCAACACTACTTCCGGGGCAAGGAACGCGGCCGGGCCTACGGCAGCGTGGGAACGGTGCTGGGGCTTTCGGTGGCCCTGGGCCCGTTGCTGGGTGGGGCGCTCATCGCCTGGCTGGGCCCGGATGCCGGATGGCGCTGGACCTTCTTGATCAACGTTCCCGTCGGCGTGTTGGCCGTGGTGCTGGCGTTGCGCTGGTTCCCCCGCCCGATGTTCACCGGCGCGCAGACCCGTTCCCGCCAGCTGGCCCGGAGCCTGGCCCCGGGCACCGGTGGACCGGCAATAAAACGGACCGACATGGATCCGGTCGGCGGTGTGCTGCTGGGGCTCGGGGTGTTGGCCGTGCTGCTGCCCTTTGTGCAAGGCCGTGAAACACCCTGGGTGTGGGGGCTGCTGCCCGCCGGGCTCGCAGTGGTGGCCGGGTGGGTGTTCTGGGAAAAGACTTATGCGGCCCGCGGTAGATCCCCGATGGTGGACTTGGGGCTGTTCCGCATCGGCTCCTACACCATGGGCACGGTGGTCGCCGGGCTCTACTTCGTCGGGATGCCCAGCGTCTGGGTGCTGGTGGCGATCTACGTGCAGCAGGGCCAGGGCTTCAGCGCGCTGGAGGCCGGGCTGCTGGGCTTGCCCGCCGCCGCCTGCACCGCCATCGGCTCCCATCTGGCCGGGCTGCGGGTCATGGAGTACGGGCGCAAGATCGTAATCGCCGGGCTTCTGTGCGCGCTCGCCGGCTTGCTCATCTGCATCGCGGTCATCGAGCTGCACGCGATCGGAATGATCGGGATATGGTGGCTGCTGGCCGGACTGGCGTTCCTTGGCCTGGCCCAGGGTGCGGTCATCGCGCCGAACCAGGCCCTGACCATGCTTGAGGTCCCGCTGGGGTCGGTGGGCAGCGCCGGGGGAGTCATGCAGACCTCCCAGCGCATCGGCACGGCCGTGGGCATGGCCATGATCACCGCGGTTTTCTTCGCCGTGCTCGCGGTCAGCAATTGGGACGTGGCCATGCGGGTGGGGCTGGCCGCGATTGCCGTGGTGGTGCTGGCGACGCTGTGGGTGGCGGTCGCCGACCAGCGCCGGCGCTCACGCAAGGTCTAGAAGAATGAAAGGTGCTGGGAACTACCTGTCTTTCCACACCATGCGCTCGAAATCGGGTGTTGTCCAGGGGAAACGGTGCCCGCCATTTCCTCGATGGATCACCGGAATCACGCGCTTCCAGAAGATGTTCGCAAGGATTTCGCCGTGCGGCACAAGGGACCGCAATGATTCGCAGTGCGGGGCAGACCGGGACCCCTGATGGCCCGTCGGCAGCAGAAAAATTGCCACCCCGAAAGCACCCGGCTCCGACGGCCACGAATGGATGGCCACGCAGAAAGGCGCCCACGGACTTTCCGGTCCACGGACGCCTTCCACGTTCTGTTCTTCTGTTTTCGAGGAGCTGTATTGGCCTAGCCCCCGGCGAAGGGTGGCAGGACGTCGAGCTCGTCGGTTGGCTTCAGCGCCCGGGAACGATCTTGTTCGCTGACCCCGTTGATGAGGAAGCTGCAGCGTTGCAACACGGTACCCAGCGAGGTGGCACGGCGCACCAGCAAGTCGCCGCTTACCGGCGCTGCGACCGGTTCACGCGCCGAGAGCAGGTCCAGGACATGCCCCAGGGTTGCCTCCCGGTCACTGTCCGGGGTGCCGGCCAACAGTTCGTCAAGGTCGAGGTGTTCCTCGCGGGTGCCGGCAGCCTGGGCGGCCGCCGCGAAATAGCGAATGCGCATTATCCTCCGATGGCGCTCATGGAGCGGTCCGATTGTACAAAGTCCTTGGAGCCCAGCCCCACGTGGTCCATGCCGTGCGCCCGGGGCTTTCCCCACATGGCGGCACGCCAGCGTTCGGCGACGTCGGTGTCGCTGGATCCATCGCGCAACAGTGCGCTCAGATCCGTTTCCTCGCGCGAGAACAGGCAGCTCATGACCTTGCCCTCGGCCGTGATGCGGGTGCGGCGGCAGTCGGCACAGAACGGCTCGGACACCGAGGCGATGATTCCCACGGCACCAAGGATCGTCTGCGGATCCTCGTGGGTCGAAACCAGGAAGCGTTCGGCGGGCGCGCCGTCGCGCGGCCGGGTGTCGGGGTTCAGGATGTAGTGCGGTTCCAGGTAGGCGCGCAGCTGGGCCGCGGTGACCATGTTGTCCTTGCGCCACGTGTGGTCTGCATCCAACGGCATCTGCTCGATGAAGCGCAACTCGAGCCCGCGTTCCAGCGCCCAGGCCAGCAGCTCGGGTGCCTGCTCGTCGTTGATGCCGCGCATCAGCACCGCGTTGATCTTCACCGGGGCCAGGCCGACGGCCCGGGCTGCGTCGATGCCCTCGAACACCGAATCGATGTGGTCGCGGCGGGTGAGCGTGGCGAAGGTTTCGGCATGCAGGGTGTCGAGCGAGACATTGATGCGGCTGAGCCCGGCCTCGGCGAGCGCCGCGGCCTTCTTGGCGAGCCCGACCCCGTTGGTGGTCAGCGAGATGGGCAGCTCCGGGAACTCTTCACGGACTGCTGCAACGATCTGGGTCAGGTCCACGCGGACCAGCGGTTCGCCGCCGGTGAGGCGCAGCTCGCGGATGCCGAGGTCGCGCACGCCGATGCGCACGATCCGGGTGATTTCCTCCAGGGTGAGCAGCTTCGATTTGGGGAGCCAGGCCAGGCCGTCGGCGGGCATGCAGTAGGTGCAGCGCAGGTTGCACTTGTCGATCAGCGAGATGCGCAGGTCGGTGGCCTGCCTGCCGAATTTGTCGCTCAGCCCGGGGGCGTCGGCGGGGGCCGGGGTCAGGATCGTGGGCATGGGGAGGCTGACGGTCGTGGAGCGGGGTGTATCTATTTGCGTCGCCATATATCGAGGGTAGACCACTGGCCGGGGCTTTGTTCCGTGCAGTGTGCCGGGCTGCCGCGGGCGAGACCAGAACTAGTTCCACATTTGCGGTGTTGATTGCAGGCAAGTATCGCACCTGCAATCCATCGTGTTGATGGATGACGAGTATGCGTATGTCGAGGACGTCTTCCTTGATGGCCGTCCGTGACGATGCGGCCCACCGATTGGTGGCCGACGACGGGCCGATGGGTGTGGGTCAGGCGCCTGCGCGGGTGAACGTCACATGGGTGACTCCGCTGGGCGAAGAGTGGCCTCGATCGCGTACTCCTTCTCGAGGCCCTCCAGTCCGTCCCAGAGGCGCACGCCCCGGCCGAGCAGGACGGGAACCACCACAATGTGCATAAGGTCGATGAGCCCGGCGGCAAGGAACCCGCGGATCACCGTGGGGCCTCCGCCGATGCGCACGTCCCGTCCGTCCGCGGCGGCCCGGGCCGTCTCGAGCGCCTCGGCAGGGGATGCGTCGAGGAAGTGGAACGTCGTGCCGCCCCTCCATCTCGAGGGAAGGGCGCCTGTGGTGCGTGAGGATGTAGACGGGTGTGCGGGGACGATTCCATCCGGGGGCTGCCCTCGACACGGGATTGGGCAGTCGCAGTGCCAATGGACAAAAGCGGAGTGCCTGCGCACCGGCCGCTTCGCTGACCCTAGGATGGTTTCCATGACCTCACCATTTCGCCGCAGCGTCGCAGGGCACCAAGAATGTCTCAGGGAACTAGTGGATGCGGCACTCCTGGACCTTGGCAGCGAGACGGTCCGGTTGCGCGAGGCACGGGGGAGAAGGCTTGCCGCCACTCTGGCCGCCCCGCGCTCGCTGCCGCCGTGGGACAACTCCCAGATGGACGGGTACGCGGTGCACATCGGCGACCTGGGTGGCGGAGCGTTGCGCGTCGTGGCCCCGATTGCCGCGGGCGAGGCCGCACCGGCCCTGGAGCGGGGGAGCGCGGCCCCCATCATGACGGGTGCGCCGATCCCTGCCGGGGCCAACACCGTCATACCCATCGAGGCGGCAGTGCCCGACCGCTTCCCCGACGAAGCCCAGCTTGCGGCAGGCTTCCACGTGGGGCTGCCGGCAACCGCCGAGCCCGGTGCGTACATCCGCGTGACGGGCAGCGACATCGCCGCCGGGGACACCGTCCTGGAGGCGGGCACCATGTTGGGGCCCACCAGCCTGGGAATCCTCGCGGGCCTGGGCATCGGCGAAGTCGCAGTCACCCGGCGCCCCTCGGTGCTGCTGCTGTCCACCGGCGACGAGCTTGTCGTCCCCGGGGGAGAGCTGGGTCCCGGACAGATCCACGACGCCAACACCACCCTGCTTGCCGCCGCCCTCGATGCGGCGGGCTGCACCGTCACCACGGTCGGCGTGCTGGACGACTCGCCGGCGCTCTTCACGGACTCCCTGCGTGAGGCACTCGCCTCCGGCGAGCGCGGCTACCACCTGGTGATCAGCAGCGGCGGCATCTCCAAGGGGGCCTTCGACGTGGTCAAGGAGGTGCTGGCGACCCACGGCATCGAGTTCGGCTCCGTCGCCATGCAGCCCGGCGGACCCCAGGGCGCCGGAACTCTGGCCCTGCCCGGCTGCGACCCCGTCGCCTTCGTTGCCTTCCCCGGCAACCCGGTCAGCGCCTTTGTCAGCTTCGAGATCTTCCTGCGCCCCGCGCTCGCCGAACACCTGGCACTTCCCGCCCGCCCGCGGCTCGAGGCAAGGCTCGTCGAGGACATGGAGTCGATGCCCGGTAAACTACAGGTTCGCCGCGGCACCTACCGGGACGGGACCTTCACCCCGCTGGGCGGTGCCTCCTCGCACCTGCTGGCGGCCCTCGCGGCCAGCAACGCGTTCATCCTCATCGACGAGGACACCACCGAACTCGCCGCGGGCCAGATAGTGCAAACCCTAGTCATTGGAGACGGCTCATGAGCCAGGAGCAACCACCTTCCGCGCTTTCGCATGTGCGCGCCGACGGCAGCGCCCACATGGTCGACGTCAGCGCCAAGGCCGAAACCAGCCGCGAGGCAACGGCCGAGGCAACGCTGCACACCACCGCCGAGGTGCTGGCACTCGTCTCCGTCGCCGGGATGCCCAAGGGCGATGCCCTGGCCGTGGCCCGCATCGCCGGCATCATGGGTGCCAAGAAAACCTCGGAACTGATTCCGCTGTGCCATCCGCTGCCGATTTCCAAGGTGGTCATCGACTTCGAACTCGACCCGGCCGGCTCCGTGCGCATCCTGGCCACGGTGAAGACCCGCGGCGTCACCGGCGTGGAGATGGAGGCGCTGACCGCCGTGAGCACCGCGGCGTTGGCCCTGTATGACATGATCAAGGCCGTCGACAAGCATGCAAGCATCGACGGCATGCGGGTGCTGGCCAAGTCCGGCGGCAAGTCCGGTTCCTGGAACATCGCGCCGCAACTACACGAAAACCCCCAAGGAGAACTCCGCGCATGAGCGCTTGCGAACCACTGCCCGGCCCGCGTAAGGCCGCCATCCTGATCTCGTCCACCCGTGCGGCACTTGGCATCTACGAGGATGCCAGCGCCCCGGTGATCAGCGACTGGCTCCAGGAACACAACTTCGACGTCATACCCGCGGTCATCGTGCCGGACGGGCCGAGCGTCGGCGCCGCCCTGCAGGGGCTGCTGCTGGCCGGCCCGCGGGTCATCATCACGTCCGGCGGCACCGGGCTGAACCCGGACGACACCACCCCGGAGGAAACCGAGCCGCTGCTGAACCGCTCGATCCCGGGCATCATGGAGGCGCTGCGCGCCACCGGCCGGGCCAACACGCCGCTGGCGGCGCTCAGCCGCGGGCATGCGGGCGTCGCCGGCGAGACGTTCATCGTGAACCTGCCGGGTTCGCCCTCCGGCGTGATGGACGGGCTGACGGTGCTGGCCCCGCTGATCGAGCACATCTGCGACCAGATCGAGGGCCGGCATGGCCACTAAGGATCCCGCCGCTCCGGGCGAGGTAGTTTACGCCGCGATCAGCGAAACCGCCCTTGACGTGAACACCGCCTGGAACGAGGTCGAGTCGGAGCGCACCGGAGCCGTCGTCACCTTCGGCGGCATCGTGCGCAACCACGACGGCGGCAAGGAAGTCGTGAAGCTGACATACAGCGCCCACCCGAGCGCCAACGCCCGCATGGGCGAACTGGTCGCCGAGGTGGCCTCCCGCCACCCCGGGACACGGCTCTGGGCCGCCCACCGGGTGGGGGAGCTGCAGATCGGCGACGCCGCACTCGTTGCCGCCGCGGCCTCGGCGCACCGTGGAGAGGCCTTCGAAGCCTGCCGCGACCTCGTCGAGACGGTCAAGGCCAACGTTCCGGTGTGGAAGGAACAGTTCTTCGCCGACGGGCACGTCGAATGGGTCGGCAGCGCCTAAACCGACAGCGATTGCGGCAACCGCCCAAGTCGAGCAGGAATCAAGAAGCGCCTGCCGGTCGCTCCGCCTAGAGTGAATCTCGTCAAACAGTTCAACGAAAGGAAATCGGGATGGTCAACACCACCTTCAGCAAAGAGGAAAAAGCCGCCATGCGGGCGGCCGCGGCCGAAGCAAAGGCAGCAAAGCTCGGGGCCGACCTGGAAGCGGCGTGCCTGGCAGCCATTGGAGAGATGACCGGAACCGACAAGGAACTGGCCGAGACCCTGCACGATCTGGTCAAGAAGCACACGTCCCTGGGCGCAAAGACCTGGTACGGCATGCCGGCGTACACCAACGCCGAGGGCAAGGTCGTGGTGTTCTTCCAGAGCGCCGCCAAGTTCAAGGTGCGCTATGCCACCATCGGCTTCCAGCCGGACGCCAACCTGGACGCCGGCAATTTCTGGCCGACCTCCTTCGCGGTGACCAAGCTGACGGCAGACGACCAGAAGCAACTGGTGGACCTGCTGAAGAAGGCCGTCAGCGAGGCGTAGTCCCGCGGGCTGCGCGCAGTGGCCGGCGCAATTCGGGGTCAACGCGTGCTGAAATGCCGGCCATGAATCGAGTCGGGATCCTGCCTCGTGTTCATGGTGTCCGGATTGGCCGTTCGGCTCACTGTTAGGAATCCCACGGATCAGGCTGCCTCCTGCGCCGTCACCGACGTGAAGCGCACGGTAGTTTCCCGATACCCTAGAAATCATGAGTGCACCGCTAAAAGTCGCCGTCATCGGCGCATCAGGACGTATGGGAGCCGAGGCCGTCAAGGCCGTAGACTCCGCCACCGACATGGAGCTTGTTGCGGCGCTGGGCCGCGGCGACAACCTCCAGGCCATTCTGGATGCCGGTGCCACCCACGTGGTGGACCTGAGCGTGCCCGCAAGCACCGAGGAAAACGTCCGCTTCGCGGTCGAGAACGGCCTGCACGCCGTGGTCGGCACCACCGGCTGGGACGACGCCAAGCGGGCCTCTTTGGAAACCCTGCTGGCAGAGAACCCGGGAACCGGCGTGCTCATCGCCCCGAACTTCGCCCTGGGCTCCGTGCTGGCCAGCGCTTTCGCCGCCACCGCCGCACGCTACTTCGAATCGGTGGAAATCATCGAGCTGCACCACCCCAACAAGGTCGATGCGCCGTCGGGCACCGCTGTGCGCACCGCCGAGCTGATCGCCGCCGAACGCGCCGCCGCAGGAGTGGGCCCGAGCCCGGATGCCACCGAAACCCAGCTTGAGGGCGCCCGCGGCGCCGTTGTCGACGGGATCCACGTGCACTCGGTGCGCCTGCGCGGGCTCGTCGCCCACCAGGAAGTGCTGCTCGGCGGCGAGGGCGAACAGCTCACGCTGCGCCACGACTCCTACGACCGTGCGTCCTTCATGCCCGGCGTCCTGCTGGGCCTGCGCACCGTCGCCTCCCGCCCGGGACTGACCTACGGCCTTGACGGATACCTCGAGTTGGGACGCTAGAGAAGCATGAAAACCAAGATCTGGGTCGGCGCCATCCTGCTGCTCTTCGTGTTCTACCTGGTTGCCGCCTTCGGCTCCGCCGCGCGTTTCATCAACTCTGCCGAACCGCTGGCCAAGGTCATCGGCTTTGCGGCACTCGTGATCCCGCTGGTGGGCGTGTGGATCCTGATCCGCGAGGTGCTTTTCGGCTCCCGGACCCAGACCATGGCGGGCATCCTCGAATCCGAGGGACTGCTGCCGGAGGACAACCTGCCGCGCACCCCGTCCGGACGCATCGTGAAGGCCGCCGCGGACGAGGACTTCGTGCAGTACAAGGACGAGGTCGAGGCGAACCCCGAGTCGTGGAAGTCCTGGCACCGCCTGGCGCTGGCCTATGACGCGTCCGGGGACCGTCGGCGTGCCCGCGAATCCATGCGCACCGCCATCGGCTTCTACCTGAAAAGCACCAAGAAGTAGCTGCCGACCAGCACTTTCATGAGCTGTGGCCCCGAATTGTCGAAAGACGGATCGGGGCCACAGCCATTTGTCCTGGCGATGCCCGTTGGGGATTCCGAGGTCGTGAAACCGGCGTGACTTTGACTCTAGCGCCGCCAGCAGAACTACAGCTCGACGCAACGCTAGTTGGTATACCGAATTGGTCGAAGGGTCTCATTGCCGGACCGCCCAGCGATGGGGTGGTGGTCGATGTGCGACGGCAAGCGGATTGTTCGAAGTCGCCACATGATTGTAGGGATACTCCCAAGCTCCTCTCGAGGCCGAAGGGTGGCCTGCGCGAGGGGATTGTGTGCGTAGGTTTGAGTGGCTCAGCTTCCGGGCCTTTCTTTGGAATACCAAATTAGCTACACTTCGAAGCAAGATACTTCACCTCGGATAGAAACGACTGCTCATGACACTTTTACTCAATGCCTCTTCGCTGCAGACGGTCCTCGACATGCCTTCAACTGTTGAAGCCGTGGAACAAGTCTTTGCTGATATTGCCAACGGCACCGCGATGCAGCCGACACCTGTTGCCATGAACGTATCTCCTGCCGATTCCAGCTTCATTGTGATGCCTGGCGTAGCCGCCGGCCCCGGATTGGCGTCGGTCAAACTACTGGCAGACGTTCCCTCCAATTCGGGTCGCGGATTGCCGACTCAACGGTCCATGATCATGCTGGCCGACCATGTGACCGGCGAATCCTTGGCGATCTTGGATGGGCGGGTTCCCACCCGCATTCGTACTGCAGCCGCTACTGCGGTGGCTACCCGTTATTTGGCTCGTCCCGAGGCAACGACCTTGGGCTTGGTTGGCGCGGGGGCACTGGCGGTGGCGCACGTCGAGGCTCTGCTGTGCGTGCGGCCCATCAAGCGGGTTGTTGTTTGGACGCGCTCGGCAGAACGAATGAAGGAGTTCCGTGCCGCAATTGCCCATCACGATTTGCACGTCGAATCGGTTGACAGCGTTGAGGCGGTTTTCGCCGCCAGCGACATCGTTTGCACGCTGACGCCCTCGGTCGAACCCATTGTTAAGGGGGAGTGGTTCCGTCCGGGGTTGCATGTCAACGCGGTGGGGGCTCGCCCGCGGCCGGGTGAGCGAGAGATCGACACGGTGGGAATGACTCGTGCGCGAGTGGTGGTTGACCATTGGGGTACGGCGAAAACCAAGTCGGGCGCGTACCTCGTGGCGTTGTCCGAGGGGGCGATTGCGGCCGAGGACATCGTGGGGGAGTTGGGCCAGGTGGTCTCGGGGCAAATCGTGGGCCGGCGCAACGCCGACGACATCACGTTGTTCAATTCCGTGGGGGTGGGACTGCTGGACCTTGCAATTGGACGGTTGGCCTACGACCGTGCCATTGACCGTGGGCTTGGGCAGCACGTGAACCTGGCGCTGTAGTCGAACGGTGAAGTCACGTCACGAATCCTGTGAGACACATAGACTTGGGGAAAGTAGCTGAATCGGACAATGCAACGGAAGGACAGGAACATTGCCTGTAACGCCAGGGTTTGAACCGGAGTCTGTCCGTGTGACCGACCATATCCGCAACGAGATCATTGACGGTGTCCGTGCCCCGGGGAGCAAACTTGTCGAGCGTGACCTGGCCAATGAGCTGGGCGTCAGTCGCTTGCCGGTTCGCGAGGCGCTCAAGACGTTGGTTGCCGAAGGCATCGTGACGCCCCGGCCGCGCACCTGGGCCGTGGTTCGAGAGTTCACTCCGTCTGACATTGCAGATTTCAATGAGGTACGCAGTGGGCTCGAGCTCATGTCGTTCAAGCTGGCGGCCCAGCGCCATACCCGTCAGGGGCTTGCCGAACTGCGGGAAGTGCTTGACCAGGAACTCTTGAGCGCTCGAAACGGCGATGCTGTTGCCTCGCGTCGGAAGGGTGCCCAATTCCACGAAATCGTGACCAGGCTGGCCGGAAACGATCTGCTGATTGAATTGAACGGGATCTTGTCTTCGCGGATGCGTTGGCTGCTTTCACAGCACGATGACTTGATCACCATGGCCGAAGAGCACGAGGAGCTCTACCAAGCCATCGCGACGCGCGATGTTTCCAAGATGGATGCTTTGGTGAGTGCCCATCTTGAGACAAGTCATTCAAGCGTCATGACCCGTACCGGGGGAGTTGCCGCAGGATCTGCCTAGTGGCAAAGTGCCTTGTAGCCATAGGAATCCCGCAGATTCCGGGCCTCATGGCCGCGATGAAAGACCTCACGGTACTGCCCAACGCCTGTGCGCGTCTGCGTATCCCGAATGGGCTTGGCCTCGGTTCATTGGTGATGACCTGCTCATGAACCATGCCCGCCACTTATTCACGACTCCCGGCGATGTTGCATCCGGAAATGAGTAGGGGACTGGCCGCTCCGCTCCGAGAACAAGCGGCTGAAGTAGGCCGGATCCTCGTAGCCCACCAGCCGGGAGATCCGCTGGACAGGAAGTGCCGTGTCCGCCAGGAGGGACTGTGCCCGCGACATGCGTAACTGCAGCACGAACTCTTTGGGGCCGACCCCCGTTGCGTCCTGCACGGCTCTCCGAAGTTCCGACGGCGACACTCCCTGGAGTGCCGCCTGCTCATTCAGGCCCAGCGGAAGATGGGCGGTTTCGCGTAGCCCGGACAGCAGGCGTTCATGGGGCCCGGCCGGTACGGCGTGGGCATGCCTTCCGGCGTCCAGCAGGACGCGCTGGGTGAGGACGGAGGCCTCCAGATCGCCATGGGGCCCTTCAAGGCGCAGTGCTGTCCGCAGTCCTGCGAAAAGTCCAAGTGTCGCGTCGAGATCCGGACCTTGGCACTCGGCAAGATGCATCAAGGGACGCTCGTGGGGGAGATGCCCGAGTTCTTCGAACGCCCGTGCCGTTGGGCCTGTGAAGAGGACCCAGTGCTCGCTCCAGCCGTCGGGGCCTGGGCCGTAGCCGTGGCTGACGCCGGGGAATAGCCACAGGAGGGCCGGTGCCCTGAGCTTCACCGCCTTGCCCCCGCTATTGAACAGGCCAGTCCCTTCGGAAACGATCACGAGGGCGTGGCTGCTCAGCGTCCGGCCGGAGAAGGAGGGAAGCCGTCCGCTTTGCTCCCCGGCTCCGAGGCACGCCAAACCAAGGTCCCGCAGCGGCGGGGCGGGCTGCCGGTAGTGCGACCACTCGTCCATTGACCCCATCCTGCTCCTGCCCTGCAGGGGAATCAAGCCGAAGAAAAGTCCAAGCTGGCACCGCGGAAGTCCATTCACTCCGGCAGTCCGGGCCGACAGACTGGGTGAATGTTGACCTCGAATGGCTACGTCCTGGACGAATCGGAGACCCGCATGGGCTCGCTCGAACCCGTCCCGGCGTCGGAACGCTTTGACCGTGATGCCCTCTGGACCCGGCTCCGCCGCGACGGCTACCTCTATCTGAAGGGCCAGCTGGACCCGGCCACGCTGTTGGCTTTTCGGCGCTACTACTTCGAATCGCTCGGTGGTGCCAATGTGTACGCAGCGGGAACCGACCCGCTCCTCGGCCTTGCCGCGGCCGGGTCCGTGGACCGCGCCGCCATGCGCCGCAGCCTCTTCGACGTCATCGTCCCGGGCCCGGAGTACGAGGCGCTGTGCACCATGCCGGCCATCGCGGACTGGTTCGCCTGGCTCCTGGCCGACAATGTCCACCTGCACCGGCGCAAGATCATCCGGCACACCAAACCGGGGGAGGCCGGGATCGGAACTGCCACCCAGGCCCACTACGACCTCGTGTACCTGCGCGAGGGCAGCGACAGGGTCCTGTCCATGTGGATTCCGGTGGGCGATTGCCCCCGGGAACGCGGCGGCCTCGCATATCTGGAGGGCAGCCACCACTGGGTCATGGCAGGGGAACGCGCCGGGACCCTCAAGCTGCCGGCCGCCTCCATCACCGCGGACCTGCCGGGCCTGGCCAACCAGCACGACGCGCGGTGGCTGCTGGCGGATTACGAGGCAGGCGACGTGGTGGTCCACTCGGCGCACATCGTGCATGCCGCCTTGGACAACATCGACGCCGGCGGCACCATGCGCCTCTCCACTGATATCCGCTACCAGCGGGCTGGCGAGCCGATCGACTGGCGATGGCAGGAGCACTGGAACGACGACGACGGCTTCTAGCCGGGCTGGTCGGGCATCCACTTCCTCCCTTCGGAAACGGGGTTCCCGTTGGGATCCGCGGCGGGGCGACCCCGAGCGTGGCAGAGTCTCCAGATTTGTGCCGCCCGCACCGCGCACTACAAGTCGCCGGTACGGCTATCGCATAAATGGACTTTGCAGGCGCCCTGGTCTTCGGCTGCCGCTGGGTCTTGCTATTCGATCGCCCTGCGTGGGGCGCGGGACGCTCCAGGGCGGTGATCCGCAGCCCTGCAGGGAAATCTGACAGGGTGTGCAGGTTTCGAGCCGTCGAACGCTACCAGATAGATTGGTTGACCGTTTTAGTAACGATGTATTTGCGCAGATACGCATCTGGTATCCAAAATTTGATCCATTTTTCCCTAAAGTTCGAAGCTTTTTGAAGTTTCCGCCACCTTTTTGAGGGCCGTGCATATTTTGGTATTCCATAGTGAGTGAGTTTGGTATACAGTTTTTTTGTTGCTTGGATCACTTTTGCGGAGGGCTCGACGTCATGACCAACACAGCTTCGAAGGCTCAAAAACCAGCGGCCACCAGGCCTGTGGCCACAGGGCGCTCACTTCTGGCCACAGCGTGGTTGCGCATCCGCAAGAACCGTGTCGCCATGGTCAGCCTGATAGTGGTGCTCCTGACGGTACTGTTCGCCATCTTTGCTCCGCTGCTGGTGGCGATCTCGGGCCAAGACCCGAACACAACCAACACTTCTCCGGAGGTGCTGGACAACTTCTACACCCCGGGTTTGCCGCTCCCTTACTACATGTACCCCAGTGCGGAGCACTGGCTGGGGGTGGAGCCGGGGCTCGGACGGGACCTGTTTGCACGTCTGGCCTATGGGGCCCGGGTCTCGCTGAGCATCGCCCTTCTTTCCACCTTGGTTTCGGTGGTGTTGGGCACCGTTCTGGGAGCTGCTGCCGGATACTTCGGCGGCAAGATCGATATGGTCATCAGCCGCATCATGGATCTGTTCCTCGCCTTCCCGCACCTTCTTCTGGTGCTCTCGATCGCCCCCATCCTCCAGTCCAGGTTGGCCGGCTCGGCGCTTGCCAGCGGCTCTTTTGTTCCCATTGCTTCCCTGGTCATCGTCCTGGGTTTCTTCGGCTGGGCATACCTCGCCCGGGTGGTCCGCGGAC
This sequence comes from uncultured Actinomycetota bacterium, assembly GCA_963818105.1. Classification (GTDB taxonomy): domain Bacteria; phylum Actinomycetota; class Actinomycetes; order Actinomycetales; family Micrococcaceae; genus Paeniglutamicibacter. The sequence goes on along the minus strand of CAWFRB010000044.1, from coordinate 82,082 downwards.
AGGTGCTCATGGTGCGGGAGCAAGAGTTCATGGATGCGGCGAAGTCTTTCGGCACTTCGCATCGCTCCATGATCCTCAAGCAGGTCATTCCCAATGTGTCCGGCGTCGTATTGGTCTACGCCACGATGATGATCCCCACGAACATCACGGCCGAGGCAGCGCTGTCCTTCCTGGGTGTGGGTGTCAAGGATCCGACCCCTTCATGGGGCCAGATGCTCAACGCCGCACAAGCAGGCAACTGGTACCTCAGTGATCCGTGGTTTCTTGCGGTTCCGAGCATCGCGCTGATCATCACGGTGTTGGCCTTCAACCTGCTGGGCGATGCGCTGCGTGATGCGCTGGATCCCAAGTCCTCACGCTAGATAGATTTCCACCTTTTCAGATTCAATTCGCTTCATTTCCATAGGAGGATCCATGAATAAGAAAGCAGTCATGATGCTGTCGTTCACGGCGGCAATGGCCCTCGGGCTGACCGCCTGTGCCGGAGGCAGCGGTGGGGCCAAGGGACCCCAGGGAGGGGTCGACCAGTCGGCCGACCGGTATGCACCCGTGGTCGTACAGTCCGGTTTCGCAGAAAAGGGCGGCAACATCAACGTCTTGATGTCTGCTGACTTTGCGACCCTGGATCCGGGCAATTCCAACTACGTGCAGACGGCCAACGTCGGCCAGCTCTACTACCGGACCCTGACCATGGCCAAGGAAACCGCGGGACAGCCCCCGGAAATCGTCCCGGACCTGGCCACTGATTTGGGCAAGGTCTCGGATGACGGAAAGACCTGGACCTTCACACTGCGTGACGGGCTGAAATTTGAAGACGGATCCCCGATCACGTCCGGCGACATCAAGTACGGGGTGGAACGCACCTACGCCCGTGACGTCTACACCCAGGCACCCCAGGAGCTGAACTCGGCCCTGACCGATGACGCCTACAAGGGCCCGTACTCCGACGGCGATCTGGAAGCCATCGAAACCCCGGACGACAAGACCATCGTCTTCCACCTCAAGCAGGCCTTCGCCGAATTCCCGGCACTCGTGTCCCGTTCGAACACCGCACCGGTGCCGAAGGCGAAAGACACCAAGCAGGACTACACCAACCACCCGGTGTCCTCGGGCCCCTACAAGGTCAAGAGCTATGACCGAGGGCGCGAAATGGTCCTGGAACGCAACGAAAACTGGGATCCCGCCACCGACCCGAACCGCCCGGCGCTGCCGGACACCTACACCTTCAGCCTCTCGACCTCTCAGTCGACCATCGCCCAGAAGCTGATCTCGAACGCCGACGCGAACGCGATCACCCTGGACGGCAACGGCGCCCTGCAGGTCTCCGACGCGGCAAGCCTGAACGACCCCAAGATCAAGGAACGCACCGCCGGCGGCTTCCTGGGCTGCATCGACGTGCTCGACCTGAACACCGAGACCATCACGGACCCGACGGTGCGCAAGGCCATTGCCCTGGCCATGGACCGCGAGTCCATCCAGGTGCAGTACGGCGGAGCACGCTTCGGCGAGCTGGTGACCACCCAGCTGACCGAGAACATGGCCGGTGTCACCGAGCAGATCACCGACCTGGATCCGGCCGGAAAGCCCAAGCTCGAGGAAGCCAAGAAGCTGCTCGAAGGCAAGGACTACCCGAAGAAGCTGGTTTACGGGTACTCCAACGCCACCGAGCGCTACAAGAACGTCGGCACCGTGCTGCAGCAGAACCTGAAGGAACTCGGCATCGACCTGGAGCTGCGCCCGATCCCGGCCGCGAACTACTACTCGACCCTGGCCGGCGAAGGCATGCCTGACATCGCCCGCGCGGGCTGGTGCGGCGGCGCCGACTCGTCGTCGGTGCGCATGACCGTGGACCCGAACCTCGGCCCGTCGCTGGACGGCAAGACCTACGGGTTCAGCAACATCCCGCGCTTCTTCGACGAAGAGCTCTCCAAGAAGATGTACGAGCTGCGTTCCGCCACGGGCACCGCGGAGGAACTGGGCGCGAAGTGGTCCGATCTCTACAACGAGGTCATGGCCACCTACCCGCTGGTTCCAACCATGCACAGCTACACCAACTCCGTGGTCGGTTCCAACATCCGAAATGCCCAGGTCGGCTACTTCTTTGGCGCCATTGACCTGAATTCGGTCGGCGTCGCAAAGTAAAGGCACCAGATCATGGCTAGTTTCCTCTTCCGCAGAATCGGCGCGATGCTCCTGCTGCTTCTCGTCGTCAGCTTCATTACCTTCACGCTGTTCCAATTCGGCCCCGCGGACCCGGCTTCCGCCGCGTGCGGCCAGGAGTGCACTCCCGACCGCGTCGAACAAGCCCGGGTGGCACTGGGCCTGGACAAGCCCTTCTTCGTCCAGTACCTGGCCTTCCTCTCGGGGCTGATCGGTCCACGGATGCTCGGGGCTCCGGGCGCCGAGCAGTTCTGCGCCTGGCCCTGCCTCGGGAAGAGCTTCCAGACCAACGAGAACGTCGCGGACATGGTTGCCAACGCCCTGCCGTACACGTTGTCGCTGGCCGTGGGTGCCGTGCTGCTGTGGACGATCTCGGGCGTGGGCCTGGGATTGTTCGCCGCACTGCGGAAGGGGAAACTAGCCGACCGCATCATCGTCGGTGCCTCGTCGATCGGTGTTTCGCTGCCGATCCCCGTCACCGGACTGGTGCTCTTGCTGGTCTTCGTCGGAACGCTGGGCTGGTTCCCGTTCACCACCAACCAGATCCGGTCCCCGTTCGGCGAGGCAGGCTTTGGCGGCTGGGTCGCCAACTACTTCCTGGCCTGGGTCGCGCTGGCGGTGCTTTTCTCGGCGCAGTACGTGCGCATCACCCGAAGCAACATGATCGAGACCTTCTCCGAGGACTTCATGCGAACGGCCCGGGCCAAGGGGCTGTCGCGCCAGACCGTCGTGTTCAAGCACGGCGTGCGGGCCGGCATCACGCCGATCATCACGATGCTGGGCCTGGACCTCGGCGCGCTGCTGGGCGGCGCGGTGCTCACCGAGCAGATCTTCTCCGTGCCGGGACTGGGCTTCACCGCGGTGCGCGCGGCCACCAGCGGCGACTTGCCGGTGACCATGGCCATCACCATGCTTGCCGCCTTCTTCATTATTCTTTTCAACGTGATCGTGGACGTGTCCTACGCGTTCATCGACCCGAGAGTCAAGGTGGGCTGACCATGGAACCGATGCTGACGGTCAAGAACCTGAGCGTGAAATTCCCGACCGACGACGGACACGTGGCGGCCCTGAACGGCATGGACCTGACCCTGCACCGCGGGGAGACCGTGGGCCTGGTGGGCGAGTCCGGGTCCGGGAAATCCGTGACCAGCCAGGCCATCATGGGCCTGTTCAAGGAGACGCGTGCACAGGTCGAAGGGGAGATCACCTTCGAGGGCACAGACCTGCTGGCCCTGGGGGAGGACGCCATGCGTGCCTACCGGGGAAAGAAGATCGGCATGATCTTCCAGGACCCGCTCTCTGCCATGCACCCCTTCTACACGGTCGGGTCCCAGATCGCCGAGGCCTACCGGGTGCACAACAAGGTCTCGAAAAAGGCCGCCCGCGCGGTGGCGATCGACATGCTGGGCAGGGTGGGCATTCCCGACCCCAAGCGGCGGGCGGACAGCTACCCGCACGAGTTCTCCGGCGGCATGCGCCAGCGCGCCATGATCGCGATGGCCCTGGTCTGCGAGCCGGAGCTGCTGATCGCCGACGAGCCGACCACGGCGCTGGACGTCACCGTCCAGGCGCAGATCCTGGACCTCATCTCCGACCTGCAGGCCGAGACGAATTCCGCCGTCATCTTCGTGACCCACGACCTGGGCGTGGTGGCCCAGCTGTGCAAGCGCGTGGTCGTCATGTACGGCGGCCAATGCGTCGAGCAGGCCACCGTGCGCCAGATCTTCCAGCAGCCGTCCCATCCCTACACCCGGGGACTGATGGCCTCGATGCCGCACCTGTCCGGCGAGGGCGACCGGCTGACGCCGATCCCCGGCTCCCCGCCGGCGCTCCTGTCGCTGCCGCAGGGCTGCATCTTCGCCGACCGCTGCCAGTTCGCGCAGCTGGTTCCCGGCAGCCTGTGCACCACGAAGCGACCCGGCCTGCTGGTCGAGGGCGGGCACGCGGTGCGCTGCCACGCCCACGAGCTGGACCTGCTGGGCGAAACCAACCTGATCGGAGCGCGATCATGAACACGCCACTGCTCGAGGTCAGCGACCTGACCAAGCACTTCCCGACCAAGAGCGCCATGGGCCGGACCACCGGCGCGGTGAAGGCCGTGGACGGCGTGAGCTTCACGCTCGAACGCGGAACGACGCTCGGCCTGGTCGGCGAGTCCGGCTGCGGAAAATCCACCACCGGCAAGGTGCTCATGCGGCTGCTGGATCCCACCAGCGGCAGCATCAAGCTGGACGGCGAGGAGGTCACCGGCCTGCGCGGCAAGCAGCTGGACGGCTTCCGCCGGCGCGTGCAGATGGTCTTCCAGAACCCCGCCTCGTCGCTGAACCCGCGCCAGTCGATCGGCGCGACCATCGCGGCGCCGCTGGTCGAACAGCGCATCAAGCCCCCGGGCGGCGTCAAGGCCACGGTGATGGACCTGATGGAGCGGGTGGGCCTGCGCCCGGAGCACGTCAACCGTTTCCCGCACGAGTTCTCCGGCGGCCAGCGCCAGCGCATCGGCATCGCCCGGGCGCTGGCCCTGGAACCGGACGTGGTGATCTGCGACGAGCCGGTCTCCGCGCTGGATGTCTCGGTGCAGGCCCAGGTGGTGAACCTGCTCAAGGACATCCAACGCGACACCGGGGTCGCCTACATCTTCATCGCCCACGACCTGGCGGTGGTCAAGCACATGGCCGACGAGGTGGCGGTGATGTACCTGGGCAAGATGATGGAAAAGGCGCCCAAGCACCAGATGTTCGCCGACCCGCGCCACCCCTACACCCGCGCGCTGCTCTCCGCGGTGCCCAGCGTCGACCTGGACGCCGCGCTGACCGAGCGCATCCGGCTGGGCGGGGACCTGCCCTCGCCGAGCAACCCGCCCTCGGGCTGCGTGTTCCGCACGCGCTGCCCGGCCTACCAGCTGCTGGACGAGGCGGGCCAGGCCCGCTGCGCCGGCGAGGTGCCCGCCGGCGAACTGGCCTGCCACTTCCCGGAGGCACCGATGGCCATGGCCGCCGCCACCCGGATATAGCACGACCCGGATTTGGAACGACCCCGATGAACCACTTGGAAGGAACCCCCACATGCTGATCAGCAACGCCCGTCCCTGGGCCGGAAAAGCCAGCGACATCCTGATCGAGGACGGCAAGATCGCCGCGATCACCGAGCACGACCCGACCCGCGAGCTTGGCGCGGAGGACGTCGACGGCCGCGGCCGGATCCTGATCCCGTCGTTCTCCGACGTGCACGTGCACCTGGACTCGACCCGCATCGGCCTGCCGTTCCGCAAGCACACGGGCCGCCCCGGGGTGTGGGGCATGATGAGCAACGACCGCGAGCACTGGCGGGACGCCGAGATCGGGCTGGAGGAACGCGTGGCGGAAACGCTGGAGCGCATGATCGCCCGCGGCACCACCCGCGTGCGCTCGTTCGCCCAGGTGGACGTCGACTGCAAGCTCGAGAAGTACGAGGCCGTCGTGGCCGCGAAGGAAAAGTTCGCCGACCAGGCCGACGTGCAGATCATGGTGTTCCCGCAGGCCGGCATCCTGCTGGAACCGGGCACCGAGCGCTACCTGGAGGACGCGCTGCGGGCCGGCGCCGACGTCATGGGCGGCATCGACCCCTGCGAGCTGGACCGGGACCCGGTCCGCCACCTGGACGTGGTGTTCGGGCTGGCCGAGAAGTACCAGGTCGAGGTCGACATCCACCTGCACGAGGCCGGCACCCAGGGGGTCTTCTCGGCCGACCTGATCGCCGAACGCACCCGGGCCCTGGGCATGCAGGGCAAGGTCAACCTCTCGCACGCCTACGAGCTGGGCAGCGTCAATGCCGCAACCAGCCGCCGGCTGATCGACACGTTCGCCGAGCTGGACATCTCGCTTGACGTCCGTGGCGCCGAGCACCTCGAACCACCTGCCGCTGGTGGACCTGGCCGAGGCCGGGGTGCGCTTCGGCCTGGGCGAGGACGGGCAGCGCGACTACTGGAGCCCGTACGGCAACTGCGACCTGCTGGACCGGACCTGGCAGCTGGCCTTCGTCAACGGCTTCCGCAAGGACGAGCTGATCGAACACGCCCTGGCCGTGGCGACCATCGGCGGCGCCTCGATCATGGACCACGACGTTCCGCGGCTGGCCTCCGTGGCCGACCGCCCGGGCGTTGCCGTGGGCGACCGCGCCGACCTGGTGCTGGTCGACGGCGAGACCATCGCCTCCACGGTCATGGACCGGGGCACCGACCGCACCGTCATCCACGACGGGCGCGTCGTCGCCGACGGGCTGAAGGTCCTCTCCGTGGAACGCAGCCGCTAACCACCGGCCGCAGCGCGAACCAACGGCCGGCGGTGTCCTGGAACGGGGCCCGCCGGCCGCTTGGCGTCCGGCAAAGGGGCGGGTCGAGAATGCGCATGAAGCGACCGGCATCGTGCGATGGCGCTTCCGCACGTACCAACACAAACTACCAACACAAGGGAGCATAAATTGGGTCGGATCACCCGGGTCAGGGCGGCATTCGTGATCGGCTACGCGGACGGGGACCACTGCATCTGGCCCGGGGGCGAGCTGGTGCACGAGGACGACGTCGTCGTCTTCGTGGGCCGCGGCTACGCGGGGCGCGTCGATGTGGACATCGATGCGGGCAACGCGATCGTGTCGCCCGGGTTCATCGACCTGAACGCGCTGGCGGACATCGACCACGCGATCTTCGATTCCTGGCCGACGGGCGACCGCCGGACTGGGCCTGGCCTGGTCCCAGGAGTACCTGGCCGACCACGGCCCGGTGTTCACCGAGGAGGAGGAGCTCTTCCGGCGGCAGTTTGCGCTCAGCCAGCTGGTGCGCAACGGCATCACCACGATCATGCCGATCGCCGCGGAGACCTACAAGCCGTGGTGCGAGGACTACGCCGACGCGGCGCAGCTGGCCTCGGCCGTCACCGAGATCGGGCTGCGCGCCTACCTGGGCCCGAGCTACCGCACCCACGTCCCCTACACCGACGGCACCGCCTCGCTGCTTCACGAGGACGAGGCCAAGGGGCCTGGACGGGCTGGCGCAGGCCGATCCAATTCTGCAGGGACTACGAGGATACCGCCGGCGGGCTGATCCGCACCGCGCTGCTGCCGGCGCGCATCGAGACGCAGACCGAGCGGACGCTGAAGATGACCCGGGAGGCCGCCGACGAGCTCGGGGTTCCGGTGCGCCTGCATGCGGCCCAGGGCCTGTTCGAGGTCGGGGAAATCGTCGCCCGCACCGGGCTGCGCCCGATCCCGTACCTCGAGTCGATCGGGTTCCTGAAGGAGAAGACCTTCATCCCGCATGCCTGGACGGTGCCCGGGCACCGCCACATGCCCGAACGCTTCGGGGAGGGCGACGACGTGGCGGATCCTGGCCGAGCACGGGACCACCGTGATCTTCTGCCCGATCCCCACCGCCCACTACGGCGTCTGCCTGGAGGACTTCGATGCCTACCGTGCCAAGGGCGTCCGCGTGGTGCTGGGCACCGATTCGGCCCCGCCGAACATGATCCGCGCCATGGACCTGGCCATGGGGATGACCAAGGCGAGCACGGGGGAGCGGACCAGTGCCCAGTCCGAGGACCTCTACCGGGCCGCGACCCTGGATCCCGCCCGGCGCGCTGGGCCGCGACGACCTGGGCCGGCTGGCCGTCGGCGCCCAGGCCGACTACTTCGTGCTCGACCTGGACGGAACCCACATCGGGCCGCACGGGGACCCGATCCGCACGCTGGTCATGAACTGCGACGGCCGGGACGTCACCCGGGTGGTGGTCGCCGGGCGGACGGTCGTGGAGGACAAGCGGATCGTGACCGTCGACACCGGCTCCTACGCCGAGCGGGCCCAGCGGTTCCTGGAAAAGTACATGGCCTCCTTCAGCCTCAGCGACTTCAAGAAGCGCCCGACGCAGGAGCTTTTCCCCTCCAGCTTTCCGCTGCGCTGACACTGAAATCAGCTGCGGGCATGGCGGTTTCCACGGGTTGCGGCCCCGACGCGTCGAGACGAAGTATCGGGGCCACAACCCTATGCTGGGGGCATGACAAGGATCCTGCATCTGGCCGAATCCGGGCACTGGCTCCAAGCGCAGGCGACTGGCATTTACAACCGCTCGACCCGTGGCGCGAGCCTTGAGGACGTCGGGTTCATCCACTGTTCCTCGCCGGAGCAGCTTCCCGTGGTCGCCGGGTTCATCTATGCGGATTTCGCCGGGGAGCTGGTGGTGCTGGAACTCGACGGCCCCGCCATCGAGGCCGCCGGAATCGACATCAGGCACGAGGACGGCGGCGACGGTGAGCTCTATCCGCACATCTACGGTCCCCTGAAGCTCGAGTGGGTGAAGGCAACCCATCCGGCACGGATGGCCAATGGCGTGCTGCAGGCAGACTCGCCGTACCCGGGGTCCTGGACATGACCAACCTGCCCTGCGATTCGACAAGCGCGGCAGACCAAGCTGGGCGGCCGATCGCCACGTGGGTGCTCATGGCCGCGGCACTTGCCGCAACGCTGCTCATGCCGGATTGGTCGGGTTCCGGAAGCCCACGGTCCCCGTGGCTCCTGGCGGCCCCCGCAGTTCTGGGGCTGGCCGGGGCGTTCCTTGCCGCGCGGAACGACAGCCCGGGGTGGATGGTGGCCTCGGGCATCTGGGGAGTGGCCTTGGTCCCGGGCCTGATCACGGTCGTGACCCTCGTTTCGGGTCCCTGATCGACCGGCACGTGTGATTGCGGGCGATCCAAAATCCGAGGTCGACGTTCCCACGGGCGATAGCGCCGGCCTTGCGGCACGGATTTCACGAGGGCGGTATGGCTGGTCGGCCACGCCGCGGGCATCTACGATCGGAACCGAGGGCCACCTCGCCTTCCATCGGGAGGAGAACGCACGGCAGGAAGGCTATATGATGAGTAGACGAATCGTGAGGCTGGGCGAGACGGACACAGATCGGACCATCGAATTGTTCGAGCTCATGGCGGAGGTTTTCGAGGAACCGGCAGCGGTCTTGGACCGGGACTACGTGGCCGCGATGCTGGCCAATCCGTCATTCTGGGCCTACGCGGTGCTCGTGGACGACGCCGTGCTTGGGGGCCTCACCGCCCATGTCGTGCCCATGACACGCTCCATGGACAACGAACTCATGATCTACGATTTTGCGGTGGCTACGAACACCAGCGCACGGGTCTGGGCCGGCAGCTCATGCAAGCAGTCATCGACGATGCGGCGAGCGCCGGGATCTCCACGGTGTTCGTGCCGGCCGAAGCGGCAGATGCCCATGCGCTGGAATTCTACAAAGCCCAAGGCGGAGTGCCGATGGAGTGCGTCATCTTCAGCTTTGAGACCGCCGGCGCCGTATCGAGGCAGTCGAACCAACCCTTCGGGAGTAGCCACGTGTCGCTCGAAACGACGTGGCGCATGAACGTCTCTCCGTGTTCGTCGACGCCTCGGAGCCGCCTGTGCGGTGCCGCTAGCCGCGCCGTTGCTGCATTCTGTCACGAAGGGACTGCGCACCGGACAGCCTCGGGCGACCGGTCATCCGCCAGCACGGGGAGCAAGCAGCGTACCGGCACGGCGCCTGGAGCCAAAGACCGCGGGTTTCCGGTCCTGGCCGACGGCTACTTGGCTGCGGGAAAGCGTCGTCGAAACGCTGTGCACCAACGCCTCGAGCGGGCCGCGGCGCCCGATGAACTTCAGCAGCAGCCCCAGCAGCAACGCGGCCACGACGTAGATGATGAACAACACGTTCCTTGGCAGGGGAGCCGAAACATCGCTGAACAGGTCCAGCGCCACCAGATGCCCGGCGTAGATCGTGAGGGTTGCGGCGCCGGCCCCGGTCAGCGGCCACAGCAGCATCTCGCCCACGCCGCCCAGCAGGGCGGTGAACGCCATGCACAGGAGCTGGGCCGCGCCGAGCACCGCCAGCGCGCAGCCCGTCACGTGCAGGACATCCAGCGGGGCGCCGCTGTGCGGCGCGGAGATGGCCAGGAACCAGGGCGTGCCCATGGCGCCGTCCAGCCGTTGGCCGGTCGCCAGGGCAACCTCAAGTCCGTTGGCATTGAGCTCCGTTGCCGAACGAAGCGCCTTGAGCGCGCCGGGACGCTCCAGCAGCCACTCGGAGGCAAGCTTTGATCCCACGGCCATCGCCGATCCGGCAACCAGCAAGCCCAGGGCCACCGGCGGCCGGGAGAGGGCCAGCCGGCCGACAAACAAACCGGTGAGCAGGAACCCGAACCACACCAGCAACGGGTAGTAGCCGGTGAGCAACACGTCCGCCAGGAACACCAACGGGGTTCGCAAGGTCGGCGAAACCGGGGGAGTTGCCCAACCGGAACGGATCCATGGCCCCCTCGACCCACGGGCGCAGCACGTAATAAAGCGAGGGGGAGAGCAGCAGCCAGCCGGCGGCCCACCAGGCCAGCGTCCGCCGGCGCATGTTCAGGAACGGGATCGCCGCAAGGAAAAGCAGCCGTAGTGCACCAGGATGACCGCGACGTTCGTGTCCAGCATGCCCACGCCAAAACCGATCAGCGCGATCAGCCACGGCCCGGATGAGCACGTTGCGCCGCAGGGCGCCGAGCTTGCTCGGGGCCGGTCCGGAGGCGCCGCCGGTGAGCAGCGCCAGGCCGACTCCGGCAAGCACCACGAACAGGGCCGAGGCCCGCCCGGAAAACAATGTTGCGGCCCAGGACGGGGCAAACCCGTCCCCGGCGAGTGCCACGCGCAGCGGCAGGATGTGCACCGCCATCATGCCGACGAGCGCAACGGCCCTTGCCAGGTCCACGCCGAGGATGCGTGGGGATCCGCCTGCCGGGCGCGCACCGCGGCTTCCGGCCTTGGTTCCCCGGGACGAAGTTTCGGTCATTGTTACAGCCTATTGCCTGGCGCCGAATGAACCCTTGGGGCGCGCAAAGTGTAACGTTGATGTCATGGCTGAATCTGCGTTGAATACCCCACGTCCGAATTACACCCTGGGAACGGTGCTCACCGCCATGGTGACCCCCTTCAAGGACAACGGGGAGGTCGACTACGAAGCAACCGCCAAGCTGGCGAACAAGCTTGTCGACGACGGCTGTGACGGCCTGGTCGTCACCGGCACCACCGGCGAAACCTCGACGCTGACCGACGAGGAAAACCTCGCCATGTTCGCCGCCGTGCGCGACGCAGTGGGCGACCGCGCCAAGATCATCGCCGGAACCGGCACCAACGACACCCGCCACTCCATCAGCCTCTCCCAGCGCGCCGCAGCGCTGGGCGGCATCGACGGACTGCTGCTCGTCACCCCGTACTACAACAAGCCGTCGCAGGCAGGCGTCAAGGCCCACTTCGAGGCCGTCGCCTCCGCCACCGACCTGCCCGTCATGCTCTACGACATTCCCGGCCGCGCGGGCATCCCGATCGAACCCGAAACCATCATCGAGCTGTCCAAGCACCAGAACATCGTGGCGCTGAAGGACGCGAAGGCCGACTACCAGTCGACCACCACGGTGCTGGGCGCCACCGACCTCGACGTCTACTCGGGCGACGACGGACTGACCCTGCCGCTGATGGCAGCCGGCGCCGTCGGCGTCGTCTCGGTGACCGCGCACATCGCAGCGGCCCAGTACCGCATCCTGGTCGACGCCATGCTCGCCGGGGACCTGGCCACGGCCCGCGCCACCCACTTCGCCCTGGACCCGATCCAGCGCGCCGTGATGAACCACATCCAGGGTGCCGTCTCGGCAAAATACATTCTTCACTGGCAGGGAGTCCTGCCGAACACCGTTGTCCGGCTGCCGCTTGTGGCACCGTCGGAAGCGGAACTCGATTCCATCCGCACCGATTTGCGCGAGGGCGGATGGGAGCTCTAGAAAGGTAATCAATTCATGACCGATTCTTCCGTTGGGGTCACCGATACGGTGCTCCACTCCCTGCCGCCCAAGCTCCAACCGGGCACCTTGCGCATCGTGCCGCTCGGTGGCCTGGGTGAGATCGGGCGGAACATGGCCGTCTTCGAAATCGACGGCAAGCTGCTGATCGTCGACTGCGGCCTGCTCTTCCCCGAGGAGCACCAGCCGGGCGTCGATGTCATCCTGCCCGATTTCAGCTACATCAAGGACCGTCTCGATGACGTCGTCGGGCTCGTGCTCACGCACGGCCACGAGGACCACATCGGCGCCGTTCCGTACCTGTTGCGCCTGCGCGGGGACATCCCGCTGATCGGCTCGCGGCTGACCCTCGCGCTGATCTCGGCCAAGCTGGAGGAGCACCGCATCAAGCCGGTGCTGCGCCAGGTTGTCGAGGGCGACGTGGAGACCTTCGGCCCGTTCGAGACCGAGTTCGTTGCCGTCAACCACTCGATCCCGGACGCGCTTGCCGTGTTCATCCGCACCGATGCCGGCAACGTGCTGCACACCGGCGACTTCAAGATGGACCAGCTGCCGCTGGATGGCCGCATCACCGACCTGCGCCACTTCGCGCGCCTGGCCGACGAGGGCGTTGACCTGTTCATGCCCGACTCGACCAACGCGGACGTCCCCGGCTTCACCACCGCGGAAAAGGAAATCGGCCCGGTGCTCGAGGGCCTCTTCGGCCGCGCGCGCAAGCGCATCATCGTCGCCTCGTTCTCCTCGCACATGCACCGCGTGCAGCAGGTCATCGACGCCGCACAGGTCCACGGGCGCAAGGTGGCCTTCATCGGCCGCTCGATGGTCCGCAACATGACCATCGCCGAGAAGCTCGGCTACCTGCACATACCGCCGGGAATCCTGGTGGACATGAAGAACGTGGACAAGCTGCCTGACAACAAGGTCGTGCTGATGTCCACCGGTTCGCAGGGCGAACCGATGGCCGCGCTCTCCCGCATGGCCACCGGCGACCACCGCATCCAGGTGGGCCCGGGCGACACCGTCATCCTGGCCTCCTCGCTGATCCCGGGCAACGAGAACTCGGTGTTCCGCGTGATCAACGGCCTGATGCGCCTGGGCGCCGACGTCATCCACAAGGGCATGGCCAAGGTGCACGTCTCCGGGCACGCATCTGCCGGCGAGCTGCTGTACTGCTACAACATCCTGCAGCCGCTGAACGTCATGCCGGTGCACGGCGAGACCCGCCACCTGATCGCCAACGCGCGCCTCGCGGCGCAGTCCGGTGTCCCGGCCGAGAACGTGCTGCTCACCGAGGACGGCTCCGTCGTGGACCTCAAGGACGGCGTGGCGAAGCTCGTCGGCCAGGTCGATTGCGGGTTCGTGTACGTGGACGGCTCCAAGGTCGGCACCATCACCGACGAGGACCTCAAGGACCGCGTCACGCTGGCCGAGGAGGGCTTCATCTCGGTGATCTCCGTGATCAACCGCCAGACCGGCAAGCTGATTTCCGGCCCCGAGATCCACGCCCGCGGCGTGGCCGAGGACGACAGCGTGTTTGACGAGATCCGGCCGAAGATCGCCGAGGCCCTGCAGGACGCGGTGCGCAACAACCCGACGCACACCACGCAGCAGCTGCAGCAGATCGTCCGCCGCGTCATCGGTTCATGGGTTTCGCGCAAGCTGCGCCGCAAGCCGATGATCGTGCCGGTCGTGCTCGAAGCCTAAACAGCCTCGCGCGGGGTAGTTCAATACCTCACACCGGCTTGTGAAAGCCCCCGGAATTTCGCGCTCCACGCGTGGATTCCGGGGGCTTTTGTGCGTGTAAATCCGGGTGCGACCCAGGTATTCACGGTAGCCTTGCACTCATGGCCACCCGCACTCCCTCCGGCAATTCGAAGGCCCCTGCCCGCTCCTCGAGCGGCACCGGGGCACGATCCAAGAGCACCAAGACAGCAAAGAGCGCACCCGCTTCGCCGGTGCACGATTTTCCGCTGCCGGTGCGCATGATCCGTTCGGCCTGGATGGGCATCGCCCGCGTGGTGGCAGGAGCCTTCCGCAAGATCGGCCGCGACGTGCACCCGCCCTACGAGGTGCGCCGCGACGGCACCGGGCTGTTCCTTGTCATCCTGGCCATGGTCATCGCCTCGGTCGAGTGGTGGGGGCTGCGCGGGGTCGGCTGGTACGGCACCTTCGTGCACTCCGTGGCCGGGGGCACGTTCGGGTTCATGGCGGCCTTCATGCCGCCGATCCTGCTCATCGGCGCCATCAGGCTCTTCCGCTGGCCGGAGGAACACCGCGCCAACAACCGGGTGGGCATCGGCCTGGCCCTGCTCACCGTGGCCGGGTCCGGCATCGCCCACGTGGTCGGCGGCATCCCGGCCCTGAACGCCTCCTTCGACGACCTCTGGGCCGCCGGCGGCGTGCTCGGCGCGTTGGCCACGGTCCCGCTGGCCGGGCTCATCAAGGCGCCCGGCGCCATGGCGGCCATGATCGCGCTCGCGCTGCTGAGCCTGATGATCCTCACCGCCACCCCGCTCAAGCAGGTCCCCGAACGCATCCGCGAGGGCTACGACAAGCTCATGGGCCAGGACCCGGACGGCACCCCGGCCCCGACCCGCCGCGGCGTCAAGCTCGACGCCGAGGAACACGACCAGTCCTACCTCTACGAGGAACTGCCCGCGGCCAAGAAGCCGCGCAAGAAGACCCGGCTCTTCGGCAAGGACCGCGACGAGGACCACGGCCGCCGAGGACCTGCTGGGCAACACCGGCGAGGGGGCCTACGACACGGCCGTCATCACCGACGACCACGGCGTGCCGATGGCCCAGGACCCGTCGGTGGACCTCTACGACGAATCCGTCGAGCCCGGCTACCGGGAACCGTCCGTCCGCCCCGGCGTGCGCCGGCCCACCAAGGCCGAACTCGAGATGGCCGCGATCATGGACCAGGTCGGCCTGGGCCAGGAGCCCGAGGCCGACACCCAGGCGATGAGCGCGATCGACCTGACCAACTTCGGCGCCGACGACGTGGCCACCACGGCCGTGCCGCAGGTGCCCTCGCGTCCCGCCGCGGCCCCGCTGCCGCCGATCCCGGCGCGCACCGAACAGCTCCAGCTCTCCGGCGACGTCACCTACACGCTGCCCTCCTCCGACTTCCTGCCGGCCGGCCCGCCGTCCAAGGAACGCTCGGAGGCCAACGACGCGGTGGTCGCCGCGCTCACCGACACCCTGCAGCAGTTCAAGGTCGACGCGAAGGTCACCGGGTTCTCCCGCGGCCCGACGGTCACCCGCTACGAGATCGAGCTGGCCCCCGGCACCAAGGTGGAGCGCGTCACCGCGCTGTCCAAGAACATCTCCTACGCCGTGGCCTCCTCCGACGTGCGCATCCTGTCCCCGATCCCGGGCAAGTCCGCGATCGGCATCGAGATCCCCAACGCGGACAAGGAAATCGTGGTGCTCGGCGACGTGCTGCGCAGCCACAACGCCCGCAAGACCGACCACCCGATGGTCATGGGCGTGGGCAAGGACGTCGAGGGCGGCTTCGTCGTCGCCAACCTCGCCAAGATGCCCCACCTCCTGGTCGCCGGCGCCACCGGCGCGGGCAAGTCCTCGTTCGTGAACTCGATGATCACCTCGATCCTGATGCGCGCCACCCCGGACGAGGTCCGCATGGTCATGGTCGACCCCAAGCGCGTGGAACTCACCGCCTACGAGGGCGTACCCGCACCTGATCACCCCGATCATCACCAACCCCAAGAAGGCCGCCGAGGCGCTGCAGTGGGTGGTCAAGGAGATGGACACCCGCTACGACGACCTCGCCAACTTCGGCTTCAAGCACGTCGACGACTTCAACAAGGCCGTGAAGAACGGCAAGGTCATCCCGCCCGCGGGCTCCAAGCGGGTCATGAAGCCCTACCCGTACCTGCTGGTCATCGTCGACGAGCTCGCCGACCTCATGATGGTCGCCCCGCGCGACGTCGAGGACTCGATCGTGCGCATCACCCAGCTGGCGCGTGCCGCCGGCATCCACCTGGTGCTGGCCACCCAGCGCCCGTCGGTCGACGTGGTCACCGGCCTGATCAAGGCCAACGTGCCCTCCCGCATGGCGTTCGCGACCTCCTCGGTCACCGACTCCCGCGTGGTGCTCGACCAGCCCGGCGCCGAAAAGCTGCTGGGCCAGGGCGACGCGCTCTTCCTGCCCATGGGCACCTCCAAGCCCATGCGCGTGCAGGGTGCCTGGGTCACCGAATCGGAGATCCACGCGGTCGTCGAGCACGTCAAGGGCCAGCTGAAGGCCGAGTACCGCAACGACGTCGCCGTCGAGGCGCCCAAGAAGCAGATCGACGACGACATCGGAGACGACCTGGAGCTGCTGCTGCAGGCCACCGAGCTGGTTGTCACCACCCAGTTCGGTTCCACCTCGATGCTGCAGCGCAAGCTGCGCGTCGGCTTCGCGAAGGCCGGCCGCCTCATGGACCTGCTCGAATCCCGCGGCGTCGTCGGCCCGTCCGAGGGCTCCAAGGCCCGCGACGTGCTGGTCAAGCCCGACGACCTGCCCGCGGTGCTTGCGGCGATGCGCGGGGACGAAACCTCCGCCGACGACGTCGTCCCGACGGCCCAGGAAGCGGCGCTGGCGGAGAACGCCAACGCCAACCACTACGGGACCGACCTGGTGGCGGAGGACCTGGACAGCTACGTCCAGGCCGTCGACTACCACGACGGTGCGGACGACGAGGGCTCGGAAGACGCCTGGAACCTCACCGGAAGGTAACCTAGAGACGTGAGTGATTCCCCGGAAAGCCCAGCCCAGAAGCCCGTTCCGAACCTGAACATCGCCAACGTGCTCACCACGTTGCGCATCTTCATGGTCCCGTTTTTCATCTGGGCGTTGCTGGCCGACCACCAGCAGTACGGCTGGCTGCGCTGGGTGGCCTTCGGGCTCTTCGCGCTGGCCATCTACACCGACAAGCTCGACGGGGACCTGGCGCGCAGCCGCGGGCTGATCACCAACTTCGGCAAGATCGCCGACCCCATCGCGGACAAGCTGCTCACCGGCTCGGCCCTGGTGCTGTTCTCGGTGCTGGGGGAGCTGCCGTGGTGGATCACCGTGGTCATCCTGGTGCGCGAATGGGGCATCACGCTCATGCGCTTTGTCGTCATCCGCTACGGCGTGATGGCGGCCTCGAAGGGCGGCAAGCTCAAGACGGTGCTGCAGGCCGTGGCGATCCTGCTCTACCTGTTGCCGTGGACCCACACCGTGGCCTGGCTGGGCTTCGTGGCCGTCGCCGTGATGTGGCTGGCCCTGGCCGTCACCCTTGTCACCGGCGTCGACTACCTGATCAAGGCGTGGCAGCTGCGCGCGCAGCACCTGGCAAACCCCGGGTCCAAGGCCTAAGCGGAAGCACGGGGCGCACTCCATGGATTCACGACCCGAACAGGCAACGGGCAACGAGCTGGCCCGCGAAGCGATCGCGGGTGCGATTGCTGCAGGGTTGACCCTGGCCACCGCCGAGTCCCTGACCGCCGGCCTGATTGCCGCAACGCTGGCCGAGGTGCCAGGCGCCTCGGCGGTGCTGCAGGGCGGGGTCGTGAGTTACAGCAGCGAGGTCAAGGCGCGCGTGCTGTCGGTCGACCGGGACCTGCTGGAATCCAAGGGATCGGTCGACGGCGAGGTGGCCCGCCAGATGGCGGTGGGCGCCAGGGAATGCTGCCTCAGCGACATCGCGGTTTCGGCCACCGGCGTTGCCGGCCCGGATGCCCACGACGGCAAGCCGGTCGGAACGGTTTTCCTGGGCTTTGCCCATCCCGGCGGAAGCGGCTATGCCGAGTATCATTTTCAGGGAGATCGGGCGCGGATTCGGGCCGCAGCCACCGACGCAGCTTTAACACTGCTCATTTCCACGATTCGCTCAGTTACCGCACAGGTTGATGGGGCAATGTAGCTATCGATGCGGTTTGTGACATAGTTATTGACCCATTCAATAATGTTGTGGAAAATCGACCCCGGCTCTGGATAGGGTGGGGGTCGTGGGAACAAACTACGATTCTTCGTAGTTGTACCCCATGACGGGCACATCAAGTGTCCGCACCGATCGCCCCACAAAGGCAATAGGACCGGAGAACAAAGGCAATGCACATGGTCAAGCAACCAGTATCGGTAAACGGTGTGGTCCGTTGGCGTGATGTGGGCCTACAGAGCGAGGTCCGCCGCGAAAAAGAGGAGCGCAAGATGGTAGTCCTACGACACGAAATCGGTGACGTCCTCCGCGACGTTCGTCAGCGCCAGGGTCGTACCCTGCGTGAAGTTTCCCATAGCGCTCGTGTTTCCCTTGGATACCTTTCCGAGGTCGAGCGCGGACAGAAGGAAGCTTCGTCCGAACTGCTCTCCTCGATCTGCAGCGCCTTGGAGGTTCCGCTTTCGCTGATGCTTCGCGAAGTCAGCGACCGCGTGGCCATCGCCGAAGGCATCACCATCCCGGATACCGTTCCCGTGGATCTCACCAGCGAATTCGCAGGGGACCTCGGCAAGCGTCTTGCACCGAGCCACTAACCAACGTTTTTAGACCCCGGGCGGGTGTGTACCCCAGGGGACGATAATTGGCCTTCGGGTTCACGGCTTTCGAGCCGGGACCCGGAGGCCAAGTCTTTTAATGCCGGCCACAAGCCGGCGCACAGCGGGTGCGCGGCAGTACGTGGCACAATTGCCCAGTGCGATTGAGTGATTTCTGGCGTCTGATGGATGACGAATTTGGTGCGGGCTATTCCCGCACGCTGGCTTCCAGCCTGGTGCTGGCCGAGGTCGGCGGGGTAACCGCCGAGGACGCGCTGAACCGCGGCACCCCGCCCAGGGCGGTGTGGCTGGCCATCTGCAACATGCAGGATGTGCCGCCGGAGCGACGCCTCGGCAAGGACCTGCCGCCCAAGGAGCACTAAGATTTTTCGAGGACACCCACTCCAAATGTTCGAATATCTGTTCGGAAGAGTGTATTGTTCATGGTGAAAGTTCGTTGGGTCTCCGTCATCGGTTTTCCACAGCTTGAACACCCGAATACCAAAGTGTCGGCCAGTAGTCGTACGCTCGTGGACAGACAAAGAGTATTGGCCAATATGGCCCTAACAACCGAGGTGAATGATGGCCGCAGCAGGTAACAATCGCGAGAAGGCCCTCGAAGCGGCACTTGCGCAGATTGATAAGCAATTCGGCAAGGGATCTGTCATGCGCTTGGGCGACGACACTCGTGCGCCTATCGCCACCATTCCCACCGGATCGGTCGCATTGGATATTGCGCTGGGCATAGGCGGGCTTCCCCGTGGACGAGTCGTGGAGATCTACGGCCCGGAATCCTCGGGTAAGACCACTGTTGCACTGCACGCCGTTGCCAGTGCCCAAAAGCTCGGCGGCATTGCCGCGTTCATCGACGCCGAACACGCCTTGGACCCCGAATACGCCAAGAGGCTTGGCGTGGACACCGACGCCCTTCTGGTGTCCCAGCCGGACACCGGTGAGCAGGCCCTGGAAATCATGGACATGCTCGTGGGCTCCGGCTCCATCGACATCATCGTGATCGACTCCGTGGCCGCATTGGTTCCACGCGCCGAAATCGAAGGCGAGATGGGCGACAGCCACGTCGGCCTGCAGGCTCGTTTGATGAGCCAGGCACTGCGAAAGATCACGGGCCGGTTGAGCCAAACGCGCACCACGGCGATCTTCATCAACCAGTTGCGTGAAAAAATCGGTGTGATGTTCGGTAGCCCGGAAACCACGACCGGCGGTAAGGCACTTAAGTTCTACGCCTCGGTCCGAATCGACGTTCGCCGCATCGAAACCTTGAAGGAAGGCACCAACCCGGTCGGCAACCGTACGCGTGCCAAGATCGTCAAGAACAAGATGGCTCCGCCCTTCAAGCAAGCCGAATTCGACATCATCTACGGTCTGGGTATTTCCCGAGAGGGAAGCCTCATCGATATCGGCGTGGAGCAGGGCTTCGTCAAGAAGTCCGGTGCATGGTTCACCTACGACGGTGACCAGCTCGGCCAGGGCAAGGAAAACGCGCGGAAGTTCCTGCGCGACAATCCCGATCTGGCCAACGAACTTGAACGCCAGATCCTCGAAAAGCTGGGCATCGGCCAGGGCGCCGTCGACGACGGGGAAGATGCGTTGCGCATCGTCAAGGATTCCTAGTTTCGTGAGTTCCAAACAGCACCAGGGCGGTTCGTCCGGTACCCCACAGGGTACCGAACGACCGCTTTGGTCATTTCCAGCCGACGGCAATTCCGAGTGGGGAACCCCTGACGAAATGCCGCAATGGGCGCAAACGCCCGTTGCGTTCGAGGCCCCGCCGGCCGACCTTGCCCCGGGACCGCCGGAACCGAAGAAGGAATTCGGTGAACGCCAGGCCTATGCCGGACGCAGCAAGCGCACCGGCCCGCGAGGCGATTCGGCATCCCGCGGCGCCCGTGGCTCCCGCTACGGCGCCGCGCGTTCGGCCGGCGCCAAAAGGGAAAAGCCCGCGGCCGAACCCGTCGAGCTGAGCGACGAGCAGTACGCAACCAAGGGGCGTGCGATCCTCCTGCGCCAGCTCACCGCGTCTTCAAAGAGCCGGGCGCAGCTGCTGAAAAAGCTGTTGGAAAAGGAAATCCCGGCTCGTATCGCGGAAGAGCTGCTCGACCGCTTCGAAGAGATCCAGCTGGTGGACGACAATTCGTTCGCCGAAAGCTGGGTGCGTTCGCGCGCCCGCAGCCGCGGACTCGCCCGTTCCGCCATCAGGCGCGAACTGCGCGACAAGGGCATCGAGGGGGACATGGCGGAAAACGCCCTGGAACAACTCGACGAAGAATCCGAGGAAGCAACGGCCAAGGATCTGGTGGAACGGAAGCTGCGGGCCCCGTCCATGGGAGTGGACAAGGACAAGAGCGTCCGCAGGCTTGTGGGCATGCTGGCCCGCAAGGGGTATTCCCCGTCGATGGCATTCCGCATCGTCAACGAGGCCTGGGAAGAACAATTCGGCCAAGAGTCCATACTAGGGCAGGCCGCTCCGGCTTGGGCCGATGAAGATTCGGTACCCTAGGAAGGTGACTGTGAGCATTCCTTCTTCCACCGAAAGAAAATCGGCTGACCCCCTGCGCACATACGAGGTGCGAACATACGGCTGCCAGATGAACGTACACGATTCGGAGCGGCTCTCCGGCCTGCTGGAATCCACGGGGCTTGTCCCGCAGCAGCCCGATGACGGCACCGCAGACGTCGTGGTCTTCAATACCTGCGCGGTGCGTGAGAACGCCGACAACAAGCTGTACGGAAACCTTGGCCTGCTGGCACAGGTCAAGGAAAAACGGCCGGACATGCAAATCGCCGTCGGCGGCTGCCTGGCACAGAAAGACCGCGAAACGATCCTTCGCAAGGCCCCCTGGGTGGACGTCGTCTTCGGCACCCACAACGTCGGCTCGCTGCCGGCGCTGCTGGACCGGGCCCGTCACAACAACAAGGCCCAACTGGAAATCCTTGAGTCCCTTGAGGTCTTCCCCTCCACGCTGCCGACCAAGCGGGACTCGGTGCACTCGGGCTGGGTCTCGATTTCCGTGGGCTGCAACAACACCTGCACGTTCTGCATCGTGCCGTCCCTGCGCGGCAAGGAACGCGACCGCCGCCCGGGGGAGATCCTTGCCGAAATCGAGGCCCTGGTCGCCGACGGCGTCATCGAAGTGACCCTGCTGGGCCAGAACGTGAACTCCTACGGCGTGGAGTTCGGGGACCGGCTGGCCTTCGGCAAGCTGCTGCGTGCCTGCGGCCGGATCGAGGGACTTGAACGCGTCCGCTTCACCAGCCCGCACCCCGCCGCGTTCACCGACGACGTCATCGAGGCGATGGCCGAGACCCCCAACGTCATGCCGCAACTCCACATGCCCCTGCAGTCCGGCTCCGACAAGGTGCTCAAGGACATGCGCCGCTCGTACCGGTCCAAGAAGTTCCTGGGCATCCTCGAAAAGGTGCGCGAGAACATCCCGCATGCCGCGATCACAACCGACATCATCGTGGGCTTCCCCGGGGAAACCGAGGAGGATTTCCAGGCGACCCTTGACGTCGTCGAGGCCTCGCGCTTTGCCAGTGCCTTCACCTTCCAGTACTCCAAGCGCCCCGGCACTCCCGCCGCCGAGCTGGAACACCAGCTGCCCAAGGCCGTGGTGCAGGAACGCTACGAACGCCTGACCGCGCTCCAGGACCGAATCTGCGCGGAGGAAAACGCCAAGCAGGTCGGCCGGACCGTCGAGGTCATGGTCACCGCCCAGTCGGGCAAGAAGGCCTCGGAAACCCAGCGGCTCAGCGGACGTTCCACCGACCAGCGGCTTGTGCACTTCTCCATTCCCGAGGGAGGGGAGACCCCGCGCCCCGGCGACCTGGTGACCCTTCCGATCACCGAGGCTGCGGCCTTCCACCTGGTCTCCGACCCGGCGAGCCTGGCGGAGTACTCGGTGCGCCGCTCGCGCGCCGGCGACGCCTGGGACCGCTCACAAGCTGATTCCTGTGGCACACCCGCCACGGGTTCCTCCGGCACCAAGGGCGTTTCCCTTGGCATGCCACTTCTGCCCACCAGAAAGTAGTCGTTGCACATGACTCTCCCGGTAATCGCCGTGATTGGACCAACCGGGACGGGTAAATCGGATCTCTCGATTGCCCTTGCCCGGGAACTTGGCGGGGAAATCGTCAATGCCGACGCCCTGCAGTTCTACCGCGGCATGGACATCGGCACGGCGAAGCTGTCCGTTGCCGAACGCGCCGGGATCCCGCACCACCTGCTGGACATCATGGACGTCCGGGAGGAGGCCAGCGTCGCCCGTTTCCAGGCCGATGCGCGCCGGACCTTCGATGAAATCCGCTCCAGGGGAGCGGTGCCCATCCTGGTGGGAGGTTCGGGCCTCTACGTGCGTGCGGCGCTGGATGAAATCGATTTCCCTCCCACCGACCCGGAAGTGCGCCAACGCCTCGAGCTCGAGGTCCGGGAGCACGGTCCGGGACCGCTGGCACGCCGCCTTGCCGAGGTCGATCCCGCCTCCGCCGCACGCAACCTCGATGAACGGCGCATGATCCGTGCCCTTGAGGTCTACGAAATCAGCGGAAAGCCGTTCAGCTCCTTCATGCCGGAACGCGAGTACCACGCCCCGGCCGTGCAGATCGGGCTGAATCTGGATCGCGCGCTATTGCACCAGCGACTGGAGCTGCGCGTGGCGAAGATGCAGGAACTGGGCCTGCTGGACGAGGTCCGCCGCCTGGACGCCGCGGGCCTGCGCGAGGGCAAGACGGCCTCGCGGGCCATCGGCTACGCACAGTTCCTTGCCGTGCTCGACGGGACCATGGACGAGGCCGAGGCGGCCGAGAAGACGGTGATCGCCACCCGGCAGTTCGCACGCCGGCAGGTCACCTGGTTCAACGCCGATGAACGCGTGCAATGGTTCGACCCGCTCAGCGACTCGTTGGTCGGTGACGTGCTCGAACGAATCCGTGCGGCCTAGGGTCCGCCGGGCGGCGTAGCAAAATACCCAAGCAAGTTGCGCTGCCCGTATCCTTAAAACCATGAGCATCACCGAACCCCTGTCCACCCAAGGCGAGTCACTTCTGGCCGTCGCGGGGCCACTGAGCTACGCGAAGGGACACGGCACCGGAAACGATTTCGTGCTCATCTCCGACCCCGCCAGACAAACACGACCTGAGCCCGGAACAGGTCGCGGCGATCTGCGACCGCCGCCGCGGCATCGGCGGCGACGGACTCATCCGTGCGGTGCCCTCCGAAAACCTGGCGGAGGGTCGGGAGATCCTCGCGACCCAGCCGGAGGCCCGCTGGTTCATGGACTACCGCAATGCCGACGGCTCGATCTCCGAAATGTGCGGAAACGGTGTCCGCGTGTTCGTGCACTTCCTCGTGAGCGAGAAACTTGTCGATCTCGCCGGTGGGAGCCGAGCTGTTCATCGGCACCAGGGCCGGGCTCAAGGTCGTGACCCGGCTTGTCGACGGATACTCGGTCGACATGGGTCCCTGGGAGTTCATCTACCCGGATGCGGCCGGCAAGGGCGGGCTCGACTCCGTGGTGCAGACCGAGGGGTTGCCTGATCCCCGCGCGGCGGTCTCCGTGAGCATGGGAAACCCCCACACCATTGTCGCCGTGGCCAGCCAGACGGAGCTCGGAGGCACTCAACCTCTTCGCCATCCCCGTTGTCGACCCGCTGCCGCCCCACGGAACCAATGTGGAGTACGTGCTGCCCGCCGAACCCCTCGTCGAGGGCGGGCGCGGCAGTCCTCCGGATGCGGGTGCACGAACGCGGCGTCGGCGAGACGCTCTCGTGCGGAACGGGGGCCTGCGCTGCGGCCGTTGCCACGCGGCACTGGGCCCGAGCCCAAGACGTTGCCAACTGGGAAGTCGCGGTTCCCGGCGGCGTGCTGGGGGTCCGGTTTGCCCCGGGCGCCGGGGGCGCCGAACACGTGTTCCTCAGCGGGCCGGCGGTGCTCGTCGCCCGCGGCAGCATTTCCGAGGCTTAGCACCAAACACAAACGAGGGCGTTGAACACCGTGGTGTTCAACGCCCTCGTGTTTTGCGCACGGGCATGTGCGTTTGAAGTTAGGACTCCTGCGGGCGGTGGATCCGGATCGTGCGGAAGGCCTTGTCCGTCGAGGTGCGTTCCACCGTCCAGGACGCGGGCATTTCGGTTCCAATCCACTTTTGCAGCGAATCGGCACCCAGGTTCTTCTGGACGACGAGCCAAGCCGTTCCGCCCGGTGCCAGTCGCGGCAGCCACAGCAGGAGCAGCTCGTGGAGGGCTTCCTTGCCGATGCGGATGGGCGGGTTCGACCAGATGGTGTCGAAGGTGGTGGCCGGGTCGACGTCCTCGGGCAGCGAGGCCTTCACGTTGCCAAGACCCAGCGCACGCGCGTTGTCGCGAGTCAGGCCGATGCTGCGCTCGTTGACGTCCACCGCATAGACGGTGGCCTCCGGGCGATGCAAGGGCCAGGCTGAGCGCGATCGGTCCCCAACCACAGCCGATGTCAAGCAGGTTTCCGGTCGTTGAAGGCTCCGGAGCCGACTCCAAGAGCACGGCCGTTCCCTTGTCGATTCTGTCCGGGCTGAAGATGCCGCCGGAGGTTTCGACCTTGCGGGTTGCACCGCCCAGTTCGACGCTGATGGTGCGTCGCTTTTCCGGTTTTGACGGTTGCGCGCTGAAATAATGATCCGAGCTCATGTTGGCAGGTTAACCGCCCGGAGGCCGCAACCCCAAACCGTGCATGGCGATGCGGGCCGGTATTGGCTCATTCGGGGGTGTGATTTACGTTAATGCGGGCCGCGCTTTGCAGTGATAGAGTTTTCCCTATGACTTTTCTGTAAGACGCACATTGCGCATTTTCAACACACCAGACGGCCTCCAACGGCCGAAGAATCTGGGTATCTGCCACGCGCCGAAAAGTCATAGTTCAAAGTCTTCCCAAGCCATGCCGCACCATTTCAAGGCACCCCGGACAAGTGTTTCCGGCATCATGGCCCTTGCAGACTTCATTGACCCAGCATGCGGTGGACCCCCTCGAAACGATCCATCCAAGGACAACACATGCATTCTCATGATGATCAAGCACACGAATACGGCGCTTCTGTCGGCGCAGGGCACTATTCTGGAATACAGCACGCAAAGGGGAACATGACCAACTCACAGCATTCCGGTCCACACGACAACGACATGGACGAGGCGCAGATCCAGGCCGCCATCGAAAGGATCCTTGCCAGCGACCATTCGGTTGCCGATAAGAGCAAGCATTTCGGGGCACCCGAGCACGAGGGAATCTTCTCGGGCCGCGCCCAGGCACTGAGCAACCAGACCCGGGAACATTCGTCATTCGACGGCGCACAGGAAGATCTTGCCGAACGCCGGGCGCTCCGCCGTGTCGCGGGGCTGTCCACCGAGCTCGAGGACGTCACCGAGGTCGAATACCGACAGCTGCGCCTCGAACGCGTGGTGCTGGCCGGGATCTGGAACGAAGGCACCGCACAGGACGCCGAAAACTCCCTGCGCGAACTCGCCGCCCTGGCCGAGACGGCCGGCTCCGAGGTGCTTGACGGCATCGTGCAGCGCCGCGCCAAGCCGGACCCGGGAACCTTCCTGGGCTCGGGCAAGGCCATGGAACTGCGTGAGATCGTGGCCGCCACGGGCGCCGACACCGTGATCATCGACTCCGAGCTCTCCCCGTCGCAGCGCCGTGCGCTCGAAGACGTCGTCAAGGTCAAGGTCATCGACCGGACCGCGCTGATCCTGGACATCTTCGCCCAGCATGCCAAGAGCCACGAGGGGCGCGCCCAGGTCGAACTGGCGCAGCTCGAATACCTTCTGCCGCGACTGCGCGGCTGGGGCGACTCCATGTCGCGCCAGGCCGGTGGCCGCGTGGGTGCCGCAGGCGGCGGCATCGGCTCCCGCGGACCGGGTGAAACCAAGATCGAACTGGACCGCCGGCGCATCCGCGACCGCATGGCCAAGCTTCGCAAGGAAATCAAGGGAATGCTCCCGGCCCGGGAAGCCAAGCGGGCAAACCGCAAGCGCAACGAAGTGCCCTCGGTCGCCATCGTCGGCTACACCAACGCGGGCAAGTCCTCGCTGCTCAACAGGCTCACCCAGGCCGGTGTCCTGGTGGAAAACGCGCTCTTCGCGACCCTGGACCCCACGGTGCGCCAGGCCGAAACCGGCGACGGACTGAACTACACGCTCACCGACACGGTGGGCTTCGTGAAGTCGCTTCCCACCCAGCTCGTGGAGGCGTTCCGTTCCACGCTCGAGGAGATCGCGGACTCGGACCTGATCCTGCACGTGGTCGACGCGGCGCACCCGGACCCGGAAGGGCAGATCCAGGCGGTGCGCACGGTGCTCAACGACATCGATGCCCGGAACATCCCCGAAATCATCGTGTTGAACAAGGCCGATGTGGCCGACCCGTTCGTGGTGGAACGCCTGCGCCAACGCGAGCCGAACCACGTGATTGTCTCGGCCCGCACCGGTGACGGCATCGAAGAACTGCTGCAGAAGATCAGTGCCGCAATTCCGCGCCCCGGCATCCAACTAGAATTGATGATCCCCTACGATCGAGGCGACGTGGTCAACAAGCTCCACGGCGCCGAGGCTGAAATCCTGGCCATCGAACACACCGAAAACGGGACACGCATGATGGTCAAGGTGCGCGAAGGCATGGCCGCGGAAGTGGAGCAATTTAGTATTCATGGCTGAGGAATCAGAAGTCATCGCCCTGTTGGACGCTGCGGTGTCCGCGATGGGCGGGCAAAGCAGGCCGGGCCAGCACGAGATGGCAAAACAGGTCGTGCGCGCCATGGAAACCGGCGAGCACCTTTTGGTGCAGGCCGGGACCGGAACCGGAAAGTCGATGGCTTACCTGGTTCCCGCCCTCGCGCACGCGCTGGACTCGGAAAAGCCCGTGGTGATTTCGACCGCAACGCTGGCTCTCCAGGCCCAAATCGTGGGGCGCGACGTTCCGCGGCTCTTGAAGTCGCTGAAGAACGAGCTGCCCCGCGAGATGGAGGTGGCCCTGGTCAAGGGCCGCTCCAACTACGTGTGCCAGTACAAGCTCGGCGGCGGCTACCCGGACGACGACGAGGGAACGCTGTTCTCGATCGAATCCGACGCCCCGGCGGCCGGCGGCTTCGCGGACGGCCCGTCCTCCGCACTCGGGCAGGAAGTCGTGCGGCTGCGCCAATGGGCCGAGCGCACCGAAACCGGTGACCGCGACGACCTGACCCCGGGCGTCAGCGACAAGGCCTGGCGCCAGGTCTCGGTCAGTGCCATGGACTGCCTCGGATCCCAGAAGTGCCCGATGGCTTCCGAATGCTTCAGCGAGATGGCCCGCGCCCGCGCGGCCGATGCCGACGTGATCATCACCAACCACGCAATGCTCGCGGTGTCGGCGTTCGAAGGCCTGGCCGTGCTGCCGGACTTCGACACCGTCATCATCGATGAGGCCCACGAACTGCAGGACCGGGTGACAAGTTCGGTGACCCGCCCGATGTCGGTCAACATGGTGCAGACCGCCGCTTCGGCGGC
This sequence comes from uncultured Actinomycetota bacterium, assembly GCA_963818105.1. GTDB lineage: Bacteria > Actinomycetota > Actinomycetes > Actinomycetales > Micrococcaceae > Paeniglutamicibacter. The sequence goes on along the minus strand of CAWFRB010000044.1, from coordinate 54,031 downwards.
CCGCAAGCATTGCGCGGTGAGCGTCGATGCGCTGAACCAGGGTGCCAAGGCGCTGCAGCGCAGCCTCGAAGGCGTCCCCACGGGCTTGATGGCCCGCGGCCTCAACGAGGAACAGGAAGCCGCGATCAACCAGATCGCCGAGGCCGCACGCGTGGTGCTCTCCGATTCGAAGCCCGAGGCCAACGCGCCGGCGGACGGCGGACGGCAGATGGCACGTTCGCAGGTCATGTACCTGGTCGAGCAATGCACCAAGATGCTTGAAATGACCGAGGAACGGGAAGTCATCTGGGCTTCGCGCCCGGGGCATTTCAGCCCGGGGGAGGGCTACGTCCAGCCGGACGAGTCGAGCCAGCCGACGCTGAATGTCGCACCCTTGTCGGTTGCCGGCAAGCTGCGCGAAGGGCTTTTCGACGGCCGCACCGTCATCCTGACCAGCGCGACCCTGGCCATCGGCGCGGCCTTCGAGCCCGTCGCCGGTGCCTTGGGACTGGTCGGCGACGGCGCACCCACCTGGAACGGCGTCGACGTGGGAAGCCCCTTCGACTACCCCAAGCAGGGCATCCTGTATGTGGCCAAGCACTTGCCGAAGCCCGGGCGCCAGATGTCGCAGGAAATGATCGGCGAGATCGAAGACCTCATCAAGGCTTCCGGGGGAGGGGCCTTGGCGCTGTTCACCTCGCGCCGCGCCGCGGAGGAAGCGGCCGAGATCCTGCGTTCCCGGCTGGACGTGCCGATCCTGTGCCAGGGCGAATCGAGCATGAAGGCCCTGGTTGACCAGTTCTCCGCCGAACCGGACACCTGCCTGTTCGGCACCATGACACTGTGGCAGGGCGTCGACGTGCCGGGCAATGCGTGCCGCCTGGTGATCATCGACAAGATCCCGTTCCCGCGGCCCGACGACCCGCTCTCCTCGGCGCGCAGCCGGGATGTCGCCAAGCACGGCGGCAACGGGTTCATGGCGGTGGCTGCGAGCCATGCCGCCGTCAGGTTGGCCCAGGGCGCGGGGCGCTTGATTCGTTCGGTCAACGACCGCGGCGTCGTGGCCGTCCTGGATTCGCGTCTGGCGACGGAACGCTACGGAAGCTTCCTGCGGGCCTCCTTGCCGCCGTTGTGGGCCACCCCGGACAAGCCGACGGTGTTGGCCGCGCTCGAACGGCTCAGCGAAGGCTAGGAGGCAGCGCGGCTCCCTTGGGAGTCCATGCGTCAAAACATTAAATGAGTCAGGGGCCGGTCGCGATGACCGGCCCCTGACTCATTGAAATGCCTGTGACGTCCCTAGATGGAGCGCATGACCGAAACGACCTTGCCCATGACCGTTGCCGCGTCACCGAGGATCGGTTCGTAGCGGGAGTTCTGGGGCAGCAGCCAGGTGTGGCCATCGCGCTGGCGGAAGGTTTTCACCGTGGCTTCGTCGTCGAGCAGCGCCGCAACGATGTCGCCGTTGACTGCCGTTTGCTGACGTCGCACGACGACCCAGTCGCCATCGCAAATGGCGGCGTCGATCATTGAGTCGCCGCTGACCTTGAGCATGAAAAGTTCGCCATGGCCCACGAGCTGGCGCGGCAGCGCAAACACGTCTTCCACTGCCTGGTCGGCGAGAATCGGGTTGCCGGCGGCGATTCGTCCCACCAGCGGAACCATGGCCGTATCCGCCGAGGTCGTCAGCTCCGAGACATTCATGCCGTTTGCGGCCTTGAGCTCGGCCTGGCCGGAAACCACTTCAAGTTTCGTGTCGGTCTTGAGCTGCAAGGGCAGCAGGATTTCCATGGCGCGCGGACGGCGGGGATCGCGACGGATGTAGCCAAGCTTTTCCAGCTGGCTCAACTGATGGGTCACGCTCGAGAGGCTGGCCAGGCCCACCGCGTCACCGATCTCTCGCATGGAAGGCGGGTAGCCGTTGGCACTGACCGAGCGCTGGATTGTTTCGAGAACCTTTTTCTGGCGAATTGTCAGGCTCTTCGCGTCACGCCGAGGGGTTCGTTGTTCGGTCGTCATTCTGTGTGCCTCATCCCGATCGTCGGCGGTTGGCCCGCGCGTTCCGCAATTTGTCGGTGCGGAGTGATGAAGTGAATTCACCGTTCCACATCACTCATGTTAGTGGACGGAAGCGGCGCTTTCAAAGATTTGTTCGAACCGATCTGGACACGTGTCGTTGAAAAGTGCTAGAAATAACTTACGAACTACGAACACATATTCGAAAGACGTGTTCGAACAATAGAAGCTTGTTCGATTCGCGGCCCACTCGCATCGGCCCGTCGTACTCAAAGGAAAGGCAAAGACATGGCAAACGCTGCTCTCTCGGCCCCGCTCCACCTCGTTCCAGACCCCATCGCTTACCACGCCCCGCAGGAAGCTCCGCTGCGGTTGACCCGCCGGGGGAAATTCGTTTTGATCGCCATGCCGATCTTCCTGGCCAGCGTGGGCGTGCTCATGCTTCTGGGCTTGTTCCTGTCGCCGGCCAAGGCCTCGGCCGATGTGCCACTGGGTGTCGAAGCCGTCAGCGTCACCGTTATCGAGGGCGACACCCTTTGGGGGCTGGCTCGCGAGTTCGCGCCCCAGCTTGGACCCCCGCGAAGCCGTGCGCCAGATCGCCGAAATCAACAACCTTGAGGGAAGCGTCCTGTTCCCGGGAACCGAGATCTACGTTCCATCGGCACGGTAACTGCCGCGTTGCTGACGGCGGGTGTGACCCCCGCTTCATTGCGAACCGATTGTTACCCCGTTCCACATTGCTGATTCTGATGCCTTGGACCGCGCGCCCTAGACTTATGGGGTGAATGAACGGCTAAATCGCCTGGCAAAATTGCCCCTGCGAGAGAATCTTCAAGGTCTTGAACCTTACGGCGCACCCCAAATCGACGTTCCAATCCAGCTGAACGTCAACGAAAACACCCATCCGTTGCCCGAGGCCGTTCATCGCGCAATCGTCGAAGAGGTATCCGCCGCGGCGCTGGGACTCAACCGCTATCCGGACCGTGAATTCACCGAGTTGCGCGAGCGCCTGGCGGCCTATCTCGGCCACGGCCTGAACGCCGAGAACATCTGGGCGGCAAACGGATCCAACGAAGTGCTGCAACAAATCCTGCAGGCATTCGGCGGACCGGGTCGCACGGTCATGGGATTCCCTCCCACCTATTCGATGTACCCGCTGCTGGCCAGCGGAACCGACACCGCCTACATTGCCGGTGTTCGCTCCGAGGGCTATGCCCTGTCCGCGGCCGACGCCGCGGAACAGGTGCGGGCCGCGGCGCCCAACATCGTTTTCCTTTGCTCACCCAACAACCCGACGGGCACGGCCCTGGGCCTGGATGTCGTCGAAGCCGTCTACGAGGCCGGTGCTGCAAGCAACGCCATCGTCATCGTGGATGAGGCCTACGCCGAATTCGCCCACAACGGGACCCCGTCCGCGTTGTCCCTGTTGCCGGGCCGTGAGCGCTTGATCGTCTCGCGCACCATGTCCAAGGCCTTCGCCCTGGCCGGTGCCAGGGTCGGTTACCTCGCCGCCGCTCCGGAGGTCACCGATGCCATCCGCTTGGTCCGCCTGCCGTACCACCTTTCGGCGGTGACCCAGGCAACGGCCAACGCCGCGCTCAAGCACGTCGAGGCGTTGCTGGCCAACGTCGAGGACATCAAGTCCCAGCGCGACCGGATCGTCAACGAGCTGACCCGCATGGGCTTGAACCCTGCGTCGTCGGACTCGAACTTCGTGTTCTTCGGCGGACTGGAAAACCCCCGGTACATCTGGGAAGGCCTGCTGGAAGCCGGAGTCATCATCCGCGATGTCGGCATCCCCGGCCACCTGCGCGTCACGGCCGGCACCGAAGCCGAAACCACGGCATTCCTGGTCCGCCTGGAAGAACTGCTCAATCAGGGTCCGCACGGGCACTAACGCTAAACTCATAGGTGCGGGGTTGTGGCCGGACACATCCGTGTCCCCATCCCCGTGCCTCACATCCTCGTCTAAACGCCTGATCAAAAGGAATGTGCATGTCTGCCGAAAAACTCACGGGTCGTCGCGCTCGCCTCGAACGCACCACCAGCGAGTCCTCCGTCTTTGTCGAACTCGATTTGGACGGCACCGGCCGCTCCGAAATCAGCACCAGTGTTCCGTTCTACGACCACATGCTGACCGCACTTTCCAAGCATTCGCTGATCGACCTGACGGTCCGCGCCACCGGCGACACCCACATCGACGTGCACCACACCGTCGAGGACGTTGCCATCACCATCGGCGAGGTCCTGCGCACCGCGCTGGGCAACAAGGCAGGCATCCGCCGCTTCGGCGAAGCCACCGTTCCGCTGGACGAGGCACTGGCAAACGCCGTTGTCGACATCTCCGGGCGCCCCTACCTGGTGCACACCGGCGAGCCCGCGGGCCAGGAATACCACCTGATCGGCGGCCACTTCACCGGTTCGCTGACCCGCCACATCTTCGAGGCACTCACCCTGCACGCGCAGATCTGCCTGCACATGACGGTGATCGGCGGCCGGGACCCGCACCACATCGTCGAGGCCCAGTTCAAGGCCTTCGCCCGCGCACTGCGCGAAGCCGTGGAGCCCGATGCCCGCATCGGCAACGCCATCCCTTCCACCAAGGGTGCGCTGTAAATGGCCGAGCGCAAGAAAGTCACGGTTCTTGACTACGGATCCGGCAACGTCCGCTCCGCCGTGCGCGCACTCGAGGCGGCCGGGGCCGAGGTAACGCTCTCGGCCAAGCCCGACGACATCCTCAACTGCGACGGGCTCTTTGTCCCGGGCGTCGGCGCCTACGCCGCCGTCATGAAGCAGCTCAACGAGGTCGGGGCCATCCGCTGGATCGGACGCCGCATCGCCGGCGGCCGCCCGGTCCTGGGCATCTGCGTCGGACACCAGATCTTCTTTGAAGAGGGCGTCGAACACGGCGTGCGCACCCCGGGCATGGGCGAATGGCCCGGCACCGTGGAGCTGCTCAAGGCACCGGTCGTCCCGCACATGGGATGGAACACCGTCACGCCTCCGGAAGGCAGCAAGCTCTTCAAGGGCATCGAAAACGAACGCTTCTACTTCGTGCACTCCTACGCGGTGCAGGAATGGAACTTCGACGTGGCCCAGCCCAAGATGCTCCCGCCGCAGGTGACCTGGTCCGAACACGGGGTCCCCTTCGTGGCAGGCGTGGAAAACGGCCCGCTGTGCGCCCTGCAGTTCCACCCAGAGAAGTCCGGCGAAGCCGGTGCGCAATTGCTGCGCAACTGGTTGGAGACCCTCTAAATGTGGACGATCCTGCTCATGCTGTTGGCCGGGCTTCTGGCCGGCGGCGCAATTTCCCTGCGCCAGCAACGGGCACACGTCTCCTGGATCATCGCCTGCTGGATCCTCGCCGGCATGGCCCTGCTCGCCGGATACCTACTGACCTTCTGAGAACCCCGAGCCGGCACCCAAGCGGTGCCGGCAGGGCCAACGGCCCGGAAAAACCTAAGGATTGATCATGACCAACACGCAAAACCCCATCCTCGAACTGCTCCCGGCCGTCGACGTGGCGGACGGCCAGGCGGTTCGCCTGGTCCAGGGTGAAGCCGGATCCGAAACCGGTTACGGCGACCCGTTGGAAGCCGCACTTGCCTGGCAGAACGCCGGCGCCGAATGGGTCCACCTGGTGGACCTGGACGCAGCCTTCGGCCGCGGCCACAACACCGAGATCCTGCGCCGCGTTGCCGAGGAGCTGACCATCAAGGTCGAGCTTTCCGGCGGCATCCGCGACGACGAGTCGCTTGAACGGGCGCTGGAATTCGGCGCCACCCGCGTGAACCTGGGCACCGCCGCCCTCGAGAACCCGGAGTGGACCGCCCGCGCCATCGCCCGCCACGGCGACAAGATCGCCGTGGGCCTGGACGTTCGCGGAACCACCCTGGCCGGCCGAGGCTGGACCAAGGAAGGCGGCGACATCTGGGAGGTCCTGGCACGCCTTGAGGACGCCGGATGCGCCCGCTACGTCGTCACCGACGTGACGAAGGACGGAACCCTGCGCGGCCCGAACGTGGAATTGCTGCGCGAAATGTGCGCACACACCTCCAAGCCCGTCATCGCCTCCGGCGGCATCTCCAGCCTCGAGGACCTTCGCGTGCTGCGCGAACTGGTCCCGTTGGGCGTTGAGGGAGCCATCGTGGGCAAGGCGCTCTACGCGGGCAAGTTCACCATGCCCGAGGCGCTGGACGTTGCGGGCCGCCGCTAGCATCCACCCGCGAGCCCGTCATGTGCGGGCGAGTTGCACCACACTAACCACCCCGCCGCCCGCGCCAAGTTCTGCGCGGCAGTAGGGAATCAGGGCCGGTCACCATGCAAATGGCGACCGGCCCTTGTGCGTGCCGCACGATAGCATTTGGCGTATGAGCGCGAATTCACCTTCTTCCCACGGGGCACCCGAAAGCCCCCGACACCTGCCCGGACACATTGCCGCGGCACTGGCCCGGGCCGGATCGCAGACCGATTCCGCCGGGCAAAGTTGGGAAGGCCGCGACCTCAGCGGGGAGGGCAACCCCCTGCACAATTTCGACAACGACAACGGGCTCATCGACGAAAAGCTTGCGGCCGCCATCGACGCACTCGTTGCCGGGACCGGCAGCGAGCAGGGCGTCCACGCGGCCCTTGCCGAATCGCGCATCTACATCGCCGTGGTGGCCCAGCTGGCCGAGGGCGGGCTCGGCGAACACGGCTTCACCGAGGACAAGGAAGCCGACATGGCCCTGGTGACGCTCAACGCGCCCGACGGCCGCAAGGCGCTGCCGGTCTTCAGCAGCGTCGAACGCCTGCAGGCCTGGCACGGCGAGGCCCGCCCGGTTGCCGTGTACGCCCCGCGCGCGGCGCTTTCCGCAGTCGCCGAGGAGGCCCAGATGCTGGTCCTTGACCCCGGGGCCGACTTCACCTTCGTGCTGCGCCGCCCCGGAATGTGGGCCCTGGCCCAGCAAAAGGACTGGACCCCCAGCTACCTCAACGAGGAACTCGCGGCCATCGTCGCACGGCAGGCGGGAACCGAATCGGCCCTGGCCTCGATCCGCATCGCCCCGGGCCAGGGCGTGGGAAGCCGCACCGCGCAGGGGACCAGCGTGCCCGGCGGGGGATCGGGCCCGGAACTGCGCCTGGAGTTCACCTTCCAGCCGGGGGTCGACGAGGCCTCGGCACGTGCCTGCGTGACGCGCATCCACTCGGCGCTGGCCGCAAACGCGGACTTCGCCGAAAACGTCGATTCGCTGGAGGTCGCCCTGAAGGCCGGCGCGCCGACGCAGGCGGGCCCGAACGCATGAAATTCGGACGCTACGGCGAACTGCTCCGGCAACCCGGGGTGGCGCCGCTGCTGCTGGTCGGCATGGTCGCCAGGCTGCCGCACGCGGCCGTCGGCATGCTGTTGCTGCTGCACCTGGTCAACGTGCTTGACCGCGACTGGGGATCGGCCGGACTGGTCGTGGCGCTGATGACCATCGGCATCGCCCTGGGCGCACCCTGGCGCGGCCGCGTGGTCGACATGTACGGGCTGCGCCGCGCACTGCTGCCCTCGATCATCGTCGAGGCGGTGGTGTGGAGCATCGTGCCGCAGGTTTCGTTCATGTGGGTGCTGCCGCTGGTGTTCCTCGGCGGGCTGTTCTCGTTGCCCGTCTTCTCCGTGGTGCGCACCGCCCTGGGCGTGATGACCACGGGGGAGACCCGCCGATCGGCCTTCGCGCTCGACGCCATGGCCACCGAGCTGGTCTTCATCGTCGGGCCGGCCACGGCCGGGATCGTTGCCACCAGCCTGAACACCACCATCGGCATGATCGGCATCGCGGTTGCGGCCTCGCTCAGCGGCCTGGTGCTGATGATCCTGAACCCGCCCACGCGCAGCGGCCAGCCGGGTGCCGTCGCCAAGAAGGCGAACCCGCACGAGGAACGCCTGGCCGCCGAGGCGTCGCTGATCGCCTCCGGTCCCGGCGGGCTGGCGAGTGTCGAAGGCGAACTGATCCTGGCCGGCAGCAAGTCGACCCAGGCCCGCATCGCGGCACGCGGCAAGGCCTTCCGCAACAAGTTCGGCTGGGTCAGCGCCTCGGTGGTCGCCGTGTTCATCGCCGCGTCCGGAGCCGGGCTCGTGCTCTCGGGAACCGAGGTGGGCATGCTCTCGCTGCTTGACGAGAAGAACAGCTCGGGCCAGTTGGGCATCGTGTTCTTCTTCTGGTGCGGCGCCTCGCTGGTCGGCGGCTTGATCTACGGAAGCCTCAGCCGGCGCATCTCGCCGATCGTGCTGCTGCTGGCGATGGCCGTGTTGACCCTGCCGATGGCCTTTGCCACGGACACCTGGTCGCTGGCGCTGCTCTCGATCCCGCCGGGCATGCTCTGCGCCCCGGTGCTCTCGGCCGCCTCGGAATGGCTCACCGACCTCGTGGCCGAGAAGCGCCGCGGCGAGGCCATGGGCTGGTACGGTTCGGCGCTGACCAGCGGCACCGCGTTGGGTTCCCCGATCACCGGCGCAACGGTCGATGCGCTGGGATCCGCTGCCGCCTTCATCGCTGTGGGCTGCATCGGCGCGGCCGTCAGCGTTGCCGCGTTGGTCGCGCAACAGGTGCGCCGGCGTCGCCGCGCGCGGGTGCGCACGCTCATCAGCGAGGCCTGAACACTCCGTGGCTTAGGCGCAAAAGAGCAACAAAAGAGTGCGGGTCCCGTTTCGCTTGAAACGGGACCCGCACTCTTTCTTGAGGATGGAGCTGAAGTGTTAGTTCACCGGGCCGGTGAGCTTTTCGCCCGGGCCCTTGCCCGGTTCGTCCTGGATGAAGGACGCTTCGCGGAAGGCCAGCTGCAGCGAGCGCAGGCCGTCGCGCAACGGTCCTGCGTGCTGGGAGCCGATCTCGGGTGCTGCGGAGACGACCAGGCCGGCCAGCGCGGTGATCAACTTGCGTGCCTCGTCGAGGTCTTTCAGCTCTTCGGCGTCGTCGCCGGCGGCAAGGCCGCACTTGACGGCGGCGGCGCTCATCAGGTGAACGGCGGCGGTGGTGATGATTTCAACGGCTGCCACTTCGGCGATGTCGCGAATTTCGTTGGTGGCGTCCGGATTGGTTTCAGGAGTACTCATGATGCTAAGCTTTCCATAGACCGACTGAATCTGTGTATTTGGTAGCGTCACCCAAGCGGTGAATGTGACCAACCAGCCTGGATCCAGTAAGCAAGTGGAGGCCACTCCCACCCGCAGCAGCCGAATCAGGCGGCCGGGTACATTCGGTACCTGTCACCTTGTGTGACGGGTTTAGATGAGCAATCATCGATCGAATATCGAGGCCTTCGCCTGCACCCGCAGCCGAGGGCCTTTCCTCTTTGCTGTGGTGGCCTGAAACTACGAACTACTCAGGAGCTACACATCAGCGATCCACGCATTAATGATCGAATCCGCGTCCCAGAGGTGCGGCTCGTCGGCCCAGCCGGTGAACAGGTTGGCATTGTCCGTATTGAGGATGCTCTTCGTCTTGCCGTGGAGTCCGATCTTGATCTCGTTGAGGTTGCGCCTACCGCAAAGCCTCCCGTGTGCAAACTGATGGACTTCGGAAAGTACAAGTACGAGGCTGCGGTCAAGGCGCGCGAAGCGCGTAAGAACCAGACCAACACGGTCCTCAAGGAAATTCGTTTCCGCCTGAAGATCGACACCCACGACTACGAAACCAAGGTCGGCCACGCGCTGCGCTTCCTCGGAGCGGGCGACAAGGTCAAGGCCATGATTCAGTTCCGCGGTCGTGAGCAGCAGCGTCCAGAGATGGGCATCCGTCTGCTGGAGAAGTTTGCAGCAGCAGTTGCAGAGGTCGGCGTTATTGAGTCCAGCCCCCGCATCGATGGCCGCAACATGGTCATGGTTGTTGGACCGCTCAAGAACAAGGCAGAAGCCAAGGCTGAAGCCCGCCGCTTGGAACAGCGTGAAAACGACAAGGCCAAGGCAGCCGACTCCAAGAACCGGATCGACACCTCGGAACCACAGGGCGACCTGGGCGGCTCCGTTGCAGATGTCATCGAATCCGACATCATGGAGAAGCTTGCCAAGGTTCGTGCCGAAGCCGCAGCCGAAGAGGCAGCAGCTTTGCTCGCTCCCAAGGTTGCCCCGGTAAGGACCGCTCCGGTCGTCACCAAGGCTCCGGCCAAGGCAGCACCGGCACGCGACACCGCTCGCCCGGCAACGGCAAAGGCCCCGGTTCGTCCGGCCGCCGCATCCAAGCCGGCAGTAGCAGCCCAGGCCCCGAAGCCTGTTGTTGCCAAGCCTGTTGCAGCACCTAAGCCAGTGGCCATGCCGAAGCCGATGGCCGCTCCCAAGCCTGCGGGCAAGCCGGGTCCAAAGCCCGCAACCCGCGCAGCCAAGCCCGGGACGACCAAGTAAGGTCGCTCCGAGCAGGGCACGCTCGCAAGAGCAAACCTAGAACAACGGATTCCCTCAAACGCGGGAGTGCGCAAGATCCCCGGCCCGAAAGGACCCCGGGAGCAAGTAAGGAGAACGGCGGATATGCCGAAGTTCAAGACCCATAGTGGCGCCAAGAAGCGCTTCAAGCTCACCGGTAGCGGCAAGCTCAAGCGCCAGCAGGCTAACCGCCGCCACTACCTGGAGCACAAGTCCTCCCGCATCACCCGTCGCCTGGCCTCTGACCAGTTGGTCGCCAAGGCGGACGTCAAGACCATCAAGCGGATGCTCGGTATCTAACACCCCTCCGTCTTGGGAATCCAGTCTTGGAGTCCCGACCACTTAAAGCATTTTTGCCTGGCCCAATATTTGAGGCCAGGTGGAACAGAACCAAAGGAGTACACACGTGGCACGTGTGAAGCGGGCAGTAAACGCCCATAAGAAGCGTCGCGTTATTCTTGAACGCGCCAAGGGCTACCGCGGACAGCGTTCGCGCCTGTACCGCAAGGCGAAGGAGCAGCTGCTCCACTCGTACGTCTACAGCTTCAACGACCGTCGCAAGCGCAAGGGTGACTTCCGTCGCCTTTGGATCCAGCGCATCAACGCTGCATCCCGCGCCAACGGCATGACCTACAACCGCATGATCCAGGGCCTGAAGGCTGCCTCGGTCGAGGTTGACCGCCGCATGCTGGCCGAGTTGGCAGTGTCCGACTCCAAGGCTTTCGCCGCACTGGTTCAGATCGCACAGGGTGCCCTTCCGGCTGACGTCAACGCACCCAAGGCTCGCTGCTGCAGCTCCGGTTGCTCCGGCCGCCAAGAAGGCCGCTGCTGTAAAGACCACCGGTGCAGTCAAGGCCGTCGAAGGCGAAGAGGCTCCGGCCGGCTTCGTCATCAAGGGCAACGCCCAGTCCAACAAGTACCACGTTCCGGGCTCGACCTGGTACGACCAGACGGATGCCGAGTTCTGGTTCGACACCGTTGAATCCGCAAAGGCTGCAGGCTTCGAGCCTGCAGGTGGCGAATCCCGCCAGCAGATCAAGGACGCCTAGTCTTTGAGCCGCTAATGCTCTAAGTCAATGGGACGGAATCCTCGCGATTCCGTCCCATTGTCGTATCCCCGGTAAAGTCATAGGCATGAATCTCCCCGCAGACAACGAAGAAACCATGACAAACGTGCGTGCCGAGAAGGTTCGCGAGGTCGCCCGGTTGGCGACCCGCACCGGTCGTGCCCGCAGCGGAGAGTTCCTGGCCGAGGGCCCGCAAGCGGTCCGCGAAGCAATGAAGGCTCACATCTCGCGCGAAGCCGAAGGCAAGGACGCCGTGGTGCGTCAGATCTTCGCCACCGACGACTGCCTTGACCGCTACCCGGAATTCGAGGAAATGGTGGCCAAGGCCCCCGGCGTCCACGCCCGGCTGGTGAGCCCCGAGGTGTTGGCGGCAATGGCCGACACCGTAACTCCCCAGGGCATCGTCGCGGTGTGCGTGATCCCCGAGGTGAAGATCGATGAAGTCCTCGCCAGCCAAGCCGCGCCTGGTGGCCGTGCTGTGCCGCGTGCAGGATCCGGGAAATGCCGGAACCATCCTGCGCGCCGCCGACGCAGCGGGCGCCGATGCGGTGGTCATCACCAACGGCAGCGTCGACATCTACAACCCCAAGGCCGTTCGTTCCACCGTCGGTTCGCTCTTCCACCTGCCGATCGTCTCGAACGTCGAGCTCTCGGAAGCCATTGCGGCGCTCAAGGGACAGGGCAGCACCATCCTGGCCGCGGACGGTTACGGCACCGCCGACCTTGACGCACTGCAGGACGCCAGCGCGGCGCGCCGCACCGGCGGAACGTTCGAGTCGGCCGAGGGCGATCCGGTCCTTGAGGAGCCGACGGCCTGGCTGTTCGGCAACGAGGGCCAGGGCCTGAACGAGGACGAGCTTTCCCGTGCCGACCACCGGGTGGCAGTGCCGCTCTACGGAATCGCCGAATCGCTGAACGTCAGCACCGCCGCAACCGTCTGCATGTACGCCTCGGCGCGCGCCCAGCGACGCGGCTAGCAACCGGATTGCCCGGCGGGCGGTGGCAACGCACCGCCCGCCGGGGACTCGGCACGATTTCGAACACGGGCCAAGCCTGCCCGGAACGCCCCAAAAAGAGACCGCGACAACGCCTTTTGATGCGCCGCCGTGCCCCTGCACGCGATAACGTTGGAACCGAATCCACGGTCCGGCCACTGCCGGGCCTTGCGCACGAGGAAAGGGGCAGGTCCATGGCGGCCTCCGGAGGAACAAAAGCGGTAGTTGCCGCATTGGCGGCAAACCTCACCATTGCGGTGTTCAAGTTCATCGCCTGGGCGGTCACCGCATCGTCATCGATGCTTGCCGAAGCGATCCACTCGGTCGCCGACTCGGGAAACCAGGTCCTGCTCCTGGTGGGCGGCAAGAAGGCGCGCCGCGAGGCCGACGAACAGCACCCCTTCGGGTACGGGCGTGAACGCTACGTCTACTCGTTCATCGTCTCAATCGTCCTCTTCAGCGTCGGCGGCCTCTTCGCCCTCTACGAGGCGTGGCAGAAGTTCCAGCACCCGCACGGCATCGAAGGCAAGTGGTGGTGGGTGCCGCTGGCGGTGCTGATCGGCGCGATCGTCGCCGAATCGTTCTCCTTCCGCACGGCGATCATCGAATCGAACCACGTGCGCGGCAAGCAGTCCTGGTCCAAGTTCATCCGCACCGCCAAGGCGCCCGAGCTTCCGGTGATCCTGCTGGAGGACTTCGGCGCGCTGGTCGGCCTGGTGCTGGCGCTGGCCGGCGTCAGCCTGACCCTCGTCACCGGCAACGGCGTCTTCGACGCCACTGGGCACCGCATGCATCGGCGTGCTGCTGGTGCTCATCGCCATCGTGCTGGCCATGGAGACCAAGTCCCTGCTGCTCGGTGAATCGGCCACGGCCGAACACGTCGAGGCCATCGGCAAAGCCATCACGCGCGACGGCGCCAAGCTGATCCACCTCAAGACCCTGCACCTGGGCCCCGAGGAGATCCTTGTCGCCGCGAAGGTGTCAGTGGCGGAAAACTCGACGGGCGAACAGATCGCCGCAGCCATCGACGACATCGAGGTGCGGATCCGCGCCGCGGTCGACCTCAAGTGCGTGATCTACATCGAGCCGGACGTTTTCTCCCAGGCGCAGGCCGGAAACCCGAGCGAGAGCGTCGAAAAGTAACCATGGCATTGAAGCAAATCGTTGCGGCCGCAATCCTCGACTCGCTGGAGAAGCCAACGAAGTTGCTCTCCGCACGACGCACCGCCCCCGAAGCGGTGGCAGGGATGTGGGAGTTTCCCGGCGGAAAGCTGGAACCCGGCGAAGACTGCCGTGATGCGGTCCACCGCGAGATCCTCGAGGAGCTCGGGGTCAAGGTGCGCCTGGGCAGCGAGGTCTTCGGCCCGCTCGACCAGGGATGGGAACTGAACGAACACGCGGCGATGCGGGTGTGGTTCGCCGAGATCACCGACGGCACGCCGCAGGCACTCGAGGACCACGACCTCCTTGAATGGGTCGACCTGGACGGCCCCTCGCTCGAGTCCCTGGCCTGGATCCCGGCGGACCTGCCGATCGTGCGCGCGGTGCTGGCCGAGGTCGAGGCAGACGCAACCCGATGATCCTGCTGACCGGATTCGAACCCTTCGGCGGAGACACCTTCAACCCGTCCCGGGCGATAGCGTTCCGCGCGGCAGAGGTGCTCGCGGAACGCTCGATCCCGGCACGGGCCGCGGAACTGCCGTGCGTCTTTGCCCTGGCGCCGGGGCGGCTCAACGAGCTGGTCGACGAACACGAACCGGACGTGGTGATCAGCCTGGGGCTGGCGGCGGGCCGGGACGCCCTCAGCCTGGAAAAAGTGGCAATCAACCACGTGGACGCCAGGATCCCTGACAACGCGGGCGAGCAGCCCATCGATCGGCAGGTGCTTCCCGGGGGAGCGAACGCCTACTTCTCCACCCTGCCGCTGAAGGGCGCGTTGCGGGCCCTCCAACGTCCAACGGGGCCCGGGAGCCAGGCCGGCAGCCACGTGCGGGCGGAGATCTCCTATTCCGCCGGCACCTTCGTCTGCAACCAGGTGTTCTACGCCCTGATGCACAGGCTCGAGGGGAGCCCCGGCGCACGCGGCGGATTCATCCACGTGCCGTGGCTGGAGGCGAACGATCCCCGGATCGAGCACCATGCGCGGGCCGTGGCGGACATCGCCGTGTTGGCGCAGGGCGCCGAACCGGAACCCGTCTTCAGCGCCGGCCGGGAGTCCTAGGGTCGGCCCTGGATCCGGTCCAGGAGCTCCCAGCACACTTCGATGTTGGCGGAAAGCTCCTGCTCCCCGGCAGCGACCGGCATCGAGGACGCGGCCATGTCCGCTGCCTTGACGCGGAGTATCGGCGACGGGGAGCCCTGCGTGGTCTCCTTCACGCGCAGTGCCTTGCCCAGGGTGCAGCCGGCGAGGGCCGCAACCTGCTCGGCCTTGGCCCTTGCGTCGGCGAATGCCAGCTCGCGTGCCTTGGCATAGGCGATCGAGGGATCGGAGACCTCCGCCTGCACCGAGTGGATGCGCAGGGCGTCGCCGCCGGCAGCCACGGCGGCACCGAGCACCTCGGAAACCTGCTCGATGCCGACATGCGTGAGGCGCAGCATCGTATCCGCCTCGTAGCCGGCCAGGACGTTCTCGTCGTTGCGCCACACCGTGCGGGCGCGCAGCCCGATGCCGGTGGTCGAGAGCTTGGCCCCGGGCACTGCTTGGCCCAACGCCGCAACCAGGTCCCGCGCCCGTGAGGCGGCAAGCGAGTATGCGCCCTCGGCCCGGTCGTGCCGGGCCTCGATGCCCAGGGAAACGCTCATGGTGTCGGGCACCGCGCCGGCCGTTGCCGAGCCAAACATGGTGATGCTGTTCTTCTTGCTCATGCGGGGGTTCTCCTCGAGGGGCTTGGCTGTTGCTTCGGGTGGTGGATGGCGCGGGCCAGGCCGCGGGACAGCCGCGGCATGATCTTTTCGGCGGGATGCTCCGTGTAGCCGCCGGCCTGCAGGTCGGCCCGCCGCTCAAACACATTCCGGGAGGCCGGGTCCCCGGTGCGAAGCCACGAATAGCCGGCAGCCAGGAAATACAGCGGTATGAACGGCAGCCCCAGGCACAGCGCGTACTGGGTGGCGTGCACGGCCTCGTGCTCCAGCAGGCGCGGGTGGCTGCCGGGATCGGAAAAATGCTTGCGAAAGAAGACCACGTTGCCTACGGTGAATGCACCGGCAACGGGCAACCTGGGCCGGTAGTTCGATGCATAGATGAGACCTTGTTGCCCGGGTTCTATCCGGCACCCGGTGCAACGGGCCAGTGCCAGGCCGCTCAGCGTACTGAGGTTCAGCCAGTTCAGCCCCGCCCGGAGGCTTTCCCACTTGCCCATGGGCACCAGTGTAGCCAGAGGCCCCCTGCGCAGCAAGAGTGCAGGTGGGCGGCTGGTCGGAATTATTTTGCTCACAGCTCCAACCGATAGAGTTGAAACTCAATCGGGGGAAACACTTTCCAGATCGGACCCCCACATCGAGGAGAACTTATGAAGAAGATCGTATCCGTCATTGGTGTCATGGTGGCATTGGTGCTGAGCCTGACCGGTTGCGTGAAGATGGATGTGGATCTCGCCGTTTCCAGCCCGGAAAAGGCAACGCTGAACATGGTCGTCGCAGTGGACAAGAACGCACTGGGCGGGCGCACCTTTGAGCAGGCACTGGAACAGATGGGCGCGTCCGAGGAAGCGCTCTTCCAAGGGTTCCCGGAGGGAGTCGCCCGCGCGCCCTATGACAAGGACGGCTTCCAGGGCTTCACCTTCACGGCAGCCGACAAGTCGCTGATCGAGATCAGCGACACTTCCGGCAAGCTTGGCCCGAAGGTCGACATCGAGTACCGCGACGGCCTGTACTACTTCTCGGCCCAGGGCCTGGGCGGCAACGACACCGCCGCGCTGACCGAAGCCAACATGACCGTCGCCTTCCCGGGCAAGGTCACCGAGGCAAGCGCGGGAGGCACGATCGAGGGCAACACCGTGACCTGGGACATGCGCACGGCAACCGGCGCCATGACCGCCATCGCCAAGGAAGCGGACCACAGCGCGATCTACCTGTCGCTGCTGTTCGGCGGCCTGGCACTGCTGGGTGCCGTCGTCGCCGTCGGCATGATGCGCAAGCCCAGAGAAGGCAGTGGCGCACACCGACCACGCCTAAGCGGCAATCCTGCCGCGGGTGCCCGCCGGGGGAGCGGCGGGCGCTGGATGCAGGCAACGCAAAAGGGACAAACGTTTTCAAGCGTTTGTCCCTTTTGCGTTGGCGCCGGAACCCGGAACCAGCGGGTCGTCTACCGGAGCCCGGTCAGGAACTTGGCGACGATCGGGCCCGCCGTTTCCGCGCCGCCGCTCCCGTCGGCCACGAAGACCGCGACGGCCAGGTCGCCCTGGGCCACGATGGTCCACGCGTGGGCATTGCGCTCGGAATCGTATTCGGCGGTGCCGCTCTTGCCGATGAGCGGCTTGCCCGGGACCTTCTTCAGGTCCTTGAGCGTCCCGTGGTCGATGACCTCCGCCATCATGGACGCCAGGGCCTTGGCCTCCGCGGCGCCCAGCGGGGTCTTCGGTGCCGGTGCCGCGGCGGGCTTGGGCAGGTTCACCAGGTGCGGGTTCACGGTGGCCCCGTTGGCGACCGAGGCCGCGACCGTCGCCATGCCCAGGGGAGAAGCCTGGACCACGCCCTGGCCGATGCCGTTGGCCGCCTGCTCGGTGCCCGTGGAGGTGTCGGGAACCGACCCGAGGAACGACGCGGCGCCCGTCGCGGCATCGAGGTTGAGCCCCAGCGACGCGGCCGCATCGGCGAGGGCCGGCGCCTTCACGTCCAGGGCCCCCTGGAGGAAGACGGTGTTGCAGGACTGGGCCAGGGCCTCGGACAGCGGGATCTTGCCCAGCTTTGAGGCCGGGTAGCCGTCGTAGTTCTTGAAGCTCTTGCCGTCGACGCTCATGGTGGCGGGGCAGTCGACGGTCGTCTTGGGGGTGTCCCCGGAACGCAGCATGGCCAGCGCGGTGGCCACCTTGAACGTGGAGCCCGGGGCGTACTTGCCCAGCAGCGCCGTGTTCTGCGCGTTTGTTGCCGGGTCCGCTGGCCGCGGCGAGGATGGCGCCGTCGGAGGGGCGCACGGCAACCAGCGCGCTGTCGCTGGCCGTATCCACCAGCAGCGACTCGGCAAGGGTCTGGGTGGACTTGTCCAGCGTGGTTTCCACGTCGGCCCCGTCGACGGGCTCGGCCTCAAGCAGGGTGGAGACCTGCTTCTTCTGCTGGTCGTAGATGCCGATGGAGTAGCCGGGGGTTCCGGCGAGCGTCTCCTGGTATTCCTTCTGCAGGCCCGAGATCCCGACCGTGTCCCCGGCCTTGATCAGGCCGTTGGAGTCCTGGACCATTTCGGCGGTTGCCTCGCCGACGTTTCCGAGGATCGGCCGGGCAAAGGAGCGCGTGGGGGCCAGCGGAAGCGAACCCGGCTGGACCAGGACGCCGGGGATCGCCTCGAATTGCGCGTCGGTGATCTTTTGGTCCTTGTCGTTGCGCAGCGTGATGGCCTGGACGAAGGCCCGGGGCCCGGCGGCCGCAACGCGCTTCGCGTAGGCATCGGCGTCGATGTCCACGAGCTTGGCCAGGGCCTTGGCGGAGGAAGCCCACGCCGACTCGTCGAGGCCTTCCTTGTTGATGCCCACGTTGATGACGGGGCGTTCGGTGACCAGGGTCTGCCCCTTGTTGCCCATGATGTCGCCGCGCTTGCCGGCCACGGTCTTTCGTGCCACGTACTCGCCGGCCTTCAGCCCCGGGACCGCCATCGCCGGATCGTAGCGGACCAGCCAGGTCTTGGTCTTCTCGTCGAGTTCCAGCTTTGCCGTGGTCTTGTACGTCCAGTCGGTGTCGGTGGCGTCGATGTCCCACACGGTGCTCATGGTCGCGGTGGCGGTCTTCGGGTTTGCCGAGTCCGCGTCCACGGCGACGGAGTCCAGGGACACCGTGCGGGGAACCTTTCCCATCGGCTCCAGGGCCTGGCCGAGGTCGGCGGCGGCGGTGTCGGAACCCGGGCCGGTGAGCGGAACCGTGGGAGAGGTCCAGGGAACCCAGCCCGGTGGCCAGGAGGCCGGCCGTGGCGTCGGGGGAGGGCGGGGCCGTACAGGCGCTCAGGGACCCCAGAAGCAGCAGGGCGGCGGCGGGCAGGGCATAGGTTCTTGCAACACGAGACATGGGATCCACTATTGCCTAAGGCCGTCGGCGATGTCCACGACCCGCGCCGCCCGACGCCACGTCAGCCGCGATTCAGGTCCGGACCGCATTCAGCACCTAGAATGGACAGAGAAAACCAGAGACGCAAACAACAGTGAAAAGGGCCAAAGAACCCCATGTCTGAACCCACGAGTCCGGAAGAGGGCGTCAACGACGACCAATCACCGGTCGTCCCGCATCCCACCGACGAGGCTGGCATCGATATTGCGGTGCAAGCGGCACTGGCCGCCTTTGCCGCAGCGACCAACCTGGACGAGCTGAAGACCGCACGCCTGGCCCACACCGGGGAAAAGTCCCCGCTCTCGCTGGCCAACCGCGAGATCGGCCGCCTGGACAAGAGCGAGAAGGCAGTCGCCGGCAAGCTCATGGGCGCCTCCCGCGGACGCGTCAACAAGGCGCTCGCCGAACGCACCGCGGTCCTTGAGGAAGAGGACGCCGCACGCATCCTCGTCGAGGAGACCGTCGACGTCACCGCGGCCCCGCGCCGCCGCCGCGCCGGTGCCCGCCACCCGCTCTCCACCCTGCAGGACCGCGTGTCCGACATCTTCGTGGGCATGGGCTGGGAAATCGCCGAGGGCCCCGAGGTCGAGTCCGAGTGGTTCAACTTCGACGCACTGAACTTCGCCCCGGACCACCCGGCGCGCGAAATGCAGGACACCTTCTTCATCGACCCGGTGGATTCCCACCTGGTGCTGCGCACCCACACCTCCCCGGTGCAGGTCCGCTCCATGCTCGAGCGCGAGGTGCCGATCTACGTGCTGTGCCCGGGCCGCGTGTACCGCACCGACGAGCTCGACGCCACGCACACCCCGGTCTTCCACCAGTTCGAGGGCCTGGCCATCGACAAGGGCCTGACCATGGCCGACCTGCGCGGCACGCTGGAGCACTTCGCCCGGCAGATGTTCGGCGAGGACGCCTCCATCCGCCTGCGCCCCAACTACTTCCCGTTCACCGAGCCCTCGGCCGAACTGGACATCTGGCACCCCGGCGCCAAGGGCGGCCCGCGCTGGATCGAATGGGGCGGCTGCGGCATGGTCAACCCCAACGTCCTGCGTGCCGCGGGCATCGACCCGGAGGAATACTCCGGCTTTGCCTTCGGCATGGGCATCGAGCGCACGCTGATGTTCCGCAACGAGGTCCCCGACATGCGCGACATGATCGAGGGCGATATCCGCTTCAGCGAGCACTTCGGGATGGAGATCTAAGACATGCGTATTCCACTTTCATGGCTGCGCGAGTTCGCGCAGGTACCGGCCGATGCAACGGCCGAAGACGTCATGGCAGAACTGGTCAAGGTCGGCCTCGAGGAAGAGGACGTGCACCGTCCCGCCGACGAGCTCTCCGGCCCGATCGTCGTGGGCCAGGTGCTCTCCATCGTCAAGGAGGAGCAGACCAACGGCAAGACCATCAACTGGTGCCAGGTCCGCGTGGTGCCCGAGGGCACCGAACAGACCCTGACCAACGAGGGCATCGACCCCTCGCGGCGTGCAGGGCATCATCTGCGGCGCGCACAACTTCGTGGAGGGCGACAAGGTCGTCGTCACGCTTCCCGGCGCCGTGCTGCCGGGCGACTTCAAGATCAGCGCCCGCAAGACCTACGGCCACCTCTCGGCCGGCATGATCGCCTCCTCCCGCGAGCTGGGCATCGGCGACGACCACGACGGCATCATCGTGCTCTCCCGCCTGGGCCTTGACCCGGAGATCGGCACCGACGCGATGGAGCTGCTGGGCCTCTACGACCAGGCCGCGGAAATCAACGTCACCCCGGACCGCTCCTACGCGTTCTCGATCCGCGGCGTCGCCCGCGAATTCGCGCACGCCACGGGCACCGCGTACACCGACCCGGCCTCGCTGGTCACCGTGGACGCGGCAACCGGCGCCGGCCACCCGGTCAAGCTGGCCGACACCGCGGGCATCTACGGCAAGGACGGCTGCGACCGCTTTGTCACCCGCAGCGTCACCGGCGTGGACCCCTCGCTGCCGACCCCGCCGTGGATGGCCAGCCGCCTGAGCCTTGCGGGCATGCGTTCGATCTCGCTGGTCGTCGACGTGTCCAACTACGTCATGCTTGAGCTCGGCCAGCCGCTGCACTTCTACGACGCGGACAAGCTCACCGGCGAGATCGTCGTGCGCCGCGCCAACCCGGGGGAGACCCTGAAGACCCTGGACGGCAAGGAGCGCAAGCTGCACGTCGAGGACCTGCTGATCACCGACGGCTCCGGCGCCATCGGCATCGCCGGCGTCATGGGCGGCGGGGCCACCGAGGTCTCCGACTCGCACCGTCAACGTGCTGATCGAGGCCGCGCACTTCGAGCCGATCTCGATCGCCCGCTCGCGCCGCCGCCACAAGCTGCCCTCCGAGGCGTCCAAGCGCTTCGAGCGCGGCGTGGACTGGGAGATCGCCGACGTGGCCGCCCAGCGCGCGGTCGACCTGCTGGTCGAGCTCGCCGACGGCACCGCCACCACGCTCATCACCGACGTGGGAACCGCGCCGGAAGGCGTCGTCATCGAGCTGCCGGGGCACTTCGCCTCGCAGCTGATCGGCGTGGACTACACCCCGGAGCAGATCACCTGGGCGCTGACCGAAATCGGCGCGCAGGTCCAGGTCGTCGACGGCGGCTACCAGGTGACGGCCCCGTCGTGGCGCCCGGACCTGGCCACCAAGCAGGACCTGACCGAGGAAATCGCCCGCCTGGTGGGCTACCACCTGATCCCGGCGACGCTTCCGACGGCCCCTCCGGGCCGCGGCCTGACCCGCACCCAGTCCCAGCGCCGCCGCGTCATGGCGGCCCTGGCCGACTCGGGCCTCACCGAGGTGCTGTCCTACCCGTTCGTTTCCGCGGTGCAGAACAACACCTTCGGCGCCGCCGGTTGCCGGCGAGGTTCCGGCCGTGAAGCTGTCCAACCCGCTCTCCAGCGAGTTCGGCTTCATGCGCACCTCGATCCTGCCGGGCCTGCTGGGCATCGCCCGCCGCAACCACGGCCGCGGCTTCCGCGACCTGGCCCTGTACGAGGCCGGCCTGGTCTTCCTGCCGGGTGAGACCGTGGGCACCGCCACGATCCCGCCGCTGGGCGTCAAGCCCTCCGACGCGGAACTGGACGCGCTCTACGGCGGCCTGCCGCACCAGCCGATGCACATCGCCGCGGTGCTCACCGGGCACGATTCGCCGGTTGCCGCCGCGCACGTCCCGCGCGTCTACGACTGGGCCGACGCGCTGGATGTCGCCAAGCTCGTTTCCGACGTGCTGGGCGTCGAGGTCGTCGTCTCGCAGGGCGCCCACCAGGCGTTCCACCCGGGACGCACCGCGGCGCTGTCGCTGCGCAACGGCACCCCGGTCGGCTACGCCGGCGAGCTGCACCCGAAGCTGCTGGCCGAGCTGGACCTGCCGGAGCGCACCGTCGCCATGGAGATCGACGCGGACACGCTCTTCGAGGCATCCGCCGACGTGATCGTGGCCAAGGAAATCTCCACCTTCCCGATCTCCACGCAGGACGTCGCCCTGGTGGTCGACGCCGACGTGGTCGCCGCGGACGTGCTGGAGACCCTGCGCGAGGGCGCCGGCGAGCTGCTCGAGGACATCGCGCTCTTCGACGTGTACTCCGGCACCGGCATCGAGGACGGCAAGAAGTCGCTGGCCTTCGGCCTGCGCTTCCGCGCCGCGGACCGCACGCTGACCGCCGACGAGGCCTCGGAGGCGCGTGCCGCCGCCGTGGCCCTGGCCGCCGAGCGTTTCGCGGCGGTGCAGCGCTAAGCGCCACCCGGCTTGATCCCCGCAGGGGGTCGGCACTGCTTCGCCAATGAATGTGGCGGGGGAGTGCCGGCCCCCTGCGGCGTTAAGGCGCAGGAGCTTGCCCAAGCGGGAGTCCAAGCCGGAACCGGCAACGGAACGGCCAGACTTCCCGGATGGACTCCGGCCACCAGCTCCCGTCGCCCGCGCATCAGCGCCGTGCAACCGCGTGGAAGCAGCGTGCCCGATGGATCGGCGGCATCCTTTGTGGCCTCGCGCTGAATTTCTTTGTCTTTGGTTGGGAGTCCGGCATCTGCACCGACCAATCCGGTGCAACGGCGGATTCCGGGGTCTGCATCATGGCGCCGACCCTTGGAACGACAACATCATGGATCTTCATGGGGTTCAGCGGCATTCTTGTGGCCTGGTTTGCGAGTCAGGGCGGTTCGCCCGAAGCCAACCGATTCAACCCTCTGGGAAGCGCCGGGCCGGGGCGGTCATTCCTTGAATCGGTACAGGCGGAAGATCTTGCGCCCGGCGCTGTCGCGGTTCGTCGGGTTCAGGCCGTGCATCACACGTACCTTTCCGCCGCTGGTCGGATCGGCCTCCACCTTGATGCCCTCCGATTCGAGGGAACCGAGGTAGTACGCCCTTGATGGTGTAGGTCCGGTCATGGGTGACCTTTCCGCCGTTCGTGTAGGCGTAGCGATAGATCGTCGGCGACTTTCCCGCCGGCCCGCCAAAGAGGTAGAGGAATTTCTTGTTCTTCCCGACGCCCTTGATGTCGAAACCCTGGAAGGAGCCATGCGGGCGCGCCGGTTCCTTGAACCGGGTCACCATCAAGTCCTTGGCCTTCGAGATCGCCAACTTCTGTCCGGGCGCCTTTTTCATGCGTGCCGTCAGCGCCGCGGTCTTGTAGACGGCGTAGTAGTTGGACGACCCGACCGGATGCTGATGGCCAACCTGTCGCTTCCGTCGGCAAGCGCCACGGCGCTGCGGGCCGCGTTGCCCGATTTTCCCGGGACAATCGCAGCCAGGTTCTTCAGCATGCCCACCCTGCGGTAGCTCGCCGTCTTCGAACCCGCGGGTGCCTTTTTGTACTCGATCAGCGAGATCGTCCGCGAGAAGTAGTACGGCGGCTTTTCCGTTTGAGGTGCTCCCGATCCATGCGTACGTCCGGCCCCTTCTCGGTGTACACCTCGAGTGATTCTCCGTGCCCGTATCCCCGCAGCAGGACGCTGTCCCGCTGGGTGCATGTTCCCGTCGACGTGCGTGTGCACCTCGACAACCGGGTGTCGCCGCGACCGACCTGCTGCGCGAATGTAGACGTCCTTGCCGGCTCCATGGTCGAACGCCTGGATGGCCTGGTCCTGCACGGGAGGATCAAAGCGAAAGATGCGCTCGGAATTCAGTGCGCGCTTGGCAACCGAGTCGGCAGCCAGCCCGGGTGCCCCCGAGGTCACGAGCAGCAGGGCCAAAGCCCCGGCGGCAAGCCTCAGTATTATTTTTCGCATCAGACACTGTCCCCCCAGCCGGTGTTCAAGTAGTCAGTTCACTTTGTCTCCGGGCCCGATTCGCACCAGTATATGACTCTGCCAATGCAGCCACAAGGGGCGCGTGGCCCCCGGGAGGCGCTTGCGCGGCCCGCTGCCGAACATCACGGAAAATCCGCGGCTTTTCCCGCTGTCGGACTTCCGTCCTGATCAGGGTTTGTCTCGATAGTGCACCGGGCGCGGGCAAGCCGCTAACAATGTCATAACAACGCACGCGAACGGCCTGCACCGCCGGGCGTGCACCCGCTGGTGTATCGTCGAGATCGGCGGCGCCCGGCCCGCTTAAAGGCCCGGGCAAGACGTTGAATGAGCGCTGAGGGCGGGCGATGGACAAGCGAGGTTCCCGAGGACAACCACGGACACGGAAGCGGCGCCGCGGGAGCCGCTGTCGCGCAGCCGTGGTGGGCCGTTGCCGCGCTGGCATCCGCCACCCAATACCCGGGAATCCGGCTGGATCCCGCCGAATCGGAGCGGGCCATGGCCTACGCCCCGGGACGCCCGAGAGACGATTTTGTTGCCGGACGCATCCTGGCCAGGGTGCTGGCCGCCGACCTGCTGGACCTGGCCTGGCCAGGGGAGCCCACCGCCCCGGAGTCGCTTGAACTGGCGCAGCACTGTCCGCATTGCGGGGCCGACGGACACGGGCCGGTGCTGTTGCGCGTGCCGGGCCGCGGGCCCGCATTCAGGCTTTCCTATGCCCGCGCCTCGGGCTGGCTGCTGCTGGCCCTGGCCCCCGGGGACACCAGGATCGGTGCGGACCTGGCCGACCTCGGGGACCCGGCCTTCGCGCCCGCGGGAGGTGAAAGGCTGCTGGAGGACTATGCCTACTCGCCTGTCGAACGCAAGATGCTCGCGCGGCTGGCCCCCGCTGCCCGGCTGCGCCGGCAAGCCGAATGGTGGACCCTCAAGGAAGCCGTCGCCAAGGCCGACGGGCAGGGGTTGGCCGGGGCCGGGGGAATCCCCGTGGTCGTCGGACGAAAACGCCACCCGCTGTTGGCCATGCCGAAGACCCGGGTGCTCGGCATCGGGCCGGGGGAGCGGGACACCCTGGGCACGGCGGTGCCGGGGCGGCTGGTCGGCAGCATCGTGTGGGTCCCGGCACCCGCGTGATGGCCGGCGGCAGGATGGGACAGGAAGCGGACGCGGCCCGTCAGTGCCTGCCGGAATGCGCCGACCCGCCGGCACCGGGCGCCGCGGCGGTCGAGGGGCCAGGCGGCAAGGCCGGCAGTTCCTTCTCGAAGAGCCAGGGCTTGAGCAGTTCCGCGGCCGAGAACCCCGCGGGTGCGTGCACGTCGACGTGGTCGAGGAAGAGTTCGCCGGTGACGGTGCCGTGCCGCCGGGCACCGCGTCCAGTCGCGCAGCATCGCGAAGAAGGCGTCGTCGCCGAGGTGCAGGCGCAGCGCGTGCAGGGTCAGGGCCCCGCGCTTGTAGACGCGGTCGTCGAACATGTCGGCGGGCCCGGGGTCGCCGAGCGACGAGGTCCTGGGGCAGGTGCCGCGAGCGTGCGCCCAGTGCTCGCGCGCGCGCTCGTCGGCGCCGGAGCCGCCGGACTCCTCGGACCAGAGCCACTCGGCGTAGCAGGCGAACCCCTCGTGCAGCCAGATGTCCTGCCAGCGGCCGAGCGGTCAGGCTGTTGCCGAACCACTGGTGGGCCAGCTCGTGGGCGACCAGCCGCTCGCTGCTCCCAGTCGCGACGTCAGGTGGTTGCGGCCCGAAGACCGACAGCCCCTGCGCCTCCAGCGGGATCTCGAGCTCGTCGTCGGTGACCACCACGGTGTAGGCCGCGAACGGGTACGGGCCGAACAGCCTCGATGAACGTCTCGATCATCTCGCGGCTGGTCGGCCGAAGGCCGACGTGCGGCACCAGCTGCGCCGATGCGAGGCGCTGCGGCAGCGATCGCCGGCGTGCGGCACCGGCGCCGTGCGGCGACGCGTCGGTGCGCGACGCTCGTAGCGGCCGATCTGCACGGTCGCGAGGTAGGTCGCCATCGGCTCGCGCTGCTCGTAGACCCAGTGGTCGCGGCTGGAGCGCCGCGGCGTCGCGACGCAGCTCGCCGTTGGCACACGACGCCGGTAGCCGGCGTCGGTGGTGACGGCGATGCGGTAGGTCGCCTTGTTGGCCGGGCTGGTCGTTGCAGGGGAACCAGGACGGCGCGCCGTTGGGCTGGCCGGCGACGATCACGCCGTCGGCGAGCTCCTCCCAGCCGACCTCGCCCCAGGCGCCGCGGCGCACGGGTGCGGGTGCCCGCGTAGCGGATCGTCGAGCACGAACTCCGTCCCCGGCCGGCACCGGCGCCGGAGCAGGAGCACGCAGCTTGCCCGTCGCGCTGCGTGTAGCGTGGCGACCTCGGCCCCGTCGACGCGTGACCTTGGAGACGCGCAGCCCGGCCAGGTCGAGGGCGAGCTCGGCGCAGGTCGGCTCGGCGCCACGCCGTGATCAGCGCGCGCGCCGTCGAGCCGGTTGCCGCTCGACGCTTGTAGTCCAGGTCGAGGTCGTAGTGCGTGACGTCGTAGCCGGCGTCGCCGTGCCGGGCACGTAGGGGTCCGGCGACGACGGCCGCGTGCCGGCCGGCGCCGGCGTGCGTCGTGGGGATCACGTCGCTCGGACCGCTCCACGGGCCGATCGGGTTGCCCGATCCAGCGGCGTGCCGGTCGGGCACGGACTCCCCGCGCATCACCAGGGACGCCGGGCCCACCGTGGCGCCGGCCGCCGATCGACGGCGGCGGGCAGGATGACGCTGTGCGGGCCCGAGGGTCGCCCCCGCGGAGAGTCCACCGTGTCCATGCTCATGACCCGATCGTGGAACAGGTGGGTCTGCACCACGCAGCCGCGGTTGACGGTCGCGCCGTCGCCCAGGGTCGACCAGGTCGGCCTCGGGCAGCCAGTAGGTCTCGCACCACACGCCGCGGCCGATCCTGGCGCCCAGCGCGCGCAGCCACACGTCGAGGGCCGGGGTGCCGGCCGCGGACTGCGCGAACCACGGCGCGGCGACCATCTCGACGAACGTGTCGGCCACCTCGTTGCGCCAGACGAAGGAGCTCCACAGCGGCGTGCTCGCCGGCGCGGATGCGGCCCGACCAGCAGCCACTTGGCGGCCGACGTCGCGCTGGCCGCGGCGACGGCCCCGGCGGCCAGCATGCACGGCGCCGCTGAGCAGCGCCGCGGCCGCAGGTAGCCCGAGCCGGTCGGCCAGGCAGTCGAGGACCGACGAGCACCCGAGCGGCGATGGCCACGGTGACGACCACCGGCACGAGCCGGCACAGCTCCCACGAGCGCCGCGGGCGAGCTTCAGCCGCGCCGGCGGGGCGTAGGTGCGGCGACTCGTCGGCGGTCACCGCGGTCGCGGCGCAGCCGCACCGGCGGGCTGCCCAGCCAGGACGTGCCGGCCTTGGCCTTGGTCGGCGGGTGCCGCCGAGAGCACGGCGACCAGGCCCGTTCTTGGGCACGCGTGCGCCCGGCGCCGGCATGCCGGAGTTGCCGAGGAAGGCGCGCTTGCCGATCTTGGCCCGGCCCGACGCGCATCCAGCCGCCGCCGAGCTCGTAGGTGGCGACCATGGTGTCGTCGGCCAGGAACGCGCCGTCGCCGACCGTGGTCATCTTGGGGATCAGCAGCACCGTGGAGGCCTCGACGTTGCGTCCGACCTTGGCGCCGAGCAGGCGCAGCCAGACGGGCGTGAACGAGGCTCGCGTAGAGCGGGAAGAGCAGGTGCGGGCCATGTCCAGCAGCCGCTCGGTGGCCCAGACCTGCCAGCCGATCCGGCTGTGCACCGGGTGGTAGCCCTCGCCCAGCCCGATGCCCGAGCAGCCGGACGGCGCGCCAGCGACCAGCAGCGCAGGTCAGCCACGACGAGCGACCAGCGCCGCGAGCGGGACGGCCAGCAGCGCCGGGCCCGAGCGGCGTCGCGCAGGGATGCCGGCGCCGCGCAGCAGCCAGGGCCGACGACGAGCAGCGCCGCGCCAGGATCGCGAGCAGCGGCAGGACGCCGAGCAGGCCGCGGAGGCGGCGGCGATAGCGCCGAGCGCCCAGACGGCTGCGGCGCGGCCGGGCGTTCGGTCGGGCCACGCGGGCTCGGCCTCGCCCGGTGCGCGCCGGCGAGCCCGACCAGCAGCTCGCCGCGGCGGTACCCGCCGAGCACGGCGGAGCCGGCGCGACCTCGGCGCCGTCGCCGACCAGGGCGCCCGGGCAGCAGGGTGCTGCGGGCCCCGACCGTGGCGTCGGCGCCGACCTGCGATCCGGCCCGACGTGCAGCACGTCGCCGTCGATCCAGTAGCCGGTCAGGTCGACCTCGGGCTCGATCGAGCAGCCGCTCGCCGAGCGTGAGCAGCCCGGTGACCGGCGGCACCGAGTGCAGGTCGACGTCCGGCCCGACCTTGGCGCCCAGCGCGCGCGCGTAGTAGCGGATCCAGGGCGCCCGGCCAGGTTGACGGCGCCGCCAGGTCGGCGATCTGCTCGGCCAGCCACAGCCGCAGGTGCACCTTGCCCGCCGCGCGGGTAGTCGCCCGGGCTCGACGCCGCGCAGCAGCAGCCGGGCGCGCGACGCACGGAGATGCGCCATCCGGCCGGGCGGGGAGACGAACACCAGCCAGCCGGCCAGCACCCACCACCAGGAGACGGTCGGCGCGCCAGGCGACGCCGGCCGAGGCCGGCGAGCACGTTGTTGCCGGCGCGACCAGGTAGCCAGCCAGCGCATGCCCGACGAGGATGAGCAGCGGGATGCCGCATGAGCGTCTGGACCACCTGGGCGCGGCGCGGTGGTCGGGCGCGACCGTGCGCGGCTCGGTCGCGCTCGCCGGAGCGCGGTGCGCCGAGCATCGTCGAGCCAGCGAGCCGAGCGCGCGGGTGCGTCGTAGATGTCGGCGACGGTGACTCCGGGTAGCGCGTCGCGCAGCGGCGGAGACCAGCTGGGCGGCGGTGAGGGAGCCGCCGCCGGAGGCGAAGAAGTCGTCGTCCAGGCTCGTCGACCGGCGGCGCCGAGCACCGCGGTCCACTGCTCGGCGACCACGCGCGCGCCGTCCCGGCGAGCACGCCGTGCGCGCGCCGGCGGCGTCGGCTGCCGGGCAGCGGCCAGGGCAGCGCGTCGCGGTCGACCTTGCCGCGAGGTCGTGGTCGGCAGCGTCGTCGACGACGCGCCAGCAGCGGGACCAGCGGGGCCGGCAGCGTGCTCGCGCAGCAGGCGCGCGCGGGCCGCGGCGGCGTCGAAGCGTCGGGGTCGGCGGCCGAGGTAGCCGACGAGCATCTGGTTGCCGGCCGCGGTGCGTCCGCACCGCGGCCGCGGCGCCGGCGACCCCGGGCAGCGCCTGCAGCGCCGCTGTCGATCTCGCCGAGCTCGATCCGCCGGCCGCCGAGCTTGACCTGGTCGTCGGCGCGGCCCAGGAAGACCAGCCCTCGCGGGTCGAGCCGCACCAGGTCGCCGCTGCGGTAGGCGCGCTCCCAGCCGAGGGTCGGCATCGGCGCGTACTTCTCGGCGTCCTTGGCCGGGTCGAGGTAGCGGGCCAGCCCGACGCCGCCGATGATCAGCTCGCCGCTCTCGCCCGGCGGCCACGGGTGCCCGTCGCGTCGACGACGGCGAGGTCCCAGCCGTCGAGCGGCAGGCCGATGCGCACCGGGTCGGTGCCGTCCAGCAGGGCGGCGCAGGCGACGACGGTGGCCTCGGTCGGGCCGTAGGTGTTCCAGACCTCGCGGCCGTCGCGGCGCCAGCCGGGCGGCGAGCTCGGGCGGGCAGGCCTCGCCGCCGAAGATCAGCAGCCGCACGTCTTCCAGCGCCTCGGCCGGCCACAGCGCGGCGAGCGTCGGCACGGTCGAGACCACGGTGATGCCGCTGGCGACCAGCCACGGGCCGAGGTCCATGCCGGTGCGCACCAGCGACGCGCGGCGCCGGCACCAGGCAGGCGCCGTGGCGCCAGGCCAGCCACATCTCCTCGCAGGAGGCGTCGAAGGCGACCGAGAGCCCGGCCAGCACCCGGTCGCCCGGGCCCGAGCGGCTCGTCCTGCAGGAAGAGCCGGGCCTCGGCGTCGACGAAGGCGGCGGCCGAGCGGTGGGTGACGGCCACGCCCTTGGGCGTGCCGGTCGAGCCGGAGGTGAAGATGATCCAGGCGTCGTCGTCCGGGCGTCGGCCGGGCGCCGGCGCGTTCGAGGCGCCGCTCGGTGATCCGGCGCCGGGCGGTGATCGGCCCGTCGTCCGCCGATGACCGCGGCCACGTCGGCCTCGGCGAAGACCAGCCGGGCGCGTTCCTCGGGGTCGTCGGCGTCGACCGGGACGTAGGCGGCGCCGACCGTCGAGGATGGCGAGGATCGCGATGTACAGCTCGCGGGTGCCCGAGGGGATGCGGATGCCGACCCGGTCGCCGGGGCCGAGGCCGGCGGCACGGTAGCGCCGGGCCTGTTCCTCGACGGCCAGCAGCAGTTCCGCGTAGGTCAGGGAGCGCTCCCCGTCGTCCAGTGCCGGGGCGTCGGGGTGGGCCGCCGCGCTTGCCTCGAGGATGTCCATGAGGGTGCGGGGCGCGGAGCCGAGTCGCTGCCGGGGTACTGCGGCAGGAACACGGCGTGCGGCGGATCCGTCTTCGGAGAGCTGGGGTCGATTCCACGGTGGCTTTCTTGAGTGGTGCTCGGCCTTCCCCGCGGGGGCCGGGCGAGAACTGGAGACCGACCCTGACGGGTGGCACACGAACCGGGTGGCCGCAACCGCTCGGCCGGCACGTACGCGGATCACTAGCCAAGCAGGTTAACGGAAGGTGTACGGCGTGGCCAATGCTACGCCGCAGGTCACGGGCAGGAACGGCCCGGGCGCAACAAAGGGTCCTGGTGCGCCTTCGTGGACAGGCGACAGGACCCCCGTTGCGCGTGGCCGCGACGGCGGTCAGCCCTTGACCGAGCCGCTCATCAGGCCGCCGACAAAGTACTTGCCGAGCAGGATGTAGACGATCAGCGTCGGGACCGAGGCGATCAGCGCGCCGGCCATCGACGCGGCGTAGTCGGTGAGCTGGCCGCCGGCCAGGAAGCTCAGCGCGATGGTCACCGGCCCGTTGCGGCCCGAGGAGAAGAACGCGGCGAACAGGTAGTCGTTCCAGGCGGAGGTGAACTGCCAGATCAGCACCACCACGAAGCCCGGGGCGGAGACCGGGAAGATCACCGAGGCGTAGGTGCGCAGGATGCCCGCCCCGTCCATGCGGGCCGCCTCGATCAGTTCGCTGGGGACCGACTCGTAGTAGTTCCTGAAGATCAGCGTGCAGATCGGCAGGCCGTAGACGATGTGCAGCAGCATCAGCGAGGGGATGCCCTGCGGGACGCCCAGGTTGCTCATCAGCTGGGTCAGCGGGATCATCACGGCCTGGTAGGGGATGAACATGCCAAAGAGGATCAGCGTGAACACGACGTTCGCGCCGGGGAAGCGCCACTTGGACAGCACGTAGCCGTTGATGGAGCCCAGCGTCGCGGAAATGAGCGCCGCCGGGATCACCAGCAGGAAGGTGCGCCCCAGCGCCGGTGCCAGCGTGGTCCAGGCCTTGGCCCAGCCCGCGGTTTCCCAGCTTTGCGGCAGGAGCCAGGCGCGCGACGGATCGGCGTCGGAGGTGCCCTTGAAGCTGGTGATGAACAGGACGTAGGCGGGGATCAGGATGACGATCACGAAGAACAGCAGCAGGGCGTACTTCAGCGTCCGGTTGATCCGGCGCCTGCCCTTGTTCGGGGCGCCGGCGGGTGCCTTGTCGGTGCCGCCCGGGATGGCGCGGTCAATGATCGAGGTGGCCATTAGCGCTTCTCCGCTCGCGAGGTGTACATGAGGTAGGGGACCACCACGAGGGCGACCAGCACCAGCAGGATCATGCCGATCGCCGCGGCGTCCGCGTAGTCGCTGCCGATGTACTTGACCCACATCATGGTCGCCGGGACCTGCACGTCATACGTGTTGGCGTCCGGGACGATGGCGCGGATCAGGTCGAAGAGCTTCAGGGACATGTGGCCGATGATGATGACCGCCGAAAGCATGACGGGGTTCAGCTGCGGGAAGATCACGTGGCGGTACAGCTTCCATTCGCTGCAGCCGTCGATGCGTGCGGCCTCGCGCAGCTCCTCGGGGATGCCGCGGAAGCCGGCAAGGAACAGTGCCATGACGTAGCCGGAAAGCTGCCAGATGGCCGGGACCGCGATCGCGGCGATGCCCCAGGTGGGGTTCGACCACCAGTCGTTTTGCATGAAGCCGAGTCCCACCGAGTCCAGCAGGCGGTTCAGGCCGGTGGTGCGTTCGCCGCCGGGCTGGTCGGTCTGCAGGCTGGAGAGCAGCCAGCGCCAGACGACGCCGGAGGCGATGAAGGAGACGGACATCGGGAAGAGGTACACGGCGCGGAAGAAGCCCTCGCCCTTGGCCGGCTTGTCCAGGAGCCAGGCCCAGAGGAAACCGAAGATCAGCGTGCCGGAGAGGAACACGACGGTGAGGATCAGCAGGTTCGACAGCGAGTGCTGGAAGTTCGGGTCGGCCAACAGGTTGGTGTAGTTCTCGAACCCGACGTACTTGTTGCTGGGCTTGGCCGTGTGCTGGTTGGTCAGGCTGACGCGGAAGTTCTCGAAGATGAGCCAGTAGACGAATACGCCGACCAGGATGATGGTGGGGGCCAGGAGCAACAGCCCCGGACCCCAGTGCTTTACACGCCTGAACATGGTTTCCTCCCGGAAGAAGTTGGCGCCACAAACATTTGGGGGCGGATGCGTACCGTGCCGGCTACGACCGCCCCCAAATGCGTGATGGGTGGATTACTGGGCGAACTTGGCCGCGGTTGCCGCAGCCGATTCCTGCAGGGTCGCCACGTTGCCGTCGCCACCGAACTTGCTGACCGCGGTGCTCAATTCGTTGAGCCAGGCCACCGGAACAGCGGCACCGTGGGCGAGCGAGGAGACGATCTTGTCCTGGGAGAAGTCCTTGATGGCACTCTTCTGGTACTCGGAGAAGTCGTCGGTCTTGGCCGTGATGTTGGCCGGGATCGAACCCTTGGCCTTGTTGAAGGCGCTCTGGCCCTCGGGCGAGCCAACGGTCGTCAGCCATGCCTTGGCGCCGTCCGGGTTCGGAGCACCGACCGGCAGGGTGAAGGAGTCGGCGAGGAAATCGAAGACTCCCTGGGTGCCCGGGGTCGGGAAGTAGGTGTAGTCGACGCCGGTCTTGTCGCCGTCCTGCGCGAACTTGGCCTCGGCCCAGTCGCCCATGACGTTGTAGGCGGCTGCGCCGTCCTGGACCAGCTGCGTGGCCGGTGCCCAGTCGCTGAGCGAGTCGCGGTCGGTGTTGGTGTAGCTCAGGGCCTTCTTGTAGGCCTCGATGGCCTTGGTGACGTCAGCGCCCTTCCAGTCGGTCTTGCCGTCCCAGAGGCCGTTGTAGCCATCGACGCCCAGGCTGGAGAGCAGGATGTTCTCGAAGAGCTGGACCTGGGTCCAGGAGCCCGCAACGGCCAACGGGGTCTTGCCCGTTGCCTTGATCTTGTCCATGTCGGCGAACCATGCATCGAGGTTCTCGGCCGGCTTGGCCGGATCGAGTCCGGCCTTCTTCAGGACATCCACGTTGGCCCAAACAACGTTTGCGCGGTGGATGTTCGAGGGAACCGAGTAGATCTTGCCATCGACGGTGAGGCGATCCACGAGATCCTTGGGGAACTGGTCGGTGAGCTTGTTGTCGGCGTAGAAGCCGCTCAGGTCCTCGAGCTGGCTCGGCGTCGATGTAGTCCTGCAGCTCGGCTCCGGCGTGGGCCTGGAACGAATCCGGCGGGTTGCCGGCCTTGAGCTGTGCGGCAAGCACGCTCTTGGCCTGGGAACCTGCGCCACCGGCGACTGCGAGGTTGTCGAAGGTCAGCTTCGGGTAGTCCTTGTTGAAGATGCCGACGAGCGCATCAAGGCCGACCTTCTCGGAGCCGTCGGCCCACCAGGTGAACACGCCGACCTTGCCCGTGGCTTCACTTGGCGGAGCTGCGGACTCGGCGGGCTTTTCCGCGGCACCGCCACAGCCGGCAAGGGTCAACCCCAATGTTGCGGCCGCTGCAACCAGCGTAAGACGACGACGCATATCTACCTCCACGAGTGTTTGAAAATGTGTGATTCTGTCGAGTTGTGTGTTTGCAACCCCGTCAATAGTTACCCGGGTCACATATTGCAGTCAACTACTTAACGCAAATTGTTATAACTGTCGTGATGCCTAGTCAGGCTACGGAAGTGCCGCGCTCTGCCGCAGCACCAGGGCCGCGGCGCCCAGGGCCTCGGCGCGGTCGCCCAGCAGCGACATGCACAGCGTGGTGTTTTCCCCGACGACGGGAATGGCGTGCCGCTACGAGGCCCCGGCGGATCGGGGCAAGCAGTATTTCGCCCAGCGGAGCCAGCGGCCCGCCCAGGACAATGACCTCCGGGTTGATCAGGTTGGCGACGTTCGCCAGGGCGTGGCCAACCGCCACGCCGACATCGTCGATGACCCGCAGGGTCGCCGAGTCCCCGGCCTTGGCCCGTTCGATGATGCTCTCGATGCTCACGGGTGCGCTTTCGGTGCGGCTGAGCAACTCGACCATGATGCCGGTGGATGCCACGGTTTCCAGGCAGCCGCGATTGCCGCAGCGGCAGATCAGGCCCTGGTCGAAGATTGTCGAATGCCCGATTTCGCCGGTGACGCCGAGGTTCCCGTAGTAGCAGCGATCCGTTGAGGATCAGGCCGGTTCCGATTCCGCTGCCGATCTTCAGGAAGCAGAGGTCGGCGCATTCCTGGTGTTCGCCCCAGGTGATTTGGGCCAGGGCGCCCAGGTTGGAGTCGTTGTCAATGAATACGGGCAGGTCAAGTGCCCGGCGCAGGCGCGCGTCGATGTCGAGGTCCACCCAGTCGGGCAGGATCGCGCCGCGGATCACCATGTTGGTGCGGTGGTCGATTGGCCCGGGGATGCCGACGCCGGCACCGATGAGTTGGCTCCGGCTGGTGCCCGTGCGCTCGCAAAGGGTTTCGAGCATCCGGGCGGCGACGTCGATGCTGGCTTCCGCGCGGTGGCCGACTTCCAGCGCAGCGAATTCCTCGTCGAGCAGCCGGAACCCCGCCCGGGCCAGGACGACCCTGACGTGGCTGCGGCCGAAATCGATGCCCACCGCCACGTCTGCCTCGTCGAGGACGGTGACGCCCAGGGCGCGGCGTCCCGAACTGGTGGTCGGCGATGTTGCCACGCGCCCGGTGGACACCAGCGACTTGACGATGTTGGAGATCGTTGCGGTCGAGAGGCCCGTTGAGCGCGCCAAGGCAGCCTGGGTGAGCGTCCCTTGGGTCCGCAGCGTGGCGAGAACGCGTTGTTCGTTGAGCACGCGAAGGGCCGACTGCGACCCGGGGTTCTGGTTTCCGGCCCTGGCGTGTTGATCTGCGGTCATGCCTAGAAGCGTGTGCGATCATCCTCTTGGCGTCAAGAACTTAACGCAAATTTGTTATGTGGAAGATGTTCTTGAACGCAAAATGGACACTCGGAGGTGGGAATTTGTTTGAGCTACCGCAGGCCGTGGCCGGGCCCCTAGCACCTGCTCGGCGGCCGGCGCTTGCTCGATCCTCGGATCGCGGGGCCGGCCGCTGCGAGGAGTGGTTCGTGGGTGCGAGGCGTCAGGGAACCAGGATCACCTTTCCGGTGGTTGCCCGGGATTCGAGGGCGGTGTGGGCCGCGCCGGCCTCGGAGAGCGGGAAGCTGGCGCCGATCCGGACGTTGAGCTTGCCCTGTGCAACCAGGTCGAAAAGCTCGCCCGAGCGCCAGCGCCGTTCCTCCGGATCGAGCAGGAAGTCGGAAAGCTTCGGCCGGGTGACGGTCAGCGACCCGTGCGCGTTCAGGCGCTGCAGGTCGAAGGGTGGCACCTGGCCCGAGGCCCCGCCGAAGAGGACGAGCGTGCCGCGGGTCTTCAGTGAATTGAGGGAGTTCTCGAAGGTGTCCTTGCCGATGCCGTCGTAAACGACCTCGACGCCGCGGCCCTGGGTGATTTCACGAACGCGGGCGGGCACCTCGTCGTAGGCCAGTACGTGGTCGGCCCCTGCGGCCCGCGCCAGCGCGGCCTTTTCCTCGGTCGAGGTCGTGGTGATGACCGTTGCGCCGCGAAGCTTGAGCAGCTGGATCAGCAGCAGGCCCACTCCGCCGGCCCCGGCGTAGGTCAGCACGGTATCGCCGGGCTTGACGTTGTAGCTGTAGTTGATCAGGTAGTGGGCGGTCATTCCCTGCAGCGGCAGTGCGCCCGCCTCCTCGAGGGAAACGCCTTCCGCAACCGGGCAGCGCCTTGTCCGCATCGAGGACGGTGTAGTCGGCATAGGTTGCCGATCCCTCGGCCGTTGCCACCCGGTCTCCGGGAGCGAAGTCGCTGACGCCGGCGCCGACCGCCTCGACGGTTCCGGAGCATTCCGAGCCCGGGGTGAACGGGTAGCGGACCCTGTAGACGCCCGAGCGCTGGTAGGTCTCGATGAAGTTCACGCCGGCGGCGGCAACCTTGACGAGCAGCTGGCCGGGTCCCGGCGTCGGGCAGCTCGGTCGAAACATACTCAAAAACTTCGGGTCCGCCGGCCTTGGGGGCGATAATTGCATGGGGACTCATGGGCGAACTCCTTAGATGACGAGGTGACTCATGGCCACCCTATAGGTTTTGCGCCACCCGCCATCAAGACTTGAAGCGGGATGACGCTCGAACCCGCATCGTCGTGAATATTTATTAGCCATCATGTATAAATGCGTAGTAGGGTTTCATCATGACGATTTCAGTAGCTGTATCCGGAGCCAGCGGGTATGCGGGTGGCGAAGTCCTGCGCCTGCTTTCCAACCACCCCGACGTGACCATCGGTGCGATCACCGCGCACTCCAACGCCGGACAGCGACTGGGGGAACTCGCGCCGCACCTCCACACGCTCGCGAACCGGGTGCTGGTTGAAACCACCGTTGAACAGCTCAGCGGACACGACGTGGTCTTCCTGGCGCTGCCGCACGGGGCAAGCGCGGAAATCGCCGCCCAACTGCCGGCCGACACCCTGGTCATCGACGCCGGGGCCGACCACCGGCTGGAATCGTCCGAGGCCTGGGAAAAATTCTACGGGTCGGCACACGCCGGAACCTGGCCCTACGGCCTTCCCGAGCTTCCGGGGGCCCGCGAAAAGCTCGTCGGCGCCAAGCGGATCGCGGTTCCCGGGTGCTACCCGACCTCCGTCCAGCTGGCATTGGTTCCCGGCTTCACGGCCAACCTGCTCGAACCCGACGACGTGGTGATCGTTTCGGCGACCGGCACCTCCGGTGCCGGCAAGACGGCCAAGGTCAACCTCATCGGCTCCGAGATCATGGGTTCGATGAACCCCTACGGCGTCGGCGGCGGGCACCGCCACACCCCCGAAATGGAACAGGGGCTCTCGAAGGCCGCGGGCGTTCCCGTCACGGTCTCCTTCACCCCGATGCTTGCACCCATGCCGCGCGGCATCCTCACCACGGCCACCGCCAAGGTGAAGCCGGGCGTCGACGAGGCCATGCTGCGCGCCGCCTGGGAAAACGCCTACCGGGACGAGCCGTTCGTGCACGTCCTTCCCGAGGGCCAGTGGCCCGCGACATCCTCGGTCCTGGGATCGAACCACGCCCAGATCCAGCTTGCCTTCGACCCGCACGCCAACCGCGTGATCGTCTCGGCGGTCATCGACAACCTCACCAAGGGCACCGCCGGCGGTGCCGTCCAATCCATGAACATCGCACTTGGCCTGAACGAAACCGCAGGACTGGGTCTTGAAGGAGTAGCACCGTGAGCAACGCACCCCTGGGAATCACCGCACCGGCGGGCTTCAACGCCTCCGGCATCACCGCCGGACTGAAGGCCTCGGGCAACCCCGACCTGGCCATGGTGCAAGAACCTCGGCCCGAACTTCAACGCGGCGGCGGTCTTCACCTCCAACCGCGTGGCCGCGGCCCCCGTGCACTGGTCCCGCCAGGTCATCAGCGACGGCCGCGCCGACGCGGTGGTGCTGAACTCCGGCGGCGCCAACGCCTGCACCGGCCCCGAGGGCTTCGCCAACACCCACGCCACGGCCGAACACGCCGCCAAGGTGCTGGGCGTTTCCAGCGGCGACGTGCTGGTGTGCTCCACCGGGCTGATCGGCGAGCAGCTGCCGATGGACAAGATCCTTCCCGGCGTCGACGCCGCGGCCGCGGCCCTGGGCACCGGCAACGAATTCGACGGGGGAGCGGCGGCTGCCACCGCCATCATGACCACCGACACCGTGAGCAAGCAGGTCGGCTTCGCCGGCAACGGCTACACCATCGGCGGCATGGCCAAGGGCGCGGGCATGCTCGCCCCGGGCCTGGCGACCATGCTGGTGGTCATCACCACCGACGCCGTGCTGGAATCCGCACAGCTGGATGCCGCATTGCGCGAGGCGACCCGGGTCAGCTTCGACCGCGCCGACTCCGACGGCTGCATGTCCACCAACGACACCGTCATCCTCATGGCCTCCGGCGCCAGCGGCACCGTCCCGGACCTCGCCGAGTTCTCCGCGGGCCTCACCGGAATCTGCGTGGACCTGGCCAAGCAGCTGATCGGCGACGCCGAGGGCGCGGCCCACGACATCACCATCCGCACCTTCAACGCCGCCACCGAGGACGACGCCGTCGAGGTCTCGCGCACCGTCTCGCGCTCGAACCTCTTCAAGACCGCGATCTTCGGCCAGGACCCCAACTGGGGCCGCGTGCTCTCCGCGGTCGGCACCACCAAGGCCGCCTTCGAGGCCGACGAGCTGAACGTGTCGATCAACGGCGTGCAGGTCTGCCGCAACGGCGGCGTGGGCGACGACCGCAACCTCGTGGACCTCACCGGCCGCCAGGTGCTGGTCGAGATCGACCTGAACGCGGGCGCCGCCGAGGCCAGCCTGTGGACCAACGACCTGACCCACGAGTACGTCCACGAGAACTCGGCCTACAGCAGCTAGCCAGCACCCGGGCGATGCGGTCGGCCCGCCACCGGCGGCCGCATCGCCCGGGTCCCATTTGTTTCAGTTGTTTCAGTGAGGAACACCAACATGCCCGACACCCAGCGCACCCAGATGGATGCCGCACAGCGCAAGGCCGAGGCCCTGATCGAGGCACTGCCGTGGATCCAGCGTTTCGCGGGAACCACCA
This sequence comes from uncultured Actinomycetota bacterium, assembly GCA_963818105.1. Classification (GTDB taxonomy): domain Bacteria; phylum Actinomycetota; class Actinomycetes; order Actinomycetales; family Micrococcaceae; genus Paeniglutamicibacter. The sequence goes on along the minus strand of CAWFRB010000044.1, from coordinate 14,954 downwards.
TGGTCATCAAGTACGGCGGCAACGCCATGATCAACGAGGACCTGCGCCGCGCCTTCGCCGAGGACATCGTCTTCCTGCGCCACGTGGGCATCAACCCCGTGGTGGTGCACGGCGGCGGACCGCAGATCAGCTCGATGCTCAACCGGCTCGGCATCGAATCCGAGTTCAAGGGCGGGCTGCGGGTGACCACCCCGGAAACCATGGACGTGGTCCGCATGGTGCTCACCGGGCAGGTGCAGCGCGAGCTCATCGGCCTGATCAACTCGCACGGCCCCTACGCCGTGGGCCTCTCCGGCGAGGACGGCGCCCTGTTGCGCGCCATGCGCACCGGGACCTACATCGACGGGCACCACGTTGACCTGGGCCTGGTCGGCGAGGTGACGGGCGTGAAGCCCGACCAGATCCTGGACCTGCTCGCCGCCGGCAAGATCCCCGTGGTCTCCACGGTGGCCCCGGAGGTCGACGACCACGACGAACCCACCGGGCAGGTGCTCAACGTCAACGCCGACACCGCCGCGGCGGCCCTGGCCAGCGCGCTGAGCGCCTCCAAGCTGGTCATCCTCACCGACGTCGAGGGCCTCTACGCCGCCTGGCCCGACAAGTCCTCGCTGATCACCTCGCTGGACACCGAGGAGCTGCGTGCGCTGCTCCCGAGCCTGGAATCGGGAATGATCCCGAAGATGGCAGCCTGCCTCAAGGCCGTGGACGAGGGCGTGGAACGCGCCCACATCGTCGACGGCCGCCAACCGCATTCCATGCTGCTGGAGGTCTTCACCTCCGCCGGCGTGGGAACCCAAGTCATCCCCAAGGACGCAGCATGAACGAGATCATGGCAGAAGAAATCGGTGAACTGAACACCCTGGCCGGCAGCGAGCTGCTGGCCCGCTACAACAAGTCGCTGCTCGGGGTCTTCGGGACCCCGCAGCAGGTGCTGGTCCGCGGCGCGGGCTGCCTCGTCTGGGACGCCGACGGCAAGGAGTACCTCGACCTGCTCGCCGGGATCGCGGTCAACGCGCTGGGCCACGCCCACCCGCTGGTGACCTCCGTGATCTCCTCGCAGCTGGCCACCCTGGGACACATCTCCAACTTCTTCACCAGCCCCACGCAGATCGCGCTGGCCGAAAAGCTGCTGGAACTCAGCGACGCCCCGGCCGGGTCCAAGGTCTTCTTCAGCAACTCCGGCGCCGAGGCCAACGAGGCCGCCTTCAAGCTGGCGCGCCGCAACGCGGGCACCGCCGAGGCGCCGCGCACCAAGATCGTTGCCCTGGAGCAGGGATTCCACGGCCGGACCATGGGCGCCCTGGCGCTGACCTGGAAGGCCGCCTACCGCGAGCCCTTCGAACCGCTTCCCGGCGGCGTCGAGTGGGTCCCGGCCGGCGACATCGAGGCCCTCCGCGCGGCCGTCGACGAGAACACCGCCGCCGTCTTCATCGAACCCATCCAGGGCGAGGCCGGCGTCATCGAACTCGGCGCCGCATACCTGAAGGCAGCGCGCGAGATCACCGCCGAGGCCGGCGCGCTGCTCATCTTCGACGAGGTGCAGACCGGCATCGGGCGCACCGGCTCCTGGTTCGCCTCCGCCGGCGTGATCCCCGATGCGATGACCCTGGCCAAGGGCCTGGGCGGCGGCTTCCCGATCGGCGCCATGATCGTCTTCGGCGAGGAAAACACCGCACTGCTCACCCCCGGGCAGCACGGGACGACGTTCGGCGGCAACCCCGTGGCAACCGCCGCGGCCCTGGCCACCCTGCACGTCATCGAGGCCCAGAACCTCTTGGCACACGTCAACAAGGTCGGCGAGGATGTACGTGGCAAGCTCGCCGCCCTGGATTTCGTCACCGAGGTCCGCGGCCGCGGCCTGCTGATCGGGCTCGACCTCGCGCAGGACGTCGCCCCGGGCGTGGTGAAGGCCGCGCTGGATGCCGGATTCATCATCAACGCACCGGGTCCGCGCACCCTGCGCCTCGCACCGCCCCTGATCGTCACCACCGAACAGCTCGACACCTTCGTTGCGGCCCTGCCGGCGCTCTACGCCGCGGCCGTTTCCAGCACCAAGGAGTAAGACCCATGACCAACAACGTTCGCCACTTCCTGACCGACCTCGACCTGACCCAGGCCGAGCAGACCGAGGTCCTCGACCTGGCCGTGGCCATGAAGAAGGACAAGTACGGCTACAAGCCCTACGCCGGACCGCAGACCGTGGCCGTGTTCTTCGACAAGACCTCCACCCGCACCCGCGTGTCCTTCGCCGCCGGCATCGCCGAGCTCGGCGGGTCCCCGCTGATCATCAACTCCGGCGAATCCCAGCTGGGCCACAAGGAATCGATCTCCGATTCCGCCAAGGTGCTCGAGCGCATGGTCTCCACCATCGTGTGGCGCACCTACGCCCAGGCCGGCCTGGAGGAAATGGCCGAGAACTCCAACGTCCCGGTCATCAACGCGCTGTCCGACGACTACCACCCGTGCCAGCTGCTGGCCGACCTGCTCACCGTGCGCGAGCACAAGGGCACGCTGGCCGGGCTGTCCATGGCCTACCTGGGGGACTCGGCCAACAACATGGCCAACTCCTACCTGCTCGCCGGCGTCACCGCGGGCATGCACGTGCGCATCGCCGGCCCGGAGGGCTACCTGCCGGCCGCGGAGATCATCGCCGCCGCCGAAAAGCGTGCGGCCGAAACCGGCGGTTCGGTGCTCGTGACCACCGATGCCGCGGCGGCCCTGGCCGGCGCCGACGTGGTGGCCACCGACACCTGGGTCTCCATGGGCCAGGAGGACGAGAAGGCGCAGCGCATGGAGCTCTTCCGCGACTACGCGGTGGATGCACCCGCCATGGCGCAGGCCGCCGCCGACGCGATCGTGCTGCACTGCCTGCCGGCCTACCGCGGCTACGAGATCTCCGCCGACGTCATCGACGGACCGCAGTCGGTCGTCTTCGACGAGGCGGAGAACCGCGTCCACGCGCAGAAGGCGATCATGGCCTGGCTGATGGCCAAGTCGGACCTGGCAGAGGTCGCAGGGGTGGCCGGGAACCGATGAACTCGAGCGCATCCTTCCAACCCACCACGAAGATCGCCCGCCAGGCGCGGGTGAGCTCCATCCTGTCGACCAGCACCGTCCGTTCCCAGGCCGAGCTGGTGGCCCTGCTCGCCGAGGAGGGCATGGCTGTCACCCAGGCGACCTTGTCCCGCGACCTGGTCGAGCTGGGGGCCGTGCGCGTCCGGGGCGTGGACGGCGGACTGGTCTATGCCATGCGCCAGGAAGGCGGGGACCGCAGCCCCCGCGCGGGGGTCAGCCAAGAGGTCCACGACGCCAAGCTGGCCAAGCAATGCGCCGAACTCCTGATCACGGCCGAGGCCTCGGGAAACATCGTGGTCCTGCGGACCCCTCCGGGAGCCGCGAACTTCCTTGCGCTGTCGATCGACCATTCGACGATGCCCCAGATCCTGGGATGCATCGCGGGGGACGACACCGTCATGCTGGTGACCCGCGAGGTGGACGGCGGGGCCGAGGTCGCGGCGCGATTCCTGGCCCTGGCGGATCCGCAGTAGTCAGGTTCCGCAGGCCGGCCAACCACGTGCCAGGTCTGCCTGCGGGGTCTTCCCGCGCCGGCTGGTCCGTCCTGCGGGTGGCCGGGAACAAACCTTGAGAAGAGCCGTCCCACGTGCAATCATTCTGTTGCACAGGGGGACGGCTTTTTTGAGGGGGAACTCGTGGAAACAACACTTCAAGATGCCATCGAGGTTTCGGTGGACATCGATGCCAGCGCGGGAGCAGTGTGGGAACTGGTCAGGGAGCCTGGATGGTTCATCAACGGCGGCGAGATCGGGAAACACCGGATAGAAACCAGCGGCGCGTTTTCCGTCGTGCATGATGCAATTTACGGGCGGTTCGAATTCGAGGCAATCACCCTGGATTCACCCCGGTACGCGGCCTTTCGTTCTCTTGGGGGAGACGAATGGGACGACCCGGTGCCGAACACGCTCATTGAGTTCTGGATCGAGCGGATCAACTGCGGGCGGTGTGCGCCTGCGGGTCATGGAAAGCGGCTTCGCCGGATTCGATGCGGAGGAGCACTCCCGCGTGATTTCCTCCAATACGCTCGGGTGGAAGGTTGAGCTGCAGGCAGCCAAGCGCCACCTGAGCGGAAAATGACCAGCCAATCCGTTGGGGTGTCGCCACAACGGATCTTTGCCGCGCTTGCGGATGCCACGAGGTGCGAGCTGTTGGAACTGCTGGGAGGCGGGGCAGCCAGCGCCTCCCGGCTCAGCCCGCCGCTCGGTATCAGCCGCCAAGCGGTGGCCAAGCACCTTGGTGTCCTGAGCGCCGCCGGGCTGGTGCGCCAACGGCGTGCAGGGCGGGAAATCGTCTTTGAGGTACTGCCGCACGGCTTGTCCCCGGCGAGCGAGTATATCCAAGGCGTCCGGGACTGCTGGGAAAAGCGGCAAGCCGGCCAGGAGCCGGCTCCAGCGGCTTAAACGCCGCTGCCCCTGCAAACGCGAAACCGTTAAAGCAGGCCCACGGCAAGGAACCTTGGGACGTGGTCGGCCTTCGCCATCGGGCACGGATCGACGATTAAGGAGTTCAAGGCGTTGCTCCCCGCATGTGGCGGGGAACAACGCCTTGCCTGGATCGGGCGCGGGACGATCAGTGGTCGTGGACCAATTCGCTCTCCGTGCGCGGGGTGTCGAATGCCTTGTGGAAGGCGGCCTCGACATCGGTGTTGTAGGCGACCAGGACCACGCGGTGGATCGATGTCACGTGCTTGTAGGTATCAAACCAGTTCTTGATTGCTTCCGCGGCGACCGCGGCGACCTCGTCCGGATCCCAGCCGTAGGCCCCGGCCCCGATGGCCGGGAACGCGATGCTCGTGGCACCCCGGCGGGATGCGACGTACAGGCTGTTGGTGAAGCAATTCGCAAGAACCTTGGTGCTCGTCTGTCCGACATGGCGATTGGGGCCGGGGGTGTGGATCACCCATCGCGCGGGGAGATTGCCGGCGCCGGTGGCAACCGCCAGACCGGAGGCAAGCCCGTCAGGATAGGTCGTCGCCCGGAGCTTGCGGCATTCGGCCAAGAGCTCGGGACCCGCTGCCGCATGAATCGCACCGTCAACGCCGCCGCCGCCGAGAAGCGAGGTGTTTGCAGCATTGACGATCGCATCAACCTTCAGAGTTGTGATGTCGCCCTGCACGATGTCGATTTGCATTTCAGTGCTCCTGTCAGTGGTCGAAATCTCCTGATAAGCAACACCATACGCCCGTGACCATCACCCGGCGCTAGATCCTCAGCCATTTCACAGTTCATGACGACGGGGCCTTCGGGGACGGCCGGGATCGCGGGCGTGGACCGGCTTGTGTGGCCGTGGAAGCCGAGCGGCCGGCACGGGGTGGCGGGGCGTGGATTCCCGCAGCCGACGGGTGCGGCAACGTCCGCTTTCCGCGGATGCCGCGGTGCCGGCTACCGGTAGTACGGCTGTTCCTCACCGGGATCGGCGCGAACCAGGTCGAGGCCCGGGGTTGCGAGGAGATGCCCGATTGCTTCCGCTCCCGCAGCGATCCCCGCCCAGTGCGGATCGACGTCGTTGGCGATGCACCAGGCATGGTCGGCGGGCCAGATCAAGGCGGGGTTGGGCATGGAGAACCGGGGCTGCCCCGGCCACATGTCGGCGGCGCCCCAATCGCCGAAATCCGACAACTTGCCACGGAACAGGAAATAGGCGCGGTCGGGTATGTGGAGCTTGGGCCCGTCCATCACCGACGCCGGAAAAGCCGGGGCGATTCGCGGTCCCTTGGTGACGGCGCGGGTTTCCTCGTCGACGAGCCACGCGCCGTCGCCGCCTTCGAGGTCCGAGCCCCAACCATCCCACAGTGCGAAAAAGCAGTCGTCGGGTGTGCCGGTGTGGCCTGCCAGGACCGCGAGGGCCGTGCGAAGCAGGTCGCTTTCCGTGGGGGCATCGTCAGCGGTCGCGGCATCGACTTCGGCCTGGCCCGGGTATGCGGGGTCCGGCAGAAATCGCAACCGGCATGGCCCGGGAAACAATCCGGGCCGAAGAGCGCCAGGGTCCCACTTGGGCAGGACACTGCCCGTTATCCAATCGGCGGGAGATGGGTCGGAACAGGGGGTCAAGGCCATATGGAAAGTGTGCCATGGGCGCGCGCCAAGGTGACTAGGCCTTGCGGTTGGTGCGCTCCGAGACCGTTGCGTATTCGCCCTTGACGGGAAGGTCGAGAAGGATCTCTTCGTCCCAGTCCCTGTAGGTGCTCGTCATCCGGGTGTAGGGGTCGTAGCTAACGGTCTCGAGGCGCATGGGCAGCGGGGAAGACGTGTTGCTGAGCCACAGGGTTGACTCGGGTGAGCTGAAGCGATGGGCGGGAACGCCGCCCAGATCGTGGACGCCCTGGTACTTCATGTGCTTGTAGTCGACGGATGCTTCGATGAAATCGATGAGTTCATCGATTTCATCTGACGCCAGGATCATGGAGGCGGCCTCGGATTTGGGCAGCATCAGCCAGCGGTCTTCCCGCAGGGCGTCGAGGAAGTCGACATGGTCGGTAGGTTCAATCAGGTCGCCGTGCCATTTGTTGGCCTTGACGAAATAGGTCGACGTCGACCCATCCGCGAGCCATTGAACGTGGCCCTTGCCGTCCCGCATCTCGAACGCTTGCAAGTTCGCGAAGTCGTAGTCGCCGGAGACTTCGTAACTGAAGGGCACGCCGTCCGTGGTTCCCTTGGCGGACACCTTGACTTCCATCGCCGTCTGGAGGGCATCCATCGAATCCCGGAGAATCCTTCGACCCTCTGCGTCGCTCGATGCATCGGTGGACGGTGCCGAAGATTGATTGGCGCCGGGGGAGTGGAGCCGGGGCGCGTTGTCGGCCCCGAGATACGTGCATGAGGCAAGGCACAGCCCGGCCGCGCAACCCATGGCAAGGAGTGTCAGGCTGCGCAGCCGTCGTTTCATGCCTGGATGTACTCTTCGATGACTGCCTTGAGCTCGGGCAGCCCGAACATGTCGGTGACGGCCAGTGCGTTTTGCGCGCCGAGCTTGGGGTCCGCGCCGTTTTGCAGCAGGAAGCGCGTCAGCGGTTCGTTCTTGCGGAAGACCGCGCAGGTCAGGGCGCCTTGGCCCTTGTCGTTCAGGCGGTTGATGTCGGCGCCGCGCTCCAGCAGGCCGGCAACGATTTCGTCGTGTCCGTTGTAGGCGGCCAGGATCATCAGGGTGTCGCCCTTGGAGTCTGTGAGGTCCACGGGGATGCCCTGGTCGATGATGGCCATGAGCTTTTCGGTTGCGCCTTCGCGTGCCAAGTCGAAGATGGAATGCAGAAACGCAAGTTCTTCATCGGTCAATGCGCCGTCGGCGTTCGTTTCAGTCATGGGAAAATCGTACCGGTTTGAGCCGCCGGAATCCCTCGCGCACACACCGCGCTGAATAGTTATGTAGACTTATGCATAAGTATTAGGAAACTCTCCTGAACTAGATCTGGCTCACATGCGCTGGACTAGGATGGACAGTGGTTTTGGACAGCTAGCGAACCGGCGCCCCTGGCGGCGCTCGGAAGGACAAGATATGGGATCGTCAACTAATGAAGGCGCACTCTGGGGCGGACGATTTGCCGGCGGGCCGGCCGATGCCCTCGCCGCGCTGAGCAAGTCCACCCACTTCGACTGGCGACTGGCACGCTACGACATCGCCGGATCCCGTGCCCACGCACGCGTGCTCCACGCCGCGGGACTGCTCGACGCCGAGGAGCTCGCCGGAATGATCGCGGCCCTCGACGCCCTCGAGGCGGATGTCGTCTCGGGCGCCTACGTGGCCTCCGACTCCGACGAGGACGTCCACGGCTCCCTCGAACGCGGCCTCATCGAACGCGCCGGAACGGCCCTGGGCGGCAAGCTTCGCGCGGGCCGCTCGCGCAACGACCAGATCGCCACCCTGGGACGCATGTTCCTGCGCGACCACGCCCGCATCATCGCCCGCGGCGTGCTGGCAACCATCGACGCCCTGGTCGAACAGGCCGAGGCGCACCCCAACGCCGCGATGCCCGGACGCACCCACCTGCAGCACGCGCAGCCGATCCTGCTGTCCCACCACCTGCTGGCCCACGCCTGGCCGCTGCTGCGCGACGTCCAGCGCCTCGCCGACTGGGACGCCCGCGCCGCGGTCTCCCCGTACGGTTCCGGCGCGCTCGCCGGCTCCTCGCTGGGCCTGGACCCGAACGCCGTTGCCGCCGACCTGGGCTTCAACTCCGCGGCCTGGAACTCCATCGACGGCACCGCCGCGCGCGACGTGTTCGCCGAGTACGCGTGGATCGCCGCCATGATCGGCGTCGACCTCTCCCGCATCTCGGAGGAAATCATCATGTGGGCGACCAAGGAATTCTCCTTCGTCACCCTGGACGACGCCTTCTCCACCGGCTCCTCGATCATGCCGCAGAAGAAGAACCCGGACGTCGCCGAGCTGGCCCGCGGCAAGGCGGGGCGCCTGATCGGCAACCTGACCGGCCTGCTGGCCACGCTCAAGGCGCTGCCGCTGGCCTACAACCGCGACCTGCAGGAAGACAAGGAACCGGTCTTCGACGCGACCGACACCCTGGAACTGCTGCTGCCCGCGGTCTCCGGCATGATCGCCACCCTGAAGTTCAACACCCCGCGCATGGCCGAGCTCGCGCCGCTGGGCTTCGCGCTGGCCACGGACATCGCCGAATGGCTGGTCCGCCAGGGCGTGCCGTTCCGCGAGGCCCACGAGCTCTCCGGCGCCGCGGTCAAGCTCGCCGAGTCCAGGGACATCGAGCTGTGGGACCTGTCCGACGAGGACTACGCCGGCATCTCCGTGCACCTCACCCCCGAGGTCCGCACGGTGCTCTCCACCGAGGGTTCGCTGAACTCCCGCTCGGCACAGGGCGGCACCGCCCCGTCGGCCGTCGCCTCCCAGCTCGAGGCGCTCAAGGCGGCACTCGTGCCGGTGCGCGACTTCGCCGGCTAACGGCCCGCAGGTGATGCGGGCGAAGGCGGGGACCGGTTCAACCGGGCCCCGCCTTCGTGATTTCCGGCTACCGGTGCGGATATGCTGATCGGCATGACTGAGCTTTCGCAACAGGACCTGGCCGCCCGGATCCTCGCCGCCGTATCGACCCTTCGGAAAACGATCTCCTCCGTGGACGGGGCCGCCGCCGCCGCACCCAGCGTGCTGCCCGGCTGGAGCCGTGCCCACGTGCTGGCCCACATCGACGGATTCAGCCGTGCCGCCACGCGCCAGCTGGACACCGCCGGCGCCGAGAAGCCATTCGAGATGTACGACGGCGGAATGGACAGGCGCCACGAAGCCATCGAACTGACCGCACTGATGCGCGCCGACGCGCTGCTGGCCCGGACCTCCGAGTCCCTCGACGCGCTGGAAGCCAGCATCCGCGGCATCAGCCCGGCGGAGTGGTCCCTGCCCACCGGGTTCCGCGACGGCGGCAGCGTGGAGGACCTCTTCTACGCGATCTGGCGCGAGCTGGTCATCCACACCTCCGACCTGGCCCTGGCCTATTCGGTCGCCGACTGGGACCCGGATTTCTGTGCCCACCTCTTCGAGGCGCTCGAGGGCCGGGTTCCCGAAGTCCCGCCGCTACATCCTGCAGCCGCACGGCGCCCAGCGCATCGTGCTGGGCAGCGGGGACGACGCCACGGTGCTCAGCGGCACCGCCTTCGACCTGGCCGCCTGGCTGGCCGGCCGCGAGCCGCTGGGGCCCATCCAGGCCACCGCCGGTGCCGACGGCGCCGCCCTGCCCGAACTCGGTCCCTGGTTCGTGAAGCTGAAGGCCAAGAACTAGCACACCGGGGGACCGGGAAGGCAGCGGGCGCATGGGGAGCGGGACCTGGGAGGAGCTGCTGGCGCTGGACTCGGTCCGCCTGGCCCCGCACCTGCTCGGCGCCCTGGTCTCCAGCTTCATCGACGGGGAGCTGGTGGTGGTGCGCCTGACCGAGGTCGAGGCCTACAACGGGTCCAACGATCCCGGTTCCCATGCCTACCGCGGGAAGACCCGCGCAACGCCGCGCTCTTCGGGCCGCCCGGCACCGCCTATGTCTACTTCACGTACGGCATGCACCACTGCGCCAACGTGGTCTGCGGCAGCGACGGCACCGCCTCGGCGGTGCTGATGCGGGCCGGGGAGGTCCTCGCGGGGGAGGACGTCGTCCGCGCCCGGCGCGGCAACAGCACCGTGCCGGCGCACCTGCTGCTCAGCGGCCCGGCACGCCTGGCCCAGGGGCTGGGACTCGGCCTGCGCCAGAACGGAACCGACCTACCTGCGGGGCACCGCCGGGGAGCCCGGACCCTCGCTGGGATTGGAGAACCTGGCCACAATTCCGTTGGCCCATTGCCGCGGCCCGCGCACCGGGGTGTCCGGCGAGGGCGGCGGCGAGGCCTACCCCTACAGGTATTGGCTGCCGGGGGAGCCGAGCGTCTCGCCGTACCGCCGTGCCGCGCCGCGTCGGCGGGGCACATAATCGGCACTAGACTGTACGGGTGAATCCAGAGCCTGAAACCATTACCGAAATGCTTGACCGACTGAGCGAGATCGTTCCCGATTACCCCAGCGCCGGCATTTCCTTCAAGGACCTCACCCCGGTCTTCGCCGATGCCCAGGGCCTGCGCCGCATCGTCGACGAGGTGATCGAACCCTTCCGGGGGCAGTTCGACGTCATCGCCGGGCTCGAGGCCCGCGGCTTCGTCCTGGCGGCCGCCGGGGCCTACGCCACCGGAACCGGGATGATCACGGTCCGCAAGGCCGGCAAGCTGCCGCGCGAGGTGTTCCGCGACGAATACACCCTCGAGTACGGCACCGGCACCCTGGAGATCCACCGCGACGACGTGGCCCCCGGCACCCGGGTGCTGATCCTCGACGACGTGCTGGCCACCGGCGGAACCGTCGGATCGGCGGTGCGCCTGCTCGAGCTGGCCGGCGCCGAGGTCATCGGCGTGGGCGTCGTGCTTGAGCTCGACGGCCTGGGCGGGCGCGAGAAGCTCGCCGGCCACACGGTGCATTCCCTCCAGCTGGTCTAGGCGCGCCGCGGCGCGACCGTCATTTGGCCGGCGCGCAAGAGAGTAAACTTGTCTGTCCACGAATTCGTTCCATCAGGAGTGCTGAATGTCAGAGTCCACGACCGTTCACCGGGAGCTAGAAGCTGAGCGCGACTACGTTGCGAAGCTTTACAGCCGGCTCGATGAGTTGCGCGCCGAAAAGAAGGAACAGCTGACCCGCACCCGGGCCACCGGGGCGCAGGGCACCTTGCAGAACGTGTCCGAACGCGACTCCTTCGCTGCCCTCTACGAGGACCGGCTGGCACAGTTGAACGCCGTGGAGGACCGCCTGGTCTTCGGCCGCCTTGACCTTGACGACAACGTGAACCGCGCCGGCGAAGAGCCGGGCGCGCCGCGCTACATCGGCCGCATCGGCATGACCGACGACGAGCTCACCCGCCTGATGGTCGACTGGCGCGCCCCCGAGGCCGCCGCCTTCTACCAGGCCACGGCGCTGCACCGCCAGGGCGTGCGCCGCCGCCGCCACCTGATGCTGCGCGGCCGCACCGTGCTGGGCATCGACGACGAGGTGCTGGACACCGAGCTCTTCGGCGAGGCCCACGACCACCAGGGCGAGGGCGCGCTGATGGCGGCCCTGACGCAGAAGCGCACCGGCCGCATGGGCGACATCGTCGGCACCATCCAGGCCGAACAGGACCGCATCATCCGCGCGCCGCTGGCCGGCGTGCTGGTGGTCCAGGGCGGACCGGGCACCGGCAAGACCGCCGTGGCCCTGCACCGCGCGGCCTTCCTGCTCTACGAACACCGCGAACGGCTCAAGAGCGCCGGCGTGCTGCTGGTCGGCCCGTCCTCCTCCTTCATGCGCTACATCGAACGCGTGCTGCCCTCCCTCGGCGAGACCGGCGTCGTCATGTCCTCGGTGGGGGAGCTGTACCCGGGCCTGCGCGCCATCCCGGAACACAACCGCGAGACCGCCCGCGTCAAGGGCAGGCAGCTCATGGCCAAGGTCGTCGCCAAGGCCGTGTCCAACCGCCAGCGGCTGCTCGCCGAGGACCGCCGCGTCGTGGTCGAGGGCACCCGGCTGACGCTGACCCGCGGCCAGGTCCGCCACGCCCGCGAAAGGGCCCGTTCGGCACACAAGCCGCACAACGAGGCCCGCGACATCTTCGTGAAGACCCTGGTGCGCGAGCTGGCCGAACAGCTGCAGCAAAAGCTTGAGGAGTCGGCGGGCAACGGCAACGCCGTGGACCGCAGCTACCTGGTGCAGGAGGTGCGCGAGTCCCGCGACGTGCGCATCGCCCTGAACCTGTGCTGGATGCCGCTGACCCCGCAGTCCCTGCTGGAGGAACTCTTCGCCAAGCCGCACCTGATGGCCGCCGCGGCGCCGCAGCTGCGCGAGGCGGAGCTCAAGGCGCTGTACCGCGCCCCGGGTTCGCCGTGGACCGAGGCCGACGTGCCGCTGCTGGACGAGGCCGCCGAACTCCTTGGCGAGTTCCACGCGGTGGGCAACAAGGAAGCCGGCGCCGAGGCGCAGCTGAAGCGCGACGTGGAAAACGCCGAGGCAACGCTGCGCAACGTCAACGAGATGCTCTTCAACGCGGGCATGGACGGGCTCGTCACCGCGGAGGAGCTGGCCGAGATCAACCAGGAGACCGCGGTCCGCCAGACCGCGGCCGAGCGTGCCATGGCCGACCGCAACTGGGCCTACGGCCACGTGGTGGTCGACGAGGCGCAGGAACTTTCCCCGATGCAGTGGCGCCTGCTGATGCGCCGCTGCCCGCTGAAGTCCTTCACCGTGGTCGGCGACATCGCCCAGACTTCCTCGGCCTCCGGCGCCACCAGCTGGGAGCAGGCCATGCGCCCGTTCGTGGCCGAGCGCTTCACGCTCGAGGAACTGACCGTCAACTACCGCACGCCGATGCAGATCGCCGAGGCCGCGACCCGCGTGGCACACGCCGCGGGCCTGACCATCTCCACGCCCAAGGCCGTGCGCGAGGGCGAATGGCCGCCGATCGTGGACCGCCTGGCGCAGGGCACCATGCTGGAGAAGCTCCGCGAGATCCTGCCCGGCGAGGTGGAAATCGCCGACGGCGGCCTGCTGGCCGTGATCGTTCCCGAATCCATGCTCCGCGCGGTGCGTTCGGCGGTCGTCGAGCAGTTCGGGCGCCGCGTGGGCACCGGCTCCGGCGGGTTGAGCCAGGACATCGTGGTGCTTGGCGCGCGCGAATCCAAGGGCCTGGAGTTCGACGTCGTCGTGGTCCTGGAACCCCAGGAACTGGTCGACGAGGTCGAGGGAAGCGTTGGCGACCTCTACGTTGCCATGACGCGTACGACCCAGCGCCTGCGCATCCTTGCCGAGGGATCGCTCCCGGCCGGGATCGACGCCTAAGGGAAAAGATCGCCGGAGACTGCTAATTTAGTAGTGTGTCTGAAATTGAGCAGAATCCCGCACTGTCGGGACAAAGTAATGATCCGTCCTTTGAAAACATCTGGCAGGAGCTGAAGTGGCGTGGCCTGGTCCATGTTTCCACCGATGAAACCGAGCTGGAGAAGGTCCTCTCCGAGGAGAGCATTACCTATTACTGCGGTTTCGACCCCACCGCTCCGTCGCTGCACCTGGGCAACCTGGTCCAGCTGCTGAACATGCGCCGTCTGCAGCTGGCCGGCCACAAGCCCCTCGGCCTGGTTGGCGGGTCCACCGGCCTGATCGGTGACCCGCGCCAGACCGCGGAGCGTGTCCTTAACACCAAGGAGACCGTGGCCGAGTGGGTCGGCAAGTTGCAGGCCCAGGTCGCTCGCTTCCTCTCCTTCGAGGGGGACAACGCCGCACGCATGGTCAACAACCTTGACTGGACCGCGCCGCTGAGCGCGATCGACTTCCTGCGCGAAGTCGGCAAGTACTTCCGCGTCGGCACCATGATCAAGAAGGAAACCGTTGCTGCCCGCCTGAACTCGGACGAGGGCATCAGCTACACCGAGTTCAGCTACCAGGTACTGCAGGGTTACGACTACCTGCAGCTGCACAAGCTCTACGGCTGCACCCTGCAGACCGGCGGCTCGGACCAGTGGGGCAACCTCACCAGCGGTACGGACCTCATCCGCAAGGTCGAGGGCAAGAGCGCCTACGCTTACGGCACCCCGCTGATCACCAACTCGGACGGAACCAAGTTCGGCAAGTCCGAGGGCAACGCCATTTGGCTGGACGCCGAGATGTGCAGCCCGTACACGTTCTACCAGTTCTGGCTGAACACCTCCGATGCCGACGTCGCCTCGCGCTTGAAGGTCTTCACTTTCCTGAGCCGCGCAGAGATCGAAGCCCTGGAAAAGGAAACAGCAGAGCGCCCGTTTGCCCGCAAGGCCCAGAAGGAACTTGCCTACCTCGTGACCTCGCTGGTTCACGGTGTCGAAGCAACCGAAAAGGTCATTGCCGCTTCCGCGGCACTCTTCGGCCAGGGCGAATTGCGCGATATGGACGAAGCGACTCTGCGCGCGGCCACCGGGGAACTGAAAAGCACCACCGTCGACGGTGAAGAGCTGGACATCATTTCGGTATTGGTTGCTTCGGGGCTTTCCGAATCCAAGTCGGCCGCACGCCGCACGGTTGGTGAAGGCGGTGCCTACATCAACAACGTGAAGTACTCGGATCTGGATGCAGTAGTCAGCCGTGAAGAACTGCTCCACGGCCGGTACCTTTTGGTTCGCCGAGGCAAGAAGAACCTGGCGGTTGTAGAAGTTGCCTAACTAAGGCTTCACCACACCGTATATAGGATGTGATGGAAGGCCGGAGCGGGGAAGTGTGGTGATTCACGACACTTCCCAGCTCCGGCCCTTCTTGTTTCAGGGCCGATTTGGCCCTGTTTTCCGCGTAAACTCGGGAATCGCGGCGGTGACTTGGGTGGTTACAGGGGATTTGCCGGGAGGTGAAATCG
>CAWFRB010000043.1:0-86571 GCA_963818105.1 uncultured Actinomycetota bacterium | reverse complement strand
GCGGCTTGTGCAGCCTTTTGCGCTTCAACGGAAACGCTTTTCTTGACCGCCGCACGCATCGCCACGAAGAGCAGCACGATGGCGACGGTGAGGGCGATGTGCCCCAGACCGGCGATTCCGGCGAACGCCGCAGAACTCGCGTCGGCACCAACAACGACCAGGGTTCCCTTCACCAGCATCATGCCGCCGGTCAACGCCACGCCCACGGTCCACAGCCAGTAGAACCAGGTGAAGGCGCGGGGTGCGATGGAGGAAATGCTGAAGATCTTCTCAAGCGCCATGATGATCAGCAGGAAAATGAATCCCAGGATCAAAAGATGCGTGTGCACCAGCGGAAGCTGGGATGCCGAACGGTCCACAAAGTCATGGCTCTTTGTCAGCTCCCGGTAGTAGAGGCCGGAGAGAACCCCGGTGATCCCGAAGGCAAAAGCCGTGTACAACATGCGCATCATCTTGGTGACACTCCCATTCGGTGGCGCCCGACAGGATGAACAAACAACGGGCTGGGCTCTCGGGCCTCAAAGCACAACCGTCTCACCCTCCACCCTGCCGTGGAACGACGGCAGGCGAATCAACCATCCGGTTGATTGTTGGCACGAATCGGCCAACGCCCGCCGGCTACCGCAGGTAGTGCTTGAGGAAACTCGCCACGTCCCGGTTCTCATCCGCCCCGAACCCATGCCCCATTCCCGGGTAGCTGCGTGCCGTCAGGGCACGTGTTCCTCTCCAGCCAGTCCCGGGTGAAGTCCACCGCGTCGGTGTTGATCACCAGGTCTTGCGGATCGCGCCCCCAGAAAAACGGGATGCCCCGCCCCGGGGCAGGCTCGCTGTCGGTGAGGTTCAACAGTTCGTTGGACAACACAAATCCGCTGAGCCCGACGATCGACTTGTAGGTTCCCGGACGAAGCCTGTGCAGCGTGGTTGCCATGGCCATCCCCTGGGAATGGCCCAGCAGGCTGATCGAGCGGTAGCCGATTGCGTACTTGTCCTGCCAGTCGAAGACCCGCTGGGCGGCGGAGACCACTTCGGCGAAATCGTTTGCCAGGAAATAGTCCAGCAGGAACCAGCCCCGGTCTCCCCCGACATCCAGCGGTCCGCGGAGCGCGGCACCGGTAACGCCGGCGGGAAGCGCGGAAAACCACGGCAGCATGCGCTCGGGGTTCGACCCGTAACCGTGCAGCAGGATCACCAGGTCGGTGTTGCCCCGCTGGTCGGCCTCCCGGGAATAGATCGCCTCGTCCATGCACCCAGCGTAACCGCTTGCTTCACTTCGCCATTTCGTTCCGGTCATGATGTAAGTTGAGGTCAACCCGCGGTGACGGGGATCACTTGTGCGTGGTTGCCGAAGGAGGCAGTTCGTGTTCAACGCAAAACCAGCAGGGAACCGGGCCAGCGAGCTGGCGGCGGCGGTCCGCTTTGCGGCGTACGACGAGGCGCTGGCCGAGGCCAACCTCGTCTCGCGGCCGGTGGGGCTGCTGGACCTGGAACATTTCGAGGCCAACGCCAAGGACCTGGTGCAGCGCGCCACGGGCAAGCCGATCCGGGTCGCCTCCAAGTCGCTGCGCATCCGCCGCGCCCTCGAACACACCCTGGGAAAGCCCGGCTTCTCCGGCGTCCTGGCGTTCACCCTCCCCGAGGCCATCTGGCTTGCCGAATCCGGAACCCGCGATGTGGTGGTGGGATATCCGTGCGCGGATGCCTCGGCGCTTCAGGCCCTGGTGGCCAGCGACGCGGCGCGCGAGGCCGTCACGCTCATGGTCGACGACATCGAACAGATCGACCTGCTGGAACGGGCGGCACCCGGCCACCCGCCGGTCCGGGTCGCCATCGACATGGATGCCTCCTACAAGCCGGTCCGCGGCGTCACCATCGGCGCCGCCCGCTCCCCCTTGCGCAGCGCCGCGGATGTCACGAAACTCGCCGTCCAGATCCTGCGGCGCAAGAACCTCCGGCTGGTCGGGCTCATGGCCTACGAGGGCCAGATAGCCGGCGTGGGCAACGGCGAAGCGGGGGCCAGGGGTTCGGCCGTGCGCGCCATGCAGCGGGCGTCGGCGGCAGAAATC
Source organism: uncultured Actinomycetota bacterium (assembly GCA_963818105.1). Classification (GTDB taxonomy): domain Bacteria; phylum Actinomycetota; class Actinomycetes; order Actinomycetales; family Micrococcaceae; genus Paeniglutamicibacter. The sequence continues at coordinate 84,508 of CAWFRB010000043.1, read as the reverse complement.
CTCACGCGCCGCGCGGAGGTCGTGGCCGCGCTGGAAACGCTCGTGGACCTCGAATTCGTCAATGGCGGAGGCACCGGTTCCCTGGAATCGACGGCCCGGGAATCCGCGGTGACGGAGGTTGCCGCGGGTTCGGGGCTCGTCGGCCCCGGGCTCTTCGACGGGTACCGGCATTTCCGGCCGAAGCCCGCACTCTACTTCGGGCTGAACGTGGTCAGGCGGCCGGACCCGTCCACCGTCACGGTGCTCGGGGGCGGCTGGGTGGCTTCGGGTCCCGCCGGCCAGGACCGGCTTCCCACCATTGCATGGCCGCACGGCATGAAGTACCGCGGCACCGAGGGTCCGGGCGAAGTGCAGACACCCCTGGTTGGCGATGCCGCCCGCAACCTGGCGCTTGGCGACACCGTGTACTTCCGGCACGCCAAGGCCGGCGAGGTTGCCGAACGGCTGATGGAAATCGCCGTGTACTCCCAGGGGCACATCGTTGATTCCTGGCCGACCTACAGGGCAGAGGGGAAGGCGTTCCTGTGAAGAACCCACGCATTCCGGGGCTGTCGAAATCCGGGACATGGCGCAATTGGGCCTCAAGCGCGATGGCCACCCCGGACACCGTCGCCATGCCGCGGGACGAATCCGAAATCACCGCCGCCATGGGTGCCGCAGTCGACGCGGGTTCCACCCTGAAGGTGGTTGGCGGCGCGCATTCGTTCACGCCGATCGCGGCAACCAGCGGGACGCTGCTCTCGCTTGACCACTTCAGCGGCATCATCCGCGTCGACCCGCTCACCAACCAGGTCCGCTTTCGCGCGGGAACCAGGCTGCGCGACATCGGGCGCCTCCTGGAGCCCTACGGCTTGGCCCTGGCCAACATGGGCGACATCGACCACCAGTCGCTGGCCGGCGCGATCAACACCTCGACCCACGGAACGGGCCTTGCCTTCACCGGATTCTCCGGGGCCGTCACCGCCCTGCGGATCATCCTGCCGGACGGCGAGGCCCGCGAGTGCTCCCCCGCCCTGAATCCCGGGCTTTTCCAGGCCGCCCGGGTGGGCCTTGGCGCCCTGGGCGTGCTCACGGAGATCACGCTCCAATGCGTGCCGCGCTTCAAGCTCCACGCCCGCGAGGAACCCGAGCCGCTTGCCGGGATGCTTGAATCCTTTGTCGACCGCGTGGTGCTGAGCGACCACCTGGAGTTCTACTGGTTCCCCTACACGGACACGGCCCTGGCCAAGACCAATACGCGGCTGCCCGATGACGCTCCGCTGGACCCCGTGCCCGTGGCACGGCCGCCTCATCAGCGACGAACTGGTGGGCAACGCGGCATTCGCCGCGCTGTGCCAGGTGGGAGCCAAGATCCCCGCAACGGTTCCGCCGATCAACAAACTCGCGGCCAAGGCGCTGGCCGTGCGCAGCTACACCGACCAGTCCGAGCGGGTCTTCGTCGCTCCCCGCCGCGTGCGCTTCCGCGAAATGGAGTACTCGGTCGAATTGGCCGCGCTGCCCGAGGTGTTCGCGGCCGTGCGCACGGCCCTCGAGTCCCACCCGCAAAAGATTTCCTTCCCGCTGGAGGTTCGGGCCACCGGCGCCGACGACACCTGGCTGGGCACCGCATCGGGAAGGCAAAGCGCCTACATTGCCGTGCATCGCTACGCGGGCGAACCCTCGCGGGAATTCTTTGAGGCGATGGAGCAGGTCTTCGTGCACTACGGCGGGCGGCCCCACTGGGGCAAGCTGCACACCCGGGATTCTTCCTACCTCGCGTCCGCCTACCCGCACTTCAACGAGTTCCTGGCCCAGCGCGATGCCGCGGATCCGCAGGGGACCATGCTCAACGAGCATTTGCGGCACCTCCTGGGGCGCTGAGACGAGAGGTGCCGAAACACGGAATGCCGTCGGCTCGAATTCGCGTCGACGGCGCGAAACGACCCATACTGGGCGCATGAGAATCGATTCGCTGGACGTGTCTTTGATCGAGTTGCTCACCGACGAGCCCGGCCTCGGGGTCATGGAGTGCTCCAAGCGGCTCGGCGTGGCCCGCGGAACGGTGCAGAACCGCCTGAACAGGCTCCACGAGTCGGGGGTCATCACCCGCATCGCACCGCACATCGACCCCACGGCCATGGGATACCCGGTGATCGCCTTCTGCTCGTTGAAGATCCAGCAGAACCGCGGGCAGGTCGGGGTCGCCGCGGAGCTGGCCAAGATCCCCGAGATCCTGGAAATGCACACGGTGTCCGGGTCGAGCGACATGCTGGTGAAGATCGTGGCACGGTCGACCAAGGACCTGCAACGGGTGCTGGACGCGATTTCGGTGACCGAGGGAATGAGCAGGTCCTCGTCCTCGATCGTGCTGGAAACGCACTTTGAAAACCGGACCCTTCCGCTGGCGTGGGAGGCCGTCCGGCAAAACTCCGGGGACGACGAGGAGGCGCCGGCGGCCCCGCGTGAACCGTCGGCCCGCAATGGCGGTAGGCTAAGTTCGGCTACGAAAAATGCTGGGCACAATGCCTAGCATTTAACTGCCATCGCTACTCTTCGTGTACATCTTGTATGGTCTTTCGCTGGGCAGTTGACCGGCGGACACCAGCTTCGTAGTTTATGTGAGGCGCGTCACCGATGACGCGCCCCCGGTAGATTCCACGGAGGCACGATGACAATCGCCCAGCGCACTTCACTCCAAGCGATCCCTGCATACAAGCAGGGGGCCACCCCCGGCGAGCACGAACAGGCGTTCAAGCTCTCGTCGAACGAGAACCCGTTCCCGCCGCTGGCCGCAGTCACGACCGCCCTGGCCGCCGAGCTGGGAAGCATCAACGAATACCCCAACGCCGCGGCCCCCGAACTGGTCGGCATGCTGGCCGAGCGCTTCGGCGTGGACCCGGGGACCATCGCCCTGGGCGCCGGATCCGTGGAGGTCGCGGGACAGCTGATCCACGCGACGACCAACCCCGGCGACGAAGTCATGTTCGCCTGGCGCTCCTTCGAGGCCTACCCCATCCTGACCCACGTGGCCGGGGCAACCCCCGTGATGGTTCCGCTGGACGCCGCGGGCGCCCACGACCTCGAGGCCATGGCCGCGGCGATCACCGAGCGCACCGCGCTGGTCTTCATCTGCAACCCCAACAACCCGACCGGCACCGTGGTGGACTCCGCCGCCGTCGACGCCTTCATGGCCAAGGTCCCGGCCCGCGTGCTGGTGGTCATCGACGAGGCCTACGTGCACTTCAACGTGCACGGCGAATCCGCGATCGGCCTGGACTTCTTCCGCCGCTACCCCAACGTTGCGGTGCTGCACACCTTCTCCAAGGCCTACGGCCTGGCCGGACTGCGCATCGGATACGCCATCGCGCCTGCCCGCCGTGGCCGCGAACCTGCGCAAGACCGCCGTCCCGTTCGGCGTGACGGCCCTGGCCCAGCGCGCAGCGGTGCTGAGCCTGGAAAACGAACCCGAGCTGCAGGTGCGCATCGACGAGCTGATCGAGGAGCGCACCAAGCTGGTTGCCGCCCTCCGCGAGGCGGGCGTGGAGCTGGAGGATTCGCACGCGAACTTCATCTGGCTCAACACCGGTGAGCGGACCGCCGCCGTCGACGCCTCGTTGCGCGCGGCGGGCATCTGGGCCCGCGCCTTCGCCGGCGAGGGAATCCGCATCTCCATCGGCTCGGCGCAGGCCAACGCGCTGATTGCACAGCTCCGTCATCGCCGCATTGCAGGAGTCCCCCGCGCATGTCTAACAGCACCACCACGGGTTCCGGCAACAACCTCACCACCCGGCAGATCACCATGATGGGCATTGGCGGCGCCATCGGCGCCGGCCTGTTCATCGGCTCGGGGCAGGCCGTCGCGGTGGCCGGACCCAGCGTCATCCTGGCCTTTGCGCTGGCCGGCTTCCTGGTCATCCTGATCATGAACATGCTCGGCGAGATGGCCGCGGCCAACCCGTCGTCCGGCTCGTTTTCCGTCTACGCCACCAAGGCGCTGGGCCCGAACGCCGGGGCGGTGATCGGCTGGCTGTACTGGATCCAGGCGGTCATCGTCATTTCCGCGGAAGCCACCGGGCGCCGCGGCGATCATCGGCGGCTGGATCCCCGGGGTTTCGCAGGGAACCTGGTCGCTGATCTTCGTGGGGCTGCTGACGGCCATCAACCTGGCCCACGTGTCCAAGTTCGGCCAGTTCGAGTTCTGGTTCTCCTTCATGAAGGTCGCCGCGATCGTCGTGTTCCTTGCCGTCGGCGCGGCCCTGGTCCTCGGCCTGGTGCCGGGCGTCGAGGCCAAGGGACTGAGCAACCTCGTGGCCCACGGCGGGTTCATGCCCACCGGCATCGTGGGCCTGTGCGCGGGCCTGCTGATGGTCGTCTTCGCCTTCGGCGGCATCGAGATCGTGGCGATTGCCGCGGCCGAAAGCAACGACCCGCGCAAGAGCATCCGCAAGGCCGTTCGCGGCGTGCTGGTGCGCGTGCTGGTCTTCTACATCGGCTCGGCACTGGTCATGGTCGCGGTGCTGCCGTGGGATTCGCCGGAGCTTGCCGCGGGCCCGTTCGTCGCGGTGCTTGGCGCCGCGCACATCCCGTGGATCGACTCGATCATGGCGCTGGTGGTCGTCGTTGCACTGCTTTCGGCGATGAACGCAAACATATATGCCGCATCGCGCATGCTTCTTTCGCTCTCCGAGCGCAAGCTCGCCCCGCGCGTGGTGATGGTGCGGAACAAGAACAAGACCCCGTACATTGCCGTGCTCGGCTCGGTCATCCTGTGCATCGTGGCGGTTGTCATGAACTACCTGGCGCCGGACCTGGTCATGCCGATGCTGCTCAACGCGGTGGGCTCCACGCTGCTGGTCACCTGGGGATTCATCGCGGTGTCCCAGCTGGTGCTGCGCCTGCGCGCCGACAAGGACCCGAGCGTGGTCCTTCCGGTTCGCATGCCCGGATTCCCATATTTGTCGATCCTGGCGCTGGCCATGCTCGCGGGCATCGTGGTGCTGGCGCTCTTCGACCCGGCCAGCCGCACCCAGCTGATCGCCACCACCGGATTGATCATCGCCATTGCCGTGCTCAACGCCCTGGCCCAGCGCCGGCGCAAGAGGCTCGAGGGCGACGACCCGGATTCCGGCAGCGACCTTCCGGCCGACGAGGCCTCCGGCACCCGCCGTGTCCGGGCAGCGCGCCTGACACCACGGACACCAACGCACACGCCGGAGGGGCGGCCAACCGGCCGCCCCTCCGGCGTTTCACGGCGGCATCCACCCGGATGCGGACCGCTTACTCGGGAATGTCCAGGTCGACCCAGACAAGCCGGTGGTCGCTGCTCGGCGGGGGCCACCCGTCGACCAGGTCCGAGCCGCTTTGGCCGGGCCCTGGCCAGTAGACCCCGGCGTCGCCCACCTGCAGCGCCGCCGAGGGCAGCACATAGTCGACACGCATGATGCCGTCGGCTCCGCGGCCGAAGTCGGCGGTGTCCAGGGCGGGCAGGGGATCAACGAGCAGCGGGTTTTTCCGCAGCGCGTTGATCGACGACGGGTCCGAGTCGCCGGCGGCGGGATCCGAATTCAGGTCGCCCATCACCACGAACATGCTTCCTGGCTTCAACGGCCCGCGGACGCCCTCGTCGTCGTAGATGTACGCCGGCCCTTGCCCGCCGCCGACGTAGTCGTTGACGAGCCGGATCTCGTCGTGGTTGCGGCGCTTGTTGCGCTTCTCCGGGCCGTCGAAGACCGGGGGCGTGGGGTGCGCGGCGATGATGTGGACGGTGTCCTTCCCGACCTTCACGGGAACGTCCCACATCGACTTGCTGGGCAACCGCAGCACGCCCTGCACGACCTTGTCGTAGTACGTTGGTCGGCAATTGCGAGTGGGGCATGTCCTTCCAGAGGAACTCCTGGAAGGTCCGGACGTTTGCCGTGTCGATGGGGTACTTCGAATAGAGCACCATGGCGAACTGGCCCTCGAAGTCGCCGTAGCCCAGTGCGTCGGCCGCGCCGCCCACGACCCCGTCCCCGTCCAGGTCTGCGCCGCTGGGAATCCCGGTGTTGGACGGCGCCAGGTAGACGTAGGGGTAGTCGATGGCGGCCTGGCCGCGCTGGGAAACCGACAGGTAGTTCTTCTTGAACAGCCCGGCCGCGTTGCCCGCCGCGTCGTAGTCGAATTCGTTGAGCAGCAGGATGTCGGGGGCGTTGCGTTGCACGATCTCCGCCACCGCCCGCGCCTGCGGGTCGTCGGGGCCGGCCAGGTCCTGCTTCAGCCGTCCCGGCTCGTTTCGGTTCAGCGAGGCGTTGAAGGTGGCGACGCGCAGGCCGTGCGCGGGGGTTTCGAGCGACTCGGGGTACGGCACTGGCATGGTGGATCCCTGGCTCACGTGGGTTGTTTTCACTGCGGGGATGGATTGCGCCTGGACCGGGGCAAGTCCCGATTGCCGCCGCCGCGGTGAGGGTTGCCGCGCCAAGCGCCAGCAGGTTCAGGTATCGCACCATCCAACAGTAAGCTCCAAACCTACCTTTTGGTAGGTCTTTTTCGGGGCCGCCCAAAAGTTTTCACGTGAAACAAAAAGGGCGTCCGGGCCAGTGCAAATACATGCACCGACGCCGGACGCCCCTCCCCCAAGTAATTGTTCGCTAGCCGCGGGCCAGGGCGGCCTTGCGGTTGGCCTCGAGCACTTCCTCCATGTACGGGGCCCTGACCGCCGGGCTGATGCGGCAGTCAACGAGGAACACCCCGTTGGCGCCGTCCGCAACCCATTGGCGCAATTCGGCGAAGTCCTCCAGCGAGCGGACCTTGGTGCTTCTGGCACCGAGGCCGCGGGCCACCGCGGCGAAATCGACCTCGGGAATGAGCATCGGTTCCTCGTGCAGGCCGATCGAGCCGTACTGGTGAACCTCGGCCCCGTAGCCGGCATCGTTGTAGACCACGATCACGCCGCTGCGCACCGAGCGGACCACGGATTCCAGGTCGGCAAGGCCCATGAGGAAACCTCCGTCGCCGGAGGCGAGCACCACGGTCTCGCCTTCCCCGGCCGCGGCACCCGCGCCGACGGCGGAGGCCAGGCCCATGCCGATGCTCTGGTAGGCGGTTCCGACGAGGTTCAGCGCCTGCGGACCCGGGATGTCCCAGTACATGGGGCCCCAGCCGATGAAGTGTCCGCCGTCCTGGACCACCAGGCGCCGCGCCGGAAGGATCGAGTTGAGCGTCCGGGCCACCGAGCGCGGGTCCAGCAGCCCGTCGGGCGCGGTTTCGTCGCCCTCGGCGTGCTCGTTGATCCTTCCGAGGCGGTCGCCGACCTGGCCGAGCCAGGATCCTTCACCGTTCCGCTCCCCGACCATGCCGACGAGTGCCGCCGCAACGGCGGTTGCGTCGGCGCGGATGAACGCATCGACGCGCGGGTTCGTTGCCGCCGGCGCAATGTCCACCTGGATGACCTGCGCCGAATCGTTGAAGAGGTCGCCGAAGCGCGTGGTGAACTGGTTCAGCTTTGCGCCAAGCACCAGGACGGTGTCCGCCTCGTGGATCAGCGCCGCGGTCTCCTCGGAGGAGAAGCCGCCGGTGATGCCCAGGTCGCCGTGGCGGGAGGACAAAAGGTTTGCGGCCAGCACGGTGCTGGAGCTCAGGGCGCCGAGCTTGTCGGCGAGCGCGCCGATTGCCTCGGCCGCGTTGGACAGGCGCGCCCCGCGCCCGTAGAGGACCAGCGGGCGCTTGGCCGCGCTCAGTGCCGTTGCGGCCTGGGCCAGCAATTCCGGTGCAGCCACCGGGTATCCGGGATCCAGGTTGAAGTCGCGCGAGCGTCAGTTCCGGCTCGTCCGCCGCTTCGTCGGCCACGATGTCGTAGGGCAGGGAGATGACCACGGGTACGCGTTCGCGCAGTGCATGGGCCACCGCCGCGAGGGTGATCGCCACGGGGTTTTGCGCGTCAACGACAAAGGTCTTGGCGCCGACAGCCGTGTTGATTGCCGTCTGGTCCACGTCCCAGGGGCGGGCACCGGTGGTTGGCTGGTCGCCGGTCACCAGGATCATGGGGATCTCGGCCGCCGCGGCTTCGGCCAGCGGGGTGATGGCGTTGGTGAAGCCTGCACCGTAGGTGGTGGTGGCAACCGCCGGCTTTCCGGTGATCCGGAAGAAGGCGTCGGCGGCGGTGACTGCGGCCGATTCGTGGCGGACGGCGGTGAAGCGGAATCCGGTGCGAACCGAGGCGTCGAGGAAATGTGCGTTTCCATTGCCCATGACCCCGAAAATTTCGGAGGTGCAGGTTAAAAGGGCGCGGGAAACCGCGGCGGAAATTGTAGGCATTTTTGTGACTTTCGAATGTAGCAAACAACTGTGATGGCCATATTCGTCTTCGGGCAATGAACCCGGATCTCGCCCATTTTTAGAGCGACGGCAGAAACTTCAGAAGTGTTTCGCCTGACCCGTTAAAGATAGTGGGAAAAATGTGCGCCACGCAACATTTGGCATTTCGCGTGTCCCTTGCGTGTCCGCGCAGCGGGGTCGACTCCGCCCAGGTTCACGCCCACTTCCCCGAGCCATCCATCGTCATTTCCGCTTGCAGCTCAGGCAATCAGCCGACTGCAGCGGACCCAAAGGAAAATCCCCGTTCCAACGCGGGAAACGGGGATTGATTCGTGCGGCAAAAGCAGGAGAAAACAATCCTCTCCATTTCCAATTTATAACGCACAGGGGGTCTTGCCGCAAGGCCCCCGGCAAGGCGCATAATCGATGTTCGGATCCGTCCTCTTGGCCCCGCACACAGCGAAAACCAGACCATTCCACGACGCCTCCCCTCGCCCGGCCGCCGACGCTGTCCGGCCACTTCACGCGCCCCCAAATCCACTACCGGAGATGATGCCATGACCCAGGTCAACACCACCGCGTTCAACCTCCCCGCCCACCTTGCAGCCAAGGCCGACCCCATGCTGATAGCCCGCGACGAGCAGCACTTCGCCGCGATCACCCGGAGCCTGGAACTGCAGATCGCCGACCTTGCCCGGCACCTCGACACCCACCGCAGGGCACCGGGCGGCAAGGGCCAGGAGGGAGTGGAACGCGACGCCGAAATCCGCCGGATCAGCTCCAGGCTGCGCCTTCTGCAGCGCTACGGCATGGACCTCTGCCTGGGCCGATTTGTCACGACCGACGACCCGGAGCCCGTGTACATCGGGCGCATCGGGCTGACCGACAGCGACGGCCGCAGGCTTCTTGTCGACTGGCGGGCGCCCGCCGCGGAACCTTTCTTCGCCGCGACCCACGTCAACACCATGGGCCTGGCGAGCCGGCGTCGGTACCGCTGGACCCGCGGCCGGGTCGTCGACTACTGGGACGAGGTGTTCACCCCGGAGGGGCTGGAATCAAACGCCGCGCTCGATGACCAGTCCGCCTTCATCGCGAGCCTCGGCGGCAGCAGGTCGCCCAAGATGCGCGACGTTGTCGGCACCATCCAGGCGGACCAGGACGCAATCATCCGCGCCGGATCCCGCGGGGCCCTGGTTGTCGACGGCGGCCCCGGCACCGGCAAGACGGTCGTGGCCCTGCACCGGGCCGCCTACCTGCTCTACGCCGATCCCCGGCTCGGCGAGCGCCGCGGGTCGGTGCTGTTCGTCGGCCCGCACCAGCCCTACCTGGCCTACGTCGCGGACGTGCTGCCGAGCCTGGGCGAGGAGGGCGTGCAGACCTGCACCCTGCGGGACCTTGTCGCCGAGGGAAACGCCGCCGCCACCGAATCCGACCCGGAGGTCACCCGGCTGAAGTCCCTGGCCGCCATGGTGAAGGCCATCGAACCGGCCGTTGCCATGTACGAGCAGCCGCCCGCCGAGGGGCTGCTGGTGGAAACCCCCTGGGCGGAACTCTGGCTGGGCCCGGCCGACTGGGCGGACGCGTTCGGAGCCGGCGGAACCGGGTACGCCCCACAACGAGGCCCGCGACCAGGTCTGGGAGGCGCTGGTCGTCGATCCTGGCCGGGAAGCTCTCCGAACGAGGGCGAAGCCGGTGACGACGGGGACGGTTGGGCTGACGGCGAAGACGGAGGCGTTCCCCTCGAACTGCTGCGCCGCGCCCTGTTGCAGAACACGGAACTGGCCGAGGTCTTCAACGGGGCGTGGCCGCTGTTCGACGCGACGGTCCTTGTCGCAAACCTGTTCTCGGCCCCCGGCTACCTGCATGCGTGCGCCCCCTGGCTCACCGACGGTGAGGTCCGCCTGCTGCAACGCCCGGATCCCCGGGCCTGGACCGTGTCCGACCTGCCGCTGCTGGACGCGGCACGTCAACGCCTCGGCGACCCGCAGGCCTCCCGGCGCCGGGAAGCGCACCGTTCCGCCGTCGCAGCCGAGCGGGAACAGATGGCCCGGGTTGTCGACGAGCTGATCGCGGCGGACGACGACGGAACGGGTCTGGTGACCATGCTGCGCCAGGCAGACCTGCAGCCTGTCATCATCGACGAGGACGCTCTGGCCGAGAACGACCCGGACCTGCTGGCGGGCCCGTTCGCGCACATCGTCGTGGACGAGGCGCAGGAACTGACAGATGCCCAGTGGCACATGCTGCTGAGCCGCTGCCCGTCGCGCAGCTTCACCATCGTCGGGGACCGGGCCCAGGCCAGGCACGGGTTCACCGAGTCGTGGGAGGAGCGCCTGGAACGCGTCGGGTTCCGCGACATCGCCCTGGCTTCCCTGAACATCAACTACCGCACGCCGATGGAGGTCATGGCGGAGGCGGAACCTGTCATCCGGGCCGCCCTGCCCGACGCCAACGTGCCGACCTCGGTGCGCAGCAGCGGCATCCCGGTTGTCCACGCAAAAGCCTCGGAGCTGGATTCGATCCTGGAGCGGTGGCTGGCCGGGCACGAGGACGGCATTGCCTGTGTCATCGGGGATCCCGCATTCACATCGACCCCACGCATCAGGGCGCTGACCCCGGAACTGGCCAAGGGCCTCGAGTTCGACCTCGTGGTACTCGTGGATCCGGAAGAATTCGGGACCGGCATCGAGGGGGCCGTCGACCGCTACGTCTCGATGACCCGGGCCACCCAGCGGCTGGCACAAGGCTGGTGGTGCTCTCCGGCCGCAGTGCCCCGGCACGCCTCAATGAAATAGGGCACGCGCAGCTCAACTCCGTGCATGCCCTGATATGCGTGCACATCCAAGCATTGCACATACGATCGCCCTTCCCTTCGAGATGCCCGGGCAATCGCAACGACGCGCCAGGTGAAGACGGGATCGTGGACGGGCCCGGGTCTGTCGACGAGCACCGGTTGCCGGCAACCCTTCGCCACGGTTCGAACACCGAAAATGGGAGCCCCCACGCCGACAAGACTCGCACCTGATGGGAAAACAACTTCCCCAGGCCCATTGATGGGCAACCCACCGGCGAGGACCGTTCGGAGACCACGCGAAATCGGCTGGTCCTCGGTGAACGGATTCTTCCAAGGTGCAACTCGCGCCCGGCAGGTTTACATCAACCGAACCGGCCCCGTTCCTTTACGTGCGGCGTATGTCAGCGCGCCACGTCGTGCTCGTGCTCGTGCTGGTGCTCGTCCTGCTCGAAGTGTCCGATGTGAGTGCCATCGGTCCAGTACCCAACGGCGATGTGGCTGCGGCGATCAAGCCCGAGCCCGGCGCGCAGGTGACGGCGGATGCGGCGGCTCGCGGGGAGTCCGACTCGCAGGCCTCCGGTGGAACCCCGTTTTCAGGTAAGTCGAGTTCGGTCCCTGCAGACGCCTCGACGGCCTCGGGCAGCGCACTGCGGGACCGGCCAAGGCCGGTGCCGCGAGCCAGTCGATGGTGACCCCACAGCGGTTTCTGGAAACGGATGGTCATCCGCTGGGGAACGGGGCCCAACTTCTCGACAGATTGCGTCTGACTCGCGTCCCGAACCCGCAAGCCACCAGCGGGGTAGTAATGGACCAGCTCCCAGGTCAACGGTTCCGGGCGGAGTCCTTGCCGATGACTTACCTGGACCCGCCACCGAGCCCGTCGGTCCGGAACAGCGAACCCGTCGCGTCGGCCACCCTAGCAAGCAGCTGCCGCATGTTGCCGCGGCGGAAGATACTCGAAGCCATAGGAGCCCTCTACGCGACAACAACAGCCGACTTTCACTACCTCCGAAAGCCGGGGTTCATCCGTGACTGAATCGCACACCGAGCATGTGTCCGGGTTTCGGCCGATGCCGTAGCCCAGATGCTCCGGGTGAGACCAAGCGAAAATGCTCCGCCCTCGTGCACCACCGAATCACGCGCTCGATGTCTGGACTGCCCCGTGTGCGCCGCGGCCGGCCCCGTGTAGCTGCATGCCGCCATGGAATGTTCGATCCGTGGCTGCGGCCCAAGCCATAGTCGTCGCGGTAAGTATTCGCGCGGCGCATGGACTTCCCCGAGCCTGCTCAATGCCCGGGCCGACCTTCTGGCCGATGAGGTTTCGATCTTGTCGTCGCCAATCGAGGCCACGGGTCGGCCACCGGGCCAGTGGCCCAGGGGATGCTTCGAGACGGATACGTAAGACCAAATCTGGTGAATGCATATTGCCGCTGCCTGATTTTGCCCTCTCGATGCTGCTTCGTCGGCAAGTCAGCGCGGGCGGAAAGTTCGTGACGCGGTATTCCCGGCCCTGACCGGGAACTGGCGGGATCCGTCCGCTGTCGCCAAGCAATGGCGTCGGGTCCGCGACCGGCTCAAATTCGATTAGGTCACCTCGCACACGTTCCGTAAGACGCTGGCGACCCTCATCGACTCTGAGCGGTTTTCTGCCCGCATCGGAGCGGAACAGCTGGGATGGCAGTATCCACAACCCAAGACGTTTACATAGGCAGCAAGGCAGTGCACACCGAGGTTGCCGACATCTGATCGGCCTGATCAAGTAGCTCAACCGGCCGGGCGCGCCGAAACCCCTTGAGTTCATTCGGCGTCTCCATTGGCTTCGTCCATGCCAACAACAGAAAACGGCTCCGACTGGATTCTCCCAGTCAGAGCGGGTTTGACTGTGCGCCCTGCGGGGGTCGAACCCGCGACCAATGGATTAAAAGTCCAGTGCTCTACCAACTGAGCTAAAGGCGCATGGCACAAGGCCAAGACCTATATTAGCGGATAATCGGGCAGGTTTCGGACAACCTTGGTAAATTCATGAAGTGTTTGAATACATCAGGTTTGCCGTTGTCATCCTTGCGATGGTCCTTGCAACGACGGCCCTGTTGGCCCGTGCGGGCATCGGGCTGGGCGCGCTTCCGCTGGTGGCAATCATTCGCGCCGGGGTCCAGCTGGCCGCCATCACCCTGTTGCTGCGCGGGGTCGAGTCCGTCCCGTGGACGGCCGTGCTCTTTGTCGTCCTCATGCTTTCGACGGCTTCGTTCACCACGGCCCGGCGAGCGGCATCCCTGCCGCTGGGTGCACGCGCAGGCATCGCGGGAACCATCTGCGGCGCATTGCTCTCCCTCGCCGTCATCCTGGGAACCGGGCTGGTCGGTTTGGGGGCCCAGTCGGTCATTGCCGTTGCCGGCATCATCATTGGCGGATGCATGACCGCTTCGACCATGGCGCTGCGCCACTATCTGGTGAATGTGCGCGCACAGCGCGGCGAGGTCGAGGGCTGGCTCGCACTCGGTGCCCGGCCTCGCGAATCCACCCAGACCGCACGGCGCATGGCCGTGCGCGAAGCCCTGATCCCGAACCTCGACCAGACCAAGTCAACAGGACTTGTCACGCTGCCCGGCGCCTTCGTTGGCGCCCTCTTTGGCGGCGCCCCCGCATTGGAGGCAGCCCAGTTCCAGCTGGTGGTGCTCGCCGGCCTGGCCCTGGGCGGAACCGTGACGGCATTGGTCGCCACCCACATCGCGGCCGGGTCGTCCCGGCTGCCGCTCGATGAGCAAGCATCCAGCTGAACAGAGTATCCTCAAGGCCATGAAGGGCCACCCAGCAACAACTCCCCCGGCAACCACGTTCCGCCACCACAAACCCAAACCTTTCGCCCCCATGGACTTTGATCCATTCGAGGGCGGGGCCGATCCCGCACGGATTTCCGAGGCTGCGCACCTGACCGCCCAGGCGCTGGTGCGTGCCGGCAAGGTCAACGCGGATCCCCAGGTGCGCGAACGGCTCGTGACCCTTGCCGAGGACGAAGGGCTGGAGATCGTTGCCGAGCTCTGGTCCAAGACCCCGGCGCGTTCGCTGCCCGGCGCGCTCTGGCGGCTCTACGCGATTCGTGCCGCGACGCTGGGCAACGCCGAGGCCATGGCTTCCTTCTTCGCGGCGGGCGCCCCGAAGGCCGAGGTCGCCCGTGCCATTGCCGGTGCCGCCGAGCCCCCGGGAGCGGAGGAACTGCGCGAAATGACGAGTTCGATCCTCACCGGAGCCTTCGAGGGCGACTTCGACGTGGCCCTCGAGCGCACCGCCGCCTACTGCCGGGTCATTGCCCTGGGGCAGGCCGAACAGGCGGATGCCGCAGAGCTTTCACACGAGTCGCGCGCCTCGGTTATGACGCGCAGGGCCCACTCGCTGCTGAAGACGGCCGAAGACCTTGAAGCCTGCGCTGAGTTGTGGCGACGCGGGGAACTTGACTGAGAGCTCCTTCACGCTGAGCGCGTATTGACCCCTTCCGTGTTGACAGCAGGGGTCCGATACGAGAAAAATTGACTTATGGTGCCGGATCGCGGCAGCCCCGGGCTCCAACTTTCAGCCGCTACGAGCGGCCTTCCGCCGAGAGGCGCTCCCGGTTCGGCACCACTAAACTTCCCCATCCGGGCTCCAGGATTCCTGCCCCAGGCACTCCCCCGCTTACGAAACCAGGCTTGTTAACCTTTGCCCCGTAAACTGGGCACGACCTGTTTCCATACATTCGCACCCGGTGGTACTTCGTGAAGTTTAGATTTTTCCCTTCGGATACGCGTGGCCTCGAGCTGTTGCGCGAGCTGGCCACCGAAGTCCACCAATGCGTCGGCATTCTTTCCGAAATGCTGGGATCCGACGAGGACCGCCAACAGCACCTGGACGCGTTGAACGCCTCCGAAGTGAAAACCACGGATCTCCACTACGCGGTGCTCACCCACCTTCGCACCAGCTACGTGAACCCGTTGCCGCGCGAGGACATCTACACCTTTTCCCGGTTGCTGCACGAAGCCGTCGAACAGCTCAGCGGCGCCGGCGACCTCATCGCCCATCTGGGGAGCAGGCAGCTCTCCAACCGGGCGGCAGAGCAGCTTGAGCTCATCGGCCGCCAGGCAGAGCTCACCACCGAGGCGCTGGGCAAGTTGCAGCGCATGGACGACCTCGAAGACCTGTGGCTTGAACTGGTCAGGATTTCCAAGCGCGCCCACCGCACGCACCGCACCTGGATCGGGGAAATCGGGGAGCTGAGCAAGGCCGGCACCATCATCCGGCACCGGTCGGTGGCCGAACAATTCCTTGCCTCGGCGCAATCGCTGCGCGCCGTGGCCGACCACTTGGGACGCGTCCTGGTCAAGGAATCCTGAGCCCGACGATGACCGGCCAATCCCTCATGATGTTCCTGGTCCTTGCGTGCACCTGCGGCTTTGCGTTCCTCAACGGGTTCCGCGACGCCTCGAATTCCGTTGCGGCGGCCGTCCGCACCAGGGCGCTGACCCCCACCTACGCGGTGTTGGTCGCGGCGTTCTTCACCTTTGTCGGCACCATGCTCTCCACCAGCTTCGGCGTCTACCTGATTTCCGCCGTTGAACTCAACGTCCCGGAGGGAACACCCGGGCTCGCGCTGCTGCTTGCGGCGCTGCTGGCGGCCGGGGCGTGGGGCCTGCTGTGCTGGTGGCGGGGGCTTCCCATTTCATCCACCCACGCACTGATCTCCGCGCTGGCCGGGGCCAGCGGCGCCTCGGCGATCCTGGGCAACGACGGGGTGCACGATGCGCTGCGCATGCTCTTCGGCGGCGTATTGATCCCGCTGGTCTTCACCCCGCTGGTCGCCTTTGCCTTTTCCTACCTGCTGGTGGTTCCGGCCACCTGGCTGGTGCGGCATTCGAGCGCCGCGGACGTCAACGGGGTCTCGCGCGCCGGCCAGGCCGTCGCCGCCTGCGCCGTGGCGCTGGGGCACGGCATCCAGGACGGGCAGCGCACCGGCGCCATGCTCACCCTGACCCTGGTGACCGCGCATGCGGCCCAACCCGGGTCGATCATGCTCGGCACGCAGCTGCTTGGGCGCCACGTTCCTGGCGGCCGGCGTGCTGTTTGGCGGCTGGCGCATCGCCCACACCATTGCCTACCGGCTGGTGAGCCTGGATCCGCTGCGCGGAATGATCGCCCAGTCCGTGTCCGCGAGCATGCTGTTCCTTGGCGCCATGGTCTTCCACCTGCCGCTGTCCACCACGCAGGCGGTCACCAGCTCCATCGTGGGAGCCGGCGCCAACCAGCGCTTCGAATCGGTGATTTGGCGGCACGTGAACCGGGTGGCGCGGCACTGGGTGGCGACCCCCGTGGTCTGCGCCCTGCTGGCCGGGGTCCTGTTCCTGGCCATGCACCCGCTGCTCGGCTGACGCGGAGCCCGCTCGCGCAGCCGACCACGGTGCGCTCCCCTAGTTGCCTTCCGGCGGCCTCGGACGACGGCTTCCCCGACGGGGCGGCCTGCTTGGCCGATTCCTTCGGCGCCTTGGACTCCCCCGGCTCCGGCGTGCCCGGGATCGGGCTTGCGGTTGGCGTGGCGCTTTCGCCGCCCTTGGCGTCGGTGGCCTTCACACCCTCCGGATCGAGGGTCGGCGCCGTCGGCATCGTGGTGGGCAGCAGGACCTCCGGCACGGTGGGCGTCGCCGGAGCTGGCAATCGTTCAGCAGCGGCTGGACTCCGGCGAACGGCAGGGGCGCAAGGAAACGGCCCGGGTCGGCGTCTTCCACGCTTGGGATCCGATCCCGTTGACGTCCAGCGGGAAGATGTTCCAGCCGTCGCCCGAGGTGACGAATTGGTTGGGGACGCCGTACTTCTCTTCTCCACGTTTCTCGTCGTAGTAGGAGACGTATTCCTGGCCGAGTGTCGGCAACGGACAGCTTTCTCGCCGTCCTGGTCGAATAGCTGCACATTGTGCAGCGGCTTGCCGGAGCAGTCGTAGGCGAAAACGTTGGACACGGGATTGCCGTCGTTGAGACGCCCTCCTGAACCGGGGAAACCGCGCATGCCGTAGTTTGCGGCATGGCCGTCTGCGCGTTGCTGAGGATCGAGTAGGCGGAGATGGGCAGCGAGCGGGACCATGCAGCACCGCCGCAACGACGCTCATCGGCGATCTTCATCGTCTTTCCCGCGGTGCCGGACCCGAGCCAGCGGCCGCGGCCCCATTGCACGCTCACCCCGACAGAAGCCGACCCACGCGACGAACTCGAAGAAGTTCCGCGGGAAGCAGCGGCCATTCCTGGGTGACCAGGGCAACGAGCAGGCCGAAAACGATCCAGCCGCGCGCACCCACCACACGGGGCGCAGGGCGATCAGGAAATCGATCAGCGAGGCCGTGGACGGGTGGGCCCGCAGGCCGGCCAGGACCTCTCGCGCCTTGATGGCCAGCGACCGGCGCAAGGGGACAGCGGGCGGAAGCGGCGCCTTGGGCGCGAGGCCGGCCGATGCGCGCAGCTCGGCCGCATAGGCAACCGGGTCGCCGAGTTCCTCGCCGCCCTCGGCCAGGCGTTCGGCGAGGTCCGCCTCGAGTCCCTCGGTGAGCTCCTCGACATCGAGCGCGGGAAGGTCGGACAGCTGGGCGCGCACGGAGCGTGCGAATTCGCCGACGGTGTTCCGGTCGTTCGTGTTCATCAGTTGGATCCGTTCCGGTTCGCGGCGGCTGCCGATGGTGGTTGTTGGTTGATCAATGCGGAGAACACCGCGGCAAACTCGTTCCAGGTTTCCCGCTGTTCATCGAGCATGGCGATTCCCTCCGCCTTGATCGCGTAGTACTTGCGGTTGGGCCCGCCCTCGGAGGGCACCACGTACGTCGAGAGCGCCCCCGCGGCGTAGAGCCGGCGCAGCGTCCCGTACACCGAGGCGTCGCCGATCTCCGCGATTCCCGCGGCGCGCAGGCGCCTGACGATGTCATAGCCGTAGCCGTCTTCCTCGCGGACCACGGCCAATACCGCGACGTCCAGCACTCCCTTGAGCAATTGCGTGGTGTCCACCAGCACTCCCTTCTCCGCACACCACAGTATTACGCTTTGCACAGTAGTGCGCATATTGCGGCAGTTGGTTTTGGCGTGTCGCGCCGCGCGGCGCGGCCCGCGCAGCCTCCGGGCACACCCGTTAAACACGGCAGCGGCGGGGCACGGCGCGAAATTTCCGCGCGATGCCCCGCCGCTGTGATCCCCTCCAGGATCCCCGGAAGATCCCCCTTCCGGTACCGCCCCCGGTCCTTGGACCCGGGGCGAAGCTCTGCTGTTGTGTTGCCTCGGGGTTATCCGAAGCGGCCCGAGACGTAGTCCTCGGTGGCCTTGACCGACGGGTTGGAGAAGATCGTCGCGGTTTCCGCGTATTCGATCAGCTTGCCCGGCTTGCCGGTTCCGGCGATGTTGAAGAACGCGGTCTTGTCGCTCACGCGCGCGGCCTGCTGCATGTTGTGCGTCACGATCACCACGGTGAACTCGCTCTTGAGCTCGTTGATCAGGTCCTCGATGGCCAGGGTGGAGATCGGGTCCAGCGCCGAGCACGGCTCGTCCATCAGGATCACCTGGGGCTTCACCGCAATGGTGCGGGCGATGCACAGGCGCTGCTGCTGGCCGCCGGAGAGGCCCGACCCGGGCTTGTCCAGGCGGTCCTTGACCTCGTTCCAGAGGTTGGCGCCGCGCAGCGACTTCTCCACCAGGTCATCGGCGTCGGAACGGGAAATCTTCTTGCCGTTGAGCTTCACGCCCGGCGAGCACGTTGTCCTTGATGGACATGGTCGGGAACGGGTTCGGGCGCTGGAAGACCATGCCGATCTGGCTGCGCACGGTCACCGGGTCGACGCCGGATTCGTAGAGGTTGTCGCCGTCGAGCAGCACCTCGCCCTCGACGCGGCCGCCGGGGATGACCTCGTGCATGCGGTTCAGCGTGCGCAGGAAGGTCGACTTGCCGCAGCCGGACGGGCCGATGAAGGCCGTCACGGACTTGGCTTCGATTTCGATGTTCACGTCTTCCACGGCCAGGAACTTGGAGTAGTAGACGTTGAGGTCTTTGACGTCGATGCGCTTGGACATTTTGGTTTTTCCTTAGAAAGTTTGTGTGTGTCGGGTCCGGAGCGGGGTGCTCAACGGCCCTTCTTGGGGGCGAACAGGCCGGCGACCAGCCGGGCGCCCAGGTTCAGCACCATGACCATGGCGATCAGCAGCAGGGCCGCGGCCCAGGCGCGCTGGATCGACGGGTCGACGTTTGTCGGGGAGGTCGGCGCGAGGATCTGGTAGTAGATGAAGGTCGGCAGCGTGGCCATCCAGTTGCCGAACACGTTCACGTTGATGTTGTTGGCCAGGCCGGCCGTCACCAGGATCGGTGCCGTCTCGCCGATGACGCGGGCGATGGCCAGGGTGACGCCGGAGGCGATGCCGGAGATCGCCGTGGGGATGACAACCTTCACCACGGTGCGCCATTTGCGCACGCCCAGCGCGTAGGCCGCCTCGCGCAGCTCGTTCGGGACGATCTTGAGCATTTCCTCGGTGGAGCGAACCACCGTGGGGATCATCAGCACGCTCAACGCGACCGCCGCGACGATGCCCATGCGGGCGGTCGGGCCGAAGCAGCACCGCGAAGAGCGCGGTGGCGAACAGGCCGGCGACGATCGAGGGGATGCCGGTCATGACGTCCACGAAGAAGGTGATGGCGCGGGCCAGCGGGCCGTTCTTGCCGTATTCGACCAGGTAGATGGCGGTCAGCATGCCGACCGGCACGGAGATGACGGTTGCCCACAGGGTGATCAGCAGGGTGCCGATGACCGCGTGGTAGGCGCCGCCCAGCACCGGGGTGCCGTTCTCGACGCTGGCGTTGTCGACGGCGCCGGTGATCCCGTTCATGGAGTGGAACAGGAAGTGCATGTTGATGCCCGGCAGGCCCTTTTGCAGCACCGTGAACAGCACGCTTGCCAGCGGGATCAGCGCCAGCAGGAACGCGCCGTAGACCAGGTAGGTGGCCAGGGCGTTCTTGCCGCGGCGCGGGCCTTCCACCGCGGTGGTGGTGACGGCGGCGGCGACTACGAAGATGACGGCGGTGTAGATCGCCAGCGACGCCACCGAGAACCCGGTGAGCGTCGAGGCCGCGGCGCCGAGCACCAGCGAACCGGCGGCGATGGCCGGAACCGCGAAGCGCGGCAGGTGGCCCTTGGCCAGCGAGTTGCGCTTGCGCGCCAGGGGCGCCTTCGGCGTCTTGTCCGGCGTGCCGGGAACGGTCGTTCTTGGTCTGCTTGGTTGTCGCGGCACTCATCAGTTCGCTCCCGAGAATTCCTTGTGGCGGGCGATGATGGCCCGGGCAATCAGGTTGACCACCAGGGTGATGACGAAGAGCACCAGGCCGGCGGCGATAAGTTCGGAAAGTCGCAGGCCGAAGGCCTCGGGGAAGTTCAGGGCGATTTCCGCGGCGATGGTCTGGTTGCCGGACTTGATGAGCGAGGGAATCAGCGCGCCGGTGGAGAGCACCAGCGCCACGGCCATCGTTTCACCCAGCGCGCGGCCCAGGCCCAGCATGACTGCCGAGACGATGCCGGGGCGGGCGAAGGGCAGCACCGACATGGTGACCATTTCCCAGCGCGTCGCGCCCAGGGCGAGCGCGGCTTCCTCGTGGAGCTTGGGGGTCTGCAGGAAGATCTCGCGGCTCAGCGAGGTGATGATCGGAAGGATCATCACGGCAAGCACGATGCCGGCGGTGAGGATGGTCTTGCCGGTCTGCGAGGCCGGGCCCGCGAAGATCGGGATGAAGCCGAGGTTTTCGGCCAGCCACTGGTAGGCGGGCACCAGCGCCGGGGCCAGCACCAGGTAGCCCCAGGCGCCGTAGATGACCGACGGGATCGCCGCAAGCAGGTCGATCACGTAGCCCAGGCCCGCGGCCAGCTTGCGCGGCGCGTAGTGGGAGATGAACAGCGCGACCGCGATGCCCACCGGGGTGGCGATCAGCAGGGCGATGCCCGCGGCGATCACGGTGCCGACGACGATCGGGAAGATGTAGCTGCCGAAGCCTTCGCCGCCGGTGATCAGCGCCGGGTTGGCGGTGAAGGTCGGGAGCGCCTGGATGAACAGGAACAACGCCACAGCGAAAAGGGTGACGAGGATGAGGATGCCCGCGCCGAGCGCGGCGCCGGAGAAGATCTTGTCTCCGGCCTGCCCGTTGGATCCTTGGCGCCGTAGCGCGTTGGTGGTCATGAGGGTGAGCCTTCAAATGTTGTGCAAGCGGATACGGGGATCGGGTGGCCGCTTGGCGTGGGATTGAGGAGGGGAGAAACCGTGTGGTCCGCGCGCCCCGCCCGATGCGGCGGTTGCCGGCATCGGGCGGGAAGGCGCGGGAGGGGTCTTGGCTAGGAGCCGACCTTGATGGATTCGACGGACTTGATGGCCGCTTCGCTCATCTTGCTGGAGAGCGGGGCGCTGCCCGAGGAGGTTGCTGCTTCCTTCTGTCCGGCGTCGGAGAGGACGTACTTGCCGAAGCTCTTGACCAGGTCCACGGTGGCCTGGTCCTTGTAGCTGGAGCAGAAGATGTGGTACGAAACCAGGATGATCGGGTAGGTGCCCGATTCGGTGGAGTCGCGCTTCAGGTCCAGGGCGATGTCCAGTGCGCCGCGGCCGGTGACCGGGGTGGCTGCCTCGACGGCCTTGGCTGCGGCCTCGGCCGAGATCTTGGTGTAGTCCTTGCCGACCTTCACGTTGGCGGTGCCCAGCTTGCCCACGGCCGAGTGGTCGGCGTAGGTGATGGCGCCGACGGTGCCGGTGGTGGTTGCGACAACGCCGGAGGTGCCCTTGGCGTTTTCGCTGGCCAGTTCCTTGGGCCAGTCGCCGCTGACGTCATAGGTCCAGACGTCCTTGGCGGCCTGCGACAGGTAGTCGACGAAGTTCTCGGTCGTGCCCGACTCGTCATTGCGGTGCACCACGGTGATTGCGGTGTCCGGAAGCTCCACGCCCGGGTTGGCCGCGGCGATGGCCGGGTCGTTCCACTTGGTGATTTCCAGCTTGAAGATCTTGGCGATGGTTGCCGCGTCCATGTTCAGCGACTCGATGCCCGGCAGGTTGAAGGCCACGGCGATCGGGGAAACGTAGGCCGGAACGTCGAACGCTCCCTCGGGACCGCAGACGCTCTTCGAGGCCTCGATCTCTTCGGTGCTCATGTAGGCATCCGAGCCGGCGAACTGGGCGCCGCCGGCCAGGAAGGCCTTGCGTCCGGCGCCGGAGCCGTCCGGGGAGTACTGGACCATGGTGCCGGCGTTGGCGGCTTCGAAGCCGGCCTTCCAGGCTTCCATGGCCGACTTCTGCGAGGAAGCACCGCTACCGGTGAGCGTGCCGGAAACCGCACCGGCGCTTGCGCCTCCGGTGGAGGCGCTGGTTCCTGCCGTGGCGGTCGGGCTGTCCGAACCACACGCGGTCAGTGCCAGTGCGGCTACGGTAAGGACAGCAGCCGCGCTGCCAATGCGATTGAGCTTCACGAATTTTCCTCTTTCAAATACCTGTCAATGATGGTCCGAATCGTCGTGGTTCGTACCCGTCGATGCACGCGCTGGCACATCGCTTCAATACGAAGTTAGGCCGCGTAGGTAACCAGAGGTTGCGATGAAGGTGAACGGAAGATGAACAAGCCGCGGATACTTTGGTGTTTCGGGTCACTTTCGCCGCGCGAACCGCGGAAGTCCGGGCCGTGACAGACTGGGGGCATGGGCGTGAAAACTTCGATTGCCACCAGTTGGGGCTTTATCAAGCGTCGCAACCGGGTCGGGATGCGCAGGGCACAAAGCTCCATGCCGAAAATCATCCAAATGACCGTGTGCGCGATCCTGGCCTACTGGATAGCCGAACGCGTGCTGGGGCACGAGGGCCCCATCTTTGCCGCGACCAGCGGCCTGCTCGCGCTGGGCTTCGGCGCCCAAACCACGGTGCGGCGCACCATGGAGGTGGCGATCGGCTGCACGCTCGGCGTGGCCGTCGGCGACCTGCTGCTCACGTTCCTGGGAACCGGCCTCTGGCAGGCCGCCACCGTCCTGTTCCTTTCCCTGACGATCGCCCGCTACCTGGATTCCGGGCCCATCTTCACCACCCAGCTGGGCCTGCAATCGCTGCTGGTGGTCCTGCTTCCCATCGGCGAGGCCGGCCCGTTCGCCAGGTCGCTGGACGCCGTGGTGGGCTCGGTCTGCGCCCTGTTGATCCTGATGATCCTGCCGCGCGATCCCCGGCGGACGCCGATGGCGGACCTCGGCAAGCTCCTGAACGAGCTGTCCGGCGTGCTCCAGGAATGCGGGCGCGCGGTCAGCACCTCCGATTCCACGATGGCCTTCCACGCCCTGATCCGCGCCCGCGCCACCCAGCCCCTCATGGACGCCCTGCCCGGCGCGCTTGACCTTGCCCGCGAGGTCGCCACCCTGGCGCCGGCCCACCGGCGCCACCGTTCGGACATCGGCAGGCTCGTGGTGACAGCGGAGAAGACGGACCTGGCGGTGAGGAACTCCCGGGTCCTGGCCCGCCGCCTCACCACCGTGATCGACAACGCCGCCTTGAGCGACAGGGGCGTGGAGACGGTTGCCGGCCTGCTGACCGAACTCTCGGAGGCGGTCGATGCGCTGGGCCACGCGGTCCTTGAACCCACGGAATCGGGATACTCCCGCGCCATTTCGCGGGCCAAGCGCGAGCTGTCCGATTGCGCGGCCCGGCTGGACCCCAAGTCCCTGCATGTGAGCGGGATGCAGGGCGAAGGCATGGTGCTGCTGCTGCGGCCCCTGGTCGTCGACCTGCTCGAGGCCACGGGAACCCTGCACGAGGATGCGGTGGCGCTGCTCCCCCGCCTCTAGCGAACGGCGCACCGCGCCTGCGCAAACTGTCGGCGCAAGGCACTAGCATCAAGCACATGGCAAAGAGCGCACGCACCAAATCCACTCCGTCCTACCGCTGCGCGGAATGTGGCTGGAGCACGGTGAAGTGGGTGGGCCGCTGCGGCGAATGCCAGGCGTGGGGCACCGTTGAGGAAATGGGAGCCGTCAGCGCCAAAACCACCGTCGCGACCACCATCGCCAGCCCCGCCCAGCCCATCGGCGACATCGATGCCTCGGCCGCCTCCTACCGGCCCTCCGGGGTCGACGAGCTCGACCGGGTGCTCGGCGGCGGCTTCGTGCCCGGCGCCGTGATCCTCCTGGCGGGCGAACCCGGCGTGGGCAAGTCCACCCTGCTGCTGGATGTCGCTGCCCGTGCAGCCCGCGGCGACCGCAGGGTCCTGTACATCACCGGCGAGGAATCGGCCGCCCAGGTCAAGGTCCGCGCCGAACGCATCGACGCGATTGCCGACACGCTCTTCCTCACCGCCGAATCCGACCTGGGCATCGCGCTGGGCCAGATCGAAAAGATCGACCCGGAACTGCTGATCGTCGACTCCGTGCAGACGCTGGCCTCGGGCGAGGTCGACGGCACGGCCGGCGGCATCTCCCAGGTCCGCGAGGTTGCGGCGTCCATCATCAACGCGGCCAAGCGCCGGAACATGACCACGGTGCTGGTCGGCCACGTGACCAAGGAAGGCTCGATCGCCGGACCCCGGTTGCTGGAACACCTGGTCGATGTGGTGTGCCAGTTCGACGGCGAGCGCCATTCCCGCCTCCGCCTGCTGCGGGCCCTGAAAAACCGCTACGGCCCCACCGACGAGGTGGGCTGCTTCGACCTGACCGAAACCGGCATCCACGGCCTGGCGGATCCCTCGGGCCTGTTTGTCACCCGCACCAAGGACCCGGTCCCGGGAACCTGCATCACCGTCACCCTTGAGGGCCGGCGCCCCCTGGTTGCCGAGGTCCAGACACTGCTGTCCCGTTCGGTGAGTGCGATCCCGCGCCGGGCCACCAGCGGCCTGGATGCGGCCCGCACCCAGATGATCCTTGCCGTGCTGCAATCGCGGGCAAAGATGGAGCTCGGCGGCCTGGATTCCTACGTGGCAACCGTCGGCGGGGTCAAGCTCAGCGAACCGGCAACCGACCTGGCCACGGCGCTGGCCCTGGCTTCCTCGATGCACAACCACCCGTTGCCGCCGCAGTTCGTCGCGTTCGGCGAGGTCGGCCTCGCCGGGGAGGTTCGCCCGGTGCCGGAGATCGGCAGGCGCATCATCGGAGGCCGAACGCCTCGGGTTCCGGTATGCGATGGTTCCGGACTCGCCCCAGCCGCCAAAGAACATCCCGGATTCCATCAGGGTCTTCACCGTCTCCTCGGTGCACGAAGCCCTCAACATCGCCTTTGAGCAACGGGTCAAAAACTAGGTTTTTGGACACATTGGTAACGAAGCGGTACCGATACCGGGCATTTGCGTTCATTTCCGCCTTCACCACCACAGACATGGCCATACCATTGTATTAATCCCCCGGAAGGAAATGGCCATGTCCAAAAGCCCCGAAGATGCACTGCGCACCACCCTGGCGCGGGTTGCCCCGGGCACGGAGTTGCGCGATGGCCTTGAACGCATCCTGCGCGGCCGAACCGGCGCGCTCATCGTCTTGGGCCACGACAAGGTCGTCGACGCGATCTGTTCCGGCGGATTCGATATCAACATCAACTTCACCCCCACCAGCCTTCGCGAACTGGCCAAGATGGATGGGGCAATCGTCTGCGACAAGGACGGTTCGCATATCCTGCGCGCGGGCGTCCAGCTGGTTCCCGACCACAGCATTCCCACCCAGGAATCGGGCACGCGCCACCGCACGGCCGAACGCGTTGCCATCCAAACCGGATTCCCCGTGGTCTCGGTATCCCAGTCGATGCACATCATTGCGCTCTACGTTCAGGGCATCCGATACGTCCTGGAAGGTTCCGAACCGGTGCTGGCCCGCGGCAACCAGGCCCTGGCAACGCTCGAACGCTACCGTTCACGCCTTGACCAGGTCACCAACGCGCTCTCGGCTGCCGAGATCGAGGCCGTGGTGACGGTCAGGGATGTTGCGGCGATGCTGCAACGGCAGGAAATGGTCCGGCGCATTTCCGAGGAAATCGCCCAGTACGTGTTGGAACTCGGCGCCGACGGCCGCCTTCTCGCCTTGCAGCTCGATGAACTGTCCGCCGGGCTCGGACCCGGCTCGGACCTGCTGCTGAAGGACTACTCGTCCCTGGGCAAGGAAGAACTCGACATCGATGCGGCCCTGCGCAAATTGCAGAACCTGGACAGCACCGACCTCATCGATTTGGGAAAGATCGCCTCGATTCTTGGCGTCACCCCCGGAATCGATTCGCTGGAGGCAGTCGTCTCCCCCAAGGGATACCGCTTGCTCGCCGGCATCAAGTCCGTTCCGCGGGCCGTCGCCGATCGCCTGGTCACAAGCTTCGGTGGCCTGCAACGCCTGATGGCCGCCAACATTGAAGATCTCATGGCGGTTGACGGCATCGGAGAGCAGCGCGCACGCACGGTGCGCGAGGGGCTTTCCCGCATTGCGGAGTCCTCGCTGCTGGACCGCTTCATCTAGCCCGCTTCCGGCGCAGGCCGGCGGACGACCTCCGAACTATTTCAGTTCGAAGCTGGTCTTCTGGCTTGTGATGTTCCCGAGTTTTGCGGTGAACCCGTACCACCCGGGACGCGGCTTGGCGTTGACGATCTTGCAACCGGGAGCGCTGCGCACCCGTTCCCAGGTGAACCGCGCGCTTTCGCTGCCGCCCGGCTTCATGGTGATTTCGATGTCGCTGGGATCCGCCAGGCAGTCGGCCGTTGAAAAGATCCTGTCGCTGCCGCTCATGACGGTGAATTCCTGCTGGCTTGTACCGACATTCACGATGCACTCGGACTTGCCGTGTTCTTGATGGTCATGACAAGCACCGGGTTCTGCGAGGGCCCGTGCGTTGCCTGTGCCGTCGTTGCCGCAACGCTGACGTCGCCTTCCGAACACACCGCGGGTCCATTGCTTGGCTCCGCCACGGGGCCGGTGCTTTCCGGCGCCGCCGGGGCATCGCTCGGCGCCGTGGTCTGCGGTGGCTTGTCGTCTGCCTCCTTCGGGCGCAGCGACGAGGCAATGGCGATTCCCGCCCACACCAGAAGCACGATCACCAGGAGCCCGGCGATCAGCGCCGCCAGACGACGGCGGCGATACACCATTGGGGACGGGCGAGTGGAACGGACCTGCTTTTCTGCCATACCTCAAGGCTACGAAGCTATCGCGTTCCGCCACGGCTCCCACGCCGCCCGCTAGAGTAATGTTGTCCCATTTAACTTTCCCGAGGTTTTACGTGCCACACCCGCAATTACCGGCGCTCCACCAGCACATCGCAGACTGGTACTCCACGCATGCCAGGACCCTGCCCTGGCGGGAAAAATCGGCCAGCGCCTGGGCCGTCATGGTCTCCGAATTCATGCTGCAGCAAACCCCCGTGGTCCGGGTCCTGCCGGTCTGGGAAACGTGGATGGAGCGCTGGCCGACGCCGGCGGATCTTGCCGCCGAACCCGTGTCCGAGGCCGTGCGCGCCTGGGGCCGGTTGGGCTACCCGCGCCGCGCCCTGCGCCTGCATGCCGCGGCGGTCGTGATTACCGAGCAGCACGGCGGGCAGGTTCCCGGGACCGAAGCCGAACTGCTGGCATTGCCCGGAGTGGGCACCTACACGGCAGCCGCCATCGCCTGCTTTGCCTTTGGGGTGCCCACGGTGGTCGTTGACACGAACATCCGCCGGGTCCACGCGCGGTTGGTCAGCGGCAAGGCCTTGCCCGAGCAGAACCAGAATGCCGCCGAACTGGCCCTGGCCGCCCGGCTCCTGCCGAAATCGAACCCGCAAAATGCCGGCGAGGTTGCGCTGGCAAACACGTGGAACATCGGTGTCATGGAACTTGGCGCCTTGGTGTGCACCGCGCGTTCCCCGCGCTGCGAGGACTGCCCGGTCATTGACCAATGCGCCTGGATTGCGGCAGGACGCCCGGAACCGCACTATGTTCCCAAGGGACAACCCTGGCACGGAACCGACCGCCAGGTCCGCGGCGCGATGATGGCCGTGCTGCGCCATTCGCCGGCGCCGGTCGAACCGGGAAGACTTGCTTGGGGCTCCGGATCTGGCCGCAGTGGCAAGCGAGCCGCGGATCGCCGTCTCCGCCCGGCAGGGAGACCCTGACCATGAGGCGTGGGTGACCCTGCACGCGCTACCTGCCCTTGCCGAACAGCGCGAGCGGGCACTGGATTCGCTGTTGGCCGACGGGCTGGCACAGCAAAGTGCGGCTGGCATCGGACTGCCGCACTAGCCCGGTTTTCAGGATGACCGGCGGCCCAATCCCGCCTTGGTGCTGATGCGCGCCCGAACCTTCCGCGGGTCACCATCCTCTTTGCCACGGGTTCCTCACCGGCTCCCGGTCCGCTGCGAAGCCCGGGACCGGTTGATACGTTTTCGGGCATGGGTGATAGCCAAATAGGTCTTGGAGTTTCCTGACCACCTTTGAGAGCGTGGTACTGAACCGCTCGGCAGCCGGGCCCTTGTGCGCCTTGCGGCCATTCCAATGTTCCGGACTGCCGAGATGAACCATCACGCTTTTTCTTGGAAACGGAGCAGTCATGAACGACATCACCGACTTTTACCTGTTGGGGGAATCGCTCAACGATACCCAGCGCGATATCCAGCTGCGCGTGCGGAAATTCGCCCGCGAAGACGTGCTGCCCGTCATCAACGACTACTGGGAACGAGCCGATTTCCCGTTCGAGCTGCTGCCCAAGCTGGCCAAGCTCGGCGTCGTCGGCACCTTCATCGAAGGCTACGGCTGCCCGGGCATGGACCGGTTGGCCGCGGCCATGGTCGCCCTGGAAATGTCCCGCGGCGACGGCAGCATCAACACCTTCCTAGGTGTCCAGTCGGGCCTGGCCATGGGATCGATCGCACTGCTCGGCGACGAGGACCAGAAACAGCGCTGGCTCCCGGCCATGGCCAAGCTGGAGAAGATCGGTTCCTTCGCGCTGACCGAACCCGAGCACGGTTCCGACTCCGTCGCGCTGGAGACCACGCGCCCGCCGCGACGGCGACCACTGGGTGCTCAACGGCACCAAGCGCTGGATCGGCAACGCCAGCTATCGCCGACGTCATCGTGCTCTGGGCCCGCGACGAGGCCGACGGCAAGGTCAAGGCATTCGTCGTCGAAAGCAACGCCGACGGCAGCTACCCGGAGGGCTACAACGCCGAGGTCATCACCGGCAAGATCGGCAAGCGCGCGATCCTGCAGCCGGACATCACCATCGACCAACGTGAGGGTTCCGGCGGAGAACAAGCTCGCCGAGGCCTCGAGCTTCAAGGACGTCAGCCGGGTGCTGACGCACACCCGCGGCGGCGCTTCCTGGGAATCCCTGGGCCACGCCATCGCCGCCTACGAGTGCGCCGTGGACTACGCCAAGGGCCGGATCCAGTTCGGCAAGCCGATCGCCAGCTTCCAGCTGGTGCAGAACAAGCTCGCCAACATGCTCGCCGAGCTGACCGCCATGCAGCTGATCTGCTTCCGCATGGCACCAACTGCAGGAACAGGGCAAGCTGCACCGGGCCGATGGCCTCGCTGGCCAAGATGCACACCGCGCAAAAGGCACGCTGGATCTGCGCCGAGGCACGCGACATCCTCGGCGGCAACGGCCTGCTGCTGGAATACCACGTCGCCCGCCACATGACCGACATGGAGGTCGTGCACACCTACGAGGGCACCGACTCCATCCAGTCACTGATCCTGGGACGCGAGATCACCGGGATCTCGGCCTTCAACGGCGCCGAAACCAGGTAACACCGAAGTTCGGAAAGGGGGATGGCGCTGGGCGCCATCCCCCTTTCTTGGCTTTGTCGCCAACCCGCGGAAATTACCG
The DNA here is from genome assembly GCA_963818105.1 of uncultured Actinomycetota bacterium. Classification (GTDB taxonomy): domain Bacteria; phylum Actinomycetota; class Actinomycetes; order Actinomycetales; family Micrococcaceae; genus Paeniglutamicibacter. Next base: position 54,635 of record CAWFRB010000043.1, on the reverse strand, counting down.
CGTGAACTCCTGCTCCGGACCGGAACGCAGGGCAGCGAACCGGGCGTCACGCCGTTCCAGGACCGCCGCGATGCCCTCGGCCGCCTCGGGGTCGACCATGCTGGCGACCATGGATCGGGCTTCGTCATCCAGCTGTTCTTCCAGGTTTTGCGTGTGCGCGGTGCGGCACAACCCGAGGATCCGTCCTGTGGCTCGTTCCGGGCCCCGGGCCAGTTGGTTTGCCAGTTCAATGGCTTCGGCCTCGGCCTGCCCGGCGTCCACCAGTGAAGTCACCGCACCCAGTGCGTGCAATCGTTCCGCGCCGACGCGTTCGCCGGTGAGGCACATGTGGGTCAGCGCCTGGCGCGGCACGGATTCGGCAAGCAAGGCCGTCAGCCCGCCGTCTGGGGTCAGCCCGGCCTTGATGTAGGCGGCGGAGAAGAACGCGTTGCGGGCAGCCACGAGCAGGTCGCCGGCAAGTGCCAGCGACAGGCCGGCCCCGGCGGCACCGCCCTCCACGGCCGTGATGACCGGCTTGGGGCAGGCCCTGATGTCAAGGATCATCCGGTGCAACAGTCCGATCCGGGCATGCCGGGTCTCCGTGTCGAGGTCCCGGGTGGTGGCGAGCTGGTGGAGGTTGCCGCCGGAGCAGAAGAAGCCGCCGGCACCCGTGAACACGATGGCTCCCACGCCAGGGTCTTCCGCGGCCGCCCTCATCGCATTGCTGGCAGCCTGGAAGAACTCAGGCCCTATCGAGTTGCGCGTGGACGGGTTGTTGATGGTCAGTACCAGTACCGGGCCTTCGTTGCGGGCCAAGAGAACGTCGGTGTTCATGCTGCGGATTCCTGTCCAAGATCGGTTCGTGTTGCGGCTGGATGCCGTCCCGGCCGCCATGCTGCGGCAGCGGCACGGGAGGGGGAAGTTTCAATTGCGGGTTCCAGGACCCGGGAGGCGCGTGCGGCCGCTTCGGGCGGCCCGCTGGGCGACGCCGTGGCGGGTCCCGTGATGCAACGGCTCCCCCGCAGGCGACCGAGGCCTGGAGCACTTCAATACTCCACTCAAGATAGCCGATCGCCAGCGGCTGGCACGCCGAGATCCGGGCTTCATGACGTCGTTCTTGCCCGATGCCCACGGATGTCCGGGGTGCAACAACCGGCACGGAACGGCCAGCTACACGGGAACGGTATACCCGTGATTACCCCTGGATACTGTGAAGCAGGGCACTTGGTCGGCTAGCGTCCTGCATGTGAGCGTTCTCTACTTGGTCCGGCACGGACAAGCATCCTTCGGCACCGAGGACTATGACCGCCTGTCGCCCCGCGGCAAGGACCAGAGTCAGTCCCTCGGCACCTTTCTGATGCGGGCCGGGACCACCCCGACCAGCATCACCAGCGGCGACATGAAGCGCCAGCGCCAGACGGCCCAGGGGCTCATCGAGGCCGCCGACTGGGACACGAAGCTCGACATCGACCCGGGTTGGGACGAATTCAACGCCTCCGACCGTGATCAGCGCCTATCCCACGGATGACCCGAGCGCCAAGAGCGATTCACGCGCCTTCCAGCGACTTCTCGAAAAGGCCTCCACCCGGTGGGCCTCCGGCGACCATGACGCCGACTACCTCGAAACGTTCACCGCATTCACCGATCGGGTCGACGCGGCCCTCGACAGGGCCGTCGACGGACTCGGATCCGGGCAGAGCGCTGTCGTCGTCTCCAGTTCCGGCGTCATCGCCTGGGCGGCGGCCCGGCTGCTGGACGGCGGATTCGAGCAATGGCTCGCGCTGAACCGGGTCACCGTGAATTCCGGCGTCACCAAGATCGTCTCCGGCGCCTCCGGGAAGACGATGGTGACGTTCAACGACCACGGCCATCTCCCCAGCTCCTGGATCACCTACCGCTAAGGCGGCCAGCGGAACAAACTCCAACTTCACACCAGACACAAGGAAACAGGATTCATCATGACTGAACCAAAGCGCACGGCAATCATCACCGGAGCGGGACGCGGCATCGGCGCCGAAATTGCACGCCGCCTGGCTTCCGACGGATTCAACATCGCGGCGATCGACCTCGACGAGAAGGGCCTGAACGCCCTCACCGCCGACCTGCGCGCCGACGGACACTCGGCCATCGGCATCGTCGCCGACATCTCCGACGAGGACGCCGTCGAGGCAGCCGTGGCCCGCACCGCCGACGAGCTCGGCGCACCCACCGTGGTGGTCAACAACGCGGGCATCATCCGCGACAACATGCTCTTCAAGATGTCGGTCTCCGACTGGGACCTGGTCATGAACGTGCACCTGCGCGGTTCCTTCCTGGTCTCCCGCGCCGCCCAGAAGCACATGGTCGAGGCCAAGTGGGGCCGCATCGTGAACCTCTCGAGCACCTCGGCGCTGGGCAACCGCGGCCAGGCCAACTACTCGGCCGCCAAGGCCGGCCTGCAGGGCTTCACCAAGACCCTGGCCCTGGAACTTGGCCAGTTCGGCGTCACCGCCAACGCGATCGCCCCGGGCTTCATCGAAACCGAGATGACCGCCTCCACCGCCGAGCGCATGGGCATCACCTTCGAGGACTTCACCGCCAAGGCCGCCGCCGCGATCCCGGTGCGCCGCACCGGCAAGCCCGCGGACATCGCCAATGCCGTGTCCTTCTTCGCCTCCGAGAACTCCGGGTTCGTCTCCGGCCAGGTGCTCTACGTTGCGGGCGGACCGAAGGCATGAGGATCTTCAACGGCATCGACGACTTCGCACAGGTTGTGGGTGAGGAAATCGGCGTCACCGAATGGCGCACCATCACCCAGGAAGACATCGACGCGTTCGCCAAGGTGACCAACGACCACCAGTGGATCCACGTCGACACCGAGCGCGCGGCCTCCGGGCCCGTTCGGCACCACGCTGGTGCACGGCTACCTGACGCTCTCGCTGGTCTCCGGGTTCATGTTCAACACCTACCGCATCGACGGGCTGTCCATGGGCGTGAACTACGGATCGAACAAGGTCCGCTACCCGGCCCCGGTCCTGGTCGGCTCGCGCGTGCGTGGCCGGGTCAAGCTGGTGTCCCTCGACCGCGCAGGACAGCTGGGCGCAGTCAACGGTCCAGGTCACCGTCGAACAGGAGCTCGACGGGGAGGCCAAGAAGCCCGGCTGCGTCGCCGAGGTCGTCTCCCGCCTCTACGAGGCCCCCGCCGCCTGATCCACGGCAGGATCTCTCGTCCCCCGCCGCCCCGCATACGTCCGTAGAACCCTCTTCCCGAAGGAGCACCACCATGCCCAGAGCAGCCATCGTCGCCACCGCCCGCACCCCGATCGGCAAGGCGCACCGCGGGGCCTTCAACAACACCTCGGCACCGGAGCTGGCCGGGCACGCGATTGCCGCGGCACTGGCCAAGACCGGAATCGACCCGTCGCTGGTCGAGGACGTCGTCATGGGCGCCGCCGTGCAACAGGGCACGCAAAGCTTCAACGTCGCCCGCCAGGGCGCGCTGCGCGCCGGGCTGCCGGTGACGGTTCCCGGGCAGACCATCGACAGGCAGTGTTCCTCCGGGCTGATGGCGGTCGCGACGGCGGCCAAGCAGATCCTCTTCGATTCCATGGACGTGGCCATCGGCGGCGGCGTCGAGTCCATTTCGCTGGTGCAGAACGAGCACTACAACAAGTACCGCAGCCGCGATTCCTGGCTTGAGGCCAACGTCCCCGGCACCTACATGCCCATGCTGCGCACCGCCGAACTCGTGGCCGAACGCTACGGCATCAGCCGCGAGGCGCAGGACCAGATGGCTGCGGCTTCCCAGCAGCGGGCCGCAAACGCCCAGGCGAGCGGCAGGTTCGACGACGAGATCGCGCCGATCTGGGTGACCACGCTGAAGACCGACAAGGAAAGCGGCGAGGTCACCGAGATCGAGCAGCTCGTCTCCCGGGACGAGGGCGTGCGCGCCGGAACCACCGTTCGAAACCCTTTCGGGCCTCCGCACGGTCCTGCAGCCCGGGGAATTCACCGCGAACCCGACCGTGACGGCCGGCAACGCCTCGCAGCTGTCCGACGGCGCCTCGGCCAACGTGCTGATGAACAGCGACTACGCCGCGTCCCTGGGCCTGGCGCCGCTGGGCTACTACTGCGGCATCGCCGTGACCGGGTGCGAACCCGACGAGATGGGCATCGGCCCGGTCACCGCCATCCCGCGGCTCCTGAAGAACCACGGGCTGACCGTCGATGACATCGGGATCTGGGAACTGAACGAGGCCTTCGCCTCCCAGGCGGTCTACTGCCGCGACTTCCTGGGGATCGACCCGGAGAAGATGAACGTCAACGGCGGCGCGATCGCCCTGGGCCACCCGTACGGCATGACGGGCTCGCGGGCCGTGGGCAGCGCGCTGCTCGAGGCGCCGCCGCCGCGATGCGCAGTTCGTGGTGGTTTCGATGTGCGTGGGCGGCGGCATGGGCGCCGCGGGCCTCTTCGAGGTCGCGCGCTAAGCGGGCTCGCCAAACAGGCCGCGGAAACGCCAGCGGGCGGTTTCCCTCGGGCATCATGCCCGGGGAAACCGCCCGCATTGTTTTCCACCCGCTACTGCAGCGGGGAGAACTCCGCCGGGGCCAGCCGCTTCACCAGCGTGGAGAGCGGTGCCGGGCAGTCGGCCGGGCGCGTGGCCCCGGCCCCAACGGCCGCGACGGCCCGCGCACGGTGCTCCTCGTCCGGGTGCGCCCAGATCTGGACGATCCCGTTGGTCTGCCCGAACTCCAGGCGCCCGGCCAGCACGAGCGAGTCGTGCTTGCTGCGCTCCCGGATCGCGTTCGACCAGGCCTCGCCGGCGGCGCGAAGGTCGGCGACCTTGAAGTAGTCGTAGCGGATCTCAAAGACCGGCCCGATGGCGGCGGGGGCCGGCTCCTCGACGAAGTCGAACGGGATGACCAGCTCCACCATCATCCGGTCGACGAATCCGCCCGTTGCCGGCGGCCAGTTCGGGTGTTGGGCGGCGAGGGCGCGCCGCTCGGTGCGCTCGGCCTGGTCCTGGTAGGGCCACACGTGGATCACTTCGCTCTGCGGCTGGTCCGTGGTGCGCCAGAATCCGGCCAGCGGCGAGAACTCGGCACGGTCGACGTACCCGGTGCCGAACCGCCGCTCGAACTCCGGCACATTTTCCGAATCCACCTGGTAGGAACGGATTTCGTAAATCATTGGCATTTCCTTCTCGTGTTGGTCGAACGGGTTCTCGGTGGCGGGGTCGCTCAACCCCGGAGGCTCAGCAGGCCATCCAGCGCGGCGACGCCGGCGCCGGCGCATTCCTCGTCCTGCTCGCCGGTGCCGCCGCCCACGCCGCAGGCACCGACCAGGATGCCGTCGCTGAAGATCGGGACGGCGCCCTTGGCGTAGAAGATGTGCCCGCCCTCGGCCTGGGCGATGCCGGACATGATCGGCGAGGCGGCACGCTCGGCCAGCAGGCCGCTGGGCTTGGCGAAGCCGGCGGAGGCAACGGCCTTGCCCTGCGAGCCATAGCCGGCGCCCCAGTGCCCGCCGTCCATCCGCCCGAAGGCGAGGAGCCGGCCGCCGGCGTCACAGACCGAGACGCTGATCCTGATGTCCAATTCCGTGGCTTTGTCGATGGCGCTTGCAATGGCGAGGTTTGCCTGGGCGAGGGTGAGTGTCATGACCTGTCTTTCGGGTGGTTTCGGAAAAGGGTTTCTGAAGTCGCGGACGCGCTAGGGAATGGCCCGGAACATGGACAGCTTGGCGTTGGAGGTGTGCGGCCTGATCTTCGAGGCCCATTCGCCCTGTGCGGATGCTGCCTTCCACTCCGGGGTCTGCGGCAGGTCCGGGGAATCCACGCGGTAGACGGTTGCGTAGCGCTGCACGCCCGCGTTGGGCCGTTCCAGGACGTAGCGCTGGACGCCCAGGACGCCCGGGACCTTCGCGATGAATGGAACGTGCTCGGTGTTGTAGATGCGGTTGAACTCGTCGTCGAGCTCCTCCGGGATATCCAGCTGGACGAGCCACATGTATTCGGTGTTTTCCTTCACGTGCCTTACCTTTCGACGGCCGCCCTGGCCGCGGGGCATCACGGCCCGGCACTTCGGTGCAGGCCAGTGCCCCGCGTCGGCGGCGTTCTTTATGGATCGCCCGTTGCTGGATGTCCAACGGGCGAGGTCAAGGGGTGGTGCTCAAGAGGAAGTGTTCAATTGTTTGCGCCGTGGCGCGCACCCCGCGGTCGGCGCGGGTGCGGGAGGGGTTCAGGGCGAGCGGAGCGAGAAGACGTTGGCCGGCGCCTCGGCGTACGCGTGGTCGCGCGGCATGCGGTCGGCCATCGCGAGGGCGTAGGGTGCGCCTTCCAGCAGCTGTTCGAGCATGCGGCCTTCCAGGTCCAGGCCGGCCCGGCCGGCTGCCGCCAGGCACGCCGCGCGCAGCGCCGGGTCGACGTCCCCCAGGGTTCCCGTCGTCAATGTCGGTTCTTCCACCGGCGGCGCAACGGCGCCGGCGACAAGTTCGGGGTGCCGCAGGTGCCACCCCGTGGCCATCTGGTACGCGTGGCCGATGCGCAGGATCGTCGCCTCGCCGAATGGCCGGCCGAGGATCTGCATGCCCAGCGGCAGCCCGCCGGAACCGAAGCCGTTGGGCAGCGCGAGGACCGGCTGGCCGGTGACATTGGCGGCGGTGAAGTGGTTGGAATTCTTCCAGAAGGCCAGCGGGTCGTGTGCGGAGAAGGCCGGGGCCTCGCCCGAGCAGATGGTGATGAAGGCGTCGAAGCGCTCGTACAGCGGCTGCATCTCGGCGATGGCCCGCTGGTGTTCGCGACCGGCCCGGATGAGGTCGTTGGCCGTGAACAGCACGGCCGGCAGCATGCGGCCCAGGATGTCGTCGCCGAAGTAGCCGGGGCGGGCGATCAGCTCCGGCTGGTGCACGTTGAACACCTCGGTTTCGGCGATGATCGTCTTGATGTCGCCGTAGCTTTGCATGGGCCGTATCCGGCAGTCCTCAAGCGTGGCGCCCAGCTCCTCCAGCACGCCCATCGCGGCTTCCATGGCACGGCGTTCGTCCGCGCTTGCCGCGACCTCTTCCTCCCAGTTGTGCCGCAGCACGCCGATCCGCAGGCCGCGCAGGTCCCCGGTCAGGGCGCCGACGTAGTCGGGGATCTCGCGGGCCACGCTGGCGGGGTCGGCAGGGTCGTGGCCGGCGATTGCCTTGGAGCAGGATCGCGCAGTCCTCGGCGGTGCGTGCCATGGGGCCGCTGCGGTCGAAGGTGTGCGAGTGGGGAATCACCCCGGAGCGGCCGACCAGTCCGGGGGTCGGCATCAGGCCGGTGATGCCGCAGCGGGATGCCGGAACGCGGATCGAGCCGCCGGTGTCGGTGCCGATGCTTGCCGGCACCATGCCGGCGGCGATCGCCGCCGCCGAACCGCTCGAGGAGCCTCCCGTGACGCGGGTCAGGTTCCAGGGGTTTCGCGGCGGCGGCCAGGGAAGGTCGAACGACGGTCCGCCGTGGGCAAACTCGAAAAGCGCCAGCTTGCCCATCAGCAGTGCGCCGGCCTCGTGCAGCTTCCGGGTCACCGCGGCGTCCCGGGCCGGCACGTTGTCCGCCAGCACCCTGGAATGCGCGGTGGTCGGGATGCCCGCGGTGTTGAAACAGTCCTTGAGCGCAAAGGGGATGCCGTGCAGCGGACCGCGGTAGCGGCCGGCGGCGATCTCGTCGGACGCCTTCCGTGCCCCGTCGAGCGCCTGCTCGAAGGTCCGGGTGACGTACGCCTGAACCTGCCCGTCGACGGCCTCGGCGCGGGCGATCAGCGCCTCGACATACTCGAGCGGGGAGAGCCTGTGCGAGCCGATGAGCTCCCCCGCTTGCGCAAGTGTCAGTTGGTGGAGCCCGGTGGTTTCAACGGCAGCGGTCATGCGTTCAGGCTCCTTGGCGTTCGTTGTGATTCGCGGTGCACACCCCCGCCGGCATCGAGGGGTCCCTCCCCGATGCCGGCATGCACACACCTAAGGGATCTACCTAGGCGAGCGTCAGGCGCAGCGGCACGGATGCCCAGCCGCGCAGCGTGTTGTTGTGCTGGCGGCCGATCGGCGCGGCAAGCTCAATGCTCTTCACGCGCGGAATCAGCTTCTCCAGCAGGGAGGCGGCCTGCAGGCGTGCCGCATGCTGGCCCACGCACTGGTGCATTCCCATGCCGAAGGACAGGTGCCCGGAGGGGTCGCGCGTCAGGTCGAACTTGTCCGGGTTCTCCCAGCGGCGCGGGTCGCGGTTTGCCGCGGCGAAGCACAACAGGACACGGCTTTCGGCGGGGATGATGCTTCCGCCGAAGTTCACCTCTGCGGTGGTCTTGCGGAAGATCTGCTGCACCGGGGATTCCCAGCGCAGCGACTCGTCGAAGGCGACGCGGGCCAGGCCCGGGTTCTCGCGCAGGGCGTCCCACTGTTCCGGGTTGCGAGGCGAAGGCGTAGAGCATGCCGGAGATGCCGTACACCGTGGTGTCGACGCCTGCCGAAAGCAGTGAACGGGTCAACAGCGGCGCGTGTTCGTGCAGGATCTCGCCACGGTCGGCGGCGGCCCAGATGTCCGCGCCGAAGCCCACGGGCTTCAGCGAGTCGCGCTGGCACTTGGCGGTGGCCCATTCCTGGTACTCGGCGGCCTTGCATTCGCCCTTCTTGACCAGGTCGTTGGTCGGGCCCAGGGCGTTGAAGATGTGGTCGGCGTACGGAACCAGGTTCTCGCGGTCCGTCTCGTCGATGCCGGAGGCGTCCGGGAAGAAGTTCACCGGGAAGACCGAGCCGATCTGGCCGTGGCCGTCGATCTCGATCTGCTGGCCGGAGGAGGTTCCCTGCAGGATCTCATCGATCAGGGTTCCGGCACGTTCCAGGCAGTTGTCCTTCATGGCGCGCAGCGCACGCGAGGAGAGGATTTCCTGGAGCACCTCGCGCGGGGCGTCGTGCTCCGGCGGGTCCATCTGCAGCAGGCCGCGGGCACGCCACGGCTCGTTGAGGCCAACGCCGGAACCGGAGGAAAGACCCTGCCAGTTGGCCACGGCGCTCGAGAGGTCCTCGTAGCCGCCCATGGCGTGGACGTTGTACTTGGAAAGGAATACCACCGGGCCGGCCTCGCGCATGCGCTTCTGGAACGGCACCGGGTTTTCAAGGATTTCCGGGGAGAACGGATCATCGTCAAGGACGGGGATGGTCCCGTGGTTCACCGGGCATTGGGTGGGGGCAGTCATGGGGATATCTCCTAAAGATCCAGGACGAGTTTGTCGGTGATCGAACGTGAGACGCAGACAAACATTCGGTCGTTCTTGGCGCGTTCGCCGTCGTTGAGCAGCGAGTCGCGGTGCTCGGGGGTGCCGCGCAGGACGGAGACCTCGCAGGTGCCGCAGACTCCCTCCATGCAGGAGGCAAGCACCGGAACACCGGCATTGCCCAGGGCCGACAGGACCGTCTCGTTGGTGCCGACCGTGACGCACTTCTTGGAACGGGTCAGTTCAAGCTCGAACGGTTCGGTGCGCACCGGAGGCGGCTGGGTGGCCGGCACGAAGCGCTCGAAGCGCACCGCCCACTTGGGCCACTCGGAGGCTGCCCCGGCCACGGCGTTGAGCAGCGGCTCCGGGCCGCAGCAGTACACGCGGCCGTTTTCGACGGGCTCGTTGAGGAAGGACAGGTTCAGGTGGCCCAGCTCGTCCTGCGGCCAGACGGTGACGCGGTCCCCGTACTGGGCCAGCTCGTCCAGGAAAGCCATCGAGACGCGGCTGCGGCCACCGTAGTGCAGGTGCCAGTCGACGCCCAGCTTCTCGGCCGCGGCGATCATGGTCATGATCGGGGTGATCCCGATGCCGCCGGCGATGAATTCGTAGCGGGTGCCCTGGGTGAGCAGGAAGTTGTTGCGCGGGGTGCCCACGGTGATCATGTCCCCGACGGCCAGCACGTCGTGGATGTAGTGCGATCCGCCGCGTGAATTCGGTTCGCGCAGCACGGCGACCTCGTAGGCGTGTGCGTCCCAACGGTCCCCGCACAGCGAGTAGTGGCGCGAGAGCGCGCCCTGGTCCTCGGTGGGGAGCACCAGTTCGATGTGGGAGCCGGGCGTCCAGTCGGGGACGCGGGCGTTGTTTGGTTCTTCGAGCCTCAGCCGCACGACACCGTCGGCGAGGACATCTTTCCGCGCCACCCGCAAGGACTGGATTCCCGGGCGGCCGACAGCGGATTTGGGGGTCGACGAAGCATCGACCGAGAGCGAAGCGGCTGTAGTAGGCATGGTTCGATCATGCGCGCTAGCGGGTGTTGTAAGCAATCTCACATGACTTATCGAGGTGATAGCCGCACTGCGGCGGACGATTGCTTGACAGCGAACCATGGCTGTTTTCAACGCCAAAAAGCATCCCCGCGTGCCGCAATGTGCGGTACGCGGGGATGTTGTTCCTGCTTGGGTGACGGCAAGGGCGCCGCCGAATGTGAACTGGCGCACGGGGCGTCGGGCGGTTCGGGCGAGGGCCGGGGGCTCGTCCTGGCCGCCGGCGGTCAATCCCGGCCGCCGCCCCCACCGAGCCACGCCCATGGCCTACCCGGGGCAGGACGCCGAACCATTCGGTGCGTTTTGCGTTCCCGCTTAGGCGCGCGCGAATTCGGGGACGAGCTGCGCGTAGGTGATATCGCCCTTCTTGACGCTGCCGAAACGCAGCGCGAGTTCGGCCATCTTGTCCACGGTTTCCTCCGTCGCCTTGAACATCGGGTTCAGCTTCGGCTGCACGTCGGCAACATAGTGCTCCACGTACTCCGTGGCGATCTCCATCGCCTTGCCGCCAAGCCCGTTGTCGTTGAGCAGCTTGGCCGCCGCTTCCTTGTTCTCGCCGATCCACTTGCTGGCCTCGTCCTGCGCAGCCAACCAGTTCTGCACTACTTCCGGCTGCTGCTGCGCCATTTCCTCGCGCACCGCGATGGCCACAACCGCCTGGTTGCGCAGCAGGTCCGGCGCACTGGCTTCGGCGAAGTCCAGCAGGATCGTCCCGCCGGTTTCCTTGCTGATAAACCGCGTTGCCGTCCACTGGACACCGACATAGGCGTCGATGCGCTTGGCCTTGATGTTCGGGATGGCCTGGGCGGTGGGGCCCACGGCAAGCACCGTGACGTCGCCGGGCTTCATGCCCGCCAGCTCGAGGGCCAACCGCAGCTGCAGGTCGCCACCGGCGCCAACGGCCGTGACGCCGATCTTCTTGCCCTTCAACGAGTGCATCTTCTCCTCGAAGCTTGCATCCGCGGCCGGCCACTGGCTGTCCGGGCCGCCAATGATCCCGTAGGTGGAATCCAGGTTGCGGAAACCAACCAGCACCGGGCGCTTGCCCTTGGAGCTGTTGGCGTGGGTTGCCATCAACAGCCCCGTGTCGGAGGCATAGCCGTCAACGGCACCGGCAACGAGCAGCTGGAACGCCTGGACGCCGCTCTGCGGGGTGATGTGCTTGGCGACCTCGAGCTGGTGCTGCGCGTAGAACTTGTTTTCCAGGTTGATGGTGTCAAGGAAGTACGCATCGCCCGGGAACGCCGCAGCGTTGAACTTGTGCGTGGCACCGGTCGCCTGCGGGTGCCGCGTTGCTCCCGCAGGCCGCCAGCAATGGCGCAGCGCCAATGGCTGCAGCGCCAAGTCCCGCAAACCTCAATAGCGATCGGCGCGAGACTCCGTTGTCCAATGCCCGCAGGCCCCCAAGAGGCGACCCGCCATTCTGTGACTCAAACATTCATACTCCTGCGTGGTTGATTCGTGCTCGGTGAAGCTGATTTCGTCGGAAGCAAGATCTTGCGGCCCTTGGTCAGGGCGCGCTCCATGGCTATTGCTCCCGCCGCTTCCGTTAGGGCAAAACTTTGAGGTGAGGCGGGTGCGAAACCCGCCGGGCTGCCAGGCTGTTGTTTGCATGGACTGACCGCCGCAATATTTTTGGTGTTGCGCAGGCCTTGGTGGATCCCCCATTGGCCAAGCGACCCTTGACCAATCCACGGCCCGTCTTCGCAGTCCGGGCCTTCCCCCGGCGCACTAAACGCCCGGTGTGACCCAAGTCTCTTTGGTGGCTGCCTGCATTGAAAGCACCGCAACTTGCGCAGGGTGATAAGAGACAGCTATCGGGTGCTGAACGGGCTGCGGGCACGCAAAAGTCCCCCGTGCCGCAGTCGCGGCACGGGGGACTTTTGATTCTGCTTTAGGCCTTGGCTGCTGCGGCCGCGCGGGCCTCACGGCGGGCGCGCTGGCGCTTGAGCTCGTTGCGGGCCAACGAGTTCTTGTGGACCTCGTCCGGACCGTCAGCGAAACGCAGCGTGCGCGCGTAGGCGAACGCCGATGACAGGAAGAAGTCCTGCGACAGGCCGCCGGCACCGTGCACCTGGATTGCCTTGTCAAGGATCCATTCAACGGTGGACGGGGTGGCGATCTTGATGGCCTGGATCTCGGTGTGGGCGCCCTTGTTGCCAACGGTGTCCATGAGCCAGGCGGTCTTGAGGACCATCAGGCGCAGCTGCTCGACGCGGACGCGCGACTCGGCGATCCAGTCGCGGATCACGCCCTGGTCGCTCAGCGGCTTGCCGAAGGCAACACGGCTGTCCGCACGCTCGCACATCATGGAGATGGCGCGCTCGGCCATGCCGATGGCACGCATGCAGTGGTGGATGCGGCCGGGGCCCAGACGGGCCTGGGCGATGGCGAACCCGTCGCCTTCCCCGCCGATCAGGTTCGTCGCGGGAACGCGCACGTTCTCGAACACGATCTCGGCGTGGCCGCCGTTGTAGGTGTCCTCGAAGCCGAGGATCTTCATGCCGCGCTTGATGTTCACGCCCGGGGTGTCGCGCGGAACCAGGATCTGGCTCTGCTGGCGGTGGCGATCGGCCGTCGGGTCGGTCTTTCCCATGACGATCAGGATCTTGGCGTTCGGGTTCATCGCACCGGTGATGAACCACTTGCGGCCGTTGATCACGTAGTCGTCGCCGTCGCGCACGATCGAGGTCTCGATGTTCGTCGCGTCCGAGGAAGCAACGTCCGGTTCCGTCATGGCGAAGGCCGAGCGGATCTCGCCGTTCAGCAGTGGCTTGAGCCACTTTTCCTTCTGCTCCTCGGTGCCGAACTCCGCAAGCAACTCCATGTTGCCGGTGTCCGGCGCCGCGCAGTTCAGTGCCGCCGGGGCCAGGGTGCGGCTGCGGCCGGTGATTTCGGCCAGCGGTGCGTACTGCATGTTGGTCAGGCCGGCACCACCCTCGCCGGGAAGGAAGAGGTTCCACAGCCCGCGGCTGCGTGCCTCGGCGCGCAGCTCGTTGAGGATCTTGGACTCGGAGAACGCGTAAGGGTTCTCGAGGCCGTCCAGTTCTTCCTGGTAGGCGGCTTCGTTCGGGTACACATGCCCGTACATGAAGTCGACAAGTTCCTTCTTGAGCAGTTCAGTCCGCTCGTCTGTCGAGAAATCCATTTACTTGTACTCCTTCATTGATTCGAGTCCGAGTTCCAGCAGCAGGGGAACAGTGTTGCCGCTATCCTCGAAGCCCTCGCCAACAGTCTGGCGGTTGATGTGTCTGTAACGGACCCCCTCGGAAATCCCTGCCAGCTTGAAGCAGGCAAGGCCCAGGTGGAATCCAAATCCGTCAAGTGAGCGTCCGCTCTCTTGTTCGTAGAGGTCCATGATTTCTTCTTGCGACAGGTACCCGGGTGCCAAGGTCACGTCGTAGGTGGCGGGGTCGGTGGTTTCCCGGTCCGCAACGATCTTGGCGCGTCGCTGGTAGGTGAGCATCAGCGCAAGGTCCAACAGCGGGTCCCCGAGCGTTGCCATTTCCCAGTCGATGACCGCGGCAGGCATGTCGTCGCTGCCCATCAGCACGTTGTCCAGGCGGAAGTCGCCGTGGACGATGCCGGAGGCCGAGACCGCGGGAACCGCGGCGACGAGCTTTTCGTAGAGTTCGTCGGCACCCGGAAGTTCGCGGGTGAACGAGGCATCCAGCTGGGTCTTCCAGCGCTTGACCTGGCGGGCCAGGAAGCCCTCCGGACGGCCGAAGTCGGACAGGCCGACGGTCGCGGGATCCACTGCATGCAGCTTGGCCAGCGTCCGGACCAGTTCGGTCGAAATGGCGCGGGTGCGCTCTTCGCCCAGCAGACGCAGCTCGTCGGCGTAGCGGTAGGGCACGCCGTCGATGCGTTCCATGATGTAGAACTCGGCGCCGATGACGTCCTTGTCCCCGCAGTAGGCAAACATCTTCGCCACCGGGACATCGGTGCCGTCCAGCGCATCGGCCATGGTGTATTCGCGGCGCATGTCATGCGCCGTGGCCATGATGGTGCCCAGCGGCGGTCGACGCACGATCCACTGCTTGGTTCCGTCGGTGAGCTCGTAGGTCAGGTTCGACTTGCCGCCCTGGATCAGCGTCGCCGAAAGCTCGCCGGCAACCATGCCGGGGCGCTCGGTGGCCAACCACCGGGTGAGCTTTTCCAGATCGAGCCCGGTCGGGGACGTGGAATCCACCGACTTTTCCTCTGTGCCCTTCTGGGCCGTCACGTTACTCATGCGCGTGCAAATTCCGGTACGAGCTGCTCATAGGTGATATCGCCCTTCTTGACGCTGCCGAAGCGCAGCGCGAGTTCTGACATTTTTTCAACGGTTTCCCGGGGCGCCTTGAACATCGGGTTCAGCTTCGGCTGCACCGAGGAAACGTAGTGCTCCACGTATTCCGTGGCAATCTCCAGCCCCTTGCCGCCAAGCCCGTTGTCGTTGAGCAGCTTGGCCGCCGCTTCCTTGTTCTCGCCGATCCACTTGCTGGCCTCGTCCTGCGCAGCCAACCAGTTCTGCACGACCTCCGGCTGCTGCTGCGCCATTTCCTCGCGCACGGCGATGGCCACAACCGCCTGGTTGCGCATCAAGTCGGGCATGCCCTCTTCGGCGAAGTCGAGCAAGACCGATCCGCCGGTCTCCTTGGCAATGAAGCGGGTTGCCGTCCACTGGACGGTGACGTAGGCATCGATGCGCTTGGCCTTGATGTTCGGGATCCCCTGGGCGGTGGGGCCCACGGCAAGCACCGTGACGTCGGCGGGCTTCATGCCCGCCAGTTCGAGGGCCAATCGCAGCTGCAGGTCGCCACCGGCGCCAACCGCGGAGACGCCGATCTTCTTGCCCTTCAGGGAGCGCATCTTCTCTTCGAAGCTTGCATCCGCGGCCGGCCACTGGCTGTTCGGGCCGCCAACAATCCCATAGGTGGTTTCGACGGTCCGGAAACCGACCAGCACCGGGCGCTTGCCCTTGGAGCTGTTGGCGTGGGTTGCCATCAGCAGCCCCGTGTCCGATGCGTAGCCGTCGGCGGCGCCGGCAACCATCAGCTGGAATGCCTGGACACCGCTTTGCGGGGTGACGTGCTTGGGAACCTCAAGCTGGTGCGATGCGTAGAACTTGTTTTCCAGGTTGATGGTGTCCAGGAAGTATGCATCGCCGGGGAACGCCGCAACACCGAATTTCTGCGTGGCGCCCGCCTTGGCGGGGGCCCCGCCGCCACAGGCCGACAGCAACGGGACAGAACCCAGTGCCGCCGCGCCAAGTCCCGCGTACCTCAACAGCGACCGGCGCGAGACTCCGTTGTCCAATGCCCGCAGGCCTCCGAGAGGCGACCCGCCATTCTGTGACTCAAACATTCATACTCCTGTGTGGTTGACCCGGGCCTGACGGCCCGGGCTGTGCTCATTCACCGCATCTGCAAAACGTGGTTATTCGGTGTTGTCCGCGTGCTCCATGACCACTCGGCCCACCGTCTTGCCATCGGCAAGCCGCTGAAGGCCGGCCGGAACGCCGTCGATCGAGAAGCGTTCGCTGACGAACGGGCTGATCGCCCCGGCATTCGCCAGCTTGACCAGTTCCCGGTGGCAGTCATCGACGGCCGCCGGGTTCTTGGTGTTGTACAGGCCCCAGTGGATGCCCATGATCGAGTAGTTCTTCACCAGTGCGTGGTTCAGCGAAACCTTCTGGATCTCGCCGCCGGCGAAGCCGACGACGATGATCCGGCCCTCGAACGCGATGCACTTGGTGGAGCGCTGGTAGGTTTCGCCGCCGACCGGGTCGTAGATGACATCCGCGCCCTTGCCGCCGGTGAACACCTTGACCTGCTCGACGAAGTCTTCCTTGCGGCGGTCGATGACCAGGTCGGCGCCGAGCTTCCTGGCGTATTCGGCCTTGGCCTCGCCGCCGACCACGCCGATCACCTTCGCGCCGGCGGCCTTGCCGAGCTGGATTGCGGCGCTGCCCACCCCGCCGGCGGCGGCGTGGACCAGCAGCGTCTCGCCGGGCTGGATCCGGGCCAGCCGGTGCAGTCCGAACCAGCCGGTCTGGTAGCCGATGAACAGGCTGGCGGCCTGCGCGTCGTCAAGCGATGCCGGTGCCTGGTGCACCTTGTCCTGGTCCATCAGTGCGTACTCGGCGAAACCGCCGTGCGGCAACGTGGTCAGGCCCAACACCCTGTCCCCCACGGCGGCGCGGGTGACGCCCGGGCCCGCCGAGACGACCTCGGCGCACACTTCGCGGCCGGGGGTGAAAGGCAGTTCCGGCTTGACCTGGTACACGCCGCGGCACATCAACACGTCCGGGAAGTTGGCGGCCGAGGCAAGCACGCGCACCAGGACCTGGCCTTCACCGGGTACCGGTACCGCGCGTTCAACTAGCTGCAGCGCGTCAACCGGCTCGCCGAGCTCGGTGACGTTCCACGCCTTCAGGGTGCTGGGGATCGACATGGTTACTCCGACTCGAACTGGATCAGTGCCTGGCCGGGGGCCACGACGTCGCCCTCTGCCACGTCAACGGACAGCACGGTGCCGGCGTCCTCGGCCGTGACCGGGATTTCCATCTTCATGGCCTCGAGGATCATGAAGACGTCGTCTTCCTCCACGCGGTCGCCCGGGGCAACGAGGATCTTCCACACGTTGGCGCCCATGTCTGCCGCAATTGTCTCTGCCATTTTCATGCACTCCTTTTGGCCAGCTTGGCCTGTTCTTTAAGTCGTATCTGGATGCGCTCCACCAGTCCGGTGTCGTAGCGTCCGTCGTTGAATTCCTCGTCGGCGAGGATCTCCTCGAGGAACGGCTGGTTGGTGACCAGGCCCTCGATCTGGAATTCGCCGCAGGCCTGGATGGCCCGTGCCAGTGCGTCCTCGCGGGTTTCCCCGTACGCGCAGACCTTGGCGATCAGCGAGTCGAAGTGCGGGGTGACCTCGGTGCCGGCCGTGTAGCCGGAATCCACGCGGATTCCCTCGCCGGTCGGTTCGATCCAGCCGTCGATCGGGCCGGGACGCGGGAAGAACTTCTTCGGGTCCTCGGCGCAGATGCGCAGCTCGATCGCGTGTCCGCGGGACACCGGGTTGAAGTCCGCGGTGGTGGTGCCCGATGGCCGCGATGCTCAGCTGCTGCTCGATCAGGTCGACGCCGTGGGTGAGCTCGGTGATCGGGTGCTCGACCTGGATGCGGGTGTTCATCTCCAGGAAGACGAAGTCGCCGGTGCGGGTGTCGAGCAGGAACTCGACGGTGCCCGCGTTGCGGTAGCCGACCGAGCCCGCGGCGGCGATGGCCGATTCGATGAGCCGTGCGCGAGTCTCCGGGTGCCAGGTGCGGCGCCGGGGATTCCTCGATCAGCTTCTGGTGGCGGCGCTGGGTGGAGCAGTCGCGCTCGCCCAGGGCCACGATGGTGCCGTCGTTCAGGCCCAGGACCTGGATCTCGACGTGGCGTGCGGACTCGACGAAGCGCTCGACGAAGACGCGGTCGGAGCCGAAGCTGCGCTCGGACATCGACTTGGTGTTCTCGAAGGCCTTGCGCAGCTCGTCGGCGTCGTGGGCCACGGCCATGCCGATGCCGCCGCCGCCGGCGGAGGCCTTGACCATCACCGGGTAGCCAACGCGTTCGGCTTCCTCGACGGCCTCGTCGCCGGTCTTCAGTGCCGCACCGGCGTCGCCGCTGATCGGCACGCCCGCGGCCGCAACGGCGCGGCGGGACTCGACCTTGTCGCCCATGACATCGATGACGTCGGCCGAGGGGCCGACCCAGGTCAGTCCGGCGTCGGCGACTTCGCGGGCGAAGCCGGCGTTCTCGGCCAGGAAGCCGTAGCCGGGGTGGATGGCGGTGGCGCCGGATTCCTTGGCGATCGCGATGATCTGCTCGCGGTCAAGGTAGGACTGCACGGGCATGTCGCCCTTGAGCTCGATGGCCACGGAGGCCTCGGAGACGTACGGCAGGCCCGCATCGACCTTGTGGTAGACGGCGACGGTGCGGACACCGAGGCGGTTTGCCGTCTTGATGATGCGTCGTGCGATTTCGCCGCGGTTGGCGATCAGCAGGGATTCTGGGAATGAACTCATGATGCGCTCCTTAGAAGCTCGTTGGCCAGGTGCGCAACAGGTGTTCGCCAACACCGTTGGTCCGGGCGCGGTAGTGGTCCTTCAGGGCGCCGAGGATGAACTCGCGCGTTTCGGACGGGTCGATGACCTGCTCGAAGCCGAACACCTGGGCCACGTCGTAGGCGGTGGTGCCCTTGTTCATCTCCGCGAGGCGCAGCTCGTACATCTCCGGGTCGGTTTCCTTGTCGATGCCGTAGACCACGGAGACCGCGGAGGTCGGGTCCATGAAGCTGACCTCGGAGGACCACCAGCCGGCGGTCGCGTCGGCGGTGCCGCCGCCGCCCATGTTGATCAGGGCCTGGCCGTAGTTCTTGCGCATGGTGACCGCGATCTTCGGCACGGTGACCAGCGAGAGCGCGTTCATCCAGTTGATGATCTTGCCGGCGACCTTGCTGCGCTCGGCCTCGAGGCCGATCAGGAAGCCCGGCTGGTCGACGAGCATGACCACGGGGATGTTGTAGGAGTCGCAGAGGACCAGGAAGCTGGTCGCCTTGTCGCAGGCCGCACCGTCCAGCGCGCCGCCCTTGAACATCGGGTTGTTGGCGATGATGCCCACGGACTGGCCGCCGATGCGGGCCAGCGAGGTGACCAGGGACTTGCCGTAGCGGGCCTTGATCGGGAACACCGAGCCGGTGTCGGCGACGATGTCGATGACCTTGCGCACGTCGTAGGTCTGGGTGCGGGACTCGGGGACGATGTCCTTGATTTCCTCGGCGCGTTCGCCGGATCCGCTGGGGATCGGCGCGAGCGGCGGGGTCTCGCCGTTGTGCGAGGGCAGGTAGGAGAGGAAGCGGCGGATCAGTTCGATCGCTTCCTCGTCGGTGTCGGCGACGGCGTCGGCGAAGCCGGTGACCTCGGCGTGCATCTTCCAGCCGCCGAGTTCCTGGGCGTCGACCTGCTGGCCGGTGGCGCGGGCGACCAGGTTGGGGCTGGACACGGCGAGCACGGCGCCCTTGCGGAAGACCGCGAAGTCGGAGGCCATGGTGTGCCAGGCGGCCGAGCCGAAGCAGTAGCCGAAGGCCGCGGATACCCACGGGCTTTCGCGCTGGCGCAGGAAGCGGGTCTTGCCGCTGGCGGAGCCCATGCCGGTGCCGCCCATGGCGTCGGGCATGCGCACGCCGGTGGATTCGGAGAGGTAGACCAGCGGCTGGCCGGTCTTGACGACCAGTTCCTTGAAGTGGGACATCTTCTTGTTGCTGATCGGGGACGAGGACGATCCCTTGACGGTGAAGTCGTAGGCGACAACGCTCGCGCGTCGGCCGTCGACCTCGCCGGTTCCGGTGATCTTGCCGTCGGCGGGGGTCTTGTCGCGGTCCGCCGGCACTGCCGAGGTCACGAACAGGCCGCTCTCGCGGAAGGTTCCCGGGTCCAGCAGCAGCGCGATGCGCTCGCGTGCGTTCAGTTCGCCCTTGGCGCGGCGGGCCTCAAGCTTCCTGGCACCGCCCATGGCCAGCGCAGCGGCACGCTTCTTCTCGTGCTCCTGCTCGCGGGTCAGCTTGGCTTCCTCGATGTCGACCACGTCGGTCTTGACTGCTTCGGTTGTCATCTCTACTGCCTTCCGTCTGCGCCAAGCGACGCCTGGTGGATCTGCTTGCTCTGTTCGAGCACTGCCCGTGAGGCCAGTGCCGCGTCTTCGAAGGCCCCGAAGACCGGGATGCCGATGGCCCGTGCGCGCTGGGCGTAGGCCTTGACCATGTCGCCGGTTCCGGCGCTGCCGTCGGACTTCAGCACCAGGAGCTGGTGGGTGTTTGACTTGTGATTCGTCGCGGGCCGCGGCGATCGAGTCGATGATGGTTCCGGTCACGTCGCCGTGGGTGGCCCCGAGGTTGCGCTGGATGATGCCCACGTTCAGGTGGGTGATCAGCACGGCGGGTTCGCTGCCGGCCAGGACGACCTTGAGGATGTCCCCTGCCACGCCGCCGCTCTTGACGGCGAGCGTTCCGGCCGGAACGTCGATGGGGTTGTGGAAGCCGTTGCCCGGCGGAACCTCGAGGGATTCCAGTTCGGCAATGACCGATTCCGGAAGCGGCGTGGTGGAGATGCCCTGGCGGTCAAGTGCGTCGGCGCCGAGCACGCTGGCTCCGCCGCCGTTGCCGAACAGGACGGCCTCGTTGCCGTTTGGCTTGACGCCGAGGTCGACGGTCGAGAGCGCGTGCAGGGCGGTGGCGAAGTCGGCGAGCGAATCCACGAGGGTGATTCCGGCCTGGCGGGCGATGGCCGGCCACAGCCGGTGGTTGCCTGCCAGGGCGCCGGTGTGGCTGGTGGCCGCACGCGATCCGCCGCTGGTGCGTCCGCCGGCAAGCAGCACGACCGGCTTGCGGGTCTCGGCCGCGTCGAGCACGTCCAGGACCTCGCGGGCAATGCTGAGCGATTCCAGGTACAGGCCGATGACGTGGACCTCGTCGTTGCCCAGGTGGGAGGAGACGAGTTCGGCGGCGCTGACATCGGCGCTGTTGCCGATGCTGACCACCGAGTGGAAGTCGATGCCGCTGGAGGCGCCGACGCGCAGGATGTCGACCGACAAGCCGCCGCTCTGCGAGACCACGGCGGTGGTGCCCGGGGTCAGCGGCGCCTCGGGGACGAAGGAGAGCTTTCCGGCCGAGGCGTGGGTGCCCAGGCAGTTCGGGCCGATCAGGCGGATGCCCGCGTCGCGGACCGTCGAAACGAGGTTCGCCTCGAGTTCGATGCCCTCTTCGATTTCGCTGAAGCCGCTGGAGACGACCTGTGCGAAGCGCACGCGGCCGGCACCGGCTCCCAGCGCCTCGGCGACGCGTGCGGCCGGCAGCGCCACGAAGGCGTAGTCGATCGGTTCGGTGACCTCGGCGAGCGAGGCAACGGCCGGAAGGCCCTCGATGACGGCGGTGGTGGGGTTGACCGGAATGATGGTCCCGTCGAAGCCGCCGGCCACGATGTTGCGGATGAAGCGGTTGGCCAGGTTCGGGCGCTTGCCGCTGGCACCGAGGACCGCGATGCGGCGCGGTGCGAACAGCGGGGCGAAGTCGGTGGACTTGGCCTCGATCGCGGCGGCCGGCTTTGCCTCGACCTCTCCGACGACGAAGCGGGCGTCGACCGCCACGGCGCGGGTGTCCGAAACGATGACCGGGTTCAGGTCGATCTCGGTGACGTCTTCCGGCAGCGAGGCCAGCAGGCCGGCGGGGCCGGCGAGGCGGGAGATCAGGGCGACCAGTGCGTCGATGTCTGCCTTGACGCCGCCGCGGGCGCCGTTGAGCACCTTCATGCCGCGCAGTTCGGCGAGCATGTCGCGGATCTGGTTTTCGGACAGCGGCGCCAGGCCGAAGGCCACGTCTTCGAAGACCTCGACCAGGACGCCGCCCAGGCCGACCATGACGGTCCAGCCCAGTCCCGGCGCGCGGACCGCGCCGACAATGATTTCGTGGCCGGCCGGAACCATTTCCTCGACCAGCAGGCCGTCGAGCTTGTGCCCGAAATCGGCGAGGCTTTCGCGCATCTGCGCAGCGACCTCGTTGAGTTCGGCGCGGGTCACGCCGACGCGGACACCGCCCGCATCCGACTTGTGGACGAGAGTCGTGGAGATCGCCTTGACGACCAGGGGTTCGCGAAGGTGGCCGGGAAGTTCCTCACCCACGGCGATTTCAACGCCCTGGGGGGTATCGATTCCGAATGCCGAAAGCAGGGATTTTCCTTCTGCTTCGGTGAACATGGCCGACTCTCGGGTCTTGGCCTGCGCAATGAACTCAACGATGGTGGCGGAGCTACTAGGCTTGGCTGTATCGACTAACAACTGGGGGCACCTCACTGAACGTTGGATCGGACGGCAAGAACTCGCGCCCGGTGTGACTTCAGTCTCCTGAGTCAAACCAATTCTGGGAAGCATTTTGGCGCTGGCACGGTGATATGCCTGCGCTATCGGAGGCCTTTATCACCGGCATTTTTTCCGGCCTTGAATGCAGCCAAAACCGCGAATCGCACCCTTCAGCGGGACGCTTTTCAAATCCCGGCCGCCACCCTAGAACCGCTTTTTCGGCGCCTTGGTCCACCTCTGCCCGGGTCGCACGCACGCCGCAGGAATGCGGAATGCCCGGCAGTTTCCTGCCGGGCATTCGTGGGTTGCTCGTTGCCGGGGGCCGGGCCCGCCGGGGCCCTCTCGAGCCGTCAAGACGTTCATATCGAGGCTGGCCCCTAGATGGCCTTGGCGCTCTCCCGCAGGAGGCGCAGGAACGCCTGCACTGCCGAGGACCTGGCCTCGTCCTTCCGCACGATGGCCGCGGTGCTGGCATGCGCCCACTCGAAGGGTAGCGGGACCAGCGAAACGCCGTTGCCGCTGACGGTCGAGTCCAGCAGCGTGTTCGCCATGCAGATTCCAACCCCCGCACGCACCATGGCCTGCGATGCCTCCGCGTTGGGAGTGGTGAATACGATTTTGGCTTCGACCCCCTCGAGCAAACGCTCCCACGCCTTACAGAAGATGCTTGATTCCGCGGGGAAGATCAGCGCCTCCCCCTCGAGGTCCGAGGGGACGAAGTCGTCCTTGTCGGCGAGCCTGTGCCCTTCGGGAACGCACAAGACCAACCGGCCGGAGCTCAGGTTGATGTGGTGGATCAAGGTGTCTTCGGCCGGGGCCAGTTCGATGCCCGGCAACCGGGTCACCAGTCCCACGTCCAGCTGGCCGCTGATGACGCCGCTGACAACCATTCTTGACGGCCCCTCGTCCACCTCGAACCGCACGTTCGGGAACTCGGTCAGCAGGCGCTTGACCACCCTGGGAAGGATGGTCTGAGATGCGGCCGGCACCGTGCCGAGCCGGACGGTGCCAAGCTTCAGTCCGCCGATGGCGCTGGCCTCCTCGCGCAGCATCCTCTCGGCCTGGACCGCTGCAACCACGTGCGGCAGGATCCTTTCCGCGGCATAGGTCGGGCGCACGCCCTTGGCCCCGCGGGTTACCAGGATGACACCGAGATCTTCTTCGAGCCGCTGCACCTGGTTTGTGATTGTTGGTTGGGAGATATCGAGCTCCTTGGCCGCCTGACGGAATGAACCCGTCCGCAGCGCCGCCTCCAGGTATCGCAATTGCGCGAATCTCATGGCATTTTCTCCTCTTGTCTCTCGTGGCCCATGGCCACCGGAGGCCAATGTTACCCCGCTCACAAGTTCGGGGCCGAAACCGGAGGACTCCTTGGCGTAGCATTCGGGCGGGCCTGCCCGCCCGAATGCGCCACGCCCTACAGCTCGTCGAGACCCGTGGAATCCCGGGACAGCGCGCCGCCCTCGACGGGGATCGTGGTTCCGGTGATGTAGCCCGCCGCGGGCGAAAGCAGGAAAACAAGCGCGGCGGCGATTTCAAACGGCTGCCCGAGCCGGCCGAGCACCGACCGTGAAGACAGGGCCCGCTCCTCCTGGCTGCTGCGCTCCTTGGCTGCCACGCGCGGAGACAGGAACATGCCGGGGGCCACCGCGTTGACCCGGACGCCGCGGGGCCCGTGCTCCGCGGCCATCTGCTTGACCCAGATTTCCAGCGCGGCCTTGGCCGGGCCGTAGCCCGGCGCCAGCAAACCGCCGCGCGAGGCGACGGTGCTGGAGACGTACGCAATCGATCCGTTGGAAACCAGGGGCGCCAGCGCCCGTGCGGCCAGGAAGGCATGGCCGAGGTTCGTCTTGAAGTCCCGTTCCCAGGCGTCCAAGCGAGTATCCGGAGATCTGGTTGCGGTGCATCTGCCCGATCACATCGACGTACCCGTTGATCTGCCCGAATTCGGCGACGACGGCCCCGGCGATGGCTTCGGCACCGTCCTCGCTGGTGGCATCGGCCACCAGGAACGGCATGCCCAGCTCTTCGGCCAGCGACCGCAGGGGCTCGGTATTGATGTCCACGCCGAGCACGCGGCCGCCCAGGCCGACGACCGTGCGTGAAACGTGCTCGCCCAGGCCGCTGCCCGCGCCGAGGATGACATACGAGTTGCCATCGAGCCTGAACAGGTTCGCGTGGTCGATGCCGGTGGCGGGAAGCGGCCGTGCGGGATTGCTGATTTCCATGGGGTTCCTCTCGTTGCACGAAACCGGCCGGGGACGCATTGGATGTGTCCCCGGCCGGTTTCGTTCGGACCATTGTTTTTGAACCGCTAGCGAATTAGCGCGTCCACTTGGTAACCGCTTTTTGCACGCCGGAGATGGAAAGGTCCAGGACCATGGACAGCAGGCCCATGGCCAGCAGGATCGCGAAGGTCTCCGAAACCTGGAAGTTGTTGGTCACGACGACCAACCGCTGACCCAGACCGGTGTAGGCACCGACCATTTCGGAAACCACGGCGCCAAGCACCGAGTAGACGGCGCCCAGGCGCAGGCCGCCGATGATCGACGGCAACGCCGAGGGCAGCTCGATCTTGAAGAAGCGCTGCCTGCGCGTCATGCCCAGCGACTGGGTCAACTGCTTGATGTCGTGGTCGATGCTCTGCAGGGCACCCATGGTGCTGGTCATCAGGACGAAGAACACGACGCTGAAGGCAACCAGTGCCTTCGGGCCGAAGCCCAGGCCGAACCAGAGGATGAAGATCGGTGCCAACGCCGGACGCGGAAGGCTGTTCATCAAGGTCAGGAAGGGCCTGGCCGCGACGTGGAGGACCTCGACGCGGGCGAAGGTGACGCCCGCCAGGATGCCGAGGATCGCACCGGAGACCAGGCCGGCCATGGCGCCACTGAACGTCGCCGAGACGTCGACCCAGAAGGTCCCGTCGCCCAGCTGCTTGATGAAGGATGTCCCGACTTCGCCGGGAGTGGAAACCAGCGTCGGATCCATGATCCCCTGGCTGGTGACAAAGCCCCAGGTGAAGACGAATGCGGCGAGCACGCCGACCCTCAGGCCCCAGACACTCACTTGTCGGTTGATGCGCGATCGGCGACGTTCCGCGAGGATCATGCTGTCGCTGTAGGCCGGGGCGCCAGCGGTGGCGACCAAGTTATCGGCCGTGGAGATCGTTTCCATGTCAAACCTTTCCCTTACGGTATTCGGTGGTGCTGGATGAATTAGGCTTCGCGCGGGGCTCGGACGAGCTTCGAGTCCAGCGGCGAAGAGGTGTGCGGTCCACCGGTGACCTGCAGGACGGTTCCGGTGATGAAGCTGGACGCGCCGGAGCACAGGTACAGGCATGCGTCGGCGACTTCCTCCGGCAGGCCCACGCGGCCGAGTGCCAGGAACTCGCCGAAGGACTTCTCGACCTCTTCCGAGGCGAAGCGCGAGGACGGGGTCAGGGTCGCGCCGGGCTCGACGCAGTTGGCGCGCACGCCGCGGTCGGCCCACTCCCAGGACATGGTCTTGGTCAGCGAGGCAAGCCCCGCCTTGGCGGCTGCGTAGGCGCCGCGCATCGGGTGTGCGTAGTTCGCCGAGCCCGAGCCGACGTTGATGATGTTGCCGCCGCCCTGCTTCTCGAAGACCGGGAGGCAGGCGACTGCGGTGTGGAACGCGCCGGTGAGGTTGGTGCCGATCGTCGCGTTCCACGCGTTGGCGGAAAGGTCCTCCAGGCGCGCGGCGAAGTTGCCGCCGGCGTTGTTGATCAGGATGTCGATCCGGCCGAATTCCTCGAGGGCCGCGCTGACCAGCGCATCGGCGGTCGCCGGTTCCTTGATGTTGCCGGTGACCACGACGGCCTTGCGTCCGAGCGCGCGGATCTGCTCGGCCTTTGCTTCCAGCGTCTCGGCCTTGCGGCCGTGCAGGATCAGGTCTGCGCCGGCTGCGGCGAACTTGTCGGCGAGCGCCTGTCCGATACCGCCGGATGCGCCCGTCACGATGACGACCTGGCCGGTGAAATCGAAGGTGGTCGTACCCACCTTTTTGCTGTTGGTGATGGCTGTGTTCGTCATCTGACGTCCTCCTGAATTGGTGCGCGCCCGGTGTGTGCGGCTGACTCACGCACGGCGGGCCCTCATGGCAATGGTGCGTTTTGAGAAAGCTTCGTTCCATTTGCAACCAAGGGCAATGTTGTAATCGCTATCGAGGCGATAGGCCCGGATTGGCCGACTTTTTCTTGACTCTGTCGCCAAGGTGTTCAACGATTCATGGACAAGTTGGTGACGTGCACCACAACTCAAACCACCCCGGTTTCCCCTTGTTCAAGGCTGTTCCAGCGTGACCAATGACGGTGCCGGCTCAGCAATCGTGAACCACAGCAGACTGCCAAACGGGTCGGCCCCGCAAACTAATGACTGGAGCGACAATGCCCAATTCAACCCTCCGTTCAACCGGCGATAGCGAAACACTTGCGATGGAATCGACGGCCACGCCGTCCACAGCCAGCGGGGTCTCCGTCGAGTTCCAGAACGTGAACCACAGCTTCCTCCATGGCGATCGGCCGGTGCGGGTGTTGGACAACTTCAATCTCCGCATCGAACCCTCGGAGTTCGTCAGCATCGTCGGCCCGTCGGGCTGCGGCAAGACGACCGCCCTCGGCATGGTCGGCAACCTCCTGAAGCCGCGCGCGGGCAAGGTCCTCATCGACGGCAAGCCGGTGCGTCCCGGAAGCAACGACGCCGCGTTCCTCTTCGCCCGCGACGCCCTGCTCCCCTGGCGCCGGGTCCGCAGCAACGTGGAGCTCGGCATGGAGATCCGCGGCGTTCCCAAGGAAGAGCGCCGCGTGCGCGCCGAGGAATGGCTGCGCAAGGTCCGCCTGCACGAATTCGCCGATTCCGACGTCCTGCACCTCTCGCAGGGCATGCGCCAGCGCGTGGCCATCGCACGCACCCTGGTGCAGAACCCCAAGGTCCTGCTGATGGACGAGCCGTTCGCGGCCCTCGACGCACAGACCCGTGCGATCCAGCAGGAAGAGTTCACCGGCCTGTGGGAGGCCGAGCGTCCCACCGTCATCTTCGTGACACACGATTTGGAGGAAGCCATCCTGCTTGAGCGACCGTGTGATTCTGATGGCCAGCCGCCCGGGCCGCATGGTCGTCGACATGAAGATCGAGCTCGAGCGCCCGCGGCGCCAGGAGATGCGCCGGGATTCCGATCTCTTCAAGTCCTATTTCCACGACATGTCCGATCGACTTCGGAGCGAAGTCGATCTCGCCGAACAGCGCATCCGGGAGGAGAGCAAGAATGGCTAAGACCCTGCAAAAAGTTGCCGGCGCCGAAGGCGCCACCGTGGCCTACCGCCAGTACGGCCACGGCCCGCGCCTGATCACCGTCCTGCACTCGCTGGCGCTGGACGGGTCCTGGTACGCACCCCTGGCCGAGGCGCTCGGCGAAGAATACCGACTGCTCGCGCCCGACTTCCGCGGCCACGGGGAAAGCCGCGCGCGGCGACACCGCCCCGACGCTGGGCCTCGTTGCCCGCGACATCGCCGCCATGTGGGACGCCGAGAACGTCGAAAGCTCGGTCATCCTGGGCATCTCGCTGGGCGGCATGGTCGCCCAGGCCCTCACCGGCAGCTTCCCCGACCGCGTCGACGCACAGATCCTGATGGCAACCCGCGGCGCCTACGACGAGGCGGCGGCCCGCGGAACCCTGGCCCGCGCGGCAGAGGTCCGGGCCCCGCACGGGCTCGAGGACGTCGAGGAGGTGACCATGCACCGCTGGTTCGGCGAGAACTCGACCGATGCCTCCAACCCCATGGTCCAGCAGGCCCGCGCACAGTTCCTCGAGGCCGGCGGCAACACGATCGCCGAGTACTTCGAGGCCATGACCACGGTCGGCGACTTCCAGCTGGACTCGCCGCCGCCAACCCTCGTCGTCGGCGGCGACGACGACCGAAGCACCCCCCGCGCGGTCGTCGAGCAGCTTGCCGCCTCGATCGCCGGCGCCGAGCTGCTCTTTGCCAAGGGCGGACACCTCGTCGCCTTCGAGAACCCCCACGAGGTCGCCGCAACGGTGCGGCCATTCCTCGACAGCCTTGATTGCTGGACACGCTAACGGCCCTCGAGCCCGCCGCACCCCCTTATTTACTGCCTTACGGAGAAGAAATGAACAAGACCCTGGATCGCACCACGACGCAGGTCAGCGAAGAAGAACTTGCCGCCCACCTTGAGTCGGCCCAGGTCCCCGCGCTGATCATGCTGACCGCCCATGTCACCGGCGACACCAGCGTGCTGCGCGACGAATGGCGCCCGAACCTCCGGGCCCTGCCGAGCAGCGGCCTGGATGCGGAAACCGAGGCCGCAGCCCGCGCCGTCTGCTTCGAGCTGCTGGCACCGCACCTGGCGACCCAGAACACCTGGGCCTCGGTTCCCAGCGAGGAACTCCGCCTGGCCATGAGCACCTGGCTGATGGGTGCGCCCGTCGAGGACGCCCTGGCCATGTCCGAGGTCTCCTTCATCCCGAACAACACCGACCCGCGCCAGCCGGAGTGGAAGCTTGCGGACATTGCCCCGGACACCGCCCTGAACGCCGTCGTCATCGGTGCCGGCTTCTCCGGCCTGCTCGCCGGCCTGCGCCTGAAGCAGGCGGGCGTGCCGTTCAAGATCATCGAGAAGAGCCAGGACGTCGGCGGCACCTGGTGGGAAAACACCTACCCGGATTGCCGCACCGACGTGCGCAGCCACATCTACACCTACTCCTTCACCCAGCACGACTGGGAGACGCACTTCGGGCGCCAGGACAAGATCCACGACTACCTGCACCAGTTCGCGGCCGACAACGGCCTGCTGGAGCACATGGTCTACGGCACCGAGGTCACCGCGACCCGCTGGAACGAGGACACCAGCACCTGGACGCTGGAGACCAAGACCGAGCAGGGCGTCGGGGAAACCTTCGAGTCCAGCATCGTGGTCAGCGCCGTGGGCCAGCTCAACCGCCCCTCGATCCCGAACCTGGAAGGCCTTGACACCTTCAAGGGGCCCGATCGTGCACTCCGCGCGGTGGGACCACAGCATCGACTTCACCGGCAAGAAGGTCGTCGTCGTCGGCACCGGCGCCAGCGCCCTGCAGTTCGCCCCGGCAGTCGCCAAGGTCGCCGAACAGGTCACCATCTTCCAGCGCAGCGCCCCGTGGCTGCGTTCCACCCCGGTGCTCCGCCAGGAGATCGCGGACGGCGAGCGCTGGCTGCTGAACAACCTGAACCAGTACCGCGCCTACTACCGCTTCTCGATCTTCCTGCCGCGCGTCGTCGGCAACCTCGCCGGCCGCCACCGTCGATCCGAGGACTTCCCGCCGACCGAGGTCTCGGTCTCCGCGGCCAACGAGGCGCTGCGCCTGGACCTGACCGCCTACCTGCTCGAGCAGGCCGGCGACGACGCCGAGCTGGCCAAGCAGATCATCCCGAACTACCCGCCGGCCGCCAAGCGCATCATCTGCGACGACGGCACCTGGGTCAAGACCCTCAAGCGCGACAACGTCCGCCTGGTTTCGCCAGGGCGTGAACCGCGTCGACGAGACCGGCGTGTGGCTCGGCGACGAGCACATCGAGGCCGACGTGATCCTGCTGGGCACCGGCTTCAAGGCCTCCGACTTCCTGCTTCCGATGTCCGTCGCGGGCATCGGCGGCAAGGACCTGCACGAGACCTGGGGCATCGACGCCAGCGCCTACCTGGGCTCCACGCTTCCGGGCTTCCCGAACTTCTTCTGCATGTACGGGCCGAACACCAACACCGTCATCCACGGCAACCTGGTCTTCTTCCTGGAATGCCAGGCCGTCTACATGCTCGACGCGATCAAGACCCTGGCGACCGGCGGCTACAAGTCGATGGACCTGCGCGACGACGTGTTCTCCGCGTACGACAAGGAAATCGTCTCCGAAAGCGCCAAGCGCACCTGGGGCTGGTCCAAGACCCACTCCTGGTACATGAACGCCGAGGGCCGCTCCACCATCATGTGGCCGCTGCCGGCCCGCAACTACTTCGAGCGCACCTCCAAGGTGCGCACCGAAGACTACAAGCTCGGCTAATCCCCCATGACTTCAATGACCAGATCCACTTCAACGGAGGCTACCTTGCTCACCGAGACACCCTTGATCACCGAGACGACCGAAGTCGTCGCCAACCTTGAAACCCGCTACCTGTCCGGCGGCCCGACCGCCGGGGCCCCCGTGGTCGTGTTCCTGCACGACGGCGCCTGGGGTGGCGCTTCGGATGTGACCTGGGGTGGCATCCTGCCGCTGGCCGCAGAGAAGTTCCGCGTGATTGCACCGGACCTGCTCGGCTACGGCGGATCCGCCAAGTCGATCCGCCTGGACGTTTCGCCCTTCGCGTTCCGCCTGACCCACCTGTTCTCGCTGCTGGACCACCTGGGAATCACCGAACCGGTGCACCTGGTCGGCAACTCCTTCGGCGGCTCGCTGACCCTGCGCGCACTGACCAACCCGGCGCTGCGCGAGCGGATCGCCTCGGTGACCACCATCGCCGGCACCGGCGGCGCCTGGCGCGGGGCCGACCTGGCCAAGATCGGCGACTTCGACGGCACTCCCGAGCGCCTCGAGGAAATCGTCGGCTACCTGTGCGAACCGTTCGACGGCAAGGACGCCCAGCTCGAGGCCCGCATGCGGTGGGCCGTCGCGCCGGGGCACTTCGCCTCCATGAAGGCCCCGCACACCGCGGTGCCCGAGGCCATGGCGGTCCAGCGTCCGGCGGACCCGTACCCGGGCAACCTGGCGGGCGTGAACACCCCGGCCCTGCTGATCGAGGGCAAGGACGACACCCTGTTCGAAAGCGGCTGGAGCGCAAAGCTGCAGGAATTCCTGCCGCAGGCCAAGGCCGAGGTCATGGATTCCAAGCACAGCCCGAACATCAGCCAGCCAACTGCAGACCTGGGCCCTCATCAACGGGTTCCTGACCGAAATCACGAAGGGTGGCAACGCATGAGCGCGCCGGCACTGGTAATCTCGGGCGGTTCCTCGGGAATCGGCGAGGGCCTGGTCAATGACCTGCGCAACGACTGGGACATCACCTCGGTCTCCCGCTCGCTGCCGACCAACCCGCTGGACGGGGTCAACTACGTGGCGGGCGACGTCGCCGGAAACGCACCGGAGGCCGTGCGCGAGTCGCTGGCTGCACAGGGCCGCACCAGCATCCACTCGCTGATCCACTGTGCCGGTGTCGGCTTGTTCGGCAAGTTCCTGGATACCTCCAAGGCCGACTGGGAGCGCACGCTGCTGCTGAACCTGCACGGCACGCTGAACTTCATCCAGGGAACCGCCGACCTGGTGGAGGACGGCGGACGCATCGTGCTGTACTCCTCGGGCACCGTGTTCAAGGCTCCGGGTGGCGCTGCCGCCTACGCCGCGTCCAAGGCCGGCATCATCGGTTTTGCCCGCAGCTTCGCCGTGGAGATGGGCGAACGCAACATCACCGTCAACGTGATCGCCCCCGGGCTGGTCATGACGCCGCTGGCCGCCAAGCTCGCCGGCGGCGAGGCCAAGAACATCGAGACCCGCGCCATCAAGCGCGCCTCCGTGGTCGAGGACTACGTGGGGCCGACCCGCTTCTTCCTCTCCGAGGGCTCCGGGTTTGTCACCGGACAGACGCTGGTCGTCGACGGCGGCTCGATCCGCCGCTGATTCCCGCTTCCATCCCAGGCCGCCGGCCCGCACCCCTCACGGGGTGCGGGCCGGCGGTTTTTGGTGCCCGAGCGGGTCCGTGCATGCAGCGTGTTCGCCATGCCCGTCGTGCCGCGTCACGGCGGCGGCAGCGCGCGAGGCATTGCACGAGGCACGCATGCCGCCCGGCCCTCCCGACGCAGGTTCCGGCGTGGAGCAGCTGCCGACGCGTGGGCCAGTCCGGCCCTTGATCCGGCCGCAGGGCGAAGGAATCGCCTGCGGCACCCGCGGGCGGCGCATTGAGGGCGGTCTGGCCCAGTGGGCGCCGGCGGCAGACCGCTGGCGCAAGACAGCGCCTGTCCCGGGACCGCGGGCACGAAGGACACGCTTGGCGGAGCGGCCTTGGCACAGGGGCCGCAGGACGCCCACAGCGCCGGCTGAGGCCCCGAGCCCGCCGCGGGCGACTCCGGGGCCCGCAGTTGTTGACGCGGGCCCCGTCGCGGCGGAATGAAGCCCGGGCGGCCGACCGCCCGATCTCGGCGGAGTGCCGAACCCCTCGGGGTCCCGTCCAGGGTTTCCCGGGCAACGCAAAATCCCGGCACGCGCCCCGTTTCGGGGATGCGTGCCGGGATTCGTATTGGAAACTTGGATCCCGCGGAGGCGGCTGCCGGCAGCCGCCTCCGGCTTAGGACAGCGGCGGGAAGAGCATCGTTCCGGCGGCGGCAACCACCAGGATCACCAGCGTGGCCAGGGCCGCGAGCACCAGCGAGCGGCTGCCCGAACGCATCAGGCTCTTGATGTGGACGCCGAGTCCGAGGCCGAACATGGCGGCGGCCAGCAGGAAGGTCTGGGCCACCTTGGCGGCATCCAGCAGGCCCGCCGGCACCAAGCCGGTGGTGCGCAGCAGCATCATGGCAATGAATCCGAGGACGAACAGCGGCACCAGCGGCGGCTTCTTGGCATCCGTCACGTCGTGCTTCTTGCGCATGTAGATGCTCACGCCGGCCACGATCGGGGCCAGGGTGACCACGCGGGCCAGCTTGACCGTCACGGCCACGGCGAGGGCGCTGGAGCTGACCGCGCCGCCGGCGGCGACCACCTGGGCCACCTCGTGGGTCGAGGCGCCGATGAACATGCCGATGGCCTCGTCGTTCATGCCCATGAGGGCGCCGAGCGCGGGGACGATCGGGATCATCAGGGTGCCAAAGAGCACCACCAGGCCGATGGCCGTGGCCACCTGGTCCTGCTTGGCCTTGGTCGCGCCCTCGGTGGCCGCCACGGCCGCCGCGCCGCAAATGGAGAAGCCGGCGGCGATCAGCAGGCGCTGCGGCAGCTCGATGCCCAGCCACTTGCCGATGAGCAGTGCGGCGCCGAAGGTCACGCCGACGCTGAGCAGCACCACCAGCAGCACGCCCGGGCCGAGGCCCAGGATCTGGGAGAGCGACAGCTGGAGACCCAGCAGCACGATGCCCGTGCGCAGCAGCTTCTTGGAAGACACCGTCACCCCGGGCATCAGGATCGCGGGGACATTCATCGTGTTGCGCCAGAGCGCGCCGAGCAGGATGGCAATCAGCAGCGGGCTGGCCCCGGGCAGCAGCTTGGCGGCCGCCAATGCGATCGCCCCGCCGATGATGCAGGCGGCCAGGCCGGGCAGCAGCCGGCGGAACCCCGAACCGGGGGCCGGGGCCGGCGTCGGCTCCACTGCCTTCGGGGCGGGAATGCTCCTCGGGGATTCGAGTGATATGTCTTCTTTTCGCATACTACGACGTTTTCACGCCCGGGCCGTCACGGGTAGGCACAGGCTGGCCATCACGGACATATGATGTTGATATGGATAGCGCTGCGGGACGAATGCCCGGGATCGAACACTGGATACAAATGTCTTCGCTCGCGCTGCTGGTCGGCATCGCCGACCACGGCAGCCTCAGCGCCGGCGCGCGCTCCGTGGGCATGGCCCAATCGAACGCCACGCGGGCCGTGAAGACCCTGGAGCGGCGCCTGGGATTCCCGCTGCTTTCCCGTGCGACGACCGGCTCGAAGCTCACCCAGGAGGGAACGCTGGTCGTCGAGTGGGCGCGCGAGGCGCTCCAGAGCCTCAACACCCTGTGGACCGGCGCGCAGGCCCTGGCCGCCCCGGCGGACAGGGAATTCACCTTCGCGGCCAGCATGACGGTTGCCGAGCACCTGGCGCCGACGTGGATCGGCCGCCTGCATGAGGTCGATCCGCGCATCAAGACCAAGCTGCGGGTGATGAACTCCCGCGAGGTCATCGCCGCCGTGAACAACCGCGACGTTGCACTCGGGTTCGTCGAGACCCCGGACGTGCCCCCGCAGCTGTCCTCCGCGACGGTGTGGACCGACGAGCTCGTGCTCATCGCCCCTCCCGGCCACCCCTGGGCCACGCGCCGGGAACCCGTCACCCTGCGGGAGCTGGCGGCAACGCACCTGGTGGAACGGGAAGCCGGATCCGGGACCCGGGCCTTCCTCGACGAGCGCGTCGGCGCGGCCAGGGCAACGCCCGATCGTGGAGTTCAACAGCAACTCGGCGATCTGCCAATCGGTCTCGGCCGGCATGGGACCGGCGGTGCTGAGCCGCCTGGCCGTGGAAGGCTCCCTGCGCATGGGCAGCTTCATCCAGGTGCCGCTGCACGAGGGAAACCTGGTCCGGAACCTGCAGGCCATCTGGAGGGGACCCGCCCCGTCGGAAGGGCCCGCGGCAATGCTGCTGGGCATCTGCGCACAGGCGCGGTCCGGCTACTGAGCAGCCGCCGGGAATCGGCGACAGCCCGGCGGGCTAGAAGCGGACGATCATCCGGGTGTTGCCCAGCGTATTGGGCTTGACCCGCGCCAGGTCCAGGAACTCGGCCACGCCCTCATCGGTGGAACGCAGCAGTTCGGAGTAGACCTCCGGGTCGACGGCGGACTTTGCTCTTCCATCACGCTGAAGCCGTGCCGCAGGAAGAAGTCGACCTCGAAGGTCAGGCAGAACACCCGTGCGACGCCAAGTTCCCGCGCCTCGGCCAGCAGGCGGTCCAGGATCTGGTGGCCGACCCCCTTGCCGCGCCACGCGCCGTCGGTGGCCAGGGTCCGCACCTCGGCGATGTCCTCCCACATGACGTGCAGGCCGCCGCAACCGATCACGGCTCCGGCTTCGTCCTCGGCGACGAAGAATTCCTGCAGGTTTTCGTAGTAGGCAACGGCTTCCTTTTCCAGCAGCACCCTGTCGTTGGCCAACGGCTTGACTAGTTCACGGATGCTTTTCACATCGCTGGTACGGGCGCGCCTGACGGTAAAGGAGGTCATGTTTTTATCCTATGCCCACCGGGCCTGGGTCCCGCGTTTTATGTAGCGGCACCCCCGGGACGCCAAGAAGCCCGCAATCCAAGTTCGTGGATTGCGGGCTTCTTGATGGTGGTTCGATCGGCTGTTAGCCCTCGATGGCGACCGGAGCCGGTTCGCCTTCGAGCTGCGGAGTGCCGCCCTCACCCTTGAAGGTGAAGGTCGCTTCGTCGCCTTCGCCCTCGACGTCGACCTTGATGTGCTGGCCGGCGGTGATTTCGCCGAAGAGGATCTTCTCCGAGAGCTGGTCCTCGATGTCGCGCTGCATGACGCGGCGCAACGGGCGGGCACCCATCGACGGGTCGTAGCCGCGGGTTGCCAGCAACACGCGAGCCGCCGGGGAAAGCTCGATGGTCATCTTGCGGTCGACCAGGCGCTTCTGCAGGCGGGCGAGGAACAGGTCCACGATTTCCACGATCTCGTCCTGGGTCAGCTGCGGGAAGACCACAACGTCGTCAACACGGTTCAGGAACTCGGGGCGGAAGTGCTGGCGCAGTTCTTCCTGCACCTTGGCCTGCATGCGGTTGTAACCGGTGCGGGTGTCGGTGGCCGACTGGAAGCCGGTCATCACACCCTTGGAGATGTCCCGGGTGCCGAGGTTCGTGGTCATGATGATCACGGTGTTCTTGAAGTCGACCACGCGGCCCTGGCTGTCGGTCAGGCGACCGTCTTCCAGGATCTGCAGCAACGAGTTGAACAGGTCGGCGTGGGCCTTCTCGACCTCGTCGAAGAGCACGACGGAGAACGGACGACGACGGACCTTCTCGGTGAGCTGGCCGCCTTCTTCGTAGCCGACGTATCCCGGAGGGGCACCGAAGAGACGCGAAACCGTGTGCTTCTCCGAGTACTCGGACATGTCCAAGGTGATCAGCGCATCTTCCTCACCGAAGAGGAACTCCGCGAGGGCCTTGGCCAGCTCGGTCTTGCCGACGCCCGTCGGGCCGGCGAAGATGAACGAGCCGCCGGGGCGGTTCGGATCCTTCAGGCCGGCACGGGTGCGGCGGATGGCCTGGCTGATGGCCTTGATTGCCTGGTCCTGGCCGATGACCCGCTTGTGCAGTTCATCTTCCATGTTCAGCAGGCGCGTGGACTCTTCCTCGGTCAGCTTGATGACCGGGATGCCGGTGGAGTTGGCAAGGACCTCGGCGATGAGTTCGGCATCGACCTCGGCGATCTCGTCGAGCTCACCGTTCTTCCAGGCCTTTTCCTTCTCGGCGCGGGCTTCCTGGAGCTTGCCTTCCTTGTCGCGCAAGGCTGCAGCACCCTCGAAGTCCTGGGCATCGATCGCCGCTTCCTTCTCCAGTCGAACGGTCGAGATTTCCTCGTCCATCATCTTCAACGCCGGAGGGGCGGTCATGCGGCGGATGCGCAGGCGCGCACCGGCCTCGTCGATCAGGTCGATCGCCTTGTCAGGCAGGAAGCGATCGGAAATGTAGCGGTGGGCCAACTGGGCTGCCGCAACCAAGGCGCCATCGGTGATGGAGACGCGGTGGTGTGCCTCGTAGCGGTCGCGCAGGCCGCGCAGGATCTGCGTGGTGTGCTCCACGGAAGGTTCCTTGACCTGGATCGGCTGGAAGCGGCGCTCGAGCGCTGCATCCTTCTCGATGTGCTTGCGGTACTCGTCAAGCGTGGTGGCGCCAATGGTCTGCAGTTCGCCACGGGCCAGCATCGGCTTGAGGATCGAGGCTGCATCGATTGCGCCCTCGGCGGCACCGGCACCCACGAGGGTGTGGATTTCGTCGATGAACAGAATGATGTCTCCGCGGGTGCGGATTTCCTTGAGGACCTTCTTCAGGCGTTCCTCAAAGTCGCCGCGGTAGCGGGATCCGGCAACCAGCGAGCCAAGGTCCAGCGTGTAGAGCTGCTTGTCCTTGATCGTTTCCGGGACGTCGCCACGCACGATCGCCTGGGCCAGGCCCTCGACGACAGCGGTCTTGCCGACGCCGGGCTCGCCAATGAGCACAGGGTTGTTCTTCGTGCGGCGGGAGAGGACCTGCATGACGCGTTCCATCTCGAACTCGCGCCCGATGACCGGGTCGAGCTTGCCTTCGCGGGCGGCAGCGGTGAGGTTGCGGCCGAACTGGTCAAGCACTGCGGAACCCGCAGGGGTGCCTTCTGACTGGCCACCGGAGCTTACGCCGGCACCTGCGGTTTCCTTGCCGCCCTGGTATCCGGAGAGCAGCTGGATGACCTGCTGGCGGACGCGGGACAGGTCCGCCCCGAGCTTCACGAGGACCTGGGCGGCGACGCCCTCGCCTTCGCGAATCAGGCCAAGCAGGATGTGCTCGGTCCCGATGTAGTTGTGGCCCAGCTGCAGCGCTTCACGCAGGGAAAGTTCCAGGACTTTCTTGGCGCGCGGGGTGAAGGGTATGTGACCGGAAGGAGCCTGCTGGCCCTGTCCGATAATCTCTTGAACCTGTTCGCGAACTGCACCAAGCGAGATGTTCAGCGACTCAAGGGCTTTGGCCGCGACTCCCTCGCCCTCATGGATGAGGCCGAGCAAAACGTGCTCGGTTCCGATGTAGTTGTGGTTGAGCATGCGCGCCTCTTCTTGGGCAAGCACGACAACGCGACGGGCACGGTCGGTAAATCTCTCAAACATGCGGCACACTCCTAGCTAACACGTATTTCGATGCTACGCATCAATTTCCCGCTCGTGTGGAATGTTCGCCCAAGGGATAACATTGTTCACCCTCGGCGTTTTCCATATGCATTAAACGCGCAAGGGGATCGGGCCCGTTTGGACCCAATCCCCTGCAGACAATCATTTCCCCAATCGGGCTCCCACTAATAGCTACATGGCAGCCCTCCGGGCATGACTACTTCGACTTCGAACGAGACTTCTTAGCCATCGCAGCATGGTAGGCGGCAATTACATCTGCCTGCAGACGACCACGGGCGTTGACCTTCACGTTGTTCTCCTTGGCCCAGGCACGAATGGCCGGGGCTTCCTTTGGAGTGAACTGCTTCGACGCACGCGCAACCTTGATGTACGGCTTCAAGGCCTCGCGGAATGCTTCAGCATTCGCTTCGTTTAGATCAATTTCATAGTGTTGCCCACCAATGCCAAAAACGATGGATTCGCTTGCCTCAGAACCGTCAATATCGTCAATCAATGCAATCTGAACCTGACGTGCCATTAGCTACTCCTTGTGTTGATGGGAATAGCGCATGAACCTAATAACGGTTTCAATCCATGCGCCCACCCTTATCATAAACACAAGTAAGCATCATCTAACAAGTAGAAATTATGGCATTCAGCTAATTCTCAGACTGGGAACTATTTTTGTCTGTTTCATCTAAGTTCGATTTCATTTGTTCGTCGACTTCAGCTTCAGCCAAGCGTTCAGTACGGTCGACATTTGATACAGCTCGAATAACAAACCAAAATATCAGCGCTACAACTACCGTTGGAAGCAGTGCCTCGATATAAGGCATATTATGCCTCCGGCTTGAGCAACGGGAATAGAATGGTTTCGCGAATTCCGGTGTCCGCAAAGAGCATCACCAGTCGGTCAATACCCAATCCAATGCCGCCCATGGGCGGGGCACCGTACTCAAGTGCACGCAGGAAGTCTTCGTCCAACTGCATGGCTTCGTCATCGCCATCCGCAGCCATGCGCGACTGTTCGGTCAGGCGTTCGCGCTGCACCACCGGGTCGATAAGCTCCGAGAAGGCGGTGCCGCGTTCCATGCCACCAATGATCAAGTCCCAGGCTTCGATGACACCCGGCTTGCTACGGTGTGGGCGTGCCAGCGGCTGCGCTGCCGGCGGGTAATCGTAGACGAATGTCGGATTAATCAAAGTCGGCTCAACAATTTCGCCAAACAATTCCATGACAAGTTTTTGGGATCCCCATTTAGGGTCGACCTTTACTTCATGCTTCTCTGCGATTGCACGCAGGGTTTCAGCATCAGTATCAGGAGTAATTTCCTCGCCCACAGCTTCGGAGAGGCCCGGGTACACGCTAAGCCATGCCCATTCGCCGTCAAGGTTTACGGTACCCCTGGACGTTTCAAGAACGCGGCCAGCACCGATCGCATCGGCCGCATTGAGGATGATTTCCTTGATGCGATCGGCCATCACGAACTGATCTGCGTACGCTTCGTAGCATTCCAACGTGGTGAATTCCGGTGAGTGGGTGGAGTCCACGCCCTCATTGCGGAAGATGCGTCCCAGTTCGAAGACACGGTCGATTCCGCCAACCACTGCGCGCTTGAGGTAAAGCTCGGTCGCGATGCGCAGGGTCATGTGCTGGTCAAAGGCGTTCAGGTGCGTCTCGAACGGACGTGCAGAAGCACCACCATGAATCAGCTGAAGCATCGGGGTTTCAACTTCAACGTAGCTATGCGAGTGCAGGGTGTCGCGGACCGCGCGGGTGATTGCGGCGCGCTTGTAAACCATCTGGCGGGCTTCGTCACGGACAATCAGGTCGGCGTAGCGCTGGCGTACGCGGGTTTCCTCGTTGAGCTCTGCATGCAGGACCGGCAACGGACGCAGGGCCTTGGAGGCCATCTGCCAGTCTGTGGCCATTACGGAAAGTTCGCCGCGACGCGAAGAAATTACTTCACCGGTGATCAAGACATGGTCACCGAGATCGACCAGCGACTTCCAGTCGGCAAGTTTTTCTTCGCCGACGTTGGCCAGGGAAAGCATGGCCTGGAGGCGGGTTCCCGCGCCTTCCGGGCCGCCTTCCTGCAAAGTGGCAAAGCAGAGCTTTCCGGTGTTTCGCATGAAGACGATACGCCCGACGATGCCCACCTGGACGCCGGTGGCGGTGTCTGGTTCAAGTTCCGGGAAAAGCGCGCGGACTTCTTGAAGCGAGTGAGTGCGTGCAACTCCCACCGGGTATGCTTCTTCGCCGCGTGCCAACAATGCGGCGCGCTTATCCATGCGTACTTGACGCTGGTCGTTGGGGTCGGTGGTGTTAGCTACGGGGGAAGTTTTTTCGGCAGTCACAATCGTTAATTCTACGTTGCATTTGCTGAGTGTGGGCTGCGAGGTGTCCAGCGACACCACAACGCCTGTTGACAACCCCTTCCAGGAAATATGAAACCTGAAAGAGGACATTCCGGTATCGGACGACGGGACCATCTTGCCCTATGTCCGTAATGGCAATACCCAGGTCAGCGATGAGCACATGCACCTCATCGACACACCAAAAGGAATACACGGCTCTTTGCCAGCGGCTTTAAAGTACACCTCGTTGAAATCGGAGCCGGCCTTTGGGATGGAAATGAAATAGATGATTCCTCCGTTCCAAGGAAAGCTCTCCTCGGAACGGAGGAATCATCGTTGTTCACAAATATTCTGTTGTGAATGGTGCCGGCCAATTACCAGATCTTTACGCGGTCTTCCGGATCCAGCCACATTCCGTCACCTGGCTTGGTTCCGAATGCCTCATGGAAGGCATCCATGTTCTTCGGAACCTGGTTGCAGCGGAACTCGCCCGGCGAATGGGGATCAGTTGTAATTCGCGTGACCATGGTTTCCGGACGCATCAGGGTACGCCAGCATTCAGCCCAGGAGTAGAAGAATCGCTGATCGCCAGAGAGCCCGTCGACAACCTCATCGAGTTCCACGCTGTTTGCGGCAAGGTCCATCTTGTAGGCAGTGTAGGCGATGCCCAATCCGCCAAGGTCGCCGATATTTTCGCCCAGGGTCAGCTTGCCATTGACGTGGTGTTCGGGTGCTTCCGGCGGCACAAGCGCGTCATACTGCTCGACAAGCTTTCCGGTCAGCGAATCGAAGGCCGCCCGGTCCTCATCGGTCCACCAATTCTTCAGCTCACCGGTCCCGTCGAATTGGGATCCCTGGTCATCAAAGCCGTGACCGATCTCGTGGCCGATTACGGCGCCGATGGCGCCGTAGTTCGATGCAGCGTCTCGATCTGCGTCAAAGAAGGGGAAACGCAAGATGGCCGCAGGGAACGCGATCTCGTTGAGCAGCGGGTGGTAGTAGGCATTGACGGTCTGCGGGTACATGAACCAAAGTTCCCGATCGACTCCGTCGTCGATCTTCTTTAGCTCGCGCAGGAACTCGAATTCGTTAGAAGCAGCGACGTTGGAAATAACGTCATCTGCAACCGCGGCAATCGAGGAATAGTCGATCCATTCATTGGGGTAGCCGATCTTGGAGCGGAACATCGAGAGTTTCTCGAGGGCCTTCTCCTTGGTTTCCGGGCTCATCCATTCGAGGTTGGCAATGGAAATCCTGTAAGCGTCAATCAGCTTGGCGACCAACGCCTCCATCTTGTCCTTGCTGCGCTGTGGGAAGTGCTCGGCCACGTACAGCTGGCCAATATCTTCGCCGACGGCTCCTTCCGTAAAGGCAACACCGCGCTTCCAACGATCACGCAGCTCCTGCACACCGGAAAGTTTTGCCGAGTAGAAGGAGAAGTTCTCGTTGACGAAAGCGCTCGACAGGTATGGGGCATTCGAGCGAATCAGCTGGACGGCAAGCCAGTGCTGCCAGGATTCCAATGGAGCATCATGCAGGATCTCTTCAAGACCGCTGAGGTAGCTAGGCTGCCACACATCGACCTCGTTGTAGTACTTCTCGGCGATGCCGGCGCCCTGCAGCCAAAGCTCAAGGGAAGGAATGAGTTCAAGCAGCTGCTTGTTGCTCATCAAGTTGTATCGGGCTTGTGCGTCCCGGCATTTCACGCGGTCCCAGTGGTGCGAAGCAAGCTTGGTTTCCAAGTCGATGACGGCTTGGGCTGCCGTTTCGGTGTCCTTCAGCTCACCCAATGCCATCAAACGGGCAAGGTGCTCCTGATATTCTCCGCGAAGCTCGGCGAACTGCTCCTCACGGTAGTACGACTCGTCGGGCAATCCGAGGCCGCCCTGTGTGAAGGTCAGCAGATTACGCTCAGGGGCGCCTGCATCCGAGCTCGCGCCAGCTTGGATGAACCCGGATACTCCGCGTCGATAAAATGAGCCGCTCAGACGTATGAGTTCCTCGATGTTGGTGGTCTCGTAGATTGCTGAGACATCCGCACGGATTGGCTCTACACCGCTTGCTTCGATTCGCGCTTCATCCATGAAGCTCGTGTAGATATTGGCAATGCGCTCTTTGCGACCGTCGATTTCCCCGGCATTCTGGAGCGTCTCTTCTTGCGCAGCTTCAATGATGGCGCGCACCGCCGCCTCGGAGTCATCG
This sequence comes from uncultured Actinomycetota bacterium, assembly GCA_963818105.1. Lineage (GTDB taxonomy): Bacteria > Actinomycetota > Actinomycetes > Actinomycetales > Micrococcaceae > Paeniglutamicibacter. The sequence continues at coordinate 12,371 of CAWFRB010000043.1, read as the reverse complement.
CGCAAGGCCATGAAGGATCCGTAGGTGCCTTGATCCGCGGGGATCTGTGCAGTGCTCAGCCAGGAACCGTTGGCATGGCGGTATAGGTCGTCCTGGGGGCGAACGTTCTCGTCCCGATGGCTCGTACGAACTGTCGATACCTCTGCTTCATCGGCTGGAACTAGAGATTTGGCATCCATCATTGTCCTCTTCACATGAGCGGGCTCTTTCCCATGGGTAGGGGCTCGAGCGATATGTCCGGGGTCTCAATGATTCACTTTACGCGTCTGAAACAAGAATTTGAGACTATTTTTCTTGGTTACTCCAGCGGTGAACCAACCACTGCTTTCATCCGCAGCCTGTTATCCACAGCGTTGTGGATAACGAATTTACCACGGGCGCTCGGGCCGCGGAAACCGCGCGGTCTAACGCGGGCAGGGCCCCCGCGGCGTGCGGGGGCGCCGTTAACGCAAAAGGCCCCGCCGGGGGTCCGGCGTCGCCGGGGGGGTCCCCGTGTTGCCGGGGGTTAAACATCGGAACCCCCCAGCCTGTGGCTGGGGGGTTCCGGGAATGATGGTCCGGCGGTGTCCTACTCTCCCACACCCTCCCGAGTGCAGTACCATCGGCGCAGTGGGTCTTAGCTTCCGGGTTCGGTATGGGACCGGGCGTTTCCCCCACGCTATGACCGCCGTAACTCCTGTACCGGCACCCTGGCCGGAAATTCCGGGACGGGTGTGGTGAATCTATGGGTTACAGTGATATCACTAGTGGTGATACATGTTGTTCGGTTGTTCCGCGAAAAACAAGGTTGTTGTTTCGGGACCGTATAGTGGACGCAGCGTTTCTTGCCGACACAACCCCTCGGGGGTGTGTGGGTGTTTGTGGTTTAAGTTGTCGGCCTATTAGTACGGGTCAGCTTCACGAGTCTTTGGTCCTCGCTTCCACATCCCGCCTATCAACCCAGTGGTCTGCTGGGGGCCTCTCGCACGACAAGCGTGCATGGAAATCTCATCTTGAAGTGGGCTTCCCGCTTAGATGCTTTCAGCGGTTATCCCTTCCGAACGTAGCCAATCAGCGGTGCACTTGGCAGTACAACTGACACACCAGAGGTTCGTCCGTCCCGGTCCTCTCGTACTAAGGACAGCTCTTCTCAAATTTCCTGCGCGCGCAGCGGATAGGGACCGAACTGTCTCACGACGTTCTAAACCCAGCTCGCGTACCGCTTTAATGGGCGAACAGCCCAACCCTTGGGACCTACTCCAGCCCCAGGATGCGACGAGCCGACATCGAGGTGCCAAACCATGCCGTCGATATGGACTCTTGGGCAAGATCAGCCTGTTATCCCCGAGGTACCTTTTATCCGTTGAGCGACGGCCGTTCCACAACGTGCCGCCGGATCACTAGTCCCGACTTTCGTCCCTGCTCGAGCTGTCGCTCTCACAGTCAAGCTCCCTTGTGCACTTACACTCGACACCTGATTGCCAACCAGGCTGAGGGAACCTTTGGGCGCCTCCGTTACTTTTTAGGAGGCAACCGCCCCAGTTAAACTACCCATCAGGCACTGTCCCTGACCCAGATTATGGGCCGAAGTTAGGTGACCGGTACAGCCAGAGTGGTATTTCAACGATGACTCCACCCGAACTAGCGTCCGGGCTTCACAGTCTCCCACCTATCCTACACAAGCTGCACCGAACACCAATACCAAACTATAGTAAAGGTCTCGGGGTCTTTCCGTCCTGCTGCGCGTAACGAGCATCTTTACTCGTAGTGCAATTTCGCCGAGTTCATGGTTGAGACAGCGGGGAAGTCGTTACTCCATTCGTGCAGGTCGGAACTTACCCGACAAGGAATTTCGCTACCTTAGGATGGTTATAGTTACCACCGCCGTTTACTGGGGCTTAAATTCTCAGCTTCGCCCCGAAGGGCTAACCGGTCCTCTTAACCTTCCAGCACCGGGCAGGAGTCAGTCCGTATACATCGTCTTGCGACTTCGCACGGACCTGTGTTTTTAGTAAACAGTCGCTTCCCCCTGGTCTCTGCGGCCCACACCCGCTCACGCCAGCAAGTGGCGGTCACGGGGCAGGCCCCCCTTCTCCCGAAGTTACGGGGGCATTTTGCCGAGTTCCTTAACCATGATTCTCTCGATCGCCTTAGTATTCTCTACCTGATCACCTGTGTCGGTTTGGGGTACGGGCGGCTAAAACCTCGCGTCGATGCTTTTCTTGGCAGCATAGGATCACCGAATCACCCCCCGAGGGGGGCGCCTATCGGGTCTCAGGCTTATGTGAGTCGCGGATTTGCCTACGACTCGCCCTACATCCTTGGACCAGGTCAATTCCATTGCCTGGCTCGGCTACCTTCCTGCGTCACACCTGTTAATACGCTTAACTCCCCGGTTCGGGTCCCACGCCGCACACCCGGTAACATTCCCGAAGGAACATAGGTGGGTGGTTGGGGTGGTTAGCATCACCGGTTCGCTATGGGCGGTTTTTTGCCGGTACGGGAATATCAACCCGTTGTCCATCGACTACGCCTGTCGGCCTCGCCTTAGGTCCCGACTTACCCAGGGCAGATTAGCTTGACCCTGGAACCCTTGATCATTCGGCGGACGGGTTTCTCACCCGTCATTCGCTACTCATGCCTGCATTCTCACTCGTGTGGGCTCCACCGCTGGTTTACACCGCGACTTCACTGCCCACACGACGCTCCCCTACCCATCCAAACGGCTGGACCACGAAGGCCTACCAATATTTGAATGACGCAACTTCGGCGGTGTGCTTGAGCCCCGCTACATTGTCGGCGCGGAATCACTTGACCAGTGAGCTATTACGCACTCTTTCAAGGATGGCTGCTTCTAAGCCAACCTCCTGGTTGTCTTCGCAACTCCACATCCTTTTCCACTTAGCACACGCTTAGGGGCCTTAGTTGGCGTTCTGGGCTGTTTCCCTCTCGACTATGAAGCTTATCCCCCACAGTCTCACTGCTGCGCTCTCACTTACCGGCATTCGGAGTTTGGCTGACGTCAGTAACCTTGTAGGGCCCATTAGCCATCCAGTAGCTCTACCTCCGGTAAGAAACACGCAACGCTGCACCTAAATGCATTTCGGGGAGAACCAGCTATCACGAAGTTTGATTGGCCTTTCACCCCTACCCACAGCTCATCCCCTCCATTTTCAACTGAAGTGGGTTCGGTCCTCCACGCGCTCTTACACGCGCTTCAACCTGGCCATGGGTAGATCACTTCGCTTCGGGTCTAGATCACGCCACTAACTCGCCCTATTCAGACTCGCTTTCGCTACGGCTTCCCCACACGGGTTAACCTCGCGACGTAACACTAACTCGCAGGCTCATTCTTCAAAAGGCACGCTGTCACCCCAACAAGGAGGCTCCAACGGATTGTAAGCGCACGGTTTCAGGTACTATTTCACTCCCCTCCCGGGGTACTTTTCACCATTCCCTCACGGTACTTATCCGCTATCGGTCATTGGGTAGTATTTAGGCTTACCAGGTGGTCCTGGCGGATTCAAACGGGATTTCTCGGGCCCCGTCCTACTTGGGATACTCTCACAAAGCGGCAGACACGCATTGGCACTACGGGACTCTCACCCTCTATGGTCCGGCATTCAAACCGGTTCGCCTATACGCCTGCACCTCACTTCACTGGTCCGGCAGAACCAGAACGGAAAGTCCCACAACCCCGACCATGCAACGCCCGCCGGCTATCACACATGGACCGGTTTAGCCCCTTCCGCGTTCGCTCGCCACTACTAACGGAATCACTTTTGTTTTCTCTTCCTGCGGGTACTGAGATGTTTCACTTCCCCGCGTTCCCTCCACGCAGCCTATGTGTTCAGCTGCGGGTCACACCACATGACATGGTGCGGGGTTTCCCCATTCGGAAATCCTGGTATCAACGTCCGGTTATCGACTCCTCCAGGCTTATCGCAGATTCCCACGTCCTTCTTCGGCTCCCAATGCCAAGGCATCCACCGTGCGCTCTTAAAAACTTGACCACAAACATGATCAAAAATTTACATGAGCTTAATTTATTACAATCGAAAGAACCAAGAAAGACACACACAAGGCATGTCCACCAGGTTCAATAATTCTTAAGAAATTGCTTATGCAAAACAAGACAAAAACACCGTCGACCCGAAGGCCACCGGCTCTTCGATCTTGCTTCACAAGATGCTCGCGTCCACTATACAGTTCCCAAACAACAACCCCGTCACACCCACCACCACACGAACACCCCCTCAAGGGATGCGACTCGTGCGGCTTAGGCCATGCGCGGGAAACCAGAAAAAACCGAACCACCACCACACCCCGCAAGCGGAGAAGGCGACGGGCCTGTTATTCCAGGACCCAACAGTGTGCCAAAAGACCGTTCCACCACCGAACACCACCGACGTTCCAACCACACAAGTGCGGCGTACTGATCGATCGTGCCCGGCGACCGGCGGCCATTGCTTGTTGATATTCCACCCTTGAGCACTCGCCCACCAACACAAGTGGTGGATACGAGCAGCACTGAACACCCACGGTTCCCCGCACTTTGGCGTGGTCGCTTGGCGTTAGTTGCTCCTTAGAAAGGAGGTGATCCAGCCGCACCTTCCGGTACGGCTACCTTGTTACGACTTAGTCCCAATCGCCGGTCCCACCTTCGACGGCTCCCTCCCACAAGGGGTTAGGCCACCGGCTTCGGGTGTTACCAACTTTCGTGACTTGACGGGCGGTGTGTACAAGGCCCGGGAACGTATTCACCGCAGCGTTGCTGATCTGCGATTACTAGCGACTCCGACTTCATGGGGTCGAGTTGCAGACCCCAATCCGAACTGAGACCGGCTTTTTGGGATTAGCTCCACCTCACAGTATCGCAACCCATTGTACCGGCCATTGTAGCATGCGTGAAGCCCAAGACATAAGGGGCATGATGATTTGACGTCGTCCCCACCTTCCTCCGAGTTGACCCCGGCAGTCTCCTATGAGTCCCCGGCATAATCCGCTGGCAACATAGAACGAGGGTTGCGCTCGTTGCGGGACTTAACCCAACATCTCACGACACGAGCTGACGACAACCATGCACCACCTGTGAACCAGCCCCAAAGGGGAAACCGTGTTTCCACGGCGGTCTGGCACATGTCAAGCCTTGGTAAGGTTCTTCGCGTTGCATCGAATTAATCCGCATGCTCCGCCGCTTGTGCGGGCCCCCGTCAATTCCTTTGAGTTTTAGCCTTGCGGCCGTACTCCCCAGGCGGGGCACTTAATGCGTTAGCTACGGCGCGGAAAACGTGGAATGTCCCCCACACCTAGTGCCCAACGTTTACGGCATGGACTACCAGGGTATCTAATCCTGTTCGCTCCCCATGCTTTCGCTCCTCAGCGTCAGTTAATGCCCAGAGACCTGCCTTCGCCATCGGTGTTCCTCCTGATATCTGCGCATTTCACCGCTACACCAGGAATTCCAGTCTCCCCTACATCACTCTAGTCTGCCCGTACCCACCGCAGATCCGAGGTTGAGCCTCGGACTTTCACGGCAGACGCGACAAACCGCCTACGAGCTCTTTACGCCCAATAATTCCGGATAACGCTTGCGCCCTACGTATTACCGCGGCTGCTGGCACGTAGTTAGCCGGCGCTTCTTCTGCAGGTACCGTCACTTTCGCTTCTTCCCTACTGAAAGAGGTTTACAACCCGAAGGCCGTCATCCCTCACGCGGCGTCGCTGCATCAGGCTTTCGCCCATTGTGCAATATTCCCCACTGCTGCCTCCCGTAGGAGTCTGGGCCGTGTCTCAGTCCCAGTGTGGCCGGTCACCCTCTCAGGCCGGCTACCCGTCGTCGCCTTGGTGAGCCATTACCTCACCAACAAGCTGATAGGCCGCGAGTCCATCCCTGACCAAAAAATCTTTCCACCAAAAGCCATGCGGCTTACGGTGCATATCCAGTATTAGACCCAGTTTCCCGGGCTTATCCCAGAGTCAGGGGCAGGTTACTCACGTGTTACTCACCCGTTCGCCACTAATCACCCCAGCAAGCTGGGGGTCATCGTTCGACTTGCATGTGTTAAGCACGCCGCCAGCGTTCATCCTGAGCCAGGATCAAACTCTCCGTAAAAAAATACAGACACAACCAACACGCCGACTGGAAAAAGTCGACCGGGTTGCACCAAGTAAAAAAAATCCCGGCAAATTGCCTCCAGCATCCACACGGGGGTGCGGACCCTGAAACCATTCACCAATAAAATAAATAAATTGGTATCAACAAACTTGGCACACTATTGAGTTCTCAAACAACAGACGCTTCCAACCTCCACGACCCGGGCTTATCTCATGCCGGCGCTTCGCTCTGGAGCAACTTATCCAGCCTAACCCACCGCGTGTCGAAGAGCAAATCGCACCAATCGGTGCTACCCGCCCCGCCGAACCGCGCCGCAGAGCCACCGGAAAAACCGGGACTCCGCGGGGGTAAGAAGGATGTCGACCGGGAGATCCCCAGCGGCTTTACCCGCTGTCCTCATCCCGGCAACTCAGAAAACAATACACGCCTTTTGCCCCCCGCGCAAATCGGGGCCCTCCCGCCCCCAAAACCCCGCCGCAACGGCCCAAAACACCCCGCCCGGGCCCCGAAAGCACCCCGCACCCCCAAAAACCACCCTGTGACCCCCGCAACACCCGCCACCCAAACACCCGGACCCCGACCCGGACCCCGGAAACCGCACCACCCGCGCACCAGACCCGCACCCGAACACCGCCGCACCCGCCAGGGCGGCACCCGGCCACCGGAAGCCCCACCCGACACCCGGCCCGGACAAGCACCAGCCGGACGGAACACCAGTGCCGCCCGGACCAGGACAAGGTGCCGGCCAGGCACGGAACCGCGGACCCGCGCCATCCCCCACAACCCCCACCACCGGCACCCCGGGCACCCGCGCCGGCGCCCGGACACCGACCCGGCAGCCCGCACCGGCACCGCCCGGACCCGGCCGGCAAGCACCGCCGGACCGGCCGGCACCGAGGCGGCCGGGACCCGTTAACGAGAAAAGGCCCCCGCACCGTGCGGGGGCCGGGGCGCCGGGCACCGGGCCCGGGCACGGACCCGGCACGCCGGGACAGGCCGCAGCCCCACAACCCCCACCCACGGCACCGGCCCCGTCAGGCACGGCCGTTAACACAGGGCCCCGCACGGGGGCCCGGTGTTTCCGGGCCAGGAAAGGGCCCGGCCGTGTGCGGGGGTCCTCCCCGGCCGGCACCCGCCCCGCCGAGGCAAAAGGCCGTTAAACGCAAAGGGGCCCCGCACGGTGCGGGGCGCCAGGGCCGGGGCGCCGGGCCGGTGGCCGGCCAAGTGCAGGGGGCGTTAAAGCGGAAGGACCCCCAGCCTGTGGCTGGGGGTCCTTCCTCAATGATGGTCCGGCGGTGACCTACTCTCCCACACCCTCCCGAGTGCAGTACCATCGGCGCAGTGGGTCTTAGCTTCCGGGTTCGGTATGGGACCGGGCGTTTCCCCCACGCTATGACCGCCGTAACTCCTGTACCGACCCCCGCGGGGCGGCAAATTCGGCCCTGGGCGTGGTGAATCTGGGGTTACAGTGATATCACTAGTGGTGATACATGTTTGGTTTGTTCCGCGAAAAACAAGGTTGTTGTTTCGGGACCGTATAGTGGACGCAGCGTTTCTCGCCGACACACACATCGGGGTGTGTGGTGTTTGTGGTTTAAGTTGTCGGCCTATTAGTACGGGTCAGCTTCACGAGTCTTTGGTCCTCGCTTCCACATCCCGCCTATCAACCCAGTGGTCTGCTGGGGGCCTCTCGCACGACAAGCGTGCATGGAAATCTCATCTTGAAGTGGGCTTCCCGCTTAGATGCTTTCAGCGGTTATCCCTTCCGAACGTAGCCAATCAGCGGTGCACTTGGCAGTACAACTGACACACCAGAGGTTCGTCCGTCCCGGTCCTCTCGTACTAAGGACAGCTCTTCTCAAATTTCCTGCGCGCGCAGCGGATAGGGACCGAACTGTCTCACGACGTTCTAAACCCAGCTCGCGTACCGCTTTAATGGGCGAACAGCCCAACCCTTGGGACCTACTCCAGCCCCAGGATGCGACGAGCCGACATCGAGGTGCCAAACCATGCCGTCGATATGGACTCTTGGGCAAGATCAGCCTGTTATCCCCGAGGTACCTTTTATCCGTTGAGCGACGGCCGTTCCACAACGTGCCGCCGGATCACTAGTCCCGACTTTCGTCCCTGCTCGAGCTGTCGCTCTCACAGTCAAGCTCCCTTGTGCACTTACACTCGACACCTGATTGCCAACCAGGCTGAGGGAACCTTTGGGCGCCTCCGTTACTTTTTAGGAGGCAACCGCCCCAGTTAAACTACCCATCAGGCACTGTCCCTGACCCAGATTATGGGCCGAAGTTAGGTGACCGGTACAGCCAGAGTGGTATTTCAACGATGACTCCACCCGAACTAGCGTCCGGGCTTCACAGTCTCCCACCTATCCTACACAAGCTGCACCGAACACCAATACCAAACTATAGTAAAGGTCTCGGGGTCTTTCCGTCCTGCTGCGCGTAACGAGCATCTTTACTCGTAGTGCAATTTCGCCGAGTTCATGGTTGAGACAGCGGGGAAGTCGTTACTCCATTCGTGCAGGTCGGAACTTACCCGACAAGGAATTTCGCTACCTTAGGATGGTTATAGTTACCACCGCCGTTTACTGGGGCTTAAATTCTCAGCTTCGCCCCGAAGGGCTAACCGGTCCTCTTAACCTTCCAGCACCGGGCAGGAGTCAGTCCGTATACATCGTCTTGCGACTTCGCACGGACCTGTGTTTTTAGTAAACAGTCGCTTCCCCCTGGTCTCTGCGGCCCACACCCGCTCACGCCAGCAAGTGGCGGTCACGGGGCAGGCCCCCCTTCTCCCGAAGTTACGGGGGCATTTTGCCGAGTTCCTTAACCATGATTCTCTCGATCGCCTTAGTATTCTCTACCTGATCACCTGTGTCGGTTTGGGGTACGGGCGGCTAAAACCTCGCGTCGATGCTTTTCTTGGCAGCATAGGATCACCGAATCACCCCCCGAGGGGGGCGCCTATCGGGTCTCAGGCTTATGTGAGTCGCGGATTTGCCTACGACTCGCCCTACATCCTTGGACCAGGTCAATTCCATTGCCTGGCTCGGCTACCTTCCTGCGTCACACCTGTTAATACGCTTAACTCCCCGGTTCGGGTCCCACGCCGCACACCCGGTACCAATCCCGAAGGAACATCGGTGGGTGGTTGGGGTGGTTAGCATCACCGGTTCGCTATGGGCGGTTTTTTGCCGGTACGGGAATATCAACCCGTTGTCCATCGACTACGCCTGTCGGCCTCGCCTTAGGTCCCGACTTACCCAGGGCAGATTAGCTTGACCCTGGAACCCTTGATCATTCGGCGGACGGGTTTCTCACCCGTCATTCGCTACTCATGCCTGCATTCTCACTCGTGTGGGCTCCACCGCTGGTTTACACCGCGACTTCACTGCCCACACGACGCTCCCCTACCCATCCAAACGGCTGGACCACGAAGGCCTACCAATATTTGAATGACGCAACTTCGGCGGTGTGCTTGAGCCCCGCTACATTGTCGGCGCGGAATCACTTGACCAGTGAGCTATTACGCACTCTTTCAAGGATGGCTGCTTCTAAGCCAACCTCCTGGTTGTCTTCGCAACTCCACATCCTTTTCCACTTAGCACACGCTTAGGGGCCTTAGTTGGCGTTCTGGGCTGTTTCCCTCTCGACTATGAAGCTTATCCCCCACAGTCTCACTGCTGCGCTCTCACTTACCGGCATTCGGAGTTTGGCTGACGTCAGTAACCTTGTAGGGCCCATTAGCCATCCAGTAGCTCTACCTCCGGTAAGAAACACGCAACGCTGCACCTAAATGCATTTCGGGGAGAACCAGCTATCACGAAGTTTGATTGGCCTTTCACCCCTACCCACAGCTCATCCCCTCCATTTTCAACTGAAGTGGGTTCGGTCCTCCACGCGCTCTTACACGCGCTTCAACCTGGCCATGGGTAGATCACTTCGCTTCGGGTCTAGATCACGCCACTAACTCGCCCTATTCAGACTCGCTTTCGCTACGGCTTCCCCACACGGGTTAACCTCGCGACGTAACACTAACTCGCAGGCTCATTCTTCAAAAGGCACGCTGTCACCCCAACAAGGAGGCTCCAACGGATTGTAAGCGCACGGTTTCAGGTACTATTTCACTCCCCTCCCGGGGTACTTTTCACCATTCCCTCACGGTACTTATCCGCTATCGGTCATTGGGTAGTATTTAGGCTTACCAGGTGGTCCTGGCGGATTCAAACGGGATTTCTCGGGCCCCGTCCTACTTGGGATACTCTCACAAAGCGGCAGACACGCATTGGCACTACGGGACTCTCACCCTCTATGGTCCGGCATTCAAACCGGTTCGCCTATACGCCTGCACCTCACTTCACTGGTCCGGCAGAACCAGAACGGAAAGTCCCACAACCCCGACCATGCAACGCCCGCCGGCTATCACACATGGACCGGTTTAGCCCCTTCCGCGTTCGCTCGCCACTACTAACGGAATCACTTTTGTTTTCTCTTCCTGCGGGTACTGAGATGTTTCACTTCCCCGCGTTCCCTCCACGCAGCCTATGTGTTCAGCTGCGGGTCACACCACATGACATGGTGCGGGGTTTCCCCATTCGGAAATCCTGGTATCAACGTCCGGTTATCGACTCCTCCAGGCTTATCGCAGATTCCCACGTCCTTCTTCGGCTCCCAATGCCAAGGCATCCACCGTGCGCTCTTAAAAACTTGACCACAAACATGATCAAAAATTTACATGAGCTTAATTTATTACAATCGAAAGAACCAAGAAAGACACACCCAAAAGCGTGTCCACCAGGTTCAATAATTCTTAAGAAATTGCTTATGCAAAACAAGACAAAAACACCGTCGACCCGAAGGCCACCGGCTCTTGATCTTGCTTCACAAGATGCTCGCGTCCACTATACAGTTCCCAAACAACAACCCCGTCACACCCACCACCACCCGAACACCCCCTCAGGGATGCGACTCGTGCGGCTTAGGCCATGCGCGGGAAACCAGAAAAAACCGAACCACCACCCACCCCGCAAGGGGAACGGCGACGGGCCTGTTATTCCAGGACCCAACAGTGTGCCAAAAGACCGTTCCACCACCAAACACCACCGAGGTTCCAGCCACACAAGTGCGGCGTACTGATCGATCATGCCCGGCGACCGGCGGCCATTGCTTGTTGATATTCCACCCTTGAGCACTCGCCCACCAACACAAGTGGTGGATACGAGCAGCACTGAACACCCACGGTTCCTCGCACTTTGGCGTGGTCGCTTGGTGTTAGTTGCTCCTTAGAAAGGAGGTGATCCAGCCGCACCTTCCGGTACGGCTACCTTGTTACGACTTAGTCCCAATCGCCGGTCCCACCTTCGACGGCTCCCTCCCACAAGGGGTTAGGCCACCGGCTTCGGGTGTTACCAACTTTCGTGACTTGACGGGCGGTGTGTACAAGGCCCGGGAACGTATTCACCGCAGCGTTGCTGATCTGCGATTACTAGCGACTCCGACTTCATGGGGTCGAGTTGCAGACCCCAATCCGAACTGAGACCGGCTTTTTGGGATTAGCTCCACCTCACAGTATCGCAACCCATTGTACCGGCCATTGTAGCATGCGTGAAGCCCAAGACATAAGGGGCATGATGATTTGACGTCGTCCCCACCTTCCTCCGAGTTGACCCCGGCAGTCTCCTATGAGTCCCCGGCATAATCCGCTGGCAACATAGAACGAGGGTTGCGCTCGTTGCGGGACTTAACCCAACATCTCACGACACGAGCTGACGACAACCATGCACCACCTGTGAACCAGCCCCAAAGGGGAAACCGTGTTTCCACGGCGGTCTGGCACATGTCAAGCCTTGGTAAGGTTCTTCGCGTTGCATCGAATTAATCCGCATGCTCCGCCGCTTGTGCGGGCCCCCGTCAATTCCTTTGAGTTTTAGCCTTGCGGCCGTACTCCCCAGGCGGGGCACTTAATGCGTTAGCTACGGCGCGGAAAACGTGGAATGTCCCCCACACCTAGTGCCCAACGTTTACGGCATGGACTACCAGGGTATCTAATCCTGTTCGCTCCCCATGCTTTCGCTCCTCAGCGTCAGTTAATGCCCAGAGACCTGCCTTCGCCATCGGTGTTCCTCCTGATATCTGCGCATTTCACCGCTACACCAGGAATTCCAGTCTCCCCTACATCACTCTAGTCTGCCCGTACCCACCGCAGATCCGAGGTTGAGCCTCGGACTTTCACGGCAGACGCGACAAACCGCCTACGAGCTCTTTAC
>CAWFRB010000042.1:0-185401 GCA_963818105.1 uncultured Actinomycetota bacterium | reverse complement strand
AAGCGTCATTCTTTAAGAAGAGATGGGTCCCGTCCTCCCCCTTAAAGGGAAATGCGGGACCGATCACGAGTAGCCGTGCAGGCCGCCGGAAAACGACGCTGGCGAGCAACCGGAGAACACCGAGCCCGGCAAACACCTGGATCGCCACCAGTCCATGGCCAGTGCCGTCGTGGGCACGATTTCGCCGGACCCAACCGTGGAGAACCTGATCCACGCGGCAATGCCATCGACTCGCTTGAGCCTGGCGGTGCCGTGTCAGCACCGGTGGGGTCTTGATCTACGAAGGCCTTATCCAACGTCCTTCCAAGGGCAACCACCATTTTTTTTGGGCGGTGAAGTCGAGGACGTTGGCGGATTCACGTGTGTATCCGTAGAGCATTCCGATGAGGGTTTTATGTGTACCGTATAGGGCTCCTTCACCAGGCATTTTTGCGGGCTGGGTATACGGGAATCCGGCCGTCGCGAAAACGGGCCGATTCCTGAATCGTAGGTTTTTAGTGGCGCACACACCGCCGGAGGACCGTCTTGCGGGACACTTTCCCAACATCAAAATGGCACACCCCTTTCGGGGCGATCAGTCAGGTTTGTCGCCGGAAGCACGGAGTGTCGATTTGCCGCCCGTTCCTTGACTTTCCGTTACGGAAAAGGCAAACTTTCCATAATGGAAAGTGAGAATGTCGTGACTGAAGAAAAACCGCGGTCCGAGGATTTCGACCCCCGGGCGATGCTCGCAGAGGTCGACGGCGTTTCCAGCGCCATGGTGGACTCCACGGAGGCGCCCCGCGGGTTCATGCTCGTACTGGTGGCACTCGTTGCGACCGCCATGGCACTGGCCACCGTGGTTCCGTGGCCAGTGATCCTCGGCCTGTGCGCATTGGGCATCCCCCTGGGCATCTGGTATTACCTCGTGATGCGGAAGCGGCCCAAGCCGCGCCCCGTCACGAGCCACTCGGGGCCGTACTTCCTGTATTTCCTCTTGCTGCTGCTGGTCACCCAATGCAGCCGTTTTTGGGAGCCGGGGACCTGGTGGGAAGTCGCGGCCAAATGGCTCGTCGTGTTTGGGATCCTCTGGTTCTCCATGTCCCGCATGCGCACCGCCACCGTGAACCACCGCGTGAAGGACGCCAATGAGCGCCCCGTCTAACCCGGCGAAGTTCGACGAGCTGATCCATGCCCCGGTTCGCCTGCGCATCTGCGCCAGCCTGGCCCCGCTGCAATGGGCGGAGTTTGCCCAGTTGCGCGATTCGCTTGGAGTCGCGGATTCGGTGCTGAGCAAGCACCTCAAGCAGTTGACCGACGCCGGGTACGCCTACGTCGAACGGTTCACCAGGGCAGGCCGAAGCCACGTCAGGGTCGCGCTGACCGTCGAAGGCCGGAAGGCGTATGTCGGCCATGTCGCAGCCCTGCGCGCCATGACCGAGACGGCGAACTAGCCGGCCCCACAGAATTTGATACGTATGCCGTTGGCATACGCACTGGTAGAAAAGGGAGTTTGAAGACGATGGAATCTGAGAAGAAATTCTTGTTCGAACGGCTCGAATCGGTTCAATCAATGATGTTTCCCCCGACCCTATTCGACGGAAAAATTGAACGCGAGCTGAATCTATCTGATGAATTTGTCGATGCGTGTGTCAGCGCTTATTCGCTTATCGACGAATTACTCGCCATGCTTGCCGGTCATGGGTCCAATAGTGCCGACGTGATTTTCTGGTGGAAGGCAAATGCGCCTGGAACAGTTGTGAGTGAATACAGTGAACTGACAAATTCGGAATTCGGTCGAGTAGTGATCTATTTGATCGAATCAGCCATGCACCTGAAGTAGCAATCGAAAGGAGCCACGCCTACGGCGGATGACCGAGACTTCGTTCTGTCGCCACGTGCGTGCCTTGCTGCTTCAGCAGTGCGGTCATGGGCTATGCGGTTAACGTCATCGAGGTTGATGGGTGCTCGACGAAGCTAGCCCAGTTCTTTCATGGCGGTCCAAATGCCCACCAAGCCCCGGGGCCAGACGGGTGCCTGGTGGGTTTGCCAGGATCGCAAACCCTGTCCCGTACAAGGTTCCTCTTGCGGGTGGGAATGCGGGAGGCCAAGTTGAACCGGTATACGGTGTGAACGTGCCGTAGGCTCAGGCCACGCGGGATTTAGTTCGAGAGCAAGGATGGGGTTCAGGATGACCGACAAGTACTATTACGAGCTTATTGAGTCGGAGGACCTGCCCACGCTCGAAGCAGGTCGCTACGCGATTCTGCACCGCCTCTGGGACGCAGTGGAGAACCCGGCTGGCGTCGCCGGACCCGGAATGATTGACCAGGCGGAGAGACGCACTAGTGAGTTGAAGATGGAATCCGTGGACGTGGGCGTTCCTGGGTGGGAAGGCGAACTCGCATTGCCGGCCGTAGATCTCGTGTGGTTTGCCGAGAAAGGCTTCTCCATTTTCGATGTGCTCGACGGCAAAGGCGACCCCGGCCCCTCTTGGTGGCTGTCGGTTAAGGACCGCTTCTCTAACGGACATAAGTAAATCGGCCGCTTTGAACCAGATCTGCCACTCCCCATTCCGAACTCAAAATTGAGGTTGCGCCGAAGAGCGGAGCAATTTGTACCCGCGGGGCGCTGTCCCCGTGAGGGTTCCCCATCTGGAACGGTGGGCATCGTGAGTGCTGGTGTTTCGGGCTTACAACTCCTCGCAATACAACGCCGTGGCTAGAGCCTCCACCGGGGCCTTGAGCAGGAAAATGCCCCTTGTACCCTCGACGTAGTCAACGATCTTCCTTCTGATTTCTCCATCATTGAAGTTATCGTTTTCCACCCGCCACTTACCCTTGAACCGGTCATCGGAATCCACAAAACCAGGGGAACAAACCCGGACATAGAAGATGTTCCCCATCTCCTCAGAGAATCCTCCGAGGTTTGTCTCCCTGACGGTGAGATCGTAAACAGTGGCCCATTCGGTTCCCGAAGTACCAAACGTTCCCCCCGAATAAATCCTCTCGCGGAGGTAATCCTCGTCCTCAGGATCCTCGCTCCATGATTCGTACAGAATCACTGGAGAAAGTCTTTTGCACATTGAAATCATTCCCTCTGCTGTCCATGCCAGGCATAAGTCTTGCCAGCTCCGAGCGTAGCGTGTCCGGTTCCTTCTGGAGGGGCAAGCCTGGCGAACGCAGTTCAGGAGTGGACGGGACTCCCAATCGAGCTCCACTGGAAATGCGGCCGCGATCGTTGCCAGCGAATCCCGATGCCGATGTCCCACTGACCATTCCTCCTGCGGACGCGCAATCGCTGTGCCGAGGACTTCGGACTGTGCAGTCGACTTCAGGGGAAAACGACAACAGGCCAATGGGGTTAGGGGTTATCCTTCCGTTCCAACATAAGCAGCACCGGAAGGAATTCACGCCCCTCGAACGTAAAATTACCCAATGGCACATACACATCGAGCGAAAAATGTTTGTTGAGCGCAATCATGGCCTTGGCAACGGAGAACGCCATGTTGTCTGGAAGTCACGTGGAGCCGGATCATAATGAAAAACAATGAAAAAGCTTCACGGTATCTTGCGCGTCTGAAGGACAGTGTCGAGAGGATCATCCCGGAATTACCTGTAGGGGTAGAGGGGCACGTGTATATGCACGGCCATAGCGTGTGCGTTGACCTTGAAGGCGCGAATCTGGGTGTCTTTACGTTGGTATTGGGAAGCGAGGCGCCTGAGCTTCTATACGACAACCGGTATTACGACATTCGGACTGTCCCTGAAGGCTTGGATGCGACCATCGAATTTGCGCAGGAAGCCTTCCGCGAGATTTCGAGCTTCATTCTCCAGGGGGTTCCAGTAACGGAACAAAAAAGCCGCATTCTTCGGCGACCGTATATCCCGATACCACGGTTATATGGCCCGGACTGGAGGCTCACCAAGATCAGGAGGTAGGCCATTCATCATCCGGTCTCCTTTGTAGCGAGCCGGGGCAAGTTCTCTCGAGCATGTGGCTTGCCGAAGGATCCTGGTGTGGAGCGCAAAGACATCTGGAAAGATTGCAGGTCAAAGCCCCGTGAGAGGACTTAACCAGCGGCTAGTTATGCTCATCGTGTGGCAGACCCCTTGATATGCGTCCCGCAGAGCGTTCCCGATCCGGGCGTAACTCTGAATCCATATCCGAGCCAAAACTCTAGGTTTAGCATTGCTGATACAAACACCGTAGAAGCACCACTTCGCCGCCGACGTCTATAGCTGGCCCCGATTTCCCAGTTCCTGTTCTGCAGCAACTCTCATCATCCTGAAATGCCTTCTGGCTTTTGGATTTCGACCTGCTCCCGGCAAGTCGGCTTCGTCTTCTTTGTCGCTGGCCCACTGGCGCATGTTTTCGACACGCGAATCATTTGCAGACTTAAAGTCCCGTTCAAAACTTTCCAAGGTCTTCCACCACATCGTTGCCATGGCACCCAGCGTAGCAATCAGGTTCTGGGCAACATTCTCGCTAAGTTCACAAATGGGATGGATTCTGACAATCAGACGAGTAAATGACGACCGCAGTAGACCCAATCTGGCGCTACCAAACGGCAGTGTCCCACTCAAGGTTCGGCGGATTCTGGCGGTCATTGCAACAGGAGGCTTCCGATCAGTTCGATCGGCTTCCTGAACTCTAGCCGTTTGCGTGGCCGGTCGTTGAGTTCGGCGGCAACCCAGTCGAGGTCTTCGGCGCTGTGGATGCCCAGGTCGGTGCCCTTGGGGAAGTACTGGCGCAGCAGCCCGTTGGTGTTCTCGTTGATGCCGCGCTGCCAGGGCGAATGCGGGTCGCAGAAGTAGATCTCGATGCCGGTGTCCATCTTGACCGCTCTTCCAGTCCTGCATTTCGATGCCCTGGTCCCAGGTCAGGGAATGGCGCAGCGATTCCGGGAGCGTCTTGATCTTCGCGGTCAGCGCCTGACGCATCTGTTCGGCCTTGTAGCCGTCGGGCAGGTGGACGAGCATCGTGTAGTTGGTGTTGCGCTCCACCAGGGTCCCGATCGCCGTCTGGTTGCCCTTCCCGATGATCAGGTCCCCCTCCCAGTGCCCCGGCACGGCACGGTCCTCCACCTCTGCGGGGCGTTCGGAAATGTTGATCATTCCCGGGATCCGGTTCTTGCGCTGGCCGGCCTTGCGGCACGGCTTGCGCACGGCCCGCCCGGTGCGCAAACACGCGGCCAGATCCCGGTTCAAGGCGCCGCGCGACTGGACATACAGGGACTGGTAGATGGTCTCCGGTGACACCCACATCTCCTTTGGTCGGGGAACCGCAGGCGCAACCGTCCCGCGATTTGTTCCGGCGAGTACTTCTTGGCAAGGTCCTCCTCGACTATTCCACGCAACACCGGATTCGTGTGGAGCTTGGCGGGTTTGGGTCGGGAGGCCCGCTCGTAGGCCAGCACGTGGGCCGAGGTCGCCCGGTACTCATTCCCGGGTTTGGTGTTGCGCCGCAGCTCCCGGGACACCGTCGAGGCGGAGCATCCGATCGCCTCGCCCGATCCGCCGCAGGGACTGTCCCTGGGCACGCAGGATGGCGATCTCCTCACGCTGGGCGAAGGTCAGGCAGCGGCCCTTGAGGTTCCTGCCCCGGCGGGGACGGACACCGCCGGCGGCGGCCAGGACGGTGCGCCCGGTGCGCCTGCTGGTGTTCAGGGGAATGACGGCGTCGGTGATGAAATCACCTGCCTGCATCCCTGCCCAAAAGACCTGCAAAAGGTCGGGCCGGTACAGAATTGAATACTTTCCCATGTCAACACCCATTCTCTAAGTGTTGCAATCACCGCAAGAACCCAAGGTTCCGCTTATGGACACTTCCAGGCAGTGCAGAGGACTTCGGACACCAGTGACGTCGTCTTCGGAAAACGACAGTATGGTGAATAGAAAAGGAAATGATGTTGTCTTCCAGGGAAGAGAACGCTCCCTTCCGCGACGGACCAGAAGGAAACAAGGGTGCCGGGGCAAACCAAAGAAAAAATGGACAGCGCTTCGATACGGGACATGATGGTAACCATCATTTGGGGCCCCAACGTGCTGATCCAGGTTGCGGGTTGGGTAACGGCACCAGTTGTATCCGCCGTAATCAGCTTCATATTTTTGTTGTTGGCTGCTGGAGTTGCAAAGTTCAGCATCGAGTTCCCACGCAACAAGCCAAACGAGATCAAAGGATTAGCCACACTTGGCTTATCGTGGTTTGCCCTTGCTTGCTGTGTTGCCTTGGTCCTGGGGTCCCTAGATCAGTTTTTTGCCAACCCCACACTCTTGGGAATCATTACCCCCATATCGGGAATCGTCCTCGGTTCCGCCCCGGTGGCAGTTTTGTGGTTCAGTGCAAGAAGCCGGGTCCTCAAAAAGGCCAAGACCGGCAACGCCGAGCGCGGGGAACGCGAGGACCCCCACCAGTAGGCGGATCACTGCCCGCTTGAGGTTCCCCATGCGGCGCCGGCCTTCTTAGGGAGAAATGCCCTTCGAAGCGGACGGTGATGCTGGGTCCTCGGGAACCTCCGGATACAGCTCTTGCGGCAGGTTTATCGTGTAACCGTCGCCACGGACAGATGTGCCATCCACCCTGACCACATTGGCTTCGTTGTTGCTGCCGTCGGTTAGGTCGACGAAAACGCCGCTTCCCATCTGTTCGCCCACCACCACCGTGACGTTTTGTGGGGTAATGCCCCGAGCTGCCAGCAGCTCGCGCGTCTTGGCCACCATTGCCTCATCCAGAATCACATCGTGGAATGCAGGAGTGACCCGGCATACCCCGTCCCGGTCGGCGGCGTAGGCAGCGGCCACCAGATCCTTACCGGCTTGCTCCAATGATTCGACAGGTTTGCGCCCATCACAGGTATCGCCCGAGTAATCCTGGAATACCGAGCACCCCGTCAAGAGCCCCGCGGACAGTACCAAACCCAGGGTGCCCAGTCCGGCTGCCTGGCGCTTGTTCGGGAACCGCACGCTCAACCCTTGAATTTCGCTCATGCACACCATTATCACCGAGCCACTTCCAGATGCTGTCCAAGGTCCATCCGCGTCGCCAAGCGTCGCGGGTGCCATGGCAAAGCATCCAGGGCAATGCCGAGGAACAACGCACTCATCGGTGCCCGGAGCGCCGTTCCCACTAGGGGGGTGCACGGCGCTGCCGTGCCAACGGCTTCTGACTGTGCAGTCACCTTCAGAAAACGTCAATGCCGAACCACTCTGTCGATCCCCGCGGCGCTATTCAAGTAATATTCCAAAGATCACTTTCATTGAGGAACAAACACCATGTCACACCCAACGAACCCAGACGAAACCCCTTCGGCTTCACCCGCAGTGGATAGCCTGGACCTGCCGCGTTACGGTGCCAAATTTGGCGAAGCCTTCAAGCTGTTTTTCCTGAAATACGGAACCTTCGACGGCCGTGCCAGCCGCAGCGAGTACTGGTGGGTCATGTTGCTCAACGCCCTGGTCACGAGCGCCTGCGCTGCCCTCATGGTCGTGGGCGGCGCGAACCTCCTTGATCCGGGTGGCACCGAGTTGCCGGATGCCGCCGCACCCGGGCTGTTGATATGGCTCACCTATTGGCTCGTCACGTTCCTCCCAAATTTGGCCCTGGGCATGCGCCGCTTCCACGACGCCAACTTCGAAGGTGAGACCTACTTTGTCTGTTGGTTGCCTTACGTCGGGCTGCCGATCGCCTTGGTCCTTGCCATGATGCCGTCCAAACCGGAAGGCGCACGCTTTGACCCAGACAGGTCATGGCCACCGGCCAAGCGGACACCCTAGCAGCGATACAGGTTTATTGGTTGCCGAGCAGCTTCCTCGTCAATATGTAGGTTATCGTCGCGCAAAGCGATGCTGAGCATTATTAGCCCCTTGGGAGACTGTCCCACAGGGCGTTCCTGCTACGAGATGATGCTCGCCTAGTGTTGAGTTCGTCCGACCAACGAAAAGGACATAAATAATGGACGTGATCATGACGTGGGTCGTTTTTATTGGACTTGCGGCGGTTATTTTCTACTCCAGCAGGAAGGAACCGCCAGCCCACGCTGAAGCTGCCCACCGTGACGGGAAGGCGCTGCCTAGCAACCGTGTCGCGAGAATGTTTGCGACCTACACGGCCCTGGACTGGGGTCTGTTCCTGGGTGCTGTGTGCTTCCTCATCTCGGCCATCCTAGGAACCGCCCGTGTATTGCTCTGAACGGTATCCGCGAGCAAGCAAACTGAAGCTAAGGTGCCAAGGGAGAACAAGTGCCCGTTGATTCGGGATGACAAGGTGCCAAAGACTAAAAGCATCAAGCCGCTCAAGCGCCTGAGATGCACGCTTTTGCGTGGTCGTCGGCACTCGGCAGCCTTCTGGCGGTGGCGCCATGTCCGGGCGTCCGCGTTCGGTAGTCGAGCACACTTCAGGCAGTGCCCGGTAGACGTTAGGTTTATGAGGCATGGGGGGTGAGGTCCGGCTGAGATACTGATGCAATGGAAGACGACTCCCGAAGGATGCCCGGCAGCCCGCTGAATGCTCACGAGCGCGCACTGCTTGACCTGCTGTGCTCGGGTACCTGGCCAGGAATGAAAGAGGCGCGCGAACAGGCAGCCCATGCCCGCTGGGGTGGACGAGAAATTGATGGCTGCGACTGCTTTCTGATCGAAGTACCTGAAGAATTGAATCTGGCACGAATCCCGAAAAGATCAGGCGGGCCGTTTGCGACCCTCGACGTCACCGATGGAGACACGGCTCTCGGTCACCTCAATCTCTGGATATCGGACGGAGCACTGCACTCGGTGGACTACATGACGTTCGATGCCCCGGATGAGCATCTCCCGGCCCTGGAACTGCTCGGCGACGCCCCCTTCAAGTAGGGGGTCGGCTTCGGCCGCGCCCACAGGAGGTATGAGTGCGGAACAACACCGTCAACCGGTCGAACCCACATTCCAGGGCGCAGAGAATGCATACGTCAGGCGCCCCCATCCATCAGCTTCTGCTGTCCTTGGACCGGTCCCTCATGCCGCGCCCGGCAGGGACAAATAGCGCAGCGAAAAACCAGGGCATTTGCCGTTGCGATTCACAGGTCGAGGATTTGGAGTGTCCCGGTCAGGGTTCCCCTTGCGGACGCACAGCACAGTGCCGACGACTTCGAAAAATGACAGGGGCCACGGAACGCGCTGCCCAGACTGCGCCACTCGCCCGGATGCCGCTCGACATTGGCGGTTTGGAATCATACCCCAGAGAGCGGCTAGGCCAGTGCCCCAATTTCGGCGATGACGGTGTTTTCGGATGGGCAGGCCCACACCGCGCTTCCACCGAGCACTACCGCGTCAAGAGGGTGGTTTTTCGGATGCAAAGGACATGGGGGCCAGTTGGTGAGCCCGCTCCCCTGCAGCTCATCGAACCCCCATTCCTGGGCACCTTCGGCTGCGGCCGCGACGACGTATGCGCGTGGCAAAGAGAGATCAATGAAGATGCCGTGGCTCGATCCGTCAGAAGCGGTCAAGGTTGCAAGCCATGAGTTGGTCGTACCTTGGCTGTTGAACTGGACCCTTGGGATGGGGGCTCCGGTCGTTCTCATGTCTCTTATGACGGGGTCGAGAGCATCCTCCACGTTCATATGCACAGAATCCTTCTCCGGATTGACCGGCGTAGCAGCAACTGCCCCGGGCTGGCTCCCATTTTTCATTAGTGGCAGGTCGTTTTCAGCCTACTGGAGACCATATCTAGCAGACTGCCTTTCCATCATTCAGAAGTCCCGGTCAAGACCAGAAGGACAACCGCAAGCGGAAGGGAAAGTCCGGCGGCCGGCCGGTGACCTACGACCGGGAAGCGTACATGCGCCGCAACGTCGTGGAATGCAGCTTCAACACCCTCAAGCAGTGGAGGGCCCTGGCCACCCGCTACGACAAGTTCGCCCTGACCTACCGATCCGCAATCCTCCTCCACGCCGAGCTCGGTCGGAGCGCGGCAATTGCCGCGTTGGGAGACACGGCATAGCCCCCGGCCACGAGTACGCAGCTCACGCGGCTTCTCAACGATTTATGGATCAGTACTGGTGACATCTGGAAACGAAAGGAGCAGTATAACTATACGAGTAGATGGACGTCATTGATGCCGGACGTTAAAATCGTTGAGCAGCAAGGAGGATCAACGCAGGCTGCCCGTAGAGCCTACTCGCGAACGTATTCGTCTCATCACCCCGAATACGGCCAAGAGCAGTGCTGGATCTGAGGAGATTCATGGACGAGCTTTCTTTGGTTCATCTTCCCGCCCTCATGTCCTTGAGCACGGGAAGAGCAGATGTGATCGTTGGAATAGTAGACGGGCCCGTAGCTCTCGATCATCCAGACCTGGCCCAGGCCACCATCAAATCTTTTCCGGGCTGGGGAGTAGGGTGCCGAGACCCACGAAGTGTTTCCTGCCAGCACGGAACCTCGGTAGTGGGTATCTTGGCCGCTAGCCGTCAATCGCAACCGCCCGGTATCGCTCCAGAATGCACGTATGTTCTGCGACCTGTCTTCACGGAGAACACCCCTGCGGGCGAAATGCCGACTGCGGCTGTTCGCGAAGTAGCAGAGGCAATTGTCGATTGTGTGCACGCTGGGGCCCACATCATCAATCTCAGCCTCGCTGTGTCAGGTGGCGGCTTCACCTCTGACCAAATGTTGCGAGCAGCAATGGACTTCGCGAGCCAGAGAAGCGTGCTCGTTATCGCTGCGGTTGGGAATCACCGTGTGATTGGAGGGAATATGGACGTTCTTCGCCACGCATGTACGATCCCCGTAATTGCATACTCCCTTTTGGGGCAGCCCCTACCTCAGGCCCACATCGCTGCATCGATCGGGCGCTCCGGTTTGGGCGCTCCTGGGAAAGATGTCTTTGGCTTAGCAAGTTCGGGCGGTACCGCCGTGTTCACAGGAACCAGTATTGCTGCACCGTTCGTGACAGGGGCAGCTGTGCTATTGCGTTCGATATACCCCGCCGTTGCTGCCTCCGAGGTTAAGCATGCGCTTATCTCAACTAGGGCCGGTCAGCAGCGTTCGATAGTGCCGGGGTTGCTGAACGCTTGGGCCGCCTATCAGCTGCTTTCGACCCATACTTACAGAAAGGTGTTGGCATGATCCACGAGGAAGAACATTCAGACGAGCCTTTGCCGGACACAACACCCCGTCATAAAGTACGACTGCCCGGATTCACAGCGGATACGACAGAGGTGGGGCTGGGAGACGCCATAAAACGCGCTACAGCGCTAGTGGGCATTCAGCCCTGTGCATCATGCCTTGACCGAGCAGCAAGATTGAACCAGTGGATGGTATTTTCTGGCCGTCGATGATGGCCAGAAAATACGGAGCCGTAGTGAGGAGCTCAGCATGGATCCTATGATGGGTGCGAGACAGGCCGATGAAGAGGGAGGGAGCGCCGACCTGCAGCCCGGAGAGTACACGGCGCACACTCAAGTCACGCAACAGGCATTCGTTTACGCCATCGGGCAAGTTCAGCCGCGATTTCCCAGCCTTGGCGTAGAGAAAGAGTTCGCTCAAGTCGCCGGTCAGCGCGCTACTGCAACCTCGGCGACTGACCGCCAGATTTTTAGGGAGACGCTGTCAGATCCAGGGAACCGTTACTTGGCTCGTCAACTGTGCTGGGTATTCATGATTGGAGGCTTGGAGTCCTACCTCTTAATGCCGCGCGATCGTGCAGATTTCGACCTGTTAGTTGAAGCCGTTCGTTCGAGCCCGGAGCCAACGGACCTCGACGTGGTCGTTGGGAAAGCGGGTCCACTGAGCCAGCCGGAGGCCTGCGGACTTATCGTGCCAATTGTCGCCTTCGATCAATTGTATTCGTTCGACCGATCATCACTTCTGGGAGCAATACCGAAACCCGAGAATGCCACCGGGAAGAAGCTATCGCTATTTCGGGCAACAAGCGCTGAGCTTTTCGACCGCATCATGCAGCTAGCTGATAACGCTGGCAATACTGATGAACACAGAGCCCTCAACTATCTGGCCGTACGGTACCCAGACATCTATACACAGACTGCCATTGCACACGAGGAGAACGCTTCCTTGGACGCTGTGGACGTGCGACTCTCGCGACTTAGCGGCGTCCGGAAAGTATTGGACGTCATCTTCTCCTACCGAAACCGACGCACCGACGTGGTGCACAAATACTTCGTGCGCGTCGACGTGACCGAGGAATTTCCGTTTCTTGTTACCAAACTCTCACCGTTTTATGACAGGTGAGTACCTAATGAGGCAGATGTCGTTTACAAAAACATCGATCCAATTAAATCAAGTCCAGAATTAGCCTAGGAAGGTGCCATCGTGGCTCTACCAAAATTCGTTGGAGCGGCCTCCATCTACATCTCGGGCGCGAGCTATCGGACGGCTGATGTTCGCAGCGAAACTGTGAACGGTTCGGTGGCTATTGCCCAGCATGATCCATGTGCGAGGAGCGGTGGGGGCGGAGTCATACTTCCGCCAACCCCATGCCCCCGTGGCCGCAAATGCTGTGGAAATGTTGTTAACAACAAGTGCATCGGACAATGCGTACCGAATGACGCAGCCTGCCCCTAGAAACCAGCCGCAATCACAACCACCGAAAGAGGTGTATGACTATGCCAATTCCAGGATATACAGCCACGTCGTCTCTGCGAGAACGGTCGAAAACGACAGGAAGCCTCAACCGACGTCGGGAGCTTCCGCCTGAAGGACTTGCCGTGCCACAAATAGATTTACGGCTTTACGGCAATTGGTGCGGGCCGGGGCACTCTGGACCGGGCGAACCCATCGATGCAGTAGACGAAGCCTGCTGCCGACATGACACCTGCTTCCGCGAGCAAGGATACGACGACTGCGACTGCAACAGGACAGCCATCCTGGATCTCACAAAGGCCGCGGTGAGCCCTGATACGGATCCGGGCGGCCGCACGATGGGACTCATAATTGCTGGTTTGCTGTCAGCGGCGCCGTGCACCTGCTCCGAAATTTGCGGCCCAAGCTCGAAGTGGCCCTTCTGGGATTGCTGGGATAGTCCTGTGACCGGATTCGGCATAGGGGGTATATGCCCTTTTCCCTTTAGCTAAACGGGGAACTGCCCCTGTTTTGTTGACTCCTTGACTGGGCTACATTTAGCTCTGCAAGAAATGCGGCAAACGAAGGGTTAACAGTCACACGACCATGTGGTCCCATTTTTAGTTGGGTGAAATGGCCCTATTCTCGGTTGGCGCTAGCACAAGCCAATCACCGTGTTCCGACTCGTGCCTGCCCCCGGGCAAGCGCTTCCTGAGTCGGCCCGCGCGGCAGCCGGTCCGGTTCGGGGGCGTTCGGTGGCGAGGGCGTCCGCACAGGAGGAACTCGTGCCGGTCACTTGGATTTCCCGGTCGGTGCGGCGGCTCGGCCATAGCGGCTGGCTAGGGGGGCCGCGCTGAGGCCGTGGACCACGATGCTCAGGAGCACGGTAAATGCGATCACCGCCACGACTTCGTCTGCCCCGTCGCCCAGCTCTTCGAGCGCGATGAGGGCGAAGACCAGTGATGCCAGGCCGCGGGGGCCGAACCAGCCCACGAACAGCACGGTGTTGCGGTCGAATCCTGTGCCGACCAGCGCCAGGGCCACCGGCACCATGCGCACGGCAGTGAGGCTGAGGACCGCGTAGGCAACCATGGCCAGATCGATGCGGTCGACCATGATCGGGACGGCGATGGCGCCGAACGCGAGCCACACCAGCAGGGACACCAGACCGCTGGTCTGTTCGAGAAACTGGAGTTCGGCGGGTCCGTGCCGTCCGGCCGCGGCCCCGAAGGCCAGGCCACCGCAGAAGGCCGCGACGAAGCCATTGCCGTGAGCCATCACGGCAGCGGCATAGGCGAGGAGGGCCAGGGCGAGAACCGCACTGCCGGCGAAGTCCTCGGCGGCCCACCCACCCCGCCTGGCACGGCGCAGCAGCGCCCCGCCGGTGACCCCGATGATGCCGCCGACGACCGCGCCGATGGAGAGTTCGAGCAGGGCGCCTCCGACTCCTATAGTGCCTTCATGGCCGGCTGCCACGGCGGCGCCGGCGATGGCGAGCATGACCACGGGAGTGACGATGCCGTCATTGAGGCCGCTCTCGACCGTGATGAGGCGACGGATCCGTTCCGGCACCGCCGGGTTCGTGACGACGGGGAGGCCCAGCGCGGCGTCCGTGGGCGCCAGCGCGGCCCCCACCAGCAAGGCAAGCCACACCCCGAGAGCGGGAAAGAGCCAGCCGGCCAGGCCCCAGCCGGCGAGCACGGTCAGCGGCAGCCCCACAGCGAGCAGCCGCACGTAGAGTCCCAGCCCCCTGCGGAAGTCCTGGATGCGGATGTGGGCGGCGTCGGAGAACAGCACCCACACAAGGGTGGTCTCCACCAAGGGCTTGAGCAGGTCCGGGGCGGTGGGGCCGTCAACCAGGCCGGAGAAGGCCACCAATGCCCCGATCAGGGTGAAGACGATGGGCGCGGTCAGGCCCGCCCGTTCCAGCCGGACCGACACCAGCCCCCAGAGGAAGATGGCGCTGGTGACGACTGTCAGCACAATGAGCCCGGCGTGCTCTTCCATACCTTCGGCTCCTTCCCGTCAGACGCCCGAGGCGTTCTGGTCCGGCGTCGGTTGGATGGTCCCGAGCACGGAGGTTCGATCGCCGCTGGCAACAGCGACCCTGAGCACTGCTCGCTCATCGGTGGTCAGGGGCGCCACCACGAGATCGGCTCCGAGCCGGTGAAGCCGCTTCAGCTCCTCGGACCCGGCCGAGGCCACGGTGGTGGCGGCGACGTGCCACAGGCCTTCGCTCCAGGCCGCGTGGCTGCCCCGCCAGGCGAACACGTCCGAGATCCACACGGCGTGCCCCCGTACCCAACGGGTCTTGCCGGGCTTGAGCACCCGCACCGGGATGCTGCCGCGACGCTTGCGCAACGCACGGTTGCGGTAGATGAGGGTGAAGAGGCCGAGGGCACAGAACCACAGCGGCACCCCCACGAACACCAAGATCGCCCAGATCATATCGCTACCTCCATGTTCCGCATGCTGGTGTGGCCGATTTCTCCGGGTGGTACCGGGGAAGCAGCTAGATGCAGGGAGGCGCCGCCGCGAAGTGCGCGCACAACCAGGTCTTTCTCGAGCGTGGGAGCCCGGTACTCCCACCCCTCGGGCTGGTTCAACCGTTCACCAAGCGTGGCGATCCTGTCCGGGGTGTTGTCCGGGTCGACCTTCAGGGAAGCACTGTACATGCAGCAGACGTCCCCGGAGGGGGAGACCAATTGGTACACCTGCTGGCCGGCGCTGAAGAACTCCTCAGTGCTTCGCCCCACCGTCATTTCGGTGTAGGGAGGCTTCTCGCTGGCGAGGAACCCGTTCAGGTCGGGCAAGCGCATGGTGCCGATCGTCTGCATGGGGATGGGGCCCACCATGGTGGTCTTCCCGTTGTCCGGAACCGTTATCTTGAGGCGGTCCAGCACGCAGCGGCGAGGGCCGTTCATCCAGACCACATCGGCGTTGAACTCCTTCGCCAGTGCCTCAGGGTCCAGGGCCCGAAACTGTGCGTCGAACTCTTCGTCCGGGACCTCGTCGGTCAAGCTAATGGTGTTGTACAGCATGCCAGAACCGCCGGGCCCTTCCTCGTCCTTGGTGAACACGACGATCTCGGCGTGGTGCTTTCTGCGAAGATCCTTCGCGTCAACGGCGAGTGTGCGTTCCTCCTGCGCGGGAGCCATGGTGGGCCTCTCTTACTTGGGGTTCCTTCAGCGTTCTCCGTGGACCAGGGACGGCACGAGCCGTCCGGAGGATCCGCGGACTCATGGCCTTGTGTGGTCGGCCTTGTATGGTGAGTCCAGTCTCCGTCCTTGAGGCCCGCGGCCGCATCATCCGCTGGGAGTGATGTCGTGGCGCCTGGTCCGTGGTTGCGGTTGACTACAGGCGAGCGGAGCGGGTCAGGGCCGAGGCATGAGGCCCCTTGGGCGAGGCGGGGCTGCGCCGCCGGGGTCGCCAACTCCGACCCCGGAAGCTGGACGCTGGACCACATTCGAGATCAGCAGAGCAGACCGCCCATCGCGGTCCTGGGCTTCGCCCACCTCGCCGCCACCACCCCGCCGGAACGGATCGGGCGCACCATGGGATCGGCGGAACTCGGCCGGGAGGCCGGCGACGCGGGCGGACCGCTGATCGTCGGCGCCGTCGCCACGACCGTTGGCCTCGCCGCCGGGCTCGGGACCCTCGCCTTCCTCATCGCCGTCATCGCCGTGGTGTGCACGGTCTTCCTGCGACACGACACCCGCCCGCGAACCTAGTGCCCCTGCAACGATCAGGGATCCCGGTGGAACGGTGTCCGGCGGACATCCACCAAGGGGCCGGGTCCGATGCATACGGCCGACTGGCTGTACCGGACACACGAACAACTGCAGACGACGGTGTCCAGCTTTGCGGCACCTTGGCGCTGGAAACCACGCTCCTGGAGCTTCAAAGCTTTTTGCAGGGTTTGGCCGGGACAATCGTTCCACGGCTGAACCTGGGATTCCATGTCGGCGTGGGGTTTGCGAAGGCGGTACCCAGGGCCCACGGGGAAAGCCGAACGACCCGACTTTCGGGTTCCCCCGCCCGTGATTTCGGGTTCAGCGCCGCACCACCATGGCGGCGCCTGCGAGGGTCCCGGGTTCCCCAAGCCTGGACCCTCGCTGGCGTTCCCGGACCGTTCCATAGGTGGCGACGAGGCATGCGCGATTGAACGGACTCGGCTCGGACCGAGGGCCGAATCTTCCCTGGGTGCCATCCCGTGCCGGACCGCGGGGCGCTGATCCGTGCGCCTGGTGCCGCGAACTCCGGCCGCACGGCTTCCTGCACCCCGATAGGCAATGCATGGTGGCCGACAGGAGGCACGGTGGGCCGGCCCGATCACCCCGTGCCCTCGTAGTGGCGCATGGTGCTGGCCGGCACTCCGGTGCGTTGACCGACTTCGAAGACCAGCAGGATTTCCATGCCTTCAACGGTGAACCTTCGACCCGGCTTGAAGGCCACACCAGGTGGCCGCACCCGTGGTCTGGCGAATTCGTAGGAACAGGCCGGTTGGCGTCTGTGTTCGTTGCGGATGATCACTAGGAGGAACCGGACGTAGAGGATCATGCCGATGAGTTCGACCAGGGTCTGGGTGACCACGACCAGGGCGGCGCAGAGGGCTTTGGACAACAGTCAGTGCAGTCGCCTTCGGAAAACGACAGCCAGCGCTACACTCGTGCCATGGGTGAAAAAGCGACAAGCGTCGAAGAGTATCTCAATGCGCTCGACCCCGCATGCCGGGCAGAACTCGAACGGATCCGCGCGCTCGTCACACGACTCGTGCCGGGCACCGAAGAGACCATCAGTTACGGGATGCCGACGCTCAAGTACAGGAACCGGGCACTGGTGTACTTCACCGCCTCCAAGAAGCACATGAGCTTCTACCCCTCCTCATGGGCGATCGAGGAGCTGAAGGACAAGCTCACGGACTACAAGACCACCGAACACGCGATCCAATTCACGCTGGAGAAGACCCTGCCCAGCGCCCTGGTCGAGGACCTTGTTCGCGTACATGTGCGCGAAATCGACGCCGACAGGCAATAGGCCGCTGGCGTCCCGCGACCCGGCATCGTGGTCGCGGCAACGACCCATCCGATCTGCGCAGCCACACGGACCGCGTATTTCAGGCCCACCCCTTGAGTGCAGGCTGACCACCTCGGCCGCCGGCGCCGCGGGCAGGCATGCGACGAGCGGTTCATGCATGCGACACGTTTGCCCAAGGTACCGCAACGGTGGCACGGCTCCTCCCGTGCGCCCGCAGGCATACAACTATTGGCAAAATAGCTGCATCTCGCGCAGTGCTGTTACCGTCGCCGGCCGGGGTCCAACAATCTGCTCGAGCGGCATCCAAAACGGGATCTAGGTCGGGTAGTTGTCCCGCAAGAGGTTCCTCTCCAGGGCGGTTTCAGGCGCTCCCTCTTTATCCCTGTCGCTCGGCATCACTGCGCAGAATGCAGAATTCGTTGCCCTCGGGATCGGCAAGGACCACCCATCCCGACCCGTCCGCCCGGCGTCGGTCGGCGACTTCGCGGGCTCCCAACCCCAGCAGTCGATCGAGTTCCTGGTCACGGGTGCCTTCGGCCGGTTTCAGGTCCAAGTGCACGCGGTTCTTGACCTGTTTGGCGTCCGGAACCTCGATGAACAACAGTCGCCGGGTACCGTCTTCCGAGAAGATCATGCACTCTCCGTCACCGGCTTCGTTCGGGTCCTCAGGGTCTTCGAGGAAACCGAGGACAGCGCCCCAAAACACCGACTGGGCGAAGGCATCAAGGCTGTCGAAGGACGTGTGAGAGATTAAGGCCGTCATGGTGACCAGCGTAGTTCGATCCCCAGAAGTCGGTCTAGCATCTCAGAGCCGTTTCGCTCCCCTCGTAATTGGCCGTAGGCCGTTCCTCCTGCGAACGCATAATCGCAATGCATAGGAGTTTGGACAGTCAGTGCAGTCGCCTTCGGAAAACGACACTTCCCATGAACTAGCAATCTGGGCTATATGCGGCAATCGGCGTTGGAGGCGAGGTCCATGAAACCCCGTGCTTCGCGATCTTCAAGATCCTTGCGGGTTACCGTCTCTTTCCACTTTCCGTCGTCGGTGGCGGCCACGACCTTGGAAAGTTCCGGCTTGTCGCGGTACAGCTCACAGATGAAGTCGAATGCGACCCGTATTAAGATTGCCGGACTCTCCGCTGAATTCAATCTTGTTGATGGCGCTGTCAACGATGAGGGTCAACTCTCCCGGCGCTCCGGGCTCCCACGAATCAACATAGTAATCCGGAAACGTGATTGCATCCGGGCAACCGGCATCGAGTGAGTCGAGCCATGCCGCACCCATTTCGTTCGCCCACGCTTGCCCCTTCGTGTCAGCTTCCGGCATTTCCCATGCGACACAGTTTTTGTCCCACGCGGCTTCGGGGCGACCTGATTCGATGGCCGCGGCTTTTGCGGCTGGGATATCAATAACCGGGGCGCCGGTCTCCGCTGGCACATTCTTTACCTCGACGGCATTCGGGGATGCTTCTCCCGTTTCCGGGGCCGCCACCGGGACACCGGTGCACCCGGCCAGTCCAAGCACACCAAACAGCAAGGCTGCGGAAACGGCGATCTTCTTCATGGGTTCCTATCGCTGATGGGTTTAATCCCGAGCCTATGCCGACAGGCGGACAAATGGCCAGTTGCGACATCGGCGGCGACTACCCGGAATGTCCGGCATCGCCTGCACGTCGCACCAACTCAGGCGGTCAGGTCCGGTGAGCGTTCCCCATGTGGGCAGGCAGCGGTCAGCGCAGTCTTGCTGCTTCTGATGCGTCATTGGGTCCACCGCATGCCGCTAAACATGCGCGTATAAGAAATACGCTAGCCAGCACCTGCGACAACCTCTTCATGGCTTCCCGCCGCTTCGGAGACATGGCGCAGAATGGCGAAGTCCAATCCTTCCAGTGCCCATGCCTGGTTAGCGGCTCATGGTTGATGGTTTCCGATGCGACCCATTCTCGTAGGCAGAGGCCCCTGGTCATGCGATCCTACTTCCGCCAGTAGGGGGTATTGGTGGAAATTCTGAGTAGACCGGATTGCTCCAGAATCGGGCGAGAAAACTCGGTTGATTCACTGTGGGCAAGGGTCTTTCCGTGGGCGATAGCCGAGCGGGCACGGGCAGCAGTCAGCGCCCGGTAGATTCCGCGCCCGCGATAGGCACTCAGGGTGGCGCCACCCCAGATGCCGGCAAATTCGCTCTCAGGCACGGGTTCAAGCCGCCCACTGCTGACAATCCTGCCATCAGCTTCGGCCACCCAGAGCTCCATGCCGTCCTTCCGCGCCAAGCGATCCAGCATGGCGTCGGCGGTGCGCGAGTCAGTGGGCTCACCAAAGGCTTCGTCAGTCATGGCGCACGCGGCTCTGACATCGGCCTCAGAAGTGACCCGCCTCAGAGTCACCCCCTCGGGCTCTGGGACACTGGCGCACAGCCCTTCTAGCGGCCCCACCATGATGGACTCTTCATCCCCGGGGGAGAAGCCCTGCTGCATGAGAGCTTCGGCCAGCCCTGGGTTCCTGTCGTGGTGGCGCACCTTCCACAAAATCTTGTCAATCTCGGGATCGGTAAGGAAATGCTCGATTGCGCCAGTCACCAAGCCGGGCAAACCGTGTGCCGCCGTGTCACCCAAATCTCTGTAGGTGACAAAACCGAGACCACCGGCAAATGTGGCCAAACGCAATGGGCCCAAGCGTGTCACACGCAGTGCCCCTGGTGTTTCCGCATCGGTTCGTAGTTGTTCATCATAGGCCTGGAGGTATCTCTCCCGGGTCGTCATTTCCGAAGCATGTCAGGGCTGCGTGCCAGGTGCAACTGCGTGACTGCCTGGCGCTGCTTCAAGCCAGTGTCTGGCCAAGCCCAAAGCGCTCGTCCTGGACCTCAAATGCGGCCCGCAAGGAACCCGTCATCAAAGAGATTTACCGTAAAGCGTTCATCGCCACAGGTCTACTCAAGGCCTAGGAACTACCAGAAGGGGCGCGCCGTCCCGCTCAGCGTTCCCCAAACGGGACAGACAGGCATCGGGATTCCCGATATTTGAGGCAGGAGTCCACAGGTCACTCAGGTCGTCCCCCCAAGTCTCATTCGTACGTGGGTCGGCCTACCTAGCTCCGCGCTTGGGCAAGCGGGAAAGTAACCTGCCGGATGGCAGCTGGCAACGAACTTCGTCTCGTAGCCGCGGCCGAGCCGGCCATGACTAACCCAGGTCCGCGAGCCTGACGTTGTGAGGTCGCAGCCATCAAGCCCGCGGCGCTCGTCACAGAATCAGGAGCAGTCCCCGGATCCCCACGGCCAGCGAGCCCAGTGCGGCAACCCAGACGGTGAATCGCAAGGCTATTGCCTGCGGAATCCGCCGGTGCAGGAGAAATCCGGTTCCCACGCCGGCGGCGAGGCTGGCGACGACCGTGACCACCGTGGCCCAGTGCAGCGTCGGCATGCCCTTCGTGGCGAGCGCCATGGCGTTGAGGACGATGAAGTAGGCCTGCAAGGAGGCCACGAATGACGTCTGCGGCCATTTCACGGCTTTCCCGAACACCACGACGGCGGGTCCTCCGACCCCGGCAGCTGCATTCATGAAGCCCGAGATCGTGCCGGCGAGCACGCGGGACTTCCACCGCCACCCGGTCGCCGACACCTCCAGGGCCTGGGTCACCCGGGCCGAAGCGCCACTCACCAACGACAACGAAACGAGCACCATGGCAGAGGTGACGATCATCAGGTAAGGAGCAGGAATGGCCAGCGATGTCCATGCGCCGAGCTGTATGCCGACTGCCGCACCGAGTATCAGCGTGAGGGTCCTGCGCCAGCAGATGTTCTGCCACGTCGTCACGGCGACGACAATGCAGGTGCACAGCCCCAGGAGGTTGGCGAGCAATACGCCCTCCCGAGGTCCAAGCGAAAGCATCAGGAACGGGACGCTGACGAGCGCAAACCCCAGACCGGTCACACGTTGCATGGCGGCGCCGAAGAAGGTTCCCAGCGCCGCAAGCCCCAGGCCGAGTTCGGGCGTCACGCGTGCGCCCCTGATCGCAGCCTGGACAAGCGACATTGAGGGAAGATCCGCGTCGACGAAGTCCCCGGGACCTTCACCAACGGGCGGGCAACGTTCGGAGCGAAGTTGCCCGCCCGTTGGCGAAGATCAGGCATGGGACAACGACGATTCGTCGAGCCGATGCTGCGGAAGGGAAGCGAGCAGCTCATCCAGGGAAACGCCCTGGGCCAGTTGCCGGCGAACCGACAATGCCAGCCGCTGCCATCCGAGGACGGCTGCGCCGCATAGGGCCCCGTCCGGCGTCGCGGCGAGCACCGCGAGTTGGCCGTCGTCGGCGATGTTCCGGACCAGCACGTGCCGGTCTGCCGCCAACGTCCCCAGCACCTGGATTCGCGTCCCGAGGACGTCCGTCCAGACGTAGGAGAGTGCCGAGAACCCGGGTCCGTCCTCGCCCAGAAGGATCGACCGCGCAACGTAGGCCCCGTGCTCTCCCGCCCGGGTCCAGTGCTCCGACCGCTCGGAACCCGCACCCCCGTCCCGGACCCGCGCGAGGTCTCCGGCGACCCACACCCCGGGCGCTCCGGTCATCAGCCGACCGTCGCAGACCACCCCGTCCTCGATCGTCAGTCCGGAGCCTGCGAGCCATCCCGTCGCGGGCCGGTTGCCCAAGGCAACGACCACCACGTCGGCTGTGACGACGCGGCCGTCGCTGAGCGTCAGCCGGCTCGCACCCGCTGCGCGGTCTATCGACTCGACAGAAACTCCGCACGTCAGGGTCACCCCATGGCCTGCCGCGCGATCGCGCAGCAGCCGTCCCAGCTCGGCCGGAAGCACCCGGCCGAGGGGAAGTCCCGCAGCTTCGATCACCTCGACCCGGCTGCAGAGTTCGACGAGGCTCGTCGCGATCTCCATGCCCAGGACGCCGCCGCCGACGACAGCCACGCGCGAATCCGGGCCGACCGCTTCCCTCAGTGCCCGTGCGTCGTCGAGGCTTCGCACGGTGAACAGGCCTTCCATGGCCCGCCAGGCGTCCGGCAGGAATGCCACGCCGCCCGTCGCGAGGACAAGCTCGGTGTAGGACAGGTCGCCCGCGTCCGTGCTGACGGTTCGGTTCACCGTGTCCAATTGGTGCGCCCGAACACCACGCAACAGCTCGACGCCGTCGGGCACCTCGAGAACGGCATCCTCCACTTTTCGGGCACCGGTCAAGACACCCGTCGAGAGCACGGTCCGGTCGTACGGCGCGTGGGGATCCGCATCAATGACCGTCACGCTGCCGTCGTAGCCGCCGGCAACCAGGTCGGCCGCCGCGCGCATCCCGGCCGCCGATCCCCCGACGATCAGGCACCTTCTCATGAGCCGATGCCGATCGCGCGGGCCGGGCAGTTGCCGATGACGAGTTCCAGCAGGCGCCTTCGGTCTTCCGAGGGCTGGCCCACCACCTTGGTCGGACCCACGTCCTGGACCTCGAAGATGTCGTGCATGTCTGCCTCGCAGTTACCGGCGCCGACGCACTTGGAACCATCGATCGTTATTCTCATCGCGCATCGCTCTCCACGGAAGCGCCGGCGCCGGCAACGAGGGGTTCCGGTCCCAGCTCGACCGGCAATGAATTCGGGCCGCGGTGGAACGCGTTGACGCGGTAGTCGGGAACGTAGCCCTCTCGCAGCTCAAGTTGCGGATACCGGGCGACCAGCCGCCGGAAGAACGTGTTGAGCTCAAGCTTGGCCAGCGATTGCCCCAAGCAGTAGTGGGCGCCCGCGCTGAATGTCAGGTACTGGCGACCGTCGGTGCGTTCGATATCGAACAGCTCTCCGTCGGACACCACCGATTCGTCCCGGTTCCCCGACCCAAGCAGCAGGAACATCTTTGATCCCGCGGGAATACGGTGGCCTTCGATCTCAAGGTCAACGAGCGCCCTGCGCCGCCACGCCGGAACACTGGTTTCCCATCGCAGCATCTCCTCAATGGCTTCGGGAACAAGATCCGGGTCGGCGCACAACTTGTCCCACTGTTCACGGTGGGTCAGCAACGCCCACAGGCCGTTGCCGAACAGGTCCGACGTTGTTGCGTGCCCTGCGTTCATCAGCGACATCAGGATGTTGAGGACGTCGTCCCAGACGACTTCCTCCGGCTGTTCTTCCTTCCACAGCTGGATGACCTCGCTCATGTAGTCATCGCCCGGATTGGCTTCAAGCTCTTCGATACGCCGACGTGCGTATGCGTAGTAGTCCTTCAACGGCTGCACGCCGGCGCGCAGCTCCTCCTCGGTGAGGTTGCCCTGCAGCATGTCCTCGCGGTTGTGCGACCAGGCCCGAATCTGCTCACCCATGTCGTCGGGAATACCCAAGAACTTCATCAGCACACGGATGGGTGCGATGTCGGTGAATCTCCGGACGATGTCACCGGAACCGTCGCCCTCGGCGAACAATGAATCCAGGCAATCGTCGGCGATGCGCTCGACGTCTTCACGGATCCATTCGAGCCGTCGGGGTGTAAAGGCGAAACGGAGGAAACGCCTGGCCTTCTCGTGCGGCTCGCCATCGAGATCCTTGAGCATTGGACGATCGGGGATCACGGCGGCCAATTCCCGTGCCACGTCTTCGGGCCACTTCGTCATGGTGCTGAGCATGAGGTTCGCGGAGAATCGCTCCTCGTCCATCAGGATTTCCTTGATCGCGTCGCGACTATTGACCACCCAATAGTCCATCGCCTCCGAATAGGCGACAGGACCAAGCGAGCGAAGCCACTTGAAGGTGGGATACGGGTTCTGGACGAACTCAGGCGCCCAAGGGATGAAGTCCTTGGGCTTGGAGAACGGGCACCCTGACGGTTGGCCGTTGTCTAACTGTGTAGTATTCATGCTGCCTCCATCCGCCGAGACAATAAACACCATCTCGACTGCTTGTCATACCATCATATTGTCGTAAACTATCACGGCCTTCCGGGCATGGGAAGCCCGCCGGCCAGGGGAAGAACCGCCCCGGGCGGTCGATCCCCTTCCGTCATTTCGCCGTCCTCGCGGAAGCTATCTCAGCATGGCTTCCCAGATGTCTTCGTGGCCCATCACCGTTTCGCCGCCCCCGTCGATGAAGATGAGTTGGCCTGCGATCTTCGAGTTCCTGGCGTCGGCAAGGAAGGCAATCAGCTCCGCCACTTCCTCGGCGGTGGCCATCCCGCCCAACGGCATGGGACGTTCGACCGCCAGCCGCGCCTGCTCGGCAGGATCCCGCTCGGCGATCATCGGCGTCAGGACGGCTCCGGGACCGACGCCGTTCAGCGCGATGCCGGCGCCTGCCCAGACCGGCAACCCGGCGTTGCGCCGGATCCACCGGGCGATCGCCCGCTTGCTGGTGGCATAGAGCAGGTGCCGGGATTCGGACTGCCGCGCCAACGCGACGGCCAGCGCCTCATCGCCAGCCAGGCAGGCCTCGACGATGGCCTCGTCGACCGGCTTCAAGACGGAGCGGGACGCGACCACGACCACGCGCGGAGCGTCGGCACGCAACATCGGGCGCAGGCGCTCGAGCGTCTCGACGGCGCCGAAGTAGTTGACCTGGATGCTCAGCTCGTTATCTGTGAGCACTCCCGCGTTCGCCACGATGACGTCGATTCCGGACGGGCATAGCTCGAGAACGCCGGCTTCGAGAGCCGCGCGCCCTTCCGGCGTCGAGAGGTCGACGTTGATGTCGGCACCGGCGAGGTCGACTCCGACCACGCGCACGCCTTGCGCCTCGAGAACCTCGACGGTCGCCTTCCCGATCCCCCGGCCTGAGCCCGTGACGACCGCGGTACGCTGGGCGCCGCTCACTTGAACTTCCTGAAGACGTCCTTGCGGAAGCTGAACAGGATCTCCGGGTCGATGCGAACATCGATCACCGTCGGCCGCTGGTCGGCAAACGCTTCCTTGATGGCCAGCTCGAGGCTCTGCGCACTGTCCGCACGCAGACCCCGGATCCCGAAGGACTCCGCAATCGACGCGAAGTCGTGGGACGGCAGGTCCGTTCCGATGTAGCGCTTTTCGTAGAAGTCGTGCTGGTACGCCTTCTCCGCGCCCCATGCCGAGTTGTTCATGACAATCATCGTGACGGGGATGTCGTGCTCGATCACCGTGCTGAGTTCTGCGATCGCATAGAGCGCTCCGCCGTCTCCAAGCAGTGCCACCGACGGACGCTCCGGGCAAGCCAACTGTGCACCGATGGCGGCCGGGAACGCGAACCCGAGAGAGGCAAAGTCCAGGGGCGTGAACAGGGACGGCGTCAGCGCGTGGTCGAGGGCTTCCGAAGCCTTCAGGCACCAGGTGCCGGCGTCGAGGCTGATGATCGACTCCCGCGGCAGCGACTGGCGCAAGGTGTGGAAGAGGGTGGCATCGTCCAACGGGCTCTTGTGGCTGGTGTCGGGAAGGCTCGAGCGCTCCTCCCGGTACTGCGCGGCACGCTCCTTGACGGATTCGAACCACACCGCTTCGGTGCCGGACGAGGCGCCCTCGTCGACGCGCGACAGCAACTCTGCCAGGAAGGTTCCTGCCTCGGCCATGACGGCGAGTTCGACGGGCCAGTACCGGTTCAGGCTTGCGGAGTCGACGTCGACCTGAACGAGTCGGGCGTCCTTGCGGAACGTCTCCGGCTCGAAGAACGTGGAGTTGAAGCCGAATCGGGTACCGACCCCGATGACCAGGTCGGCCTCGGCCACGACGGCCGCGGCCAGCGCTCCGCCTCGCGGTCCCATTTGGCCCAGCATCAACGGGTTCTCGTTGTTCACTGCGTCCCGGTGACCCGCCGAGGTGACGATCGGCATCCGAAGGATGTCGCTCAGCCGTTCGACCAACTCCCCCGAACGGCTGCTCTTGACCCCGCCGCCGGCAACGATCACGGGTCGTTCGGCGGAACCGATCAGGCGCAGGAGATGCTCGATGGCCTCCGGGTGGCTCGGGTTGGACGGCTTCAAAGAGCCACCCAGTTTGACCTCCGGGGCCTGCCCCATGAGGACGTCGCGTGGAAGGTTGACATGCACGGGTCCCATCGGGTGGCTCGTCGCCAGCCGCGCAGCGTACTCGATCATGGGAATCACCCGCTCGGGCTTCAGAACGGTGAGCACCGCCTTGGCCACGGGCCGGATGAGGGCCTCCTGGTCCACCTCTTGGAAGGCATCGTTGTGCCACTGGTCGGTCGAGACCGATCCGCCCAGCGAGAGGATGGGCGTGTGTGCCGCTTTGGCCGCAGCCAGTCCGGAGACAAGGTTCGTGACGCCCGGGCCGCTCTGGCCGGCCAGCACCACCCCGAGCGATCCGCTGGCGCGGGCGTATCCGTCCGCCATGCCGGTTGCCGCGCGCTCGTCGCGGGCGCCGATGTACCTGACGCGTCGGGTGCGTATGGAGACCGTCGTAGATTTCCATGGCAGAAGAGCCCACCACGCCGAAGACGTAATTCCACGCCCAACTCTGCCAACAAATCGCTGACGCGTTCACCTGCTGTAGCCACTTTGAACATCCTTTCCAACCCTGCATGAATGACACGTTTTCAACCTACTGTCCGATCGTACTACGGTATGTCGATACGTCAATAGCTCGGGGAATATCAAAAGGCATCCACCCCTCGCAGTGAGCTGTTCCCCGGGAGTCCGGCCCGAGAATTTCGGCCAGACTCCCGGGGAGCGGCTTCATGCGTGCATGTTGTCGATGGTCAGCGGATTGCCGCGAGGTCGCCGTGGCGTGGATTGAGAAGGACCTGCCGGCAAGGCGCAGCCTTGCGTCGTGCACCCCGATGGCCAGTCAACC
The DNA here is from genome assembly GCA_963818105.1 of uncultured Actinomycetota bacterium. Classification (GTDB taxonomy): domain Bacteria; phylum Actinomycetota; class Actinomycetes; order Actinomycetales; family Micrococcaceae; genus Paeniglutamicibacter. The sequence continues at coordinate 158,087 of CAWFRB010000042.1, read as the reverse complement.
CTCCCCATCGTCGGCGGAAGATCCATGGTCGATGGGCACCGGCGGCCAATCCGAACAAACAGGTCCACCCGCTTGAATTCGCGCCCATCTTGGCCGAACAATTTCGCACGGGCAAGACTGCCCGCGGATTTCGCGGTGCAGGGAGGGCGGCCGGTGTTCACCGGCACTTACCGCAAAGCGGGCAAGGGTCCCATCGTGGCGGGGGCGCGGACGCCCAAGGCCCCGTCCCCGGCGGAAGCGCCGAACCGGAGCGGTCGCGGTCCGAGGTTGAAACCGGGAAAGTTGCGGGCCTTGAAGGCAAAGTCAGCGGCGAAGAATCGGGTCCTTGGCACCCTCAGAGCCGGCTTCCCGCTCCCGGCGCCGCTGCAGGTCGCTGGTCATGCGGATCGACATTCTTCAATCGCGCACCTGAACGAATACATCCACTGGCACAACACCGAACGGATCCCGCCAAAACAGCGAGGGCCCGGATCCGGTGCAATACCGGATCCAGGCCCTCGCTTCAAAGGCAATCTAAAGGTCAGTTGAACCGCTTGACAGCCTCGACAGCTGCTTCGCGCGCGTTCCGCATGTGTACAGCGTAGGCATCCTGGGCTTCCCGCGCAGAGCCGGCCGCCATGAAATCATGAACGATCCGCAGCTCGCCGATTCCTGCTTGGATCCGCTCCGCCGACAAGGACGCAAGCCTCACCCGAGCAACCTGGTAGTAGATCCTCTGGGACAACGCCGAGATGGAGTTGTTGTGGGCACCCTCGAAGAGAACGTCGTAGAAGGCCTGCTTGGCTTCGAGAACCCGGGTGGGCTCGCCGCTGGCATGAGCCTTCTCGAGGTTGCCGAAAGCCGACGCGAGTCGTGTCTTCTCGTCTGCGCTGGCACGCTCCGTGAAGAGCATGATGGCGAACGACTCCAGGACCTCGCGGATCTCGTACAGATCGCGGACGTCGCTTTCGCTCACCCTGGCGACCGTGGGACCCTTGCCGGGAACGATCTCAATAAGCCCCTCGGTCTCGAGCTGCCTCAAGGCCTCTCGAACGGTGGTCCGACTGGTGCCGAGGAGTTCGCACACGGTCGCCTCGGTAACACGCTCCCCCGGCTGGAATCTTCCGGCCAGGAGGCTGCGCAGCTGGATCACCGCCTGCTCACGAACGGGCGCCGCGCTACGGGCGACTCGATAGGCACCTGCGAGTTCTGTCATGGTGATCCCCTTTCGTTGATCTTCATCATACCGTAGTACACCAATACGGAGCTTAATTCTATCCCGTCAGATCCCTACTTCACTGGTTCAGCGGCTCGAAGACGTGGCGTGCCGAAGCGCGATGCCAGGCGTTCTGAGACAGTCTCTCGCGCCATGCGGTCGCGCGGGCACGCTCACGAGCAGGGCTCTGCATGGCATCCTCGCTGCGCAGCGAGTGGAAGGCGACGTGCGTCCAGGACTCTTGCGCCTCCTGTCCTGGCGCGCCGCCGCTCCGGTCGTTGTCGAGACAGCGGTAGATCTGGCAGCCGGCCCAGAGCGGCTCGGAAAGCATGATCGGCAAGTGCTCGGTCGCGTACCACGCTTCGAATTCGTTCCAGTAGTCCTCGGGAACGCTGAAGGTCACGACGTACATCAAGGTCGGGTCGATCGCATGCCAGTCGTTGCCCTGCGAGATGATCTCCTCGCCGACGAAGCGATCGAAATCGACGGTGTTCTCGATGACCTTGCGGGTCTCCTCGGACGGATCCGTGCGCAGCTGCTTGAATTCAGGGGAATCGAACACCTCGACGTTCGACACGTCGTATCGAACGGCAAACTGTGCAGTCGATCCGGGCTTGGCGTTGACGTACCGCTTGGCGGACTCGATGCCGGGCAGGTTCACCCGCGAAGGGATGTGCTCGTCGTCGTACCAGGTGTGGAACGCCTCCTCATGCCCCTCGACCGGGGTTGACCACGCAAAAATGACTCCATTAGTCACGACACGACCTGCCTTTCTGAGCTAACGCTCTCTACGAAATTCACAATGACTTCAAGTACGCCTTCGGGGCGATCGATGTTCGGGCAGTGCGCACCGGGAACGGTTATTGCCCTCCCGTTCGGCACCATGGCGGCCAGGTCTTCCGTCCATCCGCGGACGAGGAGCTGGTCATTTTCACCTTCCACGAAGAGGACCGGCGCTTGGCAGCCGGCCAGTCGCTCGGAAAGCGGTGGCGGTCCGGCAGCTGCGTTACGCTGTGGCGCCTTGACCCTCGCCGCCGACAAGGCCTCCCAGTGACCGGGCAGCAGGCCGTTGGCATGACGCTCCTTCACATGGGCCTCCCACCGGTCGACGTCCTCGACCAGCAGGCCGGTGATTCGACGGGCGTCCTCCACGGACTGGTCGTAGCGCTGCAGCTCGTCGAAGGCATCGCCGTTCCGCCCATAACCCAGGGATCCGCCGATCGAGACGGCCGAGGTCCACGGGTGCCCGAACTGCATGCGGGCGGCGGTGACCGCCGCGCTCCCCCCGAACGACGAGCCGACGGCATGAACCCGCGGCGCTTCGATCCCCGCCTTGGCGAGGAACGCCGCGATCACGTCTCCGTGGGCGGCCTGCGGAGGGCGGTCGAAGAAGGTGACCTTGCTGGAAGACCCGTAGCCAACCAGGTCCGGCGCCAAGACGCGGAAGCTCCCGGCCAGCTCGGGCATCATCTGCTCCCAAGCGAGCTTGGCGGAGCTGCCGTACGCGCCGTCGTGCAGGAGGACGATGACATCCTCCGCGTCGCGCGGCCCGACGTCGTAGTAGGCAATCTCGATGGCACCCAACGATATGTTCAACATGTTCATGTTCACGGCTCCTATCACCACTCAACAACGAAATTGGTCCAGCCGGCATCGCCCCCGGCCAGGGCAACGGGCGCGGCAACGGCCCGCACCCTGCGCTCCTCGATATGCGGGAAGACCAGGTTCTCCGCAATCAGCACATCGGCACCCAGCAGGCCGCGGTGCAGCTGGAAGGCGAACGATGCGTCGCGGTCCTGCGGCGGCAGCTCGGGCGTCAACAGATCCATGCCGACCAGGCCAAGTCCGAGCTCGGCGGCCCAGACGGCCACCGACTCGTCCAGGCTCGGATGGTTGAAGTAGTCGGGGTCCCCGAACTTCGCACCCCAACCGGTGTGGATCAAGAGCATGTCGCCGCGCTGCGGCTCCGGCCCGCCCGCGAGGATGTCGTCGACCGTAATGGCGGTGCCGTACGAGCACACCGGCGACGAGATCACCGCGGACCCGATGAATCGCTCCAGCGGGTACTCGTCGATGGTGCGCCCGTCGGCGAAGGTGTGGCTCGGTGCGTCGATGTGCGTGCCCATGTGCGACGGTGCCGAAACATGCTGGACCCGGATCGCGTCTCCACGATCGATGTCCAACACGTGCTTGGCTTCCACGGTGGGAAGAATGGGGACGCCCTGCATGCCCGGGATCCAGTTGTGGGACAGGGACATCATGCTCATCGCGCGACTTCCAGGTCGCGGACGGCCGGCCGCAGGACCTGGAACTTGTCCAGCGGGAATTCACGGGTCCCGCTCCAGTAATCGAGCACGCGCAGCGGCCAGTTCTGCGACACCCGACCGGAGGCACCCTTGTACCAGGTCGATTCGTTCGAGGCTCCCCACGCGGTGAGCTCGCTGGCCTCATCGATCTCGGCGACGAACCGGTCCAGGGCTTCCCTGGTGCATTCGACGGCTCCCGCGCCGGTCGTGTCGAGGTGCTCGAGGGCGGATACCACGAGGTTGGCCGCGCTCTCGGTGAAGAAGAAGAGGCTGCTGCTCACCACCACGTTGGTGTTGGGTCCGTACAGGCAGAACATGTTGGGGAATCCCGGGACCGCGACACCCATGTACGCCTTCGGGTCGCCGGCCCACTCGTCGCGCAATTTCCGGCCGTTGATGCCGGTGACGTCAACCGGTGCCAGGATCTCGGAGGCCTTGAACCCGGTTGCGAAGATGATGACGTCGACGTCGATGTGCTCAGCGGAAGTCTTGATGCCTTGTTCGTCGATGCCCTGGATGTGGTCCGAGACGAGTCGGACGTTCGGCCGATGCAGCGTTTTCGCCCACTGCCCGTTGTCGCGAAGCAGCCGCTTCGAGTACGGGGCATAAGAGGGAATGACTTGCTCAAGCAGGTCCGGGCGGTCCTGGTACTGCCGCTCCAGCCCGCTGACCAGGTGCTGCCGCAGCTCCTCGTTCTCTGCGGAGACCGATCCCGGCTGGTCCCAGGCGGGATCGACGCTGTAGTACGGGCGTCGGGCGTCGGCCGTGATCCAGAACTGGTACGCGCGGTACCACTGGGAGTAAGTCGGGACGTTCTCGAAGAGCCAACGCAAGCCCGGCTTGACCTCGTCGGTGTATGCCGGGGTCCATTCCATCCACGGCGCGCTGCGCTGGAAGATCGTCAGGCTCTCCACCTGATCGGCGATCGCGGGGATCACCTGGTAGGCGCTGGCACCGGTGCCGATGACGGCAACACGCTTGCCCGTGAGATCCACGTCCTGGTCCCACCGCGCCGTATGGAAGGCCGGGCCGGCAAAGGAGTCGATCCCCGGGACCTCGGGGATCTTCGGCTGGTTCAGCTGGCCGACGGCGGAGACCATTGCGGAAAACTCGGCGTCGTACGGCCCGTCCGGGCCGTTGAGCTTCAGCTGCCAGGTGCAGGAGTCCTCGTTGTACGTCGCAGCCAGCAGTTCCGTCCCGAAGCGAACGTTCTTGTCGACGCCGTATTCCGTGGCCACCTCTCGCAGGTATCCCTGGACCGCCTGTTGCAGCGAGAAGTCGTGCGTCCAGTTGTCGCGAGTGGCGAAGCTGTAGCTGTAAATGTAGTTGGTGGTGTCGACGCGGCAGCCCGGATAGGTGTTCTCGTACCAGACGCCGCCGAAGTCCGCATTGCGTTCGAAGACCGTGTAGGGGATGCCGGCCTGGTCAAGGCGCCGGGCCATCAGGATTCCCGACATGCCGGCGCCGATGATGGCGACGGAGAGTCCTGCGTCCGATGACGTCGAGGCCTGCCAGCGCGGCGCACCTTGGTCATGGGGCATGCCCAGCTGGTAGCGCAGCATGTCCTCGGTCCCGTCATCGATCGGCGCACCAACGAGGTACTCGATGAGTTCGCGCTCCACGGTCGAGCCCACGGAATCCGGGTCCGTTCCGGAGATCGCCTTCAGCCCGCCGATCGCCAGTTCCAGCGCCGCGTCGTCGGTCGCCCCTGCGACAGCCCTTCCCAGGACCGTCGCGGACCGGGGTCGAGATTCCGGGTCGACGTAGCGACGGTCGCCCGTGAGGTGGGCCAGTGCCGCCAGCAGCGGGACGAGCTCGCCGTGACCGATAATCTCGGCCAGTTCGGACTCCATCAGTGGTTCGTTATCAAGAACGCTCACATCAACTCCTTATAACAACGTTGTCAACGACGGATCGACCGCCATGAACAGGGGGCGAACCCCGCATCTTCAAAATCACCGTATTACGATACTACCGTCGTGTCAACGGTCACCCTCGGCACCGGATGGGGATTTTCGGAACGAGAACCTTGCCGAGCTGGACGCATACACCAACCAGGCCTGCCGCGCTCCGAAGCCACGAGCCGTCACCGACCGAGCCCCGGCGGCCGCGGCGCGAGGGCCGCAACCGCGCGCACCCCGTTGCCGACCAACTCCCGGCCTCCGACGCGCGCGCTCCGACCTCAACCAGACCGCTCGCCGGCGAATCCGATTCACCCGCACCCTGGCCACCCTCGACCCGACGAAACGAGTCGACTCGGCAACTTCTTTTGGCAAACACTTGCATTCGAACTTATTGTCATACGATACTACAAGCAGTCGAGATGTAGATCACATTTTTATGGAAGAGTGACCCTGACAACAATATTGGTTCGCTCCTTCGAGCTCGATCTTGACGTGAAGGCGGTGGGCACTGGCGCCCGCCGGGACCCTCGCGGATTAGCAGATTTTTCCTGCCCACGTCGTGGCGAATAGCGCCCCGACTTGCCGGCAGAACCTCACCGGAGCCGCTGAGGTCGTGGCTGCCACGACGATCCACTTGCCTCAGCGGCCACTAGCGGTGCTGCCTTACCGGACCCGCAATCCATCAGAACGTTCAACCGCACTTAGGGAGCAGCCCAAGACATGGACAACAACATGAAATTCAGTAGTACGCCGCCCGCAACAGTCCGCAAAGCCGTACTGGGATTGGCATTTTTCGCGGTATTCATCGACGGTTTCGACACCGCGATCCTCGCACTTCTTGTTCCGCACTTGGCTGAAGAATGGGGCTTGAAGGCCGCCGCTTTCACCTACCCCCTTGTTCTGACCAGCGTCGGCGTCGTCATCGGATACCTCACGTGCGGGGCATTGTCGCAACGCCTGGGACTGAAACGGACCTTGGTGCTCGGTACCGCGCTGTTTGGGATCGCCACCTTGATGAGTGCCGCGACCCTTCCCCTTGAGTCCATGACCCTCCTCAGCATGACCCGCGCAATCACTGGTATCGGCTTGGGGATCGTGGCGCCTACCGCCATCGTCATCGGCACGCAGAACGGGCCCGCGGAAAAGCGGCAGTCGATCGCGGTGTTCATCACCACGGGCCTGATCACCGGCACAACCATCGCCGGATTCTCCGGCGGGCTTCTCATCGATGGTCTCGGCACTGCCGGGGTGCTCTGGCTGGCTGGTGCTTTTCCGATCGCCCTTGCGGTGCTCCTTGCCTACTTCATCCCGAAATCTTCAGAACTCACCAAGCAGGAAAACACGAGCGACGATTCCACCGCCGCAGCCATCCTGGGACCGGAACTTCGCGCGTCGACGCTGCTGTTGTGGACTGCCACGTTCCTTGTCTTCGTAGTCAGCTACACCCTGAAGTCCTGGCTTCCGACGCTGTTCCAAGACTTCGGCATATCTCGGTCCACCGCAGGCCTGGGGCTGGCGTTCTTCGGCCTCGGAGGAATGGGCGGCGGCTTCATCCTCATGGCGGTCTCGGCGAAGTTCGGTGCCGCACGCTCGCTGGTTGTGATGTCCGTGATCGGCGCACTCGCGACGGCCGCCGTCGCACTGCTTCCGGTGAACACGGTGGCTCTGATGATCCTGATCTGCATCGCCGGCGTGGGAATCACTGCATGCACGGTCGGACAGTCCGGCATCGCGGTGTCGATCTACGAGATGTCCATCCGCGCCAAGGGTGTCGGGTGGTCGGCCGCAGCCGGACGAATCGGATCAATTGTGGGACCCGCGATTGCCGGTATCCTTCTCGGGTTCGCCTGGCCCGCACAGAACATCGTGCTGCTGCTTGCCGGCCCGATCCTTCTCACCACGGTGTGCTGGTTCATCCTTTCCAAACGCTTGGCACGCACCAAAACCGTTGAGCAGACGGACGCGAACGAGTACAGCAACTCCTGATCAACACCTTGAACATGCGGGTCGCTCCGCATTTCGAAACGGCGTATCCGGTGAGTTACAGACACGTACCCCCAGATCGCAAACGAGATGATCGCCCTGGTTATGGATTGCCTGGCCGCAGTCCGCAAAGGAGTCATCATCGACGAGCAGTTTCTGCTCCGAAACCAAAACACCAGCAACATCGCTCGAGGTTCCCAGCAACCTGAAGCAGATTGTTAAAGCAGCGAAAGAGATGAGCCCATGATCACCACCCTCGAACGTCTGACCCTGCGTGTCACCCATGTGGCAGCTGCCGCCGACGACGTCGTCGAAGTATCGTTCGAACATCCGGAAGGACACCCTCTACCGGATTGGGAGCCCGGAGCCCACATCGAGGTGACTCTTCCTTCGGGGCTGTCCCGTCAGTACTCGCTCTGCGGGGACCGAGACGATCGATCGAAGTACACGATCGCCGTTCTGCGCGACGAGAACGGCCGCGGCGGATCCAAGGAACTTCACGAGGCCGTGAAGGCCGGCATCGAGTTGAGCATCGGGCTTCCTCGAAACAACTTCCAACTTGTGGAAGCGGACTCGTACCTGTTCATCGGCGGCGGGATCGGAATCACGCCGATGATCCCGATGATCATGCAAGCCCGGAACGCCGGCGCGCAGTGGTCGCTTGTGTACGGCGGCCGACGCGCCAGCTCGATGGCCTATCGGGAAATGCTGAGTTCGCTCGGCGACCAGGTGGACCTGTGGATCGAAGCAGAGCGCGGGTACCCCAACCTGCCTGCCATCCTGGCGGATGCACCGGCGGGCACAATGGTCTACGCCTGCGGGCCCGGCGTAATGCTCGACGCCGTCGCTGATGCGTTCTCCGCGCACAGCCACCTCGGCGGCCTGCACTTCGAACGCTTCTCGGCAAGTGGACCGGTGGACACCAGCGGCGATTCGTTCGAGGTGGAGCTGCGGCGAACGGGTGTCACCTTAACCGTTGCCGACGGCGTGAATGTTCTGGACGAAGTTCTCAAGGTTGTTCCGAAACAACCCTTTTCGTGCAAAGAGGGATACTGCGGCGACTGCGAGACGCGGGTGCTCGAAGGCGAGCCCGATCACCGAGACGAATTCCTGACTCCCGCCGATCAGGACTCTGGCAAGGTGATGATGCTTTGCGTAAGTCGCTGCAAAGGAAAGAAACTCGTACTCGACTTGTGACCACGCAGAGGCGCACCTCCGCAACAAGAACCCCCATCGAGGCATGGGCCCGCAGCGGTCTACCCAGCGGGTAGGTGGGATCGTCAGCAGACCGACGTACGCCGTTTCGGACCTTTCCCTCTCGCCTGAGGTCTCCCAAGCGAAGCGATCCGGGCTCAGTGGACCAAGGGGCAGAAAGCCTGCACCACCTTGAGCATCCTGGATGTGCGCTATGGAGGGTCCTCGAGGCATGGGCAATTCTGTCGAGGGTGAGCGATGCCCCCGGATCCATTCGGGTCCGGGGCATCGCACTATCACCAAAGCACTTTGCCAGCCGAAGGATCTGCCACGTAGTAATTGGTTCAGAATTGTGGATCGGGCATCACTCCAGAGATGACACGAACCCATATGGATATCCTGCCAAACCCTGCGGTCTCGTTGCTTGCAAGCCAGGCACTGTACCGTTCGTGATTCCGATACGGGTGGCCAAGCTTTACTCGGCGTTCCTTCTTTGCACCATAGTCGGGTCGCCATCGAGCCCGCCCCGAAATGGAGGCGAAAACCCTTGACTGTTGCGATGACCGCTTGAATCTTTTCCTTGGATGCTCGCTTCGATCCACGTGCCTACGGTGGCGGAAGTGGCTTGACCTACCCATCAATCGTCGGACTACTTGTTCGGCTGCACAGCCCTACCCGCGCACTGTGTAACTCGCCAGAACACCCTTGTGGTCCGTCGGCCACGGCGCATCCTCCAGCACGAACGGATCCTTCCCGGATTCAGCAACACGGCGATTCCGCACAATCGATTCTCGCGGACCCACGACACTTGCATCCCTCAGCTTCAGACGAGCATCCGGATGGTGGAAGACGTAGTCAATCCGGTCTCGCTCGTCCGCCTCCGGTGCCCATGTCAGCACACCAACTGCGGCATTCGGATTGCTCGCCGGCCACGTGAATCCAGGGTGCGTGACGGGGTTGGGGTATTGGCGCCGATAGGCATCCACGAACCCGGCGTCCTCAAGCAGCTGCGTCGAACCCCACCGCTGAACTACGCCGTTGTGGTCGAACAGCCGCGCAGTGCGGTTGGTCCAGTCCAGCGTCGAAGGCTCATTGAAGTCGCCGCCGATGATGACCGCACGTCCGCGTCGCCGTTCGTTGCGCGCATCCTCGATGAACCGGGCGATCACCTTTGGCCGGCCGGATTCCTCATTGACCCGGGCCACAGCCGCCTCGTCGGTCACTGGACCGCTGGGAATCTTGTTCCAGCCGTACTCGGAATAGGCACCGCTGGGCACGCCCGCCCCGTATCCACGAGGCAAGTACGTTGCGTACCACCGGTACTGCAAATGAGCTGCGTAGGCAGCGATTTCAACGGAGCCCACAGTCACTACTGCCTTGGTCATGTATGGCAACGCGGTGGCCTCACCGATCGGGTAGGCCGAAATGATTGCGTTGTCCCCGGTGATTTTGTATTGGAAGTTCAGTCCTGACGCGTTGAGCTTGGCCACGATATCCGGCGTCGTCTCGTTGGCCTCTGGGACAAAGACCAGCGTGGCTCCGGAGTTCTTGATGATGTCCGCGATCATGCCAACACCACCGGGGATCTGCTTGCCACCGTGCCAGGCGTTGAGCACTAGAACCTTAAGCGTGGTTTTGGACGGCGACGCCGCAGCGGAGGCGGCTCCCGCCATCGACAACGCCCCTAACGCCGCAGCACCAGCAATTCCTTGGACAACGCTCCGACGTGACACCTGGGTCATTGATTTCCTTCTTCGTGTGGACTTGACCTCACACGTTAGGGTGCTGCGTGAACATGATCACCGCCTCCGACGGGCATCAGGCCAACTCAACATGAACGAAAGGCCTCGGCCTCGGAGTCATGCCAAGCTCAAGCCCTGATTTGCCATCCGGTTGTTGCAGTCAGGGCTGCTTTGGCTGTTGACGCAGCCGCCGCCTTGCGTGCTCGTTGTGCTTTGGTGCAGGTGATCAACGGCTGAAGGTCTCGATGGCTTCTCAAGGACCGTTGGCTTTCTGCGGCCCCGGGACGCCCCGAAGTCGGCCTTCCCTCAGACCGTGATCGGGCCGGTTTCGACCACAGCCGCGCCAGATGTTGTCCCGCAGAAGGATCCCGTTGCGGAGCCAGATTCACAGAGCCGACGAAGTCTGAAACGACCGCCTTGCGGGCAGTCGAGGCACCTCGGCACTGGAGTTTGCCGGTCCGCATTGGTAGCTTTCAACGCATGGCCATCAAACTTGAGAACGTCGGCATCGCCGTTCGCGACCTCGAAGCAGCAATCGCCTTTTTCACCGATCTCGGTCTTACGGTCATCGGCCGTGACACGGTCAGCGGCGAGTGGACCGACACTGCCGTCGGACTTGATGGAAACCACGCCAACATCGCGATGCTCCAGACCCCGGACGGCCATGGACGACTTGAGCTCTTCGAATACATCCACCCCAAAGCTATCGAGTCGAACCCCACTCGTCCCAACGACATCGGCATGCACCGCGTGGCCTTTTCGGTGGACGACATCGACAAAGCCCTCGAAATAGCCGCAAAACACGGATGCTATCCATTGCGCGGTGTGGCGACCTACGCCGATGTCTACAAACTCACGTACCTCCGCGGTCCCAGCGGAATCCTCGTGATGCTTGCCGAGGAACTGAAGAAGAACTGATACCCCGATCGGCTTGTATTGCCAGGCATTCGGCCCGAAAGGCTGTCCTGCAAGACACAGCCATCCCCATCCAGGGCATTTGCGACGATGATGAACCAGGTTTTTGTGCGCACTCGCTCAACTCCGACGTTCGCAGGGCGGGTCGTGTCCGCGCTGCCAGCGACGACGGCATGGCTAAACGACTTATTTGTTGCTCGGCCATTGGACGGGCGACGAATTCTTCCGAACCGTTGACTTGGTCACCGCCATCACCAAAATTGCTACGGCGACAAGGAACGCGATCCCGCTGACCATGTACAGGGGTGCCTCCAGCGCGGATGCGGCCTCGGAGTTCCAATCGACATAGGTATCGCCTACCGAGTTCATGTTGCCGAACGAAGTGAAGAAGTATGCCGGCGCTCCCAGGGTAAGGATTCCGGCCCACAGCGACCCGGTTGCCCATTTCGGTAGTGCGGTTCGGCGCAACATCGTCATCACGCCCCATGCAAGTGCGAGCAATATGCCCAGCGCAGCGAAGACAAAGCCTGGAACGGCACTGTACGGCTGGTCCGCTGAATCCATGTCAGCGATCGTCGTATCGAGCGGCACCCCGCTCGCGGCAACCACGGCCCAGTCGTTCATCAGCATTGCCCCGAGAACGGAGTAGCTGGCGATCGCAACGATTCCGAGGATGGTGAGCAGTATGCGCATCATGAAAGCGTAGCAGTCTGCAATTAATGCCCATATTGTTTGCCACGCCCGTCTTGATTCGGAGAAGAATCGGATCGTGCGAAAATATAAACATGAATAAGCAATTGATGTGGCTGTCGATTATTTTCTTCGTAGTATTTTTCATGTTGATCGGAGCCTGCGGAGGTCTGGCATGGCTCTGGTCCACGGACTACCAGTGGTGGGTCGTCGCCCTGATGGCGCTCGGATCCGCTCTGCTTACCGCAATCAGCCTTTTCGGGGTTTTCGCGCTGGACAGGGGAAAGAAACCGCAGGGGAAGTAAAGCCCCCTGCTTCCGCATCGCCACGGGGATGGGCCCGTATGCCGGGGATAGGGCGCAGGGTTTGGCTGTCACCCTGTTGGAATCCCGGTTCTCCGAAGTGGCCTGCTTGAGCATCCTCCTGTCGGGCCGATCCAATGTCACTAACTGGTCGATCAAAGACACGCCTGGCGCCGGACTCGGCACGAGAGCCAAGCTCGCGGATTTTTGCTTGGCATCACGATGCGAGTCGCATGAGGTTGATCCTGGTCGAACATTTCAAGACCAGGGAAACCCTTTCCGCTCACCATTGACTTGATTCCTCATCGACGGTCCCGCTCAAGGTTCGTCTACGTATTGCCTCTGTACGCGAAAGGTGGCGGGTGGGGTACCCTGCCGGACCCCGTCTCGCTAGGCTTTGCCACTGGAAGGGAGCGCGACATGAACAAACGGACCTACCCCCAGGGCGTACCGTGTTGGATCGATACCGAACAGCCCGATATCGAGGCTGCAGCCGGGTTTTACGGCGGACTCTTCGGCTGGACGTTCGAGGAAGCCATGCCGCCGGGAGCGCCGGGCCGCTACCTGATAGCCAGGCTCGACGGCCAGGACGTCGGAGGAATGGCTGGCACCCGGAAAGGTGCCGCGTCGTGGAACACCTACATTGCCGTCGACGACGCCGACGCCTCCGCGCAGCGACTGGTCGCTGCCGGCGCCACGATTCAATCGGCTCCCGCCGATGCGGGAGAAGGCGGCCGCGGCGCGGTGCTGACAGATCCGGAGGGCACGGAGTTTCGCATCTGGCAGGCCAAGCGGCGCCTGGGATCGCAAGTCGCCAACCTGCCCGGGGCCTGGAACTTCAGCGACCTCCACACCTCCGACCCCGGCGCGGCGATGGCGTTCTACGGGGAAGCATTCGGTTGGGAAGTCGATGACCTCGGCTTCGCACTGCTCATCCGCAGGCCCGGCTACGGCGACCATCTTGAGGCGACAACCGATCCCGGCATCAGGGCGCGGCAAGCCGGGGTGGCCACTCCCTCCGGCTTCGAGGACGCGATTGCGTGGATCGCTGACGCAGCCCCCGGCGAACCGCCGCACTGGCACGTCTCGTTCACCGTGGCGGACCGGGACCAGACGGTGGCCGATGCCGAGCGGCTCGGCGCCCGCGTCCTCAGCCAGAGCGACACCTATTGGACTCGCACGGCACTGATCCGCGATCCCCAGGGAGCGGAGTTCACCGCCAGCCAGTTCACTCCCCCGTCCGGCTGAGCCGATCCCGCATCCCACGGCAGCCACGGCCTGCCTGCATCTCCCCCGGGCAACGCGGTTCGGGGCGCCACCTGCCTGCGCGATTTGTGCTCGGGTAGCATGACGGACATGAGCATCGCGAGCGAACAAGAAGTTCCCTCTGTCCGGCTGCTGCTGCATTTGTCGGTGCCGGCGATCATCGTCGGTGTCATTTCCGCCGCGGGCTTGTTCCTCGTGGACGAGGCGGCCCACCTCGTCGAGGAATTCCTGTGGGTGCTGCTTCCCGGCCTGCTGCACGTCTCCCCCGATTCCGGCTGGTGGATCTTCGCCGTCCTGGGCTTCACGGGGTTTGCCATCGGGCTGGTCGTCACGTTCGCGAAGGGCCACGGCGGCAGGGACTCGGCAACCGTGGAACTCATTGCCCCGCCCATGCAGCTTTCCGCGGTCCCGGGGCTCGTTGTCGTGACGGCGCTGGGCCTGGGCGGCGGGGTGAGCCTGGGCCCGGAATCGGCCATCATCGCCATCAACACGGCCATCCTCGTGGCGCTTGTCAACCGATTCTGGCCGCGGATGGGCGCCGAGCTGGTGGTGATGCTTTCCGTGGCGGGAACGATCGGCGCGCTCTTCGGCACCCCGGTGGCCGCGATCCTCGTCCTGACGGGTGTTGTCGCGGCGGCCAAGACCGGCGGCGTGCTGTGGGACAGGCTCTTCCTGCCGCTGCTATCGGCAAGCACCGCCTCGATGGCCATGGTGTTTTTCGGCGGCCAGCAACTGCGGGCGCCGCTCGTGCCGCCCGTGGACTCCCCCTTGCTGGCGATGTTGCCCGCGGCGGTCTTGGTGGCATGCCTCGCGGGCCTCGTCGGGCTCTTGGGGTCCGCGCTTTTCCAGCCGCTCCACGGGGCTTTCCGCCGCCTGAAGCGGCCGCTTCTCTACACCACGCTCGGCGGGCTGATCCTGGGGCTGCTGGGTGCGCTGGGCGGCCCGTTGACCCTGTTCAAGGGCAGCACCCAGATGGTGGAACTCGTGGGGCGGGCCGGGGAATTCACCGCGTGGCAGCTCGCGTACATCGTTGCCATCAAGCTTGCGGCGCTTCTGGTCGCCGGAACCGCGGGTTTCCGCGGCGGAAGGATCTTCCCCGCGGTGTTCATCGGCGTGGCCGTCGGCCTGATGTGCCACGCGGTCATTCCGCAGATTCCCCTCGGGTTGGCGATCGCCTGCGGCGCCCTGGGCGCCGTCCTGGCGGTGTGCCGCGACGGGTGGATCGCGCTGTTCATTGCCGTGGTGGTTGCCGGGGACATCAAGCTGCTGCCGTTGCTTTGCTTTGTGGTGCTGCCCGTATGGCTGCTGGTTGCCCGGGCCCCGGAAATGATTGCGCACGTGCCGGAGAAGCATGATTCCGGCGGACGCCACGCGCGCTAGACGGTTGGTTCCAAGGAGTGAAAGTGCGGGCAACGATGTCCGGAACTTCGAGATCTTGACGCTGTGGAAGGTTGGAAACGATGACCGGTGATGCACGTCGGCGACAGCTGGGCGACAACGACGCCCCCGTGGAGGAAGAGATCGAGGAATCCTTCGACCGGATCGTCGAGGAGGGTGCGCAACGCCTGGCCCGCTCCTGGACCACGGTCCTGGTCACCGGCACCTTCGGCGGGCTGGAGGTCGGCGTCGGCGTGATGGCCTACCTGGCGGTCATGCACGAAACGCAAAGCTACCTGCTGGCGGGGCTGGCCTTCGGCATCGGGATGATCGCCCTGCTGCTGGCCAAGAGCGAGTTGTTCACCGAGGGTTTCCTGGTGCCGATCGCCGCGGTGGCAGCCAAGGAAGCCAGCGTCCGCCAGCTGTTCAAGCTGTGGGGCGGCACGCTGGTGATGAACCTCGTCGGCGGGTGGATCTTCATGTGGATCGTGGTGCAGGCCTTTCCGGAATGGAAGCCCGAGCTCGAGTCTTCCGCCCGGCACTTCGTGGAGGCCGGGTTCACCTTGCAGTCGGTCTGCCTGGCCGTGCTGGCAGGCAGCACCATCACGCTGATGACGCGCATGCAGCTCGGAACCGACTCGGACGTGGCGAAGATGGCGGTCGCGGTGGCCGACGGGTTCATCCTCGTCGGGCTGCAGCTGTTCCATGCCGTCCTGGATTCGCTGCTGATTTTCGGGGCGATCCATGCCGGGGTCGCGGTGGACTACATGGACTGGCTGGGCTGGTTCGGCTACACGCTGTTGTTCAACGTCATCGGGGGTTTGCTTCTGGTCACGGTGCTGCGGTTGCTGCGCGTCAAGGAGCTGATCCGCGAGCGCCGGGACAATGCGCCGGAGGATCCGGAAGCCGCACGGTAACGTGCGCAGGCAATTCACCGAACCCTCCGTGGATGCCGAACCGATCGCCCGCAGACGGGGACAGGGGCCGCGGTTTCATGAACCGGGCCCCTGTCTCCGCTCTGCCAACCAGTGCTTGGCCGCCTACAGGTGCGTGGGCGCGAACATCTTGAGCAACGTCTGCACGACCACCACGTTGGGGCCCTCGGCGGCGAAGGATTCCTCGAGCGCCTCGCGGATGTCGGTGTGGTCCACCAGGCGTGCCGGGACGCCGAAGGACTCGGCCAGCGCCACGAAGTCCGGGCGGGCCAGTTCGGTGGCGGTTGCCTTGCCGAACGCGCCGACCATGTATTCGCGCAGGATGCCGTAGCCGCCGTCGTCGACGATCAGCCAGGTCACCGGTGCGTTGTGCTGCTTGGCCGTGGCCAGCTCGGCGATCGAGTACATCGAGGATCCGTCGCCGGACACCGCGAGGACGCGTGCGTCGGCGGCCGAGGCGCCCGCGACCTGCAGGCCGAGCGCGCCGCCGATGGCCGAGGGGTACCCGTAGCCGAGTCCGCCGGCACCCTGCGCCGAATGGAACTGGCCGTCCTTGGAATCCCAGCAGCTCCAGCCCCAGTACGCGGAGATGGTCATGTCCCAGAACGTCTGCATCGGGTCCGGAACCGCCGCGCGGATGTCGGCCATGAACTTGCGTTCCTTGGCCAGGTCCTGCGAGTCGAGGCGTTCGGTGACCTTTGCCAGCGTTTCGGCGACCACCTGCTGCGGGGTGTTGCCGTGCCAGTCGGCCTTCACGCCGCCCTCGACCTTGACCAGGGCATCGCGCAGGTACTCCAGCGCCACCTTGGCGTCGGCCCGGATGCCCAGGGCGGGGCGGTTGGATTCGAGCACGCGCGGTTCCGCGTCGATCTGGATCAGGTGGCCGCGCGGTTCAAGGGTGAAGTAGTTGCTTGTCACTTCGCCCAAGCGCCGAGCCGACGACGATGAGCACGTCGGCGTCCTCGAGGACCTCCGTGGCGTGCCGGTCCTCGACCCACGACTGCAGCGAAAGCTCGTGGTTCCAGGGGAAGGCTCCGTTGCCGCCGGGGGAACAAATGACAGGGGCGCCCAGGAGCTCGGCGACGGCCAGCAGCTCGGCCTCGGCGCGGGCGCGGCGGACGCCGCCGCCGGCGACGATGACCGGGCGCCGGGCGTCGGAAAGCCAGCGCACCGCCTCGTTGACAAGTTCCACCCGCGGCGGGTGCTCGTAGGCTTCGGCCAGCGCGTCGACGACGGGCGGAACCAAGCACCGGTGCGAGCAGCACGTCCTGGGGCACCTCGACCCAGACCGGGCCCTGCGGCACGGTGATGGCATCCGCCCAGGCATCCTGGATGGCGGAGGGAATGCCCGACGCGTGGTGCACGGTGCGCTGGGACTTGGTGACGTTCGCGGCCGAGGCCTTCTGGTCATCGAGCTGGTGCAGCATGCCCTTGCGGCGGGCACCCAGTCCGTCCAGCGGAATCTGGCTTGCCACCACGACGATCGGCACGCCGGTTGCGTAGGCTTCCTGCAGGCCGGCGAGCGAGGTCAGCGCGCCGGGACCGGTGGACAGGAAGAGCACGCCCACCTCTCCGGTTGCCCGCGAGTAGCCGTCGGCGGCGAAGGCCGAGTTGTTTTCCACGCGGGAGGAAACGAAGTGCAGGTCCGAACGGGACAAGGCGTCAAAGAGCCCCAGGGCGTGCTGGCCCGGGATGCCGAAGACGGTCTTGGCGCCGAGCGCCTCGAGCGTTTCGATGACGAGGTCGCCGCCGTTGCGGTGGGTCATGTTGGCGGAAATCTCCGAGGTCATTCGCTTTCCTTCTTGTCGCTTGCGCGCTTGTCGGAGATCAGCGAGATCAGGTCGTAGGCGACGTGGGAGGCGGCGACGCCCGTCATTTCGGCGTGGTCGTAGGCCGGTGCGACCTCGACGATGTCCGCGCCCACGATGTTCATGCCGCGCAGGCCGCGGATGATCTCGAGCAGCTCGCGGCTGGTGATGCCGCCGGCCTCGGGGGTGCCGGTGCCCGGTGCGTGCGCCGGGTCAAGCACGTCGATGTCCACCGAAATGTAGAGCGGGCGGTTGCCGATGCGGTCGCGGAGCTTGTCCACGATTTCGCGCACGCCCTGGTAGTAGACGTCGGAGCTGGTGACGATGCCGAAGCCGAAGCGCTTGTCGTCCTCGAGGTCCTTCTTGCCGTAGAGCGGTCCGCGGGTACCCACGTGGGAGATCGCCTCGGTGTCCAGGATGCCTTCTTCCACGGCGCGGCGGAACGGGGTGCCGTGCGTGTATTCGGCACCGAAGTAGGTGTCCCAGGTGTCCAGGTGGGCATCGAAGTGCAGCATGGCAACAGGTGCCCCGGCGCGTTCGGATGCGGCGCGCAGCAGCGGCAGCGCAATCGTGTGGTCGCCACCCAGGGTCACCAAGGATGAGCCGTCAGCGGTCAGGTCCAGCGCGTTTTGCTGGATCGTTTCGATCGCTTCGTTGATGTTGAACGGGTTCACTGCCATGTCCCCGGCGTCGACGACCTGGCTCAGGGCGAAGGGCGAGACGTTCAGTGCCGGGTTGTATGGGCGCAGCAGGCGCGAGGATTCGCGGATGTGCGTGGATCCGAAGCGGGCGCCCGGGCGGTAGGAGACGCCGGCGTCAAAGGGGACGCCGATTACCTTGATGTCCGCGTTGGGGACCTGGTCGATGCGAGGCAGGCGCGCATATGTGCCGAGTCCGGCGAATCGCGGGATCCTTGAGGCGTCGATGGGCCCCACGTTACCGTTTTCTTCAATGCGGATTTCTTCCATGACTTTCCTCCACGACATCGCGCCCTCGACGGGTACGCCAACGACCTTAAGTTGTCCAATATGAAACAACAGTTGCTCTGTATGCTATTTGTGGTGCGGCTTACAGTCAAGGGCCGGGGTGCAATTGACGAGGTTTTCCTAGGCGAGCATCTCCCGCAGGGCGGCCACATGGCCGACATAGGCAATGCGCCCGTCACGGGTCAGTGAAACTCGCGTATGACTGCGGCCCAGCTTGGCAAACTTTTCGATGGAGACGTAGCCGGCGTCGGCGAGCTGCCTGACATGCTTGCTGAGCACCGAGTCCGCGACATCCAGCGCATCCCGCAGCTGCGAAAATTCCGCCCATTGAACAGGCGCGAGGCTTGCGCAAATTCGCAGACGGAGAGGGGCGTGGATCAACTCATCGAACAGGCCGGGGCTAGAAGGGGTGTTCACTGGCATCCTTAAGGCGACTGTTCGCCTCCGCGTCAAGCAGGCGTGACAGGAGGAACCATGAGAGAGCAAACGTCAGCACCCACTTGGCGGCAACCTCCCACCACAGGAGCGCCTCCCAAAAGCGGCTGGCTTGGAATATCAGGGAAAGAAGCAGCGCATAGCCGACATAGGGTCCGGAATGCTTGAGCATTGTGCGCGGCTTGGGCCGCGCACGCATCAACAGGTAATACCAGGCGCCCATGGGAATTGCCAGCAACAACAGGCTCAGCGACACCGACATGGGCACCACGTGGAACAACGAAAAAAGCGTGGCAACGAGCGCCGCCATTGCGAGGAGGAAGCTCTTGGGCACTTGAGTGGCACCGACCATGCGTTCGGCGGCCCTCTCGGCCTCAGCCAAGGCATCATGGGGACGATAGCGCTCAGGCGTGTCATCAGGCATGCGCAACCTCACTTTCCGTTACGGAAAGCCTTGTCTTTCCAAAGTGGAAAGTCAAGCATCAAGCCATCGAGGGCTTGGCAAACTTCCCAAAGAGTGAACGATCAGCACCGTAGACGGCGACCGATAGCCCCACCGACAAGACAATCGCCTTAAGCATGACCTCTTGCGGATTCGATGGCAGGAAGAACACCTGGACCGGCCCGGCCAGGAAAATGAGAACCGCCATCCATGCCACATAGCTGGCGGATACGGGCGGGTCCAGCGCCTCGGCATGCCGTTGCCGCCGAACAATCGTGGCGATCCCGACAATCAGGATCAAACCGGCGAGCGCAATGGCGCCGGGGACGACAAAGGCCTTGTGGGCACGCAGGAATGTCAGTGCGGTGCCGCAGACGACACCCAAAACCAGGGCCAGCCACCACGGCGCCCAGAGTCGTTTGGGTTCGGAAATGGCCGGCGCGGGGTCTTCGGGCAGGGAACTCACAAGCATTGTCCTTCACGGGTGGCGGTCAAGAGATTGAATTCTCCGGTACTCCGCTACAAAAATGGTTGCTTTTCCAGCAGGGAATGTCAAAGTGGACAGTGTCATGCAAATCACCAAAATTGTTCCGGCATCGCTAGATCAATTTGATTCGATCAGGAGTAGCGTTCTCACTCGTGAATAAAAACGTGAGCTCGTCCGATTTGGTGAGGACCACCCCCATAAGGAATCAGAACCGCCGGGATTTCCCGGTGGCTCAGGGACACCGAAGTCGGACACGAGGAAGGCCAGACCGCCGAGGCGAAGCCAACCGGCCATCGCTGGTGGCAGGTCATGTGCCTTTCGGGCTTGGACTACTTCTCAACCCTCGGCTACCAGCCGGCCATCGCCGCCCTTGCCGCGGGAGCGCTGGCAC
Organism: uncultured Actinomycetota bacterium; assembly: GCA_963818105.1. Lineage (GTDB taxonomy): Bacteria > Actinomycetota > Actinomycetes > Actinomycetales > Micrococcaceae > Paeniglutamicibacter. Next base: position 137,729 of record CAWFRB010000042.1, on the reverse strand, counting down.
CGCTTGCCACATTGATGCTGGTGGCAGTGACCCTCTGCGCCGCGCTTCCCGTCTACCGCAGGGTGGCCCATGAATCCCCGCACGGACAGGGATCCATCTCCATGCTCGAGCGCTTGCTCCCCCATTGGAAGGGCAAGCTGTTCGTCCTGGTATTGCTGGGGTTCGCCGCAACGGACTTCATGATCACCATCACGCTCTCCTCGGCGGATGCCACGGCACACATCATTGAAAACCCCCTCACCCCGGAATGGTTCCACGGGCAGCAGGTGGCCATCACCCTGGTTTTGATCCTGCTGCTTGGAGGCCTCTTCCTGCGCGGGTTCCACGAGGTGATCTGGCTGGCCGTGGGGCTTGTTGCAATCTACCTGGCGCTGAACGTCGTGGTGATTGCCACGGCATTCGTCTCCCTGGTCGCAAAACCCCGCGCCGGTTGACCACTGGTGGCTCAATCTCACCGCGGAACACAGCAATCCGTGGATGATGATCGCCATCGCGCTCCTGGTCTTCCCGAAATTGGCCTTGGGCCTTTCGGGATTCGAAACCGGCGTGGCCGTCATGCCGCAGATCCGGTCCAACCCGGGCGACACCGAGAAGAAGCCCGCAGGACGCATTGCCGGCGCCAAGAAATTGCTGCTCACCGCGGCACTCACCATGAGCGTCTTCCTGGTTTCGCTCGTCGATCGTGACCACCATGTTGATCCCGGCACCGGAATTCCAGCCCGGCGGCGCAGCCAACGGCCGCGCCTTGTCGTTCCTGGCCCACGGCATGCTGGGCGAAGGCTTCGGCAGCATCTATGACATCTCGACGATCCTGATCCTGTGGTTCGCCGGCGCATCGGCACTCGCCGGCATGCTCAACCTCATCCCGCGCTACCTGCCGCGCTTCGGCATGGCCCCGGAATGGGCGCGCGCCATCCGCCCCTTGGTGCTGGTGCTTATCGGCGTTGCCGTGATCATCACCCTGGTGTTCGAAGCCAGCGTCGATGCACAGGGTGCCGCATACGCCACCGGCGTGTTGGTCCTCATGGCTTCGGCGGCAGTCGCCGTCACCATTTCGGCCAAGCGCAAGGGACAACGCTGGCGCTCCATCGGCTTCGGCATCATTTCCGTCATCTTCCTCTACACCACGGGCGCCAACGTGGTTGAACGCCCCGACGGCATCCGCATTGCCGCGCTCTTCATTCTTGGCATCATCGCGGTCTCCCTCTTCTCGCGCTTCCGGCGCTCCACGGAATTGCGCACCACCTCGGTCACCCTGGATGAGAACCGCACTGGCGATCGTGAAGGCGGCCGCCGAAGACGACATGGTGCGCATCATTGCCCATGAGCCGGCACGGCTGTCCGCGGCGCGCTACCGCCACAAGCTGGCCCACGCGCAGATGGCCAGCCACCTGCCCGAAGGTTCACCCGTGATCTTCATCGAGATCAAGGTCGCCGACTTCTCCGACTTCGCCCAGGACCTCACGGTGCAGGGCGTCACCAGGCACGGCTACCAGATCCTTCAGGCCTCGGCGCCTTCGGTCCCGACCGCCATCGCCGCGACGTGCATCGCCATCAGGGACCAGACCGGAATCATGCCGCACATCTACTTCCGCTGGACGGAGGGTGATCCGGTGCGCAACCTGCTGCGCTTCATCTTCCTCGGCCAGGGCGAGATCGCGCCGCTGACCCGCGAAGTCCTGCGCGAAGCGGAGCCTTCCATCAGCAAGCGCCCCTGGGTGCACGTGGGCTAGCCAGCGCCCGGCGGGCAATCACGCAGGGGGCTAGCCCGGCGGGGTTACCGCGAGGCCGCGGGCACCAGTGTCCAGGTCACCACGGTCTGCTCGTCGGTGGGATTGATCCAGCTGTGGGGTTCGCGGCCGGGGAAGGTCACGGTGTCCCCCGCATCCAGTTCGAAGCGTTCGTTGGCGAAGATCAGCACGAAGCTCCCGGAAATCACGTGGAGGACCTCCACCTCGCAGTCCACCGCATAGAGCTCCTTTTCGCCCTCGCCCCGCGGCTCGATGACCGCCCGAATCACCTGGAGGCGTCGCTCCGAGCGCGCGGTGACAAGCTGCTCGACGATTCCCTCGCCACCCAGCGAAATGCGCGGGGCCTCGGCCAGCCTCACCACATGGGTGTCAGGCTGGGCGAACAGCTCCCCCACGTCCAGTGACAGGACCTGGCACAGGGTGACGAGCGATGCCACCGAGGGGCTGGTCAGGTCGCGCTCCACGCGGGAGAGAAACCCCTTGGTCAGCCCCGTGGATTCGGCAACCTGGTCGATGGTCAGGCGCTGCGCCTGACGGACGCTTCGAATGTCGCGATCCAATGGCCAAGGCCGCATTGCTGGGCTCAACGGGCAGGGCTTTCATGGGCTCGATACTCCAAGGCTGCTCAGAAAAAGGTCGGGTTTACATAGCTTAGGGCAATTGACGTGTAAGTCAGCTCACATTAGCCTAGGAGACAACAAATGTTTACTAGCAGGCACCAATCTTGTTGCCTGCATCGTGCCTCACCAAAGGTTCACTCCTCATGGAATTCATCAATGGCACTATCGTGGCCGTCTATCTGGCGGCCATGCTCGCCTTTGGCTGGTGGGGCAAGTCCCGCACCAAGAACAGCAGCGACTACCTGGTTGCGGGCCGCCGCCTCGGCCCGTTCCTCTACACCGGAACCATGGCGGCCGTTGTCCTGGGCGGCGCCTCCACCGTCGGCGGCGTGGGACTTGGCTACAAGTTCGGCATCTCCGGCATGTGGCTGGTGGTCGCCATCGGCGTCGGCGTCATCCTGCTCTCGCTTGTGTTCGCCCCGACGCTTCAGCGCCTGAAGGTCTTCACGGTCTCGCAGATGCTGACGCTTCGCTACGGCAGCAAGTCGGCGACCAACACCTCGGGCATCGTCATGCTTGCCTACACGCTGATGCTCTGCGCGACCTCCACCAGCGCCTACGCGACCATCTTCGTCGTGCTCTTCGGCTGGGAAAAGTGGATGGCCATCGCCATCGGCGGCATCATCGTTGTCATCTACTCCACCATCGGCGGCATGTGGTCGATCACCCTGGCCGACCAGGTGCAGTTTGTCATCAAGACCATCGGCATCTTCTTCCTCATGCTCCCGTTTGCCCTGAACGCGGCGGGCGGCATGGGCGGCATCCGTGAACGTGTCGGCGCCGAATTCTTCGCCTGGGACGGCATCGGCGTGCAGACCATCATCACCTACTTCGTGGTCTACACCCTGGGCCTGCTGATCGGCCAGGACATCTGGCAGCGCGTCTTCACCGCGAAGACCCCGAAGGTTGCCCGCTGGGGCGGCACCACCGCCGGCATCTACTGCGTGCTCTACGGCGCTGCAGGCGCCATCATCGGCCTGGCCGCACGCGTTGCGCTGCCGGACATCGACGTCGCCAACCTCGGCAAGGACGTCGTCTACGCCGAGGTTGCAACCCAGCTTCTGCCGGTTGCCGTCGGCGGCCTGGTCCTCGCAGCGGCAGTTGCCGCCATGATGTCCACCGCATCGGGCGCACTGATCGCCGCGGCAACCGTCGCCCGCACCGACGTCACCCCGTTTGTCGCCGGCTGGTTCGGCAAGGAAATCCGGGTCAACTCGAACGAGAACCCCGAGCACGACGTGCGCGCCAACCGCATCTGGGTACTGATCCTGGGCATCGTGGCCATCGTCCTGGCCATCATGGTCTCCGACGTGGTCGCGGCCCTGACCATCGCCTACGACATCCTCGTCGGCGGCCTGCTGGTGGCAATCATCGGCGGCCTGCTGTGGAAGCGCGGCAACGGCATCGGCGCAGCCGCCTCGATGGCAGCCGGAACCGTCGTCACGCTGGGCACCATGATCGTGCTGGAAATCCAGGCCGAAGAGAAGCTTCGACGGAATCTACGCCAACGAACCGATCTACTACGGCCTGATCGCCTCGGCCGTGGTCTACGTCGTGGTTTCCCTCGTCACCCAGCCCACGGAGCGGGCCAGTCATCGACGGCTGGAACTCCCGCGTCGCCGGCGAAGGCGACGTCGAGGGCATCGAAGTCGAGTCACTCGCAAAGTAGCCCCTCCGGGCGCTCGAACGGGCCCCGCCGGATACGCATCCTTGGATGCGTGTCCGGCGGGGCCCTTCGCCGTTCCGTGGGCGTGCATCCCTAGCCAGCGAGGCATTCCCGCTCCTAGGCTGTAGCCCATGGACGATCTGAAAAACCACTTGCTCACGTACCTCAACGCTTCCCGCGAAGCGGTGCTGTGGAAGGCCGAGGGGCTGGGCGACTACGACCTGACACGGCCCCTGGTGCCCAGCGGAACCAACATCCTGGGCCTCATCCAGCACCTGGCCTGCGTGGAACTCGGGTACTTCGTGGAATGCCTCGGACAGACCGTCGAGCACCCGCGCTTCATTGCCCTGAATGAGAGCGACGACCCCGAGTACGACATGTGGGTTCCGGCGGACGTCCCCAGCGCCGACATCCTCGATTTCTACCGCAGCGCCATCGACTCGGCCAACCGGAACATCGCGGCGTTGCCGCTCGACGCCCCGGCAACGGTCCCGTGGTGGGCAGCGGAGAAACGGAACACCACGATCGGCCGGCTGCTCATCCACATGAACGTGGAGACCGCCCGCCATGCCGGGCACATCGACATCGTGCGCGAACTCATTGACGGCAGCGCCGGGGATCGTCGCATTTCCCCCAATTTGCCCGATTATGACGCGAAGGCGTGGACTGATTTGTACCAAAAAATCCAGCTGGCGGCCGAGTCGCGATAGTGTGGTGACCAGCTTCACGAGATGCGGCGCCAAGCTCCGACTGGCCGCGCACCAACCCCAGGTTCATGGGTGGTTCGGATGAAGAAGCGGCCGGCGCCACAAGGCGGCGGCAAGAGCTAGTGAAAGGCCGGCCGCTGCCGCCATGGAACACTCCGTCCCCGTACTGCCCCTCTTTGACCTCCACCGCGCCGTCATCGACTTGAACCTGCACGGTTCCTGGCGCAGTTTCCATGTCGACGACGCACCCGCCGTCTCCCGCGCCCTGGCCGACGCGGTTGCGGCCCCGCGTTGGGACGCGGCGTCGTCGAGTTTGTTGATCCGCACCCCGGTCACCGGAAACACCGCAGGCCGGACACACATTTTTAGCCTCGTCGAATTCTCTGAAGCCCGTCCGAAGGCTAAAGTTGTTCGCTGAAGGGGAGTAGTTCCGAGTCCACCATTCACGGTGGCGGCGGTGCGTCGACATACTGGCCGCAAAGTTGCGGCCCGGCAAACCACCTCGCGGAAATCCGGCGGATTTCTTTGAGGCGAACGAGACCTTCGGCCCACCACGGTGGCCCGAGGTTCAACGCACCCAAAAACATTGCTTGTTCCTCCCCATCGCATGGCCTCACCCGCCATGGACACCGACCGAGGACGAGACATGACGCCACAAGCGCCAACCCCCACTCCCGCCCAAATCAAACGCTGGCGCAAGTACCTGGCCGACGAAATCGCCGAGGGCGCGGTCTACCGCGAACTTGCCAACAAGCGCACCGGCGAGGAACGCGCCATCCTGCTGGGCCTGGCCGACGCCGAAACCCGCCACGAGGAACACTGGCGCAACCTGCTCGGCGACCACGCGGCGAAGGCCACCCGCCCCTCGCTGCGCCGCACGATGCTGCGCTGTCCTGGCCCGCCACTTCGGTTCCGTGTTTGTGCTGGCGCTGGCCCAGCGCGCCGAGGGCGACTCCCCCTACGCCGCGGACACCGACGCCACCCGCCAGATGGCCGCCGACGAGCTGGTCCACGAGGAGGTCGTGCGCGGCCTGGCAACCCGCGGGCGCAACAGGCTTTCGGGCAACTTCCGTGCCGCGGTGTTCGGCGCCAACGACGGCCTGGTCTCCAACCTCGCCCTGGTCATGGGCATCGGCGCCACCGGCGTGGCCAGCTCCTTTGTGCTCTTCTCCGGCATTGCCGGCCTGCTGGCCGGCGCGCTGTCCATGGCCGCCGGCGAATTCGTCTCCGTGCGTTCCCAGCGCGAGCTGCTCTCCGCCTCCAAGCCCACGCAGATCACCCTGTCCGCAGCCCCGGACCTGGACCTCGACGCCAACGAGCTGGTGCTGGTCTACAAGGCCCGCGGCATGAGCGACGAGGACGCCGCGCACCGCGCGGCCGAACGCATGGGCCTCTACTCCTGCGACTGCAACCCCACGCTGTCCCTGTGGCCCGAACGCGACGTGGAAGAACAGGAGATCGAACACGAGGAAATCGGTTCGGCCGTGGGAGCCGCATCGTCGTCCTTCTGCTTCTTCGCCTCCGGCGCCGTCATCCCGATCCTGCCCTTCATCTTCGGCATGAGCGGCACCCCCGCCATCATGCTCTCCGCCGTGCTGGTCGGCATCGCGCTGCTCGTCACCGGCGGAGTCGTCGGGTTGCTCTCCGGCGCCTCCCCGACCAAGCGCGGCCTGCGCCAGCTGGCCATCGGCCTGGGCGCGGCGGGAATCACCTACGCGCTCGGCCTGCTCTTCGGCGGCACCGTCGCCTGACGCCAGGCGCAGCATATGAAACTGGCCGGCGGCCCCGTGAAAACGGGCCTGCCGGCCATTTTCATGTTCGGCCGGTCGGTTGTTCGCCGGTTCGAACGCCCGTCTAGCCCAGTGCGTTCCGGGCCAGGTCGGCGGCGCCCACCAGGCCCGCGTCCGGGCCCAGGGCCGCGCCGACCACCCGGGCAAAGGGCCTGTAGCCGCGGCCGCTGAGCGAGCCGCGGTAGGCCTGTTCGGCCGTCTCCAGCAGCAGCGGGGAGGCGGAGCCCAGTCCCCCGCCGATCACCATGATGCCCGGATCCAGCACCGCCGCCAGGTTGGCCAGGCCCAGGCCCAGCCACTGCCCCGCCTCGACCACCAGCTCGATGCAGGCCTCGTCCCCGGCCACGGCCAGGGAATTCACGAGCTCCCCGGTGACCGCATGCGGGTCGTTTCCCGCTGCCTCGCGCAATCCCTTGGCCACCGGCCCGTGCACGGCCAGCAGGCTGCGGCCCTCGCGGGCCAGCGCGTTGCCGGAGGCGTATTGTTCCCAGCAGCCCCGGTTGCCGCAGGCGCAGCGGTGGCCGCCGGGCACCATGACCTGGTGCCCGAACTCCCCCGCCATGCCAAAGCGCCCGCGCCGGAGCTTCCCGTCCAGCACGATCGAACCGCCGATCCCGGTGCCGAGGGTCAGGCACACCATGTTGTCCTCGCCGCGCGCCGCGCCGAAGCGGTACTCGGCCCAGCCCGCCGCATCCGCGTCGTTGCTCAACAGCACGTCCCGGCCCAGCGCCCGTTCCAGGTTCCGGCGCAGGGGTTCGTCGCGCCAGGACAGGTGCGGGGAGAAGACCACGGTGCTGCCTTCGGGGTCCATCCACCCGGCGGCACCCACCCCCACCACGGCGTCCGCGCCGCCGGGGCCAAGCTCCCGGACCAGGTCGCACACCGCGGCAACGACCGCCGCCGGGTCGAATCCCGGGGTGGGGCGCCTGCCCCTGACCAGGACCGTGCCGTTTCCGTCCACCAGCCCCGCGGCGATCTTCGTGCCGCCGATGTCTATGCCGATCGCGTAGGCGCTCATGCCAGCCCGCGCACCCCGGAAATGCCGCCGTCGTTGAGGCCCACCAGGATGCTGGCGGCCTCGGCCGGGTCGTCGACCAGGTGGATCAGTCGGCCCATGTGCCGGCCGCGCGCCAGTTCCTCCAGCAACGGGTAGGCGGGCAGCGTCTTCGTCCAGTGGTCGATGCCCACCAGCACCATGGGCCGGATGCGGCCGGCGGCGCCGTAGTAGTTCTCGCAGGCGTCCTGGAAGATTTCCTGCACGGTCCCGGCGGCACCGGGAAGGAAGACGATGCCGCCCGAGCACTTCTCCAGCAGCACCGCCTCGCGGGTGGCATTGGCAAAGTACTTGGCAATGTGGGTGGCGAACATGTTCGGCGGTTCATGCCCGTAGAACCAGGTCGGGATCCCCAGGTTCGCAGTTCCCGACGGCCACCTGTTGCGCACCCTGGCCGCGGCGCGGGCCCACCCGGTGATCGAGGTGGCAAAGCTCGGCTCGACGGCCAGCATTCCCAGCGCCTCGTCCAGCGTGGACAGCGGCAAGGCCGAAAGGTAGGCCCCCAGGTTCGCTGCTTCCATGGCCCCGGGCCCGCCACCGGTGGCCACGATGAACCCGGCCTCGGCGAGCGCGTGCCCCAGCCGTGGCTGCGGTCCTGAAGTCGTCCCCTCCGCGCTGTTGCGCGTGCCCGCCCATCACGCCCACCAGCGGCGCGTAGGAAAGGTCGCCCTCCCGGATCTGGGAGTCGAGCCGGGACCCGATGGCGTGGTCGTGCAGCGTGCTGGCCAGTGCCGCGTTCAACGCGTCGTGGGCTCCGGCGCCCAGCCGGTGGAAACTCCACGCGTAGATCCTGGCGTCCGGCACCGATTCGTAGGACCCTTCGAGGATTCCCGCGTACAGCTCGTCCCAGCTGTAGAGTTCCCCGCGGTATGCGTCGAAGGGCAGCCCGGGGATTTCCGGGAAGACCAACGCCCCGCCGCCGCGCAGGCGCCGCTCTGTTTTTCCCTCGAGGTCGCAGCCCAGGAAGACGGATCCGGCCGGGCGCAATTTCTCCAGCACCGCGCTGCGTCCGCGCAGGTCGACCGATTGGACGTGCCACCCGTGCATCGACGCGGCGAGGCGTCCTCCCTCGATGGCGAGCGCCGCCGTGGCATGCCTGTCAAAGTCACGCAGCGAGGCAATCTCGATCACTCTCGGCAGCGGGGTCAAGGCGGGTGTGCTGTTCATGGAACCAACCTCGTTTCTTTCTTTGTCCCGGATGGCGATTCTAGGCCGAATTGACGTGCGAAGTCCCCGACGCGCCCTTGGCCAACGCCGGCGGGATGTGCCGGCTTCTCCGGAAGACGTGGACCTTCTCCGACGCGGACTGGCGCCATGGTGATTAACACGCACCACGAATAATGCGCACAACACTGCCACCGGTTCGTCCTCTGGCCCCGGAACGTGAAACGATAGGAGGATGACCGATTCTGCTTTCCCCATGGTCGATGCGCGTGAAATCCTGCGCGTCGTTGGTGGTGCCGCCTTTACCCGTGGCAAGGTACTTGCCACCGATGCCTCAATGAGCGATATCACCTGGGACCCCGACTCAGCGGTGCTCGCCGGACGGGTCAGCGAGGATGAGAACCCGACCTATTCGGTGGGGATCACCCTGGTCTTCAAAAAGGAAGCCTGGCTCATCGACGAGGGCGAGTGCCCCTGCGGGGATGCGCCCAAGTGCAAGCACGTTGCGGCGCTGCTGATCTATTCCAACACCCTGCACCTGCGCGCCAAGGACGTGGTGTTCCGCAGCGCCACCGTCAGCGTTCCGGCCTGGCAGCAGTCGCTTCAGCAATTGCTCACGCCCGCCGCCGCGCCCAAGAGCCTCTCCTCGGCCAGCGCCAAGAACCCGCTGGCCCACATGGGTCTGCAATTCGAGTTGCAGGACACCACGCTCAGCGCCCACCAGCAGTGGGCCCCGGGCTCCGGCGTGGGGCAGCAGAAGGTCGCAAGCCGCAGGTGGCGGCTGGGCGTGCGCCCCATGGTCCGCACCGGCGCGGAGCGCTGGGTGCGCGGAAACCTGCGCTGGAACACCATCAGCTTCAAGACCTACGGGTTGAACCTGGATGCCGAACAGCACCGCTGGTTCTGCCAGTTCGTGCCGCTCTACCGCGCCAACGGGCAACTCTACTTCGGCGAGGACAACGACTGGCTATACCTCGACGAGTTCTCTTCCTCGCTGCTCTGGCCGCTGCTGGCCGAGGCGAAGAAGCTCGGTGTGGCGCTGATCGGCACCAAGACCAACACCCGGATCACCCTCCTGGAACCGGCCCATGTCTCCCTGGGTGCCACCACCACCCCCGAGGGCATCGAGCTGGCCCCCAGCCTGCTGATCGGGGACGTGCGCGTCGACCTTGATGCAGACACAGCCGCCGGCGCCATCGGCAACCACGGCGTGTATGCAGCCAGCGACGACCACAACCAGATCTTCCTGGGACGGGTCCCCGGCGGGCTCTCGGCCAGCGAACTTGTCATGCTGCACCACCCGGACCCCGTCACGGTTCCGGAAAAGGAATCGGAAGAGTTCTTCTCCCGGGTGTACCCGCGGCTGGCCCGCAAGCTGCGCGTCACCAGCCCCGATGCCAGCGTCGACCTGCCTGCGGTGCTGCCCCCGAAGCTTGTCACCAAGATCCGCTACGGCTCGCGCGACAACGTGGAACTGGACTGGGTCTTCGACTACAACGGCCTGGTCGTCGAGGCCGAGGACCGCGACACCGTGGTGGAAAGCGCCCTGGAGTCCGCGGCGCTGGAAATCCTCAACGACTTCCCCGCCCTGGAATCGGCGGTCCTTGGCCCCAAGCACCTGCAGGGCCTCGACGTCATCGACTTCGTCCGCCGCACGCTGCCGGAACTGGAGAACCTCGACGGGCTGGTGATCGAGGAAAAGGGCGTCCGCCCCGTCTTCCACGAACTCACCGAGGCGCCCGAGCTGACCATCACCACCGTCGAATCGGACCGGCGCGACTGGTTCGACCTGGGCCTGCTGATCTCCATCGGCGACCGCCAGATCCCCTTCGCCGACGTGTTGCGCGCCCTCTCCAACGGCCAGACCAAGCTGCTGATGCCGGACCGCAGCTACTTCTCGCTGGACAACCCGCTCTTTGAGAAGCTGCGCGACCTCGTCGCGGAGGCCGGGGCGCTGCGCGACATGAAGGACAAGGACGCGGACCTTTCCATCACCCAGTACCAGCTCTCCCTCTGGGAAGAGCTCGATGCACTGGCTGTCCACATCGAGGGGCCCGACGCGTGGGCGAGTTCGCTCGGCGCGCTGCTGAACCTCAAGGACTCCGCCCCGGCGCAACTGCCGGACACGCTCAACGCCACGCTGCGCCCCTACCAGGTGGAGGGCTTCGGCTGGCTGAGCACCCTGTGGAGCAACGGCCTGGGCGGCGTGCTGGCCGATGACATGGGCCTGGGCAAGACGCTGCAGACCCTGGCGCTGATCCTGCACGCCCACCAGATCTGGGCGAACCCGCAGGACCACCCGGACCTGCCCCAGGACGCCACCCGGCGCGCACCGTTCCTGGTGGTCGCACCGACCTCCGTGGTGTCCAACTGGAAGGACGAGGCGGCACGCTTTGCGCCGAGCCTGAAGGTCGCGGCGATCACCGACACCGAGACCCGCGCCAACGCGACGTTGGCCCAGCTCGCCAGGGACTACGACATCGTCGTGACGTCCTACACGCTTGCTGCGCCTGGACGCGGACGCGTATGCGGACGTCGCGTGGGCGGGGTTGATCCTCGACGAGGCCCAGTTCGTGAAGAACAAGGCGACCAAGGCCCACCACGTGGCCCGGGACATGCCCGCCCGCTTCAAGCTGGCCATCACCGGCACCCCGATGGAAAACAACCTGATGGAGCTGTGGTCGATCTTCGCCATCGTTTCCCCGGGCCTGTTCCCCTCCGCCGTGCGCTTCGCGGAAAACTACCAGCGCCCGATCGAACGCCAGGGACTCGACGAACCGCTGTCGCGGCTGCGCCGGCGGATCCGCCCGTTCATGCTGCGCCGCACCAAGGACGCGGTTGTCACGGACCTGCCGCCGAAGCAGGAGCAGGTGCTGCACGTGGAGCTCTCCCCGGCGCACCGCAAGATCTACGACACGCACCTGCAGCGCGAGCGCCAGAAGGTGCTGCGCCTGGTCGACGACATGGACAAGAACCGCTTTACGATCTTCCAGTCGCTGACGCTGTTGCGCATGCTTTCGCTGGATGCCTCCCTGGTGGACGACGAGTACGCGAACATCTCCAGCGCGAAGCTCGACATGCTCTTCGAACAGCTCGAGGATGTCATCGCGGAGGGCCACCGCGCGCTGATCTTCTCCCAGTTCACGTCCTTCCTGAAGAAGGCCGCGGACCGGTTGGAGGAGGCGGGCACGCCCGTACGCCTACCTTGACGGTTCCACGCGCAAGCGCGCCGAGGTCATCGATTCGTTCAAGTCCGGCGCCGCCCCGGTGTTCCTGATCTCGCTGAAGGCCGGCGGCTTCGGGTTGAACCTGACCGAGGCCGACTACTGCTTCCTGCTGGACCCGTGGTGGAACCCCGCCGCGGAGTCGCAGGCCGTGGACCGCGCCCACCGCATCGGGCAGACGCGCAACGTGATGGTCTACCGGATGGTTGCCAAGAACACCATCGAGGAAAAGGTGGTGGCGCTGCAGGATTCCAAGCGCCAGCTGATTTCCTCGGTCATGGACGAGGGCGCCGGGTTCGGCAAGGTGCTCAACGCGGACGACATCCGCGAACTGCTGCGCTAGGCGACCTGCACATTCGGGGCGGCCTGGAGGGAGAATCCCGCCAACAGGATCTCCAGGCCGTACTCGAATGTCTTCTGCGCCCTGTCGCTGACCGCCAGGCCCGCCTCGAGCGCTGTGCGCCAGGCCTCGGAGGACTCCTCGTTTGATTCCCACACCTGGGCCGGCGCCGCGGCGTCCAGCGCCGAGCCGAGCACAAACGAATCCAGCACCGTGATCGCGGCCAGCGAGTCGCCCGCACTGAACCCGCCGCGGGCAAATGCCTCGGCGAGCAGGTCGTAGACCCTCAGCGTCAGTTCGTCGCGGACGGTGTGCGACGTGAGCAGCGGGATGAGCCGCGGGTGCTTGGCATAGGAACGCATGTAGCCCTTGGCGATGTGCCGCAGGGTCTGCACCCAGTCCAAGTCCGGGGCCGGCAGCTCGATTTCCCCCATGGCCTGCCCGCGCATCATCTCGATGATGTCGTCCTTCGACGAAACGTGGTTGTAGAGGGACGACGGGCTCACTCCCATGACCTTGGCAAGGCGCGGAATCGTGAATTCCCCGTGGGCGTCCACGAGCTCGAGCGCCGCCGCGGCAATGGCCGGTGCCGATAGTTTCGGGCTGCTGGGTCGTGCCATCGAAGAAGTCTCCCTGGGTTGTTGTGTGCTTGACCTGAGTCTAACGAATGAAATTCGTTTTAGCCCTTGCGCAACGTGACGCAAGGCACCATACTAAAACGAACGACATTCATTTACTGTGACAGGAGTCTCCCGCCCCGGTGCATCCGGGCGGGAAGCGGCACGGCCAACACACTCCCGTTCAGGCAGCGAACCCCCGCAGGAGCAACACCATGAGCTGGACCATGCCCGCAGAAACCTCGGCGCAAAAGCGCGTCTGGATGGCATTCCCCCACGAGGGCTACACCCTTGGAGAGACCGACGCCGAGGCCCACGCGGCCCGCACCACCTGGGCCAACGTCGCCCACGCCGTGGCCGAGTTCGCTCCCGTGGTCATGGTCGTGGATCCGGCCGACACCGAGATCGCGGCGGACTACCTCGACGAACGCATCGAAATCCGCACCGCGGAACTCAACGACGCCTGGATGCGCGACATCGGCCCCACCTTCGTCACCAACGACGCCGGCGAACTCGCCGCGGTCGACTGGGTCTTCAACGGCTGGGGCGCCCAGGACTGGGCGGCATGGGACAAGGACTCGAAGATCGGCGCGCAGGTCGCCGAATGGGCGGGCGTCGAGCGGATCGCCTCGACCCTGGTCAACGAGGGCGGCGGCATCCACGTCGACGGCGAAGGCACGGTGCTGGCCACCGAAACCGTCCAGCTGGACGCCGGACGCAACCCCGGGATCACCAAGGCAGAGGTCGAGGCCGAGTTCGCCCGCACCCTCGGGGCCACCAAGGTCCACTGGCTGCCCCGCGGCCTGAGCCGCGACTCGGAGGAATTCGGCACCCGCGGCCACGTGGACATCGTCGCCACCATCCCCTCCCCCGGAAACGTCCTGGTCCACACCCAGCACAACCCCGAGCACCCGGACCACGCAGTCAGCCGCGAAATCATCGCCTCCTTCCACGGGGCCACCGACGCCGCCGGACGCCCGTTCAACGTCATCGAGGTCCCCGCCCCGGCCACGCTGCGCGACGAGGAAGGGTTCGTCGACTACAGCTACATCAACCACCTGGTCGTCAACGGCGGCGTCATCGCCTGCACGTTCAACGACCCCAACGACGAGAAGGCCCTCGCCGTGCTGGCCGACGCCTACCCGGGACGCAAGGTCGTCGGCGTCGACGCCCGCGAGCTCTTCGCCCGCGGCGGCGGCATCCACTGCATCACCCAGCAGGAACCTGTCGCAAAGGCCGACGAGTCATGAGCCAGTCCACGCTGAAGCAAGCCTCGGCAACCACCCAGTCGCCCTCGGCGGCCTCGGGCCTGGTCCGCGGCAAGGGCCTGGCGTCCGGCCAGCTGGGGCTCTTCGCCGCGGTGATGATCGGCATCTCCACGATCGCCCCGGCCTACGTGCTGACCTCCTCGCTGGGCCCCACGGTCCAGGCCATCGGCACCCAGCTGCCGGCCATCTTCATCATCGGCTTCATCCCGATGTTCCTGGTCGCCCTGGCCTACCGGGAACTGAACGCCGACACCCCCGACTCGGGCACCACCTTCACCTGGGTGAGCCAGGCCTTCGGCCCGGCCCTGGGCTGGCTGGGCGGGTGGGGGCTGCTGGCGGCCAACATCATCGTGCTCTCCAACCTCGCCGGCGTGGCTGTGGATTTCTTCTACCTCTTCCTGGCCCAGGCCACGGGCAACCCCGCGCTGGCCGAACTGGCCGGCAACAACGCGATCAACATCCTCACCTGCCTGGCCTTCGTCGGCGCCGCGGTCTTCATCGCCTGCCGCGGGCTGACCACCACGCGCATGGTCCAGTACATCCTGGTGGGATTCCAGCTGGCGGTGCTCGCGTGGTTTGCCGTCGGCGCCTTCACCAAGGCCGCCGACCAGCCGGGGCACCTGGCCTTCGACGCCTCCTGGTTCAACCCGATGCACATCGATTCCTTCTCCGCCTTCGCGGTTGGCCTGAGCCTGTCGATCTTTGCCTTCTGGGGCTGGGACGTGTGCCTGACCATGACCGAGGAAACCAAGAACGGCGAGAAGACCTCCGGCATGGCCGCGGCGCTGACGGCCATCGGCGTGCTCGCGATCTACCTGGTCGGTTCCATCGCCACGGTGATGTTCGCCGGCGTCGGCGACACCGGGCTGGGCCTGCGCAACCCGGAGAACTCCGCGAACGTCTTCACCGCCATCGCAACTCCCGTCATGGGCCCGTTCGCGATCCTGCTCTCGCTGGCGGTGCTCTCCTCCTGCGCCGCGTCGCTGCAGTCCACCATGATCTCCCCGGCCCGCTCGCTGCTGGCGATCGCGCACCACGGCGCGCTGCCCAAGCGGTTCGGCTCCGTCAACAAGTTCAAGTCCCCCGCCTTTGCCACGATCGTCGCCGGCGGCGTCTCGGCCGGGTTCTACGCGCTGATGCGGGTGTTGAGCAGCAACGTCCTGAACGACACCATCCTGGCGTTGGGCATGATGATCTGCTTCTACTACGGCATCACCGCCCTGGCCTGCGTCTGGTACTTCAGGCACACGGCACTGGACTCGCTGCGCAACTTCCTGCTGCGCCTGCTGGCCCCGTTGCTGGGCGGCATCGCACTGGTTGCAGTCTTCATCCAGACCGCCATTGACTCCTGGGACCCGTCCTACGGGTCGGGCTCGAAGGTCTTCGGCGTCGGGCTGGTGTTTGTGATCGGCGTGGGCATCATCGCCCTGGGCGCGCTGTTCCTGGTGGGCGCGGCCGTGCGGCGGCCCGAGTTCTTTGGCGGGCGCAGCCTTCCGAAGCGCGCCCCGGCCTCGGAACGCGAACGCGCCTAGGGACGTCATCGCACTGTCACAAAAGGCGTGCAACCTGCTCCGGCAGGTTGCACGCCTTTTTCACGATGTAAAAACAGAATTTCCAAACAAGCCTTGCCGAGACGCGCATCGCATTGCTAGTCTCCTAAGCACGCCATGGCGTCCTGGATCAGCAGACAGGCATAACTGAGCTGACATTTATCTTTTCTCAACGAAAGGAATGTCGGCCATGCCGCACATGACTGCCCTCTGGATCAAAAACCCGCAAGGAATCCTCAGTGCCACCGACGCTGCCAACGGCATCGTCGTCCGGGACAACCTCATCGTCGAGCTGGTTCCCGCCGGAGCCGTCCCCACGACCCCCTACACCGATGTCTTCGACGCAAGCAACCACGTCATCACGCCGGGGCTGGTCAACACGCACCACCACTTTTACCAGACGCTGACCCGCGCCTGGGGCCCCGCCGCAAATGCCCCGCTCTTCCCGTGGTTGCAGAATCTCTACAAGGTGTGGGCGCGACTGACCCCCGATGCCCTCGATGCCGCAGTACGCGTTGCCCTGGCGGAACTTCTCCTCTCGGGATGCACCACCGCGGCCGACCACCACTATCTCTTTCCCGACGGCATGGATGAATCGATCGACATCGAAGTTGCCGCGGTCAGGGACTTCGGCATGCGGGCAACCCTCACGCGGGGGTCGATGACGCTGGGGGAAGACGACGGCGGGCTGCCGCCCCAGTCGACGGTCCAGGACTTGGACGTCGTCCTGGCCGACAGCCAGCGATTGATCGAGACCTACCACGAGCGCGGGGCGGGAGCCTCGATACAGATCGCGCTGGCTCCGTGCTCCCCGTTCTCGGTCACCACGCAGGCCATGAGCGAAAGCGCGAAACTCGCCGGGCAATTCGACGTCCGCTTGCACACCCACCTCGCCGAGACCCTGGACGAGGAAGAATTCTGCCTGTCCAGGTTTGGCCTGCGACCCCTCGACTACCTGGAAAGCGTTGGCTGGCTCGGACCGCAAACATGGCTCGGTCACGGCATCCATTTCAACGACGCGGAAATCCGCCAGCTGGGCGCCGCGGGGACCGCGGTGGCCCACTGCGCAACCTCGAACATGAGGCTTTCCTCGGGCATCGCACGCGTGCTGGAACTCGAGGCGGCAGGGGTCCCCGTTGGACTGGGTGTCGACGGTTCTGCCTCGAACGATGGGTCCAACATGATCCTCGAGGCCCGCCAGGCCCTGTACCTCCAACGCCTTCGCTACGGTGCAGATGTTCCCGTGGAGCGGGCGCTCGGCTGGGCCACCGAGGGTTCGGCCAAGGTCCTTGGCCGGACCGACATCGGGGTGATCGGCGTGGGCCGGCAAGCGGATCTCGCCTTCTTCAAGACCGACGAACTGCGCTTTTCGGGCAGCCACGACCCCTTGGCATCGTTGCTGCTTTGCGGCGCCGACAAGGCAGACCGCGTCATGGTCGGCGGAAAGTGGCGTGTCATCGACGGGGCGATCCCCGGACTGGACCTGCCGGAACTCATCCACCGGCACCGCAAACATGCACGGGCGCTGGTGGATCTTTCCGCACCCATCCACCAGTTCAGCTAGCGATTCCTGGAGTAATTCTCATGTCTATTTTTCGAAATTCAGCTTCAGCAGCACGCGTGGGCAACGCGCCCCGGCCCGAGGATGAACGGCTTCCCTTCGCTCAGAACCTTGGATACGGATTCCAGCACGTGCTCACCATGTATGGCGGAATCATTGCCCCGCCATTGATCATCGGTACGGCCGCGGGTCTCTCCGAAGCCCAAATCGGGGTGCTGATCGCGTCATGCCTTTTCGTCGGCGGCCTTGCCACAATTCTGCAAACCGTTGGCATCCCTTTCTTTGGCTCCCAGCTTCCCTTGGTCCAAGGTGTTTCCTTCGCCGGGGTGGCAACGATGATCTCGATCCTCGAAGGAGGCGGCAGCATTGCCACCGTCTTCGGTTCCGTCATTGCCGCTTCGCTCATCGGGTTGTTGATAACGCCGATATTTTCCCGCATCATCCGGTTCTTCCCGCCGGTCGTGGCCGGAACCGTCATCACCACCATTGGCCTCACGCTGATGCCCGTTGCCGCGGGGTGGGCCATGGGCGGCAACTCGAAGGCCGATGATTTCGGTTCCGTGCAGAACCTCGGATTGGCCGGCGTCACGCTGCTCTTCGTCCTGGTCTTCAGCAAGATCGGCGTCGCCGCAATTTCAAGGCTCTCGATCCTTCTCGCGATGATCGCGGGAACCATCGTTGCAGCAGTGACGGGCATGGCCGATTTCAGCAAGGTCTTGGAAGGGCCTGCCTTCGCCTTCCCGATGCCCTTCGCCTTTGGTCCCCCGGAGTTCCAAGTCGCGGCGATCCTTTCGATGGTCATCGTCATCTTGGTGACGTTGACCGAAACCTCGGCGGACATCATTGCGGTCGGCGAAATCGTCGGAACCAAGACCGATTC
This sequence comes from uncultured Actinomycetota bacterium, assembly GCA_963818105.1. Taxonomy (GTDB): domain Bacteria; phylum Actinomycetota; class Actinomycetes; order Actinomycetales; family Micrococcaceae; genus Paeniglutamicibacter. Next base: position 119,537 of record CAWFRB010000042.1, on the reverse strand, counting down.
ACGGCGCATCGGTGATGGCTTGCGGGCCGACATGATCTCGAGCGCGATCTCGCCGATCTTCAACTCCTTCACGCAGAGCGCCTTCGCCCAGAACGTCGGACTTGTCGCCATTACGGGCGTCAAGAGCCGGTTCGTTGTCACTGCGGGCGGCGGCATTCTCGTGATCCTTGGACTCTTGCCGATCCTCGGCCGGTTCGTGGCAGCCATCCCCACGCCGGTCCTCGGCGGGGCCGGAATCGTGCTGTTCGGGACCGTCGCGGCCTCGGGCATTCGGACCCTGTCCACGGTGAAGTACGAAGGCAACATGAACCTGGTCGTCGTGGCCACGGCCCTGGGCTTCGGGATGTTCCCGATCGTCGCACCAAGCATCTACAACCAATTCCCCGGCTGGTTTGTCACGATCTTCCACTCGGGAATCAGCTCCTCCGCCATCATGGCGATCGCCCTGAACCTCTTGTTCAACCACCTCAAGATCCGGGGCAACAAGCCGACATCCGTCATGGCCGAAGCCAGCAACCGGAGAATCTCCTCGGCGCTGCTCACCGACCTGCACGATGGCGACTACGTTTCCGACGGAAAGCTCTACGACGCCAAGGCCAGGGAAATCCCCTGCACCGACTAGCCTCGATTTTCACCGCATGACGGCAGGCCGCTGATTCCTTGATCTCCATGGGATCAGCGGCCTGCCGCGGTTTGCGGGCACGCCTACGGCCTACGGCACCAGCATGACCTTGATGGAGCGGCGCTCGTCCATGGCCCGTAGGCCTCCGGCGCCTGGTCCAGGGGCATCACGGTGTCGAAGACCAGCCCGGGATTGATCCTTCCCGGCCAGCACGTCTTCCAGCAGCTCGGGCAGGTATTCCCGGGTGCTGGCGGCCCCGCCCGCCACCGAGATGTTCTTGGAGAAGAGCTCATAGAGCGGTAGCGGGTCTTCCCCGTGCGGCACTCCGACGAAGCCGATCGCGCCGCCGGGCCGGGTGGAGGCCAGCGCCTGGCCCAGGGACTCGGCGGTGCCCACGCATTCAAGCACCGAGTCGGCCAGCACTCCCCCGAGCAGCTCGCGCACCTTCGCCGCGGCTTCCTCGCCGCGTTCGGCGACCACATCGGTGGCCCCGAATTCGCGGGCCAGCGCCGCCCGGTCGGCATGCCTGGACATGGCGATGATCCGGGTGGCGCCCAGCCGCTTGGCCGCCAGCACCCCGCTCAGTCCCACGGCGCCGTCGCCGACCACCACGACGCTGCGGCCGGGTGCCACCTTGGCCCCGAGCGCCGCATGGTGCCCGGTGCCCATCACGTCCGAGAGCGCGAGCAGCGACTTGGCCAGCGCCTCGTCCGGCTCCGTGACGCCGGGGACCGGCACCAGGGTGCCATCGGCGTTGGGAACGCGGACCGCTTCGCCCTGGCCGCCGTCCACCGGCAGCCCGTGCTCGTCGGTCCCGCCCCAGACAGCCCGGTGCTCGCAGGCCACGTGGACGCCGTTGCGGCACGGCGGGCAGTTCCCGCAGCTGTTGGCCCAGGGGGCAACCACGAAGTCCCCGACCTTCAGCGTGGACACCTTGTCCCCGACGGCGGTGACGACGCCGATGAATTCGTGGCCGATGCGCCGCGGTTTCGGGATCTCGTTGACCCCGCGGTAAGGCCACAGGTCGGATCCGCACACGCAGGCGGCGGTGACCTTGACCAGCGCGTCGGTGTCGGCGAGCAGTACCGGGTCTGGGCAGTCTTCGACGCGGATGTCCCGCGGTCCGTGGATCAGTGTGGCGCGCATGGTGTACCTCCGGAAGCTGGGGTTGGATGTCTGCTTTCCCAGCCTATGCCTCCCGGCCGGGTGCAGCTTCTCCTGCACCGCGATGACGGATTGTTGCGGTTCCTGACCCCGCGTTGGCGAATTGTCTGTTCACCAACGTATGGTTGGAACAGCTTCACGAATCCTGGCAGCCTCATTGGCATGGCTCCGACCAACGTCAGGTACCAACCCCATTGTTGTACGGCGGGTGGTTCGGATGACGAAGCGGCCTTTGCACGCATACCTGCGGCAGGGCAAGGACAACCAGCTTCAAGGATCGTGACACCCATGTCCAGCAACACGTATGCAGCACCCACAACCTCCGCCAATCCCCTGCCGCGCTTTGCCGGCGATTGGATCACCGCCTGGCTCGACTTACGACCCCGGAACCGGTCTCCTGCAGATCGGGGCAGGACCGTCCGAATGGCTGTTGCAGGCCGTCGCCCCGGAAAAACTCGCAGCGGCTCTGGAGGGCCGCGGCCCCACCGAGGTGCAGTTCAACCCGGAACTTCTGGTGTTGCTGCTGCCCGGCGCCTTCACCGCGGCCGGAACCTCGTTCTTTCGGTTGCGCGGCTGACGTTCCAGGACCCCCCGGCCGTGCTGGACCGCCAGCCGCCCAACCGGACGGCGTGCCCTAGATGTCCAGGACCAGGCGACGGCCCTTGCACCGCGAAACACAGATCATCATGGTGTCCCCGGCCTCGCGTTCCTCGTCGCTGAGCAGCGAGTCGCGGTGGTCGACCTCCCCGGACACCACCGGCGTTTCGCAGGTGCCGCAGATGCCCTCGCGGCAGGAATTCAGGACCCTGACTCCCACCTGCTCCAAGGCGCTGAGGATGCTGGTGCCCACCGGAACCGTCACCTCCAGCCCCTGGGTGGTCTGAACCGTGAACTCGTGGTCCCCTGCCGCCGGCGCGCTCGCGGCCGGATCGGCAACAAAACGCTCGAACCGGTAGCGGGACGAATCCTGCCAGTCGGCGGCGAGGCCGGAAATGAAATCCAGCAGCGGGCCGGGGCCGCACACATAGGCGTGGAAGCCCGCCGCGGGATCCCCGAGCAGCTCGGGGAGCGGGTAGAACCCGGACTCGTCGTCCGCGTGCACGTGCACCTTGCTCCCGTAGGCGGCCAGCTCGTCGGTGAACGCCATGGAGCTGCGGCTGCGCCCCAGGTAGACCAGCCGCCACGGGACGCCGGATTCCTCGGCGGCGCGCAGCATGGGCAGGATGGGGGTGATGCCGATGCCGCCGGCGATGAACAGGTACTCGGGCGCCGGTGCCAGCTCGAAGTTGTTGCGCGGGTGCCGCACCTTGATCCGTGCCCCGGGACGCAGGTCCTCGTGGATGTAGGCCGATCCGCCGCGCCCCGCCGGTTCGCGCAGCACGCCCAGCCGCCAGCGGGCATCGCCCGGCACCGAACACAGCGAGTACTGGCGCAGCAACCCGTTGGGAAGCAGGACGTCGATATGCGAGCCGGGGCTCCAGGCCGGCAGGGCCAGGCCCGCCGGGTGGGCCAGGTCCAGGGACACCACCGAATCGGATTCGCGGTTGATCCCCGCCACCTCCACGTCGAAGAATCCGTCCTCCGAAACGAGGATTCCCCCTCGCGGGTCCTCGACGACGGGCTGTTCGCTTGTGCCGATCACGATGCACCTCCAGTGCTGTGGTTTTCAGAGTTGTGGTTTTGCGGGGTGGTTGGGGTGGCTTGTGCCTGCTGCCGGCCGAGCTCGTCCAGGGCCGCCAGCACGGCCAGCGAGGCCTCGCGCGGGGCGATGCTCACGCGCACGCCGGACCCGGCGAAGGCGCGCACCGACACTCCGTGCGCCGCGCAGCTTCGTTCGATGTCCGCGGCCCGCACGTCGGCCTCCGGGATCCAGAGGAAGTTTCCCCCGCTGGGCGGGACCCGGTAGCCGCGGGCTGTGAGCTCATGCTGCAGGAAAGCGCGTTCTTCCAGGACCGCATCCACGGTGCCGCGCAGGTGGTCGGCATCCGCCAGGGCCGCCACGGCCCCGGCCTCCGCCACGGCGCTGAGCCCGAAGGGAGGCGCCACCGCGCGGATGGACCGGACGATGTCCCCGTGTGCGAGCAGGTATCCCGCCCGCACCGCCGCCAGCCCGTAGGCCTTGGAAAAGGTCCGCAGGATGGCAAGGTTCGGGTAGTCCTGCAGCAGTTGCAGCGTCTGCCCGGAGTCGCCGGAAAACTCGAGGTAGGCCTCGTCGAGCACCACCAGCACGCGCCCGGGCACCGCGTCGAGGAAGGAGCCGATTTCCCCGGCGTCCAGCACCGTCCCGGTGGGGTTGTTCGGGTTGCACAGCAGCACCACCGTGGTGCGTTCGGTGACGGCCGCGGCCATGGCCCCGATGTCGTGCCGGTGCGCCGCATCCAGCGGCACCTCGACGCATTCGGCCCCGGCCAGGGTGGCCAGGATCGGGTACGCCTCGTAGCTGCGCCACGCGTAGAGCACCTCGTCGCCAGGCCCGGCGAACGCGTTGAGGATCTGCCCCAGCATTGCCAGGGACCCTGCGCCCACGGCAACCTGCGTGGCGGGCAGCCCGAGCCTTTCGGCAAGGGCCGCCACCAGCCGGTCCCCGGCCAGGCTCGGATACCTGTTGGCGCCTTGCACGCTGGCGGCCATGGCCTCGACGGCCGCCGGCGAGGGCGGCATCCACGATTCGTTGGAGGATGCCACCCACCGCACGGTTCCGGCGGACGCCGACCGGGAGTAGCCGGGCAGCCGGCCCACCAGGGCCCGCGGTTCGGGAGTCGATGCTGCGGTCATTGATACTGCGGTGTTCAGTCCTTGCCCGTTCATCGGGGCTTTCCCTTCGCCGGCTGTGCGGATGGTGCGGGTGGTGCGGGGCTAGGCCAGCACCTTGGAGAGGAACGCCTGGGTGCGGGGTTCCCGCGGGTTTTCCAGCACCTGCCGGGGATCCCCGGATTCCACGAGCTGCCCGTCGGCCATGAAGTGGACGACGTCGGCAACCTCCTTGGCGAAGCCCATCTCGTGGGTCACCACGATCATGGTCATCCCGGAGGCCGCCAGCGAGGTCATCACGTCCAGCACCTCGCCGACCAGTTCCGGGTCCAGGGCCGAGGTCGGCTCGTCGAAGAGCATGAGCTTCGGCTTCAGGGCCAGCGCCCGGGCGATGGCCACGCGTTGCTGCTGGCCGCCGGAGAGCTGCGCGGGATAGTGCTGGTACTTGTCGGCCAGCCCCACCCGGTCCAGCATCTCCATGCCCTCGGCGAGGGCCTGGGCGCGCGGCATCTTCTGCACGATCAGCGGGCCCTCGATCACGTTTTCCAGCGCCGTGCGGTGCGGGAAGAGGTTGAACTGCTGGAACACCATGCCCACGGAGGCGCGCTGCCTGGCGGTCTCGTTTTCCTTCAGCTCGTGCAGCTTGTTGCCGGCGCGGCGGTAGCCGATCCGCTCGCCGTGGACCCAGAGCTCGCCGTCGCTGATCTTTTCCAGGTGGTTGATGCAGCGCAGGAAGGTGGACTTGCCGGAGCCCGAGGGCCCCAGCAGGCAGGCCACCTGCCCGGCCTGCACCTCCAGGGAAATGCCCTTCAGGATTTCCAGGTGCCCGAATGACTTGCGCACGCCGTGGGCGCGCAGGACTGGTTCGCTCATTTGCTCGGCTCCAATTCCGGTTCGATGCTTGGCGAGGCCCCGGCGACGGTCCCCGGGACGGCTGCCGCGGCGGCGGGCGCCGCCGGCTTCCGGCCCTTGACGGGGGTGAAGCCGCGCTCGAAGTGGCGCTCGACGAAGTACTGGCAGACCGAGAGCACCGCGGTGACGGCCAGGTACCAGATGGCCGCCACGATCAGCAGCGGGATGGTCTGGAAGTTCCGCGAGTAGATGATCGAGACGCTGGTCAGCAGCTCCGAGTAGCCGATCACGATGACCAGCGAGGTGTACTTGAGCATGCCGATGGTCTCGTTGCCGGTCGGCGGGATGATCACCCGCATGGCCTGCGGCAGGATGACCCGCCGCATGGTCTGCAGGCGGGACATGCCGATCGCCTTGGCGGCCTCCGTCTGCCCGGGCGGGATCGCCCGGATTCCGGAACGCACGATCTCGCCCATGTAGGCGCCCTCGTTCAGGCTCAGCCCCAGCAGGGCCGCGGTGAACGGGGAGATCACCGAGTTGGTGTCGATGCTCAGCAGCTCCGGCCCGAACGGGACCCCGATCCCGATGTTCGGGATCAGCGCCGCCAGGAAGAACCAGAACAGCAGCTGCACCATCAGCGGGGTGCCGCGGAAGAACCACGAGTACGCCCAGGCCGCGGTGGAGAGGATCGGGTTTGCCGAGAGCCTGCAGACGGCCACCACGATCCCCAGCCCGATGCCGATGAGCATGGAGATCGCCGTGAGCATCAGGGTGCGGCCCAGGCCCGCCAGCACCGGCTTGGCGAAGAGGTACTCCCCCACCACGTCCCAGTGGAAGCGCTCGTTGGCGAACATGCCGTAGACGAGCATCGCCAGGATGCCGACGACCACCACCGCGGCGACCCAGCGGCCCACGTAGCGGGCGGGTACGACGACCAGTCCGGACTCTTCCGCCCGGCGTGCACGCGATGTCATTGGACTCGTTGTCATTGCTTCACGCCGTTGACCGGGAACGATTCCATGGTGTGGTCGGCCATGTTGTACTTCGTCAGGATCTTGTCGTAGCTGCCGTCGGCCTTGATGGCCTCAAGCCCCTTCTGGATGGCGGTCATGAGCTGTTCCTGGTCCTTGGGGAAGACGATGCCGAAGGCGAGGTCCTGGTAGCGCTCGCCCATGACCATGGCGCCCTTGGACTCCGCCGCGACGACCGAACCGGAGGTCGAGTCGACCAGGAAGGCGTCCACGCGGTTGGACTGCAGCGCCAGCACCGCCTGGTTCTGTCCGGCGAAGATCGTCACCTCCAGCTTCGGCTTGCCCGCCGCCTCGCACTTCTTGGAGGCCTCGGCCGCGTCGGCGTCCTCGGTGGTGCCCTTCACGATGCCGACGTGGGCGCCGCACAGGTCATCGAGCGTCTTGAGCTTCTCGGCGTTGGCGGTCGAGGTCATGACGCCGCCGCCGGCGGAGAAGTAGTCGAGGAAGTTGACCTGCTTCTGGCGTTCCACGGTGTCCGACATGGCCGACATCGCCATGTCGTAGCGGGCCGAGGCTAGGCCCGGGATGATCGCGTCGAAGGCGATGTTGTCGAAGTCCATGGTGACGCCCAGCTGCTTCTCCAGCGCGTCGGCGATTTCCCTGTCGATGCCGATGATGGTGGTGCCGTCGGTGTCGTAGGACTCGAACGGCGGGTATTCGACGTTGCTGGCCACGTTGATGGTTCCGGCCGACTGGATCTTTTCCGGCAGCTGCGCAAACAGCGGCGCGCTGGCGGCCCCCGCCGGGGCCTTCTTTTCCGCCTCTGCGTTCCCTCCGCAGGCGGTCAGGGCAAGCAATGCGGCCAGGGCTAGGGCGCCCAGGGCTGCGGGACGGGCGGTGCGAGTCGAGTTTTTCATGGTTTTTTCTCCCTGTGAGTGAGCTCGGAACTGCTGGAGTGATTGGTTTGCATCGGCGTCGATGCGGGCGGTGCGACCCTGGAACGGGGCAGGGTTGATAGAGCCACCGGCGGTTGCCGGTGGGCTGGGTGGGTGGTGGTTTGTGCCCGGCCGGGGAAGACCCCGGCCGGTTCCGTCCGGCTAGCCGGCCAGGACCCTGTTGACCGTCTCGACGACGGCGCCGCTGTGCACCAGGTCCAGGGCCTTGCGGACCCGGGGATAGAGCACGACGTCCTTGCGGATGTGGTCCACGGGCCGGCCGTCGGCCGACTTGGAGGACCGCACCAGTTCCAGGGCGGCGGCGCTGGCGGGACCGGGGCGCGCGTCCCCGGTTTCCTTGCGCATGGCCCGCAGCTCGAGGGCCTGGGAGGCCATGAGCAGTTCGATGCCGACCACGGATTCGATGTTGGCAACGATCTGCCGCGCATGGCGGCCGGCGTTGTTGGCCATCGACACGTGGTCTTCCTGGTTGGCGCAGGTCGGGATCGAATCGACCGAGTCCGGGTGGGCCAGGGTCTTGCAGTCGGAGACCAGGGCCGCGGCCAGGTACTGCGGCAGCATGTAGCCGCAGTCCATGCCGGTCTGCTCGCTGTCGATGAGCATGTCCGGCAGCCCCCGGTTCAGGGTGCCGTCGTCGAGGCGGAAGAGCCGGCGTTCGGTGATGTTGCCGATCTCGGTGACCACGATCGAGATGAAGTCGGCGGCGAAGGCGACGTATTCGGCGTGGAAGTTTCCGCCGGACACCGCCTTGAGCTTGCGGGTGTCGGGCAGCGCCGGGAAGATCAGCGGGTTGTCGGTGGCCGCGTTGATCTCGTTGTCGATGATCCCGGCAGCGAAGCCCAGGGTGTCCTTGATGGCGCCGAAGACCTGCGGGACGCAGCGCAGCGAGTAGGCGTCCTGCGGGGGCTGGCGCACCGGGTCGGTCGAGGCGTTTCCGTCGATCAGCGTGGATCCGGCCAGCAGCTCGCGGATGCGTGCGGCGACCTCGATCTGCCCGCGCTGGCCGCGCGCCTGGTGCAGTTCGTCGATGAACGCGTCCCCGAAGCCCATCAGCGCCTCGATGCTCATCGCGGCGGTGATCTGGGCGGTTTCCAGGAGGTTCTGGGCGTCGTAGAGCGCCAGCGCGGCCTGGGCGCAGGAGAACGAGGTGCCGTTGAGCAGCGCGAGGCCGTCCTTGGCGCCCAGCGGCAGGCGCTCGATGCCGGCATGCCGCATCGCGGCGATGCCGCTGACGACCTTGCCGTCGAGCAGGGCCTCTCCCGAGTCCAGTTCCTCGTCCTCGCCGGTGTGCGAGCGGGACATGACGATGGCCACGTGGGCCAGCGGGATGAGGTCGCCGGAGGCACCGAGCGATCCGTATTCCGGGATCGCGGGGCAGACGCCCGCGTTGAGCATCTTGGCCAGGGTCGTGATGATTTCCGGGCGGACCCCGGAGTAGCCCTGGGTCAGGCTGACGATGCGGATGAACATCGTCGCCCTGACCACTTCCTCGTCCACGTTGCGCCCGACGCCCGCGGCGTTGGAGAGCACCAGCCGGCGGGAGAGCTCGGCGGCATCCGAGGGTTCGGAGAAGGCCTGGCGCCCTGCCAACGAGCCGAACCCGGTGTTGATGGAGTAGATCGGCGGCGTCTGCTTGCCGGGACCCATCTGGTCGACCACGCCCTGCAGCCATTCCTGGCTGGGGCGCATGGCCTCGAAGACGGCCTCGTCGATGACCACCGGGCGTCGGTGCCGGGCGACCTGGATGAGGTCGTCGAGGGTGGCCCGGTGAACGCCGATGGTCACCGGTGCCGTCTCAGCCAATACTGCTGTAGTCATCAAGGGTCTCCCTGGTTGATTTGTTCGGAGTGCTTTCTTGCAATGCGTGGGTAAGTTTGTTGGCGGACTCGCGAATGACCCGCAGCGTGGAGGAAATCCAGAACTTTGAGCCGCACTGGCCTTCGGGGCCGGCCACGTTGATGGAGCAGACGACCTCGCCGTGGTTCACCACGGGGACGGCGATGGACACCGAGCCGGGATCGAGTTCGCCGCGCGAGAGCACGTATCCGGAGGAACGGATCTGTGGAATGGAGGCCAAGATCTGTTCGCGCCCCAGGGTGTTGGCGGTGAACCGGGCCATCGGTCCGGAGAGCACCTGGTGCACGACCTCGGGCGGCGCCCACGCAAGCAGCAGGCGCTGGCCGGCACCCGCGTGGAGGGGCAGCAATTCGTTGACGGCGAACGAGTACTTCAGGGACTTGTCGGGTTCGACCCGCCGAAGGCACATGGCCTGGGAACCAATGCGCACGATCATGACGGCGGTTTCGCCGACCTGGTCCACGATTTCCCGCAAGACGGCGTTGCCGACCTCGGCCAGGTAGGACTGGGCCTGGTGATGGCCGGCGACCCTGAGCAGGACCTGCCCGGGACGGTAGTGCCCTTCTTCCTCGATGACGAAGTTCTGTTCGCGCAGCGCCCTGAAGTATCGGTAGGCGGTGCTGGAGGGAATGCCGAGCTTGTTGGCAACCGCGTCGACCGTGACATCCCCGTCGGCGGCGACCTCGGCCAGGATGCTCAGACCCCGTTCGAATGATGTTGCCATTCCTTCCTCCTCCCCTAGACCCTCGGTGTGATGCAAGACATATGTTCAGGCAATGCAACGATGTTCCATGCTGCGCAACCGAAGGACAATTCGGATTCTCACATGGTGAGAATCGCGCTAACCCCAACTTTCACATCGCGTTAGGTTGATGGCATTCACCACTACTTTGGGGAGGCACCCATGGACTCGAAACTGGCCGGCGCGACGGCACCCATATTCACGGAAGACCCCTACTCAAACGAACATCTCGTGGATCCCTACGCGCTCTTTGAACGAATGCGCGATGTCGGGCCGGTGGTCAAGATCCAGGAACACGGCGTCCTGGCCGTGACTCGCTTTGATGAATGCAAAGAAGTCCTAGATGACTACCGAACCTTCATCTCCGGCGCGGGTGCCGGGCCCAAGAATTTGCACCACGAACCCAGCTGGCGGGCCCAGGGAATCATGGAATCGGATCCCCCGATCCACACCCAGATGCGCCAGGCCATGGCCGGGGTCATCTCGCCGCGCGGGGTCCGTTCGCTGCGCGCCGGGTTCGAGGAGTACGCGACGGAGCTCGTTGACGAACTCCTGGAACGCGGCGAATTCGACTTGATCAAGGACCTCTCCGAGGTCTTCCCCCTGCGGGCGTTCGGCGACGCGGTGGGAATCCCGCGGGAAGGCCGGGCCGAGAACCTCCTGACGCTCGGGGCCGCCAACTTCTCCACCTTTGGGCCCGACACTCCCCTGGCCCGCGAACACTTTGCCGCCGGCGCCGGCACGAACGACTGGGCCATGGCCAACACGGCCCGCGAGCGGTTGAGCCCGGGCAGCCTCGGCGCGCAGATCTGGGACTATGCGGACCGCGGCGAAATTACGACGGCACAGGCGGCCCTGCTGGTGCGCGCCATGCTCTCGGCGGGCCTGGACACCACCATCTTCTCCCTCGGTTCCACGTTGCTGACCCTGGTGCGCCACCCCGAGCAATATGCCAAGGTCCACGAGAACCCCAAGCTCGTGAAATTCGCCATCGACGAGGCCTTCCGGTTCGAGTCCCCGTTCCAGTCCTTCTACCGCACGACGGGCCAGGCCACGGAGATCGGCGGCGTCGCCGTCCCGGAGGACACCAAGGTGGCAGTCTTCGTGGGCGCGGCGAATCGCGACGAGCGCCGCTGGGGTCCCACGGCCCACGAATACGACATCACCCGGCCCGCCGGCGGGCACCTGGCCTTCGGCATGGGCATCCACCAGTGCGTGGGCCAGCCGCTGTCCCGCCTTGAAATGGACGTGCTCATCACCGAACTGGCGAACCGGGTGAAGTCCATCGAGCTGACCGCCGAACCCGAGCAGTTCATGCACACCACGCTGCGCGGCTGGAAGTCCATTCCGGTGAAGGTCACCGCGGCCTGATCAGCTCCTCGCGTACGCGAAAAATCGTGCGTTGTTCCCCCACGAAATCCGGGAACAACGCACGATTTTCGTGTTCTGGGGCGTTATGCGTCCACGGTGCCAAGGCGCACGTGCCGGGGGCCAAGCTCATCCAGGGTGCGCACCCCCAGCAGGGCCATGGTCTGCCGGATCTCCCGCTCGAGGATCTCCAGGGTGCGCTCAACCCCCGACTGTCCCCCGGCCATCAGCCCGTACAGGTAGGCCCTGCCGATGAGCGTGAAGTTTGCGCCGGCCGCCAGCGCCGCCACCACGTCGCCGCCGCTCATGATTCCCGAGTCGGCGATGACAAGCTTCTCCGGCCCGACGGCGGCGCGGATCGCCGGCAACTGCATGCAGCGGCACCGGGGCCCTGTCCAGCTGGCGCCCGCCGTGGTTGGAGACCACCACGCCGTCGGCGCCGTGCCCGAAGCACTCCACCGCGTCCTCCGGCCCCTGCACGCCCTTGACGATCAGGGTCCCGGGCCAGGCCTCCCTGACCCAGCCGAGGTCGGCATAGCTCAGCGAGGCGTCGAACATGGTGTTGAACTGCGCGCTGACGTTCCCCGTCTCCCCGGCGAAGTTCGCGAATTCCAGCGGCGGCGTGGTGAGGAAGTCCAGGCACCACCCCGGGCGCCTGATCGCATCGAGCATGGTCCGCACGCCGAGCGTCGGCGGCAGGGTCATGCCGTTTCGCTGGTCGCGCACGCGCGTCGAGGTGACGGCGGTGTCCACCGTCAGGATCAGCGCGTCGTAGCCGGCGGCCCGGGCCCTGCGCATCATCTCCAGGGAAAGTGCGCGGTCCTGGCGCAGGTACAGCTGGAACCAGCGGGTGCCCAACGGCGCCGCCGCGGCGGTTTCCTCGATGGAGACCGTGCCCATGGTGGCCAGGGTGAAGGGGATGTTGTGCTTGGCGGCGGCCGCGGCCCCGGCGTGTTCGCCGGCCGCGTGCATGAGCCGGGTCAGCCCCGTGGGGGCGATGCCCACCGGCAGCGAGAATTCCGTTCCCGCCACGCGTTGTGCTCGGGTCCACCGCGCTCACGTCGCGCAAGATCCCCGGGACAAGCTCCACGTTCCTGTACGCGCGGTAGTTGCGGTCCAGGGTCTCCTCGGAATAGGAGCCGCCGTCGGCATAGTCGAAGGCCGCGGTGGGCGTGCGGCGCCTGGCCAGCAGCCGCAGGTCGTCCACGGTGAGGGCCGCGGTCGCGGGGTTCCTGCCCGGTTTCGGGAACGGCTTGAAGTTCAGTTGCGCGAGCGCCGCAGGGATCCGCGTGAGGGAACGTTTCATGATGCGAAGCGGCCGCCTTTCGATGCTGGAGGACACTTTCCTCCCCGCATCCTAGGCATCGCCGCGGCACTGCCGACAAGCGGCATTCCCGCGCGGCGGGAATCGGCCTGGCCGGACGGCGGTTAAAGACCGACGGCGGCCGGCCTCCCGGGATACCGGGTGGTCGACCGCCGTCGGCGGATGCTACAGGTGCCTTAGAGGGCGGCGAAAACTTCGCGCAGCAGCGTTGCGGTTTCCGACGGGGTCTTGCCGACCTTCACGCCGGCAGCCTCAAGTGCTTCCTTCTTGGCCTGTGCGGTACCGGCCGAGCCGGAGACGATGGCGCCAGCGTGGCCCATGGTCTTGCCCTCGGGGGCGGTGAAGCCTGCCACGTAGCCGACAACCGGCTTGGTGACGTTGGCCTTGATGAAGTCGGCTGCACGCTCTTCGGCGTCGCCGCCGATTTCACCGATCATGACGATGGCCTTGGTCTCCGGGTCCGCCTCGAACGCAGCCAGGGCGTCGATGTGGGTGGTGCCGATGACCGGGTCGCCGCCGATGCCGATGGCGGTGGAGAAGCCCAGGTCGCGCAGTTCGTACATCATCTGGTAGGTCAGGGTGCCGGACTTGGAGACCAAGCCGATCGGGCCCTTCTGGGTGATGTTGTTCGGCGTGATGCCGACCAGTGCTTCGCCCGGGGTGATGATGCCGGGGCAGTTCGGGCCGATGATGCGGGTGATCTGGTTGCCGTCGGCGTCGACCTTGGACTGGGCAAGTGCCCAGAACTCGGCCGAATCCTGTACCGGAACGCCCTCGGTGATGACAACGACCAGGCCGATGCCTGCCTCGATGGCTTCAACGACTGCATCCTTGGTGAATGCCGGCGGAACGAAGACGATGGAAACGTCTGCACCGGTTTCGGCCATGGCTTCTGCCACTGCGCCGTAAACCTTGATGTCCTTGTCGCCGTGCAGGACGGTGGTGCCGGCCTTGCGGGCGTTGACGCCACCGACGATGTTGGTGCCGGCCTTCAGCATCAGGGCGGTGTGCTTGGTACCCTCGCCACCGGTGATGCCCTGAACGATGACCTTGGAGTCCTTGTTAAGGTAAATGCTCATGTTCGCGTATCCCTACTTACTTCGCTGCGTTGGCGAGCTCGGCGGCCTTGTCGGCGCCCTCGTCCATGGTTGCTGCCAGGGTGACCAGCGGGTGGTTGGCCTCGGCAAGGATGCGGCGGCCTTCCTCCACGTTGTTGCCGTCAAGGCGCACAACGAGCGGCTTGTTGGCTGCGGAACCGAGTTCGGCCAGCGCGCCGACGATGCCCTTGGCAACGGCGTCACACGCGGTGATGCCACCGAAGACGTTCACGAAGACCGCCTTGACCTGCTTGTCGTTCAGGATGACGTCCAGGCCTGCGGCCATGACCTCTGCGGAGGCTCCACCACCGATGTCCAGGAAGTTGGCGGGCTTCACGTTGCCGTGGTTTTCGCCGGCGTATGCAACGACGTCCAGGGTCGACATGACCAGGCCTGCACCGTTGCCGATGATGCCAACTTCGCCGTCCAGCTTGACGTAGTTGAGGTCCATGCGCCTTGGCCTTGGCCTCGAGCGGATCCGCTGCTTCCTTGTCCTCAAGCTCGACGTGGTGCGGGTGACGGAACTCGGCGTTCTCGTCGATGGAGACCTTGCCGTCCAGTGCCACGATGTCGCCGGCGCCGGTGCGAACCAGCGGGTTGACCTCAACCAGGGTTGCGTCTTCCTTCTTGAAGACGTCCCACAGCTTCAGGATTGCCGAGGCAACCTTTTCGGTCAGTTCCGGGGCGAAGCCTGCTGCTGCAACGATCTCGTCGGCCTTGGCCTGATCGATGCCAACGGCCGGGTCAACGGCGATGCGTGCCAGTGCCTCGGGGCGCTCAACGGCGAGCTCCTCGATTTCCATGCCGCCTTCAACCGAGCACATGGCCAGGTAGTTGCGGTTGGCGCGGTCCAGCAGTACGGAGAAGTAGAACTCCTCGGCAATGTCTGCACCCTGGGCGATCATGACCTTGTTCACGGTGTGGCCCTTGATGTCCATGCCGAGAATGTTGGTTGCGTGCTCGAATGCCTCGTCGGCGGTCTTTGCGACCTTGACGCCACCGGCCTTGCCGCGGCCTCCGACCTTTACCTGGGCTTTAACAACCACGACGCCGCCGATTTTCTCGGCTGCGGCCTTGGCTTCTTCAGGAGTGTAGGCAACGATGCCGGCCAGCACGGGTACGCCGTGCGACTCGAACATATCGCGCGCCTGGTATTCATACAGGTCCACGGGCTTGTGTCCTTCTTGTCGAAGTCTATGCTGACTCGAAGACGCGGCAAGGCATAACCATGTCGCGCCTCAGAGGGGAGCACCGGGCCCTAAACAGGCCTGATGCACCTTCAGACTAACGCTTTCCAACGCAATGGCACAGTTCTACAAAACGTAGAGACGGACCCGGCGCAATGCCCGCGGCTCCCGGCGCGCGAAATCTTCCGCAAAAATGCTAGTCAAGCCTAGTCAAAGGTGCGTAACGGAGCAGCAACCGCTTTTCCGCATCCGCGAACTTCACCTTCGCGACGGTCTTGTCGCCCGCGCCCTCCAGCGCCAGGACAACGCCCTGCCCGAAGGTGCCGTGCGAGACCTTGTCGCCGATGTTCAGCGCGATGATTTCCTTGTTGGGTTGGACACGTGCGCTGCGCACCGCGGCCCGCGCGGTGGGCTCGGTGCGCAGCGTGTGCTCCTCGCTGGCACCGCTCAGGCGTGTCACTCCCCCGCCCGTGTTGCCGCGGCCCGCGCCCCAGTAGGAGCCGGATTCGTAACGGCTGGTGGCGAAGTTTCCGCTGCCGCCGAACGAATCGAAGGACGAACGCACGGAGCCCTCGCGCTTCCAGTCCAGCAGGTCGGCCGGCACTTCGTCGAGGAACTGGCTGGCCGGGTTGTACTGCGACTGTCCCCAGAGGCTGCGGTATTCGGCGCGCGTGAGGTACAGGCGTTCACGTGCGCGGGTCAGCCCGACATAGGCAAGCCGGCGTTCCTCGGCCATTTCCTTTTCGTCGGTCATCGAGCGCTGGTGCGGGAAGATCCCGTTTTCCATGCCTGTGAGAAACACCACCGGGAACTCGAGCCCCTTGGCGGTGTGCAGCGTCATCAGGGTGACGAATCCCTCCCGGCGGGCCATGTCGGCACCCTCGTCGTCGGCCGGCGCGTCCGGGAATCTGGTCGGCATCCGCCACCAGCGCCACGCGCTCGAGGAAGTCGACGAGCGTGCCCTCGGGGTTTTCCTTCATGAAGTCGCGCACCACGGCCACCAGTTCGGCGAGGTTTTCGACGCGCGATTCATCCTGCGGGTCGTTGGAGGAACGCAGCATTTCCAGGTACCCGGTCTGCTCGAGCACCGCCTCGAGGGCCTCGGCCGGCCCGGACCCGTCGGCCACCACCGCGAGGTCGTCGATGATCTTGACGAAGGCGCCAACCATGTTCAGGCCGCGCGTGCCCAGGCCCGGCGCTTCGTCCGCCCGGCGCAGGGCCTCCATGAAGGAAATGCGTTCGCGTTCGGCAAGGGCGGCGACCGAGTACTCGGCCCTGTCGCCGATGCCGCGCTTGGGTTCGTTGAGGATGCGGCGGACGTTGATGTCGTCCTCGGGATTCATCAGGACCCGGAGGTACGCGAGCGCGTCCTTGACTTCCTTGCGGTCGTAGAAGCGGGTCCCGCCGATGACCTTGTACTTCAGGTCCACGCGCATGAGCTGCTCTTCGAGCGAACGCGACTGGGCGTTGGTTCGGTAGAAGATCGCGACGTCGCCGGGGCGGATGTCTTCCTCGTCGTTCAGGCGAAGGATCTCGTCGGCGATCCAGCGCGCCTCGTCGGATTCGGATTCACCCACGTAGCCGATGATTTTTTCGCCGTCGCCCTCGGCCGTCCACAAACGCTTCTCGGGGCGGTTGGGGTTGCGCTTGATGACTTCGTTGGCCGCGGAAAGGATCGTTTGCGTGGAGCGGTAGTTTTGCTCCAGCTTGATGGTCTCGGCGTCCGGGTAATCCTTGGAGAATTCCACGATGTTGCGGATGTCCGCACCGCGGAATGCGTAAATCGACTGGTCGGAATCGCCGACCACGGTCAGCTCCCCGCCCGGGGTGGGACCGTCGGGTCCGGTCAGCTCGCGCACCAACGCATACTGGGCGTGGTTCGTGTCCTGGTACTCGTCGACCATGACGTGGCGGAAGCGCCTGCGGTAGTTGTCCGCCACCGCGGGGAAGGCACGGAAGATGTTGACCACGTGCGCAATCAGGTCGTCGAAGTCCAGGGCGTTCGCCGAGCGCAAGCGCTCGGCGTATCCGCGGTAGACCTGTGAAACCGCACGGGCGAAGGGGTCGTTCGAATCGACGGTCGCGGCATACTGCTCGTCGTCGATCAGTTCGTTCTTGAGCGCGGAAATCTTGTGGGCCATGGACTTCGGCGTAAACCTTTTCGGGTCCAGCTCCAGGCCCTTGGAAACCATGGTGATCAGGCGCAGCGAATCGGCCGAATCGTAAATCGAGAAGCTCGATTTCAGCCCCACCGCGGCGGCTTCGCGGCGCAGGATGCGCACGCACGAAGAGTGGAAGGTCGATATCCACATCTTCTTGGCCACGTCGTCGCCCACCAGGGCGGCGATGCGTTCACGCATTTCCGCCGCGGCCTTGTTGGTGAAGGTGATGGCAAGGATTTCATGCGGGCGCGCGCGGCCCGTGGCCAGCAGGTAGGCAATCCGGTGCGAGAGCACGCGGGTCTTGCCCGAGCCCGCCCCGGCAACGATGAGCAGTGGTGAACCGGCATGCTTGACTGCCTGTTCCTGCTGCGGGTTCAGGCCCCTGAGGAGCTCGAGGGCGTCCGGCAGTGGCTGGGCTGGAGCGGGTGCGACGAAGTCATCGAAAAGGAAATCCATGATGGGCCCTAGTCTACGTGGAGCCTGCCCCGCCTTGGCCGGCGGGTGTGGAAATGAAGGCATAATTGGGTCATGGCCAAGTCACGCAAGTCGAAACAGTACAACCGCCCTGCCCCCGCGGCACCGGTCGTCAACCCGTCAACGGAACGCTCGCCCGAACAGGCGCAGGGCAACGGAAACCTGGTCCTGGTGGCAGGCGTCGGCGCAGTGATTCTTCTCTTCTGGTACTACCACCTGCTGACGTTGAACCAGATGACCGACCTGTCCAACGGCCTGATGATGCCGGACCAGATGATCGGCGGCTACTCCGTCGAACACATCGAGGCCTTGCGGGCCTCCATGGATGCGAATGCCGTCGGCCAGCTGAACTACCTCCACAAGACCGCCGGCCTGCTCTTCCCGCTTTTCCTGGCCCTTGTCACGATGCTTGCGGTAAACCTCAACACCTCGCGCGGTCCCGTGCGGTGGGTGCTGTGGGCGGTGCCGATGCTGTTCGCCGTCATTGACCTGTGGGAGAACGGCGCCATCGACGCGCTCTTCAACGGCCCGGTCGACCCGGCCGCGGTTGCGCTGGCCTCGACGCTGACCACCACGCGCTGGATCCTGCTCTTCGCCACCGCGGCGATCCTGGTCGGGGTGCTGGTGGCTTCGTTCATCCGCACGTTCCGCGAGAAGTGGGAAGCCTCGAAGCAGGGGTTGCTCTAACCTTCGGTTGGCGGCACCCGGTGCGACGTGCGGGGTGCCGCTTCCAAAATTCTTGTCGAAAAACCGCTACGATTAGTAGGGTTCGTTTCGACGAAGCAAGCCTCTGTAGCTCAGTTGGATAGAGCGACCCTCTCCTAAAGGGTAGGCCGTCGGTTCAATTCCGGCCAGGGGCACCAAACCGTTATGGCCTGCACTTGTGCAGGCCATAACGCGTTTAAGGGCTTTCCCGAAGAATCCGGCCAGTGCGTTGATGCCGGCCGCGGAGTTCGGCCGGCGCACCGGACTGGCCTTGGCCCGACCACGGGCATCCCTGGATGGGACCTCGCCCGGGTTTGGAAAGGGAGTGTTTGAAAATCGGCACCTGCGAACCCTGGCGTCGCTAAACGGTTCCTGTCGTCTTGCCGCACGGAACGCTTGCCGCAAGTGTGCGGCTGCCGAATCCTGCCGCCTCGGAACAGCGCGGGACCAACCGAAAAGGCCGTTAAGAAAAAGGTGCCGTCGACCGGTGAAATGTGGGATAACTCCCATTACATCCCACATCACCGGTCGACGGCGTTGGAGTGGCTCCCCAGCAGCCGACCTGCCGTTCCCCCACACATCAACATTGCGGACAATCGAGACTTTCACGCAAAGAACGGTGGGCAGTTCGGTTACTACCAACTCCTACCGGACATCTAAATCCATTTGAAAGGGTTTGTCAACCGGGTCACCTAATTCGCGCAAAAGGGCCGTTCGTGTGCGTAACCGAACGACCCTTCAACTGATTTTTGCGACCTTTTAGCGCAACAAGAGTGCAGCGGCCTTCGGAGACAGGCTGGCATCCATTACCGCACAGGCGCCGCCGATTGCACCGGCTTCCGGCCCAAGCGTCGAGGAACGAACCTCGATGCCGTGCACGTTCTTGGAACTGAATCGCTCATTGATGACTTCGCGGACTCCGTCAATGCAGTAATCCCCGACCTCGGACCACAGGGGTCCGCCAAAAATGACCTGGGAGACGTCCAGTGCGTTGCAGAGCTGGCCGGCGACCTGCCCGACCTTGCCCATGCAATCGCGCATGAGCGACGCGGCATTTTCGTTGCCCTCGCCTGCCATCTTCACGATCTGGTTCATGCCTTCGGCACGTTCTTCGGGGGTTCCGTCATCCGGAACGGTCAACGTCAAACCGGCTTCACGGGCCTTTTGCGCCACGTGGTTGAACGCCAGCGAGGCATGCAGGCAATCGTTGCGGCCGCAGATGCAAGGCTGTGCGACGACACCGGTCGAGTAGTGGCCGACCTCGCCCGCGTTGTTGCTGACCCCTCGGTGGATTTCCCCGTTGAGAACCATGCCCGCGCCGATGCCCGCACCCACATACATGAGGATGAAGTTGTCGCGCGCGGCGTCGTTTCCCTTCCACAATTCCGCGATGGATGCGGCAATCGTGTCCTTTTCGAGGATGACGTCCAGGTCGAGCATGCGTCGCAGCGGCTCGACGATCGCCACGTCTTTCCAGCCGTCAAGCAACGGCGGATCGATCATGACCCCGCGCTCGCGGTCCAGCGGCCCGGGGGCCGCCACCCCGACTCCAACGATGTTGGCGCGCGGTATGCCGGATGCGGCGATGATCTCTTCCACGGTCTTGGCCATGGTTTCGACGGTCTTCTCCGGCACCTCGACCGGAGGAATATCCATCCGGCGGGAATGCATCACTTCACCACGCAGGTTCAGCATGACAACGGAGATAACACCGGGATCCAGGTGGATTCCGATGGCAACCATGCGGTTGACTTCCAGTTCCAAGACGGTCCGGGGCTTGCCCGGACCGGAAACGATGGTGCGGTCCTCGCGGACCAAGCCTTCATCGAGCAATCGGCGTACGACGTTTGAGATGGTCTGTGGAGAAAGTCCCGTGGAACCGGCAAGCTCAACGCGGCTTACCCCGTCGACAGCGCGACGAATCGACTCAAAAATAACCGCCTGATTAAAATCCCCGAGTCGACCTAAGTTGGTGCCCCGCTGCATCAATTCTCCATTTGTAGATCCATGTATGATCCCCCGTTGGCTGTGCCTTTGTCCGGATAGTCCCAGTATCCGGTCGGCGCACGAAGACTGCCTTGTGCCGAGTGCAATACCACTATTCTCGTATTACGCCAATAGTCGAGACTAAATCAGCCCAAAGAGCACGTTATCATCCTCGCATGTACTTTTGGCTGTTGTTAAGCTCAAGGTGTGCCAAAGATTCTCACCATCGCCGCCATGCGGCTTCTTGATCCTGCCGGACGCATTCTCCTGGTGCGTAAACGCGAAACCACGATGTTCATGCAGCCGGGAGGAAAACTCGAACCCGACGAAAGCCCCGAGGCCGCGGTCCTGCGTGAGGTGCGGGAGGAAATCGGCCTGGATTTCGTCCCGGAACAGGTTGAATTCCTGGGTCGCTGGAACGGTCCCGCGGCGAACGAGGCCGACACCGAGATCCATGCCTACCTCTACGGGGCGACGACTGCGGAAACACCTCGCATCCAAGCCGAGATCGAACAGATGATGTGGCTGAGCCCCGCGGTCGCCATCCAGCGCGACGACATCGCGCCGCTGCTGCGCGACCACGTCCTGCCCTCGCTGCTCGGAGGCTAAGGCAGCACCGGGCCGGCGGCCCGGTGGCCGCTACTGAGCAAACTGGGTTTCGTGCAGTTCGGCGTACCGTCCGCCGGCGGCCAGCAGCTCGGTGTGGGTGCCGCGCTCAACGATCCGGCCGCCCTCGACCACCAGGATCTGGTCGGCCGAGCGGATCGTCGAGAGCCTGTGCGCGATGACCAGGGCGGTGCGGTTTTCCAGGGCCTCGGCGAGGGCCGCCTGGACGGCCGCCTCGTTGGAGGAATCCAGCGCCGCCGTTGCCTCGTCGAGGATGACAACCTGCGGTGCCGCAAGAAGCAGGCGCGCGATGGTCATGCGCTGGCGTTCGCCGCCGGAGAGCCTGTAGCCGCGCTCCCCCACCACTGTGTCCAGACCGTCGGGCAACGCCTCGATGGTCGGCTGCAGCCGGGCCCGGGTCAGCGCCTGCCAGATCTCCGCGTCGCTTGCCTCGGGCTTTGCCAGGCGCAGGTTCGCGCCGATGGTTTCGTGGAACAGGTGCCCGTCCTGGGTCACCATGGACACGGTGGACCGCAGCGAACCCAGTTTCAGTTCGCGGATGTCGACCCCTGCAAGTTCGACCGAACCGGAGTCGACGTCGTACAGCCGGGCGAGCAGCGAGGCGATGGTCGACTTGCCCGCGCCCGAGGAGCCCACCAGCGCGACGGTGGAACCCGCGGGGATCTCGAAGTCGATGCCGTGCAGCACCGTCTCCCCGCCCCGGGTGTCGAGCACCGCAACGTCCTCAAGCGAGGCCAGCGAGACCTTCTCGGCGCTCGGGTAGGCGAAGGAAACGCCCTTGAACTTCACGTCCACCGGCCCCGGGTCCAGGACCCGGGCGGTCGGCGAATCGGTGATCAGCGGCTTGAGGTCCAGGATCTCAAAGACCCTGTCGAAGCTCACCAGGGCGCTGGTGATTTCCACCCGGGCGTTGGCCAGCGCGGTCAGCGGCGCATACAGCTGGACCAGCAACATGCCCAGCACCACCACGTCGCCGGCGGCAAGCTGGCCGCGGGTCGCATAGACGCCGCCCAGCCCGTAGACGAGGGCCAGCGCAAGGGCCGCCACCAGGGTGAGCATCGTGACGAAGAAGAACTGGCGCATCGTCATCTTCACGCCGATGTCCCGGACCCGTCCGGCGCGCGTCGCGAACTGCGCGGATTCGTCGGCGGGACGGCCGAAGAGCTTGATCAGGGTGGCGCCGGGGGCGGAGAAGCGCTCGGTCATCTGCGTGGCCATGGAGGCGTTGAGGTCCGCCGATTCCTTGCGCAGCAGGGCCAGCGTGCGGCCGAACCGGCGCGCCGGGAACAGGAAGACCGGCAGCAGCACCAGGGCCGCGAGCGTGACCTGCCACGAGGTGGAGAACATGACGCCGGCCGTCAGCACCAGGGCCACGACGTTCGAGACAAGCCCGGACAGGGTCCCGGCGAAGGCCGCCTGGGCGCCGATGACGTCGTTGTTCAGCCGGCTCACCAGCGCGCCGGTGCGGGTCCTGGTGAAGAAGGCGACCGGCATCTTCTGCACGTGGTCAAAGACGGCGGTGCGCAGGTCGAAGATGATGCCCTCGCCGAGCCGGGAGGAGAACCAGCGCACGATCAGCGAGAAGATCGCGCTGAAGACGGCGACCACGGCGATCATCCCGGCAAGCCCGAGCACCGTGGCGGCATCGCTCCGGGCGACGATCGCGTCGACGACCCGGCCGGCCAGGACCGGGGTCACGACGGTCAGGACCGCGGCGCACACCGAGAAGAAGACGAACACCAGCAGCTGCTTCTTGTAGACCCCGGCGAAGGCCAGGACCCGCCGCGGTGTGGTCGGCGCATACGCCTTGCCCTTGTCCTGTCCCGACATCCGCCACAGCGAACTCCAGGCGACGCTTTCCATGCTCATGAGGTGTTCCGCCAAATCTAGGGTGTGGCCACGCGTGGCGCCACGGGATTGCCGCACCGGTCAACCGGGCCCCGACGGGTCCGAGGTGCAGACCAACTCTACCGGCGGTGCCGGGCGGCGACCGGACCGCCGGTCAGCTGTCCAGGGTCGGGCCGGGCTGCAGGGAATGCGGCACGAAGCGCACGGTCATGGCCTTGAACCCGGGGGTGTTGGATTCGCGGGCCACCAGGTCGCGGTGCACCAGCGCGTTGGCCTCCGGGAAGTACGCGGCGGCGCACCCCTTGGCCGTCGGGTAGGAGACCAGGCGGAACCTGTTGGCGCGGCGTTCGGTGCCGCCGAAGGTCGAGATCACGTCCACCAGCGACTTGTCCTCCAGGCCCAGCTCCACCAGGTCCTCCGGGTTGATGAGGATGACGCGGCGCCCGTCCTTGATGCCGCGGTAGCGGTCGTCCAGCCCGTAGAACGTGGTGTTGTACTGGTCGTGGCTGCGCATGGTCTGCAGGATCAGGTGGCCCTCCGGGGCGTGCAGCGCCTCGAACGGCGAGACCGTGAACCTGCCCTTGCCGATGTCCGTGGCGAAGGAGCGGGTGTCGCGCGGCGGGTTGGGCAGCACGAAGCCGTTGCGGCCGCGCACCCGGCGGTTGAAGTCCTCGAAGCCGGGCAGCACCCGGGAGATGTGGTCGCGGACGACGTCGTAGTCCTCGGCCATGGCCTTCCAGGGGACCACGTGGTCCTCGCCCAGGATGGCGGTGGCCATGCGTGCGACGATGACGGGTTCGGCCAGCAGGTGCTCGGAGACCGGCTTGAGCCGGCCCTGGGTCGAGTGGATGACGGACATCGAGTCCTCCACGGAGAGGAACTGCGGCCCGCCGGAGTGCTTGTCGTCCCGGTCGGTGCGGCCCAGGGTGGGCAGGATGATGGAGGTCTGCCCGTGCACCACGTGGGAGCGGTTGGGCTTGGTGGAGATGTGCACGGTGAGCTTGGCGCGCTGCATGCCCGCCTCAAGCGCCTCGGTCTCCGCGTTGGCCAGGGCGAAGTTGCCGCCCATCGACACGAAGACGTCGACCTCGTCGTTCTCGAAGGCGTCGAGCGCCTCGGTGGAGTCGTAGCCGTGGGCGCGCGGGGAATCGATCCCGAATTCCGCGTCGAGGGCCGCCAGCAGCTTCTCCCCCGGCTTCTCCCAGATGCCCATGGTCCTGTCGCCCTGGACGTTCGAGTGCCCGCGCACGGGGCAGGCGCCGGCGCCCGGCTTGCCGAAGTTGCCCTGCATCAGCAGCAGGTTGATGATTTCCTTCAGCGTCGGCACCGAGTGCGGCTGCTGGGTCAGGCCCAGCGCCCAGCAGAAGATCGTCGCCTTGGATTCGATCAGCAGCCCGGCGATCGCGGTGATGTCCGCGCGGGTCAGCCCGGTGGCCTCCTCGGTGGCGTCCCAGTCGAGTTCCGCGCGGGCCGCCTTGTAGGCCTCGAAGCCGTCGGTGGCCGAATCGATGAAGGCCCTGTCGATCACGGACCCCGGGTTCTTCTCCTCCGCGGCCAGCAGCAGGTGCCCGAACGCCTGGAAGAGCGCCAGGTCCCCGCCGACCTTGATCTGCAGGAAGTGGCTGCTGACGTCGGCGGACTTGCCGAGCATGCCGGACACGCTCTGCGGGTCCTTGAAGCCGAAGAACCCGGCCTCCGGCAGCGGGTTCACCGCGACGATGCGGGCCCCGCGCTTGCGGGCCTCGGAGAGCGCCGAGAGCATGCGCGGGTGGTTGGTGCCCGGGTTCTGGCCGACGACGAAGATCAGCTCGGCGTGCTCGAAGTCCTCGAGGGAGACGGTGCCCTTGCCGATGCCGATCGTGGGGTTCAGCGCCGAGCCGGAGGATTCGTGGCACATGTTGGAGCAGTCGGGAAGGTTGTTGGTGCCCAGCGAGCGTGCCAGCAGCTGGTACATGAACGCGGTCTCGTTGGCGGTCCGGCCCGAGGTGTAGAAGACGCACTTGTCCGGGGTGGTGGCGTTGACGTGCTCGCCGATGGTGCGGAAGGCCTCGGCCCAGGTGATCGGCGTGTAGTGGGTCTCGCCGGCACGGATGGCCACGGGTTCGGTGATGCGGCCCTGGGAGCCAAGCCAGTACTCGGTCTTCTCGCGGAGCACGCCGATGGGGTGCTTGGCCCACCACTCGGGGGTGACGGTGCGCGCGGTGGCTTCCTCGGCGATGGCCTTGGCGCCGTTCTCGCAGAACTCCGCGGGCTTGCGGGCGCCGGTGATGGACTCGGGCCAGGCGCAACCGGGGCAGTCGAAGCCGCCGCGCTGGTTGATGCGAAGCATCGAACGAATCGTGCGCGTCACGCCGGCCTCGGCGAAGCCGCGCTCAAGGGACACCTTGACCGCTTCGACCCCGGCGGCACTGCGTTTCGGCTTGCCGACCACCAGGTCGTCTTCGTTGATGTCTTGCGTTGGGGCCGGGCGATTCATCTTGTTCCTCCACGTCACTGCGGTGTTGCTGCATTGCTCGCCACCGGGGGCGCGCTGGCACTGGCGTCACGGGCACCCGGGGTTCTCACGGCCGCACGGCCGGTGAACCTTCTAGGCGCCTAGTACGCGTTGAGCATGAGTGTATAGGTTCACGCTGCTGGTGCGGGAAAACGCGGCGAGGGTGAGTCCCGATTGTTGCGCCAGCTCAACGGCCAGCGACGACGGGGCGCTGACCGCGGAGAGCACCGGGATCCCCGCCATCGCCGCCTTCTGGACCAGTTCGAAGGACGCCCGGCCGGAGACCTGCAGGACGGTTTCGCCCAGCGGAAGCAGGCCCTCGCGCAGGGCCGCGCCGATGACTTTGTCCACCGCGTTGTGCCTGCCCACGTCCTCGCGCAGCACCAGCAACTTGCCGTCGGTGCTGAAGAGGCCGGCCGCGTGCACGCCGCCGGTGGCGCTGAAGAGCTCCTGCGCCTCGCGCAGGGTGTCCGGCATGCCCAGCAGGGTTTCGAGCTCCACCGACCCCGTGTCCGGGTCCAGCGCGTAGCTGCGACTTCTTGCGCACCTCGTCGATCGAGTTGGTCCCGCAGATGCCGCAGGCGGAGCTTGTCACCACGTGGCGGGCCGCCGACAGGTCCGGGGCCTGGGCGCCGAAGCCCAGCTGCACCTCGATGACGTTGAAGGTCTGGTTGCCCTCCTCGTCGGTGCCCGCGCAGTAGCGCATGGCCACCAGGTGCTCGGCACGGGAGATGATGCCCTCGGCGAGCAGGAATCCGGCGACCATGTCGAAGTCGTCGCCCGGGGTGCGCATGGAGGTGGTGAACGGGGTGGACCCGAAACGGATTTCCAGGGGTTCCTCGACGGCGAGTTTTTCCTCGCGCTCGCTCCGCGCTCCGTCAAGGGTGGCGCGGACGATGCGCCGGCGCACGATTTTGCGTCCCATTCTCACATTCCTTTTCTTGCTTCCGGCTGCCGCCGGCCAAATCGGTGGGGTTCCCCGGTTACCAAGGTAGTCCAAGGTAGCCGACGGGGGTTCCGGCCCGGGCGCCGGCGGGCGGGATGACGAGGATCGCCTCGGCCCCGGAGAGCCCGCGCAGCATCGCCGAGCCGACGTGTTCGGCCGGGGCCAGGGCGTCGGGCACCAGCGGGTCGCCGGAGCGCACCCAGCGCGCCGGGATGAGCCGGTGCCGGCCAGGAAGCGGTGCGAAGTCCGCGGTGCCCAGCGCGCTGCCGGGTTCCGCAAGTTCCGTGCCGCAGGCGCCGCGCAACAGCGGGTCCACCAGCGTCGCGACGGCCATCAGCGCGGCCAGCGGGTTGCCCGGCAGCGCCACGAGGATGCGTCCGTCGGGCAGCGCCGCGAGCATCGAGGGGTGCCCGGGTCGCATGGCGATGGAGGAAACGATTTCCTTTCCGCCAAGCTCGGCAACGGCGCTGCGCACGAAGTCGCGGTCGGAGAATCCGGTGCCGCCCGTGGTGATCACGATGTCGGCGGCCAGGGCCGGGACGTCGGTGAGCGCGTCAAGGCTCTGGGCCTGGGAATCGCCGATGCGCGCCTCGCTCGCCGCCCGCCCGCCCAGTGCCGCGATGATCTGCGGCAGGACCGGGGAGAAACCGTCGCGAACCTGCCCGGGTGCCGGGGTCCCGGAGGTGATGACCTCGTCCCCGGTGTAGACCAGGTGGACCCTGGGCCGGGCGGCAACCAGGAGTTCGTCGTACCCCGCCACCGCGGCGGTGGCCACGACCCCGGCACGCAGCACGGTGCCCGCGGCCTGCAGCACGTCGTTCGGGGCGGCCTCGGTGCCGGCCGGGCGGATGTCGGCTCCCGGGGACACCGTCCGGTCGGCGCTGAGCCACCCGTCGCGCTCCGTGGTGTGTTCCAGGCGGACGATGGCATCGGCGCCTTCGGGGATCAGCGACCCCGTCACCACGGCAACCGCCTCGCCCGGGGCCAGCGACGTCCCGGTGCCCTCGGCCGGGTTGTGGGCTACGGCGTCGAGCAGCAGCCAGGGCCCCTGCCCGGAGACGGCGAATCCGTCCATGGCGGAGGTTGCACAGTGCGGTATGGGATAACGGGCAACCAGGTCCCGGGCCAGCACGCGCCCCCCGGCCTGGTGCAAGGGCACGAGTTCCGGGGCCGGCCGCAGGGACCGCCCCAGCCTGTGCGCGTCCTGCCGTGCCTGCTCCCAGCCGTGGTCGTGGTCGGGCATGTTCTAGTCGTCGGTGCCGGCGGGAACGCGTGCCTGCAAGACGGCACGCGCCAAGGCATCGGCGGAATCCATGGCATGCTTCTCGCTTGCCTGTCCCCTGCCCACGGCGAGTCCCGCCGCGTAGCCGGCCAGGTAGGTGGTCAGCGGGGCCGCGGGGCGTACGATGCCGTGGGCGGCAACCCCTGCCAGGGAAAGCACCTGGTCGATGTCGACCTGCGTGTCGGTGAGTTCAAAGGCGGCCAGTAGTTCCCTGACCCAGTCGTCGAGTTCCGCTGCAGGCATTTGGTGTTCTCCTCGTCAGTGGCCGTTTGCCACCGTAATCCCGTGACGCCCGGCGTCCCCAGGGGTGTCGATGTCGCTGAAATCCACCTCTGGCAGCTTCAGTCGTTCCATCTGCACTGTAGCAAGCAGACGCATCATCGACGCATTCTCCAGGCTGCCGTGGGGTTCGGCCGCCTGCTCGATTGCCGCCTTCAACGCCTCGGTGGTGATGGCGCAGGCGAGCGTCTGCAGGACCCCTCCGGCATCCTGCGGCACCCACGCCTCGATTCCTGGGGCCCGGCGGCGCGCCACCTCGAGCAGCGCCTTCACCACGGGGGCAGGGTCCAGCAGGTCGGCGGCCAACACCACGGTGATTTCCGCGGCGCCGCTTGGCCACTGCGGCACTTTCGTCGTCGGGGCCGTCGTCGAGCGCCGCACGCCCCGCGGCCACGGCAGCGGCCGGACCGGCATAGTTGGGGTATTCCCGGGTAATGACCACGCGCTGGCTGTCGGGGGCGTTTTCCATGTACCTGGTCACGGCGTCCGCCAATGCGTGTGCGCCGACCACGGCAATGCCTTCGGCGTCTTTCACTGCGTTGAGCGCGTGCTCAAGCAGGGTTTCCCCGTGGTGTTCCAGCAGCGGCTTGCTCACCCCGCCCAGCCGTGAGCCACGGCCGCCTGCCACGATGATGGCATCAAATTTCATGCTGCGCTCCGAAGGAATGGGCTCCAGGCTTCCGCGGGGCGGTCCAGTTCGGTGATGAACCATTGGGCGCCGCGTGGAGTGCCGGGTGCAAAACGTAGTTTCCATCCCAACTGTGCCAGCGTCCTGTCGCCTTTGGCGCTATTGCAGCCGTGACATGCCGCCACGAGGTTTTCCCAGCTGTCGACCCCGCCCCGGCTGCGCGGGATGATGTGGTCGATGGTGCTGGCGCTGCGGCCGCAGTATGCGCACCGGTGGGCGTCCCTGCGCAGGACCCCGCGGCGCGACACCTGGAGGTTGCGGCGGTGCGGCATCCGGACGTAGCGGTTCAGCAGGATCACCGTGGGTCGGGGCATGACTTGGTTGGGGCCGACCACCGGGTTCTCTTCATCGGCAGCGAGCACCGTGGCCTTGTCCATGAAGACAAGCAAGAGTGCCCGGCGAAATGTGACTACCGCCAGCGGTTCAAATCCTGCATTCAGCACTAGGGTTCGCATCGGCGCATCCTTAGATCCCGACCCGGCGCAACAGAGGGACCCGTTCACAACGGAATCCCTCAAGTGACGCGCATGGCTCTGAGCATTGACTCTGGGGCTAGCCTAGGACAAATGCCGGTGAATCCGCGCGGGTTTAGGTGAAATTGGTTCGAATTCCCTCCGAAATTTTGCATGTCAGCACAATCCGGAAATGGTGTTGCGAAACCCCGGAAAACGGGGTTTCACAACACCATTCACGTTTACTGGGGCGAAGCGAAACGCAATTCGAAGCTGGCGGCACCGTCGGCCGAATGTTCGACGCCCAGCGAGCTGGACACCCAAATCCGGGATCCGTCCGGACTCATGGCCACCGCGTTGGCGGTTCCTTGCAGCCTCCCGCCCTGTTTCCAGCTCACGCCGCCGTCATGGCTGGTCCAGGCGACCCCGTCCGGCGTTATGCCGACGGCCTTGGTGCCGGCCACCGCCAGGTATTGCAGCAGCGGAGTGTTTGCCGCAGGTTCGCTGAAGGTCGCGCCGTCGTCCGTTGATCGCCAGACGCCCTGTTCGGTGGCCGCCAGCACGAGGCTTCCGCGTGGATCCGCGGCAAGTGTCGCGGGGAGGATCCTCGGGTCGAGGTCCTTCCACCGGATGCCGTCGGCGGTGGA
Source organism: uncultured Actinomycetota bacterium (assembly GCA_963818105.1). GTDB lineage: Bacteria > Actinomycetota > Actinomycetes > Actinomycetales > Micrococcaceae > Paeniglutamicibacter. The sequence goes on along the minus strand of CAWFRB010000042.1, from coordinate 90,056 downwards.
ACGCAACGTCGTGTCGAACCCGATGATGGCGTTCTTGCTTGCCGTCATCGCGTGGAAGTCCGAAACCCCGGAGCGCGAGAGGCTCTCCCAGGTTTTTCCCTTGTCGGTGGAACGCATCAGGCCCACGGGGTTTTCCAGGTCGACGCCGGGACCGGGATGGCCCGAGGCGTAGAAGCCGTCTTTCCCGAGGGTGAAGCCCATCCAGTCAACGACGGGGCCGATGCGTTGGGCGGGGTTCGCCGAGACGTCATAGAGGCCGTCGTGCGTGGCAAGCAGCACCTGTCCCTTGTCCGGGGCGGCGATGGCGTGCACGTGCGCGGTCGGGTATCCAAGGACCGTCTCCGGGGCCTTCGCCGCGGGACCTGCACCTGATTCCTGCGGCGTGGCGGCTGCCGGCGCACTGCCTGCCGCGGCAGTGGTTCCCGTGTCCGGCCCGGCGTCGCCGGGGCCCTGGGCGCACCCGGCAAGGCCCAGTACGCCTGCCAGCGCCACGGACATGAAAAGTGCCGGTTTCGTTGTCATGGTTTTCATCTGTCGGTTCGCCCGCTACTTCTTGAGCATGTCGCGCATGTGGGCGATTTCGGCGTTTTGGTCGGCAATGATTTTCCGGCCCAGTTCCAGCACCCTTGGATCCTTGCCGTTCTTCAGTGCGTCTTCGGCCATTTTCGTGGCTCCGAGGTGGTGCCCGATCATTTGGTTCAGGAAGAGTTCTTCGGCCGCACGGCCTTGGGCGTTGGCCAATGCCTGCAGGTCTTCTTCGCCGAGCATGCCCTCCATCGCCATGGTGTGGCCCATCTCCCGGGGTTCGCCCCATCCTTCCAGCCAGGATTCCATGAGCTTGATCTCCGGGGCCTGGGCATTCTTGATATCGGTGGCAAGCTTCACCGTTTCCGTGCCCAGGTTTTTCTTTTCCAGCATGGTCTCGCTCATGAGAACGGCTTGCTCGTGGTGCGGGATCATCATCTGGGCGAACATGGCATCGGCGCCGTTGTGCTCGTTTCCGGCCGGCTGCTGGCTGGCCGTGGCGTTTCCGCCGGGAGCGGGGGCCGGTGCGGAGCAACCGGCCAGCATCAGGGCGCCCGCCACGGCGGCAGCAGAAAGCATCAGGGTTGTCTTGTTCTTTTTCAACGTCTTTTCCTTGCGTGAGATGTGATTGTGTTCCGGTCTTTGCTCCGGAACGCTCATCTACGGCAAATACTCAGTTGTTGCGGAGAAGGCGTCTGGAAAACGCCGTCGTTGAAGGCGACCAGGCGCGGACGATAAGGCGTCGGCCCCGCACGCGGGGCAGTTCCACCGTTTCCCGGCAGGCCGAGTTTGTGGGCGAACACCACGAGGCCAAGAACGCAGGCGACAAGAAGCGCGCATTCGCCCAGCCCCATCCCGTGATCATCGCCGGGTTCGGCGGCCGGCACGTGTTGTTCGCCGTGATCGTGCGTGGACGCCGAAATGGAGGTCTCGGCAACTGCTGGCGCTCCCGGTTTCCCCGTGGTGAATGGGATCGAACGCGGCCCCGGCGAGCACATGCATGGAGAGCAGGCCAAGGAAGAACGCACAGAGAACCACGACCCGCATGGCGGGCGGCAACGCCCGGCGGCTGACGGGTCTGGACGGCTTCTTCACGCGATCCACAATATACCCTCTGGGGGTATCGTTCAATTCTGTCCGCGCAAAGCAAAAGACCCCGCTGCATCCTTGCGGATTCAGCGGGGCTCTTGGAAAAATGCTGCTTACTTGGCCAGGGTGTAGTAGCCGTAAAGCGGGTTGCGGGTCACGTCGTGGATGATCGTGTCGACGGTCGGGTTCTGTGCGCCGACCATCTTTCCGCCGCCGAGGTAGATGCCTACGTGGCCGCCACCGTTCTGGAAGACCAGGTCGCCGGGCTTCGGGCTGCTGGTGCGCACGAACTGGCCGGAGGCGCGGATCGCGGAGGTGCCACGGGCGATGTCGATGCCGTGCTTGGCGTATACGTACTTCACGAAGCCGGAGCAATCCCAGCCCGAGGTGGTGTTGCCGCCCCAGACGTAGGGAACGCCGGTGTACTGGGCTGCCGTTGCGGCAATGCCGGAGAGGTTCGAGGTGTTGATCGAGTCGCTCTTCGGGTGCCACTGCGGTGCTGACGGCACCGCCGCGGCTGGTGCGGGTCGTCGGCGCAAAGGCGTCGGCCGAGGCGCGGTTGGCCGTTGCGCGGGTCTCGGGCGGTGCTGTCCGCGGGTCGTAACCGTGTTGGCCACTGCCACGACGACCGGAGCCGGCTTGGAAGTGAATGCGGCGCGCTCAATGTCCAGGTCCTTGACCTTGGACGCGGAGACCGAAACAGCCTTGACTGCAACGCGCTCTGCGGAGAGGCCTTCTACCGGGGCGGATGATGCCTCGCGGGTTGCCGCGCCCTGGCCCGGAACACCCAGGGTCAGAACAAGGCCGGATGCTGCTGCGATTACTGCTGCCTGACGGCCGACCGATCCAGCGTTCGAGGCAACTGCCTTCGAGATGGATTCAAGTGGGTTCGTCCGTACCGGAGTCGCGCGGTGGCGACCAAGTGCTTGACGTGTAGTCACGTTGTTATTGCCTCTCCTGATGCCTACGAGGTGAGCTGTCGGGTTCGAGTGGGAGTCACTCGGCAATCCGGCCCCTTGCGGGTCCGGGTTACTTAACCCCAAGGCTTCCTAAGTTCAGAAGCCAAAAAGTGGGTCCCCCGCCACTGCCATGCGTTTTTTGAACGGACACCATGCGGCGGCAGTGCTCGGCACTCCTCATGGCGGTAATCGGGCTTGAGCGCCGACTACATTTCTAGAATATATGAAACAACTGCAAATGTCACGTTCTGATCACGGAACGGTGACATTCTTCGTTATAACCAACCCGCTGGGTCTACCCACTTGCCATTGACGATGACCTCAAGGTGCAGGTGCGGGCCTGTCGAGTTGCCCGTGCTACCGCTGACCGAGACAACGTCGCCACGCTCAACCTTCTGTCCAACCGAGACCTTCACGGCCGAGTTGTGGTTGTAGCTGGTGTGCAAGCCGTTGCCGTGGTCGATCTCCACGCGGAAGCCCGAGTGCCCGGCCCAGCCGGCCTGCACGACGGTGCCGGCGGCGCTGGCCTTGATCGGGGTTCCCAAGGGAACTGCGTAGTCCAGGCCGTTGTGGTTCATGAACCCCGGGCCCGTCGGGTTCTTGCGGTGGCCGAAGCGCGAAGTCAATCGAATGTTGTCCACCGGCTGGGCAAGGACTCCGCGCGTGGCGATCTTCGAAACGTCGCCACCGGCAGCGGTCATCACGGTGGCCAGCTTGTCTTCCTTGGTGAACTTGCTCGTGACCGAAACACGCTCGATCTTGACCTCGTCGGAGGTCGGAGCCTTTACGTCCACAACAACCGACTGCGCCACGCGGGATTCGCCCGTTCGGAAGCTGCGTCGGCTTCCTGCGACGGGCTGGCAGCGGCCAGCGCCAGGCCGGAAACGGCCGCAACTGCGGCGATCTTGTGCGTAAAGCCAAGGCGCGATACGCTTGGGGCGCGGCGCGAACCGCAATACGTTGTTGAGTTCTTCGGACTCGACCTGGGCGTGGAGCTCTGGCGCCAAGGGAGTCGGTTCTTCGACGCGCTCGGTGGCGGCAATGGCCGCGGCGTCGGGGGATGCACCGTAGCGAAGGCTGGCTTCAAAGCGGCGGCCTACGTAGCTTGCCGGAGTCGTCTCGGCCAGCTCGGGAACCACGTGCAGGGAGCGTCGACCGCTGCGGCGGGAAGGTGCTTCTTCGCTCAACGCGGAGTCGACAATACGTTCCAATGTGCCTTCGGCAGGCGAAGCATCAATCGGTCCGGACGCACGGCGACGGCCGGAATTGTGCTGCTGTGTCAAATGACAACCTCTCATGTATCGCCTGCGAAGTTAGCTGTCGGATTCGAGTCATGAGATCAACTCGGCCGAGCCCACCGTGGCGGACTCAACTTCACCCCAAGATCCATGGTTCAAAACCATGAAACGGTTGAAATGGGTCCTCCGCCCCTACCGGTAAGTCTTAGTCCAGAATCCGCCGGTAAGGTTATGCGAATCGGATCTGGATTGAGTCACGAAAATATGACACAACTAGAAACCCTACCGGGCTTTAGTCCAAAGTTACAATTCCGTTATCTGTCCAAGCGCCTGACAAACACATGGGCGCTGACCTCGGTCGGAAGCTCCAGCGCTCCCTCGATGCCCTGGACGCGAACCAGGACATAGTCGTCCGCGCGTTCCAGCGTGACTAGGGCACCCGGGCGGATTCCGCCCTCATCGAGCTGCACCAGGAGCTCGGGTTCAACCTGGATGGACTCGGCCAACCGCTCAACGCGCACGGGGCCCGTGTTTCCGTCGGAAAGCGCCGAATCGAGATTTTGGACACCTACCGAGATTTCGGACAGTTCCGGGCCGCCCAGCGCCTCGAGTCCGGGGATGGGATTTCCGTAGGGAGAGGATGCGGGCTGGCCAAGCAGCTTGTACAGCCGCTTCTCCACGCGCTCGCTCATGACGTGCTCCCAGCGGCAGGCTTCGTCGTGGACGTATTCCCATTCCAGACCGATCACATCGGCCAGCAGTCGCTCGGCCAAACGGTGCTTGCGCATCACGCCGGTTGCCAGTTCGCGGCCCCGTGACGTGAGCTCAAGGTGGCGGTCGGTGGTCACGACCACGAGTCCGTCGCGTTCCATGCGGGCGATGGTCTGCGAGACGGTGGGACCCGAATGACCCAGGCGCTCGGCAATGCGGGCACGGAGCGCCGTGATTTCTTCCTCTTCGAGCTCCAAAATGGTGCGCAAATACATTTCGGTGGTATCGATCAGGTCTGACACGTCTGCCGCTCCTGCACGGGTTGGTTCTACACGGAATTACTACGCCCACCACTCTACCCGCCGGTACTCATGCGAGTTGTCACCCGGGCACCCTGCCGCTTCACACGCGATTCGCCCCGGACTTCCTGGCGCATCCGGCACGGCTTCGCGGCGTTGCGGCCGTTAATAATGACGACTCGCTTTTACGCGTTTGGGTGCGCCATGCGGGATTATTGGAACACCGACCCCATGGCCTTTGTCATCGCGTGGCGCGTCGGAAGAGTGAACCCAGCCTTTTATCGAGGAGCAAAATGAGCACCGGCCTGACCATTCCCGAAAATCTTTTGCCAGTGGACGGGCGTTTCGGTGCCGGTCCTTCCAAGGTCCGCCCGGAGCAGGTCCAGGCCCTTCTGGAAGCCGGCAGCGAGCTGCTGGGAACCTCCCACCGCCAGGCCCCGGTCAAGAACCTGGTTCGCGACATCCAGGAGGGCCTGAAGACCTTCTTCAACGCCCCGGCAGACTACGAAGTGGTTCTGGGCGTCGGCGGATCCACCGCTTTCTGGGACATCGCAACCTTCGGCCTGGTCCGCAACAAGGCACAGCACCTGTCCTTCGGCGAGTTCGGTTCCAAGTTCGCCTCGGCCACCAACAAGGCGCCTTTCCTTGCGGAGTCCTCCATCATCAAGTCCGAGCCGGGCACCCGCCCGGTGCCGGTTGCCGAGGCCGGCGTCGACGTCTACGCCTGGCCGCAGAATGAAACCTCCACCGGCGTTGCAGCACCGGTGCACCGCGTGGAAGGCGCCGACGCGGACTCGCTGGTTGTCATCGACGCCACCTCGGCCGCAGGCGGCCTGGACGTCGACGTATCCCAGGCCGACGTCTACTACTTCGCCCCGCAGAAGAACTTCGCCTCCGACGGCGGCCTGTGGATCGCACTCTTCTCCCCGGCGGCCATTGCCCGCGCCGAGGAAATCGCGGCCTCCGGACCGCTGGATCCCGGACTTCCTGAACCTGAAGACCGCCATCGACAACTCGCGCCTGAACCAGACCTACAACACCCCGTCGCTCTCGACGCTGGTTTCGCTCAACGCACAGGTGCAGTGGCTCAACGCCAACGGCGGCCTGGAATTCGCGGCAGCCCGCACCAACGATTCGGCGTCCCGCCTCTACGAGTGGGCCGAGGCCTCCTCGTTCGCGAGCCCGTACGTTGCCGCCCCGGAGGACCGCTCGAACGTCATCGCCACCATCGACTTCGATGATTCGATCGACGCCGCCGCGGTTGCAAAGACCCTGCGCGCCAACGGCGTCGTGGACGTCGAGCCGTACCGCAAGCTCGGCCGCAACCAGCTGCGCGTTGCCACCTTCGTTGCCATCGAGCCCGAGGACATCTCGGCCTTGATCAAGTGCATCGAATACGTGATTGCCAACAGCTAAGCCCGTCGGCGCCGGATAGCCGGCCGGGGAGCATTGTCCACCTGCCGTGAGGCCGGTGGACAATGCTCCCCGTTTTCGTTTGCGGACAAGGCGGAGCCGCCGCAAGCCGAAGGCGGCCGCCGATCCGGCACGAGGCCAAGGCAACGGCAAAGGGCCGGGCGGGAAATGCTGATGCATCTCCCGCCAGGCCCCTTGGTCGACCAGTCTCCCGGTCGATTGTTCAACTACTCTGCGGAGGACTTAGTCCTCTTCGGGAAGTTCCCCGTCGGCATCTTGTCTTCGTCTTCGAATTGCTCGGCGGAATCTTCGACGCCATCTTCGTCGGCGGCTTCCTGCCGGCGGCTTCCTCGGCGTTCGCGGATTCCTCCACGACTCCCGCGGCAATCCCGGCCGCTTCCTCGGCGGCCAGTCGCTCGGCCTCCAGGTCTTCCGGACGCACGCGTTCCGCCCAGGGAACCCATGCGGGAGCCAGCAGGGCGTCGTCGCCCGGAAGGATGCCGACTTCACACACGGTGATGTCCTTGGCCTGGGCGCGCGGTATCCGCGTCAGGGTCGCAAACCAGCACCAACCCTCGTATCCGGGCTGCAGCGCGACAAAACGATGGGTCACCAAGCGGTCACCGTCGCACACGGCATCCAGGTGTTCGCCGATCATGGACTCCGGAGCGATCTCCAGCAGGGCAGTGCGTGCGCGATCGTGCGCCGCGGCCAGTGTCTCGTCGAGCTTCGGTTTGCGGGCCATGGGCTTAGGCTTCGAGATCGTCGGCAACGGCGCGCAGCACTGAAGCTACCTTTGCGCCCTGGGATTTCTCCGGGTAGCGCCCGTGGCGCAATCCGTTGGAAACCGAATCAAGCACCTTGATGAGGTCCTCGATCAGTACCGCGGTGTCCACCGCGTCCTTGCGCTTGGCGCGGGCCACCGACGGGGCCGCTTCCAAGACGCGCACGCTCAGCGCCTGCGCACCCTTGCGGCCTTCGGCGATGCCAAATTCCATGCGGGTACCGGCGCGCAACTCGGTCACGCCTGACGGCAGTGCCGAGGCGTTCAAATACACTTCCTGGCCCTCATCGGTCACCAGGAACCCGAACCCCTTGGTGGGTTCGTACCATTTCACTTTGCCGGTTGGCACGTCTTGCTACCTCGTTCTTGCGTCACAATGGGCCACGGGGAAATACAGTCCCCCGATCCCATATCTGGCGATTCCCGACGCGGGCCCCAAATCCGTGGACGGATCGGTGGGCTCTTCACGCCGGGCAAGTCTATTCTTCTAGGGTACGACATTCGCGGCAATTGGCGGCCCACCTGCGGCATGGACCCGCATTGTGGTTCCGCGACCGGCGCGCTGTAACTTTAAGGTGTGAATACCACCGTAAAAACTCCGGCCGTCCAGCGGTTCCTGACCCTGTTCGCCGGGGGCATTGCCATCATTTCGCTCGTCGCACTGGCCGTCATCCTGATCCAGTACGCGATGTCCGTGGCGTTGTCCCCGCTGCTGCTGGCCGTTGGGCTCTACGGGCTGCCGTTGGCCTTCATCTTGCTGATGGTCGTCTTGGCCCTCAATTTCCGCGAACGCCGCAGAAGTTAAGAGCCTTTTCGAGGCAACTTGGCCGCGAACAATGTGCCGGCGCGCGGGCAAGGTCGAAGATCCGCACAAAGAACACACAGGATTCTTACAGTAACCGGTTGCAGACTATAGACATGAATGCCAAGACCCCCGAAGCCAGGCTGCTGGTTGTTGACGATGAACCAAATATCCGCGAGTTGCTCTCCACCTCATTGCGCTTCGCAGGTTTCGAAGTCGTCGCGGCGGCCAACGGTCGCGAAGCCCTCGCCGCAGTCGAAAAGGAAGCCCCGGACCTGGCGGTCCTGGATGTCATGCTTCCGGACATGGACGGCTTCACCATTACCCGCCGGCTGCGCGCCGCGGGCAAACACTTCCCGGTGCTCTTCCTGACGGCCCGCGACGACACCGAGGACAAGGTCACCGGCCTGACCGTTGGCGGGGACGACTACGTCACCAAGCCCTTCAGCCTCGATGAGGTCGTCGCCCGCATCCGTGCGGTGCTGCGCCGCACCCAACCGGCCGAGGAAGACACCGCGGTGATCCGCGTCGACGACCTGGAACTCGACGACGACGCCCACGAGGTCCGCCGGGCCGGCGAGGTCATCGACCTCTCCCCCACCGAATTCAAGTTGCTGCGCTACCTGATGATGAACCCGAACCGGGTGCTCTCCAAGGCGCAGATCCTCGACCACGTGTGGGAATACGACTTCAACGGGGACGCCTCCATCGTCGAGTCCTACATTTCCTACCTTCGCCGCAAGATCGACTCGCGCCCCGAGTGGCCCTCGCTGATCCAGACCAAGCGCGGGGTCGGCTACTTGATGCGCACCTCGGATCGCCGCTAAAGGGGTTTAGGGAGTGCAAGGTTTGCGTCGCTTCTGGCGGCAGGTTTCGCTGCGTACCAAACTAGTGGCGCTGATGAGCATGCTGATGATCCTGGGCATCGTTGTCACTGCCGTCGGTTCGGCGCAGTCGCTTCGCCTCATGCTCACCGCCCAGGTCGATTCGGAGCTCAAGAGCAATTCGGTGGCAATCACCTCGCTGATGCTCAACGACTATGCGGAGATCGTCCCCATCAACCCCAAGAGCCCGGGGTTCGACCGCTTCTACGGGGACCTGCGCGACGAGTCCGGCAAGATCCTCTACACCATGCCGCGCAAGGAAACCTCGAACAATGTGACGGCGGATATCCCGGACCTGAATCTCGCGACGCTGAACAAGCTCCGGGACGATCCGTCGATTTCGGTGACGGTTCCCGGGACGTCCATGGGTTCCAGCGGCTGGCGCGTACGCATAGTCACCCTGAACCGCAGCGACTACGACCTCATTTACGCCCTGCCGATGGATTCGGTCCAGGACACGGTGACCAAGGCCGCCATGCTTGTCATGTCGACGGGCATGCTTGCGACGCTGCTGATGTCGATGATCGCCTACGGCATCACCACCCGGGCCCTGCTGCCGCTGCTTCGGGTGGAACGCACGGCCGCGGCGATTGCCGCCGGGGACCTTTCCCGCCGTGTCGAGGACTATCCCCCGGAAACCGAGGTCGGCAGGCTCTCGCGCTCGCTGAACGCCATGTTGGCGCACATCGAGCACGCGTTCCGCGGCCGGGCCGCTTCCGAACGCAAGATGCGGCGCTTCATCCAGGATGCCTCGCACGAACTTCGCACGCCGCTGGTCACCATCCAGGGGTACTCGGAGTTCTACAGGCAGGGCGGGTTGGCGGACCCGGAAATGCTGCGCACCGCCATGGGACGCATCGAGGCAGAGTCCAAGCGCATGGGCCAGCTGGTGGAGGACCTGCTGACCCTGGCGCGCCTGGACGAGCAACGCCCGCTGGACCGGAAACCTGTCGATCTCCTGCTCCTGGCCGGAGACGCCGCGGAGGACGCGCGGGTCAATGCCCCCGACCGCAAGGTGCGCCTGGTCGGGCTGGAAGGCGGCGGCCCGCGACCCGCACCCACCAGCGGGGACGAGGCAAGGCTGCGCCAGATCGTGGCGAACCTGATGACAAACGCCCTGCGCTACACGCCCGAGGGCAGCGACATCGAAATAGCAGTCGGCGTGAAGCCCGTGATCAATGGCCGGTCGGATGCCGTCCTGGAGATCCGCGACCATGGCCCCGGCATCTCCGAGGAGGAGGCCGGACGCGTCTTCGAGCGCTTCTACCGCGCCGACTCCTCGCGGCAACGCGAAACCGGCGGAACCGGTTTGGGCCTTGCCATCGTGGCTGCCATTGCGGCCCAACACGACGGCTCGATCAGGCTCAGCGAGACCCCGGGAGGCGGCGCCACCATGTCCATCCACCTGCCCTATGTCGAGCCGGAGCGCGAACCCGAGGACGCCTCCACCGAAGGCCTAGCCTTCGCAGTTCGCAGCTGCACCAACGATGGAGCCCGGGCGGCTCCACCATCTTATGCACAGTCCGTCGCGGGTCCGTCCCGCGGCGGACTTGCTGTTTCTAGCCTAGGAACGGGAGCGACTTCCCCAGTCGCTGCCGCTCCTGCCCGGCGGAAGAGCCGTGTCCCTTCCGCCGGCCTTGGAGCGCCGTTCAAAGGAGAGAACCAGTGAGCACATTCGCCGCGAACACCAGTGAAATGCAATTGCGGTCCATGGCCGTGCAGGCGACCATCGAAAGGGTGCGGGCGGAGGTGAATTCCATGACCTCCTCGCTGCAGGACCTGCAGGGGACCTGGCAGGGCGCGGCATCCGCGAACTTCCAGTCGGTCGTCGCTGACTGGCGCGCCACCCAGATCCGCGTCGAGGAATCCCTCAACGCCATCGGCACCGCCTTGAACCGGGCCTCGGTGCACTACGAAGAAGCGGAAACGGCAAACACCCACCTGTTCACATACTGACCGCGTGCCGGCCCGCGGCAACCGGCCAGGCATTAGTGTTGCCCTGTGGCTATACTCATCGATCCCCCGCTGTGGCCGGCCCACGGCACCCTGTTCTCACACCTTGTGTCCGACGCGTCGTTGGACGAGCTGCGCACCTTCGCGCTGGAGCAGGGCCTGCCGGAAAGGGCGTTCGACAGGGACCACTACGATGTCCCGCAGAAACGCTACGAGACCCTGGTGGCGGCCGGCGCGCTGCCGGTCTCCGCAACCGAACTGGTGCGCCGCCTGGTGCGCTCCGGTTTGCGGGTGCCTGCGCGGGAACGCCCGGAGCGCCTGGACGCGGTCCTGCTGGCCCGCTGGGACGGGTTGCTGCCCGGCGAACCGGCAACTCGGCAGGGACCTGCTGGCGCGCTGGTCCGAGCCCCACCGCGCCTACCACGACCGGGCCCACCTGCTGGCGATGCTGAGCGCCCTCGACACCCTGACCGGATCCAACGAGCAAGACCCGGCACACCGCGCCCTGTACCTGGCGGCCTGGTACCACGATGCCGTCTACAACGGAGTCCCCTCCGACGAACGGGACTCGGCGGCCCTGGCAGCGGCGCAGCTTCCGGGAGCCGGGCTCGAACACGCCGAGGTCGGCGAGGTGGTGCGGCTGGTTGAGCTGACCATCGAGCACCGCCCCGCCGCGGGCGATGCCGCGGGGCAGCTGCTCTGCGATGCCGATCTGGAGGTCCTGGGCCGCGAGGCCGGCGCCTACCGCCGCTATGCACTCTCCGTGCGCCGGGAATACGCCCATGTGCCGGACCCTGCGTTTGCCGCGGGCCGGGCCGCGATCCTGCGCAAGCTGCTGGAGGCGGATTCCCTGTATTCGAGCCCGCTGGCCCGCTCCCTGTGGGAAACCCGGGCCCGGGCGAACCTGGCCGCGGAACTCGAGCTCCTGGAGCGCCCCGAACCCGCCTGACGGCTTGGTTCACCGGTTGTTAAAAGCGGCGGGCCGCGGAACACCATTCCCCAAGGGGAACGTGTTCCGCGGCCCGCGCGGTATTGCCAGAGGTGCTGCAGGGGGGATTAGAATCCGCCCATGCCACCCATGTCGTCGCCGCCACCTACTGCTGCGCCAGCCGGAACCGGCTTGTCAGCAACAACGGCTTCGGTGGTGAGGAACAGGCCGGCGATCGAGGCGGCGTTCTGCAGTGCAGAGCGGGTCACCTTTACCGGGTCGTTCACGCCTGCAGCCAACAGGTCCTCGTAGACGCCGGTGGCGGCGTTCAGGCCGTGACCGGCCGGCAGGCCCTTGACCTTGTCGGCGACAACGCCCGGCTCCATGCCGGCGTTGAAGGCGATCTGCTTCAGCGGTGCTTCGATGGCAACGCGGACGATGTTCGCACCGGTTGCCTCGTCGCCCGTCAGGTTCAGCTTGGCGAATGCAGCAGCGCCGGCCTGGATGAGGGCCACGCCGCCACCGGCGACGATGCCTTCTTCAACGGCTGCCTTGGCGTTGCGCACTGCATCTTCGATGCGGTGCTTGCGTTCCTTGAGCTCGACCTCGGTTGCGGCACCGGCCTTGATGACTGCAACGCCGCCGGCCAGCTTGGCCAGGCGTTCCTGCAGCTTCTCGCGGTCGTAGTCCGAATCGGTGTTCTCGATCTCGGCGCGGATCTGGTTCACGCGACCGGCGATTTCCTCGGCGTCGCCTGCACCCTCGACGATGGTGGTCTCGTCCTTGGTGACAACTACCTTGCGGGCGGAGCCCAGCAGGTCGATGGTGGCGTTTTCGAGCTTCAGGCCGATTTCCTCGGAGATGACCTGGCCACCGGTGAGGATGGCGATGTCGGCCAGCATGGCCTTGCGGCGGTCGCCGAAGCCCGGAGCCTTGACGGCGACGGACTTGAACAGGCCACGGATCTTGTTCACGATCAGGGTCGCAAGGGCTTCGCCCTCGATGTCCTCGGCGATGATCAGCAGCGGCTTGTTCGACTGCATGACCTTCTCCAGGATGGAGACCATGTCCTTGACGTTGGTGATCTTCGAGTTGACGATCAGGATGTACGGATCCTCAAGGACCGTTTCCTGACGCTCGTTGTCGGTCACGAAGTAGGCGGAGATGTAGCCCTTGTCGAAGCGCATGCCCTCGGTGAGCTCAAGCTCGAGGCCGAAGGTGTTCGACTCCTCGACGGTGATGACACCTTCCTTGCCGACCTTGTCCAGTGCCTCGGCGATCAGTGCGCCGATTTCTTCGTCACCGGCGGAGATCGATGCGGTGGCAGCGATCTCTTCCTTGGTTTCGATTTCCTTGGCGGAAGCCAGCAGCTCGACGGTGACGGCCTCGACGGCCTTCTCGATGCCGCGCTTCAGGGACAGCGGGTCGGCGCCGGCTGCAACGTTGCGCAGGCCTTCCTTGACCAGTGCCTGGGCCAGGACGGTGGCGGTGGTGGTGCCGTCGCCAGCAACGTCGTCGGTCTTCTTGGCAACTTCCTTGACGAGCTCTGCACCGATCTTTTCGAACGGATCCTCGAGCTCGATCTCCTTGGCGATGGAGACACCGTCGTTGGTGATCGTGGGGGCGCCCCACTTCTTTTCCAGAACGACGTTGCGTCCACGCGGGCCGAGCGTTACCTTGACGGCGTCTGCCAGAATGTTCAGGCCGCGCTCAAGGCCGCGGCGTGCTTCCTCATCAAATGCAATGATCTTGGCCATAGCGGCTATGTCCTTTCGGGACGTTCATGCGTATCTACGACCGGAGGCAACGCCCGCGACGGACGAATGTTCCCGCGATGTCATGGGACGATCGTGAAACATTCTCGCTGCTCTGGTCCAGGACTCACTCAAACACAGACTCCGGACCGCATGGATTCGCCTCGAAACTTCGATCGAATTAGCAGTCGGAACTCGTGAGTGCTAATACAAATCTTGGCACTCAAGCATGGAGAGTGCAAGCTGTACGCGTTAGCCCAGAGCATAGCCCGCAGTGCGGCGCTTAGCGGAAGGTGTTTCCCAGGACCACTGCAATGCTGCCCGGGATATTGGTGGTCTTGACGACCGAGCTGATTCCAAGCTCCTTGGCGGCCTGTTCGGCGGTGGCGCGGCTGGCCTCGTCACGGTAGTAAACCGTGGAATAGGTGACCTGCTTGCTCCAGTTTGCGGCCGAGACGTTGGTGAATCCCGCGTTCAGAAGCGTGGTGCGAACGGTGCCGGCAAGTCCCACCTTCTTGGCGCCGTTGTAGACACCCACCTTCATCGAGAGGTCGGCTGCGCCGCCGAGGCCCGATTCGCTTTCGCTGGGGACCGCATCCGTTTCGCTGGGTTCCGCCGACTTGGAGGGCTCGTCCGAGGCCTTCGGAGCTCTCGGATTCCTTCGACGAAGCCTTCGAACCCGACTTGTCGGCCGAGGACTCGGAGCTGCTTGCCGCCACGTTTGCCGGGGGCTTGCCGCCTCCGTCGTTCAGGAGCTTGGGCAATGCCGTGAAGGAAAACACTCCGACCAGCAAGGCAACGGCACCGAAGACCATCAGCCAACGAAGGCCCGGGCGCGCGCCACCGGCAGATGCGGAAGCCGCCCAGCCATTGGCGCGGTGTGAGCCACTGCGGTTGCTGAACTCTGGGACGCGATCAAATTCATCGCGCGGATAGTTGGTCATGCCCGTCCTCGGTGATGTGTCTAGCTTTGGGGGCACACGCGGATACAAGGGTGCAGGCGCGGTTGAAGAACAAAACCTTCAACCTGCGTTGCACTCAAGCCTCTGATTCGACCTTTTTGGCCGAACGAGCGCGGTGCCTCGTCGTTCGTAGTCTACGCAATCGTTTGACCAGCATGGGGTCATAAGCCAACGCGGCGTCCGTGTCGATCAGGGTGTTCAGCAGCTGGTAGTAGTTGGTTGCGGAGATGGAAAAGAGCTGCGCGATTGCCTGCTCCTTGGCACCGGCGTACTTCCACCACTGCCGCTCCAGCGCAAGGATCCGCTGGGAACGCTCGTCCAATTCACTGGATTCATCAAGCTCGAATTCAAGCCCAAGTGCCTCGGTTGGCATCGCACACCCTCAACAATCCAGTTCCCCGCATGGTGAACCTCAACAAATTAGTTCAATGTAATTATTCTAACGCGGATCCGGTGCCTGTCATTTGCTTCAAGGGGGGCCGTTCCGGCCACAATGGCTGCTATGGACACCGGAGAACCAACGCTCTTTGAGCTACCCGACGAACAACCCGACACCACCAGGTTCCCCTTCGACAAGGGCCTTGGCGATGCGGTTGCGGCGGGCCTCGTGGCCCCCGACTGGGCCGAGGCGCTGGCCCCTGTGGAAGGCAACCTCGTCGCCATCGCCAGGGCCCTGGAGAAGCGCCGGAGCGCCGGGGAGCACGTGCTTCCGGCACCCGGGAACATTTTGCGCGCCTTCCAGCTGCCCCTCGCCGAGGCCCGCGTGCTGGTCATGGGGCAGGATCCCTACCCCACGCCGGGGCATTCGGTGGGCCTGAGCTTCTCGACCCGGGCAACGGTGAACCCGCTTCCCCGGAGCCTCAAGAACATCTACGCCGAGCTGCACACCGACATGGGAATAATCACGCCGACCCACGGCGACCTCTCGGCGTGGGCCGCCCAGGGAGTGGTGTTGCTGAACCGCGTGCTCTCGGTCGGCGCCGGCGCCGCCGGCTCCCACCGCGGCATCGGCTGGGAAGCCGTCACCGACGCGGCGATCGAAGCCCTTGCCGCCCGCGGTGCCCCGCTGGTTGCGATCCTCTGGGGCAAGGACGCCCAGGCGTTGGGCGACCGGCTGGGCGATACCCCGATCATTGCCTCGGCACACCCCTCGCCGCTCTCGGCACGCCGCGGGTTCTTTGGGTCGCGGCCCTTCAGCCGAACCAACCAGCTGCTGGAAGCACAAGGGGCAACGCCCATTGACTGGTCGCTGCCCCCGGTAAGCCGCACGCGCTAACGGCGGCGGATGCCGCTGCGTTCCCCGCTGACGGCGCTGCCGGTGAACGGCCGCGCCAGGGTGTCCCCGAAGACCACGCCGCCGGCGATGGCCATCATGATGGTGAACGCCGTGAACATGTCGATCAGGGCCCCCGTCATGTCCTCGACGTCAAACACCAGGCCGTACATGGACCGGAAGATCATCAGGCCCGGCAGCAGGAACACGATGGCGGGGGCCGCAAGCACCAGCTGGGGCGCCCGCATCCGGTGGGCAACGATGCGGCCCGCCAAGCCGATGAACGTGGCGGCCACGGCCGGAGCCGTCCGGTCCCCCACGCCCAGGGCCTGGATGCCCAGCAGCAACAGGTAGCCAAGCAGCGCTATGGCCCCGGTGGGAAGCAGGAGGGTGCGGCTGGTCTGTTCGGTCACGGCACCCAGCACGACGGCCGCCGCGACCAGGACGACCAGCAGCCACCCCGGGTACGCGATCTTGTCGATGGTCCGCACGTCGAGCTCCGGCGCACCGGCCAATTCGGCCGATCACCAGGGCGGTCATGATGCCCGTCAGGATTGCGGCGTAGCTGAGCCCCGCGGAGAAAAACCTGCCCGCGGCGGTCACGGGGAACCCGTTGATGGCATCCTGAAGCGCCGAAACGAACCTGGCCGAGGGCAACAGCAGCAGGATTCCGCCGGAAACCACCAGTGCCGGGTCGATCGGCGCATTCAGGGCATGGAACAGCACGGCGATGGCCGTGACAACGAAGGTGGATGCGGCGATGGAAAAGAA
The DNA here is from genome assembly GCA_963818105.1 of uncultured Actinomycetota bacterium. Lineage (GTDB taxonomy): Bacteria > Actinomycetota > Actinomycetes > Actinomycetales > Micrococcaceae > Paeniglutamicibacter. The sequence continues at coordinate 73,711 of CAWFRB010000042.1, read as the reverse complement.
ATCGGGGATGCGCCAACGCGAGGCGTACTTCGCGATCTGGCCGACCAAAAGCGAGGAGGCGAATGCAATCGCGGCGCCCACCAAGGATCCGCCAATGAAGACAACGAACGCCGCGGCGAATCCGCCGGCAGCACCGGACACCATCCAACGCGGGAAGGGCTTGGGCTGCCGGGAGATTTCCCGAAGCCTGTCCACCGACTGCTGTCGGGTGACACCGCCGGCGACGATGTCGGAGACCAGCTGGTGCACGTAGGTAAGTCCGGCAAAGTTGTTGGTCCACGAGCGCACGACGCGCAGCATGGAGTACGCCTCGCCCTCGGGCGGGGAGAAGTTCAGGTTGATCGACTGGTTCGTGATGTCCACGTCGATGTGCCGCAGGCCCAGGGCGGCAGTCACCGCGATGACGCTTGTCTCGACCTCCAGGGCGCCGGCCCCGTAGCGGAACATCGTTTCGGCCAGGTCCAGCGCAAATTCCAGGGTCTTGCGTGCCGAGGCGTCCTGCGCCGAGTTGACCTTCGGGTTGGCATAGGGAGTGCCCCTGAGCCTGTCCACGATGCTGAACGCCTGGGTCGGCGGCGTGTCCGAGGCCAGCCAGCGGGAAATCATGCGCCTGGCCGTGGGGTTGGCCCTCGGCGGCAGGGCCGGGGCCCCGCTGGGGGTCACGCCGACCTGGCCGGTTTGGGCGTTCAGCTTGTCTTGCACCTCGGGAGGCAATTTTGCCGGCTGCTCGGGTGTCTTCGGCGTCGGGCGCGGGGGCATCGGGCGCGGGGGCGTCGAGTGCTTCCCGTGCTCCGCCGTGCGCCTGCCGGGCACTGCCGGGTTTCCGGGGGCAGGCGGCTGTTTCGGCGCCTCGGGCACGCTTGAATCAGCCGGGGCCACCAGTTTCATTTCCCGCGTATGGACCCGCCTGATGCTTGCGACGTGTGGATTTGGGTCTTCACCGGAGGGCACTGTTTTAGCACCGTCCGGATCCTTGCCTGAAGACACGCTCACTCCTGTCGGTTGCGCCTTTTCACCCCCACCTTACAGCCGTAACTTGGGTATTTATCGAACGGGTTTCCTGGCTCACATTTTGCCCCGCGCACCGGCCTTCGGGGAGGGTCCCGGGAATATCGCCCGCGCCACCCGCGTTGAGCAAAAATAGATGCAAATGTATTCAAATCATTGGAAGGCGAGCACTGCAACCATGAGCGAAAACCACACCCCGCGCCGGCAACTTGAAATCGGCGTTGAGACATTCGGAGACATCACCGAGGATTCCGAAGGCCGCCTGCTGCACCCGGCCGAGGTCATTCGAAACGTTGTCGAGGAAGCCAAGGCCGCGGAAGCCGCGGGGCTGGACTTCTTCGGAGTCGGGGAACACCATCGCGACGACTACTCGGTGTCGGCACCCGAGGTCGTCCTTGGCGCCATCGCCGGCGTGACCAAGAACATCCGGCTGGGCTCCGCGGTCACTGTCCTGAGCTCCGACGATCCCGTGCGCGTCTACGAGCGCTTCGCCACGGTGGATGCGCTCTCCAACGGCCGCGCCGAGGTCATCCTGGGCCGCGGCTCCTTCATCGAGTCGTTCCCGCTTTTCGGCTACGAACTCTCCGACTACGAGATCCTCTTTGAAGAGAAGCTCGCCCTCTTTGCCAAGCTCCGCAAGTCCGAGCCCGTGACATGGCAGGGACAGACCCGGTCCGCATTGCGCAACCAGAGCGTTTACCCTCCCATCGAATCCGGCCAGCTGGACACCTGGGTGGGCGTGGGCGGAAGCCCCGAGTCCGTTGTCCGGGCGGGCCGCCACGGGTTGCCGCTCTTCCTGGCCATCATCGGCGGCGCCCCCATGGCCTTTGAACCGCTGACCCGTCTCTACAAGCGGTCGCTCGAGGAATTCGGCCACCCGGAGCAGAAGATCGGCGCGCACTTCCACGGCTTGGTCGCCGACACCGACGACGAGGCCCTGGATCTGCTGTGGCCGCACTACAAGCGCACCATGGACCGATTGGGTGCCGAGCGCGGGTGGCCGCCGGCAAGCCGCATTCGTTTCGAGGCTTCCGCGGGCCCGGAGGGTTCCCTCCTGGCCGGCGGCCCGGAAACGGTGGCCAAGAAGATCGCGGCCTTCGCCAAGGGACTGGGCCTCTCACGCGTCGACATCAAGTACTCGAACGGGACCCTGCCGCACGAAACCATGATGCGCAGCATCGAATTGCTGGGCACCAAGGTCAAGCCGCTGGTCCTGGACATGCTCGACGACTAGGGTCCGTCGGGGCGCGAGCACCCCATGGACAAACAGAAAACCCCCGGCAAAAGCCGGGGGTTTTCCTTGTTGGTGGTTCTTAGCAGACTCGAACTGCTGACCTCTCGCGTGTGAGGCGAGCGCTCTAACCAACTGAGCTAAAGAACCGATTGATCCGCCCCACAGGGGCGTACCTCACAAGGTTAGCCGAGGTGTGAGGTGCACACCAAATCGACGGGGCCGATCCGACCCCGGACTTCAACGCGCGGGCCACGCTCTCCGCCCGTGAGCCGCCTCCACCAAAAACCGGCCCGGGCGGTCCCGGAAACCACGGGAAACCGGCGCATGAATTTTCCGTAAAACACCGCCCGAACCCCGACATCTTCACAGGCTCCAAAAACCCCGTAAATCCGGGGATTTTCGGGGCTTCAAAGCGTCGTGCGAAGCCACTGGAATTTGTCCACCGGCTTGGCTCTTTCGAGCCGTGTTTACAAGAGGCCTACGCTCGGGTAATAATTTCTTTTGTCGTTTCCACGACGCCCAAAAACTGGGCCCTACAAGGAAGCTGCCGGGAGCCGCCGGCATCGGTCCCCTACCGGCCAAAGAACCGGCCCGGCGTAATCCCGGGAACCCCTTCTTTCGTTCGCTCTTTTTCACTTAGAGGACCGCTCCCAGTGCTTCCAACCATTGAGTACTCCCTGTCTTACGCTCCGCCCATGGGCGCCGAGCGCGATGCCCTGTCCGCACTCTGCCACACGCCCGATGCCCGCTGGCACGAGCGCATGGACCATGCCGAATTCGTTGTCACCGCCCTGCACGAAGGCACCCGCGTGGGTGTCGGAATCGTGCACACCTCGGTGACGGCACCCACCCAGGTGGAACGCCCGCTGGAACTCGGCGGAATGTTCGTGCACCCCGCCTACCGCCGTCTGGGAATCCGCCAGCACATGGCCGATTCCCGACTCACCTACGCCCTGTCCATGGGCGGAACCCCCATTACGGTGATCGACAACCGCAACGAGGCCTCCTGGAGCTACTACGAGCGCTCGGCAAAGTGGACCCCGGAGCAGGAGTACACCGGGTGGTTCACCGGCCTGCCGATGACCATCTGGGTCGCCACCGAATCCTCCTGGTACCGCACCCGCATGGGCATGGATCCGCTGGTTCCCGCGCAGCCGAACGTCGTGCTGCCGTCCGCACAGCCGCTGGTCCTTGGCCCGGACCAGGGCAACGCCGTTTCCGCCTAAGCCCGCTACCTGCCTGCAGGCAGGAACCGTCGGAACGGCCGGGATCCCGACAGGGAGCCGGCCGTTCCACCCGTTGCCCGGCGGTTTGGGCCGGGCGTAGGGTTGTCGACTACGACCGTCGCGACCCGAGGTGCCGTCATGAGCCAACGAAATTCCTATCCCGCCGGCGTGCCCTGCTGGGTGGAAACGTATCAATCCGATGTGGACGCCGCACTGGCCTTCTACGATGCCCTGTTCGACTGGCAGCCGTCCGGTCCCGGGCCGCTCGGCGGAGAAGGCTCCGGCGGGACGCTACTACGTCGCCCGCATGCGGGGGCTCGACGTGGCGGGCATCGCCTCGCAGCCCGCCCCGGAGATCCCCACCGCGTGGCTGACCTCGATCGCCGTCGACAACGTCGATGCCTCGGCCGAGGCCGTCGTCGCGTGCGGGCGGCACCGTGCTCGCCGGCCCCTTTGACGCGGCACCGGCCGGCCGCGCGGCCGTGGTTGCGGATCCCTCCGGGGCCGTCCACGGGCTGTGGGAGGCCGGCGACCGCGTCGGGGCCCGGCTGGTCAACGAGCCGGGGGCCTGGGCGATGAGCCAGCTTTCCACCCCCGACCCCGACCGCGCGGCGGCGTTCTACGCGGCCGTCCACGGCTGGACCACCCAGAGCTTTGGCGCGGGGGCCGGGGCCGCCACGCTCTTCCGGCTCCCGGGCTACGTCGGCGGCGAGCCGGAGCAGCCGGTCTCGCGCGAGGTGGTGGCCGTCATGGTCGCCGGCGACGGCCCGGCGCGGTGGACCCCGAACTTCTGGGTCGCCGACGCCGAAGCCACGGCGAACCACGCCGCCGGGCTCGGCGGGCGCGCCCTCACGCCGGCGTTCAAGACCCCGCCGGGCATGACCCTGGTCCTCGCGGACCCGCAGGGCGCGGTGTTCTCGGTGACGGGCGTGGGCGCGCGGCCCTAGCTCCGTTGCCCGGCCCGCGGCTAGGCCGTTGCGGTCCCGGGGCGCATGTCCCCGGTCTCGATGTAGCGCTGGTGCCAGCCGAGCGACTCGGTCAGCAGGTGCGGGGTGTGCTTGCCGTAGCTGCCGACGCGGGCACGGTCGAAGTAGTCCTGCAGCATCGGGCGGTACTCCGGGTGGGCGCACTTGTCGATGACCACCTGGGCGCGCATCTTCGGGGAAAGCCCGCGAAGGTCGGCCAGGCCCTGCTCGGTAATCAGGATCATGGTGTCGTGCTCGGTGTGGTCCACGTGGCTGGCCATCGGGACGATGCCGGAGATCTTCCCGCCCTTGGCCGTCGACGGGGACATGAAGACCGAGAGGTAGCCGTTGCGGGCGAAGTCGCCGGAACCGCCGATGCCGTTCATGACGTGCGAGCCGACCACGTTGGTGGAGTTCACGTTGCCGTAGATGTCGGCCTCGATCATGCCGTTCAGCGCGATGCAGCCCAGCCGGCGCACGAGCTCCGGGTGGTTGGAGATTTCCTGGGTGCGCAGCAGGATGCGCTCGCGGTAGAAGTCGACGTGCGCGTTGAACTCGTCGATGCCGTCGGAGGACAGCGAGAAGGAGGTGGCCGAGGCGAAGTCGAGCGTGCCGTCCTTGAGCAGCGACAGCATGCCGTCCTGGATGACCTCGGTGTAGGCCTGCAGGCCCTTGTAGCCGCCGCGGGCCAGGCCGGCGAGCACGGCGTTGGCGATGTTGCCGACGCCCGACTGCAGCGGCAGCAGCTTGTCGGTGAGGCGGCCCGGCGCGGATCTCGTGGTCCAGGAAGTCCAGCAGGTGGTCGGCGATCTGCGTGCTGGTCTCGTCGACCGGGGCGAACGGGCTCAGCCGGTCCGGTGCGCTGGTTTCCACGACGCCGACGATCTTGGCCGGGTCCACGCGCAGGTAGGGCTCGCCGATGCGCTGGTCGGCGGTGGTCAGCTCGATCGGCTTGCGGTGCGGGGGCAGCGCGGTGCCGTAGTAGATGTCGTGCATGCCCTCCATGGCCGCGGACTGCTCCGAGTTGACCTCGATGATGACCTTGTCGGCCATGTCCAGCCAGGTCTTGTTGTTGCCCACGGAGGAGGACGGGATCAGCCGGCCGTCCTCGGTCACGCCGACGACCTCGATGATCGCCAGGTCGATCTTGCCGTAGAAGCCGAACCAGGCGTGCTGGGCGACATGGGACAGGTGGATGTCCATGTATTCCATCTCGCCGGCGTTGATGCGGCGGCGCAGGTCCGGATCCGACATGTAGGGCAGGCGCAGCTCCATGCCGCCGGCGCGGGCCAGCACGCCGTCCAGCTCCGGGGCCGTGGAGGCGCCGGTGAGCACGTTGATCTTGAAGTCGCGGCCCGCGGCGTGCTCGGCTTCCATCAGCCCGGCGAGCGCACCGGGGACGGCCTTGGGGTAGCCGGCGCCGGTGAAGCCGCTCATGGCCACCGTCATCCCCGGCTTCACCAGGGCGGCGGCCTGCTCGGCCGACATCAGGAGGTCAAGGAACTTGGAGTGATGGATCCGATCGTGCACGGCTGCCCTTCCTAGGATGTTTGACACATGTTGCAAGGTGTCGTCTGCGCCACTTTATCCGGTGGTCGCGTCACATTCGGACCAGAATCGCCGCGGGACCGCCCCGTCGGGCGGGGTTGCTCGGTGAGGCGGCCCGAATTTGCGGTGACTGGCGGCCCACCCCGTGGATGCGGAGCCCGGTCCAATCGTTGCTCCACCCCGCAGGGTGTAGCCCCCGTCGAATAGTCAGCCGAGAACGGGGTTCTCGATCTTGAGCCCGTCGTTTTGGGCGACGCGTCCGCGGATGAAAATGATGGCGATCAGCCCGAAGGCGATGACCGGCAGGTTTCCCAGGCTGGCGATCGCGGTCAGGGACCCTCCGGCAGGGTAGGCCGTTTGCAGGAAGATGCTGGGATCGGTGCTGGCGTGCAGGAGAACCGGCCAGATCAGGTTGCCCGTCGCGCGGAGCGCCAGGTACATGCAGATCCCGAAGCCGAAGGTGTACAGGAGCTGCATGAGTGTGGTGAAGAGGGCCTGTCCGCTGAGCAGGTTCCCTGCGTGCAGCGCCGAGAACACGGCGGCAGACACCACCGCCACGGCGATCTCGGGGTGCCCCGCCTTGCGCATCAGGTTGACCACGAAGCCGCGCGTCAGGGTCTCCTCGGCGAAGCCGATGAGCAGTCCGGCGAGCAGCCAGACAGCGACCTTGGCGAAACCCGCGGCGCTGTAGTCGATGGTGGCGAAGCGCAGGATGTTGAAGCCCAGGACGAGGACGACGGCTATCCACATCCATTTGCCGCCGCGGATGGGCTGGCGGGCGAAGAGCTCTTTCAGCCACCCCAGCGAGAGCGCGAACAGCACCAGCAGCAGCCCGCCGAACGCAATGGGCAGCACGTAGGCGAAGACAATGAATTCGGGGCTATTGGGGTCGGTCAGCATCGGGGCAGCGATCGCGCTGATTCCCAACCCGCCGAGCAGGTACAGCCCGTAGTAGGCGGCCGCGAGAACGACGCCCTTCCACCAGCCGCCCCGTTCCCAGAACTGCTTCCATGCTGTTGACACTCGGTGGTCGGACATCATCATTCCTTCGGTCGGGCAATACACATCGCTTCAAGTCAGGCCGCACCTGACTGCGCATCTACGTCAATCCTATCCAGCGCCGCGGAGTTCCATCAGGTACTGCCTGCAGACATGGACCCGTGCGTGTTTTTCATGCATCGAAGTTCGTCCCCCGGCCGTTCCATGGAAGATGCGCCGCACCCGCGGCTTGCGGGTACGGCGCACCGGCCGGCACTTGTCTCGGGGAAGCGTCGCTCCCCCTTCGCTCAGCGGCGCGAGAAGTTCTGCGCCAGGTCGATCAGCGTCCTGGTGCCGAAGCCCGTCGCGCCCTTGGAGCGCCAGACGTCGTCGGTGTCCGACTGCATGGTGCCGGCGATGTCCAGGTGGGCCCACGGGGTATCGCCCACGAACTCCTCCAGGAACAGGGCCGCGGTGGTCGCACCCGCGTACTTCCCGCCGAGGTTGGAGATGTCGGCGATGTCCGAGTCCAGCTGCTTGCGGTACTTGCGCTCCAGCGGCAACTGCCACACCTGCTCGTCGGTGTTCGATGCGCTGGTGCGCACGGCATCGACGAGGGCCTGGTTGTTGCCCAGCAGGGCCGCGGTGAGCTGGCCCAGGGCCATCAGCGCCGCACCGGTGAGCGTGGCGATGTCCACCACCGCGTCCACCTCGTCCTCGAGGGCCAGGGTCAACCCGTCGCACATGACCAGGCGGCCCTCGGCGTCGGTGTTCTTGACCTCGATGGTCAGCCCGCTGCGGGTGGTCAGCACGTCCCCGAGCTTGTAGGCCGAGCCGTCGGGCATGTTGTCGGTGCACATCAGGAAGCCGGTGACCTCCGCGCCGGCGCCGAGGTCGCGCAGCGCGGTGAACGTGGCCAAGCACCGAGGCGGCCCCGCCCATGTCCATCTTCATGAGCAGGTGCATCGGGTCGCTGGGCTTCAGGCTCACGCCGCCCGAGTCGTACATGATGCCCTTGCCGACCAGCCCCAGGTGCCCCGTGGCCTTGGCCGGGGGCGCGTAGTGGAGCTTGATCATGCGCGGCTCCTGCGCGCTGCCCGCGTTGACCCCGAGGAGGCCGCCGCAGCGCATCGCGATGAGTTCCTCGCGGTCGAATTCCTGCACCTCGAACCCGAAGCGCTCCCCGAGCTCCCTGGCCACCTCCGCCAGCGCCACGGCGGTCAGGTGGCTGGGCGGGGCGTTGCACAGGTCTCGGGCGATGTTTGCGGCTCGGGCGTTGATCCGCCCGATCCCGGTGCCGTCCGCGGCCTGGACCGGGTCGGTTCCCTCCGCGCACACCTGCACGAGTTCCAGCGCGGTGAATGCCCCGCCGTTCTTCAGCGGGGTGAAGGCGTAGCGGGCCAGCAGGACGCCCTCGGCGACGACGCGGCCCAGGGTTTCGGCGTCCAGCTCCGTGTCCGGGATGCGCAGCCCGAACCGGGCCTTGCCCTTGGTCGCACGGGTTGCGTTGGCCGCGGCATCGCGCAATGCGTGCTGGTCCAGTTCGGCGAGCGCTCCCACGCCCACGGCAACCAGCAGGGGCCCGTCACTGGTCGGGGACAAGCAGCGTGCCGCCCGCCGCGCCGGTGAACCCGGCCCGGGCGAGCGCCTCGCGGTCCAGGCCCAGCTCGGCGGGGACGTCCCCGTCGCTGCCCACCAGCACGGCCACCGCCTCGACCCCGGCAAACGCGTCGACCCAGTCGATGACCGGGTCGCCCGCGTGCAGCGAGGGCACCGGCGAGAAGTCGCCGGGGATCAGTTTGTATGCGTCGAAGTTCACGGGTTCTCCTTTGGTGCCACCGGGCTGTCGAGGTCGAGTGCGTCGGGGTCGTCGGGTTCCATCTGTTCGGGCAGTTCGCCCTGCAGGCGCTTTGGCATGCGCCCGGCCGGGACGATGGCCAGCAGGGCCAACCCGGCCAGTCCCAGCAGCGAGAGCTGCAGGGAACGCAGGCGGGCGTCGGCGTTGACCTCGACGGCCGCGGCCAGTTCCTCGGGGCTGCCGGCGCGATCCCCGATGGCCGCCTCGAGCTGCGCGTTGGTCATGAAGTCCGCGTCGCTGATGTTGACCTTGGAGATCAGTTCGTCGGAGACTTCCGGGTGCGCGGCCGCCCCGGTGGCTATCAGCGAGGCGAGCATTCCCACGGCGAAGGCGCTGGCGACCGCGATGCCGACGGAGCCCGAGAGGTTGTGCACCAAGCCGCGCCAGGCGCCGACGTCGCCGGCCAGCGGCTTGGGCACCGAGCTGAGCAGCGTGTTGAAGACCAGCGCGACGATGGCGCCCTGTCCCAGTCCCAGCAGGACCAGGCCAAGGACCACGAAGAGCTGGCCCCAGTCGTTGCGGATGGTGAAGGCGATCAGGCACAGGGCCCCGGCGACAACCACGAACCCCGTCCGGGCGATGAGGCTCGGCGTGAACTTGTTGTAGAGGAACGCCACGAACGTGCTGGCCAGGAAGATGCTCAGCGTGTAGGGAATCAGCGAGAACGAGGTCTGGATGCCGCTTCGTCCCTGCACCATCTGCATGTACAGCGGGATCAGGAAGTTCGCCGCGGTGCCCACGAACAGCATGATGGCCATGCAGGCGGTGATGGCCAGTTCGGAGCTGGATGCCAGCACCCGCAGGTCGAAGATGCGCGGCAGCTTGGCGTCCTGGCGCTTGCGGATCCAGGAGAAGAAGACCTGGCCGCCGATCAGGCCAAGCAGGATGAGCAGCGGGGCCGGTGAGAGGCCCATGATGTTGAACGGCGCCTGTTCGGTGGCGAACCAGAGGCCCCAGCCGGAGAGGCCGCTGAACCCGAAGCTGAGGAAGATGATGGAAACGGCGGCGATGATGGCGCCGGTCCAGTCGATCTTCAGCGCAGGCTGCGCCGGGATGGCCTTGAGCTTGAAGCTCAGCAGCAGGTTGATCGCGCCGAGGACGACCATGAGGCCGAACGAGTAGCGCCAGCCGATGGTGGTGGCAAACCAGCCTGCGAGCAGCAACGCCAGCACGCCGGCCGCCGGGATCGCCGCGGCCAGCAAGCCCGATGGCCTTGGCTTGTTGGGCGTCCTTGTAGTTGGTGGCGATGAAGACGGTCAGTGCCGGTGCGATCAGTGCAATCACGGCGCCGGAAGATGCCTGTGCGATAAAGAGCATCGCCGGGCTAAGGCTCAGCGCCACGCAGGCCATGGCCGCGGCGTGGATCGCCACCGCGATCTGGAAGACCTTTCGGGTTCCGAAGCGGGCTCCGATCTTTGCGCCCAGCAGGATGAAGGCGGCCATGGAGAAGGTGCCGGCGGTGATCGCCGTACCGACGGAGGTTGCCGGGGTGTCCAGGTCGGTGGTGATGCCTGCCATGGAGACGGTCAGCGCGTTCACCGCGAACGAGGCCTGGATCTGGGTGAGCACCACAACGATCAGCGGCAGCCAAGAGGCTTTCTCCGCGATGCTGTGCGTGCTGTGAAGACGTGGGATTAGCTGTCATTGGTCTATTTCCTTCTCAAGGGAAAGCGCGAGTCACAAAGATGTTGCACAGAACCCCTACGCAGTCCGCGACGACCCGCTTCGCAGTGAATACCCAGTAGTCGCAGGCTTTCGTGGTGATCGGAGCATATCCCCTAACGGGTGCCGTCTTCCAGAGCGCCACGGTCTTTCACAATCCTCTGGAGCTTTCCGGTGCGCCGCCTTGTTCCCTGCCCCGAAGAGGCTCGGACAACCGGAGATTCCGGTGGAGGGCGAGCCCGCCGGGGCAACGAGTGCGATCCGGCCCAGGCCGGCCGACGCCCTTTGGCACCGAACATCGGCATGGACCATATCCCCGAAGACACAACGAGGGGCGGCCCTTTCGGACCGCCCCTTACGCCTTGCCGTAAAACTACTACTTGTTATGCCTGCTCGGACCGGCCGGCGTCTTCGCCCAGCGAGTGTGCCTTGCGGTAGCGGGCAACCATTGCGAACGTCACGACGCTGAGCATCGCGATCATCGAAAAGGCGGTAATAACCAATGTTTCGTGGCCTGGAGTCATTTGTGAATCGTCCTCTCAAATATGCGGCGAAGCCTGCGGGGTCGGGTTCCCGTAGACCTGCCGATCGGGCGTGTCCATAAAATTTCTTGGACACCTGTCCCCGTGTGTTGCGGTGCGAACCAGCCCGTGAGGGCGGTTCGCCTGGTGTTTAAAGCGAGCCGCATCCGGAGCCATGAAAGCTCCGCAAACGGCGAAAATGCCGCCTCGAACATCCGGAACCTTGCACCAGGCATCTCCACAGACCCCTCGGTCCGGCTTGATGCCGCGCAGTTCCGTTCAGCCGGCAACGTAGCCATAGGATTTCTTGCCGTCGATATCGACACAAGTAAAGGCATCCCGGGCCAGCTGATCACGCCAAGCGGTTTGTACTAGGTATCTGTGGCACTTGGACACAATCCAAGGCACTTGTTTTCTTCTAGAAACCAACTCGTCGATCTTCAATTATCGCAGATTTGTACTATTTCGCAACTCGATGCAGATTCGCTCCAATGCCGATGAACCCAATTTCCGGCCTGACTCGGAATTTTCCTTGCATCCGGATGACGATCGCAATACCGAATCAACATCAAGAAGCGTTCGTTGTAGCCGGGTGTCAGTCGGCCCGGAATTGGAGATTTTCGACCCCGTCGGCGGGCCGGGCAGCATGCGGCAAGCGGGCAGTGTCCGGGAAAACGAAAACGGCCGTCGCAACACCGCGAATGCGGATGTTGCGACGGCCGTTTGGTTCGGGGCCGCGGCCCCGGGAAAGCTACTGCTTGTTGCCGAGCACTGCGTTCACGCCGGCCTCGTCGGGGTACGCGGCCTGCGTGCCCTTCTTCGTTGCAGCCAATGCGGCGCTCACCGAGGCGAAGGCCGCCGCGGTGTACAGCGAGTCGCCCGCGGCCAGGCGTGCCGCCAGTGCGCCGGTGAAGGCATCGCCGGCGCCGGTCGTGTCGATCGCATCGACCTTCGTGGGTGCGATGCGGACAACCCGGCCCTCGGAGCCGGCCAGTCCGTCAAGGACCACCGAGCCGTTGGCTCCAAGCGTCACGACCGCGCGGTCAAGCCCGCGGGCCGCGAAGTGCTCAAGCACCGGCTCCCAGTCGCAGGTCGGCGCATCCGGTGCGGGGATTTCCTCCCCGCCCAGGAACTGCGAGGCCTCGTGCGCGTTGACCAGCAACACGTCGGCAAGCGATGCCAGTTCCGGTGCCACCGGTGCGTACGGGGAAAGGTTCAGCAGCACGGTTGCACCGGCATCGTGCCCGGCCTGCGCGGCGGCCTGGACGGTGTCCAGCCCGACCTCGAGGCACAGGCAGACCACCGAGGAGCCGTCGAAGGCGGCCTGTGCGGCAGCCACGTCGGAGGGACGCAGCGTTCCGTTGGCACCGGCGGAGATGACGATGCTGTTCTCGCCATGCGAGTCGACCGTCACCACGGCGACGCCGGTCTCGACGCCGGCAACCCGGTTCACCTGCGTGACATCCACGCCGGCCGCCGAGCAGGAAGCCAGCAGCATGTCGCCGTTGGAATCCTGGCCCACGGCACCCACCAGCGAAACAGCGCCGCCAAGCCGGCCCGCGGCGACCGCCTGGTTGGCGCTCTTGCCGCCGGGGTTCACCGTGAAGCCCTCGCCGTGCAGGGTCTCCCCCGGTTGCGGGAGGCGCTCGGTGTAGATGGTCAGGTCCGCGTTGAGCGAGCCGACCACCACGATCCGGCCTGTTTCATTGCTGGGGGTTTGCTGGTTCAATTACTGCACCTCTGCGTCAACTGGTTTCGGGATCAAGAGCGATGCGGCGAACGCCGCAACCGTAATAACAAGGCCGACCATGACCACCGTGAAGTAGGAAGCGTGGTTCGCCCAGGTTAGAGGTTCCCACAAGCACGGCCGGCAGCACAAGGAAGCTCAGTCCGGCGCCGAGGTTGAAGGCGCCCGCGTTCATGCCCGGCAGGAAGCCGGGGTTGCCCTGGGGCGAGAGGACCACGCCCAGGCCGTTGAGCATGATGTTCGCCGTTCCGGCGTACATGATGCCCAGCAGGGCCGTTCCGGCGATCATCATCGGCAGGGAGTTGAGGCCGAAGAACACGATGATCAGCAGGGCGGCGATGCTGCCGAGCATGCCGATGCGCAGCACCTTGTTGTAGCCGAAGACCGGGGCCAGGCGGCCGCTGATCGGGCCGAAGATCCAGCCCAGCAGCGCGTACGGGGTCAGGATCAGCAGTGCGGTCTGCGTCGGGCCGACGCCGAACCCGGGTGCCGCGGCCTGAACGTAGGCCGGGACGATCCCGTTGATGACCGCGAAGATGCCGGTCATGGTCAGCGTGGTGGTCAGCAGCGGCGCCCAGGTGGCGCGCTGGCGCAGGTGCTCGATCTGCACCATCGGTTCGGCAACGCGCTTCTCCGTGGTCCAGAACCCGTAGAACGCAGCGGCAGCGACCGCGAGAAGCACCAGTGAAAGCAGCAATGTTTGGGAGGACATGCCGCTGACAAGCTTGGATGCTTCGTTGAGTGCGGTCAGCAGGGCGCCGACGGCGATCACGATGAAGAAGACGCCGCGCCAGTCCATCGAGGTGCCGGCCTGCGGCTTGGACTCGGGGGTCAGCAGGGCGACGGCCAGCGCCGCAAGAACGGCCAGGACCACCATGAACCAGAAGATGGAACGGAATCCGTGGTTTTCGGCCAGGTAGCCGCCCAGGAAGGAGTCGACGCCGGCGACGCCGCCGTTGACGGCCAGGATCAGGCCCATCAGCGCGCCGTAGCGCTTCGGGTTCGGGACCGCGCTGCGCAGCATCAGCAGTGCCAGCGGCACCGTGGGGCCGGAAATGCCCTGGATGATGCGTCCGGCAAACAGCCAGCCGATGTTCGGTGCAAGCGCCGCGACAACGGAGCCGACGGCGGTCATCAGCATCATGATGACCAGGATGCGCTTGCGGCCCACGACGTCGGAAAGACGCGGCAGGAACAGGGAGAAGAGTGCGGCGGTGGTGAAGAACCAGGTCTGCGACAGGCCGATCGCGGCCTGGTTGGTGTTCAGTTCCTCGCCCATGGTGACCAGCGCGGGGCTGAGCATGGAGGCGTTGAGCTGGAAGGCCACGCAGGCGGTCAGCAGCGCGGCGGTGAGGGCGGCGGTGCCGCCGCGGGTCATGGTGCCCTTGTCGATCATGGTGCTCATGCGACCGCGACCTCAACTTCGGCCTTGACCTCGACCTCACCGATGCGCACGAGTGCGTCGGTGACCAGGTCCCAGAAGCGCTTGTGGTCAAGGTCCACGGCAACCGAGGTGTGGCAGTCGGCCGGGGCCGGGGCGCGGAAGTCCGCGACCGTCATGCCCAGGGTCAGCGTGCCCTGCAACTCGATGTCGACGGGCACCTTGCGGGTGGTGACGATGCTCGGGTCGATCACGTAGGCGACGGCGCACGGATCGTGGACCGGCGGGAAGTCGAAGCCCTGGGCGTCCTTGTAGGTCGCCTTGAAGAAGTCCATGAGTTCGCGCACGAACTTGGCCGGGCCGGTGCCCACTGCCTCGATCTGCGCGACGACCTCGTCGGTCGCCAGTGCCTGGTGGGTCAGGTCGAGCCCGACCATGACAACCGGCCACTTCTCGTTGAAGACGATGTGTGCGGCCTCGGGGTCGATGATGATGTTGAATTCGGCCACGGCGCTCCAGTTGCCCACGTGGTAGCCGCCGCCCATGAGGACGACTTCCTTCACGCGCTCAACGATGCGCGGTTCCTTGCGGGCGGCCAGCGCGATGTTGGTCAATCCGCCGGTCGGCACCAGGGTGACGGTGCCCGGCTCGTGCGCCATGACCGTCTCGATGATCAGGTCCACCGCGTGGCGCGGGTCCAGCTCGATGGTCGACTCGGGCTGCGCCGGGCCGTCCATGCCGGATTCGCCGTGGATGTCCGGGGCGTTCTCAATGGTGCGCACCAGGGGGCGGGCACAACCGGCGGCGAACGGGACGCCGGTGATGCCCGCGATGGTGCCCACGGCAAGGGCGTTCTTGGTGACCTTTTCCAGGGTCTGGTTGCCGACGACCGTGGTCACGGCAAGCAGCTCGATGGCCGGGCTGCCGTGTGCCAGCAGGATGGCAACTGCATCGTCATGGCCGGGATCGCAGTCAAGGATGATCTTGCGCGGCGCGGCTTCCACTGAGGGTTCGCCCATGGTTTTCTCCACATCTTTGGGGGAACTGCTGTGCCCTGGGACACGAAACAGGAACGGGGGTTTCAATGTGAAGTCTGGCACCTTTTCCACGCTCACGTCAAACGCTTAACGTGCCCCGCGCATACCATCAGGTCAAACGCTTAACGTGTTACGACACAAAGAAGCACCGTCTCGACTAGGATTAAGGCCATGGATTCCACGGATTTGCCGCGCACCACTGCGCCCATGAGACGGCGTGTCACTGCCGCGATGGTGGCCGAACACGCGGGAGTTTCCACCGCAACGGTGTCCCTGGTTGCCAACGGCAAGACCCATGGCCGGGTCTCCGCGGCCAACGAGGCCAAGGTGCTGGACTCGATCCGCAAGCTCGGGTACGTCATCGACGAAATCGGCAGCTCGCTCTCCCGCGGCGTCAGCTCCACCGTGATCATGGTGGCACCGGATATTTCCAACCCGTTCTTCGCCAAGGTCATCGCCGGGGTGCGCAGCGCGCTTGGCTCGAATTACCAGCTGCTGCTTTCGGTCACCGACGCGGGCCAGCTGCCCAGCGCGGCGGACACCCGCCGGCTGCTGGGCCTTCGACCCGCCGGGCTCTGCTGGTCGACGCCCCGGATCCGTCGTTCCTTGAAGAGCTTTCGGCCACCGGCCCCCTGGTTTTGCTCGATGCCCCCGGCTTCGGGGACGACGTCCCGGCCGTGAACCTCGACGTCGCCCAGGGTGCCCGCGACCTGGCAGCCCACCTTGCCGCGGCGGGCCACACCAAGGTCGCCTACCTGGACGGCATCACCGGGACAACGACGTTCGAGCTGCGCCGGACCGCCTTCCTGGATGCGGCCGCCTCGCTGGGGATGTACGTTCCCGACGGCGCCGAGGCCGCCACCACGATCGACGTGGGGCTGGCCGCCGACGCGTTCGCGGAGGCCTGGCCCCGGTGGAAGAAGGCAGGGATCACCGCGGTGGTCTGCGCCACCGACACCCACGCCTACGGCGTGCTGCAGGAGGCCCGCGTCGCCGGGATCTCGATCCCGGGCGAGCTTGCCGTCACCGGATTCGACGACCTGCCGTACTCCGCCAACAGCAACCCGGGCCTCACCAGCGTGAACCTGCCCGCGGAGCTGCTGGGCCGGCGCGCCGCCGAGCAATTGCTCAAGCTCATCAACGGCGAAGACCTCGAAACGCCGCTGCTGACGCTGGACAGCTCGCTCATGGTCCGCGGGTCGACGGTCCAGGCGTAGCCAACCCCTGTCCGACGGTCCGGGGCGGGATGCCCGTCCGGGCATGCCGTCGACGACGCCGTCCGGGTCAGAAATCTGGTGTGGCCCAGGTCCGGGGCCGAAACGAATGAAACCACCGGGGTGACGGCCGCCTGGAGTTCAAGCACGACGACCTCGTTGGAGCGGGAACGCAGCAGGGGCCCCGGGATGTAGAGCGTGCGCTGCGGCCCCCGCGACCAGTACCGGCCGAGGCAGAAGCCGTTGACCCAGACCACGCCCTTGCCCCAACCGCTGGTGTCCAGGAACAGGTCGGCGACCTCGGGAAGGTCAAAGTTCGCGTGCGCGAAGGACGGCCCCGCCAACAGGGTGACGGGACGCGGCTCTGACCGTGGGAAACGTTCGGCGACGGGGCCCATGTCCTTGAGATCCAGCGGGAGCAGATCCCAATCGCGGATCGGCTCCCCGTTGATCCTGGCCTCGCCGATCAGTCCCTTGGGTTCGCCGAGCCGGGGTCCGTAGTCCACGCGCCCCTGGTCCTCGACGAGGATCTCCAGTGTCCCGCTGGCGTCGTCGGGCAACACCAGCGTGCGGTCGTGGTTGTCGCGCGAAAGCGTTCCGATTCCCCGCCTGTCGAGGAACACCTGCGCCCTGTCCCGCACCTCGTCGAGGGCCAGGACCGCGGGGCCGGAGACCTCGATCCGGGTCCGGTAGACGCTGAACCCCGAGTAGTGGCCGATGTCGTCGGTGGGCTGCGGCCCGTTCCCGGAGGAGGTCCAGCGGCCCGAAGCGTCGACGACGTCCCACAGCGGAAGGGCGCCGGTCAACGGCACTTCCAGTTCGGGCGCCGGGGCCGCCGGGGCGGGGACGTCGTGCTCGGCCAGGTCCGTGTACCGCGCAAGCACCTCGCGGAAGGCCCAGTACTTCGGCGTCGGGTTGCCGGCCTCGTCCAGGGGCGCGTCATAGTCGTAGCTGGTCACGATGGGCTGGTAGACGCCCTTGTCGTTGGCCCCGTTGCCGAAGCCGAAGTTGGTGCCGCCATGGAACATGTAGATGTTCACCGACGCGCCGCGGGCAAGCATGGTTTCGAGTTCCCCCGCGGATTGCTCCACGCTGGTGGTGTGGTGGTGGGCGCCCCAGTGGTCGAACCATCCCACCCAGAATTCCGAGCACATGAGCGGTCCGGTGGGCTGGTGGAGGCGCAGCGTGTCGAGGCGCTCGGCGGAGCGGGATCCGAAGGACCCGGTCTTGTGCAGCCCGGGCAGGCTGCCGTTGGCGAGCATGTCGCCCTGGGGCTGGTCGACGGTGGTGAATGGCACCGTGAGCCCGATTTCCCGGTTGATCTTGACGAGCTTCTCCAGGTAGGAAGCGTCGGTCCCGTAGGCGCCGTACTCGTTTTCGATCTGGACCAGGACGATCGGTCCCCCGAGGTGGGCCTGGCGCGGGACCAGGATGGGCGCGAGTTGTTCGAAGTATTCCGCCACCGCCGCCATGTAGACGGGGTCGTCGGAACGGATCGAATCCGCGCCGCTGCCGAAGAGCCATGCGGGCAGTCCGCCGTTGTCCCATTCGGCGCAGATGTACGGGCCGGGGCGCACGATCGCGTGCATGCCTTCGGCGGCGACCAGGTCCAGGAAGCGGCCCAGGTCCAGGATTCCGGCGGTGTCGAAGGTTCCCTGGGCCGGGTGCGTGGGCGTTCCAGGCGACGTAGGTTTCGATGGTGTTCAGGCCCATCTGCCGTGCCTTGCGGATCCGGTCCGCCCACAAATCGGGGTGGACCCGGAAGTAGTGGAGTGCTCCGGAGAGGATGCGGTGGGGCCGGCCGTCGAGCAGAAAGTCGTGCTCGCCGATGGTCAAAGTGGGCATGGCAAAGAGATCCTTTTCTCACATGGGTGGGCGGTCCGCAAGCCGCGCGGCGCACGGCTTGCGGACCGCCCGGTGTCCTACTTGGCGGAAACGGTGAATCCTTGCTGGTTTCCGTACTTGATGCTCGCGTCCTGCCAGGCGACGCAGCCCGGCGTTCAGGTCGCTGTTGGAGCCGTAGGCCTGGCCCACGGTGTCGCTGAAGATGCTGTTGGCGTAGGTCTGGAACGGCAGGTAGGACCATCCCGGGACGACGTCCTTCGAGGCCTGGACGAGGACCTCGTTGATCTTCTGGCCGCCGAAGTACTTGCTCTCGGCGTTCGAGGAATGCGGGGTCCTGCAGGTCCGCGGTGGTGGAGGGGAATCCGCCGTTTGCGGCGTGGATCTTGGAACCCTCGGGGCCGTTGCTGAACTGGAGGAAGCCGTAGGCCGCGGCCTTGTTCTTGCTCTGCTTGAGCACGGCGTCGCCGCCGCCGCCGTTTTCCGCGGATGCCGGCTTGCCCTTTTCATAGGTCGGCATGGGGGCTACGCGCCACTTGCCGCTGCCCTCGGCGGCACCCGATTCCAGGTTGGCGGGCATCCAGGCGCCGGTGATGAGGGTGGCAATGCTTCCGTCGGAAAGGCCTTTGTACCATTCGTCGCTCCATGAGGCGACGGGTGCCACCAGCTTGCCCTGGACCAGCTGGTTCCAGTTTTGCGTCCAGGTCTTGGAGCCTTCGTCCTGGAGGTTGATCTGCACGGTCGTGGGACCGTCGACCTTGTACGGCTGGCCTCCGGCCTGCCAGATCATGCTGGTGGTGAATCCGGCATCGCCGATGTCGTTGGTGATGTAGGCCTTGGGATCGGCGGCGTGAAGCTTCTTTCCCGCCTCGATGTATTCGTCCCAGGTGGCGGGCACCTCGATGCCGTGCTTTTCAAAGACGTCCGCCCGGTAGAACATGGCCATGGGCCCCGAGTCCTGCGGGAGTGCGTAGATGCCGCCGTTGAGGTTCACCGAACCCCACGTCGACGGGGTGTAGTTTGCCTGCAGCTCCCCCGCGCCGTATCCCTTCAGGTCGACCAGCGCATCGGAGAGCGCGAACTGCGGCAGTGCCGCGTATTCGATCTGGGCCACGTCCGGGGCGCCGCTTCCGGCCTTGACCGCGTTCTGGATCTTTGTGTAGTGGTCGTTGCCGGTGCCCACGTTTTCCAGGTTGACCTTGACCTTGGGATATTTCGCCTCGAAGGCTTCCACGATCGGCTCAAGCTGCGGGGCCCACCCCCAGACGGTGAGGGTCGTCTCGGTCTGCAGGGCGGTTGCGATTTCTTCGGCGCTTACCCCTTCGGTGCTGGCGCTGCCCTCCGCGGTGGAACCACCGCAGGCTGCAAGGGTGCTGACCAGAAGGCCCGCCGTGACGACAGTTGCCGCACGGCGTAAACGATGACTGATTTTCATGGGTTTGATGCCTTTCACTTCATTGCTTATGAGACGAGTGGAACTGGTTGGAGGTGGTTCAGGGTTCCCCTTGCGGGGCCGTGGCTACTTGACGCTTCCGGCCGCCAAGCCGGACTGCCAGTAGCGCTGCAGGAAGAGGAACGCGACGATGATGGGCACGATGGTGAGCAGGGATCCGGTGATGACAAGGTTGTAGATGGCGTCCCCGCCGGCGGTGGTGGCCTGGGCGTTCCAGTTGTTGAGCCCCACCGTCAGCGGGTACCAGGTGGATTCGCTCAGCATGATCAGCGGGAGGAAGTAGTTGTTCCACGTCGCCACGACGGTGAACAACAGGACGGTGACGAAACCGGGTGCAAGCATCCGCAGGGAGATGGTGAAGAAGGTCCGGAACTCCCCGGCACCGTCCATGCGGGCCGCCTCGAGCACCTCGGTCGGAACCGATTCGAGGGCGTAGATCCACACCAGGTAGAGGCCGAAGGGGCTGATCAGGGACGGGATGATGACGGACCACGGCGTGTTGGTCAGGCCGAGCTCGCTGAACATCAGGAAGGTCGGCACGGCCAGGGCGGTTCCGGGAATGGCGACCGCGCCCAGGACCACGGCGAAGACCGCGCGCTTCCCGGGGAAATCGAACTTCGCCAGTCCGTAGCCGGCCAGGGTTGCCAGGAAGGTGGCTCCGCCGGCGCCCACCACCACGTAGAGCACGGTGTTGGCCAGCCAGCGCAGGAATTCCCCGTCGTTGTACGTCAGGGTTTGGCTGATGTTGTCCCACAGCGCGAAGTCCCCGGAGAACCACAGGCCGAAGGAGCTGAAGAGCGCCGGCTGGGTCTTGGTGGAGTTCACGAACAGCCAGAAGAGCGGGAGCAGTGCGTAGACGGCCATCAGTCCCATGACGATGGTCAGGAGGATCGACTTGCGCTTGTGCGTCACTCCGCGGCGCGGGCCGGAGCTGAACCGGGGCGCCGTGCGGCTTTTCACGGGCGGGGCGGTCGGGGTCTCGGGAGGACTCAGTTGCAGCGACATGGGCTAGGCATCCTTTCGAGAACCTGAGAGCTGGACGATGTAGGCCACGATCATCGTCAGCAGGCCCATGATCATGGCTATCGCCGCCGCGTAGTTGAACTGCTGGCCGGCGAAGGACAGGTTGTAGGCGTACATGTTGGGGGTGAAGTAGGAGCTGATGGAGTTCGGGGCCAGCGCCTTGAGGATGTTCGGCTCGTTGAACAGCTGGAAGCTGCCGATGACCGAGAAGATGGTGGCGATGCCGATGGCTCCGCGGATGGAGGGGATCTTGATGTTCCGGATGACGCTCAGCGCGCCGGCCCCGTCCAGGCTTGCCGCCTCGTAGAGGTCCGAGGGAATGGTCTTGAGCGCCGCGTAGAAGATCAGCATGTTGTACCCGGTGAATTCCCACGTCGTGATGTTGCCGATCGCGACGAGGATCCAGCTGCTGGACAGCGGATCCGGGATCGCCCAGCCGAAGAATTCGTTGAGGTTTCCCACCAGGCCGAAGCGCGGGCCGTAGATGAACCCCCACATCAGGGTCGCCACGACGGCGGGGACCGCGTACGGCAGGAAGATCGAGATGCGGAAGAACGACGAGAACCGCAGGCGGGAACTGTCGATCGCCAGCGCCGCGGCCAGCGCCACGCACAGCATGATGGGCACCTGCACGACCAGGAACAGTCCCACCCGGCGCACCGCGTCCCAGAACTGCGGGTCGGTCAAGGCCTGGACGTAGTTGGCTCCGCCGACGAACTTGTTGCCGCCCACCATCTGGTTCTGGAACAGGCTCAGGTAAATGGCGTAAACGACGGGGGCCAGGAACACCAGCGCAAAGACCAGCATGAAGGGGCCAACAAACGCCCACCCCGTCCACCTGCCGCTGCGCCGCCGTGGCCGAAGGGACCGGGTGGCAACCGTCGCGCTCGACGTCGTTGTCATAAGTATCCTTAGTCTCATCCTGGTATGTTTACGCAAACATTGTGGAAACAAAAGTAGCATGTTTAGGTAAACATGCAAGAGGAAAAGGGAAAAATGACACTTTCACATTCCAGCTTCCCCGACCTCGGGGATGGAAACGCAGCTTCGCACCACGCCCGCACCACGCGCGGCCCCTCCATGGCGGACGTCGCCAGGGAGGCCGGCGTGTCCTCCCAGACGGTGTCCCGCGTTGCCAACGGGCTCAGCAATGTCGAGGAAACGACGAAGAAGCGGGTCCTGGATGCGATGCAGAAACTGGGCTACCGGCCGAACCGGGCCGCCCGGGCCCTGAAGAGCGGCCGCTTCAAGTCCATCGGCGTCATCATGTTCACGCTTTCGACCTTCGGCAACATGCGCACCCTCGACGCGATCGCCACGGCCGCGTCGCGCGCCGGCTACTCCGTCACGCTCATCCCGCTGACCGACCCCACCACGGGCAAGGTCTCCGGCGCCTACCACCAGTTGCGCGAGCAGCAGGTGGACGGCGTGGTCATCATTTTCGAGGCCCACCTGCTCGACCATGCGGACATCGCCCTTCCCGAGGACCTGCCCGCGGTCGTGATCGACTCGAATGCCGGATCGGGCTATTCGGTGGTGGACACGGACCAGCACCAGGGCGCCCGGCTGGCCACCGAGCACCTGCTGGGGCTTGGCCACCGCCAGGTCTGGCACATCGGCGGACCCGCCTCGTCCTTTTCCGCGTTGCACCGGGCGGAGTCGTGGAAGCGGACGCTCGAGGAAGCCGGGATCCAGGCGCCCGAGGTGCTCCACGGCGACTGGTCGGCGGAATCGGGCTACCGGATCGGGCTCGAGCTGGGCAAGAACCCCGCAGTGAGCGCCATCTTCGCCGCGAACGACCAAATGGCGCTCGGCGCCATGCGGGCCATGCACGAGCTGGGCCGCGCCATCCCCGGGGACGTCAGCATCGTGGGGTTCGACGACCTCGAGGAGGCGGCCTCGTTCTGGCCGCCGCTGACCACGATCCGCCAGGACTTCCACGCCGTGGGACGCCTGAGCATCGAGAACCTGCTCCACCAGATCGCTGGCGACACCCCGGCGCACGATGTCAGCGTGCCCACGCGCCTGATGGTCCGCAAAAGCACCGCGCCGCCCCGGGGCGCCACCGCCTAAACGCGGACGGCCGGGTTCAACGCGCCCGCAAGCACCCGGGCCGTGGCGCTGCGCAGGTAGAGCGCCGCGTTGGCCATGGCATCGGCGGGATCCGGCGTGCCGGAGGTCCCCCGCGCGAAGTCGAGCAGCTGGGCAGCGCCGGTGATGCCGTAGCGTTCCAGCTCCTCCGGCGTGGCCGCAATGCGGCCGGCGACCACCAGGACGGGCAGGTTCCGCACCCTGGCCACCTCGGCCAGCGCGATCGGCGCCTTCCCCTCGAAGGACTGGGCGTCCAGGGAGCCCTCGCCGGTGATCACCAGGTCGGTGGCATCGAGCTGCGCCGCCAGGCCGCTCAGCTCCGCCACCCGCCGGAAGCCCGGCTCCAGGACCGCCTGGGTGAAGGCCAGGAACGCCGCGGGGAAGCCGCCGGCGGCCCCGGCTCCGGGAACGTTGACGTCCCGGCCCGTCGCCCGGCGCAGCACCCCCGACCAATGGCGCAGGCCCGCCTCGAGCACGGCCACCGCCGAAGCGTCGGCGCCCTTCTGCGGGGCGAAGACGGCGGCGCTCCCGTCGGGCCCCGAGCAGCGGGTTGCCGACGTCGACGGCCAGGCGGATCCGCACCTTGCCCAGCCGGGGGTCGAGCCCGGAGGCATCCACCGACACGACGTCGGCAAGCTGCCCGCCGCCCAGGCCCACCGGATCGCCGTGGGCGTCAAGAAGCCCGAGCCCCAGGGCCAGCAGGGCGCCGCTGCCGCCATCGGTCATGGCGGACCCGCCCAGGCCGATGACGATCTCGGTGGCGCCGGCGTCGAGCGCCCGGAGGACCAGTTCCCCGCACCCGTAGCTGTGGGCGCCAAGCGCGCCCGTCCGGGGTCCGGGCCGAGGCGGCCAGGCCGGAGGCCTGGGCCGTTTCGATGACCGCACGCGCGGTGCCGTCCGGTTCCCGGTGAAGCGCCCAGTGCGCGAGGATTTCCTGGCCGAGCGGGCCCGTGACCAGTGTCCGAGCGCAGCTCGTAGCCGGCGTTCACCGCCGCGTCCAGGGTCCCCTCGCCGCCGTCGGCGATCGGAAATTGCGTCACCACGGCATCCGGATACACGCGCAGCACGCCCTCGGCCATCGCCGCGGCGGCCTCGGTGGCGGTGAGCGATCCCTTGAACTTGTCCGGCGCCACCAGGACGCGCAGCGGGCCGGCCGGCCTCAGGCATGCGGGAGCACCAGCCGGGCGTAGCGTTCCTTCAGGGTGGCCAGGACGGTGTCCGCGTCGGCGTCCCAGATCTCCTGGTTGAAGATCTCCACCTCGATGTCGCCGGTGTAGCCGGCGTCGCGCACCCAGCCGCCGATGGTCGCGAAGTCGATGACCCCGTCGCCCATCATGCCGCGCGAGAGCAGGGCGTCGGCGGCGATCGGCAGGTTGAAGTCGCACACCTGGTAGGAGGCGATCCGGTTCTCCCGGCCGGCGCGCTCGATCTGGGCCTGCAGGTCCGGGTCCCACCAGACGTGGAAGGTGTCCACCGCGACGCCGACGGCCGAGGCGTCGTAGGGGGCCGCGAGGTCGAGCGCCTGGCCGAGGGTGGAGATCAGCGCGCGGTCCGCCGCGTACATCGGGTGCAGCGGCTCGAGCACCAGGCGGATGCCGTGCTCCGCGGCGAACGGCACCAGGTCCGCGAGGCGGTCGGCAACGCGCTGGCGGGCGGCGATGACGTCCCTCTCCCCCGGGGCCAGCCCGCCGACCACCAGGAAGAGCTCGGTGGTTTCCAGCGCCACGGCCTCCAGGATGGCGGCGCGGTTGTCCGCCAGCGCGGCGGCCTGGCCGGCCTCGTCGGGGGCGGTCAGGAAGCCGCCGCGGCACAGCGAGGACACGCGCAGGCCCGGCGTCCTTGATGAGCCTGGCGGCGTTCTCCACGCCGACCTCGGCCACGCGGTCGCGCCACGGGCCGATGGCCGGGATGCCCGGCCGCCACGCAGGCGTCGATGGCCTGCGGCAGGGTCAGCTTCTTGGTGGTCGCGCTGTTCAGCGAGAGCCTCGAGTAATCAGCCTGGCAATCCCCCTGGTGGTCGCTCATGCGCCCACCCCGTTGGTGCGCAGGAAGCCGGCCATGCGGAAGGCCGCCAGCTCCGGGTCCCTGAGCAGCCCGGCCCGGTCCGCCAGTTCGAGGGTGCGGGACAGGTGCAGCACGGAGCGGCCCGAATGCAGGCCGCCGACCATCTGGAAGCCGGCCTGCTGCCCGTTGAGCCAGGACATGAACGCGATGCCCGTCTTGTAGTAGAACGTGGGGGCGCTGAAGATGTGCTTGCCCAGCTCGCGGGTGGAGTCCAGGATGGCGCGGGCCCTGGCGGGTTCGCCCGCGTCGTAGCTTTGCAGCGCCGCGGAGGCCGCCGGGTAGATGGCCGCGAAGATGCCCAGCAGGGCGTCCGAGTGGTGGGTGCCGTCGCCGTCGATGAGTTCCGGGTAGTTGAAGTCGTCCCCGGTGTACAGGCGCACGCCCTCCGGAAGCGCGGCCCGGAGCTCGGTCTCGTGGGTGGCGTCCAGCAGCGAGACCTTGACGCCGTCCACCTTGTCCGCGTGCTCGCGGACCAGCGAGAGGAACGTTTCGGTGGCCGTGGCCACGTCGTCCGAGCCCCAGTACCCGGCGAGCGCCGGGTCGAACATGGTGCCCAGCCAGTGCAGGATCACCGGCTGGTCGACCTCCGCGCAGCAGCGTGGAGTAGACGTGCAGGTAGTCCTCCGCGGATTCGGCGACCTTCGCCAGCGCGCGCGAGGCCATCAGGATGACCTTGGGCCCGGACTCGGACACCACGGCGATCTGTTCCCGGTAGGCCTCGAGCACCGCGTCGAGTCCGGCCCGGCCCGACGGGCAGGGCGTCGAGGTCCAGCTGGTCGGTGCCGGCGCCGCAGGACACCAGGTCCCGGACGGTCTTGCCGGCGGTGGCGGGGTTGTTCGAGGCGACGACCGCGGCCGCCTCCACGCCGGTGTGCTTGATGAGCTGTTGGGTCGCGGCCCAGTCCAGGCCCATGCCGCGCTGGGCGGTGTCCATGGCGTCGGCGACGCCCAGGCCGTGGGACCACAGTTCGTGCCGGTAGGCCAGGGTGGCTTCCCAGTCGAGGCGGGCCGGGGCCCCGGGCACGTTCTCCGCGGTGGTCTCGGGGATGACGTGGGCCGCGGCGTAGGCGCGGCGCGCGGTCAGCGGCGCGACGGGCTTGGCCCAGTCGGTGGCCGGCTGCAGGGTGTACTCGCGGGTGCCGCCGTCGGCGGCGGGCAGGATCAGGGTGGCCATCAGAGCGCGATCTCCGGGATGTCGATGGTGCGGCGTTCGTCGTTGGACTGCAGGCCCAGCTCGGCGAGCTGGACGCCGCGGGCGGCGGAGAGCAGGCCGAAGCGGTGTTCGCGGCCGGCGACGACGTCGCGCAGGAATTCCTCCCACTGCAGCTTGAAGCCGTTGTCCAGCTCCGCGTTGGCCGGCACTTCCTGCCACTGGTCGCGGAAGGACTCGGTGACCGGCAGGTCCGGGTTCCAGACGGGCTTGGGCGTGTGGGCGCGCTGCTGGGCGACGCACTTGTTCAGGCCGGCGACGGCGGAGCCGTGGGTGCCGTCGACCTGGAACTCGACGAGCTCGTCGCGGTAGACGCGCACGGCCCAGGAGGAGTTGACCTGGCCGACGACCTGGTCCCCGCCCGGGGTCTCGAGCTCGAAGATGCCGTAGGAGGCGTCGTCGGCCGTGGCCTTGTACTCGGTGCCGGACTCGTCCCAGCGGGCCGGGATGTGCGTGGCGGTCTTGGCGTTGACGGACTTGACCTTGCCGATGATGCCCTCGAGCACGTAGTTCCAGTGGCAGAACATGTCGGTGGTCATGCCGCCGCCGTCCTCCTTGCGGTAGTTCCAGGACGGGCGCTGGGCCGCCTGGTTCTCGCCCTCGAAGACCCAGTAGCCGAATTCGCCGCGGATGGACAGGACCCGGCCGAAGAAGCCGTCGTCCACCAGGCGGCGCAGCTTGACCAGGCCCGGCAGGTACAGCTTGTCGTGCACCACGCCGGCGGTGACTCCCGCGGTCTGGCCGATGCGGGCCAGCTCGATGGCTTCCTCGAGGGTTTCGGCGGTGGGCTTCTCGGTGAACACGTGCTTGCCGGCCAGCATCGCCTTCTTCAGCGTGGCGGCACGCAGGCTGGTCATCGAGGCGTCGAAGACGACGTCGATGCTCGGGTCGTTGATCACCGCGTCGAGGTCCGTGGACCATTCGGCGACGTTGTGCTTCTCGGCCAGCTCGCGGACCTTGGCCTCGTTGCGGCCCACCAGGATCGGTTCGACCTGGATCCTGGTGCCGTCCTCCAGCGTGAAGCCCCCGGCGTCCCGGATGGGAAGGATGGAGCGCAGCAGGTGCTGGCGGTAGCCCATGCGGCCGGTGATGCCGTTCATGGCGATGCGGATCGTCTTGGTTTCGATGCCCATGCGGGTCCTCCGGAATTCGTGGTGTGTGCGGTGTCGGAAAGCGGGAAAGCGCATTCCCGATGTGTCCAGTGTGCACCGTCCGCGACATTTGGGCAAGCGCTTTCCCAAATCCGTCCCGGACTCGCGTAATGTGGTTCCAGCACTCCCCTCGAAAGGAAAACCCGTGGCAGCAAGCACATTGGCCGAAGTGGCCAAGTTGGCCGGAGTCTCGCAGGCAACCGCCTCCCGGGTCCTCAACGGCTCCGCGAGGAAGCCCGCCGAAGGCATCGCCGAGCGCGTCCGCGACGCCGCCGCGTCCCTGGGCTACGTGGCCAACGCCCAGGCCCAGGCCCTGGCCAAATCCAGCACGGGCCTCATCGGGCTGATCGTCCACGACATCGCCGACCCCTACTTCTCCGCCATCGCCCGGGGCGTCCAGGCCGCAGCCCGGCAGGAACACCGCATGGTGCTGCTGGCCACCACCGACGGCACCCCGGCG
This sequence comes from uncultured Actinomycetota bacterium, assembly GCA_963818105.1. Lineage (GTDB taxonomy): Bacteria > Actinomycetota > Actinomycetes > Actinomycetales > Micrococcaceae > Paeniglutamicibacter. The sequence goes on along the minus strand of CAWFRB010000042.1, from coordinate 46,038 downwards.
TCCGAGAAAGAGGCTGTCATGGCGTTTGCCGGGCGGAGGGCGGAATCGATCATCCTGGCCGGCTCGCGCTCCACGCGCCCCGAGGACGCGGACGCCAATGCCGAACTGGCGGTCGAGCTGGACCGCTATTGCCGCAACGGGGGCCGCGTCGGCACCCTGGGCCAGCCGGTCGCGGGGGTCGCCGAAACCGGCTCGCGTCCACACCGTCGCGATTCCCGAATGAGGCCCTCGCGCGCGAGCTCGCACTCGCCCTGGCCCGGGACCACGCGGGCCCGTTCGTGATCGTGGGCGGGCCGGAGGGCCTGGCCACGTCGGACGAGCGGATCCGCGGTTTCCAGCAGGGGCTGGCCGCCGCGGGACGGCCGGCGGCGGACGTGGTGCGCACCGGATTCAACAGGAACGGCGGCTTCGACGCCGGCAACGGGATCGCCGGGAAAGCTCGCCGCCGAGGGCGCGCCGCGGCCCTGCATCTTCGCCTGCAACGACGTGATGGCCATCGGCGTGGCCGCCGCGCTGCGCGAACACGGGCTGGAGGTTCCGCGGGATGCCGCGCTGGCCGGGTTCGACGACATCGAATGGCTGCGCGACTTCCAGCCGGCGCTGTCCACCGTGGGCCTGCCGCTGGAGGAACTCGGCAGGCTTGCCACCCTGGGTTCCATCTCCGGCGATGCGGGCCCCTCCGCCGTCGAGGGCGCCGTGGTGTTGCGCCACAGCACCTCCACCGGTTCTACCGGACGGGCGGCAATTAGGCCGGAGCCGGCCCCTCGGTGAGCGTGCGCAGGAAGGCTGCATCGCTGATCAGTTGATCGGGGCTGTCTCCCGCGACGAACTCGAGCATCAGGTCCATCCCGCGCCCGTGTTCCAGCAGCACGGCGGCCACGTCGCGCCAGAGCCCGCCGCGTTCCTCCAGCGCAAGCCGCTCGGTTGCCGGCCACCAGGAGAAGCAGTGGATTCCCGTGACGTGCCCGATCACCCGGCGCAGCGATTCCAGGGCTTCCCGGTCGCCGATGCCCACGGCAGGCTGCCAGTAGGTGCCGACGTTGGGCCGGTCCACCCGGGCCAGCAGCTCGAGGGTCGATTCAACGGTGCTGGTGAGCGAACCGCCGTGGAACTCAAAGGCCAGCTCGAGGCCGTGGGCCGCGGCGATTGCCGCGATGCGCCGGGTGTCCCCCACCACCGCCTCCCAGGTGTCCTCGTCGGCGTCCGCGGGTTCGGTCTCCCCGGCCCAAATGCGGATGCGTGGCGCCCCCAAGCGGGCTGCCAGGGCAGCCACCACGTCAAAGTCGCCGAAGCCGCCGGCCCGGTAGTAGGACCCGAGCGAGAAGACCCGCAGCCCGGCCGCGGCGCAGGCCTCCCGCGCCAGGTCGGCGGATGCGGCATCGACAACATGGACGTCGCTCCCCCATTCGATGCCGGACAGTCCGGCCGCGGCCGCGGCGGCAACCACCTGTTCGATGCCCAGCGAGCGCAGCGTCACCGAACAGAGCCCCGCGCTCAACAGGGCCGATGGCCGGGCGGCCGCGGGGCGGCCGGGCAGGATGTACGGAACGGAAATCATCGGGACGCTCGCATTCGGGAAGGGGGATCCGGCGGATCCCGGTTCTGGGCTTCTTGGTACTTGGTTCTTGGTTCCAACGGGCGGTTCAATCCGTCGTTCGGCGCTCCGGCGTGCACGAACGGCGTCCGGCGGCTGCACCCACCCAGGTGCCGCCGCCGGGCGCCGTTTTCCGGACCCGGGGCGCTAGCGCCGCGGGTGGTCGTTGATGCGCACCAGGTTGCGGCCGCGCATGGTGTACAGGTAGCCGGATTCGTCGTTGGTGATGTGGGACCCGCTGTACCAGCCGCCGTCGGTGTCGGCCACGACCGTGGTCGACCGCGAACGTCTTGGGGTCGAAACGGAACACCGTGGTGTCCGAGACGCCGTAGACGACCCCGCGGTTGGCCACCAGCGCGCCGAAGCCCCTGGACAACGCGCTGATGTCAGAGCGGTGCACGATGCGGCGCTTGGGCAGGTCGATCACGAAGAGCCCGCCCTTGCGGGTCAGCCCGTAGAGGTGCCGTGCCCTGCACGGCCAGGGCGGCGATCCCGGCACCCATCTTCGGTTCGATCCTCCACAGCTCGCGGCCCGCCACCGGGTCGAAGGCGACGACGGTGCCCGGCGCCCTCCAGCGAGGACAGCCCGCCGCCCAGGTAGGCGACGCCGTCGCGGGTGGCCACGGCGCGCAGGAGCTGCACGTCGTCGATCGGGTTGACGAAGCACTGCTTGGCCCCGGTGCGCCGGCTCGTAGGTCCAGAACGACCCGCCGCCCTCGGTGTCCGACTGCGCCGCGACCAGCACGAGCTTGTTCTCCGCGTCCCAGCACACGTCAAGCGGCCGGTTCTGGGCCCCCGGGAAGTCCGCGGCCTGGTGGATCGGCTTGCCGCCGCGCCGGGTCGTAGGTCCAGATTCCCTGCGAGCTGTACTGGCCCGTGTACAACACCCCGTCCACGACGACGGCGTCCTTGGCCTCGCCCGGGGCCTGCAGGTTGAGCACTTCCCCGGTTTCCATGGAGTGGCGGGCTATCACGCCGTTGCCGCCGACGTAGATGAAGCCGGCGCCGGCGGCCAGGCCCATGGCTGCCTGCGCGGTGGAGACCGCGCCCGCCTCGCCGAGGTCGCGTGACCGCCGAGTCCCCCGTGACGGGATCGATCTCGGCGATGAAGCCGTAGGCGGAGGTCACCAGGACCTTGCCGTCCCGGGCGTCCACGCCCCAGATTTCGCCCAGCGCCGGTCCCCCGACGTCCACCTGCGAGATCGAGTTGGACGCGACGGAGTAGGCGCACAGGCCGGATTCGTTGGCGAAGTACACGTGCCCGCCGATGGCCGCGAAGTTCTTGGCGGTCTTGCCGATCGACGTCGCCAGCGCGTAGGAAGCAGGATCCTTCGGGTCCATCAGGGCGACCTTCGATTGCTCGGTCGAGCCCGCGGAGCTGACCAGGAGCTTGTCCCCGAGGATGGCCAGGTCCCTGATGCTGGGATCCGCCAGCATCTCGGCGGGCGTGACCTGCTTGAAGGTACGGCTCGCCCGGTCGTAGGCGTGCAGGCAGGCGCGCCCGGCGCTGCCGCCGCCTCCCAGGGTGCTTCCGGCCCCGAAGAAGACGGTCTCGTCCGTGGCGGCGACGGCCCGCGCCAGGGTGGCACCGGCGTCCGGGATGCCGAGGTTTGCGATCAGGCCGGTGGCGGGGTTGTACTCCCACAGGGCCGGGGCCGTCGGGCTGCCGCCGCCCACCGCGTAGAGCCGTCCGTCGGGTGCGACGCTGAGGTCGCGGACGTCCCGGTCGCCGATGCGGCCGATCGGCGTCGCCGGCACGGACAGCGAGGCCAGGTCCCAGCGGTAGAGGTTCGGCTGCGGGCCCGTCGACTTCTGCAGGATTCCCGCGTAGAGGTACCTGCCCGCGGAGTCCGCGGTCAGCGTCTGGATGCTGTGCCCCGTCGCCAGCTCGGTCTGGCCCACGACCTTGCCGGTCGGCACGTGGTAGGCGACGATCCGCACGGGTTCGACGTTGCGGGATCCGATGTAGACCACGTCCCCGACCAGGATCGAACTCATCAACCCGAACTGGACCACGGCGGGACCCAGGTCGAGGATCTCGGGGCCTGCTTCCCCGGGCGGCCCGCGGGCAGCCAGGACGCGTTTGCCGCGCCGCCGCCCGCGAGGCCCAGGGCCGCAGCCAGCCCGACGGTGCCGCCGGCCTGCAGGATGGTTCGTCTGCTGAGATGTGGGTTCGTCATGGATCGTCCTTTGCTGCGCATGCGGTGGCTGGGCTATGTGTGGTTGTTTGTTTGGTCGGTCTATCGGTGACGGGTCGTTCGGTTGGCCGGAGGTGCAGCCTGGCGCGCCGCGGCCGGCCGGTTCGGGCTCTTCCTTAGGCGGTGAAGGCCAGGTCCGCGGCGCGCAGCCGGAACTGCAGCGGTTCCCCGCGGGAGAGCCGGAGGGCCTCCTCGACGGTGCTGGCGGCCATGCGCTCGAGTTCGCTGCCCAGGGAACCCGCCACGTGCGGGGTCAGCAGCACGTTCGGGTTCACGTAGAAACCCGAGTCCGGCGGCAACGACCATGGCGTGGTCACGTCCAGCACCGCATACAGGTCGCCCTGCTCGATCCGGTGCAGCAACGCGTCCTGGTCAACCAGTTCGCCGCGGGCGGTGTTGATGAAGGTGGCCCCGGGACGGAAGCCGGGCGATCTGCCGGGCATCGATCATGTGCCGGGTGGAAGGAAGCGAGGGCGCGTGCAGGGACACGACGTCGCTGCTGGCCACCAGTTCGTCGAGGCTCACCAGTTCGACCCCGAGTTCGGCCGCCTCTGCGGGCTCCAGGTACGGATCGGCGACCACGACCTCCAGGTCGTAGGAGCGCAGCAGCCTGATCACGTGCCGGCCGATCTTCGAGGCCCCGATGATGCCGACCCGCTTGCGGAAGTTCCCCAGCTGCGGGAAGTAGTCCTCGGGTTCCACGGCCGAGTGCAAGGTGTGCACGATCCGCGCCAGCTGCAGGACGTTCTTGTTCGCCAGCAGGATCATGGCCACCGTGTACTCGGCGACGGGAACGGCATTCGCCTCGGCGGCGGTGCTCACCTGCAGGCCCCGGTCCCAGCAGGCCTGGCCGACGTGGTGCTTGGCGCTTCCGGCCGCATGCAGGATGTAGCGCAGGTTCGGTGCGGCATCGAGCACGGTTTCGTCCAGCTTGCGGGCACCCCCACCCGGTGATGAGGATGTCGGTGCGGGCCAGCAACGAGCGGGAGCGCGGCGAGTCGAATTCCTGCAGCGGCTCGGTGCTCAGCAGGTTCAGTTCGGGTTCGAGCCTTTCCAGGAGCCGGGCCGGGAACACCCTCCGGGCCACGTCCTGGGGCATCGCGAGGGCGACGTTGAGTCGTGATGACGGGTCGCTCACTTGATGCTCCCCGCGTTCATGCCGGACTTCCAGAAGCGCTGCAGGAAGATGAAGGCCAGCAGCAGCGGAACCAGCGAGAGCAGCGAACCGGTGATCACCATGGGCACGAAGTCGGGCTGCGGAACCGCGAAGCCCTGCCAGATCGAGATGCCCACGCTGACCGGCAGCAGCTTCTGGTCCTGGAGCATGACCAGCGGAAGCATGAAGTTGTTCCACACCCCGACGAACTGGAACAGGGCGATGGTGACGAAGCCCGGCATCATCATGGGCAGCGCCAGCGAGAAGAACGAGCGGATGGGTCCGGCACCGTCCATGCGGGCGGCCTCGAGCGTTTCCGCCGGGACGTACGACGCCGAATAGACGCGGGCCAGGTAGACGCCGAAGGGATTGCACATCACCGGGATGAGCACGGCCCAGATCGGTGTTGGTCACTCCCACCAGCGAGGCCAGCAGGTACATGGGCAACACCGTTGCGGTGTTGGGGATCAGCACACCTACCAGCACGAAGCCGAACAGGGAGTTCTTGCCGCGGAACTCGAACTTGTCGAACGCGTAGCCGGCCATGACGGAGATGAGCCCGCCGAGCACGGCCCCGACGCCCGCGTAGAGCACCGAGTTGCCCATCCAGCGCAGGAACACCCCGTTGTCCTGGGCAAGGACGTTGCCGATGTTTTCGAAGAGCGAGAAATCGCCGAAGGAGTACGCGCCGGTTCCGTAGAGGTCGGCGGTGTTCTTGGTGGAGGCGAAGAGCAGCCACAGCACGGGGACGACCATGTAGGCGGAGCCCAGGATCAGCAGGCCGTTGACGGTGAAGGTGCTGATGAACCCGTTGCGGTGGGCTTGCGCCTTTGGTGGCTTGGCCGCCTTGGGTGCAGGTTTTGCGGGGGCCGTGGCAGGTTTGGTCATGGTATCTGTGCTCATGATTTGTTCATCCTGGAGCTCAAGCGGGTGACGAGTAGCGACAGCAACGCTGCCAACCCGGCAATGATGATCGAAGCGGCCGCGGCCTGGTTCAGGTCGTGCCTGATGAAGGCGGCGTCATAGGCCCACATGTTGGGGACCCAGCTGCTGGTGATGGACGGTGTGGCCTTGGCCAGGATGGTTGGTTCGGTGAACAGCTGCAGGGTTCCGATGATCGTGAAGAGCATGATCACGCTCAGTGCCGGCAGGATCATGGGCATCTTGATGCCCATGGCAATGCGGATGTCCCCGGCGCCATCCACCCGGGCGGCCTCCAGGATCTCGCGCGGAACCGCCTGCAGGGCGGTGAAGATGATGATGACGTTGTAGCCGGTCCATTCCCAGACCCCGATGTTCACGATCGCGGGAAGCACCATGTTGGCATCCAGGAAGTTGATCTGGATGCCGCCGCTTTCCAGTGCCTGGACCAGCGGGCTGATGCCCGGGGTGTAGAGGTAGGCCCAGATCAGGGCGGCGATGACGCCGGGCACCGCGTGCGGCAGGAACACCAGCAGCTGGAAGAGCTTGCGGGCCTTTGCCACCGTCGCGTCAAGCAGCAGCGCGAAGACGATGGCCCCGCCCACCATGAGCGGGAATGTAGATCAGGCAGTAGAGACCCAGCCGGAGGATGCCCCCGACGAACGACTCCGAGGCGAAAACCTGTGCATAGTTTTCCAACCCGACGAAGACCGTCTTGGCCTCGCCGAAGCCCAGGCCCGACTTCTGCTGCGTGTAGAAGCTGAGCACTATCGAATAGACGACCGGTGCGATGATGGCGACCGCGAACAGGGTGAAGAACGGGACCAGGAACAGCGAAGCGGTCCTGCCGCCTGTGCCTGTGACCGTGGAGCGCGTCGCGCGCCGAACGGATGTGGGGGCCTCGGGGGCCATGGGGATCTCCTAACTGGGCCGGGTTGCCGCCGTGCGGCGGCAACCCGGAAAGGGGGTGGTGCTACTCTGCGATGGACAGGCCGCTTTGCTTCAGCCCGTCAACCGTCGCGGTTTGCGCGGTGTCGACTGCCTCGCCGAGGGTTCCCCCGGTGCTGAGCTTCCCGTAGGCGTCCTTCAGTGCGGTGTTGGTGACGTCCCAGTTCGGGCCCCACTGCCAGTCCGGCAAGACCGTCTTGTAGGCGGACTCGAAGACCTCGTAGATGTCGTTGCCGAAGTAGCTGGCGTCGAAGGCCTCCTGCGCCACCGGGGTCAGGCCGGGGAATGCCAGGAATGCAGATCCGGTGTTGCCGCGGGCCTTGATGGCTTCCGGGTTGGTGGTCAGGTACTTGATGAACTCGGCCGCGGCGGCAGGGTTCTTGCTGCTCTTGGTGATGTTGAAGCTGGATCCGCCGTAGAAGGCGCCGGCCGGCGCATCCCAGTTGGGCAGCTGCGCGGCAATCCACTTGCCCTTTTGGCCGCTGGCCTCGGTGCGCTTCTGGATGCCGGTGGCGCTCCAGTTGGCGCCAACGACGCCGGCCACCGTTCCGTTGGAAAGGTCGAGGCTCCATTCATCGCTGTAGGCCTGCGAGACCTTGACGAGGTCGGCGTCGATCAGCTTCTGCCAGAAGTCTGCCACCTTCTTGGTGGCGGCATCGTTGATGCCGATCTTCCAGCTGTCGTCTGCGACATCGAACCAGCTGCCGCCTGCCTGCCAAGCCAGGCCCGCGGTCGCTGCAACTTCGTTCGGGTTGAAGCTTGCCAGGTAGGAATCGGGGGCGACCTTCTTGAGTTTCTTGCCGGCCTCCTCGAATTCCGCCCAGGTCTTGGGAACCTCGACGCCGGCCTTTTTGAGCATGTCCTGGCGGTAGTACATGACCATGGGGGCCGCATCGTAGGGCAGGCCGTAGATCTTGTCGCCGAATTCGATCTGGCCGCGAATTTCGGTGGCCAGCTTGTCAACGGTTTCGGCCTCGTCGATCAGACCGTTCAACGGCTGGACCTGGCCGTTGCTGACGAACAGCGGCAGCTGCGGGTACTCGATGGTCGCGACATCGGGGCCGTTGCCGGCCGTGATTGCGGTGGACAGCTTGGCGTATCCGCCGCTGGCACCTTGGGGAATGGTCTCGAAGTTGACGGTGATCTTGTCTTGGCTCTTGTTGAAGGCCTCGGCCACCTGGTCCATGCCGGCCAGCGACGACCAGAAGGTAATGGATCCCGCGGGATCCCCGGTTGAAACGGGGGCAGTGGACGGACCGGAAGCCGATCCACAGGCGGCAAGCAACATGACGCTGCTGGCCAGACCGGCTACCCCGATGAGCAGTTTGCGACGCTTCATTGTTCTCCCTTGAAATCCATGATGCGGTGGTGACGGTGATCACCGTCGGATGCGATAGATCCATAAAACACGCAGTTCTGAACGAAGTAAACAAAGTGAACAAAGGTGAACATTCCAAGTCGAGTGCCGCGCTCGGCCCGCGGGTCACACGGCGCGCCAAGCCCATTCGGCATTCACTCGGCCAGCATCCATGCGGGCACCTCTGAAGGGGCCCGGCCCTGATGCCAGGCCCAACCGAATCCATTCAGGGGAGGCGCACGAGCGCCGGGGCATCCCTGCCCAACAGGCTAATTGGCCGTTGATTCCCTGACGACCAGCGTCGGCGACAGGCTGACCCGCTGCACGGCCAGGTCCCACCGACGCTTGGGCCCCAGACGGTTCAAACACATTTGCAGGGCGTGGTAGCCGACGTCGAACTTTGGCGGCGCCACTGCGCTCAGGGGCACCGCGCCCAAGGACGCAACCTCGTCGTCGTAGGCCACCACCGCGAGATCGTCGGGAATGCGGAGCCCTCGCGCTTCACACAAGTCGGCAAACGTGAGCGCGTCCTCGTCGTTGTGGATGATGGCCGCGGTGGCACCGGCCTCCACGAACCGCTCGACAATGCCGCTCATCTGCTGACGGAGTTTCTCGGGGTCATTGGTGTCGTACGTGATGGCCGTCAGGTTGGCATCGTCCGGCAGCCCTGCATTGCGCGTGGACAGGCGGTAGCCCTCCTCGATATGCGATGCCGTGGGGCTGTCCTTGCGGGTGCACAGCGCAATTTTTCGATGCCCCAACGACAGCAGGTGTGTCACGGCGATCTCCGCCCCGCGCACATGGTCGCTCTGAACGGATTCGAGCCTGCCGGCGTCCAGGACATCGCCAATCGATCGTTCAACGACGACAATCGGAACTTCCGCCGAGGCCAGGAGATCCAACGTGGGCGTTCCGGCCAGGCGTTCTCCGCTGGGGGTCACCAACAACCCATCGACGCCGCTCTTGAGCAGGCGTTGTATTTGCCGTTGCTCTTCGGCCGGCGAGTAGTTTGAGACGCCGAGCACCAGCCTGACGCCGAGCTCTGACGCCGCGGCCTCGGCCCCCCGGATAACTCCTGGGAAGTAGTACTTCGACGTAGGCACGACCATTCCGATGGTGGCAAGCGGTCGCTGCCCCGGGACATGCGGGTTGGTCTTTCCGCCCGGGGAAACCGCCCCCGAGTTGTTGCCGTTCCTGCCGACATTCCGCTGGGCGCGACCGCCGGAATCCCCGAAACGTTCCGCAACGGCAATTGCCCCGCCGTGAACGCGCTGCAGCGCCCCCTGTTCTTCAAGGAGGGCGAGATCGCGTCGGACCGTCATGCCTGAAATCCCCAGACTGCGCGCGAAATCCGCGGCATTCAGCGATCCCCTCAGGGCCAGTTCGCGAAGGATCCGATTCTGTCGTTCCTCACTCATCATCGACACGCCCTCCAATTTGTTTAGTATTGTGCATTACGTTCAGTATGAACCATTTCGGAGTCAATGTGTTCAGTCAAGACATTTAAATGCAACTATTACTCGAAAGGCCAAGTGGGGAAGTATTTTCCACGCAAATGCGGGCCCGGCAAACTCGCAATATGACGCGCTGCCTGAGCGAGCGGTCAAGCCGATCCCAGACGCGGCCAGCGGTCGGTTTGCCACCGCATGCGAGGAAAATGTTCAACTCGCTTCTGAGGATTCACGCCATTCCGATGGAAAGCCGCGGATCGATGTCCGGCTGGCATGGATACGTCCGCCTCGACGCCCCGCCAGGTCGAAACGGCTCGATGCGGGTGGCGATTGGGTTCGTGCGCGGCATCAAGGCCGCAGGAGGCCGGAAAGTCCCCGGCGCCCAACCCGCAGCTCGCCCTGCCCTGGCCAGACGTGGGCCACAGACACCCATGGCTGCCGCATCCGGCCCACGATTGCCTGACTCGAGCCGTTCACGGCTTGGGTCAGGGACTCTTTGGATCTTCGGTCCGGGGAATGGGCCACGCCGACAAGTGACCACCAACGGCCTCGCGCCTCGGGCCATTCCCTCCGGGAGGCACCGCGCACCTCAGGGCCAGGGGCCCGGGCAATGCAGCCCTCAAAGGGTCAGATTCCCACCTGAGGAACCGTGGTTACCAGGATCGGGGCTTCAAATAGCTCCTCCCCCTTGAGCCAGTCCGGCAGCATTCGATCGGCGAGTAGTGCCAACTCGGCGGCTGTCGCCGCGGGCTCTTGCAGCCAGTCGAGGAGCAGGGAGAGGATTCCGCCGACGAGGAAGGTTGCCGCACGGCCGGCATCAAGATCGGCAGGCTTGGAGCCCACCGTGGCTATGGCCTCCGTGAGGTGCGAAACCAATATCGCATGGAGTTCGGCCAGCGCGGGAGTTTGGGTATCCGGCGTCAGCACGGCCGAGCACAGCACCCGGTGTTGCTCGAGGTGCCCAAAGAGGTCCTCGAAGCTGACGCGGGAAGTCCCGGCCGACGAATCCTTGTCCTGGTTTTCATTGCCCGAGGGCTTGATCGTGTCGAGCAGTTCCCTGAACGCCGCGACCCCCACAATTTCCGCACCGGAGAAGTGGTTGTAGAACGAGCTGCGACTCACTCCGGCCTCTTGCGCAAGCGATGACACGGTCGGTGCAACCCGGCCGTTTTCGAGTTGCCGTTCGAAGGCGGCCAGTATGAGTTGCCGGGTTCGGACCGATCTTGGATCCGCCGCGTTCCCTTCGCGCATGAATACGGCCGGGGCCATGCCAGTCAAGCCCATGGGTCGCCTCCTCTGTTCCTCCGATGACTCAATCGTACAGTTGCCCAAGAAATCCACTTATCGTACAGTTGTCCATTAGAGCCTCGATGACAGGTTTGGGGCCTCGTCGCATTTGAAAGGAAACAACAAATGTCAGCAATGGATAGGTTCGATCCGGAAATACTGACGCTCTTCACGGCGGCAACAGCGACCCAAGCACCCGAAACCAAGCTTCCCGACCGGGGCGACGCGTTGGGGCTGCGAGAGATCATCGATTCCGGCCTGGCCAACATTCCCCGCCCATCCGCGCCCGGGATTGAGTCCAGTTCCCACTTGGTGGGGACTCCCGATGGTTCCCTGATCGAGTTGCGTTGGTACTCCGGCGCCGAGGATAAAAGAACCGACCGACCCGCGGTGGTGTACTTCCACGGCGGAGGGCGGATCGGCGGCAAGATCGATCACTACGATGGCGTTGTCCGGCACTACGTCCAGGAAACCAACGTCCCGATGCTGCTGGTCGACTATCGCCTGGCGCCGGAACACACCGGCACAACGGCCCCGGAAGATGGGATCTGCGCAGTTGAATGGCTCATCGAGCATGCCGACGAGCTTCGCATCGACACGGATCGAATCGCAGTCATGGGCGATAGCGGCGGAGGCGGCGTGGCGGCGGGAACGGCAATTCTGGCACGGGATCGCGACATCGCCATCGCGCGACAAATCCTCATCTATCCGATGCTCGATGACCGCACCACCGAGGCCGACCCGACGCTTGGAAGGCTTGACCGCATGGAACCACGACACGAACTGGACAGGCTGGAATGCCGTCCTCGGCGACGCCATTGGAAGTGAAGGGGTTTCCCCCGTTGCTGCACCGGGACGCCTGAACGATTTCTCCGGCATTCCCCGCGCATACATCGAAGTCGGGGATCTCGACATCTTCAGGGACGAGTCAATTGCATACGCGCGAGGGCTCTACGAGGCCGGGATTCCATGCGATTTGCATGTGAATGCCGGGGTGATGCACGGCCACGACCTCATGAGCTTCGACATGGCGCTGACGCAGCGCACTCTCGCCGATAGATTCAGGGCCATCGAAGCCCTGTAATCGGACGGCGTGCAGATGATGGGTGTTGCTTCCTCGGCTGAGGCACTTCATCAATGAATTCAGGGGCAGGGGTGTCTTCGCCAAGAATCAGCACTCGGAACTCCAGCAGAGGTTCCGAATCGATCCCGACTGCATCATCGGGGCGACACGATCCTTCGCACTACGTGTCAAATCGAAAAAATCCCCGTGGTCTTGGGCATTTTTGCCGCAAAATCACGGGGATTTCGGTGGAGCCTCCTACCGGATTCGAACCGGTGACCCCCTGTTTACAAGACAGGTGCTCTGGCCAACTGAGCTAAGGAGGCGTGCAACTCATCGCGTGTTTGCAACGCGAGTGCAGAATCAAGCGTAGCCGACAATTACCCGCAGCATAAAACCGACGGGGCCCGGCTCGAACCGCAGGGAAACGTATGGCCGGGTTCCTGGCCGCTCGAAGCGGTCCGGAACCCGGCCATCGTGAAGATGCGGTGCCTTTGTTTACTTGTTGGCAGCGATCTGTGCGTTCACGAAGGAAACGAAGTCCGGGTTCGCGGTCTGGTCCCAGAGCTTGCCCTGGATGAAGATGCTCGGGGTGCCACCGATGGCATCCACGCGGGCCGCAGCGTCGGTGAACTTCACGAACGGGCGGAAGGTTCCCTTCTCGATGCAGCTGGCGACATCCGCGCCGTTGTCCTTGGCCAACTGGGCCAGGGCCTTGTTGTTCATCTCGCCCTGCGGGTAGTGGGCGAACAATGCCTTGGAGAACGGCAGGTAGGAAGCCGGTGCGGCATCCGCAACGCAGGCCAGTGCGTTGGCACCGCGCGAGGAGTAGTTGGTCGGTGAACCACGATCAAGGAAGGCAACGTTGCGGTATTCCACATTGACGTCGCCGGCGGCAAGCCAGGTGGCGATCTGGTCGGCGTACTTGCCCTCGAAATCTGCGCAGTGCACGCAGTTCACGTCCACGTAGATCAACAGGTTGACCGGCTCGCCCTTGGCCGCGGCCTTGGCGTCGCGTGGTCGCTGGCGGTGGCGTATCGCCCTGCTGCTGCGGAGGAGTGCCGGCCTTGGTGACGTCGACCGTGATGCCGGAGGTGTCGGCCAGCGTCTTGTCCGAGGTCAGCGTGATGCCGCCGGCGGCATTGCCGCCCTTGGGTGCATTGCCCGCGTCGGCGACCTTGCCCGAGTTGTTCTGCAGGATGATGGCTGCGACAAGGGCGACCACCGCCAGGACTGCAACGAGAACGCCGAGCTTGATGAACAGTGATTTGCGCTTGTCCGCGGCTTCCTGGGCAACACGCATTTTCTGCGCCTGCTCGCGTGCGCTTGCGGTGCGCTCGGCCTTGTTCGGCCGCTGGCTATCGGATGCCATAGGTCAATCGTCCCTTACGTAGGTTTGGTACTCCCCCAACTTCACCAGTTTAGGGCACTGACGCGGCGTTCCTCGGCGTCATAGTGTCGCGTCCGTGTCGAGGCTAACCTAGGCTCAAGGACAATTAGGCGTTCGCGAACTGGAGGATCACTATGATGGCCGATCAAGATCACGAGCCCTCACCTGCCCCCGAACATCGGGGCTATGACTTTATTGTGGTTGCCAACCGGTTGCCGGTGGACCGGGTTGAGGGAGAAGACGGAGAACTGCTGTGGCGTCGTTCGCCGGGTGGATTGGTCACCGCCATCGCACCGGTCATGCAGGAATCCGATGGCGCCTGGGTCGGCTGGCACGGGGCCACTGGCGAAGAACTCGCACCGTTCGAGAACGAGAACATCCACCTGATTCCGGTGCCCCTGGATGACGAGGACTTCGAGCTGTACTACGAGGGATTCTCCAACTCGACGCTCTGGCCGCTGTACCACGACGTCATTGTCCCCCCGGAGTTCCACCGCACGTGGTGGGACAACTACAAGAAGGTCAACAAGCGATTCGCCGAGGCCACCGCCAAGGTCGCCAACAAGGGCGCCACCGTGTGGGTGCAGGACTACCAATTGCAGTTGGTGCCCAAGTTGCTGCGTGAGCTCCGCCCCGACCTGCGCATCGGCTTCTTCAACCACATCCCGTTCCCTTCCCCCGAGATTTTTTCCCAACTTCCCTGGCGGCGGCAGATCCTTGAGGGCCTTGCCGGCGCCGACCTGGTGGGCTTCCAACGCACGGCGGATGCCAGCAATTTCCTGCGCAGCATGCGCCGCTACACGGATCGCACCGTCAAGGGCTCGTGGGCGATTCCGCCTGCGCAACTGGATGGCAGCGCCTCGACCAGGAACATCTGCCGCGCCGAGGCCCATCCGATCTCCATCGACACGGCGCAGGTTGCCGAGCTGGCCCACGACCCGGAGATCATTGCCCGGGCCAAGCAAATCCGCAAGGAACTGGGCAACCCCAAGACCGTGCTTCTGGGTGTTGACAGGCTCGACTACACCAAGGGACTCAGGCACCGGCTCAAGGCGTACGGCGAATTGCTGGCCGACGGCGACCTGGTGGTTGGCCAGACCTGCCTGGTCCAGGTGGCCAGCCCCAGCCGTGAAAACGTTGAACGCTACGCCCAGTTGCGGGACCAGGTGGAGCTCATGGTCGGTTCGCTCAACGGCGAACACGACACCATGGGACACACGGCCGTGCGCTACCTGCACCATTCGTACCCGCTGCGGGAAATGATTGCCCTGTACCTGGCCGCCGACATCATGCTGGTCACCGCCCTGCGCGACGGCATGAACCTGGTCGCCAAGGAGTTCGTGGCCGCCCACACCGACAACAGCGGCATGCTGGTGCTCTCCGAATTCGCCGGCGCCGCGGACCAGCTCACGCAATCGGTGCTGGTGAACCCGCACGACATCGACGGCATGAAGTCCGGAATCCTGCGCGCCGTGCACATGGATCCGCTCGAATCATCCAGGCGCATGCGCAGGATGCGCCGGCACCTCAAGGAACACGACGTGGCCCGATGGTCCGACACGTTCCTGACCGCGTTGTCCCAGCCCCTGCCGGTCGACACCCTCGTCTAGCAACGGCCTGGACAACGCCGCCTGGCTGGCCATCCAGCCGGGCGTTCTCCGCTCCAACCTTGAAAGGACCCAGGCACAAACCCATGGGACCCCTGTCGCCAGAACTCGCCGACGCCATCGAAACCCTGGCCGAAACCCAGATACTCCTTGTGGCGCTCGACTTCGACGGAACCGTTGGCACCGCTTGTCGATCACCCCGACGACGCCCGGCCGTTGCCTGCCTCCGCCGAGTTGCTGTCCAGGCTCGCGTCCACGGAAAACACCGTCACGGCCTTGATCTCGGGGCGCGATCTGGCGTCCCTTCGCGCCGTGGCAAACCCGCCGACGGAAACACTGCTGGTGGGCAGCCACGGCACCGAACGCTGGGCCCCGGAAAGCTTCGGCATCGATGCCACGCACATCGACCTCAACGTGAAACAGTCGGCGGCCCTGGACAAGGCCACCAAGGTGCTGGAGATCGGTCGTCTCCGACAACCCCGACACCAGCCTCGAATACAAGCCCGCCTCGGTGGTCCTGCATGTGCGCCAGGCAGCCCCGGAGGTCGCTTCCAGGGCGCTACGTGTCGGCCCACGAAAAGCTGGAGGACATCGAAGGACCTCTGGACCCTGGACGGCAAGGCCGTCCTTGAAGCCACGGTGCTGTCGGGAACCAAGGGCGAGGGGCTGGACTGGCTGCGCGAGGTGGCCGACGCCTCCACCGTGCTCTTCGCCGGGGACGATGTCACGGACGAAGACGCCTTTGCCGTCCTGCGTCCCGGGGACATCGGAGTCAAAATAGGTTCAGGTAATACAAGAGCACAATTCCGTCTTAATGGGCCCGGAGAATTGTCAACCCTTTTGGAAGCGGTACTCGATATGAGAAGCTTGTGATTCCATTCACAACGGACCGTCGGGCACGTACCTGCCCGTGAAAGGATTAATGCCCCATGGCATCTGTAACTTTTGACCAGGCTTCACGCGTCTACCCCGGAGCCACCAAGCCCAGCGTTGACAAGCTCTCACTGGAAATCGCCGACGGGGAATTCCTCGTTTTGGTCGGCCCTTCCGGCTGTGGCAAGTCCACCTCCCTGCGCATGCTCGCAGGCCTGGAAGACGTCAACTCCGGCCGCATCCTCATCGGCGACCGCGATGTCACCAACGTTCCCCCCAAGGACCGCGACATCGCCATGGTTTTCCAGAACTACGCGCTGTACCCGCACATGACCGTGGGCGACAACATGGGCTTCGCCCTGAAGATCGCCGGCGTTGACAAGGAAGAGCGCGCACGCCGCGTCCAGGAAGCCGCAAAGCTGCTTGACCTCGAGGACTACCTTGACCGCAAGCCGAAGGCACTCTCCGGCGGCCAGCGCCAGCGTGTTGCCATGGGCCGCGCGATCGTGCGTAGCCCACAGGTCTTCCTCATGGATGAGCCGCTGTCCAACCTCGACGCCAAGCTTCGCGTGCAGACCCGTACGCAGATCGCCTCGCTGACCCGCCGCCTCGGTGTCACCACCGTGTACGTGACCCACGACCAGGTCGAGGCACTGACCATGGGCGACCGCGTCGCTGTCCTCAAGGACGGCCTGCTGCAGCAGGTCGGCACCCCGCGCGAGCTGTACGACCGCCCGCAGAACGTCTTCGTTGCCGGTTTCATCGGCTCCCCCGCCATGAACCTGCTGGAACTGCCGGCAGTCAACGGCGGCGTCGCCTTCGGCGGCACCATCTACCCGGTGTCCTCCGCGACCCTCGAGGCAGCAACCGGCAACTCGGTGACCCTGGGTGTCCGCCCGGAGGACCTCGACCTGGTTTCCGCCGGCGAGGGCCTGGCAGTGAACGTCGACGTCGTCGAGGAACTCGGCGCCGACGCCTACGTCTACGGCCACACCACCGTCGGCGGCACCGAATACCAGATGGTTGTCCGCGTCGACGGCCGCAAGCCCCCGTTCAAGGGCGAAACCGTGCACGTGCTTGCCGAAGGTCGGCCACGTCCACCTCTTCGACACCGCCTCCGGCGAGCGCCTGGCGGACGTCAACAAGACCCGGGGCGCCCACGCAGAGCAGGTTCCCAGCGAGGTCTAAGCCCGGTCACCACGGGCGGTAAGCTCGGACCAAGTGCCAACGGCGGCCGCATTCAGTACACCTGAATGCGGCCGCTTTTGCACATCCGGCATTCTTTTGCCATCACCACCGCGTTTGATCCAGCGCACCTGAGCCTTTCGACTAGGGACGGTTTCCACCCCCATGATTCGCCACACCGCCCAATGGCACGACGAACCCACCAACTACGTCCAGCCCGGAAAGCTTCCGCGCGACGCCGCAGGCCGCGGCCAGCCCCGTCGTGGCAGGCTCGCTGTCCATCACCTCCGCCACGGCCGACCCCGCGCTGCTGGACCTGCCGTGGCAGATCCAGCTCGAGGACTGGCCGGCCGACACCCTGGCCCCGTTGCCGCGCGGCATCTCGCGGCACGTGGTGCGCTTCGCCATGATGGGCGGGTCGGTGATCGCCATCAAGGAAACCGGCGAACACGTGGCCCGGCACGAGTACCACATGCTGCGCAAGCTGCGCCGGCTGGCGGCCCCCTGCGTGGAGCCCGTCGCGGTGATCACCGGGCGCAAGGACACCGACGGCAACGACCTCGAGCCGGTGCTTGTCACCCGGCACCTGAAGTACTCGCTGCCCTACCGCGCGCTGTTCTCCCAGAAGCTGCGCCGCGACACCCTCACCCGGCTCATCGACGCGCAGGCGCTGCTGCTGGTGCGCCTGCACCTGATCGGCTTCTACTGGGGCGACGTGTCCCTGTCCAACACCCTGTTCCGGCGCGACGCCGGTTCCTTCGCCGCGTACCTGGTGGATGCGGAAACCGGCGAGCTCTACCCGGAGCTGTCCTCCGGGCAGCGCGAATACGACCTGGAGATCGCGCGGGTGAACATCGCCGGGGAGCTCATGGACCTCATGGAGGCGGGGCTCATCGAGGAGAAGGTGGACCCGGTGGCCACCAGCGAGCAGATCCTGCACGCCTACCGCGGGCTGTGGGCCGAGCTGAACGAGAAGGAATCCTTCGACCTGTCCGAGCGCTGGCGGGTCGACGAGCGCATCCGCAGGCTCAACGACCTGGGCTTCGACGTGGAGGAAATCAGCCTCAAGACCTCCCCCGACGGCGGCCAGCTGGTCATCCAGCCCAAGGTGGTCGACGCCGGGCACCACACCCGCCGCCTGCTGCGGCTCACCGGCCTGGACGTGGAGGAGGGACAGGCCCGGCGCCTGCTCAACGACATGGACGCCTACCGGGCCAAGAAGCACCCGGACCTCGACGAGGAGCTGGTGGCGGCGCACTGGGTGGCCAACGTCTTTGACAGGATCACCGGCGCCATCCCGCGCGAGTTCCACGGCAAGCTGGAGCCGGCGCAGATCGTGCACGAGGTGCTGGAGCACCGCTGGTACATTTCCGAGGCGCGCGGCTCCAACGTGCCCATGGAGGAGGCGGTGGCGTCCTACGTCGACGCGGTGCTGCGCCACCGCCGGGACGAGGCCCGGCTGATGCTCGATCCGGAGGCCGCGGGCGGCGAGTGACCGCCAGTGGCGCCTGCGCCTGCCGGCTAGTTCCAGGCCGATCGGGGCAGGCAGCGCGTAGAACGCGGCGCCCGCTCCCGGGGTCGCGATGACCAGTGACTGTCCGTCGTCGCCCACTGCCGTTTCCGGGGCGTCGCCCACGTGCAGCAGAGCGGCGCCGATGACGATGCCGGTTTCCGGATCCCGCCAGCATGGCCGGCACCGCGATGGCCGCCACGGGCCCGCGGCTGACCACGCACAGCACGGATCCGCTCGCGTGTTCGCGCACATAGACCAGCAGGTCGCCCTCGGCGTGGATGAAGCGCAGCGACCCGTCCACCAGCGCGCGGTGTTCGGTGCGCAGGGCGGCCAGCGTCGGCGTAGAGCCCGCGCAGGTCGGCACCCCACTTTTCCGGGGCGTCCCACGGCATGGGGGTGCGCGAGTCCTCGCCGTTGAACCCCTTGAGGCCGAATTCGTCCCCGGCAAACACCAGCGGGATCCCGGGGAAGCTGAACTGCGCGCACGCGGCGATCTGCTGGCCGCCCTCGATCATGTGGCTGGCCGCCCGCGCCGTGTCATGGGTGTCCAGGGCGTTGGCGTTGGCCAGCCGCACCTCCCAGCTGTATCCGGCGGAGAACTCGCGGTGGGTTGCCACGAAGTCCGCGGCGTCGATGCGCGCGGGCCCGGCCTGCGGCAGCCCGAAGAACCACCCGGGCGCCTCCGGGTCCGGGTCCTTGGCCAGGAACTGCCAGAGCGGCCTGGTGAAGTTGGTGTAGCTGACCGCTCCCTGCCACCCGTCCCCGGGCACGTCGGGGGCGGCGTCGGAGGTCGACTCGGCCAGCAGCATGGCACCGGGCTTCACCTCTTCCAGGCGGGCCCGCAGCATGCGGGCCACCTCGTGGTTCAGGTCGTCGGCGCCCAGCCGGCCGGTCATGTTTCCGACGTCGATGCGCCAGCCGTCGAGGTTGTAGGGCTCCTTCAGCCAGCGCACGGCCACCGAGTCGTCGTCCAGGATGAAGCGGTCGCGCAGCGCCGCCGAGTTCCAGTTGAGCTTCGGCAGCGAGGGCACGCCCAGCCAGGACTCGTACCCGCTGTGGTCCTCGTTGAAGTAGTAGTACTCCCCCTCGGGTGCGCCGGGGTTCTGGTGGGACTTGAGGAACCACTCGTGCCCGGCACCCGTGTGGTTGGTGGTCAGGTCCCCCACCACGCGCAGGCCCAGGCCGTGCGCCGCGGACACCAGCGAGACGAGGGCCGCGTCCCCGCCGAGCAGCGGATCGACGGTGTCGAAGCTGGAGGCGTCGTAGCGGTGGTTGGACTCCGCGGGGAAGATCGGGGTCAGGTACAGGACGTTGGCGCCCAGCTCCGCGAGGTGGCCCAGTCGCGCCTCGATGCCGGGCAGGTCCCCGCCGTAGAACTGGCGGCCGGTGTTTTCGCCGCTGCCCTCCACCGGGGTGTCCCAGTCGCAGGCGACCATCCATGCGGCCGCGGGCTTCTCGGCGCCGGAGTTCGCGAACCTGTCGGGGAACACCTGGTACATGACCGATTCCTTGACCCAGTCCGGCGTGCCGCGGCCGGAGTGGATCCTGAAGTCGTTGGCGTCCGGCACGTCCCGGCGGTGCAGCCCGGTGGCGTTGAACCAGCGGTGGTCGGTCGCCCCGGCGTCGTCGGTGTACGCAAGGTACCACCTGTAGCGCTGCACGGGGTTGGCCATGACCAGCGGCGCCTCGAACCACGCGAAGGCGCCGTCGTCCCCGGACCGGACGGCCGGCTCGATGTGCGGTTCGCCGTCGCGCAGGCTGCGCAGCCAGACCCTGGCGGTGCGGCCGGGTTCGGCCGGGACACGCAGCCGCACCCGCAGTTCGTCCCCGAGTCGCGGGATGCCCGGGCCCCGGACGTAAAGCCCGGATCCGTCGTGGTGCGGGGCATGGATCAACGCCGAGTCTGCTGCCAACATGGTGCGGTTCTCCTGGGTGTGCTTTCGTGGGCGGGTGCTTCGCGGGTGGTGCGGGTGCGGGCCTAGCCCTTGACGCCGCCGGCGGTCAGGCCGGAGGTGATGTAGCGCTGCAGGAAGAGGAAGAGCGTCATGACGGGGACCGCGGCAAGCACCGCGCCGGCGGCAAAGACGCCCCAGTTCTCGCTGCGCTGCTGGGCCACGTAGGAGTACAGGCCCACGGCCAGGGTCTGGGACTCGGGGTCGGTGAGCACCACGGAGGCGATCACGAACTCGGAGGAGATGCCGATGAAGGCCAGCAGGCCGACGACCGCGAGGATCGGGGTGACCAGCGGCAGGATGATCTTGAAGAACACCTGCACGTGGCTGGCGCCGTCGATGCGCGCGGATTCGTCGAGCGAGATCGGCACGGTGTTGAAGAACCCGTACATCAGGTAGGTGTTCACGCCCAGTGCCCCGCCGAGGTACACCATGATCAGGCCCAGCTGCGAGCCGAGCCCGAGCGCGGGAATGATGTCCCCGATGAAGTTCAGCAGCAGGAAGATCGCCACGACGGTGAGCAGCTGCGGGAACATCTGCAGCAGCAGGAGCGTCAGCAGCCCCGCGCGGCGGCCGGTGAAGCGCATGCGGGAGAAGGCGTACGCGGCCAGCGCCCCCAGGAAGACGGTGGCCACCGAGGTCACGGTGCCGATCACCAGGGTGTTGACGAACCAGCGGCCGAAGGGCCGCTCCTGGTTGGCGAAGAGCGCCTCGAAGTTGCCGAAGCCGATCTCGGTGAACAGCGTGCTGGCCCCGGCCATGGTGCCGGCGGGGTTCAGCGCCGCGGAGAGCACGTAGAGCAGCGGGAAGATGGAGAAGGCGGAGGCGACGACTGCCACCAGGTGGCGCCAGCCCTTGGTCTTGAACCAGTGCCCGGGGGTTTGCTTGTTGTGCGCCGGGGCTTGCGCCGGAGCGTGCGTGGATGCCGTGCTCATGAGTTGATCTCCTCCAGGGCCTTGGTCTTCTTGAAGCTCAGCGCGGAGACCGCGGCCACGATGATGAAGATCAGGATGGCCAGCGCGCTGGCCAGGCCGTAGTCGCGGCCCGTGCCGGTGCCGAAGGCGATCTTGTAGACCATGGTGATCAGGATGTCGGTGGAGCCGATGTCGAAGGTGGTGTCCGCGAAGCGCGGCCCGCCACCGGTGAGCATGTAGATGACGTTGAAGTTGTTGAAGTTGAAGGCGAACGACGAGATCAGCAGCGGGGCCAGCGAGACCAGCAGCAGCGGCAGCTTGATGGCCGTGAAGATGCGCCAGGGGCTTGCCCCGTCCATGCGGGCGGCCTCGTCGACCTCCTCCGGCAGCGACTGCAGGGCGCCGGTGCAGACCAGGAACATGTAGGGGTAGCCCAGCCAGAGGTTCACCACGAGCACCGAGACCTTGGCCAGCACCGGGTCGGTCAGCCACGGGATGTCGGCCCCGCCCAGGATCGCGTTGTTGATGAAGCCGAATTCGGGGTTCAGCAACCCGGACCACACCAGGCCGGAGAGGAACGCGGGGAACGCGTAGGGCAGGATCATCAGGATCCGGTAGATCTTCTTCCCCTTGAGGTCCGCCTTGTTGAAGGTGATCGCCAGGAAGAGCCCGAGGGCGAAGGTGGTGGCCACCGACAGGATCGCGAAGGCGAAGGTCCAGAGGACGACCTGGACCAGGGGGCCCTGCAGGTTGGGGTCGGTGAAGGCGCGCTGGAAGTTCTCCAGCCCCACGTTCACCTTCCACCCGGTGTTCAGGCTGGTTCCGTCCGGCGCCACGAAGGAGCCGCGCCCGTTGTCCGAGTACACGACGCCGGTCTGGGTGTCGGTGAAGGTGTCCGCCGCCGCGTCGTACTTCAGCTTGGGGGTGTACACGTAGGAGGTGGACCCGTCGGCGGTCTTCAGCGACCCGTCCTCGGGATTCGCGCTGATCGGGACGCTCAGGGCGGTGATCTCGGCCTGGTGCTGGAGCAGCGTTGCGAAGTCCAGGGTCGTGTACCCCTCGACCCCGGTTGCGGCCCCGGTCGGGGAACTGGTGCTGGGGGTGACTGTTTCCAGCGGCAGGTCGGTGCCGCCGAGCTTCGCCCCGCCCTCGGGGGTCGTGACCAGCAGGAAGTAGGAGCCGTCCTTTTCCAGCACCGAGGTGGGGAATTGCGGCGAGTCGGGGACGCGCTCCGAGGCCGAAAGCTGGATCGAGGCGATCGCGTCCGCCTTGGTGGAGTTGTGCCCGTCGCCGTAGTTGGTGAACGCGATGTAGGTGGAGAAGATCATCACGAAGACCTGGAAGACCATCAGGAAGACCACGCCCGGCGCCAGGTACTTGGCGGGCAGGCCGCCGCGGCGCAGGTAGATCCAGTTGATGGCCAGCGTGGTGAGCAGCGAGATCCCGAAGACCAGCCATTCACCGCTGAGCGCCAGTTGGAAAAGCACAAAGGCGGCCACCGCATCGGTGATGCCCAGCAGGATGATCTTGGCCAGGGTCCCGCCCAGGGAATCGGGCCCGTGGGATCTTTTCCTCGGCGGTGGCGCCTGGCGCCGCGGCTTTGCCGCGTTCACCTGTTCATCGATTTCGACCATGGGATCCGACAACTTTCCTTTGATGCTTTCCCGCCGGTGCGCGGCGGATGGGGGTGCGCGTCGGGGGTGACGGCGGGTTTCACGCCATCACCCCCGACGGTGGTGGATTTGCGCGGCGGGACTACTTGCCGCCGGCGATCTTCTTCTCGATGTTTGCCGTCATCTTCGTCCAGGCCGCTGCCGGATCGGATTCCTTGCCCTTGATCAGGTTCAGCTGGGTTGCTCCCCAGTCGGCCCAGACCGCGTCCATGGCCGGAACCGCCGGCATCGGCACGCCGTTGGCGCCGATCTCGCCGAACGCCTTGACCACCGGGTCGCTGGCTGCCTTGTCGAAGGAGGCCGTCAGCGCAGGCGGGCGCCCGCCGACCGCTGAACAGCGCGTCCTGGGCCGCTTCCTGGGACAGGTAGTTCACCACGAACTCGTTGGCCGCAAGCGCGTTGGTGGACTTGGCGGAGATGAAGAAGCCGTTGACCCCGATGAACGGCTGCGCCGGATCCGCGCCGGCGGTGGGAAGCGCGTCGATGGAGAACTTGATGCCCTTCTTTTCGATGTCGGGCACGTTCCACGGCCCGGTCACGAAGTACGGGGATTCGCCGGCAAGGAACTTCTCCTTGGCGATGTCTCCGGTGATGTTCGAGTTCAGGACCTTCTCGCCCTTGTCGCCCAGGTCCGCAAGCAGCTGCGCGAACTTCTGGCCGCCCTCGTTGCCCATGGTGAGCTTGCTGGCGTCGTAGCTGCCATCGGCATTCTGCGCGAAGACCGGGGCACCCATCGAGGTCTGGAACGGGTAGAGGTGGTACGGGTCGGCCTGCTTGGGGTCCAGGCCCACCAGGAACGGGAACTTGGCCTTGCCGGCGCCGACGGCCTTCTTGCCTTCGGCGAGCACTTCGTCGAGGGTCTTCTTGGCGGTGGGTGCGAGTTCGGTGTTGCGGATCAGCGCAACGTTTTCGATCGAGTACGGCACGGCGTAGGTCTGGCCGTCGTAGGTCACTGCCTTGATGGAGCTTTCGGCGAAGTCCTTGGCCTTGTCGCCCAGCTGGACGGGGGCAACCACGCCGTTTTGGACCAGCTTGCCCAGCCAGTCATGAGGGCCGACCAACACGTCAGGCCCCTTGCCGGTGGGCGCCTGGGTGATGAAGTCGTCGCGGACCGCGGCGAAGTCCTTGACGACCAGCTTGACGTCGATGCCCTTCTCCGCCTTGAACTTCGCGGCAATGTCCTTCAGCGCCGGGGCGCGTTCGGCATCGACCCACATGGTGAGGCTGGTGGTCGTCGCGGGTGCGCTGCTGGCCGCGCTCGTTGCGGCGGCGCTTGAACTGGCTGCCGGAGCCCCGCCGCCGCCACAGGCGGTCAGGGCCAGCGCGGAAATCGCGCCCACTGCTCCGAGGGTGAATGTGCGGCGCGTGAAGTGTGCACCGGGTTTGGTGGTTCCCGTCATGTTCTTCCTCTTTCAAGTCTCGCGCGCCCCGCCCCGTGGGGTCGTTGTGGCCGTCGGCGCTTGTATCGTGAATTTAGTGTAAACGTTTCCACTCATGTCGTCTACATCACGTTAAAACTAGGTTTCGGCGCGTGTCACCGCGACCCCTCAACCCACCAGACATGGCAGTCAAATTTGCCGTCAAATCGGGAAGATTCGAAGCGACGGCAATGCCTGCGCGGTTTCTTTTCGATCGCGATACAGGAAAGTAAACGCTTCCACTTTTCCTGTTTTCGTCGCTATGATAGAGCGCATGCCACAGACTCCTGAGCTTGCCGAGAGCGCCCTGCCCGCACAGCACCATCGGCTCGATTCCCCCGTCCACCATGCCTCGACGCATGATGACTGGTGGCGCCGATCGGTGATTTACCAGGTCTACCCGCGCTCGTTCCGGGACACCACAGGCAATGGCATCGGCGACCTGCCGGGCATCACCCGGGAGCTGCCGAAGATCGCCTCGCTGGGCGTCGACGCCCTGTGGCTTTCGCCCTTCTTCGCGTCCCCGCAACGCGACGCCGGCTACGACGTCTCCGACTACTGCGCGGTGGACCCGCTCTTCGGGACGCTCGGCGACTTCGACGACCTCGTCGCCGAGGCAAACCGCCTGGGCGTCAAGATCCTCGTGGACATCGTCCCCAACCACTGCTCCAACGAGCACCTGCTCTTTGCCCGGGCCCTTGCCGCGGGACCGGGATCCGCCGCACGGGAGATGTTCATCTTCCGCGACGGGCGCGGGGAGCACGGCGAGCTGCCGCCAAACAACTGGCAATCGCACTTCGGCGGCTCGGCCTGGACGCGCGTCACCGAGGCCGACGGAAACCCCGGCCAGTACTACCTGCACCTCTTTGACTCCAGCCAGCCCGACTTCAACTGGGACAACCCCGCCGTGGGCGACGAGTTCGAGCGCATCCTGCGGTTCTGGCTGGACCGCGGCGCGGGCGGCTTCCGGGTGGACGTGGCCCACGCCCTGGTCAAGGACGCGGCACTGCCGGACTGGGACGGAAACCCCGACGGCTCCCCCTCCCCCGGGTTCCCCTTCTCCGACGCCCCCATGTTCGGCCGCCCCGGGGTCCACGACGTGTTCCGCCGCTGGCGCGGAATCTGCGACGAGTACGACGGCGAGCGCGTGCTGTGCGCCGAGGCCAACGTCCACCCGATCGAGGCCATGGCCGACTGGGTGCGCAGCGACGAGATGCACCAGTCCTTCAACTTCCCGTTCCTCCACACCGGCTGGGACGCGGAGGCGTTGAAGGGAATCATCACCCGCTCGCTGAACGCGTTCGACGCCGTGGGGGCACCGAGCACCTGGGTGCTTTCCAACCACGACGTGGCCCGCCACGCCACCCGGTTCGGCACCGTTGCCCCGGCAACGCGTCCGGGCGACGGGCTGGGGCCGGAGGATCCGCAGCCGGACCTGGAGTTGGGCCTTGCCCGCGCCCGCGCCGCAACGCTGTTCATGCTGGGCCTGCCCGGAGGCGCCTACCTGTACCAGGGCGAGGAGCTGGGGCTGGGCGACCACACCGAGCTCCCCCACCCGCTTCGGCAGGATCCCACCTACGCGCGGACCAACGGCGAGCGCCTGGGCCGCGACGGCTGCCGCGTCCCGCTGCCCTGGACCTCCGGGAACCCGACGCTGGGGTTCAGCGACGCCGACGAGGCCTGGCTCCCGCAGCCGGCAGCCTGGCAGTCCCTGACCCGCGAGGCCCAGGAACTGGACCCCGAGTCGACCCTGTGGATGTACCGCAATGCCCTGGGCCTGCGTCGGACCCGCAATCTGGGGCTCGGGGATCTAAGCTGGCTAGTGGACACCGAAACCCCGCAGGTGCTTGGGTTCGCCAACGGCGGCCTCCTGGTCGTCATGAACCTGGGGAACACGCCGTTCGCGTTGCCGGAAGGCACCGTGCTGCAGGCCAGTTCCGCCACCGCCGTCGATGCCACGGGGCTGCTGTTGAATCCCGATTCGACGGCATGGCTCCTGCCCGCCTGACCGGCCGGCACCGTGCCCCGGGCAAGACAAACCGTACGACAGACAGCAAGACCACAAACATGCGAGCAACAAGGGAGACGCGCGAAGATGTCCAGCATTAAGGACGTGGCCCAACGCGCCGGCGTTTCGGTGGCAACCGTCTCCCGCGCGCTCTCGGGCAACGGCAAGGTCTCCGCGGCCTCGCGGGACGCCGTGCACCTGGCCGCCAAGGAGCTGGGCTACGTGCTGTCCTACAACGCGTCGTCGTTGGCCTCCGGGCGCAGCCGCAACATCGGCATGGTCATGCCGACGGTCTCCCGCTGGTACTACGCCAACGTGCTCCAGGGCGCCACCCAGGAGCTCAACGAGCGCGGCTACGACCTGACCCTGTACAACACCAGCGGCGAGCAGCGGCACCGCGACGCGGTCTTCCAGGACCTGCTGATGCGCCAACGCCTCGATGCGGTCATCACCGTCACGCTCAAGCTCACCGCACCGGAGCTGCACCAGCTCCAGGCCGTGAAGAAGCCGCTGGTGGCGCTGGGCGGCCTGCTGCCGCAGGTGCAGACCATCCGGGTGGACGACTTCAACATCTCGGCGCTGGCCACCGAGCACCTGGTCTCGCTGGGGCACCGGGACATCGCCTTCCTGGGCGGAACCGACGAATTCAACATCGACTTCCGGCTGCCCTCGGCCCGCGCTGGACGGGTTCGAGTACGCGCTGGACCAGGCCGAGATCCGGGTGAACCCCCAGTGGCTGCTCAACGCCGACTTCACCACCGCCGGCGCCTACCAAAAGGTCCGCAGCCTGCTGTCCAACCCGCGCGGACGGCCCACCGCGCTGCTCTGCGCCTCCGACGAGATGGCCTTCGGCGCCATCATGGCCGCCCGCGACCTTGGCCTGAACGTGCCCAACGACTTCTCGGTGGTCGGCATCGACGGACACGAGCTCGGCGACCTCTTCGGGCTGACCACCATCGCCCAGCACCCGCACGCCCAGGGCGAGGCCGCGGTGCGCCGCATCATGGAACTGCTCGGCGAGGAGGACGCGCCCCCGTCCGGCACGGCCCCGGAGTTCTTCCCCACCGAATTCGTGCTGCGCACCTCCACCGCGCCGCCCGCCGGCACGGCTAGCCCCGCGCCTCGCGCACCGGCGCTCCCGGAGCGGGTTACCGGGCCGCGTGCCGGGCCTTCGGGGGCTTCCCGCCCGAACCGCTGCCACGGGAGCGTCCCGACCAGCAGCGAGATCAGGCAGGCGATCAGCGTGTCCGCCAGGCGTTCGCGCAGGAACGAGGCGTCCGGGTGGCTGGCGGAGGCGCCCAGCACGATGATCAGCGGCGTCATGACCAGCGCGTAGGCCGTGTAGTTGGCGCTCTTGAGGTACATCCGGCAGGCGCCGATCAGCGCGACCACGCCCACCAGCAGCACCGGGGGAATCGGCCCCAGCAGCCACCAGCCCACCAGCACGCCCAGCGCCGTCCCCAGCGCACGCTCGGTGGTCCGCACGAGCGCCGCGGAATGGTCCCGCTGCACCACCAGGGTGACGGTCATCAGGATCCAGTACGAGTGCTTGCCGGCCACCAGGTGCGCAAAGAGCTCGGCGACCAGCATGCAGGAGGCCAGCCTGATCGTGTATTGCCACCCGTCCCAGCTTGAGAGGCCCCGGCGCCAGGCGGCAAGGTCCTCGCGCCAGGGACGCACGCCGACCGGCGGGCGGGGCCTGCGCCCCAGGATGTGGAATTCGATGCCGTAGCTGAGCAGCGTCAGCGCGGCTCCCAGCAGCACGCCCGCGCCAAACGTCGCCAGCAGCCCCCACACCGGCTCGGTTCCCACGGACAGCGAGGTGCCGATGATGATGAAGACCGCGGCCTGGGTCCCGCCCTTGGCCACGGACGGGCGGATGGTGCCCGTCGCGGCGCTGAGCGCGGCGACGGCGATGATCACGACGCTTCCCGCAAGTCCCCCCCCGGAACACAGCATGCCCACCAGGATGCTTGCGGAGCCGACCACCGCCGTGGCCAGCAGGTCGTTGGCCCTGGTCCGCAGGTTGCCGACGTGCCCGCTGCCGGCGACCAGCAGCGCCCCGAGCGCCGCCAGCACCCCGGCGGCGGTCCCCCAGCAGCAGGCCGATCGTCACGGGCAGCGCCAGCGACATCCCCGCCACGACCATCCGCAGGACGTTGATCTCGGTCCGCTTCCAGCGCATGGCCCCGCCGAACACGTCGAGCCCGGCGTTGGCCGCCCGTGCCACGCGGGGCGTCCACCGCCCCCGGTGCCTGGAATGCTCGGTCATTCTCCATATTCTCCACCCGTGCCGCTGAATGCGACAGCCACCGCGGAGCGCATCCCGCCCGGAGAACCAGAACATCGAGGACCTGGCCGCCGAGATCTCCTCGGAGAACCTGGCCGAGGCCGACTCCGACTGGATCTTCTACACCTCCTACGGAACCCCGGAGGCCACAGGCGAAAAGGTTGCGCTCGATGGCCCGATCTACTACAAGCTGGAGGCAGTCAAGGCCGGGCACGTGCAGCGTAGTGATCGACGACGTCTGGTTCCTGGGCCTCGGCCCTACCGGCGCCTCGATCGTCCTGGACGACCTGCGCACCTACCTCGTGTAGTAGCCACTTCGCCGCAACACATTTTCATAGGTGTGGGGTCCGGCTTCGGCCGGGCCCCACACCCGCTTAACCGCCGGCAGGTAGGCTCCCTAACCATGACGCCAAACATGACACCGTCGCCTGCATGGCTGGAAGAATTTCGCCGCGAACTCATGGCCGGGCTCGAAGTGGCAGCTGTTCACCGACCCGGTGGAGATTTTCGTGATTTCACAGTCGCCTCGCATTGTCGCTCCTGGTGGTTGATTCTCACGGCTTTCCCGCCGAAGGGACCATCCGCGATCATCGATCACGCCATTGCAGCGACTTCGCATGCATCGGTGGAAACCGTGGCGTTGCACATCGCGGTCTGCGACATCGCCGAACCCGGTCCGGCCGGGGATCCGATTGGATGCTCCAGAACTCTGAAGAGATCACCAGGCGCTTGGCCCGACATCATGTGGAGCGGCGACGTGAATTTATTCAGCGGCACGCAATGAGACCCGGGTGGTTCGTGGATGCAGCACCCGGATAACACGCCTCGTCGCCACGGCACCGGCCCGCCCTAAGCCCACGCTCGCCCGACAGCGGCCGTTAAATGGGACGAGCCCCGCAAGAAACCGAAGTTTCTTGCGGGGCTCACATTGGTCGGGATAACAGGATTTGAACCTGCGACCTCGTCGTCCCGAACGACGCGCGCTACCAAGCTGCGCCATATCCCGGTGTTGTACCAACGAGAGAAAAGTTTACCTACTTTTCTCCCCAACACCTAATCGAGATCAATCCGCCCGTTTTAGACGATGGCCTTGCCCGGGTTCAGGATGCCCTGCGGATCGAAAACGGCCTTGATTTTCCGCTGCAATTCAACGACTTCGGGCGACTGTTCCCAGCCCAGCCATTCGCGCTTCACGGTGCCGACGCCGTGCTCGCCGGTGATGGTCCCGCCGACGGCCAGCGCCGCGCGCACCGATTCCTCCAGCGCCGCGTCAAGCCGGCCCACGCCGGCGGGCCCGTCCTCGGGATCCACCCAGAAGGTCGGGTGCAGGTTGCCGTCGCCCGCGTGGGCGACGATGCGCACCATCACCCGGTTGCGCGAGGCGATCTGGCTGAGGGTTCGCATGAACTCGACCATGGCCGAGCGCGGGACGGCGACGTCCTCCCCCACCCGGTACTGGTCGTCCTGCCCGTCGCCGCGGCTGGCGCGGCGCATCTCGATGAGCTTGACGGCCTGCTCGTCGCCCGCGGCGGTGACCTGGGCGCCCAGGTTCTCCAAGGCGGACCGAATGATGGCGGCCTCGATCTCGGCCCCGTGCCCGTCGGTGCGCACCAGCAGCAACGCCCCGCCGCGTGCGCTCAGGTCCGAACCGTACGTCGCGTCAAGCACGCGCAGCGTCCCGATGTCCAGCAGCTCCAGGATGGCGGGCTGCACCCGCACGCGGGCGATGGCAACGACGCCGGCGGCGGCCTGGGCCACGTCGGTGAACACCGCAGCGATCGAGCAGGTCTTCTCGCTGAGGTAACGCAGGCGAACGGTCACGGAGACCACGATGCCCAGCGTGCCCTCGGAACCGACCAGCAGCGAGGTCAGGTCGTAGCCCGCAACGCCCTTGAAGGTATTGCGCCCGGTGGAGATCAGCGTGCCGTCGGCCAGCACCACCTCCAGCCCGAGGACGGAGTCCTTGGTCACGCCGTACTTGGCGCAGCGCAGTCCGCCCGCATTGGTTGCAACGTTTCCGCCGATGGTCGACTGCTGGTAGCTGGCCGGGTCGGGTGCGTACATGAGCCCGTGCTTGGCAACGGCGTTGTTCAGGTCCGCATTCACGACGCCGGGTTCCACGACCGCGACCTCGTCGTCCACCCGGATCTCCAGGATCCGGTTCATTCGCTCGAGGGAGAGCACGATGCACCGGGTGATCGTGTTGGCGCCGCCTGAGACGCCCGTACCGGCCCCGCGCGGCACAACACTGACTCCTGCCGCCGAAGCCAGCCGCAGGGCCGCCTGGACGTCCTCCACGCGCTCCGCAAAGACCACCGCGAGCGGCAGCTGGTAGTCGGAGGTGAGCTTGCCGAAGTCATGACTGCTTTCGGCAAGCACTTCGGGGTCGGTGGACACGGATCCCGAACCGATTTCTTGGATCAGGTCTTCAATCAATGCTTCATCGGTGCGTGCCAGGCTCATGTCAGCCCTTCAGTAGTGGTCGGTGACTCTCGTTTTGCCTAACGCACGAGCCTGACCGATCATGATGAGGTCAGCCTTGAGCGCCCATGAAGCGAGCATAGTATGCAATAACTTCGGGCCACCGTACATAACGCTCATATTGCGCCTCGCCCACGGGACCACGGGCCCAGCCACCGTGTCGCACCGTCACGTCAGTGCCTGCGCCCGCATCGGCGAATTCAAATGCAGAGTCTGGTCGGAGCCGCATTCTCCATCCCCAAGCTGAAATCTAGGACGATGCGTGCCGGCACTTCCAGATCAACGACCGATCCCCAAAGATGCTGCTGGCCTTCTTCGGATTCTTCCAGGAGTTGCCCCTGGGAAAACGACACATGACTACCCGGACCATAGTGGGAGTAGACGTTTAATGGCCACCAGAGGTGGATGTAGTCGGTGAATCCCTCAAACGCCTGGTCGACCGGCACCGGGACTGAAACAGAATGGATGAGTTCCGGGAGCGGCGCCGACACTTCAGAGTCGTCACCGGATGATGCAGCATGAGAAAAAAGTCCGTCCATGACTCAACAGTAGCGGTTGCATCGAATTGGGTGCAGGGCCGAGCACCTGCGGCCAATCCAGGCCAAAAAGGAATCGGTAACCCGCGTTAAACATCAGAACCCCCAAGCCTGTGGCTTGGGGGTTCTGGGACAATTATGTCCGGCGGTGTCCTACTCTCCCACACCCTCCCGAGTGCAGTACCATCGGCGCAGTGGGTCTTAGCTTCCGGGTTCGGTATGGGACCGGGCGTTTCCCCCACGCTATGACCGCCGTAACTCTATTACCTAACAATCCTTATTCAGGCTGTCGGTAGCTTTAGTGAGTCACAACAAATGCTGTGGTTCTTCGTTTACAACTATAGCCGAGATGTCGCGGCAGGGCGAATCCTGGGGGCAATTGGCGTCGTGATACCCGTCACCGCCAGCGGCATGGGCTTCAGAGTGCTTTTGCCATGCGAATGGACGTCGGCTCGTAGCCCAGTGATTCATAAAGAGCACGCGCCGATGTGTTGTATCCAAAGACATTTAGGCCAAGTTCGCTCGCACCGAGCTGTTTTGCGGTCTGCTCAGCCAAAATCATGGCTTGTCGGCCATATCCAAGACGTTGATACTGCTCGTAAATTTCAATGTCCCAGACCCACCATTTGTCCGGGCCGGAATCGAGCTGGGGTCCTATCCAGAGGTATCCGACGCTTTCACCTGCGCGGCAAACTTCGAATACCAGGTGCCCTTCAATGGGTTCCCCCGCAGGAAAGAACCTATTGAAACTTGAATCCGCATTGGCCTGAGATTCTTCTCGGGATTCGCCGGCTCGCATGCGGCTTTCGATGTACTCGGCCTTGACCGAGGCCAGCCATGCCGGCATGTTCGAAACAGCCATTGGTGTAAGTCCTATTGCCATATCTAAAGAATGGCAGCAAAGCGTCGTTAGGAGAAACCTCGGCCGGCCCTGGCTTGGCCCTTTGTCCTCCGGCCCGGGGTGTGCGTTAAACGCGGACAGGGCCCCCGCGGCGTGCGGGGGCCCTGCACTCCCGGGGTGCACTCCCGGGGGGGTCCCCGTTTCGGGGGTTAACATCGGAACCCCCCAGCCTGTGGCTGGGGGGTTCCGGCAATGATGGTCCGGCGGTGACCTACTCTCCCACACCCTCCCGAGTGCAGTACCATCGGCGCAGTGGGTCTTAGCTTCCGGGTTCGGTATGGGACCGGGCGTTTCCCCCACGCTATGACCGCCGTAACTCCTAGTACCGGCACCCTGGCCGGAAATTCCGGGACGGGTGCGGTGAATCTATGGGTTACAGTGATATCACTAGTGGTGATACATGTTGTTCGGTTTTCCGCGAAAAACAAGGTTGTTGTTTCGGGACCGTATAGTGGACGCAGCGTTTCTTGCCGACACAACCCCTCGGGGGTGTGTGGGTGTTTGTGGTTTAAGTTGTCGGCCTATTAGTACGGGTCAGCTTCACGAGTCTTTGGTCCTCGCTTCCACATCCCGCCTATCAACCCAGTGGTCTGCTGGGGGCCTCTCGCACGACAAGCGTGCATGGAAATCTCATCTTGAAGTGGGCTTCCCGCTTAGATGCTTTCAGCGGTTATCCCTTCCGAACGTAGCCAATCAGCGGTGCACTTGGCAGTACAACTGACACACCAGAGGTTCGTCCGTCCCGGTCCTCTCGTACTAAGGACAGCTCTTCTCAAATTTCCTGCGCGCGCAGCGGATAGGGACCGAACTGTCTCACGACGTTCTAAACCCAGCTCGCGTACCGCTTTAATGGGCGAACAGCCCAACCCTTGGGACCTACTCCAGCCCCAGGATGCGACGAGCCGACATCGAGGTGCCAAACCATGCCGTCGATATGGACTCTTGGGCAAGATCAGCCTGTTATCCCCGAGGTACCTTTTATCCGTTGAGCGACGGCCGTTCCACAACGTGCCGCCGGATCACTAGTCCCGACTTTCGTCCCTGCTCGAGCTGTCGCTCTCACAGTCAAGCTCCCTTGTGCACTTACACTCGACACCTGATTGCCAACCAGGCTGAGGGAACCTTTGGGCGCCTCCGTTACTTTTTAGGAGGCAACCGCCCCAGTTAAACTACCCATCAGGCACTGTCCCTGACCCAGATTATGGGCCGAAGTTAGGTGACCGGTACAGCCAGAGTGGTATTTCAACGATGACTCCACCCGAACTAGCGTCCGGGCTTCACAGTCTCCCACCTATCCTACACAAGCTGCACCGAACACCAATACCAAACTATAGTAAAGGTCTCGGGGTCTTTCCGTCCTGCTGCGCGTAACGAGCATCTTTACTCGTAGTGCAATTTCGCCGAGTTCATGGTTGAGACAGCGGGGAAGTCGTTACTCCATTCGTGCAGGTCGGAACTTACCCGACAAGGAATTTCGCTACCTTAGGATGGTTATAGTTACCACCGCCGTTTACTGGGGCTTAAATTCTCAGCTTCGCCCACAAAGGGCTAACCGGTCCTCTTAACCTTCCAGCACCGGGCAGGAGTCAGTCCGTATACATCGTCTTGCGACTTCGCACGGACCTGTGTTTTTAGTAAACAGTCGCTTCCCCCTGGTCTCTGCGGCCCACACCCGCTCACGCCAGCAAGTGGCGGTCACGGGGCAGGCCCCCCTTCTCCCGAAGTTACGGGGGCATTTTGCCGAGTTCCTTAACCATGATTCTCTCGATCGCCTTAGTATTCTCTACCTGATCACCTGTGTCGGTTTGGGGTACGGGCGGCTAAAACCTCGCGTCGATGCTTTTCTTGGCAGCATAGGATCACCGAATCACCCCCCGAGGGGGGCGCCTATCGGGTCTCAGGCTTATGTGAGTCGCGGATTTGCCTACGACTCGCCCTACATCCTTGGACCAGGTCAATTCCATTGCCTGGCTCGGCTACCTTCCTGCGTCACACCTGTTAATACGCTTAACTCCCCGGTTCGGGTCCCACGCCGCACACCCGGTAACATTCCCGAAGGAACATTGGTGGGTGGTTGGGGTGGTTAGCATCACCGGTTCGCTATGGGCGGTTTTTTGCCGGTACGGGAATATCAACCCGTTGTCCATCGACTACGCCTGTCGGCCTCGCCTTAGGTCCCGACTTACCCAGGGCAGATTAGCTTGACCCTGGAACCCTTGATCATTCGGCGGACGGGTTTCTCACCCGTCATTCGCTACTCATGCCTGCATTCTCACTCGTGTGGGCTCCACCGCTGGTTTACACCGCGACTTCACTGCCCACACGACGCTCCCCTACCCATCCAAACGGCTGGACCACGAAGGCCTACCAATATTTGAATGACGCAACTTCGGCGGTGTGCTTGAGCCCCGCTACATTGTCGGCGCGGAATCACTTGACCAGTGAGCTATTACGCACTCTTTCAAGGATGGCTGCTTCTAAGCCAACCTCCTGGTTGTCTTCGCAACTCCACATCCTTTTCCACTTAGCACACGCTTAGGGGCCTTAGTTGGCGTTCTGGGCTGTTTCCCTCTCGACTATGAAGCTTATCCCCCACAGTCTCACTGCTGCGCTCTCACTTACCGGCATTCGGAGTTTGGCTGACGTCAGTAACCTTGTAGGGCCCATTAGCCATCCAGTAGCTCTACCTCCGGTAAGAAACACGCAACGCTGCACCTAAATGCATTTCGGGGAGAACCAGCTATCACGAAGTTTGATTGGCCTTTCACCCCTACCCACAGCTCATCCCCTCCATTTTCAACTGAAGTGGGTTCGGTCCTCCACGCGCTCTTACACGCGCTTCAACCTGGCCATGGGTAGATCACTTCGCTTCGGGTCTAGATCACGCCACTAACTCGCCCTATTCAGACTCGCTTTCGCTACGGCTTCCCCACACGGGTTAACCTCGCGACGTAACACTAACTCGCAGGCTCATTCTTCAAAAGGCACGCTGTCACCCCAACAAGGAGGCTCCAACGGATTGTAAGCGCACGGTTTCAGGTACTATTTCACTCCCCTCCCGGGGTACTTTTCACCATTCCCTCACGGTACTTATCCGCTATCGGTCATTGGGTAGTATTTAGGCTTACCAGGTGGTCCTGGCGGATTCAAACGGGATTTCTCGGGCCCCGTCCTACTTGGGATGCTCTCACAAAGCGGCAGACACGCATTGGCACTACGGGACTCTCACCCTCTATGGTCCGGCATTCAAACCGGTTCGCCTATACGCCTGCACCTCACTTCACTGGTCCGGCAGAACCAGTATGGAAAGTCCCACAACCCCGACCATGCAACGCCCGCCGGCTATCACACATGGACCGGTTTAGCCCCTTCCGCGTTCGCTCGCCACTACTAACGGAATCACTTTTGTTTTCTCTTCCTGCGGGTACTGAGATGTTTCACTTCCCCGCGTTCCCTCCACGCAGCCTATGTGTTCAGCTGCGGGTCGCACCACATGACATGGTGCGGGGTTTCCCCATTCGGAAATCCTGGTATCAACGTCCGGTTATCGACTCCTCCAGG
Organism: uncultured Actinomycetota bacterium; assembly: GCA_963818105.1. Taxonomy (GTDB): domain Bacteria; phylum Actinomycetota; class Actinomycetes; order Actinomycetales; family Micrococcaceae; genus Paeniglutamicibacter. The sequence continues at coordinate 9,761 of CAWFRB010000042.1, read as the reverse complement.
CTTATCGCAGATTCCCACGTCCTTCTTCGGCTCCCAATGCCAAGGCATCCACCGTGCGCTCTTAAAAACTTGACCACAAACATGATCAAAAATTTACATGAGCTAAAATTTATTACAATCGAAAGAACCAAGAAAGACACACACAAGGCATGTCCACCAGGTTCAATAATTCTTAAGAAATTGCTTATGCAAAACAGAACAAAACAAAACCAACGACCCGAAGGCCACCGGCTTGAATCGCACCTGTTTCACAAGATGCTCGCGTCCACTATACAGTTCCCAAACAACAACCCCGTCACACCCACCACCGACACACACACCCTTCACGGGTGCAAGCTGTGCGGCTTAGGCCATGCGCGGGAAACCAGAAAAAACAAGAACCACCACCGAACCCCCGCAAGGGGAGCCGGCAACGGGCCTGTTATTCCAGGACCCAACAGTGTGCCAAAAGACCGTTCCACCCCCGAACACCACCCACGTTCCAACCACACAAAGTGCGGCGTACTGATCGATCGTGCCCGAAACCGGACGGCCGTTGCTTGCTGATATTCCACCCTTGAGCACTCGCCCACCAACACAAGTGGTGGATGCGAGCAGCACTGAACACCCACGGTTCCCCGCACTTTGGCGTGGTCGCTTGGTGTTAGTTGCTCCTTAGAAAGGAGGTGATCCAGCCGCACCTTCCGGTACGGCTACCTTGTTACGACTTAGTCCCAATCGCCGGTCCCACCTTCGACGGCTCCCTCCCACAAGGGGTTAGGCCACCGGCTTCGGGTGTTACCAACTTTCGTGACTTGACGGGCGGTGTGTACAAGGCCCGGGAACGTATTCACCGCAGCGTTGCTGATCTGCGATTACTAGCGACTCCGACTTCATGGGGTCGAGTTGCAGACCCCAATCCGAACTGAGACCGGCTTTTTGGGATTAGCTCCACCTCACAGTATCGCAACCCATTGTACCGGCCATTGTAGCATGCGTGAAGCCCAAGACATAAGGGGCATGATGATTTGACGTCGTCCCCACCTTCCTCCGAGTTGACCCCGGCAGTCTCCTATGAGTCCCCGCCTTAACGCGCTGGCAACATAGAACGAGGGTTGCGCTCGTTGCGGGACTTAACCCAACATCTCACGACACGAGCTGACGACAACCATGCACCACCTGTGAACCAGCCCCAAAGGGGAAACCGTGTTTCCACGGCGGTCTGGCACATGTCAAGCCTTGGTAAGGTTCTTCGCGTTGCATCGAATTAATCCGCATGCTCCGCCGCTTGTGCGGGCCCCCGTCAATTCCTTTGAGTTTTAGCCTTGCGGCCGTACTCCCCAGGCGGGGCACTTAATGCGTTAGCTACGGCGCGGAAAACGTGGAATGTCCCCCACACCTAGTGCCCAACGTTTACGGCATGGACTACCAGGGTATCTAATCCTGTTCGCTCCCCATGCTTTCGCTCCTCAGCGTCAGTTAATGCCCAGAGACCTGCCTTCGCCATCGGTGTTCCTCCTGATATCTGCGCATTTCACCGCTACACCAGGAATTCCAGTCTCCCCTACATCACTCTAGTCTGCCCGTACCCACCGCAGATCCGAGGTTGAGCCTCGGACTTTCACGGCAGACGCGACAAACCGCCTACGAGCTCTTTACGCCCAATAATTCCGGATAACGCTTGCGCCCTACGTATTACCGCGGCTGCTGGCACGTAGTTAGCCGGCGCTTCTTCTGCAGGTACCGTCACTTTCGCTTCTTCCCTACTGAAAGAGGTTTACAACCCGAAGGCCGTCATCCCTCACGCGGCGTCGCTGCATCAGGCTTTCGCCCATTGTGCAATATTCCCCACTGCTGCCTCCCGTAGGAGTCTGGGCCGTGTCTCAGTCCCAGTGTGGCCGGTCACCCTCTCAGGCCGGCTACCCGTCGTCGCCTTGGTGAGCCATTACCTCACCAACAAGCTGATAGGCCGCGAGTCCATCCCTGACCAAAAAATCTTTCCACCAAAAGCCATGCGGCTTACGGTGCATATCCAGTATTAGACCCAGTTTCCCGGGCTTATCCCAGAGTCAGGGGCAGGTTACTCACGTGTTACTCACCCGTTCGCCACTAATCACCCCAGCAAGCTGGGGGTCATCGTTCGACTTGCATGTGTTAAGCACGCCGCCAGCGTTCATCCTGAGCCAGGATCAAACTCTCCGTAAAAAAATACAGACACAACCAACACGCCGACTGGAAAAAGTCGGCCGGGTTGCACCAAGCAAAAAAATCCCGGCAAATTGCCTCGAGCATCCACACGGGGGTGCGGACCTCGAAACCATTCACCAATAAAATAAATAAATTGGTATCAACAAACTTGGCACACTATTGAGTTCTCAAACAACAGACGCTTCCAACCTCCACGACCCGGGCTTATCTCATGCCGGCGCTTCGCTCTGGAGCAACTTATCCAGCCTAACCCACCGCGTGTCGAAGAGCAAATCGCACCAATCGGTGCTACCCGCCCCGCCGAACCGCGCCACAACACACCGGAAAAAACCGGCGAATCGGAAGGGGTAAGAAGGATGGTCGACCGGGAGATCCCCAGCGGCTTTACCCGCTGTCCTCATCCCGGCAACTCAGAAAACAATACACGCCTTCGGCCCCCTGCGCAAATCGGGGCCCTCCCGCCCCCAAAACCCCGGCCCACCGGCCCAAAACACCCCGTCCGACGCCCCGAAAGCACCCCGCACCCCCAAAAACCACCCTGTGACCCCCGCAACACCCGCCACCCAAACACCCCGACCCCGACCCGGACCCCGGACAAACGACACCGGCCCCCGCACCAAAACCCGCACCCGAACACCGCACCCACCGCCAAGGCGGCACCCGGCCACCGGAAGCCCGCACCCCGACACCCGGCCCGGACAAGACACCCGGCCCGGCCAGCGACCAGCCCCCACAACCGGCACCCGGCCAACCCCAGGCACCCCGGAGCAGCCGGCCGGCACAGCGCCGGACGGGAAGCCCGCCGGCCAGGGCAACCGGCGGAAGGAGCAGGCCGCGCCGGCAACGCCGCCGGCGGAAAGCAGCCGGCCCCGACAACCCCGACCCGCCGGCCCCGCGCCCCGTCAAAGCAAAGGGCCCCGCACCGTGTGACAAGGCCCGCGGCCACCAGGCACCCGGCGGTCCACGCCGGGACCACGGCCCCGGCCGTGTGCCGGGGTCCGGCACCGGCGAAAAGGCCCCGTCGCCGGGTCCGGGCAGAGGGCCGTTAAACGCGAGAAAGGCCCCGCGCGGCGTGCGGGGGCCCGTTGCACCCCACGGGGTGCACGCCGCGGGGGGTCCCCGTTTGGGGGTTAACATCGGAACCCCCGAGCCTGTGGCTGGGGGGTTCCGGGAATGATGGTCCGGCGGTGTCCTACTCTCCCACACCCTCCCGAGTGCAGTACCATCGGCGCAGTGGGCCTTAGCTTCCGGGTTCGGTATGGGACCGGGCGTTTCCCCCACGCTATGACCGCCGTAACTCTAGTACCGGCACCCTGGCCGGAAATTCCGGGACGGGTGCGGCGAATCTATGGGTTACAGTGATATCACTAGTGGTGATACATGTTGTTCGGTTTTCCGCGAAAACAAGGTTGTTGTTTCGGGACCGTATAGTGGACGCAGCGTTTCTTGCCGACACAACCCCTCGGGGGTGTGTGGGTGTTTGTGGTTTAAGTTGTCGGCCTATTAGTACGGGTCAGCTTCACGAGTCTTTGGTCCTCGCTTCCACATCCCGCCTATCAACCCAGTGGTCTGCTGGGGGCCTCTCGCACGACAAGCGTGCATGGAAATCTCATCTTGAAGTGGGCTTCCCGCTTAGATGCTTTCAGCGGTTATCCCTTCCGAACGTAGCCAATCAGCGGTGCACTTGGCAGTACAACTGACACACCAGAGGTTCGTCCGTCCCGGTCCTCTCGTACTAAGGACAGCTCTTCTCAAATTTCCTGCGCGCGCAGCGGATAGGGACCGAACTGTCTCACGACGTTCTAAACCCAGCTCGCGTACCGCTTTAATGGGCGAACAGCCCAACCCTTGGGACCTACTCCAGCCCCAGGATGCGACGAGCCGACATCGAGGTGCCAAACCATGCCGTCGATATGGACTCTTGGGCAAGATCAGCCTGTTATCCCCGAGGTACCTTTTATCCGTTGAGCGACGGCCGTTCCACAACGTGCCGCCGGATCACTAGTCCCGACTTTCGTCCCTGCTCGAGCTGTCGCTCTCACAGTCAAGCTCCCTTGTGCACTTACACTCGACACCTGATTGCCAACCAGGCTGAGGGAACCTTTGGGCGCCTCCGTTACTTTTTAGGAGGCAACCGCCCCAGTTAAACTACCCATCAGGCACTGTCCCTGACCCAGATTATGGGCCGAAGTTAGGTGACCGGTACAGCCAGAGTGGTATTTCAACGATGACTCCACCCGAACTAGCGTCCGGGCTTCACAGTCTCCCACCTATCCTACACAAGCTGCACCGAACACCAATACCAAACTATAGTAAAGGTCTCGGGGTCTTTCCGTCCTGCTGCGCGTAACGAGCATCTTTACTCGTAGTGCAATTTCGCCGAGTTCATGGTTGAGACAGCGGGGAAGTCGTTACTCCATTCGTGCAGGTCGGAACTTACCCGACAAGGAATTTCGCTACCTTAGGATGGTTATAGTTACCACCGCCGTTTACTGGGGCTTAAATTCTCAGCTTCGCCCCGAAGGGGCTAACCGGTCCTCTTAACCTTCCAGCACCGGGCAGGAGTCAGTCCGTATACATCGTCTTGCGACTTCGCACGGACCTGTGTTTTTAGTAAACAGTCGCTTCCCCCTGGTCTCTGCGGCCCACACCCGCTCACGCCAGCAAGTGGCGGTCACGGGGCAGGCCCCCCTTCTCCCGAAGTTACGGGGGCATTTTGCCGAGTTCCTTAACCATGATTCTCTCGATCGCCTTAGTATTCTCTACCTGATCACCTGTGTCGGTTTGGGGTACGGGCGGCTAAAACCTCGCGTCGATGCTTTTCTTGGCAGCATAGGATCACCGAATCACCCCCCGAGGGGGGCGCCTATCGGGTCTCAGGCTTATGTGAGTCGCGGATTTGCCTACGACTCGCCCTACATCCTTGGACCAGGTCAATTCCATTGCCTGGCTCGGCTACCTTCCTGCGTCACACCTGTTAATACGCTTAACTCCCCGGTTCGGGTCCCACGCCGCACACCCGGTAACATTCCCGAAGGAACATTGGTGGGTGGTTGGGGTGGTTAGCATCACCGGTTCGCTATGGGCGGTTTTTTGCCGGTACGGGAATATCAACCCGTTGTCCATCGACTACGCCTGTCGGCCTCGCCTTAGGTCCCGACTTACCCAGGGCAGATTAGCTTGACCCTGGAACCCTTGATCATTCGGCGGACGGGTTTCTCACCCGTCATTCGCTACTCATGCCTGCATTCTCACTCGTGTGGGCTCCACCGCTGGTTTACACCGCGACTTCACTGCCCACACGACGCTCCCCTACCCATCCAAACGGCTGGACCACGAAGGCCTACCAATATTTGAATGACGCAACTTCGGCGGTGTGCTTGAGCCCCGCTACATTGTCGGCGCGGAATCACTTGACCAGTGAGCTATTACGCACTCTTTCAAGGATGGCTGCTTCTAAGCCAACCTCCTGGTTGTCTTCGCAACTCCACATCCTTTTCCACTTAGCACACGCTTAGGGGCCTTAGTTGGCGTTCTGGGCTGTTTCCCTCTCGACTATGAAGCTTATCCCCCACAGTCTCACTGCTGCGCTCTCACTTACCGGCATTCGGAGTTTGGCTGACGTCAGTAACCTTGTAGGGCCCATTAGCCATCCAGTAGCTCTACCTCCGGTAAGAAACACGCAACGCTGCACCTAAATGCATTTCGGGGAGAACCAGCTATCACGAAGTTTGATTGGCCTTTCACCCCTACCCACAGCTCATCCCCTCCATTTTCAACTGAAGTGGGTTCGGTCCTCCACGCGCTCTTACACGCGCTTCAACCTGGCCATGGGTAGATCACTTCGCTTCGGGTCTAGATCACGCCACTAACTCGCCCTATTCAGACTCGCTTTCGCTACGGCTTCCCCACACGGGTTAACCTCGCGACGTAACACTAACTCGCAGGCTCATTCTTCAAAAGGCACGCTGTCACCCCAACAAGGAGGCTCCAACGGATTGTAAGCGCACGGTTTCAGGTACTATTTCACTCCCCTCCCGGGGTACTTTTCACCATTCCCTCACGGTACTTATCCGCTATCGGTCATTGGGTAGTATTTAGGCTTACCAGGTGGTCCTGGCGGATTCAAACGGGATTTCTCGGGCCCCGTCCTACTTGGGATGCTCTCACAAAGCGGCAGACACGCATTGGCACTACGGGACTCTCACCCTCTATGGTCCGGCATTCAAACCGGTTCGCCTATACGCCTGCACCTCACTTCACTGGTCCGGCAGAACCAGTATGGAAAGTCCCACAACCCCGACCATGCAACGCCCGCCGGCTATCACACATGGACCGGTTTAGCCCCTTCCGCGTTCGCTCGCCACTACTAACGGAATCACTTTTGTTTTCTCTTCCTGCGGGTACTGAGATGTTTCACTTCCCCGCGTTCCCTCCACGCAGCCTATGTGTTCAGCTGCGGGTCGCACCACATGACATGGTGCGGGGTTTCCCCATTCGGAAATCCTGGTATCAACGTCCGGTTATCGACTCCTCCAGGCTTATCGCAGATTCCCACGTCCTTCTTCGGCTCCCAATGCCAAGGCATCCACCGTGCGCTCTTAAAAACTTGACCACAAACATGATCAAAAATTTACATGAGCTAAAATTTATTACAATCGAAAGAACCAAGAAAGACACACACAAGGCATGTCCACCAGGTTCAATAATTCTTAAGAAATTGCTTATGCAAAACAGAACAAAACAAAACCAACGACCCGAAGGCCACCGGCTTGAATCGCACCTGTTTCACAAGATGCTCGCGTCCACTATACAGTTCCCAAACAACAACCCCGTCACACCCACCACCGACACACACACCCTTCACGGGTGCAAGCTGTGCGGCTTAGGCCATGCGCGGGAAACCAGAAAAAACAAGAACCACCACCGAACCCCCCGCAAGGGAAGCCGGCAACGGGCCTGTTATTCCAGGACCCAACAGTGTGCCAAAAGACCGTTCCACCCCCGAACACCACCCACGTTCCAACCACACAAGTGCGGCGTACTGATCGATCGTGCCCGAAACCGGACGGCCGTTGCTTGCTGATATTCCACCCTTGAGCACTCGCCCACCAACACAAGTGGTGGATGCGAGCAGCACTGAACACCCACGGTTCCCCGCACTTTGGCGTGGTCGCTTGGTGTTAGTTGCTCCTTAGAAAGGAGGTGATCCAGCCGCACCTTCCGGTACGGCTACCTTGTTACGACTTAGTCCCAATCGCCGGTCCCACCTTCGACGGCTCCCTCCCACAAGGGGTTAGGCCACCGGCTTCGGGTGTTACCAACTTTCGTGACTTGACGGGCGGTGTGTACAAGGCCCGGGAACGTATTCACCGCAGCGTTGCTGATCTGCGATTACTAGCGACTCCGACTTCATGGGGTCGAGTTGCAGACCCCAATCCGAACTGAGACCGGCTTTTTGGGATTAGCTCCACCTCACAGTATCGCAACCCATTGTACCGGCCATTGTAGCATGCGTGAAGCCCAAGACATAAGGGGCATGATGATTTGACGTCGTCCCCACCTTCCTCCGAGTTGACCCCGGCAGTCTCCTATGAGTCCCCGCCTTTACGCGCTGGCAACATAGAACGAGGGTTGCGCTCGTTGCGGGACTTAACCCAACATCTCACGACACGAGCTGACGACAACCATGCACCACCTGTGAACCAGCCCCAAAGGGGAAACCGTGTTTCCACGGCGGTCTGGCACATGTCAAGCCTTGGTAAGGTTCTTCGCGTTGCATCGAATTAATCCGCATGCTCCGCCGCTTGTGCGGGCCCCCGTCAATTCCTTTGAGTTTTAGCCTTGCGGCCGTACTCCCCAGGCGGGGCACTTAATGCGTTAGCTACGGCGCGGAAAACGTGGAATGTCCCCCACACCTAGTGCCCAACGTTTACGGCATGGACTACCAGGGTATCTAATCCTGTTCGCTCCCCATGCTTTCGCTCCTCAGCGTCAGTTAATGCCCAGAGACCTGCCTTCGCCATCGGTGTTCCTCCTGATATCTGCGCATTTCACCGCTACACCAGGAATTCCAGTCTCCCCTACATCACTCTAGTCTGCCCGTACCCACCGCAGATCCGAGGTTGAGCCTCGGACTTTCACGGCAGACGCGACAAACCGCCTACGAGCTCTTTACGCCCAATAATTCCGGATAACGCTTGCGCCCTACGTATTACCGCGGCTGCTGGCACGTAGTTAGCCGGCGCTTCTTCTGCAGGTACCGTCACTTTCGCTTCTTCCCTACTGAAAGAGGTTTACAACCCGAAGGCCGTCATCCCTCACGCGGCGTCGCTGCATCAGGCTTTCGCCCATTGTGCAATATTCCCCACTGCTGCCTCCCGTAGGAGTCTGGGCCGTGTCTCAGTCCCAGTGTGGCCGGTCACCCTCTCAGGCCGGCTACCCGTCGTCGCCTTGGTGAGCCATTACCTCACCAACAAGCTGATAGGCCGCGAGTCCATCCCTGACCAAAAAATCTTTCCACCAAAAGCCATGCGGCTTACGGTGCATATCCAGTATTAGACCCAGTTTCCCGGGCTTATCCCAGAGTCAGGGGCAGGTTACTCACGTGTTACTCACCCGTTCGCCACTAATCACCCCAGCAAGCTGGGGGTCATCGTTCGACTTGCATGTGTTAAGCACGCCGCCAGCGTTCATCCTGAGCCAGGATCAAACTCTCCGTAAAAAAATACAGACACAACCAACACGCCGACTGGAAAAAGTCGGCCGGGTTGCACCAAGCAAAAAAATCCCGGCAAATTGCCTCGAGCATCCACACGGGGGTGCGGACCTCGAAACCATTCACCAATAAAATAAATAAATTGGTATCAACAAACTTGGCACACTATTGAGTTCTCAAACAACAGACGCTTCCAACCTCCACGACCCGGGCTTATCTCATGCCGGCGCTTCGCTCTGGAGCAACTTATCCAGCCTAACCCACCGCGTGTCGAAGAGCAAATCGCACCAATCGGTGCTACCCGCCCCGCCGAACCGCGCCACAACACACCGGAAAAAACCGGCGAATCGGAAGGGGTAAGAAGGATGGTCGACCGGGAGATCCCCAGCGGCTTTACCCGCTGTCCTCATCCCGGCAACTCAGAAAACAATACACGCCTTCGGCCCCCCGCGCAAATCGGGGCCCTCCCGCCCCCAAAACCCCGGCCCACCGCCCCAAAACACCCCTCCGACGCCCCCCAAACACCCCGCACCCCCAAAAACCACCCTGTGACCCCCGCAACACCCGCCACCAAAACACCCCGGACCCCGACCCGGACCCCGGAAAACGACACCGGCCCCCGCAAAAACCACCCTGTGCCCCCCGCAACAAACCCGCCACCCGAACACCCCGGCCCGGACCCCGGGCCCCGAAAGCGCCCCGCACCCCCAAAAACCACCCTGTGACCCCCGCAACACCCGCCACCCAAACACCCCGGACCCCGACCCGGACCCCGGAAAACGACACCGGCCCCGCACAAAACCCGCACCCGAACACCGCCCCCCGCCAAGGCGGCACCCGGCCACCGGAGGCCCCA
>CAWFRB010000041.1:0-270564 GCA_963818105.1 uncultured Actinomycetota bacterium | reverse complement strand
GGCAGATATGCCCTCCCCCGACTGGCCAGCGCGGAAAACCCTGAGCCGCAGGTCCTTGCCCACAACCGCGGTCCGCTTGGGCACCAGAAGGCGTCCCCGGGCATCGAGGAGCAGGCGGCATATGCCCCGCACTACTTGGGAATGCACGCCAAATGCGTGGAGCTAAACGGAGAAGGATGCGCGGCAATAACCGGGGCTCGGCGGCGGGTTGGAACACGGCCGAAAACGAGCGTCACGATCTCACGGCCCCGGCCGTTTCCGGGTAGAGCAGCAGCCCATGTAAAAACGCGACAGGATTGGAGTCAATTCCTTCAAGCGGTCCCCCGGGACAGGGCAAGCTCGGGAAGCTGCGTAGTCACGCAATCGGCTGCGGGCGACAGCTCCCGGCAGCCGTTCGAGAGTCCTCGGCGGCTTGGCCCCAACGGCAGGCCGATCCCCCGGAGGACCTGGAAATCAATGCATGAATGTAGGGGCTTCCGCAGCTGCGAAAGTCCCTACATTCAGCGATAGGGAAAGCCTTAGTGGCCCATGCCCAAGCCGCCGTCGACCGGAATCACGGCGCCGGAGATGTAGGCTGCCTCGTCGCTGGCAACCCAACGGACGACGTTTGCAACTTCCTCGGACTCGCGAAGCGGTTCGCCGGGATCGAGGCCAGGTAGCTCTTCTGGGTGGCTTCGGGCAACTCGGCGGTCATGTCGGTGTTGATGAAGCCCGGGGCCACGACGTTGGCGGTGATGCCGCGGGAGCCGAGTTCGCGGGTGATCGAGCGGGCGATGCCCACCAGGCCGGCCTTGGACGCCGCGTAGTTGACCTGACCAGGCGAACCGTAGAGGCCCACCACGGAGGAGATCAGCACGATGCGGCCCTTGCGCACTTGATCATGCCCTTGGAGGCGCGCTTGATCACGCGGAAGGCGCCGGTGAGGTTGGTGTCGATGACGGAGGTGAAGTCGTCCTCGGTCATGCGCATCAGCAGGGTGTCGCGGGTGACGCCGGCGTTGGCGATCAGCACCTCGACCGGGCCGTGGGCGGCCTCGACCTCGGTGAAGGCTGCATCCATGGAGGCAGCGTCGGTGACGTCGGCCTTCACGCCCAGCAGTCCCTCCGGGACCTCGCCGCTGCGGTAGGTGATGGCGACCTTGTCGCCGTTGGCCTCGAACGCGCGGGCGATGGCCAGGCCGATGCCGCGGTTGCCGCCGGTGACCAGGACGCTGCGGGCGGGAGCGGATGGGATTTCGGACATGGATCCTCCAAAAGACGTAATCAGGGGCTTGTGGTTTCTACTGCTTCAATCCTAGCGCGCGGCGGTTCGGGGTTGGGCCCGCGGGATCACCCTCACACCGTTCGGGATCGCCGATCCCGGCAGAGGAGTAGTGTCGGAGAGGTTCCCGATTCGTACCCCGAGACTGGTCGGTGAGACAATGACAAGGACGGATCGACGGAAGAACTATGAGCGAGCCACATCCCACTCACCATCATCACGAGCACGGGCCCCAGGTGCATCGAATCACCGAGGCGCGTGAATCCCACACCGTGGAGCAGAATTCACGCGTGCTCAAATACACCATCTCCATGTCGGTGCGCATGGCCTGCTTCCTTGCGGCCTTTTTCACGCATGGTTGGATCCAGTGGGTGTGCTTCGCCGGAGCGATCGTCCTGCCCTACGTGGCGGTGGTGATCGCCAACGGCGGGGCCGACCTGACCAAGCGCGAACCGCCCGCGGAATTCTTCGCCGGCGACGAACCCCGTTCCATCACCGCTTCGCCCGAACCCGGCCTCGGAGGAGGCCGACGCGGCCGACCCCGGCCGGTGGACGCCCGAAACCGAACCCGACCATTACCCGCAGGATGCCCCCGACACGATCGACGGATCGTTTCTCGACGAGCCTGACGCCGGCACTGCGGATTCCACGCGGCACGGACGGAGCCCACAGGGGCCCGGCGAACCAAAAACCGAGGACGACAAGTGAACCTGCTCGACAGCCTTTCCGGATCCGGAGCTTCCGCGGAGCCCGCGGGCCCGGCCAAGTGCTCCCGCAAGGGTTGCCGCAATGATGCAAGCATCCAATTGCTGTGGAACAACCCGAAGATCCACACCCCGGAACGCCGCAAGATCTGGTTGGCCTGCGCCGAACACGCCGACTGGCTGGAAAACTACCTTTCCGAACGCCTGCTGTTCAAGCAACGGCTGCCGCTTGAAGCCCCAACGGGCCTGGCAGAGGCACAGCCCGACGGCACCATTTCCAAGGAGAACTAACTAGCGTGTATCGATTCCTGGCCAGCACCCGCTGGATCGGCTGGCTCCTGCTGGTCTGCCTGTTCGCCGCAGCCTTCGCCTTCCTGGGCAACTGGCAGATGGACAGGCGGGAACAGGCGCTGACCGAGATTTCCCATGTGCAGCGCAACTTCGACGCGGCACCCATCCCCTTCGCGCAGGCCAAGCCGCTCTTTGAGCAGTTTGCCACGGATGCCAAGTGGACCCCCGTCACCCTTGAGGGCAGCTATCTCACCGAGGACCAGACGATCGTGCGCAACCGGATCTCCGGCTCCCGCCCCGGCTACGAGGTGCTGGTGCCGTTCCGGACCACCGACGGCACCACGGTCGTCGTCAACCGCGGCTTCCTGCCGATCGGCAACGAGAACGCCGGGCAGCCGGACAGCATCCCCGCTCCCCCGGCCGGCACCGTCAAGGTCCAGGTGCGCATGAAGGCCAGCGAGCCGAAGCTGGACCGAGGCGCCCCCGAAGGCCAGCTGGCGTCGATCGACCTGCCGACCTTCGCGGCCAAGCTCGACTACCCGATCGCCACCGGCAGCTACGGCCTGATGTTCCTCGAGGACCCTGCCCCGGCCAACGCACCGACCCAGCTGCAGCGCCCCGAAGAGGACGAGGGGCCGCACCTGTCCTACTCGTTCCAGTGGTTCGCCTTCGGCGTGCTGGTGTTTATCGGCTTCGGCTATGCCGCCAAGCAGCAGGCCCGCATCAACCGCGAGGACCGCGAGGAGGCCGCCGAAGCGGCCCTGCGCGGCGAGGAACCCGTGCTGCACCAGGCACACCGGATGCGCAAGCGCCCCAAGAAGCTGGTGCGCCGCGACGGAACCCCCACCGACGAGGCCGAGGAAGACGCGTACCTCGACGAGCTTGAACGCCGGGCGGCCCGGCACGAGTCTTCCGGGCGCCCAGACGCCGGCTGATCCGGCAGGCAATCGATTCAACGCCGTCACGACGACGAAGCGGCCCTGTTCATCCTGAAGGCAATAAAGGATGAACAGGGCCGCTTTTCGCTTGCCGCGCCGGGCAGCCGAGTGGCCGACGCCCGGATAGGCGTCGCTTTTCGGGCGGCCCCGGTCTAGGTCGGCAGCTCCTTCGAAATCTTGTGCGGGCACCGAACGGCCCGTAGCGTGATGAACAGCGGGCCCGCGGACCGCCGGCCCCCGTAGAGAGGACACGCCATGCCAACCGTGATCGCCCGCCACGATGTCAAGGACATGGAGCATTGGCTCGCCTCGCGGAAGCGCGCAGAGCTCTTCGGCCCGCTGGGCATCACCAACGTCCGCACCTTCGTGGACCCGTTGAACCCGACGCAGGTCGCGGTGGAAATGGACGTCCCCGACATGGACACCCTCTTGATCGCGATGCAAACCGAAGAGTTCGCCGAGGCCATGGCCCACGACGGGGTGCTGCGCGAGACGCTGGTGCTCCTCGTCGAGGTCTAGGTTCCATCCCCCGCGCAACGGTCAACGGCAAGCCGGCTGGATGCCTGGTGGTTAAACGCGTGAGGGGCTGCACCATGTAGGTGCAGCCCCTCACGCGTGGATCCAGTCCCTAGGCCAGCGTGACCAGCTCGAGGTAGGAATCGTTCCAGAGGTCCTCGTCGCCGTCCGGCAGCAGCACCACGCGGTCCGGGTTCAACGCGGCAACAGCGCCCTCATCGTGGGACACCATGACCACGGCGCCGGAGAAGTTCGACAGCGCGGAGAGGATCTCGGCGCGCGAGGCCGGGTCCAGGTTGTTGGTGGGCTCATCGAGCAGCAGCACGTTGGCGCTGGATGCCACGATGGTCGCCAGGGCCAGACGGGTCTTCTCGCCGCCGGAGAGCACGCCGGCCGGCTTGTCGACGTCGTCGCCGGAGAACATGAACGAACCGAGGATGCCGCGCACCTCCTTGTCGCCCATGTGGCTCGGGGCCGCCGAGCGCATGTTCTCGAGCACCGAACGGTCGACGTCCAGGGTGTCGTGCTCCTGGGCGAAGTAGCCGATCTTCAGGCCGTGGCCCGGGACCAGGTCGCCGGTGTCCGGGGCGGACACGCCCGCGAGCATGCGCAGCAGGGTGGTCTTGCCGGCGCCGTTCAGGCCCAGGATGACGACCTTGGAGCCCCGGTCGATCGCCAGCGACACGTCGGTGAAGATCTCCAGGGAGCCGTAGGACTTGGACAGGCCCTCGGCCATCAGCGGGGTCTTGCCGCAGGGGGCAGGATCCGGGAAGCGCAGGTTCGCGACGCGGTCGGCGACGCGGACGTCGTCCAGGCCGCCCATCAGGCGGTCCACGCGCTTGAGCATCGACTGTGCGGCGGAGGCGCCCGAGGCGCGGGCCTTCATCTTGTTGGCCTGGGCCAGCAGGGTGGTTGCCTTCTTCTCGGTGTTGGCGCGCTCGCGCTTGCGGGCTCGCTCGTCGGTCTCGCGCTGGGCCAGGTAGCGCTTCCAGCCGAGGTTGTAGACGTCCATGGTGGCGCGGTTGGCGTCCAGGTGGATGACCTTGTTGACGGTGGCCTCGAGCAGCGAGGTGTCGTGCGAGATGACCAGCAGCCCGCCCTGGTGGTTGGCGAGGAAGCCGCGCAGCCAGGTGATCGAGTCGGCGTCGAGGTGGTTGGTGGGCTCATCGAGCAGCAGCGTCTCGGCGTCCGCGTACAGGATGCGGGCGAGCTCGACGCGGCGGCGCTGGCCACCGGAAAGCGTGGAGAGCGGCTGGTTGAGCAGGCGCTCGGGCAGCGACAGGTTGTTGGAGATCGCCGCGGCCTCGGACTCGGCCGCGTAGCCGCCGCCGGCGATGAACTCGGCCTCGATGCGGTCGTACTGGCGCATGGCCTTGGCGGCCACCGCCGCGTCCTCGGACGCCATGTCGTCCTGGCACTTCTTGAGCTTGCCGACGATGATGTCCAGGCCGCGGGCCGAAAGGATGCGGTCGCGGGCCAGCTGTTCCATGTTCGGGGTGCGCGGATCCTGCGGCAGGTAACCGAGGGTTCCGGAGGTGGTGACGGAGCCACCGGCTGGCAGCGATTCGCCGGCCAACACGCGGGTCATGGTGGTCTTGCCTGCACCATTTCGCCCGACGAGGCCGATCTTATCGCCCTTGTCGATGCGGAACGAGACGCCCTCCATGAGAAGGCGTGCGCCGGCGCGCAGCTCCAAATCGGCAACGGAAATCACGGTGACCCTTTCGGTGGAGTTTTAGGAGCCCTGACGGGCAACCTATCCAGTCTACCGGGGTCGGGGCGCGGTTGCGGCTCCGATGCGGCGAAGCTCACGCCGGCGGATTGCGCTATCCCTTGCGCGGCGCGTCCGCTGGTTCCGCGGCGGGGGCGGTTTTGGGTGCCGACTTGGGTGCACGCTTGTGCCGGTAGGCGTCCATCTGGGCCAGCCGGCGGCGCAGCGAGTCGGCCCGGTGGGCGTCTCCCCCGCTGGTCGCCTCGATGTGCTGGGCGCCGAAATGCCAGAGCAGCACGTCGTCCAGCAACCGGTCCGGGCCCGGGGAGTATCGGTGGTCAAGGGCCGCGCGGACCGAGGTGATCACGCCGGGCTGGAGCAGCTCGGCGAACTGCCGGGTGTTGGCCAGCCCGTGGGCCGCGACGAGTTCGGCCGCCCATCCCCAGTCGTCGTCCGACTTCCTGTCCACGTGGGGCAGCAGCGTGCGCCAGATCAGCTGGATGCGCGGGGCGGACAGCGGCACGGCCCCCTCGCCCTCGGCGTCCCAGAAACCCGTCACCGTCTCGAAGCGTTCGTGGAGTTCGGAGAACTGGTCCTCGGCGGCCTCCAGCATGGCCGCGGTCGCGGTGAACTGCCTGTCGATGTGCGGGCTCCAGGCGCGCGGCTCGGCGTTCTTGAAGCGGATGTCGTGCTCGATCTCGCTCCACGCGTGGGACAGGATGGTGCGGATCTGCACCTCGAAGACGAAGTTGCCGGTGATCTTGATGTCCCCGCCGAGCACCGCCTGGAAGTCGCGCACGACCTCCTCGCCGCGGGTCTTGAGGATCAGGTGGCGGCTGGAGTAGCCGTAGGTGCCGGACTCGACCGAGCCGATGTCCTTCTCGCGGTCCGAGCGGCAATCGAAGTCCGAGCGCCGGCGCTTGATCAGGTTCGCGGCGTCGCGGATCTCGTAGGGCAGCTTCACGATCACGCGCACCCCGACCAGGTCGTGGATCTCGCGCAGCGGGTTGGGGAACTCCAGCGTCGGGGCGCCGCCCTCCTCCTCGGCCGCCAGCATGCGCGAGGCCTTGTCACGGAAGGAGTCGACGGCCTTGACCCGGCTGACCACGAAGAGCGGCGAGGTTTCCGTCTCCTCGAAGAGCGAGGAGATGCGGGATCGCATGGCCTCGGCGACATGTTCGAGCATCGGGCGGGCCTTGGCATAGCGTTCGACGCTGGCCGCGACCTCTGCGCGCAATGAATCATCGAGGGTTTCCCAGGGGGTGCCCACACGTGCCTCCTACATACAACTGCTCTTCGGGAATCTGTTCCCCACCCTATCAACTGCCGATTTGCCGCGGCGCGTTTCGCCGCACGGCACAATCCTGGCAATCCGCGGGGAATCCCGGCGGAAAACAAGAACCCCGCCGCATCCGGGAGTTGGTCTCCGGATGCGGCGGGGCTTCGCCGGCGTGCTTCACGGCGCGGCGGGGGTGCCGCCGCGGCCCGGCAAGCCGGTGTTGGTTCGCGGTGCTAGTTCTTGCTGTCGATCGACTGGGCAACCTCGTCGTACAACGGGGATGCGCCGTTCTTGGCCGGGGTGAGGACCTGGACCTTGCCGTTCTTCGGGCCCTGGTTGGCGTTGTCGGCCTTGGATCCGTTGGCGGTCGGCGCGGCCGCCGGTGCGGACGGCCGGGCGGCGGCCTTGGAGCCCTCGAGCTTGCCCTCGACGCGGGCACGGGCCACGTCGTCCGCGGCCTTCTGGCGGGCGGCCTCCAGGCGTTCGGCCTCCGCCGCCTGGGCGTCGGCCATCGCGGCCTGGAATCCGTCGTCGTACGCCAGCCCGTACTTCTCCGACTCGACGGCTTCCTCGTCGTGCTCGGCGATGGCGCGCATCTCGGCGGCCTCGGCCTTCTTCTGGTACATGTGCACCGTCAGGTGGGTGATGGCCAGCAGGACCACCGGCGGCATGGCCGCGACGAGCGCCGAGACCACGGGCGGGATGTCCGAATGCTGGGCGCTGACGGTGAGGATCGCGTGGACCGAGTTCGCCGCGGTGGAGACGATCGCGCCGAAGAAGAGCAGCGACCACGGGTAGATCATGGCGCGGCGGCTGTGGCCGTTCAGTGCGACGATCGCCACGGTGGAGGCGACGATCATGCCGTCGACGATGATCGGCCAGATCCATGCGAGGTTCGCGTTGATGCCCGAACGCTGTGCCAGGTCGGTCAGCGCCGCGAAGGACAGCACGAATGCGCCCACCGCGATCAGGACCGTTGCCGCGACCGCTGTGCGCAGGACCGCCTTGTGCGGTTCGTTCGGGATCTTCTCAATCATCGTGTTGGTGCCTCAATCTTCGTCGGTTTTTCGCGGTGTAGCTGTGGTCTGGACCTTCGTGCAAGTGACACGCCCCCATGGCAAACCAGCCTCAATCCTACGTGGACTGCACGCCCACAGGGCAAAACGTGCGGTGTCCCGCCCGTGCTCCGGCCGCGGTCAGGAGGCCCGCTGGCGGTTCCCGACCGGCTCCCTGGCCGGTGCTCGGTCCGCGGCCCGCTTCCGCGCGGCGGTCGGCAAAATGCAGGCCGGCGATGCGGGCGGAGAAGCCGCGGCCGGAGGCATCGAAGAGGATGGCCAGCAGGCAGGCGGCCCCCAGCAGGACGGCGGCCGCACGCAGCCCGAGCCCCGGCCCGGTGTCCCCGGCCAGTTCCGCTGCACCCAGCAGCAGCGTGAACCCGCCGCCGCCGAGCAGCGTGCGCAGCGCCTGGCTGCCGATCGCTGCCGGGTAGCCGGACGCGTCCGCGGCGAAGATCCAGGTGCAGCGCTGGCCCAGCGAGGCGCGCCCCGGCGCCAGCGCGGGCAGGACGATGACCAGCAGCGGGGGCAGCAGGGCCGCCGCGACGTCGAGCGCGTTGGTGTCCAGCGGGTCCCCGGCCAGCTTGTTCACCAGTGCGCCGCCGGTGCCGAGGATGAACGCGAACACCGCCACCAGAGCCAGGTCGAAGACCATGCCCAGCATGCGGCGGGCGCGGGTCACCGGCCGCGGCCGGTGGTATTCCCGGGCCGCCGCCCGCTCGTTCGGGCCCGAGATCCAGGCGAACACCGGCAGGTAGGCCAGCAGCGCGCCGATCGCGGCGCCGGAGGTGTTGGCGATGACGTCGTCGATGTCGGTCACCCGGTAGGCGCAGTCGTAGATCCCGAAGACGCCGGTGTACTGCGTGGTCTCGATCAACACCGAGGCCAGCCCGCCCAGCAGCACCGCGCCGATGAAGCCGACGCGCGCCCAGCGCACGGCCAGCACGCCCAGCGGCAGGAAGAGCACCACGTTCAGCGCTACCTGGAGCAGGAGCGCGTCGTGCAGGATCGCGCCGGGCGAATCCAGCAGCGCATCCTTGAGCTGCGGCAGGAAGGCAAGTGGCACCTTCTGCACCCCGCCCATGCCCGGGACGTCACAAAACTCCCCGCGCGTGGCCGGCAAGGGAAGCATCGTGTAGCTCAGCAGGCCGAACAGGTAGAGGATCACCGTCACGCTGGCCAGGGTCCGGCGCCAGGACAGGCGGCCGTGCCGGTGGTACTGCATGGCTAGGAGAAACACCCCGGCGGCGGCCGTGAAGAGCGTGGCAAAAAGGATGGCGATCCAGCCGGGCCAAAGCATCGTGTTCATCGGACAAAACTACCGAACATGGGCGCGCGGCGGACATTTTGTGCGAATCATCACCACGCATTGCCCGACGCCCCGTGTGCCAAATTCGGGCCGCAGCGGCTATTGTTGAAGGTGGACCTTCCTCCCGTTCTTCCCGTGGCATTCCAGCCACCGGATCACACAGGTCCCACCCCCACCACCTTAAGTAGCATCGGCGTGTTCGCGACGCGCGGGACCCTCTTCCCGCGCGCCCAAACCTCCCCATGCCGCCTCGTTCGACCCCAGCAGGAGAAGCGCACCTCAATGACAGCAATTGCCCCGGACCACGTCGAGAACTCCCTCATGGAACGCCGTTACGAAGAGCAGATCGAACCAGTCAACCGCCTTCTGGACGAGACTCGCTTGCTGCGACCCGCCACCTCGGTTTCCTACGTGGACCCGGTGCACAACATCGAGGAAGCACGCATCATTTCGCTGTACTCCAACATCGGCGTCGCCAACGAGAACGGCTTCATCGATGCCGGCTCCCAGGAGGCAGCCACCCGCATGCTGGGCATGCAGTGGCAGCTGGGCCTGCGCCCCGAGTACATCCTGCCGTGGAACGTTTCCCCGTGGCACGTCCCGGGCGAGCCGAACGGCAAGTTCCAGCCACCGGAGATCACCTCGGGCCTGAAGCCGCTGCTGCGCCTGCTCAAGGTCGTGCCGCGCGCCTCGGTATTGATCGCCCACGGCACCGAGGCACACCGCCTCTCCGAGCAGCTGCTCAAGACCCAGAACCCGCTGCTGTGGCGCCGCGGCTTCAAGACCTACAAGGTCAAGTCGCTGGACGGCCGCGCATTCGCCGGCTCCCCGGAGCGCCAGCAGGCACACCTGGAAGAGATCTACGCGGCCTACGCCGACGCCATGGCGCGCACCGGCCTGTCCGCCGCCAAGTAGCAGCACCTTACGTGGCCCGCCGCACCATGAATGCGGCAAACCACGCCTGACGACTGGATAAACTCGAGGCTATGCCTACCAAGACCCCCGCGAAAATGACCCGCCCGCAGAAACTCCATCTCGGGCTGGCCATGGTCCTCGCGGGGGTCTTGTACGTCGCCCACGCGTTCCTGAAGTTCAAGAACTACGAGTCCCGCGGCTACGACCTCGGCATCTTCGACCAGGCCGTGCGCCAGTACGCGTTGTTCAAGCCGCCGATCGTCCCGATCAAGGGCGTCGACTTCAACCTGCTGGGCGACCACTTCCACCCGATCCTGGCCCTGCTGGCCCCGCTCTACTGGATCTGGGACGACCCGCGCATGCTCGGCATCGCCCTGGCGGCCCTGCTGGTCTCCACCGCGATCCCCGTCTACCTGTTCACCCGCCCGCGCTTCGGGCACCTCGGCGCAGTGCTCACCGCCGCGGCCCTGCTGCTGTGGTGGCCGTTCCAGTCGATCGTCAACTGGGAATTCCACGAGGTCGCGTTCGGCGTGCCGATCATGGCGTGGATCATCTGGGCGTTCGACCGCGGCCGCTATTGGCTGGTCGTCGGGCTGGCGAGCTCGCTGCTGCTGGTCCGCGAGGACATGGGCATCACCATGGTCGCCGTGGGCATCGTGCTGCTCTTCCACAGGCAGTGGGTCAAGGCCGGGCTCACCATGGCCATCGGCCTGGCCGGCTACCTGGTGGTCACCAGCTACCTGATCCCGCTCTTCTCCCCCGCCGGCACCTTCAGCTACTGGCAGTACACGGCCCTGGGCGCCAGCGCCGGCGCCGCGATCGTCTTCCTGATCACGCATCCGCTGCAGTCGATCGGCATCCTCTTCAACCACCAGCTCAAGCTGCTGCTCTGGCTGCTGAGCTTCGTGCCGCTGGCGCTGCTGCCGCTGGCCTCCCCGTACGTCATCCTCGGCGCCCCGCTGCTGCTGAGCCGGCTCTTCAACGACCGGCTGAACACCTGGGCACCTGTCTACCAGTACGACGCGATCATGGCGCCGATCCTGATCCTCTCCGCCGTGCATGTGCTGGGCAAGCTGATCGACCGCTACGGCTGGGTGAAGATCAAGGTCATCGCCCCGGCCTGGCTGCTGGCCTTCGCACTCGTCGGCACGCTCTTCTTCCATTCGATCTTCCCGCTGGGCCGCACGCTCACCGGCGCCAACTGGGGCACCAGCGAGCTGGTCGCCGCCAAGGAACGCGCCGTGGACATGATTCCCGACGGCGTCTGCGTCGAGTCCGCCGACACCCTGGTCCCGCACCTGACCGACCGCACCTACGTGGGCATGATGGGCGACATCGGCACCGACCTGTCCAGCTGGATGATCATCGACTTCAACGAACAGGAGCTCGGCGGCTGGGACCCGCTGCTGCCGCCGCAGGCCCTGCGCCGCGCGCACGCCCTGGGCTTCGAGCAGGTCGCCCCGATCGACCACGGCATCATGGTGCTGAGCCGCGACATCCCGGTCAACCCGATCTGCTCGGACTACCTCAAGCGCTAGGTCCGAGGGCCGCCATCGCGATTCGGTGCTGCCCCGCGCTGCAAGGCCAATGCCTTGTTTCAAGCCACCCGGTAACATTGCTCGAATGGCTTCTTGGCACCGGGAACATCTCACCGAAACCCAGTCCGCACTCCTCGATGCCTGGTTGCCCGGCGCCCGGTTGCGTGCCGATCTAAGCTGGGACATGGCGCTGACGACCGTGTTGGACGTGTCCACGGACACCGGACGCTTCATCGTCAAGGCCGGGCCCGGCGACAACCACCATGTTTCCCGCGAGATCGCAGCGCACGGCACGGCCACCCGGGTCCTGGCCGACACCGGACACGCCTCGCGAATGGTCCACGGCGACAACGCGGCAAACATCCTGGTCACCACCTACCTTCCCGGGCACTTGGTCCAAGGCACGTCTGCGGAAACCGATCCCGACACATACCGGCAGGCGGGCCTCCTGCTGGGAACGTTCCATCGCCAGCACGTGCGGATCGATGATGCCGTCGAGGCCCGGGCGACACTCAAGGCACTGGCATGGCTGGACGGCGGGCACCGGATCGACCGCGACACCACCGCCCTGCTGAGGAAAATGCTCCGCGCCCATCGACCGGTTCCGGTGCAGGTGGTGCCGACCCACGGGGATTGGCAGCCCCGCAACTGGCTCCTCGACGCAGCCGGCCGGAACGGTCCCGGGACCGTGCGCATCATCGACTTCGGGCGTTTCGAACACCGTCCCGCCATGAGCGACTTCTGCCGGCTCTCCGCCCAGCAGTGGAAGGACAACCCCGAGTTGGAGGCCGCATTCTTCGAGGGCTACGGCGCCGATCCCCGCGACCGGGAACTGTGGCGGATCTTTCAAGTCCGCGAGGCAATCGGAACCGCAGCGTGGGCCTGCAAGGTCGGCGACACGGCGTTTGAGCGGCAGGGCCACCGCATGATCGCAGCTGCACTGGCCCTTCCCTAGCCGTTCCGGATCCGCACGGCACCTGATCCTCGGGTGCCGCCATCCCGGCCACGACAGTATGCTCTAACCAGTTGAAAGCAGCGAAACGGGGCAGCTCATGGCCGGAAGGGCAAGGCGGACCATCACCGACAGCGCCCTGGACCATGTATTCTTCGTCCTGGGCGGCACCGCCACGGTCTGGCTCGCTTTCCTGCTGGTCGGCGAAAGTTTCCACCTGGGCTGGGGCCAGCTCTGGTTCCCCCTGGTCTTCTGGGCATTCGTTGCCTACCTGCTGCTGCCGCGCCTGCACCGGATCCTGACGGCGATCTACGTCCCGGGCTACTTCATCGGCCGGGCCCGGACCAGCGACGGGTTGCTGGGCGACCCCGTGAACCTCGCACTGCTGGGCACCGAGGGCCAGGTCCACGCGGCCATGCGCGCCGCCGACTGGACCCTGGCCGACGTCCTGACGTTCTCCAGCAGCCGGCGCATCGCGGAGTCGACGGTCCTGCGTCGAAGCTACCCGCAGGCACCCGTCAGTCCCCTGTATCTCTTTGGCCGCCAGCAGGACTTCGCCTACCAGCAGGAGGTCGACAACAGCCCCGGCAAGCGGCACCATGTCCGCTTTTGGCGCTGCCCCGAGGGCTGGATGCTGCCCGGCGGCCGCGCGGTCGACTGGCTTGCCGCCGGGACCTACGACCGCAGCGTGGGCTTCTCGCTCTTCACCCTGCAAATCACGCACAAGATCGAACAGAACACCGACGTCGAGCGGGACCACATCGTCCGCAGCGTGTCCGCGGCCGAGCCCCTGGCATCTGTCGGCGTGATCAAGGACTTCTCCACGGGGTACCACTCGCGCAACGGCGGCGGGGACAGCATTACCACCGACGGCGACCTGCCGATCATCGACGTCCGCCGGATCCCTGCGGGTTCAGGCCTGCCGGGCCCGTCGCCGCACGCCGGCACCGGGATTTCCGCGCCGACCGTGGTCGGCGGCCTGCTGGTCGTGGCCAGGGCGGCGGTCGCCTTGGCCTTGGTCCCGAAACTGCTCGGCGCCTCCACGCAGTTCGCCCACGTGGTGATCGACGGGGCTCCGGCGAGCCCGGATGCCACCAGGACGGCCTTGGTCGTCATCGCCGTCGTGGCCCTGTTGTTCGGCCTTGGCGAACTGGTCCTGGCTTGGGGCATCCTTGCCGGCAGGAACTGGGCGAGGGTCGCGGCCATGTGGCTCAGCACGGCGTCGATCCTCATCCAGGCGATCGATGTCTCGACCGGCGTCTCGCGGATCACCCTCGAGGCCGGCCTTGCCGGGCTGGCCTGCGACGTGCTGGTCCTGCTGGCCCTCTCCAGCGGCCGGGCCAGGACCTATGCCCGAAGTTCCTCCCGACACAGCGGCCCGCGGCGCGCCCCGGACGTTTCCTGATGCGTCACCCACGCACCCGCTATTTCCGTGCGGACCTGCCAATCCTGTTCGTGATGCCTCGCACGATCTTGCCACCCACGACCCAGGCCAGCAGCGCCAGAAGCGCATATCCGCCGCTGAGCACCAGCGGCATCGCGATGCCATCGCGGTATTCGCTGTCGTCCCCGTAGCCCGTCAAATGCGCGACTCCGAAGGCCATCACAGCCGCCGGATAGAAGACACCCACGCCGATCAGCCCATGGGCGGCCAGCACCGAGGTCGGAGCGCTCAGGATCGAACCGCGGACCACGAACAGCACTCCGGCACCCCAAGCAGCGTAGACCACCAGCGCCAGCGCGTTGCCCGCATTGGATCCGGCCTGGAACGCCGCGTAGGACTGCCAAAGATCCAACCCGGTGTTCAGCGGTGCGACCAGGTAAACCGAAACGAATCCGGCCAACCAGGTGAGGGCTCCGACACCCAATGCAATGGTGTGCGTCCGGGTACGAGCAGGCAGAACGGCACTTAGATCCTTCATGGGTCCCATCCTGCCAGTTCAAAGGGCGACATCCGGCCGCACCGGTGGCACTGCGGCGAAATCGGCCCGGTAGGCCGCATTCGTTGCCCCTCGAGGTTCCGGTTCCGAGCCGATGGTTGGCCGACCGGTCCGGTCCGCTCGGGAATGGCGGCCCGTTTCGCCGGCGGTCAACGCCCGGCAGGCAGAAACCTGGGGCACCGGGCTGCCCTGCGGCGCCGAACACCGCTGAAGGCGGGCGTGGGCCGGGGATCGCCTGGCCATTCCGCCGCGGATCGGCAGCGCTGATTGGCCACCGGCACACGTGGAAACCAGGATCGAGGAGATCGCGCGCAACGACCTGGGTGGCGCTCAGGCTGCGATGCGGCGGAGCACAGGGTCCGCAACCAGGCGTGACGGTGCGCAGAGGGTTTGCCCGAGTTGCCTGAAGGCGTCATCCCGGTTCGCGAAGTATCCGTAGTCGGCTCGCACGTATTGCGAAAGGCCGTATGCGTTGTTGTCTCCCCGAACGTCCCAGTTGACGACGCAACGCCCGGCGGCCTCGAACAACGTTTCCGGGCCGCGGTTCGTGAACGATCCGCCCCCACGGCACCCGATCGCGCCGAACAGCTCTGAAGCCGGCCGCCACCCTTCGATGCCGAATTCCGGCCAGGCGAGCAAGATCCGGTCCGGCAATGCACGGCCGACGTGCGGGAAGCGCGGGTACCAGAAGGAGCGATCGATGAGTAGCGCGCGCACTCGCGTGGCAACCCCGATGGCTCGCGCGACGCTTTCGAGAATCGCGAGGCGCTGGCTGCATGAGCCGAACCCGCGCGCGAGGGTGCGGGAGGCCGGGGTGTTCTCTTCCAGCGCATACACGGCGCGCACCTCGTCGCGGATGATCGAGTGGGCCGCCTCGAGCACGGCCACCGGCTCCGTGGACTGCGCAAGGTCTCGCGAGCGGGCAACCAGTCGTGCGATCCCCGGCGATTCATGGTCGAGAATCGGTGTCGCGGCAACGGAACCCGGCTCTTCCGGGCCCCCTCCGACCCTGGCCGGGTTGCGCCTGTACCAGGGGGTGAGGAGCGCGGTGATGGCCATCAGGCTTGCGCTTCCGCCGCCCGGCCGGCGCTCCGCTTCCGGACCTCGCGCAGCACGATCTGCTCGGGGCAGACGCTCGAGAGGAAGTCTCCGACCGAGAGGGCAAGCCGTTCGCCCACCAGCGAGTACAGGATGCGGTTGGCGTCGCGTCGTTCGGTGACCAGACCCGCCTGGCGCAGCACGCTCAGGTGGCGGGAGATGGTCGGCCCGGTGGCGTTGAATCGCGCGGCGATCTCACCGGCGGCGAGCTCACCGTCCTTGAGGTCCTGCAAGATCTGCCGCCTTGTCGGGTGGGCGAGGGCGGCGAAGATGTCTGAGGCCGTGTCTGTCATGTTTGCAATATAGCACAATTGCTATATACAGTTTAGCTTCATTGCTAACAAGCGAAGGAGCAACATGATGCGAGTGGCCATCACAGGCGGCACCGGGTTCGTCGGGCGTCACCTCGCCGAGCGGCTGGACGGCACGGACACCGTCATCGTCTCCCGCCGGACGGGCGTGCCGATCGACGACGTGGATGCGTTGACAGCGGCGTTCGCCGGCTGCGACGTCGTCGCCCATTGCGCGGGGATCAACCGCGAGATCGGCGACCAGACCTTCGCGCGCGTGCACGTCGACGGCACCCGTGCCGTCATCGAGGCGGCCCGCCGGGCAGGCGTACGGCGGATCGTCATGCTTAGCTTCCTTCGCGCCCGGCCCGACTGCGGCTCGGCCTACCACGAGACGAAGTGGGCCGCGGAGCAGCTCGTGCGGCAGTCCGGGATCGACCACGTGATCCTCAAGGCGGGGATGATCTACGGCCCGGGCGACCATTTGGTGGACCATGCGACCCGCGCCGTGCGCACCTGGCCGGTCTTCGCGACCGTCGGGTACAGCGACCGGACGGTCAGGCCCCTGCCCGTCGAGGAAGCGGTCGACGTGCTGATCGCGGCTCTCGAGGGGCGCGTTCCCTACCCGACCGTCGCCGTCGTGGGAGCCGAGGAACTTGGGTTCGGCACGGTCGTTCGCCGTATCGCCCGCGTCGCCGGGCGGCGGCCCGCCGTCGTGCGTGCCCCGGTCTGGGCCATCCGCGCACTCGCGCAGCTGGCGGAGTGGACGATGGTCGTGCCGCTCATCGCGAAGGCCCAAGCGCGGATGCTCGCCGAAGGCGTCAGCGAACCCGAACCTTTCGCACCCGAACTCCCCGACGGAATCCGCCCGGTCCTCCCGTTCGACGACGAGCGCATCCGGGCCGCACTGCCCGACGGCGGATTTGGTCTCAGCGACCTCCGCATCACGCAATGGTGGGCACTGCGGCGTCGCGGCACGAACCGCTAGCCGGCCGCGGCCCCCGACCGGGCATGAAAAAGCGGCTTCCGGAAAACCTCTCCGGAAGCCGCTCGCCACATGTTCATCGACCTGCCCGTGTGCGGGTCGATCGCGGATCGTCCGCTTTGGGGATCAGGCCTGGTTTGCCGGCCTTGCGCCCGAGCACGAACTTGTCCTCGAGGCCCTCCAGCGGCCCGGCCAGCGGGTCGTCGGTGCCGTCGGCGCGCACCACGTCGCGCTCCGGGTTCCTGATGTCCCCGATGATCTTCACGCAGATGTAGGTGAGCATGGCCATGTGCGCGACGATGCCGATCCCGTAGAGGATCTCGATCGCCCAGCTGTCGCCGAAGTACTTCAGCCCGGAGACCCACTTGGCGCTCCAGAGCCAGACGAACACCCAGTGGAACACCTCGATCGCCTGCCAGACGATGAATTCGCGCCACTTGGGCCGCGCCAGCACGTAGAGCGGGATCAGCCACATGACGAACTGCGGCGAGTAGACCTTGCCCAGCAGCAGGAACGCGGCGACGATCAGGAACGCCAGCTGCGCCATGCGCGGGCGGCGCGTGGCGGTGAGGCCAAGGTACGCGATGCCCAGGCAGGCGAGCCCGAAGAGCCCGTTGGACAGGTAGGACATGGTCGATCCGTCCATGCCGGTCCACACGAAGGCCAGCCACATGGAGGAGTTGCCCGCCGGGCGGTCGCCGGAGAAGGTGTAGAACCTGCTCCATTCGTCGAACGCGGTCAGCATGAACGGCACGTTGATGGCCAGCCAGGCCGCGGCGCCGGAGGCCAGCGACACCCAGAAGTGCCGCATGCGCCCGGTGCGCAGGCACAGCACCAGGATCGCCCCGAAGAGGAAGAACGGGTACAGCTTGGCGGCCGCGCCCAGGCCCAGCAGCACGCCGGCCAGCACGATGTGCTTGCGGGAGAACGCCAGCAGGCCCAGGACCGCGAGCATCACGGCCCACAGGTCCCAGTTCAGCTGGCTGGTCAGGATGATGCCCGGGGCCAGCGCCACCATGATGGCGTCGCGGCTGCGGTGCCGTGCGGCGTACGCCACGGCGACCACGATCACGGCCCAGCAGATGAAGGACAGCGCGGAGTTCAGGTCGAAGTACGCGAGCTGGCGTTCGGGCGAGAAGCCGATCCCGGGGATCACCATCGCGCTCAGGCCGGCGATGATCGCCAGCAGCACGGGGTACTCGAGCGCCTGCTCGGCCGGCAGCCCGGTGAAGTACGGGAAGAGCTTGTCGGCCATGCCGCGGGTGCCGAAGAGCTGGGTGAAGTCCGAATAGCACATGTGCAGGTGCTGTTCGGCGTCGGGCCAGCCGTTGACCCGGCACCACTGCTTGGTCAGCACGGCGATGGCGGCGCCGAGCGCGGTGAGCAGCAGCAGCCCGATGATCACCGGACGGGTGGCCTCCCGGGCGTTGAACAGGTTCTTGACCGGTTGCATCACGATCCGGTTGCCTCGTTTCTTCTGGGTTTTGGTCGTTTGGACTTAAGCAGTGCGGAAATCTTGGGGAGCACGGGCGGCGCGCCGCGCGGCCGGCGCGGGTCCGCGCCGAACATGCCGGCGGTCTTCGGGTCGATGAAGACCAGGTAGACCATGTAGGCCAGGCCGACGATGGCGGCGAGGATGCGGACCCACATCAGCGAGATCCACTGCGCCACCGACAGCTGGTCGACCACGCCCGCCAGCACCAGGAACAGGCACAGCACGTACAGCGCGCGTTCCCAGGCCACCGGGTAGCGGCGGCCGAGGGCGAAGAACGGGATCAGCCAGAGCAGGTACCAGGGCTGGATGATCGGGGCCAGCACCACCGCGGCGCCCAGCGCGTAGCCGGCGTAGAGCACCGGCTCGCCGGCCGGGTTCCTGACGGCCAGGCGGAACACCAGCACCAGCGCGAGCAGCATGAAGATCGTGAAGACGACCCCGGCGATCGCCTGCAGGTCCCCGCCGAACAGCGAGCCGATCCACCCGATGAGCATGCCCAGCAGGCCGACCGGCGCATAGGGGAACGCCGCTCCCCCGGCGTTCGCCATCGCCGCGATCCAGCCGAACCAGAGCCCGGAGGCCCAGCCCAGCAGTCCCAGCACGGCCCCGGCCACGGCGCCGGTGAGCGCCCAGGCGCGGATCTTCGCGCGGAGCCCCGCGTCGCGCGGCAGCATCGCCAGGCCCAGGAACGGCAGCACCAGCACCACGATCGGCTTGATCGCCACGGCCAGCGCGGCGACAAGCACCCCGAGCACGTGCTTCTTGCGGAAGACCAGCAGGAAGCCGAGCAGCACCCCGCCGGCCATCAGCCCGTCGTTGTGCACGCCGCCGACCATGTTCAGCAGGAACAGCGGGTTCGCCACGGAAATCCACAGGGCCCAGGCCCCGTCGCCGCCGGTGTGTTCGGCCAGCCGCGGGATCGCGTACAGGCACAGGGCGACGCCGGCGACGGCCACCAGGCGCATCATGGCGACGCCGTACTCGGGCACCCCGCCGGAGACGAAGTAGGTGAACCGCGCGTACATCAAAAAGAGCGGGCCGTACGGGGACGACGATTCCGCCCAGAGCGAGTCCGCCCCCTGGGCGAACCAGCCCGGCAGCTGGGAGACCCAGTCCTCGTACGGGGAGCGGCCCGCGTGCATGAGCCGGCCCTGCCCCAGGTAGGAGTACACGTCCTGCGAGAGGATCGGGAAGGAAAGGAAGAGCGGGGCCGACCAGGTCCAGATGGCCCGGCGCAGCACGCGCAGCGGCTGGGCGTCGGCGGCCCGGAGCCGCTGGCGCAGCCGCAGCCAGGCGCGGAAGAGCAGCATGGATCCCAGCGCGAGCAGCAGCGTGCAGATGACCACGCCAAGGGTTTCCACGCGCAGCGGCAGCAGGAACCTGGAGCGCGACAGGATCGACTCCTGGGAACTCGGGATCCAGCCCACGCCCCAGGAGCCGACCATCACCATCAGCGAGGCAAGCAGGCCCTGCCCGATCGCGACGTTGGGGCTGTTCTCCCCGCCGCCGGTGAGGTGGCGCAGCAAGGGAACCCGGGCGCTGCGTTCGCGCACGGACTCCAGGGCCCGGGTGGTCGCCACAAACCGCCGGGCGGCGCCTTGCGGCGGCGCTTCGGCGGGTTGCGGCCCAACGCATGCCGGCTCAACACGTTGCGGATCGACGGGGCCTACGATCGGGGCACCTCGTGGTCCCCGGCGTTGCCCGCGGCTTTCTCGCCGGCGGGGTCGGTTCCCGTGCCGAGGTTTCCGGCGGGGTGGTTGCCGGCGGAGTTGTTTCCGGCGGCATTCGAGCCCGTGTTGGTCTCCCCCGGGACCCCGGGGTTCGGTTGCCCGGCGGGGGCTGCACCCGGTTCCGCCGCGGCCTGCACCTTCGGCATGCCCGGCACAACCGTGGCCGGTCACCGACGAACCCTGCACGGCCAACGCCTTGCCGGGGTGCCGTCCGCCGAAGCGCACCGGGACCAGGCCCCTGAAAAGCACCCGCGTGCGCGGGTCGAGGAACCCCAGGTAGAACATCGCGGCCCAGGAGATGCCGGTGGAGAGGTGCTTGACCCAGGGATCGAGGTCCCCCAGGAACTGCCAGACGAAGATCTGGTCGGCGGCCCCGAAGGCGATGAAGAACGCGGTGGTGAAGTAGACCCAGAGCATCTGCCAGTCGTCGCGGATGCCGGTGACGGCGAAGAACGGCAGCAGCCACAGGATGTACCAGGGCTGGATGATCGGCGAGAGGATCACCAGCGCGGAGAAGGCCAGGGCCATGCGCTGGATCAGGTGCGTCGACTTGCCCTTGAAGATCAGCAGGAACACCAGCCCCACGGAGGCCAGCCGGCCGATGAGCTTGAGCACCGGCAGGATCCAGTCGACGGGCAGGCCGATCGTGGACAGCGCCCCGGACAGCAGCGCGTTCAGCGCCCCCAGCGGGGCGAACATCACGGCGCCGGTCCCGGTGCCCAGCATGACCGAAAGCCACCCGAAGCCGTAGCCGTTGGCCCAGCCGATCAGCGCCATGATGCCCAGCACCAGGCCCGCGGTGTAGATCCAGTAGCGGACGATCCGGGCCCAGCTGGCGCCCGGCCCGGCCCAGAGCAGGCCGATGAACGGCAGCAGCACCAGCGTGATCGGCTTGATGCCGATGGAACCGGCCACCAGCACCACGCCCAGCACGCCGCGGCGCGTTGCCGCGTAGTAGGTTCCGGCCAACGCCAGGCCCACCATGAACGAGTCGTTGTGTGCGCTTGCCACGAAGCTGATCAGGAACAGCGGGTTCGCCACCGAGATCCAGGCGGCCTTGGCCCCGGAGACCTTGTGCAGGGCGGCGATCTTCGGCACGTAGACGAGGCACAGGATCACCCCGGCGAACGCCACCAGCCTGAAGAGGAACACCGACAGGTCCGGGCTCGTGCCCACCAGGCGGTTCACCCAGTACTCGACGTTCAGGTAGAGCGGGCCGTACGGGGTCTCGGATTCGGCCCAGGTGACGTCGGTGCCCAGCTGGAACCAGTTGTTCAGCGTGGAAATGCCGTCCGTGTACGGGTCCTGCCCGGCGGCCACCAGGCGGCCCTGGCCGATGTACGCGAAGACGTCGCGGCTGAAGATCGGCAGCGCGAAGAGCATCGGGACGCTCCAGGCCCAGACGGCCTTGCGCACCGTGGCCAGCGATCCCTCCGGCCACCCGGCCAGCTGCTGCCCCATGCGCAGCCAGGCGCGGAACAGCACCCAGCAGCCCAGCGTCATCACCACGGTGCTGGCGATCACGCCGGATTCCTCGGTGCGGATGGCGATCAGGAACGGGTTGCGGTTCATCGGGGAGGCGCTTGCCAGCCAGCCCACGCCCAGGGACCCGAGCATGATCATGAACGAGCCGACCACGCCCTGGATCAGCGGGGAAAGGTGGATCCCGCGCCGGGCTCCCGCGGGCAAGCTGCCTGCGGACCCGGCAGAGGATCCCGCCGCGGACCCCTGCTTGCCCGTGGGGTGCGCGGGAAGGCCGCCGTCGGAATCCGCGGGGTGTTTCGACTCCATCTGGCCCCTCTCCTTACATCCGCCTTGGTGCGCCATGTGCTCGCCGGCGCAACCGGCGCCGGGGCGCGCAAGATCGCACAATCCTGCGAAAAATCAAGTCCGATCCTAGCACCGCAAACCCCCAAAACCCCGGATGCGGCCGGCGGTTGCGCCGCACCTCACATGCGCTTCACGTGCACCTAGCGTGGCTGGCGGGCTTCCGTCGGCCACGGCGCATAGGCTTGGATCCGACCGATCCGGCCCGCCCACGCACGGACAACGCATCCGCACGCAGGGCCCGGGCTTCGGTCGCTCCCGGCGGGCAGGCGCCGCCGGCAACTTCAGTCACCAAACAGACAGCAGAAACGGGGATTCCCTCCATGGGCCGACGAGCCAAGGCTCCAGCTTCACCATCCACGCGCAACCACGGCATGCTGGGGTGGGGCGCATTCCTGGCGGTGCTGCTCGGTTTCTCCGCCCCCGCACTGGGAATGGCCGCCAACGCGGCGATCGCGCTGGCGGGCACCTGCCTGGCGGTGTTCTTCCTGATCTGGTTCCTGGGCACATCGAGGTCCACCCGCTCCTGATACACGGGGCGCTGCGGCCGCACATAGGACATTTCATCGCCACGCAGGATCGGGCGGCTTCAGGAACCTCACCCTGGAGCCGCCCTTTTCACGTCCCGGCGGCGATGCCGGGCCTGTCCCGCCAGCTCTTGGTCGACGACGAACACGGACCGATGGACATGCGTCGGGTGCCGCACAACCAAGAACCGCGCAACCAAGGAACATAGGCAGGCGTCGACAATCCCGGTGCGTGGGCTCCGGCCATGGGTCCAACCCGTGAATTGGCTGTACGTGTTTCCCCGGCATGCCGCCGCGTCCGGGAGCGCGATCCGGATGTCCGGGCCGGGGCACCGCGGGCCCAACGTTCGCCACGGACCGCCTCCCGGGGTACGCGGACCGGCACCGCCCGTCCAGCACGGGCAACAACCCTCCTCGCCGCCGCAAACGCCATGGACCTCCGCCCCGTTCCGCAACCGGGGAATGCGGCACCCATCGGGTAAATTGGGCCTGTGCCTATTTCAGCTGAAAAAATTGTATGGATCGACTGCGAGATGACGGGCCTGAGCCTGGAACACGACGCCTTGATCGAAGTTGCGGTCCTGGTGACCGATGCGGAACTGAACGTCCTCGGCGACGGTGTCAGCGTGGTGATCAAGCCGTCCGTCGCGGCCATGGACCAGATGAACGACTTCGTGCGCAACATGCACGTCACCAGCGGGCTGATCGACGAGCTCGACGCCGGCCTGCCCATGGAAGAGGCGACGAAGATCGTCATGGACTACATCCGCTCCTACGCCCCCGAAGCCAACAAGGCCCTGCTGGCCGGCAACTCGGTCGGAACCGACAAGACCTTCCTGGTGCGCGACATGCCCGAGGTCATCGACCACCTGCACTACCGCATCCTCGATGTCTCCACCATCAAGGAGCTCGCCCGCCGCTGGTACCCGCGCGCCTTCTTCCAGGCGCCGGCCAAGACGGGCAACCACCGCGCCCTCGGCGACATCCGCGATTCCATCGACGAGCTCAAGTACTACCGGGCCGCCGTCATGGTCCCGGCACCGGGCCCGGACTCGGCCGAGGCAAAGGCCATCGCGGCGCGCATCGTCGCCGAAAAACAGGCTGATTAGGCACTGTGGCGCAGAACACACCAAAAAGGGGGCAATCCGAGTTGGCACTCCACCCCAAAGTGTGTGTAAGATAGTTCTCGTTGCCAAGCGGTTCGGACGAAAGAACGAAGAGCGAAGCAACTAGCCTCACGGCGAACTTGGTGGGTATAGCTCAGTTGGCAGAGCATCTGGTTGTGGTCCAGAAGGTCGCGGGTTCAATCCCCGTTACTCACCCCAATGAAGCCGCTCCGGATTTATCCGGAGCGGCTTTTCCCATACCCGGGCGGTGCACCAATCGCGCCGTGCATGCGGGCGGGACCAACGGACAATTGAATGTGGACGGGGATCCGACCCCCGGCCCACGGCAGAGAGGGTAGTCACAGATGAAACGCACACTCTTCGAAGAAGACCACGAGCACTTCCGCGAACTTGCCACCGAGTTCAACGTCCGTGAGCTCTCCCCGCACTACGCGAAATGGGACGCCGAACACCAGATGCCGCGCAGCATGTGGACCGCAGCCGGCGAGGCCGGCCTGCTGGGCCTGGCCATCCCCGAGGAATTCGGCGGCATGGGGATCGACGACTACCGCTTCCGCACCGTGATGGACGAGGAATTCGTCGCAGCCGGCCACCTGGGCGTCGCCCTGGCCTTCCACCTGCACGACGACCTGGTGCTCCCCTACCTGCTGAACTACGGCTCTGACGAGCTGAAGGCCAAGTGGCTGCCCGGCATGGCCGACGGATCGATCGTCACCTCCTGCGCCCTGACCGAGCCCGGCTGCGGATCCGACCTGCGCGGCGTGCGCACCAAGGCGGTGCGCGACGGCGACGACTGGCTGGTCACCGGCCAGAAGACCTTCATCGGCAACGGCGTCACCGGCGACGCGTCGGTGGTGCTGGCCCGCACCGACGGCGGCACCGGCCGCGGCAACGCCGACTCATACTCGCTGTTCATGGTGGGCAAGACCGAGGGCTACGTCACCGGAAACCAGCTGGACAAGATGGGCGTGCGGGCCTCGGACACCGCCGAGCTCTTCTTCGACGAGGTGCGGGTGCCGAATGCGGACCTGATCGGCGAGCTCGGGGCGGGCCTGCGCTACGTGAAGGAACAGCTGCCCCAGGCGCGCCTGGCCATCGCCGTCGCCGCTTCCGCCGTGGCCCGCGCCTCCTACAACCAGGCCCTGCAGTACGCCACGGACCGCCACGCGTTCGGCGACAACCTGCTGCAGTTCCAGAACACCCGCTTTGTCCTGGCCGACCTGCTGACCGAGGTCGAGGTCACCGAGGGTTACGTCGACCGCGCGGTCCTCGCGTTCAACGACGGGGAACTCGATGAGATCGAGGCCGCGCAGGTAAAATTGTGGGCGTCCGAGCGGGCAAAGTCGATCAGCGACCGCGCCCTGCAGATCCACGGCGGCTACGGCTACATCCTCGAGTACCCGATCGCCCAGTCGTTCCTCGCCGCCCGCCTGCTGACGATCTTCGGCGGCACCAGCGAGATCATGCGCGAGAGCATCGGCCGTTCGCTGGGCGCCGGGTCCTAGCCCGCGCCCGCACCGCGCGGGATCGACCTTCAACACCTTCGGCCGCACCACCCGCCGGCCGGCACATCATCACAAGGAGCAAGTCTTGAGCATCCGTCCAGTCACCATCTACGGCGAACCCGTGCTGCACACCCGTGCCCAGGAAGTCACGGAGTTCAACGACGAGCTGCGCACGCTGATCGCCGACATGTACGAGACCATGGACGCCGCGAACGCCGTGGGCCTTGCCGCCCCGCAGGTGGGCGTCGGCCTGCGCCTCTTCACCTACGAGTACGATCACGAGGACGACGCGCCGACCCGCGGCGTGGTCGTCAACCCGCGCCTGACGCTCTCCAAGGTTTCCCAGGCCACCCCGGACCCGGACGACGACATCGAGGGCTGCCTGTCGGCCCCGGCGCTGAACTTCCCGCTCAAGCGCGCCGAGTTCGCCCGCGTCGAGGGCTTCGACGGCGACGGCAACCCCGTCTCCTTCGACGCCACCGGCTGGTTCGCGCGCATCATGCAGCACGAGTACGACCACCTGGACGGGTACCTGTACGTCGACAAGCTCAACGAGAAGTGGGCCAAGCGCTGGAAGAAGGCCAAGAAGTCCCTCGAATGGGGCGTCCCCGGGCTGACCTGGCTGCCGGGCACCGACGAGGACCCGTTCGGCCACTGACAGCCGCCGCCCGACGGTCCCGGACCGAAATCGGCCCTGGACCGGCAAGAACCCATCCGCGCACGTGAAAAGAACCAGGAACCCGATCCGATGACCGTCACCCACGGCCCAGAAGCCACGGCCGCAATTCTCGACCTGTGCGCGATCCCGGCCGTCGACCGGCAGGCCTGCACCCTGATGCTCGCCACCCCGGCCGACCCCGGAACGCAGCGCGCCCTGGAAACCCTCGACGCCCGCTGGGGCGATGCCGACGCACCCGTGCTCAAGCAGCTCGACGGGGTGGCCGAGGAGCAGTGGATCGA
Organism: uncultured Actinomycetota bacterium; assembly: GCA_963818105.1. GTDB lineage: Bacteria > Actinomycetota > Actinomycetes > Actinomycetales > Micrococcaceae > Paeniglutamicibacter. The sequence goes on along the minus strand of CAWFRB010000041.1, from coordinate 244,612 downwards.
GGCCATCCTGCGCTTCGCCCCGGTGGCGGCCGAACGGCTGGAACGCTCCGGCGTCTCCCCCGCGGTGATCGAGGCGACGTTCGCCGACATCGGCAAGCAGCTGGAGCTGCACCGGCGCACCCACGGCGGCTTCGGAATGGACGCCTGGTCGTGGGTGCTGCTGCACCTCTCCGGAATGCTCTTCCGGCTGGGGCGCCTGCAGTACCACCTGCACCGCGAGACGGCGAAGGGCCCCTGGATCATCGGCCTCCACATTCCCGAGGACGGGCCGCTGGACCCGGCCTCGGTGGACGAATCCTTGGCGCTGGCGACGGAGTTCTTTGCGCGCCGGTTCCCCGCTGCCCGGATCGACCACGCCAACTGCGACTCCTGGCTGCTGGACCCCTACCTTGCGGCGGGCCTGCCGGCATCGAACATGGCGAAGTTCGCCGCGCGGTTCTCCAACGTGGAGCTGCGCGACCAACCCTATGACGCGCTGTACTTCACGTTCCGCGTGCCCAAGGGCACCGACCCCGCAACGCTGCCGCGCGATTCCTCGCTGCAGCGCCTGGTGCTCGAGCGCATCGACGCCGGCGGCACCTGGCAGATCGGCAAGGGTCTTTGCGCGTGGCCGGAGTCCCGGGCCTGATTCCCGCGGCCTGAGGCTTGCCGGCCGCCGGGTGATTGCCCGGCGCTTGCCGGGGTTCCGCCAGCGCACTTGGCGGTTCCCGCTCAGGGCCCGAAGGACTGGATGAGGAAGATGTCCGTGTCGCCCTCGGCCAGGCACGGTGCCAGGTCGCGTTTCTCGTCCTCGCCCAGCACCGTCAGTCCCCCGCCGAAGGAAACCTGGTCGCCCACCAGGTAGCGACGGCCCTGGATGTCGATCCCGATGCGTCCGCCGTCCAGCAGCACCGCCGTGTGCGGAAATGCCGGGACGGCGGTCCCCTTGTCCGTGGCAATGCCCAGGCAGTTGCCGCGTCCCACGCTCAGCGTCCCGGTCAACAGCGCCTGCATCGATGCGCCGCCGACGGCCGCGTTCGTGCGGATGAGCCGCGGGTCGCTGTCGGAAAGCGCCAACTCCAACGCCGGCTCGCCGCCGCCCGGTTCCGCGCCGGATTGCGTACCCGGATTCCCGTGCGCACGAAGCGAGCAGCGGCAGCCCCAGGCACGTCGTGGCCGCCGCCAACGCCAGCCACCTGCGCATCCGGGGCGCGCCGGAGGCGGCGAGGCAGCGGAAGGCCGGGCAGCGGCGAGTCCGGACTGTCGTTGGGAATCCATGGATCGACCCTAGCCGCAAAAAACCCGGGCCGCAGCCCGGCCGCACCATCACAACCGCGCAGTCGCGGTCGCGGCCGCGCATTTCCGGCAGATGGACGCCGGGACCTTAAACGCGGAAGCGGGCCGCACCGATCGAAAATCGAAGGGTGCGGCCCGCCTCGCTGCGGCGCGGAAACCTAGACGCTGAGCGTCTCGGTCGCGGCGATGGCGGGAACGGCCACCGGGTGGGTGCCGGCCATCGTTTCGATGACGCGGACCACCTGGCAGGAGTAGCCGAATTCGTTGTCGTACCAGACGTAGACGACGGCGTTCTTGCCGGTGGCGATGGTGGCCAGACCGTCAACGATGCCGGCGCGGCGCGAGCCGACGAAGTCGGTGGAGACGACCTCCGGCGAATCGATGTAGTCGATCTGCTTGTGCAGCTCGGCACCCAGCGAGGCCTGGCGCAGGTAGTTGTTCAGCTCTTCCTTGTCCGTGGCCGTTTCCAGGTTCAGGTTCAGGATCGCCATGGAAACGTCCGGGGTTGGGACGCGGATGGCGTTGCCGGTGAGCTTGCCTTCGAGTTCCGGAAGGGCCTTGGCCACTGCCTTGGCGGCACCGGTCTCGGTGATGACCATGTTCAGCGCTGCCGAACGGCCGCGGCGCTCGCCCTTGTGGAAGTTGTCGATCAGGTTCTGGTCGTTGGTGAACGAGTGGACCGTCTCGACGTGGCCGTGCACGACGCCGAAGCGGTCGTTGATCGCCTTGAGCACCGGGGTGATGGCGTTGGTGGTGCAGGATGCGGCGGTGATGATCTTGTCATCGGCCGTGATGTCCGTGTGGTTGATGCCGTGGACGATGTTCTTGAGGTTGCCCTTGCCCGGTGCGGTGAGCAGGACGCGGGCGACGCCCTTGGCCTGCAGGTGCTGGGACAGGCCGGCCTCGTCGCGCCAGCGGCCGGTGTTGTCCACCACGATGGCGTTGTTGATGCCGAATTCGGTGTAGTCGACGGTGGCCGGGTCGTTCGAGTAGATGACCTGGATCAGCGTGCCGTTGGCGAGGATGGTGTTCTTCTCCTCGTCGACGGTGATCGAGCCGTCGAACGGGCCGTGGACCGAGTCGCGGCGCAGCAGCGAGGCGCGCTTGACGATGTCGTCGTCCGAGCCCTTGCGCACGACGATGGCGCGCAGGCGCAGGCCGTAGCCGCCGCGTTCGATGAGGATGCGGGCCAGCAGGCGGCCGATGCGGCCGAAGCCGTAGAGCACGACGTCGGTCGGCTCTGCGTCGGTGGCGCCGGCCTGGCCGACCTTTTCGCCGAGTTCCTCGGTGAGGAAGGCAACCAGGTCCGTGGAACCGGATTCGACGAACTTCTTGTTCATGCGGCCCAGGTCGATGGAGACGGCGCCGACGTTCAGGGAGTCGATGGCCTGCAGCAACGGCATCGTCTGCTCGATGGAGAGCTCTTCGCCCTCGATGCGGCGGACCACGCGGTGTGCCTTGAGGATGTTGATGGCCGACTGGTTGATCAGCTTGCGGCCGTAGATGGAGGTCACCACGTTGTTGTTGCGGTACAGACGACCGATCAACGGGATCATGGCCTCGGCGAGCTCTTCGCGCCCGCTCCATTCCTGTAGGGCTGCGACAGACTGCTGGGTCACTGAAAATCCTTCCAATTCAGCCGGCTGGTGATCCTCGAGCCGGTTGCTACCGTAAAAGCACCTTTGCAGAAACGGTTGTGTGGGGTATCAGGATCTTTCCCCGTGGGCCGTGGCCCGCAATCCATTCTAGTCGGTGCGTGGCGCGCTGGGCGTAACCTCCCGGTGAGGTCGATCACAGATCGCGCGCTGACGCGGTTTCCGGCGGTTCCGGCGTGACGCCGCGTGCGAGGCACCTGTTGATTTGGTCCGGCCCGGAGTGCCGGCACAGGTGGGCGATCGCGCGCAGGTAGCTATCGCCGGCCGGGGACCGGCAGGGACTGCGGCTTGTCTCGCATGCGGGACCAGGGATTCACGCCGTCGTCCAACCAGGCGAGCGTGTCGACCCAGAAGGTGTCGGCAAAGCGCGTCGTGGAACAGCGCGAAGTGCCCGAGGTCGGGCTGGTTCAGCTCCTGCGGGGAAATCCTGGCCAGTCTGGTGCCGCGCATTCGGCGTGTAGGCCAGGGTGCGGCGCATGGCCCGCGGCGTCGCAAAGGGGTCGTCGGTGGCGGCGACGGCGAGGATCGGCGCCCGAAGTTCCTGCTGGTGTCGGCGCATGTTGGCACCAGCTTTTCCCTGGCGCACCGCGGTGAAATCCCTCCGGCTGCGCGCCCAGTCCAGCGCCACGCCCTTCGGGAGGTCTTCCAGCAAGCCGCGTTTCCTGCCGGGAAAGTACCCGTGGCGCAGGGTGGACAGCGGCATGGCCAGGTGCCAGCGGCACAGGAATCCCGCGCGGTGGCCTTGCGCGTAGTCGCGCCAATAGGCGTGTTGCGCCCCGACCGTGAGGATCCTTGTAAGGTGCCTGGACTCCCGGGCGAGGCCCACGCCGAAGCCGCCGAAGCTGTGGCCGACAAAATGCAGGGGCAGGCCCGGGCTGTTTGAGCGCGCCGAAGCGATGACCGCATCGATGTCTTTGTAGCCCCATTCGTGCCAGCGGGCACTGAATCCCTTGAGCGATTCCGGCGCGGAGGCGCCGATGCCGCGGTAGTCAAAGGTGATGGCGGTGAATCCGTGTTTCGCGAGGAACGCCGCGTAGCGGTGGTAGTAGGTGGACAGCACCCCGGTTGCGCTGGCGATCACGACGACTCCCCTTGTCGGTCCAGCCGAGGCGGCCGGTTCGAATTGGTGCCCGCGCAGGATGTGCCCGTCGGCGCACGTGATCTCGATTCGTTTCATCGGCCTACCTTTCCGGGCGCCGAATCGGCACCGGCGCCGGGCGGGAGCCGAAGCCTGCGCGTGCGACCCGGGAAGCAGCGCGGAATGGAGGTGCTGAGGGCAACCGGGAGGTGCTGGACATCAGCGCGGGGTCCAGGGTTCACCGGGCGGCACGTCGTCGGATCCTTCGCCGGGTCTCGGGTGGCTCGGGTGGAAGCCTGCCAGGGGATCCTTGTCCTGCCCCTGGGCCGACTCGACGATCCGGCGCTTCTGCTCGTCGCAGTTCCGTGCGCGCGGCGGCCGACGAGGGGTTGTACAGGGTGTTGAAGGCATCGAAGACCCCGGAGGCCCCGCTGCTGCCGGCCTGCTTTTCGGGGAACGTGAACTTCGAGGCGGCCCAGAGCAGCAGCAGACACACCACCGGGACACCGACGAGCCAGAGCAACCATTCCATGGCCCGAGTCTAGCCGCCGCGCGGTCGCCGGGAACCGGATTTGCGCTCTGATTTGGGGATTTGAATGGACGGGATGGCCTGTACGCCGGGTTTTGTGCCGCGGTCGGTTACCCGAATCGCGGTGACGATCATCTATCTAGGAGTGCCGTTGCCGACACCCTCAAGCAGTCCACCCGACTACATTGAGCGAACAACCCAGTAGTCTGTCTGACCTTGCTCCGGGTGGGGTTTACCTAGCCGCCCCAGTCACCTGGGGCGCTGGTGGTCTCTTACACCACCGTTTCACCCTTACCCGCACGAATGCGGGCGGTCTATTCTCTGTGGCACTGGCCTGCGGGTTACCCCGAGTGGGCGTTACCCACCACCCTGTTCTGTGGAGCCCGGACGTTCCTCGGGCCACTTGCGTGGCACGCGATCGTCCGGCCATCCCGTCCAGCGTTCAAGTCTAGTCCTTTTTTGGGCGATGTCTTGCCGCCTGCCAGAAGGCAAGTGGCTCCTTGTTGGATGGCATTCACGAAAACGGGTTTGGGTCGCCGGGCGATTAGGATCGTTGGGTGCTGATCTTGCTTCCGCCCTCCGAGGGCAAACAACCCGCTTCAAGCGGCGAACCGTTCGACGCAGATGCCCTGCAGTTCCCGGAACTGAACGCGCATCGCCACCAGCTCCTGGACGTGCTGGCGGAGGTTTCGCGCGGCGAGGACGCCCTTGAGGTGCTCGGCGTGGGCAAGTCGCTGGTCGAGGAGGTCACCCGCAACATCGAGCTGCACCGGGAGCCGGCGGCTGCGGCCCACGCTGTCTATACCGGGGTGCTCTTTGAGGCGCTCGGCTACGAACGGCTTGATGCGGCACAACAGGGCTTGGCCGACCGGAGCATCCTGGTGATCTCCGCGCTCTGGGGCGCCGTCGGCTTCGCTGACCGGATCCCGGCGTACAGGTTGTCCATGTCCGTGAAGTTGCCGGAGGTCGGCAAGCTGGCCAGCTGGTGGAAGCCGAAGTTGACCCCGGTGCTCAACGAGCGGGCCGCCGGCGAACTGGTGGTCGATTGCCGGTCGAGCACCTATGCGGCTGCATGGGTGCCGGCACCCGGGCAGACCGTCAGCGTTTCGGTGTTCCAGCTGCGCGGCGGGGTGCGCAAGGTCGTCTCGCACTTTGCCAAGCACACCCGCGGCGAGCTGGCCGCGCACCTGCTCACGCGCGGCACCGAGGTGGCGACGCCCGAGGAGCTGCTGGCCGCGGCGCAGGAACGCTGGGAGGCGGAGCTCGTGCCGGGGACCGCACGCAAGGCGCACCAGTTGAACATCATCCTGCCCGAGGACCACGCGTTCCGGGCCGTGGGCTAGCAGACAGAGGAACTTCGGCGACGTGCGGCCTGCCGCATGCCATCTTCACCGGACAGTGCATCGTCCGATCACGGTTCCCGGGTGGCCGCGGGTCACGCTAATCCTCGGCGACCAGCTCGAACTCGAATCCGTCCGGATCGACAAGGTACGCGGCGTAGTGCTGCGGGCCGCCGGCGAACGGGTGGGCGTCGGCAAACAGCAGCCGGAATCCGCGCTCGATGGCAGCCGACGCGATCCCGTCGACGCGCGCTCCGGCTCCCGGCGGCGAACGCCAGGTGGTTGATGCCCGGGGCGCAGCGTTGGTGCGCAACGGGCAGGACGTCGGGACCCGATTCGAGCACGATGTAGTCGTGCGCCCCCTGGTAGCTCACGCCGTTGGCCCAGGGCTCCCCCGGGATGTAGCCAAGTTGCTCCAGCAGCCAGCCGATGGTGGCGCGGGATGCGTCGAAGTCGCGGACCCAGATTTCGGTGTGGTGCAGGCGGCCGCTGCCCGGGACCGGCATGTCTTCCGGCACGGGCAGCGAACCCAGGGATCCGGAGCCGGGTGGGCCGGGGTTTTGCCCGACGGGCTCACGCGCCCCATTCGCTGCTGCGGACCAGGATGGCGCCGGAGTCGGGGCAGAAGACGATTTCGTCGGCCGGGGCCGCCTTGATTTCCGCGAGGTCGCCGGCGGCCAAGTGCGATGCCGCTGGCCTCAGAGGTGCCGTGGAAGAGCCGGGCCGCGCCGATGCCGGAGCGGGTGCGGATGCGCTCGTAGATGGTGAACAGGCCCTCGTCGAAGGTGGCTGCCGATTCCTTGCGCCGGGCCTCGACGGCTGCCAGCTCTTCCTTCAGCGCGGCAACCGCCGCATCGCGGCGGGCCGTGTGGGCGTCCAGCTCGGCGGAACGCTGGGTGTTGAGTGCCGCCGCGGCGTCGTGCTCGGCCTGGAGTTCCTCCAGTTCGCCCATGAGCTCCAGTTCGGCGTCCTCGAGGTCGCTGCGGCGCTTGGTCAGGGACTCGACCTCGTGGGACAGCGCCATCATGTCGCTGGCGGAGCCGGCGTTGGTGTCGATCCGCTTCTGGTCCTTGTTGATGTGCGCGGTGACCTTCTCGACGGCGGCCTCGGATTCCTTCAGCGCTGCCTGCTGCGTGGTGAGGCGGGCGAGAACCTCGGCCAGCGAGGTGCCGGACTCGGCGAGCTGTGCCTGCGCGGCGTCGACCTCGGCGTCGTTGGAGGCCTCGGTGATGGTGCGCTTGAGCTTGGTGATTTCCGAATCGAGCCGTGCCAGGTCCAGGAGTCGAAGTTGTTCCGCCGGTGCTGCCTTTGCCATGGTGTCCTCCGCAATACGCTCGGCGCCCGCCTTTGCTGCGCGCACCAGGCGATCGGTGATCGCTTAGCCACAACATTAGTGCGCCGGGGACGGGCGTACGGTGCCCGACCCGCCGGGGTGGCGGACGGCGGCATGCGTGCCACGGCGGTCCGGTCCGGTGCGGTGGGGGTATTCAGGCGGCGAGGTTTTCAGGCGGCGGCGGATTCCGGGTGGAAGACCCAGTTCCGCACGGGCCTTCGCAGCGGGTCCCGCGAGGCCGGCTGCACCACGAAGGGGATGTCGTCGATGAACTCGATCGCGAAGTGCCCTGCGTGGTAGGCGGAATGGCAGCCGACGCAGAGCAGCACGCCCTTGTTGACGCGGGTTTGGCCGCCCTGCGACCACGGGTCGATGTGGTGGGCCTCGGTCCGGTTCACGGCCATGCGAGCAGCCGGGATTGATGCAGCCGCGGTCCCGCGCCGCGATCGCCCGCTTCTGGCCCTTGGTGAAGAAGCGTGCGCTTGCGGCCCAGGTCCAGGGGCTGGCTGTTGCCGCCCATGACCAGCGGAAGGATGCCGGCGTTGCAGGCCAGCCGCCGTGCGGTGGCAGCGGCCAGGTAGTCGCCGTGGCCGGTGAGCCCGGGGGCCTCCGAGGCGCCGGTGAGCGAGTCGTAGTCGATCATGACAAGCATGTCGACGCGGGAGTTCATGGGCATCCCCGGGTCACGCGGCACCGGGGTTCGAGCTGGTCCGGATCGAATCGAGCACGGCCTGCAGCAGCCGCTGGGCGCGCGCCCTGGTGTTGGCCTCCGCAAGCGTCTCCCCCGGCAGCGGGTCCCTGTCGGTGGCGGCCGGCGGCCGGCCGACGTCGGTGAAGCCTTCGCGGGGACGCTCCTCGGGCGGGGTGTTCGGGTTGACGGCCCATTCGGGGATCGGCCGCGGCCGCGGCCCGGCGGCCGGACTTGGGGACGTGCCTGAGGACGAGCCGGATGGCGGAACCTTGCGATCGCCGGAGGCCGTGCGCGGATTGTTCAGGTCGTCGGCCAGCGTCGTGAGAAGCTCGTGCCCTTCGGCATCGGTGGTCAGCTCCCACTGGTAGCCGGTGGGTTTCTTGCCGCGGAAACGCAGGCCAAGGTAGGGGCGGATGGCTGCTTCGTCGCGTTCGATCGCGGTCTCGTCGAGCCTGACGGTGGCTTCCTTGAGCATCCGGCCCACGGTGCCGGCATCGTGGTCGGTGACGGCGCGCGCGGCGACGGCCTCGAGCTCCGCGGCTGACTCGGCCGGGTTGGGCTGGGCTTCCAGGGCGGGGGCCATGGCGCCGAGTTTCCCGGCGGTGTTGGCGACGAGCCGCGGGTCCGCCGACGCGTCCTGGAGGATCTCCCCGAGCCTGGGGAACTCGGGTTCCTCGACGGTCCCGCCCGGGCCGCGGTGCGGCAGCAGCTTTTCGTAGCTTTCCACGCGGTGCTTGGCCTGGAAGTACGTCAGCTTGAGCAGGTTCCTGAGCAGGTCGGGTGTGTCGCGGTTGAGCGGTTTCCTGCCGGCCGGAATGGTCTTGTCCCGGGGCAGCACCAGGGTGCCGGCGGCGAATTCGTCGCCTCGCGCAAGGACCTTGTTCAGCTCGGCCAGGGGTTCCTCGGCGCAGGTGTGGGCGTCGGCCTCGACGCAGGCACCCGCCGCGAGGATCTGCCCATAGCCGGCGACGCGGTAGACCCGTTCGGCGAAGTGGGCGAAGGCAGCCGCCCGAACCGGGGATCCGCCGATGCCGCGCACGGCCCGCTCCGCCGTCAGGCTGAGCACGGTGCCGAGCACCGCCAGGACGCGCAGGTCGTCGACCGGGGCCGCGGGATCCGCCGGGTTCAGGGCGCCGCGGATGGCGGCCAGCACCGCCGAAGCGGTTTCGTTGCCAGGCGTTTCACCGCCGTCGTCATGTGCCGTTGTGGACATGGCATCCACTATGGCGCGAGGCTGCCCGCGCCCGGCGCCGCGGAGGGCCGGACTGTGGACAACCGTCGTCCCGCCGGGCGGCGGGCTCGGGCGGCGGGCTGCCGCGGACGTGCGGCGGCGTTACGGGGTGAGGATGAAGTCCCAGGGATCGGAATTGATCTTGGAGACCTCGGCCTCGACCGAGTGGCCCAGGTCGTGCAGCACGTTGACCAGCGCATCGGCCGCCGAGGGCAGCCACAGCCATTCGCTGGCGAAGTGGGAGACGTCGATCAGGTACGGCTTGCCGTTCAGCGAGGCCTCGCGGGCCTCGGAGGCGGGGTGGTGGCGCAGGTCGGCGGTGACGTAGACGTCGGCCTCGGAATCGCGAACGGCGTCGAAGAGCGAATCGCCGGCGCCGCCGCAGACGGCTACCTTCTGGACGATTCCTGCACGCTCTCCCGCGACGCGCACTCCCCCGGCCACGGAGGGCAGGGCGGAGAAGACGCGGCTGGCGAATTCCTGCAGCAGCATCGGTTCGGGCAACATGCCGACACGGCCGATGCCCTCCTCGGGCAGGCCGGCGCTGGAGGGCATCAGCGGCTTGGTGTCCGTGACGCCCAGGATGTCGGCCAGCACGTCGGAGACGCCGCCGAGCGCGGAATCGGCGTTGGTGTGCGCGGTGACCAGGGCGCAGCCGGATTCGATCAGCAGGTGCACGGCCTCGCCCTTGAAGCCCGTTGCGGCGACGGAGTTCACGGACTTGAGCAGCAGCGGGTGGTGGGTGACCAGCAGGTCGGTGCCGCGCGAGACGGCGTCGGCGATCACCTCGAGCGTGGGGTCGACGGCGAACATGATGCGGCGCACCGGGCGTTCCGGGCGGCCCACGACGGGGCCGACGGCGTCCCAGCTCTCGGCCAGCGACGAGGGCCAGAGTTCCTCGATGGCCAGCAGCACCTCGCCCAGGGTCGGGGTGGTCAGCACGGGGGCGGGCTCGACTGCGCTTTCGTCGTCAGGATCCTGGCCATCTGCAACGTCGTGGGCACCCTCGGCGGCCACGGCATCGGTCGTTGCCGGTTCGGCCGCCGACCCGGCAACGGGCAGCCCCGCAGTGGGCGCCGCGGCCCCGGCGTGTCCGGCCACGCCTGGCAGCGTTGAAACGTTGCCCGGTACGGAGGCCATGGCCCCGTGATCGGATTCGGGCATGGTTGCTGAGGCCTGGTCGGCCCCTTCCGGGTCCGTCCGGTCGGAGACGATACGCATGCCGTGTGGCTGTCCCTTGTTGCTTTGCATGCATCTACCGTAACCGGATCGGCGCGCTTTGGACGCATGGCCGGGATCGGTTTGGGCGCATGTGCCGGGAATGAAATGCCGTGTCCCGTGATTGAGTATCCATGTGAACGATTTTTCAATTTCCGACATCCCGATCCGCTTTTCGCCGACCAGCGAAGGCGGCGACGGACAGCCGCTGCGCACCTTTGTCCTAGCAGGCGGCTGTTTTTGGTGCCTGGACGCGGTGTACCAGCGGACCCGCGGGGTGGCCTCGGTGGTTTCCGGCTACACCGGCGGACACGATCCGGCGCCCACCTACAGGTCGGTCTGTGCGGGAAACACGGGTCACGCGGAAGCGGTCGCCGTAACATTCGACCCGGCGGTCGTGCCCGAGGAAGTCATTCTTGACATGTTCTTCACCACGCACGATCCCACCACGCTGAACCGGCAGGGCTACGACGTCGGCACGCAATACCGCTCGGCGATGTATCCGCTGGATGCCGCGCAGGACGAGCTTTTCCGCGAATCCGTGCGGAAGTTCGCCGGGCTGTACCCCGATCCGATCGTGACGGCCATCGAGGAACCCGCGGACTTCTTCGTGGCCGAGGGCATCCACCAGGACTACTACAACCAGTTCCCCCGCGAGGGCTACTGCCGCGTCATTATCGACCCGAAACTGGCCAAGGCCAGGAAATATTACGCCGCATGGCTTGAAGAACCCGCCGCGCCGCGAGGCTGACTAGGCTTGTAGTCAACCACTTGACCACGGTTCAACCCTGCGGGACCGCTTGCATGTAAGGACACATCCACCATGGCTAAGGAAACAGCAACCATGTCGAAGATCTACAACGACGTCACCGAAATCGTCGGCCGCACCCCGCTGGTGCGCCTGAACCGCCTGGCCGAGGGCCTGCCGGGCAACATCGCGGTGAAGCTGGAATTCTACAACCCGGCAAACTCGGTCAAGGACCGCATCGGCGTGGCCATCGTGAACGCCGCCGAGGCATCGGGCGCGCTGAAGCCGGGCGGAACCATCGTCGAGGGCACCTCCGGCAACACCGGCATCGCCCTGGCCATGGTCGGCGCGGCACGCGGCTACAAGGTTGTCCTGACCATGCCGGAGACCATGAGCACCGAGCGCCGCGTCATGCTGCGCGCCTTCGGCGCCGAGATCGTGCTGACCCCGGGTTCCGAGGGCATGCGCGGCGCGGTGGAGAAGGCCAAGGAGATCGTGGCGACCACCGAGAACGCCATCTGGGCGCAGCAGTTCGCCAACGTCGCCAACCCGAACATCCACGAGGCCACCACCGGCCCGGAGATCTGGGAAGACACCGACGGCGAGATCGACATCCTCGTTGCGGGCATCGGCACCGGCGGCACCATCACCGGCGCCGGCCGCTTCCTGAAGCGCCAGAAGCCGTCCCTGCAGGTCATCGCGGTGGAGCCGAAGGATTCGGCGATCCTCAACGGCGGCAAGCCGGGCCCGCACAAGATCCAGGGCCTGGGCGCGAACTTCATTCCCGAGGTGCTGGACACCGAGCTGTACGACGAGGTGCTTGACGCCGCGATCGACGACTCCGTGTCCGTTGCCCGCGCGCTCGGCACCCAGGAAGGCATCCTCGGCGGCATCTCCGGCGGCGCCGCCGTCTGGGGCGCCCTGCAGGTCGCGGCCCGCGAGGAGAACAAGGGCAAGCTGATCGTCGCCGTGATCCCCGACTTCGGCGAACGCTACATCTCCACCCTGCTCTTCGACGACATCCGCGGCTAAGCGCCGGAATCGTCTTCGGCCGCCGCGCCGTTCCCGGGGGAAATCCCCCGCGGAACATCCGGGCGCGGCGGCCACCTCCCGAACAAAGGTCACGTTGTGAGTTTCTTTTCCCGATTGCGCGAGGATCTAGTCAGCGCCAGCGCCCATGATCCTGCCGCCCGCGGCAACGCCGAGAACTTCCTGGCGTACTCCGGGCTGCATGCCATCTGGATCTACCGGCTGACCCATCGGCTGTGGCAGAACCCCAGGTTGCGCTTCCCGGCGCGGCTGATCTCCCAAGCCGGACGGTTCGTCACCGGGATCGAAATCCACCCGGGTGCGACGATCGGCCGCCGCTTCTTCATCGACCACGGCATGGGCGTGGTGATCGGCGAGACCGCCGAGATCGGCGACGACGTGATGATCTACCACGGCGTCACGCTCGGCGGGCGGTCGCTGGCAAAGGTCAAGCGCCACCCGACCATCGGCGACCGCGTGGTCATCGGTGCCGGCGCCAAGGTGCTGGGCCCGATCGTGATCGGCGCGGACTCGGCCATCGGCGCCAACTCCGTGGTGGTCAAGGACGCGCCGGAGGGCTCGATCATCACCGGGATCCCGGCGAAGAACCGCCCGCGCACCCTCGAGGAGCGCAAGCCGGCGGTGGATCCGGCCGAGTACATCGACCCGGCCATGTGGATCTAGCCGGGTCGCAAAACCTAGAATTGCCGCGGCGTCGGAACCTTCCCCTTTCGGGGCGGTTCCGACGCCGCTTTTCTTTGCCCGCCGGCCGGACCGTGGTCAGGCCCCGTCCGGGTACTTGGCCAGCAGGTACTCCCGCAGCCCGGGGATGGCGAACCGGATGTTTCCCCGGCCTGCAGGCTCGGCCAGGCCGGCGGCGATCAGCCGGGAGCGGTAGTTGCCCGAGGTGTTGCGCTTGTCCCCCATGCGGGTGCCGACCTCGGCGATCGAGGAGGGCCCGTCGTCCACGGCCATGGCCAGCAGGAAGTCCAGGTCCTTGGACGATGCCTCGGAGAGCGCCGCCTCGATGACGACCCGGGTGTTGCGCCGCCGGGCGACCCGCGTCGCCTTCTGGACGTCCTCGGCGTCGATCGTCCCGGAGCCGACCTCCGCCAGCTGCCACAGGTGGTATCCGACCAGCTGGATCAGGAACGGGTATCCGTCGGTGGCCTCGGCGGCCTGCCTGGCCAGCGCGGGGGAAAGCGTGAAGCCGGCGTCGTTGAAGGTTTCCAGGTAGGAGGCCTTGACCTCGCCGACCGCGGCGGCGTGCAGGTCGATCCGGTCCGCCCGGCGCAGGAAGGTGGCGACGCCCTCGTTCAGCAGGTCGGAGACGGCTGCGGGCAGCCCGGCGAACACCAGCGCCACGGGCAGGCCGTCGCGGATGAAGTGCTGGACGCTGGCTGCAAGCTGCGCCAGCTCGCTGCGGTCGGCCGCATGGATCTCGTCGACCGTGATCAGCAGCCCGGTTTTCTGCGCCTCGAGGTGGCCCAGCAGCTCCTCGCCGAGCTGCCGCCAGTCGAGCTGTTGCTCGGGCGGGAGGCTGGTGGCGATGCTGAACCCGCCCGCGGAGATCCCGGTGATGCGCCGCCGCGGTGGCCCGTCGCCGAGTTCGTCGGCCGCGTGTTCCATGGCCTTGCCCAGCCTGCCGAGGAAGCCGGCCGTCGCCGTTTCGGAAATGACGACCCAGCCCTTGGCGCGCGCCATGTCCTCGGCGACGCCGAGCATCACGGTCTTTCCGATGCCTCGGGCGCCGGTGATGATGGAGAGCAGCCCGGGTGCGCCGGATCGGATGTCGAGTCCGTACTCGAACTCGTCGAGGACTCCCGTGCGGCCGATGATGTCCGGCGGTGTCGCACCGGCGGTCGGGCGGAATGGGTTGATCACTGGCAACTCCGGTGAATAGTTGTGTCATCTGTGAATACTTGTGTAATAAGTGTAATCCAGTGTTCGCAACCCGCAAGGTCCCGATCGTTGGCGCCCTCAAGTGCGAAAACCGCAGCGCAGCGGGACGCCCGCCGGCCGATGGATCTACGCCGTGGGAAGCAGGTTCAGGTCGGCCAAGGCCGCCAGGGCGCGCTCGGGGTGTTCAGCCATGCGGTTGAGCACGTACAGCCACCATTCGCCGCCGAAGACGATGTACTCGCGCGTGGCGTAGCCCTCTGCACCCAGTCGGTCCATCAGCTGCGTTCCAAGCCCCAGCAGCATTTCGAATTCGATCGCGTCGCCCTTCAGGGCGTCGCCGTGCTCGGCGATGAGGGCATCGACCAGTTCCTCGTCGTGGGTGGCAAATGCCGTGCGGTGCCCCGATTCCACCAGCCGGGCAGCCAGCGAACGGTACGCGGCGGAGAGCTCCTCGCTGTTGCGCGGGTAGGCAACGGATTCCGGCTCGAGGAAGGCGCCCTTGACCAACCGGATCGTTCCCGGGCGCTTCAGGACGCGTTCGAGGTCCGCAGGCGTCCGGTGCAGCCTTGCCTGGAGCGTGATGCCGATCCGCGGGATCTCGTCGGAAAGCCGATCGTACAGATCCAGGACGAGGTCGGTCCGGTCCGACCCTTCGGCGGAAATCATGAGGGTGGTTCCCTGCGCCTCGGTGGCCCGGGCAAGTGCCCGGACGTGTTCCAGCGCAAGCTCGGGGTCAACGAGCGCACCGAGGTGCGTCAGGTCGAAGGAGATGGTGCCGGGCAGCTCGGATTCTCCCATCGCAGCGGCCACGTCCAGGAAAACCCCCGCCTCGGACACGGCCAACTCGCGTGTGCGCACCGACTCGCCCGCGTATTCGATGCTGACACGGTGGCCCCGGTCCATGGCCTTCCGCGCGGTTAGTATCGCTTCCTCGACGGTGTCCCCCGCGGTGTATCTCCGCGAAACTCGCGTTGCCATCTCCGCCAGCACCGGCGAGGACATGACCCGCGCTTTCAGGCCCTCGTCCAGGGCAAATGTCCGCAGCGTATCGGCTGCGCGTTCCAACTCATAAGCACTTGTCATAGCCCTAAACGTAACCCACGACGGATCCTGTTCCGGCGCAGGTTACGCATCTGCCGGGCGAACAATCGGACGTTGTCGCCGGAGCACGGCAGCACCATTTCGGGAGGGATCCGTTCGACACCTACGCCGGGCGCTTCTCCGGGCTCACGGTCATGGCCGGGTCGCGCTCGACCGAGTCGCCAAGTGCATCGTCGATGGCGGCCATCAGCTCCGGCGGGATCACCACGCCCGCTGCCTTCACGTTCTCCGCCACCTGCTCCGGCCGCGAGGCACCCACCAGGGCAGTGGCGACGTTCGGGTTTTGCAGGACCCAGGCGATGGCCAGCTGGGACATCTTCAGCCCCAGCCCGTCGGCGATCGGCCGCAGCTTCTGGACACGTTCGAGCAGCACGTCGTCCATGAACCGGGAGATGGTGTTTTGACCGCCCTTTTCATCCGTGGCGCGGCTTCCGGCCGGGGCGGGCTGGCCGGGAAGGTACTTGCCGGAGAGGACTCCCTGCGCCATCGGGGACCAGACGACCTGGGACATGCCCAGCTCCCTGGAGGCAGGCACCACCTCGGCCTCGATCACGCGCCACAGCGCCGAATACTGGGGCTGGTTGGAGACCAATGAGAACCCCGCCTGCCGGGCCAGTCGCTGGCCTTCGCGCAACTGGGCGGCCGACCACTCGGAGACGCCGATGTACAGGGCCTTGCCGGCACGCACTACGTCGGCGAACGCCTGGATCGTCTCCTCAAGGGGCGTCTCATGGTCGTACCGGTGCGCCTGGTAGAGGTCGACATAGTCCATGTCCAGGCGCCGCAGCGAACCGTTGATGCCCTCCATGATGTGCTTTCGGGACAGGCCTGTGTCGTTGGGTCCCTTGGGGCCGACTGGCCAGTACACCTTGGTGAAGACCTCAAGTGATTCGCGGCGCTGCGACTTCAGTGCCGCCCCGAGCACTTCCTCGGCGGCACCGTTGGCATAGGCGTCGGCCGTGTCAAAGGTCGTGATGCCCGCATCGAGTGCCGCCCTGACGCAGGCGGCCGCGACATCGTTTTCCACCTGGGAGCCGTGGGTGAGCCAATTGCCGTAGGTGATTTCGGTGATCTTGAGCCCGGAGGCCCCGAGGAATCGATAGTCCATGGGACCGAGCCTATGCCCGCCCTCCAACCGCGGACAAGGACCAGCCGTTCGGACAGCAGACCGAAGAACGGCGGCACGGGCAGGTTGGTGCGCCGTGCCGATCCGGGATGCGTCGGGGTCGTCTGTCTAGACTGGTTCAAGCCGAACAGAGCACGATTCAAGGGGGAAATTGTTGTGGGATTCAGGATGAGGAAGTCGTTCAAGATCGCGCCGGGAATCCGCATGACGGTCACCCCGAAGAGCCTCGGACTGAGCGCGGGCGTGAAGGGTGCCCGGATTTCCGCCAACACCTCGGGCCGCGTCACCCGCACCGTCGGCATTCCCGGTACCGGCATCTCACACGTCAGCACCTCCACGTTAGGCGGCTCCGTGCGGCGCACGGCCACCCCTGCCGGAAATGCGGCGCACGCAGCTCCGCCCGCTCCCCCGACGCCCGGGATCTTTGCGCCGAAGTGGGAGAAGGAACTGCACCGGCATTTGGTCGCGAAACCCGATCTGCAGCAGCTCAAGCGCGTCGCCATCGAACACCCGGCCGCGCGACAGATCGCCGCATTCCGGGAGGCCGCCGACGATGCCTTGCCGACAAACAACTTCAACCGCGGGATCGAGCTGCTGACATGGCTTTTTGAAATCGGGTACGACCCTGCTGCGGATCCGTTCGTGCTCAAGTACCTGCCCGGGCGCACGGTGGCCGCCATCAACATCGCCGAGGGAATCACCGTGGAACTGTCGACGGACCACGATTTCATAGGCCTGTTGCTGGCCGAGGTCCACCAGGCCGCGGGAAACCTGCCTGCCGCCGTCGACGCGGTGGAACAGTTGACACCGAGCACCGTTGCCGCCGTCTCGTTGGCCGAACTGTATTCCTGCCAGCGACGGTGGGACGACGTGGTTGCCCTGACCGACGGAATCTCCAACGTGGACGAGGCCGCCACTTTCCTGCTGATCCAGCGCGCCATTGCTCTGCGCGAGCTCGCGTTCCTGGATGCCGCCCGAGATGCATTCAAGGAGGCGTTGAGGATCCGGTCCAGGCCCGCCGCCCTGCGGCACCGAGCGCTAATCGAGCGTGGGCGGTTGCTCCTCGCACAAGGCAAGCGATCGCTTGCCCGGAAGGACTTTGAAAAGGTATTGGCGGAAGACTCCAGCTATCCCGGGCTCATGGGCCAGCTGGACCACTTGGCCGACTGATTCCCGTGTGAAAACTCCAGAGGTGCTCCCGGTTGAGCCACGAGGATGTCGCGCATCCCAGGTTCAACTGGGCAGGCTGGCGCTTTACACCTCCGCCGACCGCCGACCACTATCCCAAACAGTGCCGTCTCTTCACGAGGACCGGGTTCGACCTGGCCCTACGGCCGCGTTGGACAAGGCCCGGTCATGGACGGCACAGCAGCGTCCGTGTTGCACCTTGCCGATGCCAGTTCGATTGGAGTTCATGACGTGGATCGCCAAGATGCCGACCGTTTCACCAGTGGGTCCTCCCCATGGGGTGCGGCCGAGCGCGACACGCCTTGGCTGGATGTCCATGGCGACGGCTATTGGATTCGCTGCTACAGGACTGGCCACAACAGCTTTGAATGGTTCCTGGCCTTGCGCAGCGGACAAAGCTACGAAAGCACACAACCAACGTCGATCCGTGCAGACATCGTCCCTGACCAGGCAATCTTTCCGGACGCAATTCTTGACGCGTTTTCCGAGATAGAAATTGCCGCGCGACGGCTGGAACATGCGGAGGCCGGGCTCGAGATTGAGACGGGACTGGGAACCCTAAGCTTCGACCGGGACCCTTTCGAAACCCGCGAGACCGACATCCTGCATTTTCCACGCACCCTTCCACCATCGACCGACACCGAACGAGTTCCCCACGTACTGCGACTCGTCCCGAATTCGCGGTCCACCCGGAAGAATCGACGATTCCTGCCCCGCAGGCCGGCGAACATTTTTCAAGGCTCGGACCCGTGGCTGGACTTTGAAATCGACGGCCGGCTCCTGTCCTCGTGGCTGGAGCAGAGGGGCGCAGGAACCCCGTCGGTCATCGACTCATGCCAGACGTATTTGCAGGCCAGCCGTGACGACGCGGCAGTACGGCAGCTGGATTGCTTGTCGGGCCTGCGGCTGCATGAATCGGGACGGGATCCGTGGTTGCTCGGTTGCACCTGTGGCGACCCGGGATGTGGCGGACTAACGGTGCGCATCACTCGAACCGAGGGCCGGGTTATCTGGTCGGACTTTGCCTATTCATGGTGGTACGGGGACGACGACTACTTCGGAAACTACCTGCCGTTGGCCGGCGAATTCGTATTCGACAAGGCCCAGTACGACGCGGAAATCGCCGACGCCCGGAACCGGCTGCCCTAAGCGCCCACATGCAATGAGGTGGTGCCCCGCAGCGGGGCACCACCTCATTGGTTGAAGCGAGTGAAGACTAGTGGGTGTCTTCGGCTTCGATTTCGGTCTTGTCACCGCTCCACTGCGTGTGGAACGAGCCCTCGACATCGACGCGGTTGTAGGTGTGCGCACCGAAGAGGTCGCGCAGGCCCTGGGTCAACGCGGCCGGCAGGCGCTTGCGGCGCAGGCCGTCGTAGTAGGCCAGCGAGGAGGAGAACACCGGAACCGGCACGCCCATCTGGACGGCGGTGGCAACCACGCGGCGCCAGGCCGGGACGGCCTCGGCGATGGCGGCGGCGAAGGCCGGGGCGAAGAGCAGGTTGGCCGGCTTCTCGTCCGCGGCGTAGGCCTTGGTGATGTCGGCCAGCAGTGCCGCGCGGATGATGCAGCCTTCACGCCACAGCGAGGCGATCTCGTCGAGCTTCAGGTCCCAGTTGTATTCCTTGCCGGCGGACGTGAGCATGTCCAGGCCCTGGGCGTAGGAAACCAGCTTGGAGGCGAAGAGCGCCTGGCGCACGTCTTCGACGAAGTTCTCGCCGAGGTCGACGGCGATCTCGTGGCCGACGAGGACTTCCTGGCCGATGGCACGCTGGTCGCGCTGCGAGGACAGGCCTCGGGCGAAGACGGATTCGGCGATGGCGGAGATCGGGGAACCCAGGTCCAGGCCGGACTGCACGGTCCAGCGGCCGGTGCCCTTCTGGCCTGCGGAGTCGACGATGACGTCGACGAGCGGCGAACCGGTCTTGGCGTCGACGTGGGCCAGCACCTCGGCGGTGATCTCGATGAGGAAGGAGGCGAGCTCGCCCTTGTTCCATTCCTCGAAGATCGCTGCCTGGGCTGCGGGCTCAAGGCCGGCGCCGGTGCGAAGCAGGTCGTAGGCCTCGCCAATGACCTGCATGTCGGCGTACTCGATGCCGTTGTGGACCATCTTCACGAAGTGGCCGGCACCGTCGGTGGAGATCCACGCGCAGCACGGGGCCCCGTCGATGGCCTTGGCGGAAATCTTTTCGAGCATCGGGCCCAGGGCGTCGTAGGACTCCTTGGAACCGCCCGGCATGATCGAGGGGCCCAGCAGTGCGCCCTCTTCGCCGCCGGAAACGCCGACGCCCACGAAGTGCAGGCCCTTGGTTGCCAGGTCGGCCTCGCGGCGGCGGGTGTCCTGGAAATTGGAGTTGCCGCCATCGATGATGATGTCGCCCTCTTCGAGCAGCGGAACCAGGGAGTCGATCACGGAGTCGACCGGGCCGCCCGCCTTGACCATGATCATGACACGGCGGGGAGTCTCGAGGCTTGCGACGAGTTCTTCCATGGTTTCGGTGCGGATGAAGTCGCCTTCATCGCCGTGTGCGGCCAACAGGGCGTCGGTCTTGGCGACCGAGCGGTTGTGCAGGGCAACGGTGTAGCCGTTGCGGGCGAAGTTACGGGCAAGGTTTGCGCCCATGACGGCTAGGCCGGTGACGCCAATCTGTGCAGGCATGAAGTCTCCATCGGTTGCGAATATCGAAGCCGGGCAAGATACCGGCACGACAAGCGCCGGGCACGGCTTCGTGACTACCCACCAGCTTAGTTTGTCCGGTGCGCACAAGGCCAAATAAACACGCTTCGTTGCAAGAAATTGCCCCCGGAATGGCCACGATTCTGGGAGTTGGCTGGTCGGTTTGTGTGCGAAGTAACCTATAAGGTTGAGTCATGCCCAATAGCTTGCACCACCGCGCAGTGGAACACGTCGGAAGCCGAATTGTCGACGGCTCCATTCCCGCCGGCGCGGTCGTCCTGGCTTCGGAGATCGAAACCGAGCTTGGGGTCTCCCGCTCGGTGGTTCGCGAGGCCGTCCGGGTGCTTGCCTCCGCCGGGCTGGTGGTCTCCACCAAGCGCGTCGGCATCCGCGTCTTGCCACCAGAGGATTGGAATCCCTTCGATCCGCTGGTGATCAGGTGGCGCTTGGCCAGCGGCGGCCTGGGCGCCCAGCTGCGTTCACTCACCGAGCTTCGCGTCGCGGTGGAACCGATGGCCGCGGAACTCGCCGCCGAACACGCCCCGGATGAATTCTGCGGCGAGCTCCTGAACCTTGCCGCGCAAATGCGGCATGCCGGCCGGTCCGGGGACCTCCACACGTTCCTGGAACTCGACATCCGATTCCACGCGTTGGTGCTGGCCGCCTCGGGCAACGAAATGTTTGCGAACCTCGCCAACCCGATCGGCGAAACCCTGCGCGGGCGCACCGAACTCGGGCTCATGCCCGAACGCCCGCACGAGGAGGCGCTCACCTGGCACCAAGCCGTCGCCGACGCGATCTCCGCACACGTGCCGCAGGACGCGCGGGCCTCGATGGAGAAGATCATGCGGCGGACCAACCAGGAGATTTGCGGCGTCTGGGCCGACAAACCAAGGATCTTCCCCCGCCCCAAGAACTAGGCGATTCGGGAAACACTAAGGGTCCGATTCTCGGAATCGATTGACTTTCGATAGATTCCTATCGATACTCGATACATGAAACGATCCGTTATCCTCGCTTTGCGCGTGTTGCTCGTCTTGGTGTTCCTGGTCTTGCTGCTGGGCCAGATAGTCGTCGTTCCGAGCTACGCACTGGAATCCGCGACGGCGTTTCCCGAAGTGGCGTTCCTTGCCGGACCCTACACGGTCATTGCCGTTGCAGGAATCGCCTGCGTCCAGATCGGGCTGTTCGCAACCTGGGTGCTGCTTTCCATGGTGGAACGCAATGCGATCTTCACCGAGCATGCGTTCCGCTGGGTGAACGTCATCATCGGCGCCGCCATCGCCCTGACGCTCCTCACCGTATTTGCCGGCGTGCACCTCCTGGCCGTGGTCCGGGTCGGGGGACCCGGCGTGGTGCTGGCCGTCAGCGCGGCGGGAATCGCAGGCGCATCCATCGTCCTGCTCATGTTTGTCATGCGCGGCTTGCTCCGCAGCGCGACAACGCTCGAAAACGAGCTGGCAGAGGTCGTCTGATGGCCATCATCGTCGACATCGACATCGAGCTCTCCAAACGGAAAATGTCGGTGAATGATTTCGCCGACGCCGTGGGAATCTCCCCCGCCAACATCGCCGTGCTCAAGAACGGGAGGGCCAAGGCCGTGCGGTTCAGCACCCTCGATGCGATCTGCAAGGTCCTGGAATGCCAGCCCGGGGACATCCTGCGCTGGGTTCCCGACGGGCCGGAGAACCAGAACGCTCCCTGATGGGCGTCGCGTCGAGAAAGGTCCTCGTTGCCGGCCTGCCGATCGCACTTTTGGTCGCACTGGCACTTTGCTGGATCCTTCCCGGGTTGAAGTGGGACAAGGCCATGGACGCATGCATGCGAAGCGACGGCGGTGCGACCAGTTTCGAGATCCAGTGGACCTACCTGCCGACCGGCTACCTGTGCACCACGAGCGACCGTGAACCCAGGAACGAACACCTCATTCCGTTCCTGACCCTCTAGGAAATCCAACCAATTTCAAGAATGAAAACCCACAGGGGACCACTCCTGCCTTTTGGAGTACCCCGGATCGGAGACATCATGACGGAACCACTGAGCATGGACGCAGGCGCCGCCACCGTATCAAGGCCCGTTACATTCGACCGCTGGCTTGAACATTTCCGCGCCAACCCGGCACACCATCGGCTCATCGAAGCCGACATCGAATGGGACGCACGCTCGAGCCTGGACGAACCGACGCGACAGGCGTTCATCAACTCGTTCCAGCGCTTCGAGCTCGGTGAAAGCGGCGACGGAAAACGCCTACTTTCCAAGGCTGCACTCGAGGGCGACCCGACCTATCTGGCCGCGCTTGAGCTGCTGGTTCGCGAGGAACAGAAGCACTCGGCGCTCTTCCGCCGCGGCCTGGACCACCTGGAGGCACCCAGCCTCAAGGCGCACTGGTCGGACGCGGCGTTCACGGTGCTGCGCCGGGCGCTCGGCCTGCGCACGGAGCTGGGTCTGTTCCTGATCGTAGAATCGGTGGCCATGGGCTATTTCACGGCACTTGCCGAGCGGGCTCCCGATCCGGTGCTGCGGGGCATCGGCCTCCGGATCGCCACCGACGAGCAGGACCACATCCGCTTCCAGATCGACCGCTTGCGCCAGGGATTCCGCGACACGCCCCGCGCCGGACGCATGCTGATCGGTCTGGCCTGGGGAGTCATCGCCGGCGGTGCGGCAGCCGTCCTGGCGGTGGACCATGGCCCGGCCCTGCGGGCCTGCGGCCTTTCCCCGGCGAGGTACTGGCGGCAGGCAATGGTGGGATTCCGCCGCGCATCGCGCTCGGTGCTGGCGAACCCCGGAGCGGAACCCATGGGGCCGCTGGCCAAGGACTACCGTTAGCACCGCACCCATCCAACCGTGGGTGCGGCTCCGGGAAGCATGGCAAAGCACCATTCCGGTGACGCGGCGGACGTGAACGCTATGCTGGCAACAAGGCAGGATGCCCTGCCTTCCCTGCGACGCCGGAGCGTTCACCATGGATGAAAACGAACTGCCGCACCTTGTCACCTTGATCGGTGCGCTGCGTGCGGCGAGGACCGAGGACAGCATCTTTGGCACCGTCGTCCAGCAGGACAGCAAATCGGCATGCGGCGCGACATTTTTCGTGCGGGCCAGGACCAACGAGGGAACGTACGAATACGACGAGGTCGGCACCGGGCACTCGGTGGTCTACAACCCCTCCGAGGCGTCGCTGCATGGTCGTTTACGACGGAGAGTCCCCGTCAAGATCGTTCGGGCACCCGCATTTTCCGATGTTTGCCCCTGCCCTTGGCATGTTCAGCCCGCTGGACCTGCCCATCTGGGGCGGAAGCGCTGACGGGAACACCGTGACCTCCGTCCGGCCCGGGCAACGGGGGCACATGCGCGTTGAATTCGGCAACAAGGACGACCCGTTTCACCCGGGGTCGCGCGGATACGCGATCGTCGACCTTGCATTGGGCGTGGTCATGGAGATGGAATTCCAGGGGAAGCATTTCACCACCACCAACGTGCGCACGCTGCCGCTGTTGCGGGGATTCGACAGGGAATTCGATTCCTAGGTTCGGTTCGCTGAATTGACGCCCGGGTCAAACAACGAAGCACCCGCCCGGTTCTCTAACGGGAGACCGGGAGGGTGCTTCGCCTTTGCGTTGCAACAGTTTTAGGTGTTGCGAGTGTGGCCGGGTGCGAACCCTGCCGTCAGAACTTCAGCAGGACCTTTCCGGATTCCGCCGAGTTCCTCGCCGTCTCGAATGCCCCCAAGGCATCGTTGACGTCGAATTCGTGAGTGACGATGGCCGCGGTGTCCAGCGTGCCGTCGGCCAAGGCTTCAAGAACCTCGTCAATCTCGTCATTGAACCGGAAGGAGCCAACCAGTTCAAGCTCGCGCGTAATCGCCAGGGAAATCAAGGCAGGCTGCTCGCCCGAGGGAAGCAGGCCAACCATGACAATCCGGCCGCCTCGAACGCTACCACGCACGGCGGATGCGAGTCCACGGTGGTTGCCGCTTGCCTCGATCACCACGTCGGCCTCGACTGCGGCGATGGCCTGCTCATCCGTGGCCTTCAACGTCGCCGTCGCCCCTGCGGCCATCGCGATTTCCAGCGGCTTGTCGAACATGTCGACAGCAATGATTTCCGCGGCTCCCGCGCGCTTGAGGACCGCAACGGCCAGGGCCCCGATGGGGCCGGCACCGATCACCATCACGCGCTTGCCGGCCACGACGCCCGCACGCGAGACGGCGTGCCAGGCGACCGCGGCCGGTTCGGCCAACGCGGCGTCGCGCAGGGAAAGGCCTTCGGGCAACGCACGCAGCATGCGCGAGGGAAGGTTCACGATGGTCGCGAACGCGCCCTCGGTGTGCGGGTATCGCGCGGCCGATCCCAGGTAGGTGCAGCCCGGGGACAGGTTCGGCCGTTCCTCCGGGTAGCGTGCACCGGTTCCTCCCGGGGTCGCCGGGTGCACGGCAACGCGGGTGCCGGCCACCGGTCCGGTGCCGTCTGCCGCGGCGTCGATCACGGTGCCGACGATCTCGTGGCCCAGGACCATCGGCGCCTTGAGGATCGACTCCCCCGCGGCCCCGTGGCTCCAGTAGTGCAGGTCCGATCCGCAGATGCCGCCGTAGGCGATGGCGACCCGGGCCTCGTGGGCCGCAGGTGCAGGTACCTCGATGGACTCGACGCGCAGGTCGCCCGCCGCGTGGGCGACGACGGCGGTGGCGGTGCTGGTGTTAGACGACAACTGTCATTCCTCCGTCGATGAAGATGGTCTGTCCGTTGACGTAGTTCGAGCCGTCCGAGGCCAGCCAGACGGCCGGCCCTGCGAGGTCCGCGACGGTGCCCCAGCGCCCGGCCGGGGTGCGGCCCAGGATCCAGGAGTTGAAGTCCGGATCGTCGACGAGCTTCTGCGTCATTTCCGTGTGGATGTAGCCGGGGGCGATGCCGTTGATCTGCAGGCCCGAGGCCGCCCATTCGGCGGTCATCGCGCGGGTCAGGTTGCGCAACCCGCCCTTGGCCGCGGTGTACGCGGAGATGGTCGGGCGGGCCAGGTCCGTCTGCACGGAGCAGATGTTGATGATCTTGCCCTCGCCGCGGGCGAGCATTCCCCGGGCCGCCTCGCGGCCCACCAGGAACGCGCTGGTCAGGTTGGTGTCCAGCACGCGCTGCCAGTCGGCGACGTCGAGGTCCAGCAACGGCACGCGGTGCTGGATCCCGGCGTTGTTGACCAGGATGCGCAGCGGGCCGACCTCGGCCTCGATCCTGGCGATGTTCAGGGCCACGGCCTCGGCGTCGGTGACGTCGAAGGCGCAGGAGAAGATCCGCCCCGCACCGTAGCGCGCGGTGAACTCCGCTGCGGTTTCGGCGAGGCGGGCCTCGTCGCGGCCGTGCAGCACCACGGTGGCGCCGGCGTCGGCCAATGCCGCGGCCAGTTCGCGGCCGATGCCGCGCGAGGATCCGGTGACCAGCGCGATGCGGCCGGTCAGGTCAAAGAGGTTGCTACCCATGGACTTTCTCCTGTGCTCTCGGTTGGTTGGGCTAGGCTACGGCGCCGGCAACGGCGAAGATGCCCAGGGCGATGATGAAGCCGCAGATGCCGACCAGGGCCTGGCCCACGGTCCACACCTTCAGGGTGGTCTTCACGTCCATGCCGAAGAAGCGCGAGACCAGCCAGAAGCCGGAGTCGTTGACGTGGCCGGCGAACACCGAGCCCGCTGCCAGCGCCAGCACGATGGCGACGACCTCGACCGCGTTGAAGTCGGCGTTGCCGACGACAACCGGCTGGACGATCGCTGCGGCCGTGGTCAGGGCGACGGTTGCCGAACCCTGTGCCACGCGGACCACCGCGGCGATGATGAAGCCGGCGACGATGATCGGCAGGCCGACGGCCTCCAGCGAGCTGGCGACGGCGTCGCCGATGCCGCTGGCGCGCAGCACGGCACCGAACATGCCGCCGGCGCCGGTGATCAGGATGATCGAGCACACCGGGCCGAGCGCGGAATCGGTGACCGGTCTCGATGAGCGTCTTGTCCTTGTTCTGCTTGTAGCCAAGCAGGTACATGGCCAGCAGCACGGTGATCAGCAGCGCGATCGGGGTTTCGCCCAGCAGGCGCAGGATCTGCACCCAGGTTTCGTTCTTGTCGACGATGCCGGCGGTGGCCAGTGCGTTCAGGCCGGTGTTCATGAAGATCAGGATCAGCGGCAGCAGCAGCAGGGTCACCACGGTGCCCAGCGACGGCTTGGAGGCGAAGTCGTGCTGTTCCTTCTCGCTGCCGGCCAGGATGTCCGGGATGGCGATGTTGTACTTGCGCCCGACGTACTTGCCGAAGAGGTGGCCGACGAAGTACCAGGTCGGGATCGCCACGACGAGGCCGAGCAACAGCACCAGTCCGACGTTTGCCTCAAGCAGGCCGGAGGCGGCAACCGGACCCGGGTGCGGCGGCACGAAGATGTGCATGACGGAGAAGGCCGTGGCGGCCGGGAAGGCGTAGCCCAGGAAGGAGCCGCCCAGGCGGCGTGCCACGGTGAAGATGATCGGCAGCATGACCACCAGGCCGGCGTCGAAGAAGATCGGGAAGCCGAAGAGCAGCGACGCGACGGAGAGCGCCAAGGGCGCACGCTTCTCGCCGAACTTGCCGATCAGCGCGTTGGTGAGGACCTCGGCGCCGCCACTGGTTTCGAGCATGCGCCCGAGCATGGCGCCCAGGCCCACCAGCAACGCGACGGAGGCCAACGTGCCGCCGAAGCCGCCGGTCAGCGTGGGCACGATCGAGCCGACCGGGATGCCGGTGGCGACCGCTGTCAGCAGCGAAATGACGACCAATGCCACGAAGGCATGGATCCGCCACTTGATGATCAGCAGTAGGAGCAGCAGGATTGCGCCTGCGGCGATTGCCAGGAGCGCGGGGGCACCCAGCGTCCAGTTCATGACTAACTCGTCGGTCATCGTTGTCCTCATGAGATGTGATGTGGTGGGGGTCGGGCGGGAATGCCCTCAAAATTGTGGGTTACACGGAGCCCAGGTGAAGCGCCACTGACGGCGACTATTTCGTCCGGCGTGAGTGAGACATCCACTTCCACTGCCGCCTCGTCGGATGCAATCGCCTCAAGGGTGTTGAGCTGCGAGGCAAGGAGCGTCGGGGGCATGTATTCGTGGCTGCGCTCGTCAAGACGGTTCTGGATCAATTCGGGAGATCCACTCAAGTGCACGAAAACGGTGCCTGGTTCGCGGGAACGAAGGAGATCCCGGTAGCTGCGCTTGAGCGCCGAGCAGGCAATGATGGCGGGGGTTCCGGCCGCGACGCTGGCGGCCAGGGCCTCACCGATCGTCTCGAGCCAGGGACGGCGATCGTCGTCGTTGAGAGGCTGGCCGGCAGCCATTTTGTCCTTGTTGGACTTTGGGTGCAGGTCGTCGCCGTCGATGAAGGCCAAGCCGAGCCGGGACGCAAGCTTCTGTCCGACAGTCGACTTTCCGCAACCGGAAACACCCATAACGATCATGGGTGGGTAGGCAGGGTTGGTCATCATCACTCCATCGTGGCTCTCAAGTAAATATCTGACATAAATCACATACTGTCGGTATAAATCAGATTTATACAGCCTAGAACTCCATCCGTGAGGTGTCAACCACACCTTTCCGCGCCGCTTTTTCTACAACTTTCGGCAACCCGGAATCCGCGCAAATGCGGGGATCCCAACGCCCTCCAGCCTCGGCCTCAGGTAATACGCATCTTTGATTCAACGGATCCGTCCAGCCAACGCCATGGTTGGCCTCATAGCGTGGGAAGTCCAGGCAAGATCAACGAAGGGAGAGCCCGCATGGGACTCGCAGACAAGATCAGGAACAAGGCACAGGAAGTCGCCGGGCAGGCCAAGGAGAAGTTGGGCGACGCGACCGACAACGAAAAGCTCCAGGCAGAAGGGCTCAAGGATCAGGCCGAGGCCAAGGTCAAGCAAGCCGGCGAACACGTAAAGGATGCGACCAAGGACGTCACCGGACAATAGTGCCGAGGGCTAGTGGCACGGTTCCAGGCTCGGGGTCGTTGCCTAGGCCGATCCACCCCCAGCTCCGCGTCGTAATTGCACATTGGCGACGGGGTGTAAAACGAAAAAGCTCCGTTGTTCAGATTTTCATCTGAACAACGGAGCTTTTTCCGTGGTGGGCCCTACCGGGATCGAACCGATGACATTCACGGTGTAAACGTGACGCTCTACCAGCTGAGCTAAAGGCCCTGAAACAACTTTTTCTTCGAATACTTTCGAATCACTTCGTTGCGACAAATAGATAATTTAGTACACACAACACTGACTTGGCAAATCGGTATGCTTCGAACTGCCCAAGAACCCTTCGAAACGCCGTCCACCATGCCGAAATACACGGACTTTGCAAGGCCTTTCCACCAAAAGCTTCCTGCCCCGGAACTGGGGACGCTACCTCGCCATCGGCGGGAACGGCAGCCCTGGCATGTTCCGGTTCAATCCGACAACCGGAATGCTACTGGTCAACGGAAACGCCGCACGACCAACCACCCGGTTGTCCGCCCGCAATGCTACTGACGGTCGCCGGTGGTGACAGAGAGGCTGGTTCCGCCGCCCAGGGTGCTGACAATTTCCAGCCGAGCACCAACCAATTCGGCGGCATCCGACATCATGCGCAGCCCGAAATGCGATTCCTCGTTGCCGTTGAGCACATCGAAACCGCTGCCGTCATCCGTGATCCGCAGGGTCCGGAACTCACCCTCGGGTTTCAGGCTCAGCTGCACGTTCTTTGCATCGGCGTGTTTCATGATGTTCACCAAGGCTTCGCGCCCAACCCGGTAGAGCATTGTCGCCTGACCGTCCTCCAATGCGACCGGTTCGTCAATGTCGACCCGCATACGGATCCCCTTGCTTCGCGTGCGTTCAACCAGCACGGACAGTGCCGCCGGCAGTTCTGCCGCATTCACCGGCGTGGAATATAGTTCGCTGGTTACATCACGCAGCTTGCGAATACTCCCCTGCAATATCTCACTGGGCGAATCGGCTCCGCCGGCGGGCGGCGTGGGATCCAAAACGTAGGCCAACCCGGCCAGGTCCTGGATGATGTCGTCGTGCAAATCCCGGGCGAGCCTGGCCCGTTCCTGCTCACCCGCTTCGATGGCCTGCTGCAGCAGTGCCCGGCGAGCCCGTTGATACCGTTGCACCCGTTTGGCCAGAGCTATGCCGGGAATGAGCTGCGCAGCCTGCAGCACGCCCAATGCCACCAAAAACACCGGGATCATGCCAAGGAGCATCTGCTTTTCGGGCAAACGCACTACATCGGCGTGAAAGTACATTTCGAAAATCAGGGGAGTATCCGTGCCGACTCCCGAGGCCACGTAAACCTCGACCAGATCCTCGCTGCCCGCTTCAAAGATGTTCTCGCCCTCTTCCTGCGGCCCTAGGCTGACCACACCCGGTCCCCCGGCGAGCAATTCCTCGGCCCACGGCTCAAGCGGAAAAGTTTTTCCAATGAGCTCGGCCAGGTCCGAGTAAAGAATTGTTCCGTCGGCATTCCAGACCTTGGTGCGCAGGATCATTTCATCGGACGTCCACGGGGACATTCGAGCATCGACCTGTTCCACCACCGACTTATCCCCTGCCGCCAGTTCAGCACCGAGGACAGGCCCGATTGCGTAGTCCGCCAATCGCTGCGTGAGCTCAAGGACTTCTTCCTTGGCCAGCTCTTGGGCAACGCTTCGCACCCATAAGGTAGCGGGAATGGATACCGCCAGGAGAACCACCAAACCAGTGAGCAGGAACTTGAGGATTGCCGAGCGTACGGCCGAGCCCTCCTCGCGCAGCACGATGCTGGAGGGCCGGGTGCGTCGTCGAAAGCCAATCATTTGATGCCTTCACCCACGAGCCCCAACCTGGTGGCCGTGGCAACGGCCTCAAGTTGGGAATGGGCATTGAGTTTACTCAGAATCGACTTCACATACCCGCGACATGTGTGGGCACTGATTGCCAATGTCCGGGCATTGGCCACGACGTCAAAGCCCTGGCTCATCAACTGCAATACTTCCAGCTCCCGTGCAGTCATGCCGGGGTTCATGGAAGGCTCCGGTTGGCGGGGCTTCAACATCTCGGACATGAGTGCGGGACCGACTATGAACCCGCCCTGGCGTGCGGTGCGCAAGACTTCCAAAAGTACGGACAGTGCCCCGTCCTTCGGCAGGAATCCGCACACCCCAAGGGAAGCCGCCCGTTGCATTGCTTGGGAAGTCGGGTCACCGGTAAGCATCACGATACGAACCGACGGCAACACCTTAAGGATCCGTTCAGATCCCTGAAGCCCGTCGCCGTCCGGCAGCCGGTAGTCGATCACCACCAAATCCGGATCAAGTTCGCGGCAAAGAGCAACCCCCGCCTCAACCGTGTTGGCCGTACCTACACATTGCAGGTCCGTCTCGCGGTTTAGTGCCCCCGACAGCAAATCAGCAAATGTGGCGTGATCGTCGATCACGACAATTCGAGATACTGCAATTCCTTTGTCCCCAGACACGGAATTCATGATTCCCCCCGGCACTTTCCCAAGAAACGATCCCAAACATCGGGTACCAGATTCGGCCTAAAGGCCAGTATTGCGATGACTTTACGTGTTGGCAAGGCGGAAACGCATAGCCCTGTCATGGTTTTGTCTAATTCGTTGGCGATTAGACAGCGGCAGCTGTCATCATGCGTTCAACGTAACCACGCACGATGGTGCCCGCTTCGCACAATGTGATTTCCCCGTTGCTGGCGGCGCCAAACCGATCCGCCGGCAAACCGGCCACCCCGCCATTGGCACACTCAAGTGCCAGCAATGCCCTGATCACCAGGGCAAAGTCATCGTTCGACGAGGAAGTTTCCTGCAACATTCGACGCTGCGCCTGTTGCAGCAGCTCCCCGGGTTGGCACCCCAACTCGCTGTCCATGACCCGGCGGCATTGATCGAAGGCCTGCAGCCCCCGCAGCGGTTGCTTGCTTCGCTCCATTCCAAGGATCATCACCGACCACGCGGGTTCGTTGAGCGGGTCAAGGTCCACCACCTGCTGGGCGAGGCTTATAGCCTCGCTTAGCTGTCCCAGTTCCAGTGCCGTTTCGGCGGCCAGCACCCTGGCAGCCATGACCCTGGCAGCATGAAGCGTGCGTTCGGCTTCTGCCCATTCCGGCAGGAGCTCGTGGCCCAGCAACGGCTCACCCGACAAAGCCAGCGCCTGCCGCAACAAAGCCGCGGCCTGCTGCCCCGTGGCTTGTTCGGCGCGGGTCAACAGCGAGTCAAAGTGGGCCAAGTCCAGATCAACGAGATCCGCATCGAGAAGGTATCCTCCTGTGGCGGTCTTCAGCACTCCGCGTTTGCCCTCGCCCGGCTGCAGGCATCGCCTCAACACCGAAACATACGATTCAAGGGTTGCCACAGCGGTCGAAGGCGCTGAATCCATCCACAGCATGTCGATGAGTGTTCCTTTTGAAACCGCCGAGCCCAGATGAAGCAAGAGAATCTCAAGGATTTGCCGTGATTTCGGCCCACCAAGTTGCTGGGCGCTAAGCACTTCTGCTCCACGACGGATTTGCAATGATCCGAGCACCTTGGCGCTTACACGCCCACCGGCGCAGTCCCCTACCGCGATTACATCAGTGGTATTCACTTTGTTGCTCCCCAAGTGCTTATCCCCAAATTACTGACAAACCCCATACTTCAGTCTTCGGGCAGCCGGCATAAGCCGCTATCGAGGGGGGCCACGGCCCCCCGAAAAAGGGGGTGTCAACCACGAACAGATCACAATTTGAATGGTGTGATACGTGGTTTGCCGGACGTCTCACCTGTCGCAGTCGACAAGGATCACCAGCGATCCCGGGAAAGCCTTGAACGATGAAATGCATCGAGGGCCCGGCTTGGGGGAAGCGGGACCCTCGATGGCACCGCAGAATTGGTGCGGTACAGGCTCGAGGACCCGATTTGGACAACCGGTGCGCCGAGCAGGCGGTTCACCTCGAAGCCTGATGGACGTCTGCATCAGCCTTTGACCGTGGCTAAACCGTATGAACATCATGTACCCCAAAGGTTGTGAAAAGCTTCGGCTTTCCGCAGGTTCCGTCGGAAGCTGCGGGCTTCACCCGACGGAACCTGCGAAATCGAAGCGATGCCATTCGGGGTGTAAGCCTGACGATCTGCCAGCTGGGCCAGCGGTCCAAAAAACCAGCAGCCCGACCGGATTCCATCCGATCGGGCTGCCTTGCGTTCACGTGCGCTGCGGCAAGAGCACAATCGAATGTGCCTTAGCCGGTGTGGTCGTTCTCATGGCACGACCGGCAAGGGGTCACCCAACCGGCAGTTGACGGGGCGGTGCGTCTCCGAGATCCACCCACCAGCCCCGCCCCGATGCCGCTATCGCTGGTTGTATCGCGTGCGTACGAAGTACAAGCCGACGAGCGAAATCACGGCGATCGCCATGTAGTAGAAGCTTGGCGCATTCAGCGATCCGGTGACGCTCAGCAGCCAGGTCAGCACCAGCGGCGCGATGCCGCCGAGCAAGGTGACCCCGAAGTTGTAGGTCACGGCCAGACCCGTGCCACGAATCGCCGCCGGGAACAGCGAGGAGAGCAGCGCCGGGAGCGGGCCGAAGTAGAACGCCATGAGCACACCCAACAGGGCGATGACGATGATCAGCGTCGGGATCGTCGGGTTGGTGACCATGAGCTGGAACAGCGGCCAGGCCAGCAAGAGCGCGGCAATCGCCGCGTAGGTCATGACCTTGGCGGGGCCCACACGGTCTGCCAGGTGGCCCACGAAAGGAACACCAATCAGCGTGATGAGGCCCGCAACAACGCCGCCGAGGAATGCCGCGGTGGCCGGAATATGCAGGTTCTTCACCGCAAACGTCGGCATGTACAGAATCATGTAGACGGAGATGGTGGCCACGCCAATGACTGCGGAACCTGCAAGCAGGCGGCCGTAGTGGTTGACCAGCAGCACCTTCAACGGCGCGTGCTCCTTCTCACCGTTGATGAATTCCTCGGTTTCATCGAGCTTGGCGCGGATGTAGAGGCCAACCGGACCGATCAGCAGGCCGACGAAGAACGGCACACGCCAGCCCCAGCTGTACAGCGCCTCTTCCGAAAGCCATTGGGTCAATGCAAAGCCGAAGGCCGAGGCCAGCAGCATCGAGGCGCCTTGGGCGGCCACCTGCCAGGAGGAGTAGAAGGCCTTCCGGTTCGGTGCGGTCTCGATCAGGAACGCGGTGGCGGTGCCGAACTCTCCGCCTGCGGAGAAGCCCTGGACCAGGCGGGAAATCAGGATGATCACAGCGCCCCACACGCCGACCTGGGCGTAGGTTGGCGCCAGGGCCATGATCAGGGTGCCGAGCATCATCAGCATGAGTGTCAGCGTCAGTGCGTTCTTCCGGCCCTTGCGGTCGGCGTAGCTGCCGAGCACCATTCCGCCGAGCGGGCGGATCAGGTACGAAATAGCGAAGGTCGCGAAGGTCAGGATCAGCGCGAACGTGCCATCGGATTCGGGATAGAAGTTCTTGGCGATGACCACGGCGAAGGTCGCGTAGACAATGATGTCGAACCATTCCAGGGCGGCGCCGATGGAGCTGCTGATCACCGCCTTCTTGGCAGCGGCCAGCTGCTGCGGGGTGACGGTCATTGCGTCAGCCATGTTGTTCTCCTTGGGTGTATCAGGTGCGGGTAATTTATCGCTGGAGCTCAGGAGCCCAGCTTGGCCAGGAGGTTCTCGATGAACGCCTCGCATGCTGCGATCTGCTCAAGTTCGATGAACTCGTCCGGGGCGTGGGCCTGGGCGATGTCGCCGGGGCCGCAAACAACGGTGGGGATTCCCGCGTTGAAGAACATGCCGGCCTCGGTGCCGTAGGTTGCCTTGTCGGGGCTGGGGATGCCGCCCAGCTCGGCGGCCAGTGCGACGACCCCGGCGTCCTCTGGCGTGTCCAGGCCCGGGGTCTGGGCCAGCACGGCGAATTCGACGCGGACGTCCTTGTTCTGCTCGCGCATGGACTCCTCGATGCGCAGCGCCTCAGCGCGGAAGCGCTCAATGACCTCTGTCGGGTCGTCGGCGGCGATCGAACGGAACTCGAAGTGCAGGGTGCATTCCGCCGGGATGGTGTTGACCGCGATGCCGCCGTCGATCTTGTTCACCGTGGTGGTGGTGTAGGGAACGATGAAGGCCTCATCGAACGGGCCGTCTTGCCGGAAGCCCTGCGCCATCGAGTCGACAACGCGGGTGAATTCCGCCGCGGCCGAGATCGCGTTGACGCCCTGAGTGGTCAGCGATGAGTGGGCCGCCACGCCGTGGAAGTCCACGCGGATGACGTTGACGGACTTGTGGCCGCGGACCACGCGCATGCTGGTCGGCTCCCCCACGATGCATCCGCGCGGGGCCAAGCCGGCTGCGGTGATGGCTGCGACAAGGTCGACGGCGCCGAGGCAGCCGACTTCCTCGTCGTAGGAGAAGGCCAGGTGGATCGGCTCGTTCAGTTTCGCCGCCGCGATCGCCTCCAGCTTGGCCATGATGACCGCGATGAAGGACTTCATGTCGCTGGTGCCGCGGGCGTAGAGCTTGCCGTCGCGGATCTCCGGGGTGAACGGGTCGCTGCTCCAGACCTGCCCGTCGACCGGGACCACGTCGGTGTGTCCCGAAAGCACGATGCCGCCGGTGCGGGTGCCGTCCGCGGCCGGGATGGTCGCCAGGAGGTTGGCCTTGTTGCCTTCGTTGTTGTGCACCAGGGTCGAGTCGATGCCCAAGGCTTCGAGCCGCTCCACGACGTAGTCGATCAGGGGAAGGTTGCTGTCCCGGCTGGTGGTGTCAAAGCCGATCAACTTGGCGATTTCAGCCATTGTCGCTTCTGTGGGCGCTTGTGACATTTTTGCTCCTCAAGGTATTCCGGCAAATCGACTGCCCAATGTTGTCATATCTCAAAATGCGGATTCAAAGCGTCTCACTATTTGGATACCCGCAGTGTGATCGAGCTTACATACTTCCAGTGAACCACCGCGCACCGACCAGCGTTAGGGACGCCCGGGGAGCCGTCGATTCCGTGACGGGAGGATTGGCACGCACACATGGCACTACTCCCTTGGGGGTCTGACACGTGGATTCCCCCGACGCCCTGCAACCCCCAATCGCCGACGGCGGTCACCGGGCCCGGGTCCTGGTGGAGCTCGCAGCCATCGAGCAGCGCTGCGCGCAATTCCGCGCGGCTGACTATTCAGTGGAGGAAGTGGCTGGATTCAAGGCCGATCGCCTGTGGGGCAGCCACGAGCTGGGCGGGTTCCGAAACGGACTTCGCGTTGCCGCCGACATCGCGTCCGTCGGGCACAATCCGAAGCGCACCAAATTCACGCATGCCCGGCATCGGGCCAGGGGGATCCCTGTCCCGGCCGGGTGTGCGGTCGGGAGCGCAGTTCGGGAGCCACCACGAACCCCCCGCTGCGCATCGTCCGCAGCACCTCCAACAGGCTGCCCAGCGCACCGTCCTTGGGCATGAAGCCGCAGACGCCGATGGAAGCCGCGCTCTGGATGGCATGCGCCGTGGGATCGCCGGTGAGCATTGCGATGCGGATACCCGGGTCGCGTGCAAGGATTCGTTCCGCCGCATGCAACCCGCTGCCATCGGGCAACCGGTAGTCCAACACCACCATGTCCGGCACGGTCCCGGCACAAAGTTCGACGCCGTCGTTCACGGAATGTGCGGTGCCCACGCACTGCAGGTCCTGCTGGCGGTCCAAAGCTGCCGACAGGAGGCCTGCAAAGGTCCGATGGTCGTCGATCACCACGAACCTCGAGATCGGTGCTTCTTGCTTCCCCTGCTCAGCATCCATGGGTTCCTCCGGCAGTTCCGCCGCAGCTGCCTCGGGCGTTCAAGAAACTTGAAC
This sequence comes from uncultured Actinomycetota bacterium, assembly GCA_963818105.1. GTDB lineage: Bacteria > Actinomycetota > Actinomycetes > Actinomycetales > Micrococcaceae > Paeniglutamicibacter. Next base: position 208,634 of record CAWFRB010000041.1, on the reverse strand, counting down.
GCCCGAGGCAGCTTTCCATGATGGGTCTCACCCGTTGCAAGGGCATGTAGGTTTCCGTCTATCCCGCTCAGGCCACGACCTGGACCAAGGCGCGTTGCACGTACCCCGCGACGATCGTCCCGGCCTCTTGAACGCTGAATTCCTGCTGGGCTGCCGAGTGCGCCTCCCTGGTAAGAACCATGCGATTCTTGCCCACAAGGGAGCCTTGGATAGCCAGAAGAGCGCGGATTGCCTGGCCGAAATCGTCGTTTTCCGCCGAGGTGTCGAACAACATGCGCGCCTGCGCACTCTGCAGAACCGGCCCCGGCCGGCAGCCCATTTCCTGGTCCATGATCCGGCGGCAACGTTCAAATGCCTGTAGGCCCTGCACCGGGTTTCCGCCTTGTTCCATGCCCAGGATCAAGCATGTCCACGCTGGTTCGTTCAGCGCATCGGCGTCCAGGACGCGTTGCGCCAAACGGACTGCATCGGACGACAGTCCCAGCTCCAAAGCCACCTCCGCCGCATGCACCCTGGCGGCGGCAACCCGTGCCGCGTGCACGCGCCTTTCGGTTTCCGCCCATTCGGGCAGCAATTCATTGCCCAGCAGCGGTTCATTCGCCACGTCAAGTGCCTCCTGCAACAGGATGTATGCCTGCTGGGCCACGGAATGCTCGGCCCGGCCAAGCAGCGCGTCAAAGCGTGCAAGGTCAAGGTCGATCATTTCTTGTTCCAACAGGTAGCCCCCTGTCGTGGTCTTCAGCACCCCGGTTTTGCCTTTGCCTGGCTGCAGGCAGCGGCGAAGCACCGAAACATACGACTCAAGCGTCGATACGGCTGCCGCCGGAGCCGCGCCGTCCCACAACAGGTCGACTAGCATGCTCTTCGAGACGGGAGTCCCCAGGTGCATGAGCAGGATTTCCAGGATCTGCCGAGACTTTGGCCCTCCCAGTTGCTGGGCGTTCAACACCTCGTTGCCGCGGCGGATCCGAAGAGCGCCCAGGATTTTGACATCCATCCGAGGCCCCGCTGCAGATCCGTCCCCGAATTCCCCATTGATGATCTTCACGTCGAAACTCCCCAATCGAGTGACTCCCCAAATATGACATGACCCATGTTTCCCGGAGTTGGTTCGCCCCAAAAGCCCAATACAGGGGTGACGGCACCCCTCAATTTAGGGGATTTCCGGAATCGGCCCACGCGACAGCCGGGAACGTCAACGAGGGTCCTGACCTGGGGGAAGTCAAGACCCTCGCCTGTGCCGCAAATATTGGTGCGGCCTCGGCCCGAAACTGACGGATGGGGAACCCGGAGCTCGAGCCTGTCGACTTTTCCTGTGGCCCCCGGATAGGCCATCGCAGGCCTGGTGCCGGCTCGGGGGTCCCCGGTTCAGCCGTGGAATGATCGTCCCAGCCCAACCCTATGAAAAGCTTTGACCCGTTCTCTCGACGGTTCGTTCCCGTCTGGCAATCGGGTCTTGCCACTCGCCGCCGACGGTCGGGCCGCATCACGGAACGCAAAAACCCGCAGTTCCCGTCGGTGCAACCGTGGGGAACTGCGGGTTTGATTTGGTGGGCCCTACCGGGATCGAACCGATGACATTCACGGTGTAAACGTGACGCTCTACCAGCTGAGCTAAAGGCCCTCCTCGACACTACTGGTTCGAGCGGAATGACTTCCGTTCGAAGTGTTCGTGACAAGTATCTAACTTAGCGGATGACCCACCCCAGTTGTCGAATCGACGCAATGTGATCTTCGACAACCACTAGGTGAGTAGGTCAATCGCCTCTCTGTAGCGCACGATGGCGCGCGCCTGATGGATGGGTGAACTAAAGGAATCAACCACGTGTGTTCCACGGATGAGGAACGTGTGACGCGTTGCCGCGCCTGACTCGAAATCGAAGGCCCCGAAGCGTGTTGCAACGGCGCCGTGCGGCCAAAAATCGGCCAACAGGTCAAACCCAAAACGGGATTGATCTGCGTAGGTTCGCAAGGCGAACTTGTGATCCACGGATACGCCCAGGATGCGAACACCCCGGGCGGTGAATTCATTTCGTACTTTTTCGAGCTCTTCAAGCTCAGACCCACAAACCGCGGAAAACGCGAACGGGTAAAAGACTAAAAAGTAGGCTTGCTCCCCCAAGGCACGGGACTCGATGAGTTCCCCATGCTGATTGGGCAAGGCGAAGCCCGGGGCCGTATCACCGGCCCCCGGCGCCGGGTGGTCATTCCCGGAAACCGATTGTGATGTTTCCAACGCCCTAGTTTTTGCGGCGCGCAACTAGTCGGGTTGCCGACCAGTCCTCGGAAACACCCTCGGTATTTGTCACATGAAGTCCCGCGGTTGGCGCATCCTCTTGGATTGTTGCAGGTGTCACATAGCCGTCGCGCCCCGACTTTGGGGTCAACAGCCACACAACACCCTTCTCATCCAGGCTGACCAGCGAATCGACAAGGGCATCAACAAGATCCCCGTCGTCGGCACGCCACCAGTAGACGATTCCGTCTACTACCTCGTGATCTTCTTCAGTAAGTAGCTCGGAGCCCACCGTTTCCTCTAGGGAATCGCGGAGGTCAAAGTCCACATCGTCGTCGTATCCGAGTTCCTGAATCAGGTCCCCATCTTTGAAGCCCATTTTCTGTGCGGCTTCGTGCTTTGCCGGTGCGGCGTCGCTCACGTCACTCCTCCTGCTGGTGTTCAAGCGTCTGGTACAACCAAACACCCTTTTTGCGCTCCCATCAAGCGCAGAGCCTCCAACACGCCGAAATAGTGACGACTTCGACCCACTTTCACCGTCCGAGACCCCGTCTGAGCACCGTCAACGAATTTCTCGGAAGCAACGCAGGTACAGGTTGAGCACCGTCGAGCACTAGAGTGTTATCGAAGGTCCGCGACCAACCACCCTTGGGGAACGGGCCACAAACTTTGGCGTTTGCAACGCCACTGTGTGTTGAACACGAAACTTTCATTCAACACACAGCCCCCGCTGTACCCCATAACGAGGAGAAGATGGACGTGGCTGTAGAGGAACATATCTCTCACATCCGTAGCGGCTTGACTAGCCAGTTGCCGGATCGGGATCCGGAGGAGACCGCCGAATGGCTTGAGTCCTTCGACGATCTGGTTGAGACGCAGGGCACCGAACGTGCCCAGTACATTGTTCGTTCGCTGCTGCAGCGCGCCGGTGCAAAGTCCGTGGGCGTTCCCATGGTCACCACCACGGACTACGTGAACACCATTCCCGTGGACCAGGAACCCGAGTTCCCGGGCGACGAGCAGGTCGAACGCCGCTACCGCGCCTACATGCGCTGGAACGCCGCCGTCATGGTGCACCGCGGCCAGCGCCCCGGCGTCGGGTGTCGGCGGACACATCTCCACCTACGCCGGCGCCGCAACCCTGTACGAGGTGGGCTTCAACCACTTCTTCCGCGGCAAGAACCACCCCGGCGGCGGCGACCAGGTCTTCTTCCAGGGCCACGCCTCCCCGGGCATGTACGCCCGCGCCTTCATGGAAGGCCGCCTGTCCGAGGAGGACATGGACGGCTTCCGCCAGGAAAAGTCCCGCCAGGGCCACGCCCTGCCCTCCTACCCGCACCCGCGCTCCCTGCCGGACTTCTGGGAATTCCCGACCGTGTCCATGGGCATCGGCCCGATGAACGCGATCTACCAGGCGCAGTCCAACCGCTACCTGCAGAACCGCGGCATCAAGGACACCTCCGACCAGCACGTCTGGGCGTTCCTGGGCGACGGCGAAATGGACGAGCCCGAATCCCGCGGCCTGCTGCAGCTTGCGGCCAACGAGAAGCTCGACAACCTCACCTTCGTGGTCAACTGCAACCTGCAGCGCCTGGACGGCCCGGTGCGCGGCAACGGCAAGATCATGCAGGAACTCGAGGCGTTCTTCCGCGGCGCGGGCTGGAACGTCATCAAGGTCGTCTGGGGCCGCGAGTGGGACGCCCTGCTCGAAAAGGACGCCGGCAACGCCCTGGTTGACATCATGAACCAGACCCCGGACGGCGACTACCAGACCTACAAGGCCGAGAACGGCGCCTTCGTGCGCGAGCACTTCTTCGGCAAGTCCCCGGAAACCAAGGAAATGGTTGCCGACCTCACCGACGAGGACATCTGGAACCTCAAGCGCGGCGGCCACGACTACCACAAGGTCTACGCCGCCTACAAGGCAGCCACCGAGTTCAAGGGCAAGCCGACGGTCATCCTGACCAAGACGGTCAAGGGCTACGGCCTGGGCCCGCACTTCGAGGCGCGCAACGCGACGCACCAGATGAAGAAGATGACCCTGGAGGACCTCAAGGGCTTCCGCGACCACCTGCGCATCCCGATCACCGACGAGCAGCTCGAGGCGGACCCGTACCTGCCGCCGTACTACCGCCCGGCGGACGACTCGGCCGAGTACAAGTACATGATGGAACGCCGCGCGGCCCTCGGCGGCGCCGTCCCGTCCCGCCGCACCAAGTCCAAGGAGATCCACCTCCCCGAGGACAAGGCCTACGAGACCGCGTCGCGCGGCTCGGGCAAGCAGCAGGCGGCCACCACCATGGCCTTCGTGCGCTTGCTCAAGGACCTGATGCGCGACAAGGAATTCGGCAAGCGGGTGGTCCCGATCGTGCCCGACGAGTCGCGCACCTTCGGCATGGATGCCTTCTTCCCGACCGCCAAGATCTACAACCCGGCCGGCCAGAACTACCTGTCCGTGGACCGCGAACTGGTCCTGGCCTACAAGGAATCCCCGGCCGGGCAGCTGATCCACCCGGGCATCAACGAGGCCGGCGCCGTCGCGGCGTTCACCGCCGCGGGCACCTCCTACTCCACCCACGACGAGCCGTTGATCCCGATCTACGTGTTCTACTCGATGTTCGGCTTCCAGCGCACCGGCGATGCCTTCTGGGCGGCCGCGGACCAGATGACCCGCGGGTTCATCATGGGCGCCACCGCCGGCCGCACCACGCTGACCGGCGAGGGCCTGCAGCACGCGGACGGGCACTCCCCGATCCTCGCGGCCACCAACCCCGCGGTGCTCACCTACGACCCGGCCTACGGGTACGAGATCGGCCACATCATGCGTGATGGCCTGGAGCGCATGTACGGCGGCAAGCACGAGGACCCGAACGTGATGTACTACATCACGCTCTACAACGAGCCGTACCAGCAGCCCAAGGAACCCGAGGACCTGGACGTCGAGGGTGTCAAGCGCGGCATCTACCTGGCCTCCCCGGCCAAGATCGACGGCCCGCGTGCCCAGCTTCTCGCCTCCGGCGTGGCTGTGCCGTGGACCATCGAGGCCCAGCGCATGCTCGCCGAGGACTGGGGCGTATCGGCCGACGTCTGGTCGGTGACCTCGTGGAACGAGCTGCGCCGCGACGGCCTGGAGTGCGAGGAAGCTTCCTTCCTGATCCGACCGCCGAGCCGCGCATTCCGTTCGTCGCCCAGCAGCTTGCCGGCGCCACCGGCCCGGTTGTTGCGGTGACCGACTACATGAAGGCCGTGCCGGACCAGATCCGCCAGTTCGTCCCGAACGAGTTCGCGACCCTGGGCGCCGACGGGTTCGGTTTCTCCGACACCCGCGCCGCCGCGCGCCGCTTCTTCAAGATCGACGCACACTCGGTGGTTGTTCGCACGCTGCAGATGCTGGCCAAGCGCGGGGAGGTCGACGCCTCGGCGCCGGCCGCCGCCTTCGCCAAGTACCAGCTGAACGACGTCAACGCCGGCACCAGCGGAAACGCCGGTGGCGAAGCCTAAGGCATAGCACCACGAGCAGACGGTGGCGCCGGATCCCCCACGGGGAATCGGCGCCACCGTCTTTTTCGTGGCCGCCGCCTTGCCGCCGCGGGCTTGTGCCCGAAATTCCGCCCGCGCCCTTTTGCCGGCACGTGGAGCACCGCGGTCTTTGTGCGAACACTACAAAATAGTGCCAGCGGCCATGTGGTGCGTATGCTCGTATTCATGAGTGACGAGCAAGCGGCGAATCTGGGCCAGCGGATCAGGCCGTTCCGCCAAGCCAAGGCCAGCCCCGAAACCCTCAAACGGCTCAAACAGCACCTGGGCGTGCTATCCACGGTCGCGCTCAAGCACCTCGACCAGTCGCTGCCCTGGTACCGCGGGCTGCGCCCCGAGGAACGCGCCGCACTCGGGCTCGTCGCCCAAAAGGGCATCGCCTCGTTCGTCTCCTGGTACGAGCGCCCCACCACCTCCCCGCAGTGGGTCATCAACGACGTGTTCGGCGCCGCGCCGACCGAGCTGACCCGCTCCATCAGCCTGCAAAAGGCGTTGCAGCTGATCCGCACCATCGTCGAGGTCGTCGAATCCCAGGTGCCGGACATCGCCCCGGAGGCCGAGCACACCCAGCTGCGCGAGGCGGTCCTGCGCTACTCGCGCGAGGTGGCATTCGCCGCCGCCGACGTCTACGCCCGCGCCGCGGAAACCCGCGGCGCCTGGGATTCGACGGCTCGAGGCCCTGGTCGTCGACGCGGTGATGCGCGGCGAAAGCCAGGACTCGCTGCGCTCCCGCATTGCCGCGGTGGGGTGGAAGTCCAACGAGAACATCATGATCATGATCGGCGCCACGCCGGCCTCCTCGCAGGTGGGTTTTGTCAGCGAGCTGCGCCGGGCCGCGGCCCGCTATTCGCGGGATTCGCTGGTAGGCGTGCACGGCGAACGGGCGATCCTGATGCTTGGCGGCGTCGGACGCCGACCGTGCCGGGCTGGACCGGCTGGCCTCCTTCTTCGGCGAGGGCCACGTGGTCTACAGCCCGCTGGCGCCCACCCTGAAGGAAGCCCCCTCCTGCGCGCAGGCCGCCTTTGCGGCGATCGCCGCGGCCAAGGCCTGGCCGCTGGCCCCGCGCCCCGTGGCCGCCGACGACCTGTGGCCCGAGCGCGTGATGAACAACGACACCGAGGCGCGCCACGCACTGGTCACGGGGATCTACGACCCGCTGCTGAAGGCCGGCAACGGCCTGATCGAGACGCTCTCCAGCTATCTTTCGCTGGGGCATTCGCTCGAGGGCACGGCCCGCGAGCTGTTCGTCCACGCGAACACCGTGCGCTACCGGCTCAAGCGCGTGTGCGACGTGACGGGCTGGGATCCGCTGGTTCCGCGCGAGGCATTCGTGCTGCAGACCGCCCTGGTGGTCGGCCGGCTGGATGCCGAAACGATCGAACACCCGCCCGAAACGCGGCAAACCATGCCGCGCACCGGCCACTGAATCCTGTAGGATTCCTACAAAAGCACGCCGCCAAGTCGGTGTGCGAAAACAGCCGCAGTGAATGACTTCTTTGGAAAGCTGGAGTAGTGCTAGCAATCGTGTGCCCAGGACAGGGCTCCCAAACCCCCGGATTCCTTTCCCCATGGCTGGAAGTCGCGGGTGTCTCCGAACACCTCGCGGGACTTTCCGCCATCACCGGGCGTGACCTCACGGCCCACGGAACGGTCTCCGACGAGGAAACCATCAAGGACACCGCCGTCGCCCAGCCGCTGATCGTGGCCGCCGGGCTCATTGCGGCCCGCGCGCTCTTCGGCGAGGCCCTCCCGGCCAACACCGTGCTTGCCGGCCACTCCGTCGGCGAGATCACCGCAACCGCCCTTGCCGGCGCGCTGAGCGAAAACGACGCGATGGTCTTCGTGCGCGAACGCGCCAACGCCATGGCCCTTGCCGCAGCGGCAACGCCCACCGGCATGGCCGCGGTGCTCGGCGGCGACGCCGAGGAAGTCAACGCCGCCATCGTCGCCGCGGGGCTCACCCCGGCCAACGCCAACGGCGGCGGCCAGATCGTCGCCGCAGGCACGATCGAGCAGATCGAGGCCTTTGCCGCCAATCCCCCGGCCAAGGCCCGGGTCATCCCGCTGAAGGTCGCCGGCGCGTTCCACACGCACCACATGGCCCCGGCCGTTGCCGTCCTCGAGGAACTCTCCGGATCGCTCACCGCCAACGACCCGTCCACCACGCTGCTGTCCAACTTCGACGGCAACGCCGTGGCCGGCGGCCAGGACGAACCTGGCTTCCCTGGTCGCCCAGGTGTCCCGCCCGGTTCGCTGGGACCTGTGCATGGAGCAGCTTGCGGCCCTGGGCGTCACCGGCATCCTGGAACTGCCGCCGGCCGGAACCCTCGTGGGGTTGGCCCGCCGCGGCCTCAAGGGCGTTCCCACCCTCGCGCTGAAGTCCCCCGAAGACCTCGAGGCCGCACGCGCCTTCGTCGCCGAACACACCCAAGCCTAAGGAAGAGCACCAAACATGACCGCAGTGATGAACCAGACGCCCACGCGCGAGTTCAGCCGGATCCACGGCGTAGGCTCCTTCCGCCCGGATGTCATCGTTTCCAACGAAGACGTGTGCCAGTGGATCGATTCCTCCGACGAGTGGATCCAGCAGCGCACCGGCATCGTGACGCGCGCCCGCGCCGACGAAAACACCTCGCTGCTGGACATGGCGGAAGGCGCGGCCCGCGCCGCGCTCGCCTCGGCGGGCATCGAGGCCAGCCAGCTGGGCGCCGTCATCGTCTCCACGGTGACCTTCCCGCACGCCACCCCGTCGGCCGCCGCCGCACTGGCCGACCGCATCGGCGCCACCCCGGCCCCGGCCTTCGACATCTCCGCAGCCTGCGCCGGCTACTGCTACGGCGTGGCCCAGGGCGACGCCCTGGTCCGCTCCGGCATGGCCGAGTACGTGCTGGTCGTCGGCGCCGAAAAGCTCTCGGACTACATCGACAACCACGAACGCACCATCTCCTTCCTGCTGGGCGACGGCGCCGGCGCCGTCGTCATCGGCCCCTCGGACATCCACGGGCATCTCCCCGTCGGTGTGGGGCTCGGACGGATCGAAGTGGTCGGCCATCGGCATGACCCACTCGCAGCTTGACCTGCGCGACGCGGTGCTCGCCGCCGAGTCCTCCCCGGAGGGCACCGCCCTGGTGGCAAGCACCGAGGCCCAGCTGTGGCCGACGCTGCGCCAGGACGGCCAGACGGTCTTCCGCTGGGCCGTCTGGGAAATGGCGAAGATGGCCAAGCTGGCCCTCGAAAAGGCCGGCATCACCGCCGCCGACCTTGCCGCGTTCATCCCGCACCAGGCCAACATGCGCATCATCGACGAGATGGTCAAGCAGCTGAAGCTTCCCGAATCGGTGGTTGTCGCCCGCGACATCGCCGACGCCGGCAACACCTCCGCGGCCTCCATCCCGATGGCCATGGACCGCATGCTCAAGGAAAACCCGGAGCTCTCCGGCGGACTGGCACTGCAGATCGGGTTTGGCGCCGGGCTTGTCTTTGGCGCACAGGTCGTTGTCCTGCCCTAGGCTTAACACCCAGGGATACAACCCACAATCCGGACCGCACCAAGCGGTTTGAATAGTCGTCGGGCATTGCCCGGCAAAAACAGAAAAGGAGCCATCATGGCTAGCAACGAAGAGATTCTGGCCGGCTTGGCCGAGATCGTCAACGAAGAGACCGGCCTGGCCACCGAGGCAGTCGAAATGGACAAGTCCTTCACCGAGGACCTGGACATCGACTCCATCTCGATGATGACCATCGTGGTCAACGCCGAAGAGAAGTTCGACGTGAAGATCCCGGACGAAGAGGTCAAGAACCTGAAGACCGTTGCGGATGCAGTGAACTTCATCGCGGGCGCACAGGCCTAAGTGGCTTTCCGATCCTTCCCTCGGGCCCGTTCCGCTCAGCGGAGCGGGCCCGGGGGCAGGACCGGGCTCGGGCACGCGTTGTGCCCCCTCAACTTGCTTACCGGTTTCGCAACCGATTCCCAGACTTTTTCGATCCAATCCGGGTCCCTGCGCACCAACCCCGCGCGCGGGCCCGATGCTTGGATCGCGCACTAGCCTCGCTAGTCGTTTCGACCCCAACCAGTAGAGAGTTTCCTCATGGCTCGCAAAGTTGTAATCACCGGCCTCGGCGCCACCACCCCCATCGGCGGCGACGTCCCCACCCTGTGGGCCAACGCGCTCAAGGGTGTCTCGGGCGCCCACACCCTGCCCGATGAATGGGTTGAAACCTACAACCTGCCGGTGAAGTTCGCCGCCAAGGCCTCCACCCCGGCCTCCGAGGTGCTCTCCCGCGTCGAGATGAAGCGCATGGACCCGTCCACCCAGTTCGCCGTCGTTGCTGCGCGCGAGGCCTGGAAGGACTCCGGGCATCGAGGAGGTCGACCACGATCGCCTGGCCGTGGCCTTCGCCACCGGCATCGGCGGCGTGTGGACCCTGCTTGACGCCTGGGACACGCTGAAGGAAAAGGGCCCGCGCCGCGTGCTGCCCATGACCGTTCCGATGCTGATGCCAAACGGCCCGGCCGCGGCCGTCTCGCTGGACCTCGGCGCACGCGCCGGCGCCCACACCCCGGTTTCCGCTTGCGCCTCGGGCACCGAGGCCATGCACATCGGCCTCGAACTGATCCGTTCGGGCAAGGCCGACGTCGTCGTTTGCGGCGGCGCCGAAGCAGCCATCCACCCGATGCCGATGGCCTCGTTCGCCGCCATGCAGGCGCTGTCCAAGCGCAACGACGACCCGGAGCACGCATCGCGTCCGTACGACATCGACCGTGACGGCTTTGTCATGGGCGAAGGCGCAGGCGCCTTGGTCCTCGAGGCCGAGGAGCACGCCATTGCCCGCGGCGCCACGATCTACGCCGAGCTTGCCGGCACCTCGGTGACCGCCGACGCGTACCACATCACCGCACCGGACCCGGAGGGCCTGGGTGCCACCCGCGCGCTGAAGGCCGCGATGTTCGACGGCCGCATCCAGCCGGAGGACGTCGTGCACGTCAACGCGCACGCAACCTCCACCCCGGTTGGCGACAAGCCCGAGTACACCGCGCTGCGCGCCGCACTGGGCAGCCACCTGGACAACGTCTGCGTCTCGGCCACCAAGTCCCAGATGGGCCACCTGCTCGGCGCCTCCGGTGCCGTCGAGTCGGTCCTCTCGGTGCTGGCCGTCTACCACCGCAAGGCACCGGTCACCATCAACCTGGAGAACCAGGATCCGGAAATCCCGTTGGATGTCGTTGTCGGCACCCCGCGCGAATTGCCGGAGGGATCCATCGTGGTCCTGAACAACTCGTTCGGTTTCGGCGGACACAACGCCGTCGTCGCAATCCGCAGCGTCTAGCAGTTTCGTTGGCCCCATGGGCCACTGAATCGGGGTCGTGCTCCACCGCATCGGTGGAGCACGACCCCGATTTCGTTTAGCCACAGCGGTTGGCCGCTACTTGAGCTTGGCCGCTAGACCACGGCTTCGGCCAGCGGTTTCCAGGTCCAGCTCGGGGAACCGTTCCCCGAGGGGCGGTGGCCGGCGGGTTCCTGGTGGGTCAGGGCGATGGCGTGGGTGACGACGTCGGCCAGCCGGCCGTGGCGTCCGTGGGCTTGCCGCTGCCGGGCGGCCCCCGTTCCGTTCTCGAGGATCCTTTCCAGGGCCTCCTCCACGTAGGCCCCGTCCCCGGACTCCTCCAGGGCGTCCCGCACATGGTCATGGAGTGCGGCAATGACGCGCCGTGCGGTGTCCGGCCTGTGGGTTGCGGGGTGGAGCAGTTCGCCGCGGAGGCCCCACCGGCTGGCCATCCAGACCCCTTGGCGCAGGATGATGGCCGGAACCCCGTCCGGTTCCTTTCCGACCTCCCATTCCCGGGCGGCGGTCTCCACCAGGGCCCGCACCAGGGCCGCGATCAGGACGGTGTCGCGGGGATCCAGGCAGACATCGGACACCCGGATCTCGACGGTGGGGTGGCGGGCGGAGAGGCGGGCGTCGAAATCCGGGTTGACGACCACCCCGGTGGCCGACAGGTCCGCCACCAGTGAGTGGTAGGCCCGCGCCGAACCGAAGACCTCCATCGGGCCGGCGGAGGACCACCGGTTCCAGGCCTGCGTGCGGAAACTGGCGTAGCCGCTGTCCCGGCCGTTCCAGAACGGGGAATTCGAGCTCAACGCCATGAGCGGGGGCAGCCAGGACCTGATGCGGTCCAGGACGGCCACGCCTTCCTCATCGGAGCCGACGGACACGTGGACATGGAGCCCGCACGTCAGTTGCTCGCGCGCCGTCAGGGCATACTTTTCCACCAGGGCGTCGTAGCGTTCGTTCCGCGTGGGGTGGGGTGTGAGCGCCAGCGGGGAGGTGGCCAGGGCGACGATCCTCGCACCCGCTGTCCGGGCGAGCGAGTCGGCGTAGGCGCGCCCGGCCAGTATCTCCGCGGCGAGCCCGGCCAGGGTGCCGTGCGGGTGCGTGATGACCTCGAGTTGTTCCTGGTGCAGCTCGGCGGACAGCACCTGCCCGGCGGAAGGGCCGCCGGCGCCATGGAGGCGCATCACCTCCGCGGACAGGGGCAGCGGGACCCCGTTGACGGGATCCACGATCAGGAATTCTTCTTCAACACCAAAGGTACGCACCTGCCAAGTGTGGACCATGAAAGCGGCAGCGGACGCCACGCCCCGGACCACAGGCCGCGCGGCCCGGCGCCCGACCGGATCGCCACCCTCGGAACGCGTCCTGGAGCAACGGCCCGCCGCCATCGCCAAGACGGGCTCGAAGCCGCGCGATCCTCCCGGTGGGTGGCGCCGCGTCCGGCCCCCTGGTGCCATGGCAACGCCAAGCAGAATTAAACAGATCGCATGTGGATGAGTCCCATGCCGCGCTCCGTCCTGGTCGCCCATCCTCACCCCGGCGACGGGAATACTACGAGGTTGCCACACGGCTCACAACCAGCATCGGGGACTAGATCGAGCACACCGCACGGCAGGCGGCATCCCAGCGCGAGTCACGACAACTGCCGACTCGGAACACTGGGTATCCGTCGGAGCTTGCCCCGGACACCGATGATCCGGGCGAGCAGTCCCTTGCATGCAAAATCCCCGGCCGCGGGCCTTCCAGGGAAAGATTTCTCTGGTTGACCCGCGGCCGGGGATGGAAGGCAGTGCTATGATGGAATGCGTCGTTAGATCACCTGGTGGAGCCAGCGCACCGGCGCACCCTCGGCCGCGTAGCGGAAGGGCTCGAGTTCCTCGTCCCAGGCCTCGCCCAGGGCGATGGAAAGTTCCTGGTAAACGACGGCCGGATCGCCTGCGCCCTTTTCGTAGGCCCAACGGATGCGTTCCTCGCTGACCATGATGTTGCCGGCGGCGTCCGTTGTGGCGTGGAAGATTCCCAGCTCCGGGGTGTGTGACCAACGGCTGGAATCGACACCGGGGCTGGCTTCCTCGGTGACCTCGTAGCGCAGGTGTGCCCAACCGCGCAGCGCGGAGGCCAGAAGCGCACCGGTGCCCGGCTTGCCGGTCCAGTTCACCTCGGCACGTGACATACCCGGGGCGGCATTTTGCTCACTCCAGTGCAAATCGGTGCGCTGTTCGACCACTGAACCGATCGCCCATTCAATATGCGGGCACAACGCTGAAGGGGCTGAGTGTACGAAAAGTACGCCCCTGGTCATTGCTTCAGACATGCCTTCCTCCGATTTGCTGTTGGAACGTCTTCCCCAACGCCAACAACCCAGTTCGAAGGACAGTAAATCCTATTAAGTATTCTGCATGATTATACGTCGTTCGGCCAGTGACTTTGGCACATGACTTCAAGTTATGCGCGCGGATGGGCCCTCTGGTAGCTCTCCTTGAGCCGTTCGACCGAAACGTGCGTGTACAGCTGCGTGGTGGCCAGCGAGGAGTGTCCCAGGATTTCCTGCACGGCCCTCAGGTCAGCACCGCGATCGAGCAAATGGGTTGCCGCGCTGTGGCGCAAGGCGTGGGGTCCGCGGGCTGCGGTGTCCCCGAGGTCGGCGAGCGCTTTTGAGACGACTTCGCGGGCTTGGCGGGCATCGAGGCGTTTGCCTCGTTTGCCGAGGAGCAGTGCGGGGCCTGAGTGTTCGTTGCGGAGTGTGGGTCGTGAGCGGCGGAGCCAGTTGTCCAAGGCGTTGAGTGCGGGTTGTCCGAAGGGGACTGTGCGTTCCTTGTCTCCCTTGCCGATGACGCGGAGGGTGCGTCGGTCGAGGTCGAGGCTGTCTATGTCCAGGGATACGAGTTCGCCGACGCGGATTGCTGTGGCGTAGAGCAGTTCGAGGATGAGTGTGTTGCGGTCGGCGAGCGCGCGTTCTTCTGCGGTGGGTTCTTGTGTGTCCGTGTTTCCTTGGTTTGTTGTTCGTGGCGGGGCGTCGAACATGCGTTGGATTTGGTTGCTTTGCAGGACGTGTGGGAGTCGTTGTTCGCGTTTGGGCGATTGGAGGCGGCTTGCGGGGTTTGTGTCGATGAGGTTTTCGCGGAGCGCCCAGGCGAGGAAGCTGCGTATCGAGGCGGAGCGGCGGGAGAGGGTGGCGCGGGCGAGGCCTGATTCCTGCAGGGTCATGAGCCAGGTGCGCAGCAGTGGGAGGTCTATGCCTTCCAGGGTTTGGGCGCCGCGTGGGATTGCGTAGGTGAGGAGGTTGGTGATGTCGGAGCTGTAGGCGCGTAGTGTGTGTTCGCTGCGTGAGCGTTCGAGGCGCATGTGCCGGAGGAAGCCATCGTGGGCGCTTTGGAGTGCGGCGGGGATGGCGATGGGTTCGGATTTTTGTTCGGGTCTTTGTGGCACGTCTCTACTGTCTCCCAGTGACGGCGTGGGGGCAACGGTGCCACGCCGCAGGGTGATGGTGATCTCGGTGCGGGGATTGCCTTGGCTCCCCATGGGCGTATGGTCCATTACTGCCGCGGGAGAGGACCTTGGTCTTGGTGTCCTTCGTTGCCGTGGCTTTCCGTTGGGGTATCCGCGTATCCAGCCTTCTGGCTTGGATTGGGCGAGTCCCTTGGCGGCGAGGCGGCTGAGTCCGCCGAGGATTGAGCCGATTCCCAGGCCTGCGAGGATTGCGAGTTCGTCGACGGTGCGTGGCGAGCGTATTGGCAGTGCGTCCAGGAGCAGGAGGTCTTGTACGGCCAGTCCGTCGTATTCGCGGTCGTCTTCCCCTTTGGCGGTGCTTGTTTCCCCCATGGGAGGTGAGCCATTTGCCGGGTGGGTGGCATTGGATGTCCCGAGTAGTTCGAGGGCTTCGGCGGCGTCGGTGATGAGGGTTGCAGCGCCCTCCCTGATGAGTCGGTGGCAGCCTGCGGAATTTGCCGAGTAGACGGACCCGGGGACTGCCCCCACCTCGCGGCCCATTTCGGCGGCGTGGTGTGCGGTGCTTAGTGCCCCGGAGCGCCAGCGTGCTTCGCTGACGATTGTCAGTGAGCACAGTGCGGCGATGAGTCTGTTGCGTTGCAGGAATCTCCAGCGTGTGGGGGTGGATCCCGGGGCGACTTCGGAGATGAGCAGCCCCTCGCGGTGTACCCGGTAGAGGAGGTCTTCGTTCCCTGCGGGGTAGAAGCGGTCCAGTCCCCCGGCCATGACGGCGATGGTTGAGGGGCGTGTTGTGGCTTCTCCCTCTGGCGGTTCTTCGGCGAGCGCGGCTTCGTGTGCCTTGGCGTCGATTCCGTAGGCTCCCCCGGAGACGATGCATATGCCGCGTCTTACCAGTCCTGCGGCCAGCTCGGCGGTGATGGTGCGGCCGTATTCGGTGGCGTCCCGTGAGCCTACGATTGCGACCAGGGTGTTGGGCTCGCGCAGGGTGTCGAGGGTTCCCTTGCCCCTGTACCAGAGTGCATGGGGTGCTGCGAGTCCGAGGGCGTCGAATCCGCGTGGCCAGTTTTCGTCGCCGGGCAGGAGGATTCCCCCTCCGAGGTTGTTCATGAGCTGCAGGTCCGCTTGGGGGTTTGCGACGCTTGCGCGTGCACGCCATCTGTCGAGTCCGGCATCGAGGCGCAGGTTCGTGCGGGAGGCTCCGTGGGCGTCCAGGAGATCGGCTACCTGTTGTTGGGTTCGGGCGGGTGCCGGTCCCGTGTGTTCGCGGATCATGCGGTAGGCCTCGACTGCGCCCAGGATTGCCACGAGTGCGGCGCCGGTTTGGTCGTTGGGTTCGATGATTCTCGTGAGTCCTGCCCTGGCGGTGGTTTCGTCGTTGTTCTGTTCCATGTGTTGGTGTCCCCTGGTTCCCTTGGCGCTTTGCCTGTTTGCCCCCTGTGGCTGTCATTGCCGTGGTCGGGGGTGGACCCATCATGGGTATCGCCCGGTGCGGGTTGGTGCGATCGGATCCGGACTGTGCCTATCCGCGGGTTGGCGCTGTTTCCCGGTCTTTGTGCGGGCAAGTCCCCCGCAGGATCGGGCACCGTTGGGCATCGCCGGCCTGGCGCGGCCTGGGAGCGACAGTGACGTCGGGTGACTTGCGGGAATCCGAATTGGCCGGCCCGAATAGTCAAATATTGCTTGTGGCCTGCCTAGTAGGCAACGATGGACAAGTGGCTCCCGCCTCCCAGGCGGAAGCGAGATAGATCTTCCAGCAGAATCTCTCTAGACGAAGTCAGGCTAACAATGACCAACAGAAGAAGACTTCCCCTCCTTGCCGCCCTCTCGGTGGTCGCCGGATCGTTGATCCTCAGTGGCTGCTCGGATCCCACGGCCGCCCCTGCAATCTTCCGGCGGTTCGGCTGCCGCCTCGAAGTTGACGGTTTCCTCGGCCAACTTCACGGAATCCGAGATCATCGGCAACCTCTACGCCGAGGCGCTCAAGGCCAAGGGCTACGACGTGGCGACGAAATTCAACATCGGCTCCCGCGAGGCCTACATCCCGGCTCTCGCGGACGGTTCCATTGACTTGATCCCCGACTACACCGGCAACCTGTTGCTCTTCTTGGACAAGAACGCGGATGTCAGCACGCCCGCTTCGATCCTCAATGGGCTTCCGGCCGCGCTGTTGGCAAAGAACCTCGCTGCGCTTACCCCCGCCGCGGCGGAGGACAAGGACTCCGTGGTTGTCACCCGCGCCACCGCCGACAAATGGAACCTGAAGTCCATCGGCGATCTGGCCGCCCACAATGCCGAGGTGACGATGGCCGGGCCGCCGGAGTTCAAGGAACGCCCGGTCGGCTTGCCGGGGCTGGAGAAGAACTACGGTCTGGTGCCAGCCAAGTTCGTCCCGATTGCCGATGGCGGTGGCCCGGCAACCGTGAAGGCGCTGCTGGATGGCTCCGTGACCGCGGCGAACATCTTCACCACCAGCACCGCAATTCCGGCGAACGATCTTGTGGTCCTGGAGGATCCCAAGAACAACTTCCCCGCCCAGCAGGTCATCCCCGTGGCGGGCAAGGACAAGCTGGACATGAAGGCGATCGAGACCATCGACGCGGTGTCGGCGAAGCTGAGCACGGAGGAGCTGATCAAGCTCAACGAGCAGGTCTCCGGGGATTCGAAGACGGAGCCGAAGGCCGCGGCGATTGCCTGGCTGACCGAGCAGGGATTGATCTCCAAGTAGCACAAGAAACCACTATCGAACACATGTTCGAACGGGGGTTGGTTGCCGTTACCCGCCGGTGGCCAACCCCCATGTTTTTCCCGGAATCACGCGCCAACACCACCTCCCAGAAGGAACTTTCCCGATGATCACCTTCGAATCCGTCTCCAAGACCTACCCCGGAGGCACCACCGCGGTGGAGAACCTCGACCTTCACATCGAAACGGGTTCCTTCACGGTCCTCGTGGGGCCCAGCGGCTGCGGAAAGACGACTTCCATGCGCATGATCAACCGCATGGTCACCCCCACCAGCGGGCGCATCCTGGTCGACGGGCAGGACGTGGCGGGCATCCGCCCGGTGTCCCTGCGCCTGGGCATCGGATACGTCCTGCAAAACGGCGGCCTGTTCCCGCACCGCACCGTGATCGACAACGTCGCCACCGTCCAGCGGCTGCTGGGCCTGTCCAAGGCGGAAGCCAGGGCCAAGGCCCACGAGGCGCTGGAACGCGTCGGGCTGGACGCCTCGGTGGCCAAACGCTATCCGGCGCAGCTCTCCGGCGGCCAGCAACAACGCGTGGGCGTGGCACGCGCACTGGCGGCCGACCCGCCCATCCTGTTGATGGACGAGCCGTTCAGCGCCGTGGACCCGATCGTGCGCGAGGAACTCCAGCAGGAGGTCAGGCACCTGCAGGCCGAAATCAAGAAGACCATCGTCATGGTCACCCACGACATCGACGAGGCGCTGACCCTCGGGGACAAGATCGCCGTCATGGCTCCGGGCGGCCGCCTGCAGCAGTACGCCCCGCCCGCCGAAATCCTCACGCGTCCGGCCAACGGGTTCGTGGCCTCGCTGGTGGCCAAGGACAGGGGCTTCCGGGCATTGTCCTTCGACACGCTCGATGGCGTCTCCAGCACCCCGCTGCCGGCCCCGCGCGGCGACGGGAGCATCGACATGTCCGCATTCGCCCCCGGGTGGATCCTGGAGCCAGGCAACGGCCACGAGGACGGACGGCGCGGCCCAATGGGTCAACGCCGACGGAACCCGCTTTGCCGTCGCCGGCGCGCTGCGCCCCGGGGATTCCATGCGCGCGGGCCTTGACGCGGTGCTGGCTTCCCCGGTCGCCGCCGCGCTGCTGCTTGACGGGGCGGGACGTCCTGCCGGCTACATCACCCTCGAGGACCTGGCCCCGCACCTTCACCCCGGGGCGGTGGCAGGCGCATGAAATGGCTGCTGGCAAACCTCGAACAGGTGTGGGAGCTGACGCTCGAACACCTGTACCTCTCGGTCGTCCCCATCGTCGTCGGACTCGTCCTGGCGCTGGCGCTGGGGCTCGTCTTCGGAAACCGCCGGCGAGCGCGGACCTTCATCACCACGGTCTCGAGCGCGGTTTTCACGGTGCCGTCGCTGGCGTTGTTCGTGGTGATTCCCACGCTGCTTGGCACGCAGATCCTGGATCCGGTCAACGTGGTGATCGCGCTGAGCCTGTATTCGGCGTCGCTGCTGGTGCGCACGGTCTTTGACGCGCTGGATGCGGTTCCGGCGGATGTGCTCAGTTCGGCCGAGGCCATGGGGTACTCGCCGGCCCGGCGCCGCCTCCTGGTCGACCTTCCCCTGGCAGTGGGCCCGTTGGCCGCGGGAACCCGCGTGGCTGCCGTGACGAACGTTTCGCTGGTCTCGGTGGGCGCGGTGATCGGCATCGGCGGCCTGGGGCAGCTGTTCACCTCCGGGTACCAGCGCAACTACCCCGACCAGATCCTGGCGGGCATCATCATGATCCTGTTGCTGGCTTTTGTCCTTGACCGGGTGGTTGCGGTGATCGGCCAGCTGTTGACCCCGTGGCTTTCGGCGAAGAATGCCGGCGGCTCGGCGAGCGCCGCTCCGGTGCGCATGGTTGCCGGCCTTCCGGCCGTACAGGCACCAGTCGATCCGTCCCACGGAGGCAACAAATGATCAACGACATGCTGAGCTACCTTGGCACCGGCGCCAACTGGGCGGGCGAGGGCGGAATCGCCGCACGGCTGGCCGAACACCTCTGGTATTCCTTCCTAGCCGTGCTCGCGGCCCTGGTGGTTGCCTTCCCGCTGGGGTTGTTCATCGGCCACACCGGGCGCGGCAAGGTCGTGCTGGTGTCCCTGTCCAACGTCCTGCGGGCGCTGCCGTCCCTGGGCATCATGACGCTGCTGGTGCTGCTGATGGGTTTGGGCCTGTTCCCGCCCCTGGTGGCGCTGGTCCTCATCGCGATCCCGCCGATCCTTGCCGGGGTGTACTCGGGGGTGGCAAACGTCGACCCGCTGGTCGTGGATTCTGCGCGCGCCATCGGCATGAAGGATTCGCGCATCATCCTGCAGGTCGAGCTCCCGCTGGCGTTGCCGTTGATGCTGGGCGGGCTGCGCGGGGCGATCCTGCAGGTCATTGCCACCGCGACGATCGCCGCCTACGTGAACCTCGGCGGGCTGGGCCGCTACATCTTCGACGGGCTGGCACTGTACGACTACGGCCAGGTGCTGGTGGGTGCGGTGCTGGTGACGGCGCTCGCGCTGGTCGTGGACGGCTTGATGGCCCTGCTGGTCAAGCGGTTCTCGCCGGCGCGCAGGTACGTTGCGGCCTAGGCGTTCCTGCCCCGCACGACTTCGAACAGGATCCGGGCCACCACATGGATCGGAGTGTTGCCGATGTAGCCGACCTTTCCGATCGCACCGATCGAGGCAACGGACCCAATGGATCCAACCGAGGCGATGGAAGCGATCGAGCCGGCGGAGATGAGCGAGGCTATCGATCCCGCCGAAGAGACGGATGCGATGCAGCCCGCAGAGGTCAGCGAGGCAATGGATCCGGCCGAAGCCACCGAGCCGATGGAGCCTGCGGACGCGCAGGATGCTATCGACCCCGCCGAGGCATTCAACGTGCAGTCATCCGCGTCGGAATGTGTGGTTGGTTTCGAGGAGTTCGGGGTGCGCATGGGAACCATCTTCCATGCTCCGCCCCCGACGCGTCGACTACCCGACATCCCCCTTGCCGTGCTGGCGCAGCTGCAACGCCACGTCCACGTCTTCCGCCGTGGGGCAGGCATGCGAGTTCAGGTCCGCGATGCTCCAGGCGATGCGCAGCATATCCTTGCAATTAGCCACAACATCTACCATAAACACTTCCACAACTACCCTCAGATCTTGCCAGCCATCACCTCCACACCTCGCCACCCACCTACACCTCAACTCATTACACAATCACCTCAACTAATTCAACACTCACACCACTACCCACACATAACACACAACACCACATTCACCACATAATCATTCTCTACCCACCACTTACCTACCCACTACACACCAATTCACCCACAACAACCTTAACTCCATTACCACTAAAATTCACTCATCAAAACCATACATCTTCACACAGCTACAAACTATAAAAAAATTTATAAATAAAAGAAATAATTTTTCACTAGAAACACTCAAACAAATATCCATAATAAAATATAGATTTATAACACTATTATCTAAAAGAAACAATCAACAACTTTCTTAAAAAAAAAACATAACTATACCTACAACTTTTAATCACTACAATTTAAAACATCTCTTATCAAACAAACTCTTAACAATCCCACAATTTCAACACTACTATACGTATAATAAACAAAACATCTTAAAGTACTATACCAACATCAACAACACCCCAAATTCAAACCACAACTATATCATTAGCACTGTCATTCTCGCGTCACAAGATCTAAAAACTCCTACACTCATACTCTTAATCCATAAACAACAAAAAATTACCACTACTACAATTCTCCTAATTGCTATTCGAGATAAACTCCATAGCTTTGTACTGTACGAACAATCGCGCAGTTCAACGTGAACCTCACCACTACGTACTCAGTCAAGAAACACATAAACCCAAACTTACTCTTAATCCTACAGATACAACTCCTTTCTAACAACTCCTCTATATTAAATTACACTTTTACTACAAAAACCTAATTTTCTATACTTACACCATCCTACTTAAAAAAATTCAAAAACTCTCCCCCACAACGTCTGAATACACCAGCTGATTAAAATTGTGACATACCTGTCAACATCTATCCAAGTTCTTACAACAACCACAACAGATCTTTCAGAAGCATTCGTCATCTTTGAGACGCTCAACTATCGGGCGCTGATCTAACTACAGCTGACCTACTGAAGAACTTTTTTTTCAACCTCGCCGCGGTAACTCAATTATAACTATATTGAATCTTACATACTCTTATCCATATCTTTCTCTAAACCAACCTATTTCTTACAATTCATCCGCTATAAATACATATCTCTACGGGCATGTAACTATGAAAAACCTATATAAAGCCATCCAATCAGACATACCGCAAAAGCAATACACGTTGTGTACTATCTACGCACTTTCTAAAAAACCCTGAAAAGCTACACTACACTGAAATAACCTTGATGCATTCTGGTCTGCAAACCCATACCCGTGAAGTTCCTTCTTGCTTTCCGTAGTCTTCGCATCTAAGTAACGAGCCCCTTGCTTCTTTCGGCCTTTGCCATGTGTCACCCAAGCGATACAAACCTTTTCTTGAATACCTTAACCAACTATTCTATTCGGAGTCTTGCGCTGCAGGGACACTAGGTGTTCGTACCGCAGAACAGCATTCAGTAAGGCCGCTCAGTCCATCACAGCGAGCCAAGCAACTACCGCGTTCTACCTACTGCCTTTCATAGGGGCTTGTACCTGATGACTCAAAATTCAAAACTGATTTCACATAGTTAATTTATTTTAATACCATCTTCTCCTATTCATTTTTATAGACGTCCGCCTGATAATCATTTCTAACTCCGATGCGATGCCATATTGATCTAGCAATTCCTTGACAATTTAACACATTATTACTAAATCTATCTATCTTTTATATTTTTAATCACTCTAATAATACTAAAAATTCTACATCTTTCTTAATCTTCTTCTAACTACACTCCCCTCTAACTCTCCTTTAACTTATATTCTAAATACTCTCCTTTCTATTAAATAACTAATTTCTTACACATATTCAAATTTTTAACTTTCTAAATAAATCTACACCAATTAATCTTATAACTATTATTTCTCTAACTAACTCATCTAAAAACTTACCATCTCTCTGTTAAGACATAACCTCTATATCTAAATCTTTACTACACTTTAACATATAACACTAACCAGCTCTTGTTCACATATACATACAGACAAGCACCTTCTCTACTTTCTTCCCTAATCCACCACCTCACACATGCACATGCATATTCTCCGTAGCAAGCATTTTACCCGACGTCCCCCTTGCCGTGCTGGCGCAGCTGCAACGCCACGTCCACGTCTTCCGCGGTGGGGCAGGCATGCTGGTTCAGGTCCGCGATGCTCCAGGCGATGCGCAGCACCCTGTCATAGCCGCGCGCGCTGAGCCGCAGGGATTCGGCGGCCTTGTTCAACCCGGCGGTGGTCGCGGCCACCAGGCGCAGCTCGTTGCGCAGGATCGAACCGGGAACCTCGGCGTTGGTGCCGATGCCCCAGCGCTTGAGCCTGTCCCGCTGTTGCGCCCTGGCCTCGCGGACCCGGGCGGCCACCAACGCGGAGGACTCGACGGGGCCGCGGGAAGCCATCTCGCGTGCCGAAAGCTGCGGGACAAAGAGCTGCATGTCGATCCGGTCCAGCAGCGGGCCCGAGAGCCTGGCCAAATACCGGCGCCGCTGCATCGGTGTGCAGGTGCAGTCGGTCCCCTTGCCCAGGTTGCGCCCGCACGGGCACGGGTTCGCCGCCATCACCAGCTGGAACCGGGCCGGGTAGGTCGCCGTGCCCGCCGCCCGGTGCAGGGTCAGCACCCCGGACTCGAGCGGCTGGCGCAGCGCGTCGAGCGCCGTGGCGCTGAACTCGGGGCTTTCGTCCAGGAACAGGACGCCCCGGTGCGCCCTGGATGCGGCGCCGGGTCGCGGGACGCCGCTGCCCCCGCCGATCAGCGCCACCATCGAGGCGCTGTGGTGCGGGGCCTCGAACGGCGGGCGGCGGATCAACGCGGTGATCTGCCCGCCTCCTGCCGCGAGCGAATGCACGGCGGTGGTTTCCATGGCCTGGACGTCGTCAAGGTCCGGGAGCAGGCCCGGCAGGCGCTGTGCAAGCATGGTCTTGCCCGCGCCCGGGGGCCCGGTGAGCAGCAGGTGGTGCCCGCCGGCCGCCGCGACCTCCAACGCGTAGCGTCCCTGCGCCTGGCCGACCACCTCGGCCAGGTCCAGCGCCCGCACGTCGACTCCCGCCCACACCCCGGGTTTGCGCTGCGGGGAATGGTGCCGCGCCCGGAAGCGCAACCCGGACGGGTCCGCCCCGCAGTCGGCGAGCAGCTGGGACAGGTGGTCGTAGGAGCGCACCTTGGCCCCGGCGACAAGTTCGGCCTCGGCGAGGTTCCCGGCGGCAACAACGATCTCCGGGTAGCCGGCACGCACGGCCGCCATGACGGAGGGCAGCACCCCCGGCACCGGGCGCAGGGACCCGTCGAGTCCGAGCTCGGCCAGGTAGACCACCTCGGGCTGGGGCGTGATGCTCCGGTCCGCGGCGAGGGTTGCCAGCAGGATCGCCAGGTCGAAGCCGGAGCCGCGCTTGTGCAGGGTCGCCGGGGTCAGGTTCACGGTGATGCGGCGGTTGGGCAGCGGGATGCCGGAGTTTCGTGCCGCGGAACGGATCCGCTCGCGCGACTCGTTCAGCGACGCATCGGGCAACCCGAGCAGCAGGAAGCCGGGGATGCCGTTGCCGACGTCGGCCTCGATCTCGATCAGCTGGCCGTTCAGGCCGGTCAGCCCGATGCCCAGCGTCCGCGCCAGGCTCATGATTCGACCCCGACCAGGTGTTCGATGCTCGGTTCGCGCCCGGGCGCCATGATGATCGCCAGCACGTCGACCCGCACCGTGCGGGCATCCCTGCGGTGCTCGACGCACCAGCGCCGGGCCAACCTGGAGATCCGCCGCAGCTTCACCGGGTTCACCGCCTCGGCGGGGTGCCCGAAGCCCAGCGAGCTGCGGGTCTTCACCTCCACCCCGACGATCTGGCCGGCATCGTCGGCGATGATGTCCAGCTCGCCGATCTTGCACCGCCAATTCCGTTCCAGCACGGTGTACCCGACACCGGCCAGGTAGGTTGCGGCAAGCTCCTCGCCCCTGGCACCCAGTTCCTGGTTGTGGTTCATCCATCCCACGCTCCCTTCGGCAATCCCCGGGCCGGGACTCGGCGAGCGCCCGACCTGAATGGTTCATTGCACCAAGCGTGGCCGCCTGATGGCCGGATGCGGGGCTGCGGTATTGCGGAAATGTGGATAAGCGCGGTGGCGCTCAACCGGGGCCGCCGGGCGAAGCCGGCGGACCCGTCAGGGGCGGTGCATCCTGGCCGCGGCCTCGCGCAGGACCTCCGGGTCGAGGTCGAATGCCAGGCTGAGCGGCTCGGCATCGCCGTGGATGTTCGGGAAGTTCTCGACCTTCAGCACGCAACGCAAGCCGGTGCGCCCGAGGACCCCGGGCATCCAGAGTTCCACGGCGCAACGATTCACCCGGTTGAAATCCCGTCCATCCATTCCGGACACCCTGCAGATGTAGAACGCGCCGGTCACCGGATCGTCGGCCTCGAGCTCGCATTCGGCCATTGCCTGGCCGCGCAGCCGCCAGGCGGCAAGGTCCTCGTGCGGCCCGCGGACCTGTGCGCATTCAACGACCAGCATGACGCCGTTGCCGTACACGCGGGCGGCGGCCACCTGGACCATGGTCCCGGAACCGGACTGCAGCAGTTGGTTCAGCGGGACGACGACGCCGAGCTCGCGGCCGATCGGGCCGTGGCTGTCGTCTTCCTCGTATTCCCGGGAGCCGTCATCGAGGTCTCCACCGGGGAATTCGTCCGCTCCCGGTACTCCGGGTCATCCCGCGTCAGCGGATCCTCCAGGAAGGGGTGCCCGGTGTAGGCCAGGTGCCCGGCCTTGAGCCCGAAAAGCGCTTCGTGCACGCGGTCGGAGGCGGCAAGCACCACCGGGTCCGTGTCGGCATCCGCGAGCAGCTCGGCCAGTTTCCCTTCGCGTTTGGCGAGCACCGGGAGTACCCGGCGAGCGCCTCGTGCAGGGCCGTGATGCCCGTGCCGAAGGCACGCCTTCCCGTGTCCAGGTCGGGTTGCCCGTTTTCGAACGTGATCCCGGGGTCTTTCAGGTTGAGGCGTTCCTCCGGGCTGTCGCCGACGACGAAGCCGAAGTCGATGCTTCCCAGTCCGTCGTCTTCGGGATCTTCCGGCAGCGATTCATCGGGCGATTCGTTGTTGACCATGTGTCGGACCCTTCGTGGCTTGTGCAGGTGGCTTCGGCAGGACGTTCGGGTGAGGACATTTGAAACCGGCAGCTGGCCACCGATCCCGCGTTTTGACGAGCGTACCAACAAATGCCCCGCCATCGCCGGGATCCGACTGTCCCGGATCGGCGCGGATTGTTTGCCGCGATCATGAAACCAGGCCAAACAGCACCGCCCCGCATCCGGCGGCGTGGGGCCGGGGATGCGGGGCGGAAAGGTGTTGACCGGACGGCGTGGCCGGTCAGTCCAGGTCCAGGCCGTCCTTGGGGATGGCCAAGTCATCGACGCGGTTCAGTTCCTCGATGTTCACGTCCTTGAACGTGACGATGCGCACCGACTTCACGAAGCGGCCCGTGCGGTAGACGTCCCACACCCAGGCGTCGGTGAGGGTCAGGTCGAAGAAGACCTCGCCGTCGGCCGAGCGGGTCTTCAGGTCCACCCCGTTGGCCAGGTAGAAACGCCGTTCGGTTTCCACCACGAAGTTGAAGAGGTTCGCAACGTCCTTGTACTCGCGGTAGAGCTGCAGTTCCAAATCCGCTTCATAGTTTTCAAGATCTTCGGCACTCATGTTGCTCCCTCGCCTTCCTTGTGCGATTCCCTAGCCCTTGGGTGTGAGCTGCCAGGTCTTGCGGTGGTACCCGGTGGCCCCGTGCTCGACGATTGCCTGCCGGTGCCCCGTGGTGCCGTACCCCTTGTTCTGTATCCAACCGTACGCCGGGTGTTCACTATCGTAGCCATCGAGCAGCTCGTCGCGCTCGACTTTGGCCAAAATCGACGCCGCGGCGATGGACAGCGCCAGCAAGTCGCCCTTGATCAGGGTTTGCACGGGAATGAGCAGCCCGTCGACGTCATCGGGCTCCCCGAATCCGGGCATCAGCGAATCCAGCAGCGTGGGCTGCCTGGTGGCCGAGAGCCAGTCCAGGTTCCCGTCCAGCAGCACCGCATCGGCCTCCACGCCCGCCGCGGTGACGGCCCGCAGGCCGGCAAGCCGCAGCGCGGGCACCAGGCCGAGTTCGTCGATCTCCGCGGCGCTTGCATGCCCGACGCCCCAGCCCGCGGCCCATTCCTTGATCAGCGGGACCAGTATGTGGCGCTGCTCGGCGGTCAGCAGCTTGGAATCGCGCACGCCCGGCAGATCCGGGACGGCGTTGCGGGTCGATGACCACGTAGCCGACGGACACCGGGCCGGCCAGTGCCCCGCGGCCCACCTCGTCCGCGGCGCCGATGAGCTTGTGGCCCCCGCGTGCGGCCAGGGCACGCTCGTGTTCGAGGGTGGGTGGTTGCGAAGCCATCAGTTCTTGGGGCCGGGCTCTTGGGGGCCGGCACGCTGGCGAAGACCTCGGGGTGGTTGGAGATCCCCCCGATCCGGTCAAGCGGCCAGGAAATGACCGAGGCCTTGCCCTCGACCGAGGAAATGTCGACGAACCCGCCCTGCACGTCCTCGTGGTAGCGCGAATCGGCGGATTCGGCGCGGTGGTCGCCCATGACCCACAGCTTGCCCTCCGGGACAACCTTGGTGAATTCCTGCTCCGAGGGTGCATTCCCCGGGAAGATGTACGGCTCGGTGATCTCGACGCCGTTGATCGGTCAGTTTTCCGTCCGGGGCGCAGCACTTGACGGTGTCGCCGGGCATGCCGATGATGCGCTTGATCAGGTGCTGGTTGGAGGGGTCGGGCACCAGGCCGACGAAGGCGAAGAATTCGCCGACCGGGTTGGTCACGGTCGAGGCGATGGGCGGCAGCCAGCCCTGGTCGTCGCGGAAGACGACGACGTCGCCGCGGGTGAGTTCGAAGGGGCCGGGCACCATGAGGTTCGCGAAGATGCGGTCGTTCTTCTGCAGGGTTTCTTCCATCGAGCCCGAGGGGATGTAGAAGGCCCTGAAGAAGAAGGTCTTCACCACCAGGGAGATCACCAGGGCGACGACGACGACGATGATGATTTCACGCACCGCCGCCCACAAGGGATTCCTTTTCCGGCGTGGTCGTTCCGATGCTGCTGCTGGCTCACTGGCGTGCGTCACGTGCGTGGGGCCCTTTCAGGGGTATCTAACTGTTGTCTTGGCGGCAACGCACCTGCGTGCGGCACCGCTTTGGGTGCCGCGGGCTGAATGCGGTCCGCCGCCTCCTAGCCTACGTTGCGACGCTGGCAATTTGCCTATGTGGCGCGAAGGCTTGGACGAGGGCACCCACGTGATCCCGGGTTTCGGCATCCGCCGGGGCGCATTGCCGGGCCCCGGGCTGCGAGATTGCCGGTCCGCGCCTACGCGCGTCCGGCCCGGCGACGCTGAATTTGACCTTGATGGGCGCCGAGGCAGGTCTTCTTGAGGACCTGACGGCGGTTACCGTGTGGGAACCTGCCTTCAAGGTTCCGGGGATCCGGGCCTTCCAGGTTCCCTTGACGACCGTGGCGCTCACCTTGGCCTTGCCCACGGTGACCTTCACCGTGGCCCCGCTAATGCCGCGGCCGGAGATCGTGCTGGGCGCCTTGCCGTTGGCGAATTTCCTGCCCGCGGTCGGCGACGCGATCGACGGCGCGCTCGGGATGACCTTGAAACTGGTCCGGGCGATTGCCGAGGTGTGCTTGCCGACCTTCTGCGTCGCCTTGATGCCGTAACTGCCGTAGGCCCACGTACGCTTCAGCTTGACGCTCCATTTGCCCTTCCCGCCGATGGTGAGGCTCTTGGTGACGGCCCCGCTGAGCTTCAGCCTGGCTCCCGGAATGCCGGTTCCCGAAATGGCGCGCGGCGCCTTGGTGGATGCCTTGCCGCGTGCCGGCGCGGTGATCACCGGGGCCCGAACGGCGACCTTGAAGGATACGGAGGCCGCCCGGGAGACCTTGGAGCCCTTGGACTGCGTGGCGGTGATCTTGTGTCCGCCGTATCCCAGCGCGCCGGTCTTTTTGCTCCATTTGCCGTCCTTGCCGACCTTCGCCTTGCCCTTCACGGCGCCGGAGAGCTTCACCGTGGCACCGGGAAAACCCGTGCCGGAAATCTTGGTCACGGGACCGACGGCGGTTGCCCCGTTTTTGGGTGCCGTGATTCTCGGGGCCGGGAGACCAGCTTGACCGAGCCCGCGGTGGTCTGGGATTTGTTGAACCCCTTGACCGCCTGCACCGTGAACTTGAAGGTGCCGAGCTTTGTCGGGGCCCTGAAGCTGAAGGCGCCCTTGGAGATCTTGGCCGTGGCGATCGTTCTTGCCGGAGGAGACGACCTTGACCGTCGAACCGGTCGGCGCCGATGCCACGGTTCCGGAAATCTTCGCCCCGGCCTCCAGGCCCGCAGCCCTTGGCCGTGGTGGTGATCTTGGGTGCGTTGACAAACAGCTTCAGGGAGTAGCCGTTGGCCTGCTTGAGTGCCTGGTTGATGTCCGTGAAATAGGCGCGGCCCGCTGACCCGTCCGACGCATCGGAAATCGCGCTGGTGATCCCCACGGCGTTGCCCGCCGGCAATGACCGATCCGCCGGAATCGCCTTCGAAGGCCTTGGAGAACCCGGGGTTGGGCATGCCGAAACCGCGGATGCCGCGAAGGTCGGTGGAGCTGTTCCTGAAACCTCCGACGATGAAAATCCCCACTTCGTCAACCTTGCCGCAGGTCCAGCCCGTGGTCCGGCCCGATTTGCAGACGGTTGCCCCGATGACGGCGCTGGCCACGCCCGTGACCTTGGTTCCGGAATCACGCTCGTCGGCGCCCTTCCAGTCGGTGACAAGCGGTTGCTGCCTGAGTCGCGGAATTGATGTTGTCCAGCACGGATACGTCGGTGCCGACGTTTCCAAGCACCTGGTTGCCGTCGGTTGTCAGCGAGGAGTTTCCGGGGCCGCCGAATTGGGAGAAGCCGAAGGAACCGAGTGGGGCACCAAGCCCCTCGAATACGTCCGGTGCGCCGTGCTCGGCAATGGAGACGTTCCTGATCTGCCCGTCGCGCGTGCAGTGGCCGGCCGAGAAGTGCGGCGCGGGCGCCCGAGGCATTGAAGCCGTTGAACCCCAGCGAACACAAGGTATACGCGCTCGTGGCCGATTGCGCGCGCCGTACCCCATGCCGCCGAGCACGTCATTGGTCGCTGTCACGGTGGCGGGCCCCTCGGCATCGTGGATGCTGACATCCGGGTACTGGGCCGCGAATTCCTCCGGGGTCAGCTTGCCGCCGGACGTCAGGGTGCGCGCAGCGGGACGGGCCGGTGTGTCCTTGGTTCCCCGCCGGAGCGGATCACGAAGCCGTCGGCGGTTTGCATGACCGCCTGGAGTTGGCCCAGCGTGTCCGGATCGACCGATGCAGCGTATTCCTTGTACAGCTCGTCGACGTTTGCGGGGCTCTTCTTGGTCGGGGCGGGGGTTTTCGCCGAAGCGGACGCTGTGTTCGACTTCCGCGGTGGCAATCTCGAGCTCGACCCCGGTGCCCCGGGTCAGCGTGTCAAGCTTTTGGGTGACGGCCGCACGATCGGCCGACACCGACCTTGACGGCGATCGTGTTCCCGTCGATGGCAAAGGATGCCTTGAGCTTTGCCTTCTGCAAATCCGTCCGCAGCTGGTCGGCAACGGCGACGAGTTCTCCCCGGGCCGTGAACTCTTCGACGCCGATGCCCAGGTCGCGCTGCACGGCCGTGGCAAGCCCCTGCGGCAGGCCGCATCCCGAACATCCGATCGCGGCCTGCGGCGACGGCGGTTGGCGCAGCGGCAACGGATTCGGCATCTGCCCGGCTGTCGCCGGCAGCGGGTCCGGCCAGAGGCTGCTGCCCATCACGAACGCCGCGGTTGCGGCGGCAACACCGGCACGCCTCAGAAAGGTCCGTGATGATTCCTGCATGTGGAGTTCTCCCCATCAAGGTGGTGTCCAGCCTGATGCGTTATCGGACGCGTTGGGGACATCCAGGCCGGGCACATAACGAGCAATAGATTGACCGCTGGGTGACACTCTAACCCGTAGCCATGCGGGAACGAAGCCCCGGCGCACACATTGCGGGATCGACCGCTCGGAGAAGCCCCGCAGCTGCCCAGGTGTGGCGGGGAATCCGAGGGAACGCGGCTGCTAGTCGGCCGCCGATGCGGAACCGGGCTCCGTGGATCCGTTGCCCACGGGCCGCTTGCGGTCAAGCGGCCAAATGACCTCGGTGACCTGCCCCAGGACCCTGTCAACGGAAATCATGCCGCCGCCGGGGGCACCGAGCAAGGCCCGGGAGTCCTCGGAGACCGAGCGGTGGTCCCCCATGACCCAGATGCGGCCATGCGGAACCTGGGCGGTGAATTTCTGCTCGCTGGGCTTGTCGCCGGCAAAGAGGTATGGCTCGTCCAGGGGAACGCCGTTGACGCTGAGCTTGCCGTCGGGCCCGCAGCATGTGACGGTGTCCCCTGCCGACGCCGATGACCCGTTTGACGTACACCGAGTCGTTGCCGGCCAAGCGCAGTGCCCAGGCCAGGGAATCCACGGCATTGGGGCTTTGATAGGGCAGGAAGGAGCCGCGGCCGTCAAAGATGATGATGTCGCCGCGCTGGATGGGCTCGGTCCTTGTAGGCAAGGCGGTTCACCAGGAGCCCGTCGCCGGGGTTCAACGTCGATTCCATGGAGGCGGAACCGATGTAGTAGAAGTCAATGACCGTGGCACGGATCACCAGGGTGATCACCGCCGCGGCCATGAGGGCGCCAACGGCAAAGCGCCAGCCCCGCGAACGGGACCGGCGCTTTGCTGAAGCGGAAAAACTTTCCGATTCTGTAGGTTGATCCACGATGGATCCCCGTGACCGCGCGAAGGCGGAAACGAAGGTTCTCGCTTTTCTTGCTACTTGGCGGTGCGGAAGTCGCGCTTTTCGCGGATCTTCGCAGCCTTGCCGTGGCGATCGCGCATGTAGAACAGCTTCGCACGGCGAACGTCGCCGCGGGTAACCAGTTCGATCTTTTCGAGAACCGGGGAGTGTACCGGGAAGGTACGCTCTACGCCGACGCCGAAGGAGACCTTGCGAACGGTGAAGGTTTCGCGAACGCCGTCACCCTGGCGACCAAGGACGAAGCCCTGGAAGACCTGGACACGGGAGTTCTTGCCTTCGATGATGTTTACGTGAACCTTGACGGTGTCACCCGGCGCGGAAGGCCGGAACATCGGTGCGCAGCGAGGCTGCATCGACAGAGTCGAGAATATGCATGAATGCATCTCCTAGGCAGACGCCGCAGGTCACCTACCTTAGACACGGAACACTTATTTTCCCCGACGCGCAAAAACGCGATGGCGGAAAGATTTGGTGTTCCGAAGCTTGGTACCGGGACCCGTTTGCGGATCCTCGGCGGATCAACTGTTGATTCGTTCCCCCTGCGGCAGGAGCAGAACCCAGTAGACCCAAGAATCTATTTTGCCACACTCCCGGCCATGCGGCGAAGTCCGGCACCGCCACGAACGGCTCCCGCGGTCGCGAATCTTCGGCGCACCCGCCCCGCTTTCCGCGGTCCGATAGGGCGATCGGCGGCACCCACGCTCGGTGCCGAGGCGGCGCCACGCGTGTCCGACGTTACATTTGACCCTTCGGCGGAATGTGCTGTAGCTTCACTTACGACCACACGGGAGCCCTTGCAGGGGCTGAGATCGAGCTGACGCAGCTTGCGACCGTCGAACCTGTCCGGGTAATGCCGGCGAAGGAAGTGAGTACTCCTTGAGCACCATCGAAACAACGATCAACCCTGCCCAAGACGCCCCCGAGGCAACCGAAACCCAATCCCTGAGGTCCCATTCGCTGGCCTACCTCGAGGATGCCGAATCACGGGATCCGGGTCCCGGTGACCGAGATCGCGTTGGAACCCTCCCCCGGCGGCCAGCCCAACGCCCCGCTGCGGGTGTACCGCACCGCGGGTCCGGGCAGCGACCCGGTCGTGGGGCTGCCTCCGTTCCGCGCACAGTGGATCGCGGACCGCTCGGACACCGAGACCTACGCGGGCCGGGAACGCAACCTGCTCGATGACGGCAAGTCGGCGATGCGCCGGGGAGCCGCCTCGGCCGAGTGGAAGGGCGCCAAGCCGCGAACCGCGGCGCGCGGACCCGGGAAGCGGGTGACCCAGATGCACTACGCCCGCCGGGGCATCACCACCCCGGAAATGCGCTTCGTCGCCCTGCGCGAGAACTGCGACGTGGAGCTGGTGCGCAGCGAGGTCGCGGCCGGCCGGGCGATCATCCCGAACAACATCAACCACCCCGAGTCCGAGCCGATGGTCATCGGCAAGGCGTTCCTGGTGAAGATCAACGCCAACATCGGCAACTCGGCGGTGACCAGCTCCATTGCCGAGGAGGTCGACAAGCTGCAGTGGGCCACCCGGTGGGGCGCCGACACCGTGATGGACCTGTCCACCGGGCGACGACATCCACACCACCCGCGAATGGCTGATCCGCAACGCCCCGGTTCCCATCGGCACCGTGCCGATCTACCAGGCGCTGGAAAAGGTCAACGGCGAGGCCAACGCGCTGACCTGGGAGATCTTCCGCGACACGGTGATCGAGCAGTGCGAGCAGGGCGTGGACTACATGACCATCCACGCGGGCGTGCTGCTGCGCTACGTGCCGCTGACGGCCAACCGGGTCACGGCATCGTCTCGCGCGGCGGGGCCATCATGGCCGGCTGGTGCCTGGCCCACCACCAGGAGAACTTCCTCTACACGCACTTCGACGAGCTGTGCGAGATCTTCGCGCAATACGACGTCGCGTTCTCGCTCGGCGACGGGCTGCGCCCCGGATCCATCGCCGATGCCAACGACGCCGCCCAGTTCGCGGAGCTGGACACCCTGGCGGAGCTGACGGCGCGGGCCTGGGAATACGACGTGCAGGTCATGGTCGAGGGCCCCGGGCACATCCCGTTCCACCTGGTGCGGGAGAACGTCGAGCGCCAGCAGGAGCTGTGCCAGGGCGCGCCCTTCTACACGCTCGGCCCGCTGGTCACCGACATCGCGCCCGGCTACGACCACATCACCAGCGCCATCGGCGCCACGGAGATCGCCCGCTACGGCACGGCGATGCTCTGCTACGTGACCCCCAAGGAACACCTGGGCCTGCCGAACAAGGACGACGTGAAGACCGGGGTGATCACCTACAAGATCGCCGCCCACGCCGCGGACCTGGCCAAGGGGCACCCGGGCGCCTCCGAGCGGGACGACGCGCTGTCCAAGGCGCGCTTCGAGTTCCGCTGGCGCGACCAGTTCGCCCTGTCGCTGGACCCGGTCACCGCCGAGTCCTTCCACGACGAGACGCTGCCCGCCGAGCCGGCCAAGACCGCGCACTTCTGCTCCATGTGCGGCCCGAAGTTCTGCTCGATGCGCATCAGCCAGGACATCAGGGACGAGTACGGGTCGGCCGAGTCGCAGGCCGCCATCGCCGAGATGTACGACGGGATGCGGGACAAGAGCCAGGAGTTCCTGGCCGCCGGGGGCAAGGTCTACCTGCCCGAGCTGGAAGTTCCGGCCAAGGTCTAGGACGGCATTCCGTCCCGTGTTCCCGCGCAGCAGGCCGGCGCGGGAACACGGGATGCCCCGGGCCTCGACCGTGCCCGCGGTCCGGAACTAGGATGGGGCCATGCCCCTTCCACGCCCGGTTCGCGTCCTGACCACTGGTTCATTGTTTGCTGCGCTGCTGGCGGTGAGCGCCTGCAGCACCCCCGAGGCCGGGACCCCGGAAACCCCCGCACCCGCGCGAGGTGCCGCACCCGAAACCGCATCCGAGGATGCCGCGGCGCTGGGCCGGGCGCTGCTGGCCGCGGCCGTGGCGAACGACGGCCCCGGGGTGCGCAGGCTGCTCGGGGCCGGGGCGAACCCCGACCACCGGGATGCACAGGGCCGGCCGGTGCTGGTGGCCGCGACCCGCGCCAACGCCGTGGAGGCCGCCCGCGAGCTGATCCTCGCGGGGGCCGACGTGAACGCCAAGGACGCGATGTCCGATTCGGCGTTCCTCTATGCCGGGGCCGAGGGCCTGGACGAAATCCTGGCGCTCACCCTCGAGCACGGGGCCGACGTGGCCAGCACCAACCGCTACGGCGGCACGGCGCTGATCCCCGCCTGCGAACGTGCCCACCTTGAAACCGTCGGATTGCTCCTGGCAACCCGGATCGACGTGGACCACGTGAACAACCTGGGCTGGACCTGCCTGCTGGAGGCCGTCATCCTGGGCGACGGCGGCACGGCCCACCAGGAAGTCGTCCGGCTGCTGATCGCGGCCGGCGCGGACCTGGACATCGAGGATTCCGAGGGCACCACGGCGCTCGGGCATGCGCTGCGGATGCAGCAAGGCGCCGTGGCCCGGCTGCTGCAGGATGCCGGGGCGCGACGCTAGGCCAGGGATCGCTGCAGGTTCGGCCAGGGCGTCCGGCCTGGTGCGCGATTCCCCGGCAGGGGATCCCGGGTTGCCGGTGACACCGGGGATCGGAGGCCGATGGCCTCGACCATGCCCCGGCCGCGAAACTAGGATGAGGCCATGCCCAAGACGCCGGCCGTACGGAAGCTGGTCACGTGTTCGGTCCTTGCCGCGCTCCTGGGCCCCGGCGCCTGCGGCATCCCCACTCGGGTGTACCCGGGTCCGTTGCACCGGCGACCCCGCCCACCAGGCGACCCTGAATTCCGACGCCGCGGCGGTCCTGGGCCACGCCCTGATCCACGCGGCATCGGTCAACGACACGGCCGAGGTGGGCAGGCTCCTCGAGGCCGGCGCCCCCGTGGACTACCGCGGGGAGGACGCGCGGACGGCGCTGCTCGCCGCAACGCGGGCCAACGCGATCGAGGCGGCACGCGAACTCATGGAGCACGGTGCGAACGTGAACGCGAAGGACGAGCTGAAGGACTCGGCCTTCCTCTACGCGGGAGCCGAGGGGCTCACCGAAATCCTGGTCCTGACCCTGGAACACGGGGCCGATGTCCGTGCCACCAACCGCGACGGCGCCACCGCACTGATCCCGGCCTGCCAGCATGCCTACGTCGAAACGGTGGAGATCCTGCTGGACACGGACATCGATGTGGACCACGTGAACAACAGCGGATTGACCTGCCTGCTCGAGGCGGTCATCTAGGGCGACGGGTCGCAGCCCTACCAGGAGGTGGTGGCGATGCTGATCGACGACGAGGCGGACCTGGCCATTACGGACCCCAAGGGAATGACCGCGTTGGACCATGCCCGCCGGATGAAGCAAAGCTCGGTGGTCCGGCTGCTCGAAAGCGCCGAACCACCGAGCTAGGCCACAACGACCGACCCCCGCCTTCACCAGCCCGGACCGGGTCCGGGACGTGCTGCACAACTTCAACACCGACGGGTTCGACTCGCTGCACCCCCACTACGCCGGCGGGCGCCCGCCGAAATTCAGCCCGATCAACGCGACGCAGATCAAGAAGATCGCGCTGGGCCGTCCCGCCGACCACGGGCTGCCGTTCTCCACCTGGAGCCTGTCGAAACTGGCCGACTACCTGGTGGCTAAGGGGGTGGTCGAGGACATTTCCCATGAGGGCCTGCGCATGCTGCTTGCGCGAGCAAGGCGTCTCCTTTCCAGGCCATCAAGACCTGGAAGACCAGCAACGGATCCCGACTACGAGGCCAAGAAGAACCGCGTCCTGGAGCTCTATGACATCGCCGACGGCAAGGCCGAACCCGGGGCGGGCGACCCCGACGTGGTGATCTGCATGGACGAATTCGGGCCCCTGAACCTCGCAGCCCCACCCCGGGCACCAGTGGGCCCCGGCCGCCACGGGCACCGGGGACCAGGACGCCCCGCGCCGGCACCGGCGGCGGGCCACCTACAAACGCCCGCACGGGGTGAGGCACCTGCTGCGCCGGCTACGACCTGTCCACCGACCGGCTCTACGGGCACGTCAAGGTCCACAAGCGCCGGACCGACAGTTCCTGGCCTTCATGCGCACTACCTGCGTGTCGCCTGCACCCCATGGCCCAGCGCATCGCCATCGTCATGGACAACTACAGCCCCGCACCTGTCCACCAGGATCGACACCCGGGTCGGCGACTGGGCCGCGGCCAACAACGTCGAACTCGCCTACGTGCCGTTCTACGGTTCATGGCTGAACCGGATCGAAC
The DNA here is from genome assembly GCA_963818105.1 of uncultured Actinomycetota bacterium. Lineage (GTDB taxonomy): Bacteria > Actinomycetota > Actinomycetes > Actinomycetales > Micrococcaceae > Paeniglutamicibacter. Next base: position 171,991 of record CAWFRB010000041.1, on the reverse strand, counting down.
CCCAGTTCACCGCTACTGCGCTACTTCGCCCTGCAACGGCACCGACCACCCCAGCCACCAGGCGACAGGCCAGCATGATCCGCCGCTACATCATCTGGCGCAACCGCCACACCACCGACCCCAAGGCTGCGCAAGGTCATCCGCCGGCGCCGTCACTCATCAAGCGGGCAAAGGTTGCCTGACGCGGTACTAGTCCTGCCCGGCCTCGCCCTTGGCGACGATCTTGCCGTCGACGATGGCAAAGCCGCTGTGCCACAGGGTGTCGCGGTCGTGGCGGTTCAGCGTCGCGACGTCCAGCTGCACGATCAGGTCCGGGCGGCGTGCCGCGGTGCGCTCCAGCTGCTTGTTGCGGCGGAAGCGCGCGATCTTGCCGTGGTTGCCCGAAAGCAAAACCTCGGGGACCTCGCGGCCCTCCCAGGTGGCGGGCTTGGTGTACACGGGGTATTCCAGCAGGCCGTCGGAGTGCGACTCCTCGACCAGGGATTCCGGGTTGCCGATGACGCCGGGGATCAGCCGGCCGATGGCCTCGACCATGGCCAGGACCGCCACCTCTCCCCCGTTGAGCACGTAGTCGCCGATGGAGACCGGGCGGACGTCGAAGGCCTCGGCGGCGGATTCGATGACGCGCTCGTCGATGCCCTCGTAGCGCCCGCAGGCGAAGGCCAGGTGCTCGGCCTCGGCCAGCTCGTAGGCCATTTCCTGGTTGAACACGGCGCCCGCGGGCGACGGCACGATCAGGATCGGCTTGTCGCCCAAGCCCTTGGCCACCGGCGATTCGGTGGCGATGCGGCCCAGCGCGGCCGCCCACGGCTCGGGCTTCATGACCATGCCGGCGCCGCCGCCGTACGGGGTGTCGTCCACCGTGCGGTGGCGGTCGTGGGTGTAGTCGCGCAGGTCGTGGACGTTCAGGTCCAGGAGGTTTTCGCGGCGGGCCTTGCCGATCAGCGAAAGATCGAGCGCTGCCAGGTACTCGGGGAAGATGGAGACGACATCGATGCGCATCGGGACTAGGCTTCCTGACCCGGGTTCTCGTTCGGCTTCGGCGTCCTCGCGGTTGATCTCGAAGAGGCCTTCCGGCGGGGTCATCAGGATGTAGCCGCCCTCGATGTTGACCTCGGGAACGATGCTCTCCACGAAGGGAACGTAGACCTCGTCGCCGGCGTTGGACTTGACCACCAGGAGGTCCTGGACGTTTCCGGTGCGCAGCGCGGTGACCTTGCCGATGACCTTGTCCTTGACGCGGGCCTCGAGGTCCACGAGTTCGTGCTCGTACCAGCCCTCGCTCTCGTCCTCGACGTCGTCGGTTTCGATGAACAGCTTGGCGCCGCGGATGGTTTCGGCGGTGTTGCGGTCGAGGATTTCCTCGAAGGCCAGCAGAAGGATTTCCTTGTTCCAGCGCGCACCCTCGACGGTGAGGGTCTTGATGCCGGGGTGCTCCACCTCGAAGACGGATCCCGGGACAAAACGGTCTTCCGGTGCATCGGTCAAGACCTGCACCGTCACCTCGCCGCGGATACCGTGTGGCTTGCCAATGCGGGCGACCTGCAGGCGCATGCGTTTTCTCCTTGAATACGTGGGGGTCCGGGGATCCGGTGCTGGTGGTGGCGCGGCTTTGCGGCGGGAAGGCCGGAAAACCACTAAGTCTTGCTTCTAATCTTACGTGGCCGCGGGATGCCCCTCATCCGGGCAGCCGTGAGCGTTGCATCGCATTTTGTCTTTAACGCACTGCGGCCCCACGCTTCCCTTGCGGGAATGTGGGGCCGCAGCTACACAAAAATATGTGTCAGAGGCTGGCTACCGGCGACGATCCGTGTCGACAACGTCAACACGAATTGGTTCGTCTGCCAGAGCGGCAATCACGGTGCGCAGCGCTTTCGCGGTGCGACCCTGACGTCCAATGACCCGACCGAGATCCTCGGGGTGCACGCGCACCTCAAGGATGTCACCGCGACGGTTCCCCTTCAACGCGACCTGCACGTCGTCGGGGGTGTCTACGATGCCACGTACCAGGTGATCCAGCGCATCTACGAGCACTGGCTACTCAGCCTCGGTTGCTTCTGCCTCAACGGCTTCAGCGGCAGGCTTTTCAGCCTTCTTGGTGATGGCCTCGGGCAGGATGACCGAGCCCTTCTCCGGAACAACGAAAGCAGGCTTCGGCTGCTTGAACTTCAAGGTGCCTTCCTGGCCCTCGATGCCCTTGAACTTCTGCCAGTCACCGGTGATCTTCAAGATCGCGGCAACCTGCTCGGTCGGCTGGGCGCCGACGGAGAGCCAGTACTGTGCACGATCCGAGGTGACCTCGATGAACGAAGGCTCTTCGGTCGGGTGGTACTTGCCGATTTCTTCAATCGCACGGCCATCGCGCTTGGAACGCGAATCCATGACGACGATACGGTAGTAAGGTGCGCGCATCTTGCCGAAGCGCTTCAGACGAATTTTAACGGCCACTTTAGTGGTCTCCTGTTTCTCAACATGTGCGAGCCGCTGTTTCTGCACCCGTGGGGCGGGCCATACCGCAGCAACTCAAAAAGGACAGGATTCAACGCGGAGAGAGGGGCCACATCGAATCGAGTACGTTTCCATTATGCCAGAGAATTTCCTCCGCCATGGACCATGCGCCTCTTTTGGGACGGAGCGTGTCGAATTCCACAAACACCGGCCCTGCCGCCGGGCTTACGGAGCCCGGAATCCGCAGCACGCGCAGGGCTTCCAGCAGGTGAGGAAGCGGTTCCTTGTCCTCACCCTGGGCCCAGCGCAGCCACCCGGCAAACAGTGCGGCCGAGTAGGCGGCCGAAACATAGTAGGCCTCGGAGCCGGACAATCCCGAGGAAACCAGGAAATCAACAACCGCCTGCCGCTGGCCGCCCAGCATTGCGTAGGACTGCGCCCCGAGTTCCGGGTGCTCGGCGATCAACCGCAACCTGCCGCGCGTGACGGCCAGGTCGGGCAGCGCCCGGACCGAAGCCTCGGCCGCGGCGCGCAGCACTTCGAGCGGATCGCCCGGCGCGGGTTCATGCCGTCGGCCAAGGATCTCCTGCGAGGCGGCTGTCGCAACCTCGAAACCGCCCCAGACCAGCGCCGGCTTGCTGGGGAAATAGCGGTACAGGCTCTTGCGCCCGATTCCGGCCGCCGCGGCGATCTCATCCATCGATGTCGGCCTCGTAGCCTCGTGCGGCAAAAAGGCGCACGGCAACGGCGGCGACGGCGTCCGGGTCGATGCTCGGGGGCCTGCCCGCCGCGCGGACCTCCCGAGTCGTGGGGCTATCTGGCATGCCACAAGTATGGGCCATTGTTTTAGGATACGCAGTGTCATAACCTGTGGGTGTCTTAGTTTCCGGCATTGAGGAGAACGTCCTCATGAGCACCGATACCACCTGGCAGGAAGTCACCACCACGGGCCGCTTTGCGGGAAAAACCGTGATCGTCACCGGAGCGGGCTCCGGCATCGGCCAGGCCACGGCGCTGCGCGTCGCACGCGAAGGCGGCAGGGTCATTGCCGCGGACATCAGCCAGGAGCGCCTCGACACCCTGGTGGCGGAACACGCGGACCTTGACCTGGTCCCGGTGGCGGGCGACATCTCCAGCGAGGAGGCCATCGCCAAGGTGGTTGCGGCGGCCGACGGCCGGGTTGATGCACTGGCCAACGTCGCCGGCATCATGGACAGGTTCCAGCCCGTCCACGAGGTTGACGACGCCACCTGGGACCGCGTGTTCAACATCAACGTCAACGCGACCATGCGCCTGACCCGTGCGGTGGTTCCCCTGATGCTCGAGGCCGGAACCGGCTCGGTGGTCAACATTTCCTCCGAGGCAGGCCTGCGCGGCTCGGCCGCCGGCGCCGCATACACGGCCTCGAAGCACGCAGTCATCGGCATGACCAAGAACTCCGCGGTGATCTACGGGAAGAAGGGCCTCCGCTTCAACGCCGTCGCGCCGGGAGCCACCATCACCAACATCGAGGCCCCGATGGATTCGCCCATGGCCATCGAGGTCCTGGGCCCGCTGATGGGTGCGAACATCCCGGCACCCGCCACCGCGGCACAGCTGGCCGCCTCGATCACGTTCCTGCTGAGCGATGACGGCAGCAACGTCAATGGCGTGGTCCTGGCCTCCGACGGCGGCTGGTCCGCCGTCTAGCCACCCTCCGCGCCGCACCGAAGCCGCGCGTGGACGCCACCGGGCATCCACGCGCGGCTTCGGCTTTCGGGAATCCGAAGGCTCATGGAACCAGCACGACCTTTCCGCACACGCCGCCGGCCACGAGGTACTCCATGGCTTCGCGGGCCTGGCCCAGCCGGAAGATCTTGTCGATCTTGCTCTCCAGCTTGCCCGCGGACATCAGCTCCACGAGCTCCGCCAGATCCTGCTTCTTGTTGACGGAGACCAACATGGAAAGGGACTGCCGCAGGAACGGGGACACGAGCACCGCCCGCAGTTGCCGGTTCATGCCGGTAAGGCTCGGGCCCGGAACCTCGCCCCCGACGATCACCGCGCGCCCGTCCGTTGCCAAGATGCGGCGAAGGGTGGCGATAGGCGGATTGCCGGCAATGTCAACGACAACGTCATAGGCGGCGTCCCTCGAATATGCACCGCCGCCCGCGCGGTCGTAAACGATGTCAGCCCCGAGCGAGGAGACGAATTCCATCTTGCGCGCCGAGCATTCGGCGCTTACGTGTACTCCGCGCAGCTTTGCCAGTTGCACGACGAACGACCCCACTCCGCCCGATGCCCCGGTGACCAGCATCCGGGTGTCCGCTCCGAGGGCCCCGGCCTTCTGCAGGGCCTGCAGTGCGGTGACGCCGGAGGTCGGCAAGGCGGCAGCCTGCTCCCATGTAATGCCCTTCGGCAACTGGACCAGCTTGCGGGCATCCGCCAGGACGTACTCTGCAAAGGATCCGGCCGACACTCCCAGCACTCGGTCGCCGACGGCAAATCCCGAAACCCCGTCGCCGACCGCCACCACCTCGCCGGCAAAATCGATGCCCGGGACGGGATTGCGAGGGGCGCGCAAACCGATGGCCAGCCGGACGGCGCGCGGCTCCCCGGCCATCAGATGCCAGGTGCCGCGATCGAGCCCAGCGGCACCCAACGCGAACCAGAACCTTTCCAGGCTTCGGTTCCGGCATGGCTGTCTCCGAAAATTCCAACACCTCGGGGCCGCCATAGCGCCGGTACATCACCGCTCGCATGGTGGATGGCGCACGACCGCCTGCCGTCGCCTCGGATTCGACTGTCCGTGCCTTGCGTTGATTCTCCATGGCTTGCCCTGCCTTGCGTTCTCGGATGCGGAGCCGGAACGACACCGCAATTCGTACTATGTACGAAAATGTACCTTACGCTGTACGAAAATGCGATAGGGTGGGCTCACTATGGTCAAAGAAACTTCCGAACCCGGTGGCGCCAAGCCCCAATTGAGCCGCGAACTGGTGCTCGACCGCGCCATGGAGCTGGCCGACGAGGCGGGGCTTGAGTCACTCACCATGCGTTCCCTGGCGGTGGCATTGGGTGTGAAACCCATGTCCGTCTACTACTACGTTGCCAAGAAGTCGGAGATCCTCGATGGGCTGGTGGACAGGGTCTTCGCGGAAGCAGATTCGGCCCGCTCCCGCCAGGACGATTCCTGGCAACGGGCCATGCGGGAGCGGGCCATGACCATGCGGTCGGTCCTGGGCAGGCACAGGTGGGCGCTGGGGCTGATCGAATCTCGGACTTCTCCGGGGTCGGCGACCCTGCGACACCACAACGAAACGCTCGGAATCCTGCGGCAGCGCAGGTTTTTCCGTCGAACTGGCAGCCCGCGCCTACGCCCTGCTCGACAGCTACATCTATGGTTTCGTGTTGCAGGAATCGACGATTCCCGTCGGCGACGCAACGACCGTAAGCGACGTCGCAGCATCCATGGTCAAGCAATTTGAATCGGGCCAGTACCCGTACCTGCTTGGAGGTTGCCACCGAGGTCGTCATGAAACCCGGCTACGATTTTGGAAGCCAGTTCGAAGTCGGATTGGATTTGGTCATCCACGGACTCGAGTCCTGGCTGGAATCCTAGGATTGCCGGCGTCCACGCCCAAAGAACGAATCCTCCCGAGTCGGACACCGAGAACGAGCAAGGAACCAATGGCACCGGCAGACAACTGGAAGCGCGCACAACTCGACGACCCTTTCTGGGCCGAGCAATTCGCAGGATTGGCGGAGCCCCACGTGGCTCCCATCAATGAACTGGTGGATCGGTTGAGCCATGCGAAGGGCGCAGTCCGGCTCCCCCATGCGGCACCCTGGCACGGCGGGATCCACGCGCCGGTTCTCAGCGTCCTCAACGACCCGGGAGAGGAAGCGCTCGTCCCGGATTTCCTGTGCCTGCGGAACCCCGACCGGGCCTCGGACCGGCAGCGGCACCTGATGACGGAATTCGACATCGACCCGGCGGACTTCTGCCCGTGGAACGGCTACCCATGGCCACGGGAGAACAAGAAGGACCTGACGCCCGAGGAAGCGCTCGAGGGCGGGCGGGCGCTGCTGGAAATCATGTCGTTGATGACGAACCTCCGCCTGCTCCTGCTGCTTGGCCGCAAGGCCACGGGATGCCGCCGATGCCGTCCTGCCGGAACTGGCGGCGACATATCCGCAGTTGGAAGTCGTACGTTCACTGCACCCGCTTGGGCGCCAAAAGCACCGTTCACCGGCAGGAGCAAAAGGTCGTTTGGGCCAACGTTGCCGCCCTCATCAAACAGGACATGGCCTGAGCCGCGCTGTTGAGTGTGCGCTAATCGTCACCGCCATGGGGAGCAGGTTTAGTAGGTCGGACATGTCGACCATGCCATGCTTGTAACCTACGTTCCCACCAAACCGCTCCAAGAGAGAACCGAAATGCCGCGCATGATGAACGACCCCGACTTCAAGATCTCCCAGGAAGCGGAGTTGTGGGCCGAGCATGTTGCTCCAATCAATTCCCTGGTCGAGGACCTGCGTGTGCAGAACCCCGCCGAGGCGGGCGCCTCGGTCCAGTTCACGGCTCCGCTGCACGGCGGCACCGACGCAACGATCCTGTTCCTGATGCCCGCCCCGGAAGCGGCCCACCGCCCGCAAGAGGGCCTGGACATCCTCTCCACCGAAGACGACAATCCGTTGGCCGAGGCCAACGCGGAGCTTCTGGCCTGGGCCGGAATCGACGCCAAGGAAGTTCTCGTGTGGAACGCCTACCCTTGGTACCGGAACGAGGATGAGACGGGCCGGCTGAACGCCGCCCAGATGAACGCAGGGCTCGAGCCCATGAGCCGGCTCCTGCGCCTGGCCCCCACCCTTCGCGTTGTCATCCTGATGGGCAAGGGTCCCGAGGAATTCTGGGCCAAGATCGTCAAGAAGTATCCCGAGGCAGTCACCCGGATCACGGCCATTTCCAGCTTCTCCCCCGCGCCGCTTTCCTCGGCCGGCACCAAGGCCCAGCGCGAGGCCCGGATCGAACGCCGCGGAGCCGCAATGCGCGAGGCACGCTCCCTGGTTCGCCCGGCCCACGGCCGCACGGCCGTTCGCCGCGAAACGCTGGTTCGCGCCGACGAACTGGGTCCGGAGCACTTGGGCCGGGTCGTTGAGGTGTCCGACGGCAACATAACCCTGCACGGCCCGTTGCTCAAGGCATTCCAGCCGAGCCCGGAATGGCGCGTGACGCTGACCGTTAGCGTTGCCGACCAGCGCCGCTCGCTGGGCGTCATCCCGGATACCTGGGTTCGCATTTACCGCGGCACCGGAGCCCGCTAGGCGCCGCCCGCCAAACGCATCGAAAGGCCTGTGCCCCCGGTAGAAAAATCCGGGACACAGGCCTTTCCTGTCCCGGAAAATGAACGACGTCCGGCCTGTCGGCAACGCCACGGAAGCCCGGCGGCAAGTAGCGGGTGAAAACATCGAGGCCGGCCCCGATGTTTTCAGGCAACGGAGGCTCTTTAGCTTTGGATCTGGCCATGGGCGTTGGCAGAAGCTACAGGACCGAGGTGTAGATCCAGCGTGATATCCGCCTGACCACACCACAGAAATGTGCGAGGGCAAATCCGCCGCTAGCGACCATGAAAAGTGTGATGATCATCGGAATTCGGGTGTCACTGTCAACGCTGATTCCCAAAGCGTCAGCAACACGCGTGGGAGATGGTGCCCATGGTACTTCGAATATGTTGAGCACTACTTTGGACAAGAATCAAGGTGGTGAGGACCAGCCCAGCCAGGACTCCATTGGCCCGTACCTAGGACCATAGGACTGTGAGATAGATGGCCGTCGCGATTCCGTAGACCGCACCAAACATCACCTCAGAAATCATCCAGATCAAGCCTTCACTGGAGAAATTCACGGACCAATCCCTAACGAGCCGTCCGGAAGCACAAGACTCGCAGACCCAACATCGGCAAGTCCCAATCGCTGGCCACTTGAGACGTATTCGCCCGGTTTACCTTCGACAAATCCCTATGTTTTCTCGTCCCGTGTGGATTTGATCGCTCTTTGGCCGCTATCTGTGATCGCTTGGTGTCACCGCCCGCTACCGACGGGCGGTCAGGAGCAGAACGGGACATTCCCCCGACCGGGCGGTCGGCACTGAAATGCTTCTGCCCATGCCCGCCGGGCACCGGTGCCCGGCGGGCATGGGCAGGGCGCGGTGGGCCACACGGCGGAAGCCTGCACTGAACGCCTAGGCCCTCGACTTCGGCGGAGGAACGAACCAGATGCCACCGGTGGGCCCACCGTTAGGCGGAGACTTTCCGCCGGGGTCCGCTCTCCGCTCGGCGGCTGCCGGCCCGGCCCCGCCGGGACAGGCTCAGCCTTCGGCCTCAGCTTGCGCCTCGGCTGCGGCTTCGAGCCCGATGGCGAAGCCGAGCGCCGCGGCGAGGCTGCTGGCTGCCTCCACAACCCGGGGCGTGCCGATGATGGGCGCAACGGCGACGAGGATGCCCCGGGCGTCCTCCAGGGTGATGCCGACCTCCATCGCTCCACGGGCGTTGAGCAGGTAGGAGGCGGGCGGGGCGTCGACCGCCGCGAGGGCTGCGATCCGTGCCAGCATCAGCTCACGAGGATCGAGGCTGCAGCGATCGAGAGATGCAGTGGTGATCTCGACGAGAGTGTCGAGGACTGGGTTTTCTTCTTCGGCCATGGTCATGTCTCCATCCGGTTGCGGTGTTTTGGGCCGAGGGACGCGATGGGGTCGGATCGCCCCGGCTCTACCCGCAAACCTATTGCGCCGAGGCATGGGACGACATCACCCGCAGGGGGTGAAGCTCCCGCCAGCAACCACCGGCATTCCTCAAGCCCGCTCCGCAAGGCATTTCCCGCATATACAAGTTTGGATGATCCCGTTGGCCGGCTTCAGTGAATCACAGCCGTAATTGGCTCGGTTTTTGCTGTGCTCAACGGCTCATGGGCAGGACCTGCCGCGCGGTATCGCCAATCTCGGGTGTGAGCCCTTCGAGGCCGTTCGAGAGTTTACGCGGCGCTCTTCCCATGATCGAACGCTTCGGGCATACCCGGGGTCGGCGCTAGCTCCCGTGCTGTTGATCGATGGCGGCCTGGAGCAGTCGGGATGGTTCCGTTTCCAGGTCAGGAAGCTGAAACCTGCCGCTGTCGACACGAGAGTGGTTCCGTGCGCGTGCATCCACCCTGAAAGTGCCAAAGTGCAGATTAGGGCCGCTATTGCCGCGACGACACAGAGCCCGTTGACGTGCGCTTTCCATGGCTAAAGGACCATCAATGGAATGGACCAGAGCACCGTCATGCCTATGAGCAGGGCCAGAATGTGGCGCTCCCAGCCGGCGCGGACACTGGTGAGTCGGATTCCGTTATTTATGGCACGGGCGCGTTGTCTCCGGAAGTTCCGCAAGGGGTGTTCCGTGTAGCGTCTCAAAACGTCCCACAACAAGGTGCTCCACCGGATAGGTACAGTGCTGACAGGTGCTCGTGAATCGCGACAGCATTTGGCGGTTTCAGCTCAGTGGTCGGTGCGTTTCGAGGGTCGCGGCCATCGCCATCGCGGGTTGCCGGCAGAAATGTCCGAAGCGGGCCACTTGCCTGTTCCAGCCGTCAGCGGCGTCGCATGCTGTCTGCGTCAGACCAATTCGTCGGTTCCCGTGCTGTGTAGCCCGGCGCTTTGTGGCGGCGTTCCGCGACTGCTCGGTTCCGTTGGTGTCGACGGCGGAGGAGCTCACCTGAATGACATAGAACGGCCGTCAGCCACCCCGCGCCGGCATGGGGCGCGGCCGTGAGCGCGCGTTTTTCGATCCGTCAGCGGTTTCGTTGACGATGGGCCATTTCGGGAACACAATCACAGTATGAAGGAGGATGCGATGCTGCAGGCGGCCCGGGCCGCTGTGCCCAGTGGCCCGGGCAAGCGATCCCCGGCTGTTTCCCGCGGGCACTTCGACGGGCAGGCCCGGGGGCGCACGGACCTCGATGGTCGCCTACTGCGCGCCAAATCCGAACGAACACGGAGCCAAGGCGCGTTTGAGCGCCCGGCAGAGACTGCCCGAGGCAATCAGTGCCGCTGGCGGTTCCCGATGTAACAGGGAGGTCGACCGTCATGGTCGAGACCAAAGGTAGTCACCCAAGCGTCGAGGAGCGTGCTGCGAGAGGCAGGGGATGCCGGGTGAAGGCGCCCGTCATAAGCCACGAGGACTGGGCTCCCGCGCCGGACCGACCGGATCCGGTCGCGCTCCTCGAGGAACAAAACATCACCCGGGAACAGGATCTCCTACCGGTGCGTCACGGCCGGATGCTGGTCTCACCGTTCACATTTTACCGGGGTGCAGCGAAGATCATGGCCGCCGACTTGAAGGACACCCCGCGCGCGGGTCTGGCATCCCAGCTGTGCGGAGACGCCCATCTGTCCAACTTCGGCGTCTTCGCCTCGCCGGAACGGACCCTGCTGTTCGACTTGAATGACTTCGACGAGACACTCCCGGGCCCGTTCGAGTACGACGTCAAACGCATGGCCGCCAGCTTCACCATCGCGGCGCGGAACAACGGGTTCACCAAGGAAGAAACCCGTGATGTGACACGCACTGCGGTTCGGGCCTACCGCGAAGCGATGTCCGAATTCGCGCAAATGGGCACCCTGGACATTTGGTACGCCCGCCTGTCCGAGCAGCATTTGGTGGAAGCCCTCGAATTGGCAGTGTCAACCGGGAAGAGCAAAGCTCAAAAGAAGGCAGCCGAGGGCGTGGAAAAGACTGCGCGAAAATTTGTCGCAAAGGCCCGTACCCGTGACAGCCTTCAGGCACTTTCCAAGCTAGCTGAGCTCGTGGACGGGAAGTACCGGATCGTCAGCCAGCCGCCGATCGTCATCCCCGCCCGGGAGCTGGGTGCATCGTACGGCATGGATGCCGATGACGTTTGGCACGTGATTCGTGGCCAGCTCCGGTCCTACAGTGCCACCCTGCAAGACGAACGGCGTGAACTGCTCGAGCGCTTCGAAATCATCGACCTCGCCCGCAACGTGGTGGGCGTCGGCAGCGTGGGAACCAGGGCGTACATCATCTTGCTTCAGGGGCGTGATCAAAGGGATCCCTTGTTCCTGCAGGTCAAGGAGGCCACGAGATCAGTGTTGGAGGACCACTTGCCGAAAAGCCGGTTCAAGCAGCCGGGTGAGCGCGTGGTGCAGGGGCAACGGAGGATGCAGGCTGCGAGCGACATCTTCCTTGGATGGACCAGAAGCGAGCAGGGAAACCGGTACCTGTACTGGCGGCAACTGCGTGATATGAAAGGCTCGGCCCCTGCGGAAGAGATGAAACCGATCGGCATGACGGTCTATGCCAGCTTCTGCGGGTGGACTCTCGCCCGTGCCCACGCCCGCTCCGGCGATCCGATCGCAATTGCCGCCTATCTCGGCAAGAGTGACAAATTCGACCGCTCCATCGCCAAATTTTCCGAGCGTTACGCCGACCAGAACGAACAGGACTACCAGGCCTTCGCCGACGCGGTTCGATCCGGCCGCCTAGAAGCAACCGACACCGACTAGTACTACAGTCGCGTTTGTAGGGTGTGTCCTCGGGCTTTGTAGTGGCATTGCCGGGCCCGGTGCTGGTGCTTTCGGTGCCAGAGGGAGCACCGGATGACGTGTGCCGGGTCCAGTTCCCGGGGTCTGGCAATCAGGACGATGAGGCGCCTGACCTCGGGCAGGGAGAATCTGTCCAGATGGCCGGTGCCTGGATGCGGGCCCCAGTTTTTGAGCGGATGACGCTCAGGAAGGCGTGGGCGAACATGGACAGGGTGATGTGCCGGTACCAGCCGGTGTATTGGCACACCTGGTAGTGGTCAAGCCCGGTTTCACCCTTGGAGGTCTGGAAGGTTTCCACGATGGCCCAGCGGGCTCCAGCGACCCGGGCCAGCTCGGCCAGCATGGTGTTTTCGGGGGTGTGGCAGATGAAGTAGGCCAGGTCCGTGGGGTCATTGAGGGAGCGGCGGGCCAGCAGCCAGCGTTCCCCTGTGTCGGAGGGCCAGTTGATGCGCATCCTGGCCCAGGCGTAGAGCCGATCGCCCTTGGTTCCGGTGCCGGCGGTGCGGGTGCGCCAGGCGCGCCCGCCCAGCGATGCGAAGAGCTCGTCGGCCCGCACCCTCGGCTCCGAACGAGTCGGGGCGGGTGTGATCACGCGTTGGTTCATGGGCACGGCCGAGACGAAAGTGCATGCCGCGGGCCTCCAGCCTGCGGCGCAGCCCGGTGTGCTGGCCGTAGACGGCGTCGCCGGTGGTCCATGCGGCTTGGATGCCGGCGTCCAGGGCGCGTTCGATCATGTCTGCTGCGAGCACCGGCTTGGTGGCCATGGCCCGGTCTTCGGGGATGCCGGCCCGTGTGCGGTGTTCCGGGTCCTCGGTCCAGGCCTTGGGCAGGTAGAGTTCCCGGTCCAGGAAGGTACGCCCGGCCGGTGAGGCGTAGGTGAGGAACACGCCGATCTGGCAGTTTTCCACCCGTCCGGCGGTGCCCGAGTATTGGCGGGCGACCCCGGCCGAGGCCGACCCCTTCTTCAGGAAACCGGTTTCGTCGATCGCCAGGATCCCCGCGGGGTCGCCCAGGTTCAGACCCACGTAGGTGAACAAGGCGTCGCGCACCGCATCGGGGTTCCAGTCGGTGGTCGAAAGCAGGCGTTGCATCCCGTCCGGGGTCCCATGTCCGGTGCGCTCGGACAAGGTCCAGGAATTCTTCCGTTCCTCGTCCGAGAGCAGGCCGCGGATATAGCCGATCGCGCTCTCCCGCGGTTCGGAACGCGCGAACTCGCCGCCGATCAGATCCCTGATTTCCTCAAGGCCTGAGCCCATTCCCGTATCCTGCCACCCAAATATCATCGCTCACCCGTCATGGTCAACAGGAATCGGGGCCGAAATCCTTTTAAACCGCCGATCGACCCAGGAATAAACGCGACTGTAGTACTAGTCGGCAGGAAGGGGCGTGAGACCGGATAGAGATTCTCCACTTCTTCCTCGTCCCATGCCGTTCCCCAGGGTTCTTCGCCCGCAATGGCCGAGGCACTCTCGGGGTAATCCTCGTACAGCTCCCGGCCGCCGCTGCTTCGCAGGTACGCATCTGCGCCGGTGTAGGCCAGCGACTCCGCGTCACCGATTTCGACGTCGCTGCGTAGCCTTCCGTCGGCCAATACCTGCGGATCCCGTTTCACGGCTTGGTGGTAGTCGCTGCCCTGGCCGACCACCCAGTTGCGGAAGTACTCGAAGCAATCGTCGAGGCAGCCGCCGACAAGTACGTAGGCCGCGCCCCATAATTCCCACGTGTAGAGCTCGAGGTTTTTCGAGACGAACGTGGCGTTGAAGGAAGCGATCTGCTCCGGTGGCATGGCCGCAAGTATTTCCTCCAGCTCGACAGCTTGGCGCTCGGTGCTTCCGCCCGAGGCTTCCAGTGAACGGTCGATGATGTCCCAGAATTTTCCGTTTTTCATGTACCGCAATTCCGGCTTGACCTCCGCCGCGGGCTGGGAAACAGTGGTTGGTTCCACCGGGTGCGGAGCAGCACCCTCAATCGATGGCTGGATGCCGCAGGCGCCCAGCACCAAGCTGAGCGAGGCCAGCAGCGACACGACACCGGGTTTGGTGTTAGGCGTGCGGCATGTTCCACCAGGGCGCGATCGGAGTCCGACTTGGCTAAACGCGTGGATGAGTGCTTCCAAAGTTCCCCATGGCTCGTTCGCTTGAATGCGACCAAGTCGCTCTATGGGGCACTTTACCGGCCAGGCTCAATTCGGTCGACTTGTTGGCCCTGTTGGGGCGGAGATCTCGGATGATGCGGAAACCAAGTATCAATGGACTGCCGGGCACGTTGCCGAAAACGGCATGGGCCGGGACGCGGCCTGGCGATGTCTTCCGGAGCCTCGAAGCATGCTCGGTTGCTCGGACCCGAGTTCACGCTTGACGGGGAACCAACTGGCGTAGTCCGCCCGATAGAACTCGACCAACCCTTGATTGCTGTCCGGAGAGGGTTCTCGAAACGTACGCTGAGGCGCCCCTGCTCTCGGATCCGGGTTCTGTGTTGCTGCCGGTCGACGGCCACCCCTCGGGCGCCAATTATTTGTTGTTAGCTCCGGGTCGTGAACTGGACCTGGATGTGCTTGAGCTCAGCGCGTGGAAGCACTGCGGTCACGACGCCGCCGCCTGCGAGTTGGGCTCCGATGCCGTACACGAACGGATCCGTATCGACCTCCGCACCGGGCACATCGATTCCGTTGATTATGGTCCTGGCCTGGCCGTTGACCATCCGGCCGGTTACTGCGGGTGTGTGCTGGTCCCACGGTTTGCTGCCGGGCCAGAGCTCCTGCCGGTACTGGTTCATGAGGATGTGGTTGACATGGTCAGCCAGGAGGCTTTCGAACCGAAGAGCGCTCGGACGGCTCGCGGTGCCAGGTGGTTCGCACGGCCTCCCACAGCTGCGGATAGCGCATTCGCTCCACTTGCTCGATCAGCCAAGGGGGCCGCGGCCATGGCGGATCTTCCTCGATCGCCCTGCGTGTCCGCCTCGTCGAGGTCCGCGAGGTTTACCGGGTCTGAGCGATCATCCGGGTTTCGCCAGAGCGTGTAGTTGATGCTCGCCGTCATTTCGCTGTACCCACGATCATCCAGGCCGAGCTCAGACCGACGGGAGTCCGTGTCCTCCAGCGACGGTTGAGGCATAAGCCCCAGCACCGGAATAGGCATGGGTTCAGGTTCTCGACCCATTCGGCACGGGGTTGGGGGGCGTCTTCGGGGAGAATGCCAGCCAATCTCATGCCTCGATTGTGTACCAAAGCCCGTGACCAGCAACTTGTGTTTCGGAAATAGATTTCCCGCGCACACCGGTCCGATAACCGCCCGGCTACCGGGCATCGAGCCGCTCCATTGGAGGCGAATTTCTCGCGAAAGACCGAATGTGGGCGGCATTGCCGCGGATCGCCGGTTTGTACCGTCCCATATCCGGCGAGTCAACACCTTCTGCAACCACTTCAAGCAGCGAAGCGACGGCTTCATCGACGCGGCCGGACGCATGAAGGGTGATCGCTTGGAACACTGCCAGTGAAGGCGAGTCCGGAAACTCTTCCCGGGCACGCCCGAAGACTTCCACCGAGCGTGTGAACGCGCCGAGATTCCGCAGCGTGGATCCGTACTGGAGGTAGCACCGGCGCAGCAGATCGCCTGAAAGGCCTGCCTGGAGTGCTTGTTCGTAGAACGAGCCCGCAGTTTCCTCCATCCCCGCGGTGTCGTAGGCGCCGCCCACCTCGTAGAGCACACGCGCGTTGGACGGGTGCTCAGCCAGAACTGGCAACAGCGCATCGATGGTCGGCTGCATGTTGTTCCGATCGCGAGCAGCGAAGATCCGGTCAAGCTCCTCATTCAGTGTCATCCACTTAGTATGCCGTCACCGACCGTGCCCGCCAGCGGATCCGTCGCGGACAACCCCAAATTTCGGTGGACCCGTCCCGCATGAGGTTGAGGCAGGGGAACTAGACTTCGGGGCATGGATTTCTCATGGGACGACTCGCGGCGGGCGTTCGCCGACGCCGCGGATTGGTTTGTGCGCACCTCAGCCCTCGTCGGTGACCGGTGGGAGCAGCCAGGCCTCGGCGGGTGGACATTCGCCCCCTGTCGGCCACACGAGCCGCGCGCTTTTGACGGTAGAGACGTACCTTTCCCGTCCTGCCACCGCCGTCGAGGTCGCCCGGCCGCGGAATACTTCCAGGCGGCGAACGCCACCGGCCCGGCTGTCGAGGCCCGCGGACGTGACGCCGGGACCGCTTTGGGCACTGACCCCGTGGGCGCCGTGGCGGAGATCGCCGCCCGCGTGGTCCCCCTCATCGCTACCCAGGATGGGACCGAGTTGGTGACCACGATCGCGGGCGGCATGCGACTTGTGACTACCTGCCCACGCGCACGTTCGAGTTGGCCATCCATACGGCGGACCTCGCCATGGCGCTCGGTTTGCCGACGGACATCCCAGCCACGGCCGCCGCAGAGGCTCTCAAATAGTGGCCAAGCTCGCCGTTGACGGAGGACTTGCAGCACCGCTCCTGCTCGCCGCCACCGGTCGGCCGAATCTTCCGATCGGATTCACGGTGCTTTGACGTGCAAAGGTGGCCCCCAGCCATTCCTCTACGGCCACAGTGGGTGGCGTCGCACGGCAACCCACATGATTGATTGCCCCTTCCACAATCGGAGTGGCAGCACCTCAAACTCTTGACAGCGCTCGGGCATTGGTCGGCGCTCCGGTCCCCCAGCCGCCAACGGGACGTTCACAGCTGTGGAAACGGCCCAAGAACTCCGTCGAGGGCTTTCGCTGCGACGATGGTGATACACCTGAGCATGGCCATTCGCCGAATCCTGCCCGACCTGCCATCTCCAATGCTCCGCTCCAGTGGTGGACCTATTTCTTTAGTGGTGACCCGGCAACTTCAGCTCATCAAGCGCACTCAGACGCCTTCACGGTGGTAACTTCGCTCGCGCAACGCTACCTGGCGGCTGGCCGGCGGTGACGCCCCCGCAGCCAGGGACCCGCTGAACGTAGCAGGTCCACACCGAGCGGTCGGCGAACGCGGGTAGGTCCCTAGGTGGGTCCAGGATCCTGTGGTCATTCCCATCGACAGGCACCCGAGCCGGGAATAGGCTTATGCCGTCCCAACATGACCGACGAGGAAGACGGAGAGGTGCCCGACATGGGAGCTGCAGAAAACGCCGAGCTGGTTCGACGGGGATACGAGGCCTTCAACGCGGGCGACCTGGCGGCACTTGGCGAACTGTTCGCTGAGGACGCAGTCTGGTACGCCCCCGGAAGCGGCGTGCTGTCCGGGACGAAGCAAGGGCGCGACGCCATCTTTGCCTACTTCGGCGAGCTGGGTGCGCGGTCCCAGGGTACCTTCCAAGCGACCGTCCAGGATATCGTCGGCGGGGAAAACCACACCGTGGGGATCCAGCAAAGCCACGCCGAAAGCAATGGAAAGACCTTGGACCTGGCCACGGCCATCGCGTTCGTGCTCCGGGACGGAAAGGTCATCGAGGGCCGGGAGTACTTCGATGACACGGCCAAGGCGGATGAGTTCTGGGCCTGAATCCGGACCCGCCCGGACCGGAGTGCTGGTTGCCGGTGCCGCGCCAGTGCGTCTTGCTGCTCTGGCGCGGGCCCTAAGATGGGCACCGCAGTAGAACCTGCTGCTTCATGGCCAACCGGGCGCCGTTGCGAGGATGGAAGATCCTGGCCTTCGCCCCCGGAGCCAAAGGACCAGGCTGCAAACGGCAAACCCAAAAAGCACCCGCGGGGGCCATTCCGTATGCTGCGATTTAGTAGCCCATAAAGGACGGACCATCGTCGGGCAATGCTTCCGTATCGATAAGCAATGGCGCAGCATTGCCGCACGATACGACAAACTCGCCATCACCCACTCGGCATTCGCCGCCCTCTACTCGTACTCGGCGCCGATCTGGCTACGCCAATACGGGGACCCGCTTTAGATGCGGGCCTGGACAAGGTTGGCGAACGGCAACCTGCCGTGAATTTGGCGAAACTCCGCATGGTAGGTCGCTTGGGCCGCATTGAGCGCCTCCGCAGGCAATTCCTTCCAAGCCACGAGAAGGGTTCCCGCGTCCGCCAGCTGCCAGATCAGTCGGCCGTCCCAGTGTCCCGGCGGCTTGCCCCTTCCAAAGTCCACGAATTCCTGGATCTGGCGCCGGAGCCCGCGGTTGCCCTTGCTTCCGAGGCCGGCCTTGCCGATGAACAGGACATCCGCGTCCGCGACCCATTCGGCGGCGAGCCCAGACTCGGGCAGGGAAGGATTCTTTTTCTTGAAAACCCCGGCTGTGCTTTTGGCGAGGAACCGCGGTTCAAAACCCTCGGGCCGCAGCACAGCGAATATCCCTTGGCGCTGCGGAATCCTGTTGATCTCAAGGGAAGCGATGGGCCGGAATCCGGTGAACCCGTCGTCTTTGAGTGCTTTTTTGTTGAACTGCATCGGATTCCTTGGATCTGGGCGGCGGTATTGTTGCTGGGCATTCTCCCGTGGGAGCGATGATTCGCAACTCCGATGCTACCCGGCCGGGCGTTGCTCGCTTTTCCCTGATGCCATCCGGAAGCTCATCCACCCAGCCGGCCCCGATCGCGCGCATGGCCCCACACAGCGTGGCGTCTCCGGCGGAGGGCGCCGCCAGCCGCAGATTGTCCGCGACCGTGCCCAGGAATAGGTGCTGCTCCTGCGTCACAAACTGGACCTGACGTCGCTGCCCGTCTCCGAGCAGGTCGGCGACGGGCAGCCCGCCGACCGTCACGGTGCCGGAGCCCGGATGGCCCTGGCCCGTGGTCCTCCGGCATGCGGGCTCGCTTCCAAGCACGACGCCGCTAAGAACAAGCTTTCACGACAGATTGCGGAGCGCCCGTCGACCATGTCGGGTTCGGCCCCGTAGTCAAACGACAAATCCATGCCGGAACGGCATCAGTCCGAAGTGTCAATCCATGCGCGGCTACGACGTCGGTCACGGCCCGACATGGATTTCACAGTGTCCGATTCACGAATTTTTGGAGGACGGCATACGTTCGTAATCGGGCTCTCCACCGAGCGACCGGGTACGCACTTGCGAACCACGAATCAGGCCACTTCGATGCCGAGGCCGGTGATGACTACTGGAATTCCGGTCCCACATGAGGGCCCGAGCAGTTCAACGCTAGCTGGCGCGGCATACCTCGCTTCACTACCAGCTGTGGTCAGCCGTTGAAGGCCAGTGGCCGTCGTCGGTGAATTGCGTGGCCCAGTAGTAGGGATTGACTTGCAGTAATGTGCGGGTGCTCCACCCAGACGCGGTGTGTGGCCCTGGAACGGCGACTTGAACGGTTGGCCCCCAGAGAGCCAGCCGTTCCTGGCAAATACCGCAAGGGGCGAGGACGGAGATTTTTCCGCTTCCGGCTTCCCTACTCACGCATACCGAGGCAGTCACTTGCCGATCCATGGTGTAGGCCTGGCATATTGCGCCGGTTTCCGCACACAAGTTTGCCGCCGCGTTGAAGTTGTCGAGACTGACGCTGGTCAGTATCTGCCCGCCCTCGAGATACATAGCAGCCGCGACTGCTTGCTCTGCATTGGGCCAGCGGCGGCTTATTTGATCGATAGCGGCGTCGACGAGGTTTTGGTCAAGCTCCATGCGTCTAATTCTGGCATGCCTTGCCAAGCAATTCCGTGGTTGGCCCATTCAGCCTGCCGTTGAGCTGCCTCCGGGCGCGCACGATTGACGCAAGGCCTTGCCTGGCACCGCCGGTCGCGCTGCCGTTCATGAAACCCATCGAATCGCCAGTCGCAAGGTGCCCGGCTAGCGACGGCCCTACTGATTACCACGGAGCCAAGGTTGTCTCCGTGTCCGACGGCCGCCGGCCGGCCAGCCACGCCATGAACCTCCGGCGGTCGTTGGATGAACTGAGCCTCTCGGAAACGGTGTCAAGCAACACCGGCAGATCCCAGGCCACATACTCATCCGGCCAGTCGAATGCGGTGTTGCCAAGTCCGAGATCGACGTGGTGCATCTCCACCTCCCGCAGCCTGTGCGCCGGGCACCCAGCCACACCGTAGTGCCCTCCGCCGAGGAAGTGGCCGTTGGGCCACCCTGCTGCGGAGCTCTGCACGAAGATGTCCTCGAGATGCGACTGGCTGGCTTCGAGGTCGGCAATGATCTCACCGGCCGACCGACCAGCCCCTTCCTCGATCTCGCCAACGCGCTGATCCTGGCCGCTTGCGTACTTCGGAACATCCGCTCCGCGCAGCGCGCCCGATAGCCGTCGCGCATGCGCATCGGCGTTGCGAGCCAGATGGGTCAGGACGCGCCCATGCCCAACAGTCCAGCCGGGCAGAAGTCTCGGCGAACGGACTTCCGTGTTGGTCAACTCCGCCACATTGCCCATCAAGCGCGCCTGCGCTTCATTGCACAGCTGCGAAGCACGCTCCGGATTGCATTCAAGATTCACAGATACATTGACCTTTCACTTGGTCACACATTCGCTGGCGAGGCACCCACCCACTCATCCATCCTTATCGACCGGTCAACGAAGATCTTGCTTCCGGCGCGTCAAAGACTGATTGTGTCTCGGATGAGCGTCTACCCCGGACTCCGTCAAGCAGTGGTTGCCACCCCGCCATTGCCGCTTCCATGGAAGTTCCATAGCGCGCGAGGGGTTGGTTTCCGTGAATACTGCCTGCTCATACAAGTGTCTGCCTGCGCGTTTGATCAATTGGAGATACCGACCAGGGTCTCGCCAAACTCGAGATCCGTGCTGTCCTAATCTCAGGTGGATGGTTGGCGAATATGGGAGTCGGCATGGTCGGGCAGGAAGATCGTTCGTTGTTGATTGAACGCAAAGACATCAGGGGTCCGCTTATCGTGGTTGGCGGCTTCGCGCAAGTCTCTTCTGTGGGTCAGCCTGACTGAATTCATAAGCGCCGGTTACATAGACGCCGGCAGCTTTGGCAGTGGCGTGGTCGGATTCCTTGTTTTTCTGCTCGTTCCCACATTGGTCACGACTGCCACCTATCTGGCGATCCGCCGTCAAAGGCGACCTGCCCGCGAAGCCGGCAAGGGTCGCCACCGCTCCAATTAACGGAACTTTTGCAAGCCAGGTGCGGAGAGCCGGAAACGTTGCTCCTGAGGGGCGTGCCGCTAGTCGATTTCCCTGCGACGCTGCACCCTATGAAGGAGGAGGGTCGGTCGAGGCGGACTGCGATGCCGGGTGCTCGGGCACCTCAGGGTACAGCTCGGGCGGCAGGCCAACCGTGAATCCGTCATCACGGACCCAGGTGCCGTCCACCCTGAGCGCATGGGCATCGTTATGGCTGCCGTCTGTCAGATGAACGGTCACGCCGCTTCCAAACTGCTCCCCCACCACCACGCTGACGTTTTGTGGGGTGATGCCCCGTTCGACCAGGATCTCCCGCGTCTTAGCGACCATTGCATCGTCCAGAACCCCGCCCGGGAAAGGGTGGGTGACTCGGCATACCCCGTCCCGATCGGCGGCATAGGCGGCAGCCACCAACTCCTTGCCGGCTTGTTCAATGGAGCCAACCGGCTTGCGCCCGTCACAGGTATCGCCCGAGTAATCCCGGAACACGGAACACCCCGTCAAGACTCCTGCACACAACACCAAACCAACGACACCCAGTCCAGCCGTCCGGCATTTGTTCAGGAATCGCACGCTTAACCCGTTCAAGTTCGACCATGCAGACCATTATTGCCGAGCCGTTTCCAGGCGCCGTGCAATCACTCCGTGTCGCCAGGCGTCGATGGAGGCGGGGTCGAAGCACTGCTGTCCCCGTCGACAAACAGCCCGTGTCGTGGCGTCCCCATCAAAACACCGCGTGTGGACGCTCAGTCAAAGCGCAGACGACTTCGGGCACCAATGCATTCGCCTTCGGCATATGACAACGTTCTTGCCCGCTGCTTTGGGAACCAAAAACGACGCTATTGACGGGCAACCCCGGGCCGAACCAGAAGTCGAGCGCATCCGCCAGCCCTTGATCGGTTCCTTGTCCCGACCCAGGCGACATACCCATCCGGGCGGATCAACACCGCAGTAGGAGGTGTCACTTCGCCGACGAGGGGCAGTCTTCCACGCGCCGGCGAATCGGGCATCGACCAGCTGCACCCGCCCGGCCCGGGGCGCGATCTCGAGGCGGTCGGCTCGGCGAAGTTGAGCAGCACCGGCTTCGCGTCGTGGAGGAGCGTAAAGACGCGTGTCGGACCGTTCGCCGTGTCAAGGTCGAGGTCCGGCATGCGACGCCCGAGAAGCGGGTGGCCCTCCCCGAGGTCGTAGGTGATGTCGAGGCCGTGGATCAGCGCGGCGACGTGCCTGCGCGGCTGGTCCATCGACATGAGTTCGCCGACGGTCTCGGCGAGCGCCGCGGTCCGTGAGTCCAGGCGCTGCAGGGCTGTTTGCGCCATTGAGTGCTTGAGCGCGCGGGCACCGACGGGGTGCCGCTCCGAGTGGTAGGTGTCCAGCAGCGATTCGGGTGAGATGCCCTTGACCACCTGCGCGAGCTTCCATCCAAGGTTGACCGCGTCCTGCAGGCCCAGCCCGATCCCCTGCCCGCCGGCTGGATAGTGGACGTGCGCTGCATCCCCGGCAAGCAGCACCCGACCCTTGCGGTATGTCGCGGCCTGCCGGGTGGCGTCGGTGAACCGGGAGATCGAGGTCGGTGCGTGCACTCCGAAGTCCGTGCCGTACGCCGCCCTGAGTGCATTGCCGAGGTCGGCCAAGCCGGGTTCCTCCGCGAGCCCGAGCTGTCGCTCGGTCGTGATGACACGGTACCTGCGCCCGTCCTCCAACAAGGTGAAGCCGTGGACCCCCGATCTCATCCTGAAGCATGCCCGACGGCGGCTCCTCGGAGACCTGGACTTCGGCAATCAGGTTGCTGCGGGTCGCGTCCCATCCGGGGAAGTCGATGCCCGCGTTCTTGCGGACCATGCTGCGGCCGCCGTCGGCACCGACGAGGTACGCCGCCCGAACTTTCTGGCCATCGGCGAGATCGACATCGACACCGGATTCGTCCTGGACGAAACCGACCACTTCGCATCCGCGGTGAACGGTCACTCCGAGCTGGTCGATCCAGCCCTCGAGGATCGGCTGCATCTGGCTCTGCCACAGGCCAAGCCCGTACGGGTGCCGCGTCGGAAAGTCGCTGATATCCAGAACCGTGCTGCCGAACCGGGCCGTCTGCGCGCGTCTTTCCCTCCGCCAGGAACCGATCGGCGATCCCACGCTGGTCGAGGATCTCGATGGTGCGGGAATGGAAGCCGCCGGCACGGGATTCCGCCAGTTCCCCTGTCGGGCGTCGCTCCATGATCGCAACGCCTACCCCCGCCAGGCCAACTCGCCGGCCAGCATCATTCCGGCCGGACCGCTCCCCACGACGATCACATCTGGCATCTCGTCCCCTTCCAGCTACGCCCGACGGTCGGGCGCATCCGAGCAGTGTATGGCACACCGCGGGCCTTGCCACAAGGCACCGTCCCGGCGATATGCTGAAAGTTCCAGGTGCGCTGCCGGTTGACTTGTTTCTCTTGTCGGCGGCGCACGGCCAGCGGATTCCGCAATGTGCTTTCTCCCTGCAACGGCGATGATCGGCTGTCAAGGAAAGCTGGGGTCTACAGCGCATCAAGATATGCGATGGCCTCCGATTTGCCTGCAATTGGCCGCAGCACTCAGTAACTGCGTTTTGTCGCTCCTTTCAGGGGATGCATCCACTTGCGGAGCTCCCCCGTTCTGACGGCTTGACCGCTTCAGACCAATAACTACCCCGAGGAGCACGAGCATGGTGCCGACGGCTTGGCGGGGGCCGAATGGTTCGGCGGCCACGAACGTGCCGAGCAGCACCCCGGCGACCGGGTTGAGCAGGCCGACGAGTCCGACCGTTCCCGCCGGCAAGTGACGCAGTCCAGCAAACCATGCCACAAAAGCCAGTGCGGTAGCGACAACTGTCACGTACGTGAAACCGATAGCAGCGGAACGATCGATCTCGGGGACGCCGCCCTCAACCAGAAGCGCAAACGGGAGAACGAGAAGACCTCCGACGATGAGCTGCCATGAAGTGATTGCAAGTGTTTTCTGGCCGACGGCCCATTTCTTGGTCAGGACGAATCCCAGTGATGACAGCAGCATGGCCGAGAGGGATGCCGCCACACCGCGTGGATCGATGGACGCGGTGGCTCCGAGCACCATGACCCCAACCCCGATAAAGCCAAGCAGCGCACCCAGGAGCGGGAGCCGTTTGGGGCGATCCGCGAGAAGCGGCCATGCGATCAGCATCAGCACGGCGGCGGAGGTGGCCATGATCGTCGATGCGACGCTTGAAGGCAGCAGTTGCGAGGCGAGGTAGATCAGCACAAAGAATGCGCCGACATTGAGCGCACCGAGGACCACCGACTTCCACCACCAGGATCCGCGCGGCAGCGATCGTGCCATGGCCAGCAGCATCAAGCCTGCCGGCAGCGCGCGCAGCACGGCGCCCCAAAGTGGACGGTCAAGCGGGAGAAACTGGCGGGTCACGTAATAGTTTGATCCCCAGGCAACGGGGGCGAGCGCGGCGACGAGCACCCAGCGCCAAGTGGACCATCGACCGGGTGCCGGTGAAGAAATAGCTTCCATGGAAGCCACTATAGCTTCCGAGGAAGCTATAGTGAAGTGTGGAAGAAAACGATAGGGTCAGTCGCATCCAAGAGGAATGGCGCCGGGAGCGCCCCGAGATTGATGTGGGCCCCCAGGGCATCATTGGGCGCTTGCACCGGCTCGCCGCTTACCTGACGGCCGAGCTCACGGTGGTCTATGAACGGCACGGGCTCGGGGAGGGTGAATTCGACGTGCTTGCGTCCCTTCGACGCGCCGGGGCTCCCTTCGAGCGCGCCCCGGGCGAACTGGCTCAGCACACCATGGTCACAACCGGTGCGATGACCAAGCGCCTTGACCGCCTCTGCGAGGCTGGCCTGGTCGTACGCCGACAAATCGACGGTGACAAGCGCCGTCGGCTGGCCGCGTTGACGCCCCGCGGAATCGAAGTGATCGATGCTGCCTTCGCAGAGCACATGGCGAACGAGCAACGGCTGATTGAGCGTGTCCCCCCGTCGGATCGCCAACTGTTGGAAGTCATCCTCAAGGAATGGCTGCAGCAGTTTGAATCCCCGGCACACGGCTAATAGTCATGCTGGATCGAACGGCGCCACGCGGGCACTTTGACGAGATCAATCCGGGCTGGAAGCGGGCTTGCCACCACGTCTCCCCTGTCGAATTCGTCGGGCTTGGAAACGGTGTTGGTTTTTCCGTCCGTGCCGATCTCGTCGCAAGCCTTGCTCCGCGCAACGAAGTGGCTGCCACGACGGGAGTCAACTGCCACGACCTCGGCCCCGGATGATTGCCGCGCTGATGAAAGACGGAGGTCCTGCGATCTTCGCTCATCACACAGCTCCAATGACTTGGCGGCAAACCGCCCAGCTCCGGGTTTGAAACAAATTATCCTTGGCGGCCGCCCATAAAGTTCGGGGGCCGGCGGGCTCCCGGCCAACATTGCGCCTTGTCCTATTGACCGATTTTTCGGAGGGAATCACACTTAAGGAACCATCAGTCCTCACTGCGGAGGCGTGCCATGGGGATTCGAAATCAGTCGCCGGGCAGATACTACGTACAGCCGTTTGGCATGGAAGGCAGTTCTTGGCCTCTCACCGCCGCGGAGATCGCCCGCGTTGTTCGCTACGTCGCCATTTCCTGCGTTGTCGTATTTATTGTGACCGCAGAAATGTTCACTTTCTTGAGGCCAGGATCCGCTGCTGCCGGGCTGTATCCGTTTTTCACCTACGTGATCCTGCTGATTCCGACGCTCCACGTGGTAAATCGCTTGCTCAGACCACCGGATACCGAGATTGCACGACGGTGGGAACACATTTTGTCGCACCCCGACGACTATCCATATGAGCCGAGAACCATGGCATAGACTTGCGAGTCCCGGATCACCCCCATGCCCTTGGATGTAGAGGGCTCCTACAGGGACATCGTCTTTGCTTAGTTGATCAAGTTCACGTCGTTCCGATTCCTGCGCGGAAAAATGCCCGCAATCTCGGAGATGTCCGGCACGGGGCCATCGCAAGATTGGCAGGACCCCGCGGGTCTGGGCAGGCTCCTAAATCAGCGATCGACGTCGACGGACGGGGACAGGTGCCCCGGCCAAAAAGGGATGCCGGCTCCTCGAGGACGCATCCCCGGGGAACCGGCATTCTCCTGCGTGCATTCACGGTGGCTTGCTGGATCAGCCACACCGCGGTGCGGCTACTTGGAAACCTTGCGCACCGGATCGATGATCGCGTCTCCGGCGCCCTTGGTGCGCTTTTCGGCGCGCTTTTCCTTGATGGACTTGGAAGGTTTCTTGGCTTCGCTCTTGCGCGGTGATTTGTTCGACATGTGGTGCCGTCCTAGCCGGGAACGTTGGACATTCCCAAGTGATAGGGGAAAGTACCCCTACCCGAACCATACGCTGTATTGGCGGTGGCCCGGCCCGGAACGCCGGATTCCCCTCACAGCACCACAAATCACCCCCGGACCTCGTTTCAGGACTCTCCCCTGGAAGCCAGTGACTCCTTGATCTTGGCGATGCCGAATCCCAACGCCTGCCCGGCAGAGGCATTGGGGGGAACCGACACCTCCTCGGGGTTCGTCACCACGTCCAGGAGCACGGGCCCGTCATGGGCCAAGGCCTCCTGGATGGCAGCATCCAACTTGTGCGGATCCTCGACCCTGATTCCGTGCAGGCCGCAGGCACGTCCCACCTCGGCCAGATTCGGGTTCTTCAAAACCGTGCCGAACTCCGGCAGCCCGCCCTGTTCCTGCTCCAGCTTAACCATGCCCAGCCTGCCGTTGTTGAACACCACCAGCTTGACCGGCAAGTCGTAGGCGACCGCCGTCAACAGGTCACCCATCAGCATGGTCAGCCCTCCGTCGCCGCAGAGGGCAACCACCTGGCGCGAGCGATCCAGCGCCGAAGCACCCAGGGCCTGGGGCATGGCGTTGGCCATGGATCCGAGGTTGAAGGATCCAACCATCCTGCGCTGACCGCGCATCGTGATGTAACGGGACAGCCACACGGTCGTCATGCCGGTGTCGGAGGTGAAAATTGCGGAGTCGGAAGCGTACTTGTCGATCGCGGCGGCCACCGCTTCGGGACGTATGGCATGCTCCGGGTTGTCCATCGCGGTGCGTACCCGGCCCACCAGGTGCTCATCGTGGCCCGGATCCGCAAGCCGAGCATGCCGCTGCGCCCACTGCTGGTACCTGTCACGGGAGCTGACAACCAAGGAATGATCGGAATGGAGCTTCAGCAACGGAAGCAGGGCGGCCAAGGAGAGCCCGGCATCCCCGACCACGCCGTGGTCCACGGCGGTTCGCCGGCCGATGTGTTCGCCCCGGCTGTCGATCTGGATGACGGTCTTGCCTTGCGGGTACGAATCCCGGTAGGGGAAGTCGGTACCAACCATCAGGAGCGTCTGGCAGGCCTCGAGGGCGTGTTGGGCGCCCGGGTTGCCGATCAGCCCCGCCTGTCCCACCTGGAAATCGTTCCCGTCCTCAAGCATTTCCTTGGCCTTGAGCGTCAGCACCATGGGAGCGGCAAGACGCTCCGCCGTTGCCAGGACCTCGTCCTTGGCACCGCGTGCCCCCATGCCCACCAGCATGGTCACCTTGTACGATGCGTTCAGCGCATCGGCCGCGGCCCGCAGTGCATCCGGGTGCGCGGCGGTCGGCTGCTCCACGTCGATGAAGTTCGGCACCGGGCCCTTGCGCAGCTCAGCCGCCCCGATGTCGCCGGGGATGCTCAGCACCGCGACGCCGCGACGCGCCATCGCGGTGTTCACCGCCTGCTCCAGCAGGTACGGCATTTGGGCGGGGCTCGTCACGGTGCGCGCGAAGACCGCCACGTCGCTGAAGAGCTGGTCGTTGTTGACCTCTTGGAAGTAGTCGCTACCGATTTCCTCGCTGGGAACCTGGCCGCAAATGGCCAGCACCGGGGTGCGTGACTTCTTGGCATCGTAGAGGCCGTTGAGCAGGTGGATCGAGCCCGGCCCGACGGTTCCCATGCAAACGCCAAGTGTTCCGGTGAGCTGGGACTGGGCGCCGGCGGCAAATGCCGCGACCTCTTCGTGCCGTACGCCAATCCAACGCACCTTGTCGCTGGTGCGGATGGCATCGGTCAGTGGATTCAGTGCGTCGCCCACGACGCCCCAGATGGTCTTGACGCCAAGGTTTGCCAGGGCCTCGATGACCATCGTTGCAACAGTGCTCATTTCAACGTCCTTCCGTTCGTTCGATACCGCAATTCAGTGCCGACCCCCGGAAACGGGCGCCGGCCGGGCCTATTTCATGCCGGCGAAGTCGGGCGCCTCGGCGTGTTCCAGACGGATGATGATCGATTTGGACACCGGGGTGTTGCTGCCCTCGGCCGTGGCTTCGAGCGGAACCAGCACGTTGCCCTCCGGGAAGTAGGTGGCGGCGCAGCCCGGTGCCGTGGGATAGGAAATGACCCGAAGCCTGTGCAGCACCCTGTCCCGCCCGTCGTCGGCCTCGGAGTGGACGTCCACGTAGCCACCGTCCTGGAAACCGAGTTCGCGCAGGTCCTGGGGATTCACGAAGAGGACGTTGCGGCCCTTGTGCACGCCGCGGTAACGGTCGTTGAGGCTGTAGGTGGTGGTGTTGAACTGGTCGTGCGAGCGCAGCGACTGCAGGATCAGCCGGTTTGCCGGAAGGTCTATGGTGTCCAGTTCGTTGACGGTGATCACCGCCTTGCCGCTGGGGGTCGGGAAGCGGCGTTCGTCCCGCGGCGGGTGGGCCATGATGAATCCGCCCGGTTGCCGGACCTTGGCGTTGTAGTCCTCGCATCCGTCCACCACGCGGGCGATGTGTTCCCGGATCGAGTCGTAGTTTTCCTCGAACGCCTCCCAGGTGAAAGGGTGTCCGGCGCCCAGCACCGCGCGGGCCATGCGCGAAACGATCGAAACCTCGGAGAGCATCTTCTCCGAGACGGGCATGACCCGGCCCTGCGACGCGTGGACCGCGCACACGGTGTCCTCCACCGTGACGAATTGCGGTCCGGCGTCCTGGATGTCGATGTCGCTGCGTCCCAGCGTGGGAAGGATCAGCGCCTGCTCCCCCGTGTAGGCGTGTGACCTGTTGAGCTTGGTGGAGATCTGCACCGAGAGCCCGGTGTTTTGGATGGCTTCCTCCGCGACCCCGGTGTCGGAGATGGCGTGGACCAGGTTCCCGCCCAGGGCGATGAGCACCTTGATCTTCCCGTCGCGCATGGCCTGGACGCTCTGCACGGCATCAAGGCCGTGTTTGCGCGGGGGCGCGAATTCGAACTCGGCGGCGAGCTTGTCCATGAAAGCCTCCGGCATCTGCTCCCAGATGCCCATGGTCCTGTCCCCCTGCACGTTGCTGTGCCCGCGGATCGGGCACGGCCCGGCGCCGGGCTTGCCGATGTTCCCGCGCAGCAGCAGCACATTCATGATTTCCTTGATCGTGGGCACGGCCTTCTTGTGCTGGGTCAGGCCCATCGCCCAGGTGACGATGACGTTCTCAGCGGCCAGGTAGCGGGCGGCCAACTCGTCGATCGCGGCGCTGGAGAGCCCCGTGGCCGCAAGCACCTGCGCCTCGGTGAGGGTTTCCAGGTGCGCCCGGTACTCGGCCAGCCCGATGCAGTGCTCCGCGAGGAAGCGGTGGTCAAGCACCGATCCCGGGGCCGCGTCCTCGGCCTCGAACACGCGCTTGGCCAGCGCCTGCATCAACGCCATGTCGCCGGCAATCCTGATCTGCAGGTATTGGTCGGCCAGGTCCGTCCCCTTGCCAATGATGCCGCGCGGGCGTTGCGGGTTCTTGAAGTTCAGCAGCCCGGCCTCGGGCAACGGGTTCACCGCAACGATGCTCGCGCCCGCGCGCTTGGCGTCCTCCAGCGCGGTGAGCATGCGCGGGTGGTTGGTCCCGGGGTTCTGGCCCATGATGATGATCAGGTCCGATTTCTCGAAGTCCTCGTAGTGGATGGCGCTCTTGCCCACCCCGATGCTCTCCGTCATGGCCTTGCCGGTTGACTCATGGCACATGTTCGAGCAATCGGGGAGGTTGTTGGTGCCGAAGGCCCGCACGAACAGCTGGTAGGTGAAGGCCGCCTCGTTGCTGGCCCGCCCGCTGGTGTAAAACGTCGCTTCGTCCGGGGAAGGCAGGGCATTGAGCTCACGGGCGATGATGCCAAAGGCGTTGTCCCAGGAAATGGGCCGGTAGTGGTCCTGTCCGGCGGGCTTGTAGACCGGCTCGACCAGCCGCCCCTGCTGGCCCAGCCAGTACTCGCTGCGCCCGCGCAGCTCGGTCACCGAGTGCTCCTCCCAGAACGAGCGCGGAACCTTCAGCGGATCCGCTTCCCAGCTCACCGCCTTGGCACCGTTTTCGCAGAACTCGGCCACCTTGCGGTGGGGAGGATCCGGCCAGGCGCAACTCATGCAGTCGAACCCGTCCTTGTGGTTCATGTGCAAAAGGGTCTTCAGTGCCCGTTGCGGCCCCATCTCATTGAGAGCCAGCGGGATGGATGCCAGCAGGCTGGGGATTCCGACGGCGCTCGTCTTCGGCGGGCCCACTTCCAGGAACTCATCGGTTGGATCGTCTTTCAGGGGTTTGTTTGCCATCTCCGCGCACATCCTTCACCGGGCTGCCGAGCACCGGCTAGTGATTCCAAGGCCCTGGAGGTTTCCGTTCCCGGCACGCAATAACCATGGGAGAACCGGAGCGCCATTTAGCGGGCACCGTATAGTCCACCTGTTTAGCACCGTGGGACGCGGCAAACAAGGGGCGGGAGCCCCTGTGCGGGCAGAACCCGAGGCAGCTCGAACCGGGCAGGCGCCGGAAGCGCTCGCCGACCGCGGCCATCGCCGACTTAGCACTCGCGGGTTTTGCCGTTTTGGCAAAATTTTGGGACTGATTCCGTCGGTCATGCCTACGCTTGGTACATGACTCATTCCCAGCACCCGCACGGACAGCACCCGCACGAGCACGGCGCAACTTCTTCGCACGGGCATACCCACGGCCACGGCCACTCGCACGATCCATCCGACGACGAGAGGATGGCCGAGATGCTCGACATGGACGCCACCCTGCAGGCCGCCCACCTGGCGGAGATCACAGACTGGGTCGCGGGGCTCGCCGGCGCCCCGGAAACCATCGTTGACCTCGGCTCGGGCACGGGAACCGGCACCCTGGCGCTGGCCGAACGCTTCGAGAAGGCAACGGTGTTCGCCGTGGACAACTCGGAGCACATGCTTGGACGCCTGGCAGCCAAGGCCGAAGCACGCGGGCTGGACGGCCGGGTCGTCGGGGTCCGCGCCGACCTGGATGCCCAGTGGCCGCCGGTCGGGACCGCGGGCCTGGTTTGGGCTGCCTCCTCGATCCACCACGTGGCGAACCCGGACAAGGTGTTCGCAGAGGTCTTTGCGGCGCTGAACCCCGGCGGGTTGTTTGCGGTCATCGAGATGGATTCATTTCCGCGTTTCCTGCCGGACGACATTGGCTGGGGAGAACCAGGGCTTGAGGAGCGCTGCCACCGGCTCATCGACGCACAGGGCTGGAACTCCCATCCGGACTGGCAGGAGCAGCTTGAAGCCGCGGGCTTTGAGGTGGAACAGCGGGCCTTCGCCTATGAGCTGGCCCCGGAGCCCGCGGTCATGGCACCCTATGCGCAGCTGTGGCTAGGCAGGACCCGAACCGGGCTGGAAGACAAGCTGTCCCCCGGGACCTTGCCTCGATCGATGCACTGCTGGACACGGAAAACCCGGCAGGCCTTGAGCACCGCACTGACCTGGTGCTGCGCGGCAGCCGGACCGTGTGGGCCGCCCGCCGCCGCTAGCAATATCTCCGGTGACGGCGGGACCTCCGCCGCTACCGGCCGAAGGCCACGTCGCCGGTCTTGGCGACGGCGGCCGTGCGCTCCGGGGCACTTTGGAACTGCCAATACAGGTTCATGTGTGCGATGACCGCCTCCGGAGGCGGGGCACCCCATTGGCTGCGATCGCCCGCGGTGTGGGCATCGCCCACGAGCGTGACGTCGTAGCCGCGCGTGAATGCGCCGTGGATGGTTGACCTGATGCAGGCATCGCTCTCGGCGCCGGCGACCACCAGGTGACCGACCCCCGCCGCGGCCAGCACGGCCTCGAGGTCGGTTGCCTCGAACGAGTCGCCATAGTTCTTGTGGACCAGCGCCTCCGACTCTCGGGGGTCCAACTCAGGCACGATTTCCCAGCCGGGGGTTCCTCGTTTGAGTTCCGGATCGGAGTGCTGCACCCAGATAACGGGCGTTCCCGCCGAGCGGGCGGCATCGACCAGTGCCCTGATGTTGCCCAGGACGGCGTCTCGCTCATAGCCGTCCTTAACAACGTCGACCTGTGTGTCGATGACCAGCAGTGCCGTGTTCTGTCGATCGTCAAACGTAGCCATGTCAGGTTCCTTCTGGGCCGGGGTTCGAAAGTTGCCATCAAAACCCTATGCCCGGGCTCCGACCTTTTGGAACCCTTACCTGCGCTCATCCACGATGGAAACGGCCGGCGGTTCCGGTGCCCGGAAATCGCGGGTCCAGCAGGAACACGGATGGGGGCGGAGCCGTCCACACGGCTCGGCCCCACAGGCGCTCAGTCATCCAGGACACTGCCGAAAGTTGACTATCCGCAGGGCTTCCAGCTCTTGCCACCGGGCGCGTAGCAGCGCGGCCCGGTGTAACCTGCGTACGAGCCGCCGCTTCTCTTCGGCTTACGCGTTTGGACCGGAGCACGGTACGTTTTCTTGGGCGCGACGTATCGTTTCTTGAGCGCGGCCTTGCGCTGGGCCGCCTTCTTGGCGGCAGCGGCAGCGGCCCTGCGATCGGCTTTCGCTTCGCGTTCCGCTGCGGCCTTTCGTGTGGCTTCAGCTTTGGCCTCTGCCTTGGCCTTCTTGGCAGCTTTCGCTTTCTTTTCGGATTCCTGCATTGCCATCCGGGTCGTGGCAGAGCTTGGATTCCATGGCGGTCGCCCGGTTGAGTGCCGCATCCAGCCGCGGCAGGTGCTTGGCCTTGCGCGCAGCCCACACCGCGCCGGCGACCCCGTCTTCACCCGTGTCCAAGGCCGCCAGTGCCGCCTTCTTGGCCTTGCCCGCAAGCACCGCAGCGGCGACGACGGCCAGGGCGGTCCCCGCAGCCGCCGACGATTCCGGATCGACTTCCTCGAGCCCTTCCAAATCGGAGGTCGCCTGGTTGACCATGGCCGGAACCGTGCAGTCGATGGACGGGCTGAAGAGTCCCTGTTCCGCGTTTTGGGCGTCTTGCTCGGCGGCCTTCACCTCGGCGTAAAAGCGTTCGTTTGGCTGGTAAAGGACCGCGACTCCGAGTCCGGCCGCAGCAATGTCGGCGTTGACCAGGCTGTCATCCTTGTACACGCCGGCCAGCGTGCGCCCGTACGGGTCAAGGCGCTGCACGTCGTATTCAAGGTCGATCATGTCCCCCGGCGCGAGCAGCGACTTCATGTACTCGGTGGCCTCGGGCCCGAGGCACTGAACGGGCTCGTTTGGATCCTTGGTTTCCGGGGTGTCGATATTCAACAGCCGGATGGTGGTTTCGGTGCCGGACACCTCGGCGACGATGGTGTCGCCGTCCACGATCCGCACGACGGTTGCCCGCGAATCGTTCTTGCCTGCTGTCGGCGCCGGCGCCGATGTGCAGCCCGTGGCCACGATGCCGACGCTCAGCAGTGTGGCAATCGCCGCGGCAAGTTTCCGCTTGGCCGGCCTTGCGGTGTTGGTTCCCCCGAACAATTGGACTCCCTTGTCAAAGTGCGAAAGCAAAGACCCAAGTCTATCCGCCTCGCCCTGGCGATTTCGGTCTTCCCAAGCCGCCGTCGATCCGGCACTAAACCCGGTGTCCCGGGCCTCACCTGCATGGACGCATCGAACGTGTTTCCTGGGCCCGCAAGGCATGGCAAATCCGGGCGTCGGGTTCCTATACTGGGGCGGACACCTAGCAATCCAACTGCAACGAATTACCCCCGGAATCACGGACTTCGCGCCCTGCGAGTCCCGAACTCAGCACACGCTGGAGGGTCACTGTGATGCTATGACGCGTTCCCGTATCAGGTTTCAACCCTTGGCCGAGGAATCCCCCGCGCCGTACGTGCGCCCGCGATCGGCGATTGCGCTCGGGCGCCCGGCGGAACCCGTGGACATCGTCATACCGGTGTACAACGAGGAGAAGGACCTCGAAAACTGCATCCGTCGCCTGCACGGTTACATCAAGGACGAACTTCCCTATGCCGTGCGCATCAGCATCGCCGACAATGCCAGCACCGATTCCACGCCGCTGATCGCCGAACGGCTGGCCCGGGAGTTTCCCGAGGTACATTCTTTCCGGCTTCCAGAAAAGGGCCGTGGCCGCGCGCTTCGCACCGTATGGCAGCAATCGCCCTCCCCGGTTCTGGCCTACATGGACGTGGATTTATCCACGGATCTGGCGGCACTGGGCCCGTTGCTTGCCCCGCTGCTCAGCGGACACTCGGACGTATCCATCGGGACCCGGCTGGCCCACGGTTCACACATCCAACGCGGCGCAAAGCGTGATGTCATTTCCCGCTGCTACAACCTGATCCTGCACACGGCACTTGGCACGCACTTCACCGATGCCCAATGCGGCTTCAAGGCCGTGCGACACGACGTTGCCGACCAACTGCTGCCCTTGATCAAGGACAACGAGTGGTTCTTCGACACCGAACTGCTGGTGTTGGCCGAACAGGCCGGGCTTCGAGTGGCGCGAAATCCCGGTGGACTGGATCGATGACCCGAATTCCAGCGTGGACGTGATGCACACCGCGAAAAGCGACCTGCGCGGCGTGGGACGGCTGATAGTCTCGCTTGGCACCGGGCGCATCCCGATTGCCGCGGTCAGGCACGAGCTCTCGCGGATCCCGCCGCAGGCCGGCACCCGCTCGCTTTTCAGCCAACTTGTCCGTTTCGGCGCCATCGGGATTGCCTCGACACTGGCCTACATACTGATTTTTTGGATGGTGCGCCAATACACCGGCGCCCAGGTGGCCAACTTTGTGGCGTTGTTAACCACGGCCATTGGCAACACCGCCGCCAACCGTTTCTTCACCTTCGGCATCCGGGGCAGCACCGGCGTTGTCAC
The DNA here is from genome assembly GCA_963818105.1 of uncultured Actinomycetota bacterium. GTDB lineage: Bacteria > Actinomycetota > Actinomycetes > Actinomycetales > Micrococcaceae > Paeniglutamicibacter. The sequence continues at coordinate 136,819 of CAWFRB010000041.1, read as the reverse complement.
CCACCACCTGCAGGGACTTGTGGTGTTCGGACTGGGGTGGTCGCTGACGGCAGGTTCGCTCCTTCGCCCTTCATGCGTTGGCCGAGCCGCCACCCTCCGTTGAACTGGCCGCACTGGTGGCAGCCAACCTCTTGGCCACCGTGCTGCGCTTTGTGTTGTTCCGGAACTGGGTGTTCCCCACGCCCCGGCCGGCGCATCAAGGACCGGCTGCTCACCATCGGACAGGGCCGAAACATGATGAGCACCCGGGCTCCGGCAAGCGAAGCCGGCCCGCCCCACAGCAACCCCCGCCAAAGCCGCCACGGAAAGCCCTCCGGGCGGGTTGCATGCCGCACCGGGCCGGGCCCGGCCGCTTGACCGGTTGCTCCTGGCCGCGCTGCTGGTTGGCACCGCGGATGCTCTACCTCTGGAACCTCGGCGCCAACGGATGGGCCAATGCCTACTACTCGGCCGCGGCACAGGCAGGGGCGCGGGATTGGACTGCTTTCCTCTTTGGTTCCTTCGACTGGGCCAATTCGATCACGGTCGACAAGCCGCCCGCCTCGCTGTGGATTCCCGCGCTAGCGTGCGATTCTTCGGCCCGAACACCTACCCGGTCCTGGTGCCCCAGGCCCTCATGGCGTGGTCGGTTTTCCTGCTCTACGGGACGGTCACCCGTGTGGCGGGGCGCCGGGCCGGCCTGCTGGCCGGATTGGTGCTGGCCCTGACTCCCGTGGCGTTGCTGATGTTCCGCTACAACAACCCCGAGGCCCTGCTGGTTTTGTTGATGACGGCAGCCGCCTACTGCTTGCTGCGTGCCTTGCAGGCGATCGGCGGCAGGGCGCTGTCCTGGATGCTCCTGGCCGGGGCACTGCTCGGGCTGGGTTTCCTGACCAAGCAAATGCAGGTGTTCCTGGTTGTTCCGGGGTTTGCTGCCGCCTACCTCCTGACGGCCCGGGTCCGGTGGGGGCAACGGGTCTTGCATCTGTTGGCCGCGGGGGTCGCCATGGCCGTGGCGGCCGGATGGTGGCTGGTCCTGGTTGAACTCTGGCCGGCATCGACCCGCCCCTACATCGGCGGGTCTCAGACCAATTCGATCCTGGAACTTCCTTCGGCTACAACGGACTGGGACGCCTCATGGCGATCTGGTCGGCAGCGTCGGAAACCCCAATCGACGGACCCCCGGTGCATGGCGCCTGTTCACCGGCAATTTTTCCACGCAAATCTCCTGGCTGATCCCCGCCGCGCTGATCCTGCTGGCCGGAACCATCTGGATATTGTGGCGCACCCGGGCCTGGCGGAACCGCCCGGGCAGGGAGTTCCTGGGCCTCGTGATTGCCTACGGCACCTGGCTGGTGGGCACCGGACTGGTCTTTTCCTTCATGCAGGGAACCATCCACCATTACTACTCCGCGGCCCTGGCACCTCCCATCGCGGCGCTGGTCGGCATGGGCGCATGGCTCATGTGGAAAAACCGAAACCGTCCCGTGGCCATGCTTGCATTGGCCGCATCAATAGTGGCGGCGGGGTATTGGGCCGGCGCGGTGGTGGAACACGATCCGACCTTCATCCGGTCGTGGGCCGATGAACTGCTGTTGCTCTCGGTGGCCGGCGCCCTGCTGCTGCTCGCCTGTGCATGGTGGCCGCGGAACGGTCCGCCGTTCGCTTCCTGCTGCCCGTCGCCGTTGCCCTTTCGCTGGTGGCGGCCCTCGCTGCACCGGCCGCCTATTCCGTGCCACGACGCTGGGGGCGCGCACGGGGGCACTGGTCCTCGCCGGCCCGGTGGAGCAAGGAACCCCGCCCGCGCAGCCGGGCGGCGGCCTGCTGCGCGTCACGGTCCCGGGTCCCGGGGCATTGGAGATGCTGCGCGCCGATGCAGGCGACTACCGTTGGGCGGCTGCAACCACGGGCGCCAACAATGCCGCGGGCTACCAGCTCGGTGCGGGCGTGCCCGTCATGCCCGTGGGCGGATTCAACGGCACCGACCCCTATCCGACGCTTGCCCAATTCAAGGAGTACGTGGCTGCGGGCCAAATCCACTACTGGATCACCGGACGCATCAGCCGCGAGGCCAACGGCGGATCCAAGGAACCCCTGCTGATCCGCGACTGGGTCGAGGCGAACTTCACGGGAAACAAGGTCGATGGCAGCGTGTTCTACGACCTGACAGTGCCGCCATCCGGCGGCTGACCGGGCACCTCACCGGCGACGTCCCTTCAGTCCCCGTCCGGATCGACGGAGCAATCGGGTTGGGTGTTGAACGTCGGTCCGACCTCAACGCGGTAGGCAATCCCCCACTCGTTGCGGTACTCGACGCGCACCGCGCGCAGGGAGGACATCCGGCTCGGGTCAACGGGCTCCAGGGCCATGATCAGTGATTCGTTGGAGGCGTCGCCCAACGTGGCCGGAAGCGCTACGCGCTTGAGCCAGGCCACCGACTCCGGCGACCCATCGTCAGCCACCGGGTAGGGCAGCGCCCCGATGCCCGCACCCTGGTCCTGGACGCCGGCACCGGCGAGTCGATAGTTCACCCCGTCAACCAGGCCGATCGACCGCACGTCCATCCAGCGGCCCGGTTTCACCTCGATGAAGGGCGTGGCGATGATGCCGGGCGGGAGACCGGGGATCCCGGTGCTGTGGCATACCGCATCACCACGCGCGTAGTCCTCCACCGGGTCGAGCATCCGGTAACCGGCCCAGGCGCCGGTTCCCAGGCACCGCCAGCGGCCAGCACCTGCGCCCGGCGGCGGTTTTTGGTTTCGGCTCCTGCATGTCGGCATCCCCCTCAAGGTGGCGGCGGGAGCACTGTCCGCACTCCATTGATTCAGGTCATCCTGGCCTTTGTAGGTGCCGATGCCGCCGTTCCTGGCTCCGGATCCCGGCTGCTCCTCCGCGACGGGATCGGGCATCCGGGGCCCTCGCCGGGAATCGGCTCCACACGGATTCTCCGTGGATGGCCATCCGCTGTTTCTGTTCCTCCACGAAGTGCCGGATCCTTCCTAGTACGCTGGGCAGATGGCTGATCAAACAGAGAACGACTCCTCAAAATTCCGATCCCGGCTGGGTGGCGCAGCGGCCCTGGGGCTGGCAAGCGGTCTGCTGACGCTCATCGATCCGGCCAAGCTGCGGCCGGCCACCCGGGCGGGCCTGTGCGTTGGCACCGGCGCGGTGACCGGTGCCGCCGCATGGTTTGGGTCCGCGCGGGAAGAACCGCTGGAAACGACGAAGGTTTTCCGCGGCGCGCTCGCCCTGGGACTGGCCATGCTGGGCGTCGGCAGCACCAAGCTCGGCTTCGTGCTTGATGCCAAGATCCACCAGGCACTTCTGCGGCGCGGAATCTCGAACCCGCGGCCCATCATGGCCGTGGGTTCGGGAATCCTCACCACCGTGACTTTCCTGCTGGACGGACCACGCGAAGGCACCGGCCCCTCACCCGGCCGGGCTCCGCCGAAGAGGAGCTGCCCATCCGCGACCTGCCGCAACCGGTGCGCGAACTCATCGAAGGGATGCTTGGGGAAACCGATGAATTCGGTTCCGGGATCCTGCGTGAACAATTGGCGCGAAGCCAGGGAGCAGTACTGGGGCAACCCCTGGGAGTTCGCCTACCAACTCGATCTCGCGGTTCCGGCCGACACCGCCCGAACGGTGCCGCGCGACTACACCTTCCCCGTGCACGCGAACTTCACGACGCCTGAAGGACATCCCGTCCGGGTGAGCCTGGTGGTCAACGACGGACAGCTGGGCGCGTTGACGGTGGACATCGACCACGAGGCCATGGAGCCGGTCCAGGGCGATGCCGCCGATCCGCTCGGGTCGATCGCCCGGTGGCCGCTGGCCTCGGAGGTTTCCTACTCGCTGGAGGGCTAGCGCAAACCAGGCGGCGGCCCGGCACCCCTGCCTTCGAGGGGGCTTGCCGGGCCGTCGCGTCTTGTCGCCGGAGCGGCCGGCATGCGGTGCCCTAGAGGCCCCTGCCGCTGGGCGAGACGATGATCTTCACGGCCGTTTCGTTGTGGTTGATCAGCGTGTCGAAGCCCTTGTCGATCAGGTCCTCAAGCGCGATGCGCCCGGTGATGAACGGCTTCAGGTCGATCTTTCCGCTTCCCACCAGCTCGATGACTTCGGCATGGTCCCGCACGTAGGCAATGGTGCCGCGCAGGTCGATCTCCTTGAGCACGATTTTCTGCATGTCCACGGTGGCGGGCCTGCCCCAGATGGAGACGTTCACCAGCACCCCGGTCGGCTTGAGCGCATCGAGCAGGGTGTCCAGCACCACGTTGACCCCTGCGCATTCAAAGGCGACGTCGGCACCGAGGCCCCCGGTGATCTCCAGGACCCGGGCCTTGACGTCCTCCTTGCTGGGATCCAGCACATGGTCGGCAACGCCGCTCTCCCACGCCTTGTCCTTGCGGGCCAGCGACAGCTCGCTCACGATGGTTGTCACGCCCATGCCCTTGAGCACGGCGGCGGTGAGCAACCCGATCGGCCCGGCCCCGCCCACGAGCGCGACCTGTCCCGCAACAACCCCGCTGCGCACCACCGCATGGTGGCCGACGGACAACGGCTCGATCAGCGCCGCCTCATCCAGCGGGATGTCGCCGATCGGGTGCACCCAGCGTTTGTCGACAACGACCTTCTCCCCCAGCCCGCCGCCGCCACCGGCCAGGCCGATGAAACCCATCTTTTCGCACAGGTGGTACTTCCCGGACTTGCATTGGGGACACGTGCCGCAGGTAAAGTACGGCTCCACCACGACGTTTTGGCCCACGGCAAGGTCCATGACGCCCTCGCCCAGCGCGGTGATGGTCCCGGAGAATTCATGCCCCAGGGTCACGGGCGCCTCCTCGTGGGAAAGCGGGTGCGGATGCCCCGGCGCCGGGATGAAGATGGGGCCCTCGAGGTACTCGTGCAGGTCCGTCCCGCAGATGCCGCACCAGGCGACGTCGATGGCGACCGCGCCGGCGCGCAGACTCGGGTTCGGGAATCTCTTCGATGCGGATGTCTTTTTGAGCGTGGAAACGTGCTGCCTTCACGGCCTGGCCTTTCGTAGACATCGGGCACGGGGTTTTCCGGACCCGTTCGCATCCGACGCTATCCCTGGCGGCCGGAGGTTGGCTAGGGGCCGCCCGGCTCCCCTACTTGCGGCCGGTGAAATGCTCCATCGACTTGTAGACGCCGAACACGCGCCCGGCCACCACGTCCCAGGCCGCCAGCGGCAGCACCCCGCGCAGGGCGGTGCTCAGCTTCACCGTCCACGGCATCATGAGCATGGGTGTGCCCTCCTTCATGGCCCGCCAGACGCGCCGGGTCACCGCCTCCGGTTCCAGCAGCGGGGTCAGCAGCGGCCCGCGGGCCCCCTCGAACATGCCGGTCTTGATGTAGGACGGGCAGAAGGTCGTCACGGCGACGTGCCGGTGGCCGGCCTGGATCGAGTTCGAGCCGCAGCGAATCGCTCCAGCCGACGACCGCCCACTTGGAGGAGGAGTAGATGCTCATCCGGGGGTTGGCCAGCAGCCCGGCGGCGGAGGCGACGTTCACGATCCGGCTGGTGCGCCCGCGCTCGATCATGGCCGGCAGGAACTCGCGGGTGATGTGCATCAGGGCCAGGGTGTTGATGTTCATGGTGGCGGCGATGTCGGCGCGCTGGTCGTGCTCCCAGAAGTACTTGCCGCGCACGATTCCCGCGTTGTTGATCAGGATGTCCGGGGAGCCGGCCTCGCTGCCCTGGTCTGCTCGGCGGCGCGCTCGATGTCCTCGAGCCTGCTGACGTCCACCACCTGGGTGTGGATTTCGGAGCCCCTGCCCTCCAGCTCGCGGGCGGTCTGCCTCCAGCAGCTCGGCGTTCACGTCCCAGAGGATGACGTGGCTCGCGTGGTCCTCCACGGCGAGCCGGGCGTACATCTTGCCCATGCCCATGGCGGCGCCGGTGATCAGGATGGTGGAGCCGGCCAGGGATTCGATGGTCTTGCTCATGCGTGTTCCTCCGTTGCTGCAGGGATGAGTTTTCCGGGGTTCATGATGCCGCGCGGATCCAGGGTGTCCTTGATGCCGCGCAGCACCTTGATGCCGAGTTCGCCGATTTCGGCGCCCAGGTACGGCGAGTGTTCGCTGCCCACCGCGTGGTGGTGGGTGATGGTGGCCCCGGCCGCGACGATGGCCCGGGACGCGGCGTCCTTGACCCGCGCGTTTTGCGCCAGGCCGTCCTGCTCCAGCCCGCCCAGGAAGGTGAAGTAGAGCGAGGCGCCGTCCGGGTACACGTGGGAGATGTGCGTCTGGACGTACCCGGTGCCGCCGTCTTCCTCGAGCGCATCGAGGATGGCGGAGCGGACCGCCGCGTAGGTCTTCTCCAGCTCGCTCCAGGTTGCGGCGGTTTCCAGGGTCTCGACGTAGACGCCGCGGGTGAGCAGTTCGTCGCGCAGGTAGGGGGCGCTGAAGCGGCCGTGTTCCCAGGCGGTGGCGGGCATCGGGCCCAGCGGCACGCCGCCGGCCCGGCGCATGATGCGGGCGCTGCGGCGCTTGCGCGCCTTGGTCTCGCCGGCGTCGCCCTCCCAGACAAAGAGGGCAAGCGCGGGGGTGCGCTGTCCGCGCAGGCGCGAGGTAGCGCGCGAGCAGGCCGGTTTTCCAGCCGCCGAGCTTGAAGGTCGCCGCCGTCTCGTCGGTGTCGCTGAGCCGGCACACGTGGGGCATGTCGCCGCGGACGCCGTCCTGCTCCAGCCGGCGCATGGCCTGGGCCCCGGCCTCGAAGGACGGGAACGACCAGGCGCCGTAGGACTTGTGCGCGGGCACCGGGGAGATCTTCAGCGTGGCGGAGGTGATGACCCCGAGGGTGCCCTCGCTTCCCACGACGACGTCGAGCAGCTTCGGGCCGGCGGCGCTGCCCGGGGCGGAGGAGCCGAGCTCGAACGGGCCCGACGGGGGTTTCCAGGCGGACGGACTTGACCAGGTCTTCCGGCCGGCCGTAGCCGGTGGAGGCCTGGCCGGCGGAGCGGGTGGCCACGTAGCCGCCGAGCGTTGCCTCCTGGTGGCTCTGCGGGAAGTGGCCGAGCGTGAAGCCGTGGGCCTGCAGCGCGGCCTCGATCGCGGGGCCCCGCATCCCGGCCTCGAAGCGTGGCGGTGCGGGAGACCGGGTCGAGGTGCAGCAGCTTGTCCATGCGGCGCATGTCCAGGGTGATCACCCCGGCGAAGCCGCCGCGGACCGGGTCGACGCCGCCGACCACCGAGGTGCCGCCGCCGAAGGCCACCACGGCGATCCCGCGCCGGACGCACAGGGCCAGGATCTCCCGGACTTCCTCGCGCGCTGCCGGGGAAGACCACCGCGTCCGGGGCGCGCCAGGGCGTCGCCGGCGCGCAGGCGCATCAGGTCCGGGGTGCTTTTGCCGCCCGAGTGCAGGATGCGTTCGGCGGCCTCGGTGGAGACGTGTTCGGCTCCGCTGATGGCCCGGAGTTCGGCCAGCGCCTCGTCGCCGAGCTGGCTCTCGCCCACGCGGACGGCGGAGAAGTCCACCGGCGGGTGGATCGGCTCCACGCCGGAGAGCTTCAGCGTGTTGCGCAGGTAGTCGAGGGCGCCGGCGCCCAGCGGCCTGTGCCCGGGCGGGGTCTCCCCAGCCGTACCAAACCGAGCGGGGAATTTCCTCTGTAATGTGCGTCACCATGAGATACAGTGTGACACATGTCGTCACAACGTACCATCATGCAAAGCGACGAAAAGTTGCTCACCGCCACCCGGGACTCGGTGATCCTCCACGGCGTCCGGCGGACCACCGCCAATGACATCGCCGAGCGGGCGGGCGTTTCCCGCATGACGTTCTACCGGCGCATGGGTTCGGTGGAGAACGCGGTGCTGCAGACCCTCACCCGCGAGTTCCGCTCCCACGCCGCCACCCTGCGGACCGGCACCCCCGAGGGGACCGGGCGCGAGCAGCTGGTCCACTTCGCCGTCGAAAGCGTGAGGGTGTTCGCCACCTCGCCGCTGCTGGCCTCCATCGGCGAGCGCGACCCGGAGTTCCTGATCCCCTACGTGACGGACAGGTTCGGCTCCAGCCAGCAACTGATCCTCGACCAGATCGGCTCGCTGATCGAGCTCGGCACCGCCGACGGCAGCATCGAGGCCGGCCGCCGGCACCGCGACCACGCTGCTGCTGGCGCTGCAGGGCGTGGCCCTGTCCTCGAAGGTCCTGCTGAAACTCGGCACCTTCGAGGCAGTCCCTGGCCGAACTGCGGAAGATGCTTGAACGGTACCTCACCCCCGGGAGCGCATCATGACGGACGGCGCACCGACCCACAAGCACGGCACAGCAAGCACGGACAAGACCTGGATCAACGACGCAACCCGCCCGCGCGCGCTGGGGCACGTGGCCGCGCAACACCGTGGACGTGGCGGTGGTGGGCGGCGGCATCACCGGGGCCGGGCGTGGCCCTGGACGCGGTGAGCCGGGGGTTGAGCGTGGCGCTGATCGAAAGCAACGACTTCGGCTCCGGCACCAGCGGCTACAGCTCCAAGCTGGTCCACGGCGGGCTGCGCTACCTCACCAAGGCCGACTTCCCGGTCGCCTGGGAATCCGCGGTGGAGCGGCGCTGGCTCATGCAGAGCATCGCCCCGCACCTGGTCCACCCGCTGGGCTTCATCATCCCCGACGCCAAGGACTCCCCCGCCCACGAGGCCATGGTCGCCGGGGCCGGCGTGGTGCTCTACGACCTGCTGCGCCGCGCCTCGGGGCTGCGCAGCACCACGCTCCCGCGCCCGCAGCTGCTGTCCAGCCAGGCGGTCTCCGCCATGGTCCCGGCGCTGGAGGCCAAGAGCCTGCGCCGCGGGCTGCTCTACTGGGACGGCCAGGTGTTCGACGACGCCCGGCTGGTGCTCGGCGTGCTGCGCACCGCCGCCGGGCTCGGCGCGCACGTGATGCGCGACGTGAAGGCGACGGCCCTGGACGCCACCTCCGTGGACGGCGACCGACACGCGGACCGGCGAGCCCGTGCAGATCACGGCGCGGGCCGTGGTGAACGCCACCGGCGTCTGGGCCGCCGGCTTCGACGACAACCTCGAGCTGACCCCCAGCCGCGGCACCCACCTGGTGGTGCGCTCCGCGCGGCTGGGCAACCCCCATGCCGCGCACACCGTCCAGGTCCCGGGGCACTTTCGGCAGGTACGTGATCGTGCTGCCGCAGCCCACGGGCGTCGTCTACATCGGGCTGACCGACGAGGAGGACCGCCACGCCGACGGCCACCGTCCCGCAGTGCCGGAACACGACATCGACTTCCTGCTGGGGGTCGTCAACACCGCGCTGGCCGTGCCGCTGACCCGCGCGGACGTGGTGGGCACCTTTGCCGGGCTGCGCCCGCTGGTGCGGGACGAGCACGTGGACGGCAGGGAAGGCACCGCCGACATTTCCCGGCGGCACCTGGTCACCGACACCCCGGGGCAGCCGATCACGGTGGTGGGCGGCAAGCTCACCACCTACCGGCGGATGGCCCAGGACGCGGTCGACGCGGTGGCCGCCCGGCTCGGGTCCGCGGAGCCCAGCCGCACCAGGAGCCTGCCGCTGGTGGGCGCGGCCCGCCGGAAGGTCCTGAAGGGACTCGACGCGCCGGCCCGGCTCGTCCGGAAGTACGGGACGGAGGCGGCAGGCCGTGCACCGGCTCGCGCTGGCAGGACCCGCTGCTGGCGGAGCCGCTCTTCGAGGGCACCGAGATCACGGGCGCCGAGCTGCTGTTCGCGGTGCGCGCGGAGGGCGCCTCGAGCATCGACGACCTGCTGGACCGGCGCACCCGGCTGGCCCTGGTGCCGGAGGACGCGGCCAGGGCCCGCGAGCGGGCCGAACGCATCCTGGCGATCGGCCTCGACGGGCTCAGCAGGAACGGCAGCGACGGGAACGCGCAGCGAAGGAACGGCGAAATGAGCGGATTCGCCGGCGGCACGGTGCTGCTCCTGGTCAACCCGACGGCGGGTCGCGGCCGCGGGCTGCGCCTGCTGCCGCGGGCCATCGGGGCGCTGGAAGACGCCGGGTTCACCGCGCAGGTTTCCGTCACCGACAGCCTCGAGCAGGCCACCGAACGGGCCCGCGCCGCGGCCAGGGGATCGCTGGTGGCGGTCCTCGGCGGGGACGGCTTCCTGGGGGCGGCCGCGGCCGGTGCCGCGGAATCCGGGGCGGTCCTGCTGCCGCTGGCCGGCGGCCGGGGCAACGACACCATCAGGCGGCTGGGGCTGGACCTCGACCCCGCCAAGGCCATCGGGGGCATCACACGGCCTTGCGGTGCGCGAGCTGGACCTGGGGCTCGTCAACGGGCGCGCCTACCTCGGCGTGGCAAACGTCGGGTTCGACGGGCTTGCCAACGAGTACGGCAACAGCGCCCGGATGAACCTCGGCCCGTTCACCTACCTCTACGGAGGGCTCAAGGCCCTGGTGCTCTGGCGGAACGTGAGGTTCACGCTCACCGTGGACGGGCGGTCCTCGACCTTCCCGGGCTGGTTCATCGCCGTGGGAAACGTCGGCCAGTACGGCGGCGGGTTGCGGATCTGCCCGGAGGCGAAGGCGGACGACGGCCTGCTGGACGTCGTCTCGCTGGGGCGCGCCACGGCCCTCGGCGTTGCGGCGACGTTCCTGCGTTCCTACCGGGGCAGCCACCTCGGGCAGGCCAACATCGATTTCGCGCGCGGCAGCAACCGTGACGATCAGCGCCAACAAGCCGCTGAACATCTACGCCGACGGCGAGATGGCCGGCCCGCTTCCGGCAACGATCCGGATCGGGCCCCGGGCGGTCAGGCGTGCTGGCCCCCGCGGACTCGCCCGCGTTCGGCTGAACCGGCAAGATCGGTTTCACACCCGATCCCGCCGTGTCCTAGGGCCGGAACCACGCCGGCGACGCGCGAAGATCGCCCGGCCGCGGGCCTTGAGAAGCTGCCGCTGCCGGGAGGAAGATTGCGGCATCGGGCGTCGGCCGGTTCCTCCCAAACAGGTCTCCCGACCTATCCCTGCCTTCCGGAAACCCGCCACTCCGGCAAGCCGGCAATGCTGCCACAGACCAAGGACTCGCGGGGCCGGACCAATCCCGGCCCGGTAGCGGCACGATCACGTCGACAGGCGATGACCTTGGCCCCTGGCCGCGGGTCGACGATTCCGCAAGAGTGGCAAGCAACGACGAGGTGCGTGATGACATGACGGTCAATCCAACCGACCGAGGGCAGGACGCCCGGCCCGGGCACTGCCCGCAACACAGCCGTGGGCGCCGTCATCGCCCTGGTGCTGGGCATCCTGCTCGCGCTGGTTGGCATCGGAGCGATCATCGGCGGCGCCGCCTCGGCCGCGGTCCTGTCCCACCAAGGACCGGACGGCTATCTCAGCACCCCGATGCGTGAATTCTCCGCCACGTCCTACGCGCTGACCTCTCCCCCCGCCCGGATCGGCACCGACACGCTTCCCTTCAACCTGGGCAGCCTGCGGCTCGCCGCCGAGTCCACGGCACCCGGCGGCCAGGTCTTCATCGGCATCGGCCCCAAGAGCGATGTCGACAGGTACCTCGCCGGCGTCCACACCACCGAGATCACCGGCGTGGAAACATCGCCATTCCGGTTCCAGTCCCGGGACGTGCCGGGATCGGCCGTTCCCTCCCCGCCGGGCGGGCAGGGCTTCTGGGCCGCCTCCGCGTCCGGGCCGGGCACCCAGCAGGTCACCGTGGACCTGCGCAGCGGCGACTGGGTCGTGGTGGTCATGAATGCCGACGCCGGCGCCGGGATCACGGCCAACCTGCAGGCCGCGGTCCATTCCGATCTGTTCGGGGCCATCGCCCCCGGTCCTGTGGATCGCGGGAATCATCGCCCTGGCTCATCGGCGCCGGACTGATCGCGCTCGGCGCCGTCGCCCTCGGCAGGCGGACGCGCGCGCCAACGGGGACGCCCGGCCACCGGCCGGACTGGCCGGGAAGGACTACCCCGCACGGCTTTCCGGGCACCTGGACCCGCAGCTGTCCCGTTGGCTGTGGCTGGTCAAGTGGCTTCTGGCCGTGCCCCACTTCATCATCCTGTTCTTCCTGTGGTTCGCCGTCTTCATCACCACGATCATTTCCGGCTTCGCCATCCTGTTCACCGGCCGCTACCCGCGCCCGCTCTTCGACTTCGCCGTCGGCGTCCTGCGCTGGAGCTGGCGGGTGTCCTTCTACGCCTACTCGGCCCTGGCCACGGACAAGTACCCGCCGTTCACCCTTGCCGCCACCGACTACCCCGCCGACTTCGAGGTCGACTACCCCGAAAAGCTCTCCCACGGGCTGGTTCTGGTCAAGTGGTGGCTGCTGGCCATCCCCCACCTGCTCATCGTCTCCATCTTCACCGGCAGCGTCTGGGCATCATCGAACGGCAACGACACAGCGCCATCGGGGGACGGCAGCTGGCCATCGGACTACGGGAACGCTGCCGGATTCTCGCTGCTGGGCATCCTGGTGCTCATCGCCGCCCTCATGCTCCTGTTCACCGGCCGATACCAGCGCCCGCTCTTCGACCTGGTCATGGGAATCAACCGCTGGATATACCGCGTCCTGACCTACACGCTCCTCCTGCGGGACGAATACCCGCCCTTCCGGCTGGACCAGGGACCCGACGATCCGGCCAGGGCAGACGTTCCCACGGGACTGGCATCTCCCCCGCCGAACGATGCCCCGCCGCCGATGGAGTAGCGGTTCCATGCGGCCCCGTTCCGGGACCGCATGCGCTTCGCTGTTGCCTTGGGCCTGGCTCGCATCACCAAGCCCGCGGAGGCAGGCGTTGCCGCATCGAGTCCCGTGATTGGATGCCGGCACGTATGGTCGGACCGCCCGGTCGAGGCAGCCCGTGCAACGGGGCATGGCCCCGGAGCGGCTACTGTCCACGTTGCCGGCGGACACCCGGAAACGGCGAATGCGGCCCCGGTCTTCCGGGGCCGCATTCGCCGTCACTCATGACGGGTGCAAGATTCGATCGATGGCGACTCCACCCGCGTTGCCTGATGGCAATCGGAGTTCCGGCGCACATGTCAACGCAGCGTTGTCTCAGCCAACGGCGACGCGCAGCTGGTTGCGCCACGGATCCTCGAAGCGCAGTTCGGCGCCCGTGTGGTGGCTGGCGACGCCGGCAACCTTGAGGCGGTCGGCGAGCGCGCCCACCTCGTCCTGCGTTCGGGACGGTGATCAGCACCTCGCCCAGGCCCAGGGTGTCCTTGCGCGGGCCGGCGCCGCGGGAGTTCCACACGTTCATGGCCATGTGGTGGTGGTAGCCGCCGGCGGAGACGAACAGCGCCTGGCCGTGGAAGCTGGTGGTCTTGGCAAAGCCGAGGGTGTCGACGTAGAACTTTTCGGCCATCGGCACGTCGCCCACCTGCAGGTGCACGTGGCCGATTCCGGCACGGGTCGTGCGCAATTCGCTGACGGCCTGCTCGTTCAGGTGCTTGTTCAGGTAGTCGTTCGGGTCCAGGTAGATGGTGTCCATGGCGATGGTGTCGCCGTTCCACTTCCAGGTGTCGCGCGGGCGGTCGAAGTACAGCTCGATGCCGTTGCCCTCGGGGTCGTTGAAGTAGAAGGCCTCGGAGACCAGGTGGTCGGAGCTGCCGGTGAACAGCGAGCCGTCGAACTGGGCGGCGGAGAGCACCGTGGCGGCCAGGTCGGCCTGGGTGTCGAAGAGCAGCGCGGTGTGGAAGAGGCCGGCCTCGCCGCGGCCGGGCAGGTTCAGGCCCTTGCCCATCGGAGAGGTGGACGAGTTCCAGACCCTGGCGGCCCAGTCCCACTCCCCCGGCGGATTCGGAGACGACCTCAAGGCCAAGCGCCTTCTGGTAGTAGCCGCTCATGTTCTTCATGTCGCCGACCTTGAGCATCACGGTGCCCATTGCGAGGTCTGCGGAGAGTTGGTCTTGGGTGGTGCTCATGGCTGGCGATCCATTCTGCGTGGAGGTGGAATTGTTCTTGTTCCAAGTATCGCACAATTTGGTTGAAGCTACAACCATTAATTTCTTCGGGCTCACTCGCCGCCCGCAAGACCTGCCACTTCCAGGGAATCCCGGGCCTGGACCGCCAACCACAGCTGCGCCACCGAGGCCGTTTCGGCCAAGTCCAACCCCGTGAGTTCGGCGACCTTTCGAATCCTGTAGATGACGGTTTGCCGATGCGTAAAAAGCTCCGTCGCGGCCTTCTGCGCCGAGCGCTGGTTCTTGAGATAGGCACCCAACGTCGCCATCAGTTCGGCACCATGGGTGCGGTCGTATTCCAGCAAGGGACCAAGCAGCCGATGGACCAGCGCCTCGCCTTCGCGGTACCCGTTGAGACCGAACCAGGAAGTCTCCGTCGAATACAGGGCATGACTCGACCCTCCGGCGCGCGCCATGCCAAGCGCCCACACGGACTCGCGCAATGCACGCTGGAGACCCGAGGCGCCCACGGCGTGCTCAGCCCCAGTGAAACATCGCCATCAATGACGTGCAGAAGCGACTCGACGGAAGTTTCCGCGGAAACGAGCAGGTGAAGCCTTTCCCCGCCGTCGACACAGACGCTATTGACCCCGTGGCGCCACAGCGCACGATGCACCTCGGGCAGGTTGAACCCCGGCCGCGAAGCCAGCGAAAGCACCCGAACCCCTTCCTCGGGAAGCGAAAAGTCCGCGAGTCGCCGGGCGGCCTCGGCGGCCCCCATGCGTCCACCGAAAGCCTGCAGCAAGAATTCGCCTCCGGTGCGATACCTGCCCTCCATGGCCAGCGCCGAGCGGGACAGCCCCAGACCAAGCACCGTGGCGGCGTGCAAAAGCACCACGCCATCCGGAGTCGACTCGGATTCCGGCAACACCACCAGCATCGCGTGTCCGTGCGTGGGAATGTCCATGAGCAGCACCGACCGCCCGCCATCCTGGCTCCAGTGGAAATGCCGGGATCCGACCTCGGACTTTTCGCTGGCCTCCGCCACCTGCCGGAGAACCTCTTTCGGCAGCCCCCGGTCCCCGGGTTGCCAGGGATGCAGGCACCTGCGGTCAACCACAAACAACCGTGCGGAGATTTCCCCGCCAATGCCGGCCAATAGTTCGCTCCACGTTTCACCCGGAGTCGTAGCCTTGCGCAGAAGGTCATAGATCCTCGCGGTTTGCTTGACCCTTCGGGATTCCTCCAGGAGCGCCGCCTCGGCAATGGACCTGGATATCGCAATGAACGGCAGGGGGTACGGCACATTGATCAGGGGCAGCGGCAGCGAGTCGCAGGCCTCGAGGAATTCATCGGTGAACGCCGGGGCATGCATCTTTTCGCCGACGGCAAGGCCGCTGGCACCCGAGGCGACCAGCGCGCGCGCCATCTCGACCTGGCTCGGGGCCTCGGCGGGGATCGAAAGCCCGTTGGTCATCAGCAGCACCCCGCCGGAGATCCATTCCCAGAGATTGGGAAGGTCGGAGGTGTGCGACCAGGTGATGGAATTTTCCAGCCCGGCCTCGCCCGCCAGGATCCCCAGCCCCAGCTGCGGCTCCGCGAGAAGCTCCTTCACGGTCATCGACATTCGGCACGCCTTCACAATCGGATCCAAAGCACACCCATTGAATCCCGGCGTTCATACAAATGTCTAGAGCGATGTTTCAATTGTTGACACCGGTTGATTGATCCAGTGACCCCCGTCACCAATCATTGAGATACAAACTTCCCGCCCGGCACCTGGGCACTTAGAGAAAGAAGGGTCGCAATGAGCTCCTCCGTTCATCTCATTGATGACGCGCCGCTGACCCGATTCCACAAGAAGCTGACCACCTTTTCCTCCGGCGGACCGTTCATCGACGGCTACGCGTTGTCCATCATCGGGATCGCCCTGATCACGATGACCCCGGCGCTGGACCTGGGGCCCTCGGAAATCGGCATGGTCGGCGCGGCCAGCCTGGTCGGCATCTTCTTCGGCGGCGGCGTCTTTGGCTGGGTGACCGACAAGGTCGGCCGCCACACCATGTACATCCTGGACCTGATCGCCCTGGCCGTCTTCTCCATCCTCAGCGCGTTCTCCACCGACATCTGGCAACTGGTGCATCTGGCGCTTCCTGCTGGGTGTTGCCATCGGCGCCGACTACCCCATCGCCACCTCGCTGCTTGCCGAGTTCCTGCCCAAGAAGCACCGCGGCCGGCTGCTCGGGGCGACGTTCGTGGTCTGGGCCATCGGCGCCGCCGCGGCCTTCGCGGTGGGCTACGCCCTGCGCGATGCTGGCCCCGACGCCTGGCGCTACATGCTGGCCAGCCCCGCGATCTTCGCCATCATCACCCTGCTCTTCCGCCTCGGGACCCCCGAGTCCCCGCGCTGGCTGCTCTCCCGCGGCCGGGTCGACGAGGCCCGCGCCGTCATCAAGAAGGTCTACGGCGAGAAGTACGACATCGAGTCCCTGGGCGAAGCAACCGAAACGGCAGCAAGCAGGCCACGTTCACGGACATCTTCAACCGGAAATTCTGGCGGCGCACGCTCTTCGTTTCGATCTTCTGGACCGCCCAGGTCATCCCGCTCTTCGCGGTGTACACCTTCGCACCGGACCTGCTGGCGTCCTTCGGCATGGACGGGGACGCAAACCTCTACGGCGGCTCGCTGCTGATTTCGCTGATCTTCGTCGTCGGCGGCATCCCCGGACTGTGGCTGGTCGAGCGCATCGGCCGGCGCAAGCTCCTGCTCTGGTCCTTCGGCATCATCGTGGTCGCCCTCGCGGCCCCGGCCTTCATCCCCAACGTCGCACCCCAGACGCTCTTCACCGCCCTGGCCATCTTCGCACTGGCCTCCGGCGCCTCGAGCTTCCTCGAGGTCGTCTACCCCAACGAGCTCTTCCCCACGGAAATCCGTGCCACCGCCGTCGGATTCGGCACGGCCATCAGCCGCGTCGGGTCCGCCGCCAGCACCTACCTCATGCCCGTGGCGATCATTTCCTTCGGCGCCGCCGGAGCACTGTTGATCGGCGCCGGCATCTCCCTGGTCGGACTCGTCGCCACCTTCCTGCTGGCGCCAGAAACCGCCAACCGCAGCCTCTCCGAGACCACCTCGCGTGACGGCCGCTCCGAGGACCCGGAACAAACCAGCACTGAACCACTCAACGTCGAACTAGAAGGAAAACTGTCATGAGCACCCACAAGCCCATCGGCCCGGTAGACGCAACCAAGGTACCCCGCTTCGCCGGCTTGGGAACCTTTGCCCGCCTTCCCCAGATCGACGCGGTCCCCGACTACGACATCGCCATCCTGGGCGTCCCCTTCGACGGCGGAACCTCGTTCCGCCCCGGCGCCCGCTTCGGCCCCTCCGCGGTCCGCGAGGCCTCGCGGCTGCTGCGCCCCGGCTACCACGTCGAACTCGACGTCATCCCGGTGGAAATGGCACAGGTCGTCGACGCCGGCGACGTGGCCTGCACCCCGTACAACATCGGCCGCGCCATCGACCAGATCGAGGAACAGGCGCTCCCGCTCCTGGCCAAGGACAAGCGCGTGATCGCCATCGGCGGCGACCACACCATCGCCCTTCCCATGCTGCGGGCCGTCAACAAGGTCCACGGGCCGGTGGCGCTGCTCCACTTCGACGCCCACCTGGACACCTGGGACACCTACTTCGACGAGCCGGTCACCCACGGAACGATGTTCCGCCGGGCCTTCGAGGAGGGCCTGCTCATCGAGGACAAGTCGATGCACGTGGGCATCCGCGGGCCGGTCTACGACAAGGACGACTTCCTGCGCGACCACGAGTTCGGATTCCAGATCATCCGCAGCACCGACATCGACGAAATCGGCGTCGCCGCGGCAATCCAGAAGATCAGGGACCGCCTGGGCGACACCCCGGTCTACCTTTCGGTCGACATCGACGTCCTTGACCCGGCGTTCGCCCCGGGCACGGGAACCCCGGAAATGGGCGGCCTGCACTCCCGCGAACTGCTGCGGCTCATCCGCGGCCTGAACGGAATCAACATCGTGGGCGCCGACGTCGTCGAGGTCGCACCGGCCTACGACCACGCGGACATCACCTCGCTGGCCGCCGCGACCCTGGTCTTCGACATGATGGGCCTGATGGTCAACGGACCGCAGTCCTTCGCCGGGGCCGGCGAAGAGGAGCTGGAAAGCGCCGCGGTCTAGCGTCTCCCGCAAGGCAAGGGTGTGCCGCCGATCCCCCGACGGGGATCGGCGGCACACCCTTTGCGTCGGGGTCGCGGGCGACGGACCGCCTATTGCCCCGGCGCCCGGTATGACGGCGTCTTCTTGGCCGCTTCGTCGATATCCTCCGGGGTCATGAGCGGCTTCAGCTGCAGGTTCACCGCGCCCGTCGAATTGATCATGAGGGACAGTGCCACGGCACCGGCCTGGTCCGGGATGTCAAAGACCCCCAGGACGTCGGTCTCCCCGAATGCGTAGTAGAAGCTTTCGAGCGAGCCGCCCACGGACTTGAGGGCTTCGTCGACAGCATCGCGGCGCTTGGTGCCGCCATCGCGCATGAGCCCCTTGACGCCTTCGCCCACGTAGTTCGCTTCGAACAGATACTTGGTCATGGTTTTTCCTGTCCCGTGATGTCCGGGACGTGGGATCCTACGGTGCGCACGATGCTCATGGTGGGAAGATCCCGGAGCTGTTCCCCGAAGTGGGGCTTCAGGCACATGGTAGGCCTTCGGCTTTGCGCTTACAACGGTTCGTGGTTCGCCGGGCTACGGGTTCTCCGAAATGGTCGGCAGCCAAATCGGCAGGGCCATGCACGGCACGGTGCCGGCGGCCCCGCCGCCCCAGGTCCGGGCGGTGGTTGGAAGGTCTTGACCATGCTCGCCATGGCGCGGGGCAGGATCCGCACCGGGCAGGCAATGGGCATTCCGGTGCCGTACCGACAGCAAAGGACACTGGCCGGAGCCTGCCTGGAAAGGTCCGACTTTCATTTGGCTGCCCCTTGGCGACATGATTGCATGGCGGCTTGGCAGCCATTTGCATCGACCGGCGATCATCCCATCGCCATCCGTGAACCACGCCGCCCATTCACAAGCAGCCCCGAAGGAGCCGCCGCATGAACGTGTGGGACACGCTGATCGCCGTCGTGGGCGGCGTGGTTCTGGTCTACGCCGCCCTGCTGGTCTTGCTGGCTCTTTACGCCCGCCGCCACCCGGAGACTGCGGGCTTCAAGGAATCCCTGCGACTGCTGCCGGACCTGCTGATACTGCTGCGGCGGCTGGCCGCAGACCGGACCCTTCCGCGCGGAATCCGCGTCCGGCTTGTCCTGCTTCTGGTCTATTTGGCTTCGCCCATTGACCTGGTCCCGGATTTCCTTCCGGTCATCGGGTACGCCGACGACGCCATCATCGTCGCATTGGTCCTGCGCTCGGTCGTCCGCAGTGCGGGCGACGCTCCGGTGGAGCGGCATTGGCCCGGAACTCCGGTCGGCCTGGCCCTTGTCCGGCGGTTGACCGGCACGGCTTCCGCCCCAATCATGAATGGTTTCCGTATCGCCCGTGCCGCCGGCACGGGCGATACGGAACCGATGGCGCTTCGGGTGCACAGCACTCGATTCCCGGCCGCTGGATGGCTCCGTCCGGTTCGGCGGGGAGCCCACGCCACATGCGGTGGCATGCGGAAAAGGCCGGTGATTTTCACTTGTGTGTCAGTGTGACGATGGCCGGGCGTGCCGTCCGCAGAATTCCGGAAGCGACACCCCACCCATGGCAGATTCACCTTCCGGGAAATGAAAACTACGCCTCGACGAGAATCACCAGTGTCTCGCCCAACACGCCGTCGTAGTCCATGGCCGCGGCCATGCCATCGGTTTTCATGGCTTCCATCAGGGCGTCCAGGTCGGGGACGTCCATCAGCACCGCGACCTTCGTCGGGTTGCCGGGATCCACGAACGTCCGGATGTTGGTGATGCCAAGAGGTCCGAAAACCTCTTCGCGCTTTGGTGAGGCAAGCCAATGGTCCTTGTCCTTGACATCGTGGTACCCGATCACGGTCGGCATGACGCGTCCTCTCTACAAGGGGCCGGCGGTCCACAGGCCCACTATTCACCACGCTACCGGCCGCCCCACACCCGTACAAGATCTTGGGTTGGGGGCTTCCGTCCGGCCTGTCGCCGTCGAATTTAACGGAAGCTGGCGTGGCCCGAATTATCTGGAGATCTGCTGCAGCGCCCAGGAATTTCCGTCCGGATCGCTGAAGTATGCGTACCGGACTCCTCCGCCCATGTCACTGACATCCGACACGTCAACCCCGTTGTCGAGCAGCGCTTGTCGCGCGGCTTGCAGGTCCTCGACAACCAGATGTAGTCCGTGGACGCGTCCCGCGTGGGGATCGCTGATGCCGACGCCGATCACGATGGAGCAAGCCGACCCGGGCGGAGTCAACTGCACCACGCGCATGCCGTTGCCCGGCTCTACATCGTGGTCGAGGTTGAAGCCCACCCGGTCGACGTAAAACGCCTTGCTTCGGTCCACGTCGGTTGAGGGAAGCGGCACCAATTCCAGTCGCATGTCCATAACGTACTCCTACCTCAAACCAGGATCTCGGCAGGCCGGCGGACTGCACCATGCCATGCTACTGAAGAACAACCGCAGGGAGGCGCCCGAATCGCCCGGCGGCAGGGTCCCGTGCCGCCAAGGCCCGCAACGATCGGGCGGCGCCCCGTTGAAGACTCGAAAGGCCGAAAGGCAACGACGAAGACTGCCGGGGCATTTCCCGAACAAGGGAGACTTGGATCCGTCGACCTCCAGCCTGCAACCTGCGCCGGCGCTTCTCAACCGGCGCTGATCTCCATGCGCTTCCACCATTGGCCGGTCACTGCGATGCCGACCAAGGAAACCGGGATGCAGAGGAATAGCTGCAGCGGGCTTACGGTGCCGGCGGCCGCCGCACCGCCCATGCCCATCCACAATCCCGGAGCAGCATAGGGGAACCATGCCCCGGCGCCGAATGCGGTCACCACTTGGGTGATGACGACCAGCAGCACCAGTCCCCCGACGCCCGGAAGGTACCCGCGCGCCATGCTGGCCACGACGGCGAGCGGGCAAGCAAGCAACGCCCCGAGAACGCCCACGAACCACGCCTTGCCGACTGCGACCAGGGCCTCCGGGCCTGGCATGCCCAGGCCGATGACGAGTCCGGCCACCAGCGAAACCACCATGCACGCCAGGCAAAGGGCCATCGACCACAGCAGGATCACCGCGAACTTCGCGTAGGCGATCCGCCGGCGGCCGACGGCCAGGGCAAACAGGCCGGCCTCCCGCCTTTCGGTGAACTCGCGCCCGAAGCACCAGCACACCACGAATCCGATGCCCAGCAGTCCGCCCACGGACAAGATCATGCCCACCATGGCCAAGTATCCGGTCCAGCCCGTGCCCGTCAGCATGGCTGCCGCCTTGAGCTGGATCTGGCCGGATCCGCCGGAGGCTCGCGGCAACCATGAATGCCGCAGCAAGCACGGGCAATCCCGCACCGATCAGGATCGAAACCATGTGCACCACGGGCGCACGGCGGAACTTCAGCGCCTCGAAAGCCAGGGCCGCTCCGGATGCATCCATCATTGCTCCTGCCCTTGCTCGTCGGATTCCAGCACCAGGTCGAAGAAGCGACGCTCGAGGTCCACCGTCCCGGGCTGCAGGGTTCCGATGATCCTTCCGCGGTGCAGCACGCTGATCCTGTCGGCCATCCGGGCCACCTCGTCCAGGTGGTGGCTGGAGACCAGGACGGCGGCACCCCGATCCCGGCAGGCATCCCGGAGCAACCGGCGCAGAACGATGACACCCCGGGGATCCAGCGCGTTGGTCGGTTCGTCCAGCACGATCATGCTCGGGGCATGCACCAGGGCCGCGGCCAGGCCCACCCGCTGCCGGTTCCCCAGCGACAGCGTGCCGGTCCGCTTGGCCGCATATTGGTCCAACCCCAGGTCGGCGAGCGCCTGCCCGGTGGATGCGTTGGCGGCTTCCCTGTCCATGCCGTGCAGCCGCGCGGAGAAACAGATGTTTTCCCGTGCGCTCAGCTCCGGGTAGGCGAAGGGCGTTTCCAGCATCTGGCCGACCCGGGACCAGGGATGTTCGCCCGCCCCGGATACCGGAGACCCCGCGAGCATGACCGAGCCCAGGTCGGGCTTGAGCATGCCCAGCAGGATCCGCATCAAGGTCGTCTTCCCGGCCCCGTTCAACCCGACCAGTGCATGGATCTGCGACGGCTCCACGTCCAGGGACACGTCCTCGAGCACCGGGACACCGCCCAGGGTCTTGCCGATCCCCCGGGCCGTGATGCCCGCCGGCGTCGTCATCGCTCGCCTCGCACGGCACTGTCCGATTCGCCCATCACCGCCAGGGCCGCGCACATGCGCTCCCCCAGTTCCTGCCCGTCTGGTTCCACTGCCCAGTCCAGCAGTGCGGCCGTCAATCCGCCCAGGCACGCTCCGGCGGCGACCCGCGCCTCAAACCGGCCCGTTCCGGTTCCCGTGAGGGCTTCGACGATCAGGTCCTCGGTCCGGCGGTTGTTCTCCCGGATGCCGGCAGCAAGCCGGGGATGGCCGGCTACCAGCCTGATCTTTTCCCTGGTCGCGTTGTCGCCGGCTTCGGGCACCGCGCCCCATGCTGCCAGCAGGCCCAGCCGGACGCGCTCCATCGCCGGCAGGCCGGGATCCTGGGCGGCAACGATCTCCGCGATCGCCGGATCGTAGGGGTCGTCGAAGACCACCGCCTCCTTCGTCGGAAAATGCCGGAAGAAGGTCATCTGCGAAACCCCGGCAGCCTCGGCGATTTGTGCGACGGTCGTCTCGTCGAAACCCTGCCGAACGAACAACGCCATGGCCCGCTCCTGCAGGAGGGCCTTCGTGGCGGCGGCTTTTCCCATGCCACGAATGTTAGTCTCTAACATTTTCTTGGACAAGGGTTCGGTCTTCACGAACTTGTTGCCCGTGCGGCAACGTGCGGTTGCTCCCGGAAAGGCCGGCCCCGGCGGACACCCCGGGACGGTGCGCGCGGTCGGCAAGAGCAGGCGGCCGAAAGCGGAACGGCAGCACTCCCCTCCGAACCCCACCGCGCCGACGGAAGCCAAGGCGCAACATTGTGAGCCGGAAAACCGTGTGACCTGCGGTCGGGCTGACGACCTGCACCGCCGGCCATCCGGCCACGGCCGACCGGGCCGGATGGATCCTTCGCCGAACCACGGACCATTGATCGCGGCCGGGAAAAAAGGTTGAAAACCATGGCTTCCGGGAGATGCAGGGGGTACCCTGCCCCCTGGGTTCCGCCTACCATGAAAGGACCTGCAGGGGGCACGGCAAGGCACCGCATGAGGAAAAGCGGGGCTGCTGGAGTGGCGCTTGGGAATGCTAGAAGATGGTTCGGCGGCGGAAGGGCAGACAGGACGATCAAAGCCAGGGCGTCCGGAATCGGCAAAGGCATCCCCCATTTCCGTACGCAGCGAAATTCCCACAGCATAGGCCCGGCACCTGGGCATGGAATCACCTGCCCGAACCGGCAACCGCCTGCCACCAGCACGCCCACCCCTCCGTGAGGCAGGGGACAACGACTCAGTGACGGCTTGATGGCAAGGATGCTGCAATCGGGGGTGCCCAGATTGCAACTGAGCTAACCCATGAGGTCCGTTATGAGCGCTGAAAGGCAGAAACAGGAATCGACCGCGGAACCCACGGAGTCCCGCACGGCGGGGACACCCGCGGCGCCTTCCCCCACGCGGCGTGCCATGGGCGTGGATGTTGCCCGGTCAGTGGCATTGATTGGCATGGTTGCCGTCCATGTCTTCCCTGCGGAGCACGTGGACGGGGCCATGAGCTGGCCCTTTGCCGTTTTCGGCGGAAGGGCCGCCGCCTTGTTCGCGGTGCTCGCCGGGGTATCCATTGCCTTCGTTGAGAAAAGGTCCCGCGGCCAGCTCCACGGCCGCACGCTGGCCGCCGACAGGGCCGCCCTGGTTGTCCGGGGCCTGCTCATTTTGTTGATGGGCCTCCTGCTGGGCCACCTGGAAACCCCGATCGAAACGATCATTCCCTACTTCGGCATCCTGTTCTTCTGGCCGTTCCGTTCTATGGCCGTTCGTCACGCTTCCTGTTGATCGCGGCACCGATCTTTGCGATCTTCGGCCCCGTCCTCCGCCATCTGCTCAACGGCACCATCCCGGAGCAAGTCGATCCGGAGGCCGACTACACCCTGGTCACCGCGGCACGGCAGCCGGTGCTGTTCATCCTCGACATGCTGGTGACCGGCTTCTACCCGACGCTGCTGTGGATGACCTACCTCTGTGTGGGAATGGTCATCGGCCGACAGGTGCTGACGTCGAGGAAAGTCGCGTTCAAGTTCGTTGGTTGGGGCGCGGCGCTGGCCATCTCCACGTGGGTGCTTTCGAAGGTCCTTCTGGGACCCGCCGGGGGCATGCAGCGCCTGGTCGAAGCGACGCCGTCACTCAGCACGGAAGACATCGCCGAACAGCTGGCATACGGCCCGGACTCCGTGTTCATGCCGAACACGACGTGGTGGTGGCTGGCGACCGTTGCGCCATACTCCGATACCCCGTTGAACGTTTTGCACAACCTGGGCGCGGCAGTGGCCGCCATAGGCATCGTCCTGCTCCTGACCCACTCCGGCAGCAAGGTCTTTTCCCCCTTTGCGGCGGTCGGGACGATGACGCTGACCCTCTATTCGGCGCACTGCATCGTACTCATGCTCGAAGTCCTGGACGAGGAACGGCCGGTGGTATCGCTGTGGGTCCAGGTCATCTCCTTCATGTTGTTCGCGATGGTGTGGCGCAGTTCGATCGGCAAGGGTCCGCTTGAAGCCATCATCTCCGAAGCCAGCGACTGGGTCCGCCAGCGGGTACGGACACCCCGGGAGAGGCCGCGGAAGGGGAAGCCCGTGGCGGATCAGGCCATGCCGGTGAGCATCGGGTTGAAAGCACCACTACGGGGTCCGGACGGAGCCGGATGACGAACGAGCGTCCGTGCCAAACTCCAAACGACCGCTGGGAAGATCCAGCCGAAAACATGAGGTGGATAGACGATGAAAACACTGATAGTCGGGGCCGGAGCGACGGGCGGGTACTTCGGAACACGCCTGGCCCAGGCCGGCCGCGACGTAACTTTCCTGGTCCATCAGCATCGGTTCGACCAGCTGCGCAACGGGCTCCGGGTCTATGGACCTGGATATGACGAGACGGTACCCGTTCGCACCGTTACCGCCAGGCAACTGGACGGCCCCTATGACCTGGTCCTCCTGATGGTCAAGGCCTGGTCCCTGGAATCGGCGTTGCGGGACATGGCTCCCGCCGTCGGTCCGGACACGACCGTCCTGCCGCTTCTCAACGGCCTGGCCCACCTTGAAACACTCAACGAACGCTACGGCCGGGACGCCGTGCTGGGTGGAATTGTCCGCGTGGTGTGCACGGTGACTCCGGACGGTTCGGTGTTCCAGATGAAACCGCACGCATCCATGACCTTCGGCGCGCAGGACGGGAAGCCGACGGAGCGCATAGCGCGCATCGGCCGTGAAATGGCGGCGCCGGGCTTCCGCATGTCCATCGCCGAGGACATCATGGCCTCCATGTGGCACAAATGGTCGTTCATCGCCGCAGGCGGAATCATCACCTGCCTGATGCGCGGCACGATCGGCGACATCATTGCCGCCCCGGGCGGGAAGGAGTTCGTGCTGGACGTCATCGAGGAAACCGAACGGGTGGCCGAAGCGGCCGGATACACCGTCACGCCGGCCGCGCACGCCGCGAGCCTGGAGATGTTCACCGAGGAGGGCTCCGTTTTCACGTCCTCCCTCTACAGGGACGTGCTTGCCGGAACCTCCCACGAAGGGGAACACCTGCTCGGCCAGTTTGCCGCCGTCGCCGACAGGGCCGGCGTGAAAGTCCCGCTGGCGCGGCTGGCCCTGACCCAACTCCGGGTCCACGACCAGGCCAGACGCCGGTAGCCTTGGAACTGGTCCGGACCCGGGGACGGAGCACTGGCCGGCCCCCCAGTCCTTTGTGGTCTTCCGGCGCACTTCGCGGCGCACCGGTTGAACCGCAGGGCCTGCCACGCCAACTGCCCGCCCGAGACATACCGAAATCTTGAGGAAAGAGCCATGACACAGACACCCATCGCCCCGCTGGACGGCGTGCGCGTCCTCGAACTCGGCAACTACATTGCCGCACCCACGGCCGCGCGGCTGCTGGCGGACTTCGGGGCCGAGGTGATCAAGGTGGAGCGGCCGGGCACCGGCGACGAACTGCGGAACTGGCGCCTGCACAAGGGCAACACGTCCATGCTGTACCGGACCATCAACCGCAACAAGAAGTCCGTGGTGCTGGACCTGCGCACGGAGGCGGGGCGGCAGGCGGTGCTGGAGCTGGCGGCGAAGTCGGACATCCTTCTGGAGAACTTCCGTCCCGGCACGCTGGAGAAGTGGGGCCTGGGACCGGAAGTGCTCAACGAGGTGAACCCGGAGCTGGTCATCACCAGGATCTCCGGGTTCGGCCAGACCGGGCCGATGTCCGGGCGGCCCGGGTTCGCCGCGGTGGCGGAGTCCTACGGCGGCCTGCGCAACCTGGTCGGCGACCCGGACCGCGCGCCGGTGCGGGTGGGCGTCTCGATCGGCGATTCCATCGCGGGCCTCTATGCGGCCTTCGGTTCGATGATGGGCCTTTTCCAGCGCGAAGCCCGGCGGGCGGCGGCGGGTTCGACGGTGGCGCTGCCGGAGCGGATCATCGACGTGGCCTTGAACGAGGCGGTGTTTTCGATGATGGAATCCCTGGTCCCGGACTACGAGGCGTACGGCGTGCTGCGCGAACGCACCGGCGGGCGGATGGAGGGCATCGCCCCATCGAACGCCTACCTGTGCGGCGACGGCGCCAGCATCGTGGTGGCCGGCAACGGGGACTCCATCTACCAGCGCTACATGGAGACCATCGGCCGGCCTGAGCTGGGCGCGGACCCGGGGCTGCAAAGCAACGCCGGCCGCTGGGACCGGCGGGAGGAACTGGATGCCGCCATCGGCCAATGGGCCGGGCGGCGCACCGCCGCCGAGGCCCTTGACGCATTGGCCGCCGCGGGGGTTCCGGCGGGGCCGATCTACACGGCGGCCGACATCGTCGCCGACGACCAGTACGCGGCACGGAACATGATCCAGAAATTCGATGTCTCCACCGGCGAGGAGATGCTCACCGACATCGGCTTCCCCGGGATCGTCCCGGTGATCGGCGGGCAGTCGCTGCCCATCCGGAACCTCGGCCCGGACCTGGGCGAGAACACGGAGGAAGTCCTGGGCGGGCTGTTGGGCATGGATGCGGACCGGATCAATGCGGCCACCGGCCGCGTGGAAGGAACCCAGGCATGAGCTTCGCCGTTGAACCCCGCGCGGAGCTGCGCGACGTGACCCTGCGGGACGGGCTGCAGCTGACCGGCAAGGTGCTCTCCACGCAGCGGAAGGTGGAGACGGTCCGGGAGCTGCTGCGCCTGGGCGTGCCGTCCATCGAGCTCGGCTCGATGGCCCGCGCCGACCTGGTGCCGACGATGGCCAACACCCTTGAGGTAGTCCGTGCCCTGACGGCGGAGGAACTGGAAAAGTGCTGGATCTGGGTGGCGACGCCCGGCCACGTGGCCAAGGCCGCCGCGGCGGGAGCGCGGAACTTCCAGTACTGCCTCTCCGCGTCCGATTCGCACAACCAGGCGAACATCGGCCGCAGCACGGACGCCAGCCTCGAGGCGCTGCCCCAGGCCGTGGAGCTGGCCCGGAAAGTCGGCGGACGGATCCAGCTGTGCATCGCCACCTCGTTCACCTGCCCCTTCGAGGGTCGCGTGCCCGAGGAGCGGGTGCTGGCCATTGCGAACGACCCGCGGGCCGAGGGCACGTGCGACATCGTCATCTGCGACACCCTCGGCCAGGCCGTTCCGGCGCAGGTGGCCAGCCTGGTCGGCCGGGTCCGCGACGAGTCCCCCGCGCGGCGGATCGCCTACCACGGGCACGACACCTGGGGCCTCGGAGTGGCAAACACGCTGGCCGCCATCGGCGCCGGGGCCACCCTGGTGGACGGGGCGCTGGGCGGCCTCGGCGGCTGCCCGTTCGCGCCCGGAGCCAGCGGCAACACCTCCACCGAGGACATCCTCTTCGCCACCCGTCCCGAGTGGCTGACCCCGGACGTCTTCGCCGGCCTGGTGCACCTGTCCGAAGGGCTGCTCGCGGAACTGGGCGAACCCAACCGCTCCAGGGCGGCCCAGGGGGCCCGTTCCAGGGCCGCGGCCTTCGAATGGGTCATCGGCTCCGGCCCTGTGCCCGAGGGAGCTGGGCAGCCGGCTTAGGGGAAACGGCGGCCGGGCAGAAGGACGATTGCGCCGGCTCTTCCCGCATGACCGGAAGCCACGGAAAACCGGCCGAAAATCTGGTCCCTCGGCCACTGGCCAAGGAACCTCGAACTTGTCTAGCCTAAAAAGGAATCTTGCGGGGAGGCCTAGAAACCCTAGGGGTCGATCATCGGTCGTTGGCATTCACAGAACGCCGTGGATGCCCGATTCACCTACGGGGCTGTTTGTTCCAGTCCCCCAACGCACCAGAGCCGGTGCAAGCCGTGCGCGTGATGAAGCGCTCTGAAAGGTCGTGGACTATCGTCGATCCGGTTATCCATGTGAAGGCAACACCAAATGCCCGCAATACGGTTTCGATCGATGACTGGGCCTGGCCGCAAGATTCCGGATGGTTTCGAACCAGGCTCGCGAACCGAATTCGGTGACAACCCACATATGGGTTCGGCCCGGATGCACAAGCATCCGGGCCGTGTCGTTGTCCAGCGGCGCGCTACTTCGAGCGACGGGCCTGGCGCGACCAGCGCACCAAGCCAATGATGAAGTTTCCCACCGAGTTCACGATGCCACCGGCAACGATGACCATCAGCAGCCAGCGAACGATCCAGGTATCGTTCCAATCGGTGAGCAGGATGACCAGGGCAAAGAAGGCGGCTTCCACGGCACCCCACGCCAACTGGGTCTGCGGACGCCATGAGAAGGGATTGAAGAACTTCTTGATGCCCTTGGCCTCGCGGGCGTCGGCAGCCATGCCGGCCGCGATCGACCCGGTGAAGCCGCGCGGTTCCACGGCCACGGCCGATTCCGGAACCGGGGCCTGCTCCAAGTAGTCGGCCAGCTCGGGCGGCTTGCCGAAGATCTGCAGCACGCGCTTGATCGCGTCGATGCTTCCGCTGCCGCTCAGGGCCTGGTCCAGCAGGCGGATTTGCTCGTCGGGGACGCCGAACTCGTGCAGCTCGGCGATGGCCTCGACGTCGGGCTCGGCCCATTCGCGCTGGAGGAACGCCGTGGCGTCGGCCGCTTCGGTCCCGGGCGCCACGGCGATCACGGGCACGACGGCAACCGACCACCCGTGGCCGAAGCCCGGGTAGCCGTGCAGCTTCCGGCTCTGTCCCTCGAACCAAAAGACCATGGAGAACCGCGGCCCCATGCGGCTGAGCATGATGGCCGGCGGCACGGACCTGGAGAGCATGATCTCGGGCATGTAGCCCTCGTGGACGGCAACATCAGAGGATTCGGTGGAGAAGTACTTCCAGGCGGTCTTGGTGACCCCGGCAAACACCGCGACCTCGGACTCCTTGAAGGAACCCAGCAGCACCGAGCGGCCCCCGCGGACGTGTTCCAGGCGCGGGTCCTCGATGGGTTCCCCGCCCTCGGCGTCGGCCCCGTCGAAGTCGGCGTAGAGCGCACCGGTGCCGCGCTTGAGCGCGATGGCAAAGCCCTCGATCTGCTGGCCCAGGCTGGTGTTTCCGTCCTCGCCGGCCATGACGATGTACCCGTCGGGGTTCACCGCAATGGCCATTTCGACGACGCTGAGTTCGCCCCAGGCCACGGGCGCGGCCAGCAGCGCAATGCTGCGGCGGGCGGCCAGCAGGTCGCGGACCCGCGCATGCGCGACCGGCCCCGTCCAGCTCCTCGAAGATCAGCGCCAGGGAGGCGATCAGCATTTCGGGCCGATCGCCTCCCTGGTTCCCCTCGGGACTACTTGCCAAGGAACTTCTCAAACCCCTTGGGCAGGTTCATGTCGGCCGGGTTGAATTCCTTGTTGCCCGCGCCGAAGGCCGCGCCGCTCGGGGCCTTCTTGGCCGCGGCGGCCGCGGCCTCCAGCTGGGCCGCCTTGGCCGGGTTGCCGAACTTCTGCTTCTTCTTGTTGGCGCCCTTGGCCGCCGCCTTGCGGGCGCCGCCCTTGCCGCCGGGCATGCCCGGGATGGCTCCGCCGGAGGCCAGCTTCTTCATCATCTTCTGGGCCTCGCCGAAGCGCTCGAGCATCGAGTTGACCTCGGAGACGTGCACGCCCGAGCCCTTGGCGATGCGCGCGCGGCGCGAGCCGTTGATGATCTTCGGTGCGACGCGCTCGTGCGGGGTCATCGAGCGGACGATGGCCTCGATGCGGTCCATCTGCGACTCGTCGAACTGCTCGAGCTGCTGGCGGGAAATCTGGGCCCCGGGCATCATGCCCAGGATCTTCTTCATCGAACCCATCTTGCGGATCTGGGCCATCTGCGCCAGGAAGTCGTCGAGGGTGAAGTCCTCGCGGTCGGCGAACTTCTTCGCCATGCGCTCGGCTTCGCCCTTGTCCCAGTTCGCCTCGGCCTGCTCGATCAGGGTGAGGATGTCGCCCATGTCGAGGATGCGGCTGGCCATGCGGTCCGGGTGGAAGATCTCGAAGTCGTCGAGGTTTTCGCCGGTGGAGGCGAACATGACGGGCTTGCCGGTCACCGAGGCGACGGACAGCGCGGCGCCGCCGCGGGCGTCGCCGTCGAGCTTGGTCAGCACCACGCCGGTGAGGTCGACGGCGTCGTTGAAGGCCTGGGCGGTGTTGACCGCGTCCTGGCCGATCATGGCGTCGATGACGAAGAGGACTTCGTCCGGGTTGATGGCGGCGCGGATGTTCGCTGCCTGCTCCATCATCTCGGAGTCGATGCCCAGGCGGCCGGCGGTGTCGACGATGACCACGTCGTGCAGCTTGGTGCGGGCCTCGGCCACGCCGTCGCGGGCAACCGCCACCGGATCGCCGGTGGCTGCCTCGAACTCGGAGGAGACGCCCGGGTGCGGTGCGTAGACCGGCACGCCGGCGCGTTCGCCGTTGACCTGCAGCTGCTTGACGGCGTTGGGGCGCTGGAGGTCGCAGGCGACCAGCAGCGGGGTGTGGCCCTGGGCCTTGAGGTGCTTGGCCAGCTTGCCGGCCAGGGTGGTCTTGCCGGCGCCCTGCAGGCCCGCGAGCATGATGACCGTCGGCGGGACCTTGGCCAGGTTCAGGCGGCGGGTCTCCCCGCCGAGGATGCCGACGAGTTCCTCGTTGACGATCTTGACGATCTGCTGGCCCGGGTTCAGCGAGGCGGAGACCTCTTCGCCCAGGGCGCGTTCCTTGACCTGCGCCACGAAGGCGCGCACCACGGGAACGGCCACGTCGGCGTCGAGCAGGGCACGGCGGATCTCGCGAACTGTGCCGTCGATGTCGGCCTCGGACAGCCTGCCCTTGCCGCGAAGGTTCTTGAAGGTGGATGTCAGGCGATCGGAGAGTGAATTGAACACGTGCCGTGCACTTCTTTCGTTGTGGGATTCAGGCGCGGTCTAACCCGCTGGACTCAACATCCAAGATTACCAAGTTCACGAGCCGCATTGTGCCGGACATGGCAGTCTTGTGGTGTGAAACTTGATTCAGGCACCGCAAACGCGGTCCATGTACGCACGTTGTTGATCCTCGGAGCCTCCGGCGACCTGACCGGAAGGCTGCTGTTGCCGGGCCTTGCGCGGCTCATCGGCTCCGGCCGGGCGCCCGGGATCGCGCTGGCCGGCGCCGGCGCCCCGGGGTACTCCCCCGAGCTGTGGGCCGAACGCGTGAAAACCGTATGTGACGCGGCCATGAAGGATGCGACGGAGGCCGGAAAGGCCGCAACTGCAGCAGGTCATCGCGACCACCTCGTACGCCGAACTGGACGTGACGGCCCCGGGCGAACTGGCCCGGCTGGTCGGCAGCCTCGAGGGGCCCGTGGCCCTGTACTTCGCCCTGCCGCCGGCCGTCAGCCAGAAGGCCTGCGAGGTGCTGGAACCCGGCGAGCTGCCCGAATCCACGCTGCTGGTCATGGAAAAGCCGTTCGGGTCCAACGAGGAATCGGCCCGCGAGCTGAACCGCACGCTGATCCGTCTGGTGCCCGAGCAAAACATCCACCGCGTCGACCACTTCCTGGGCAAGGGCACGGTGTTCAACATCCTGGGCCTGCGCTTTGCCAACCGCCTGCTGGAGCCGCTTGTTCACCGCCGAGCACGTGGCCAAGATCGAGATCTTCTACGACGAGGAGCTCGCCCTGGAGGGCCGCGCCGGGTACTACGACCGCGCCGGCGCGCTGCGCGACATGATCCAGTCCCACCTGCTGCAGGTGCTGGGGCTGCTGACCATGAACGCCCCGGCGACCCTGTTCGAGCGCGACGTCCGCGACCACCTGGGCTCGGTGCTGCGCGCCACGGCGCTGGCCGGAACCCCGCAGGACTCGACGCGCCGGGCACGCTACACCTCCGGAACTTCCAAGGGCCGGGCCGTTCCCGACTACGCCACCGAGTCCGGTGTCGACGCCCATGCCAGGACCGAGACGCTGGCCGAGGTCACGCTGAACATCAACAACTCGCGCTGGGCGGGCGTCCCGTTCATCCTGCGGGCCGGCAAGGCGCTCGGACGGGTGCGCAAGGAGGCGATCGTGACGTTCCGCCCGGTGTCCCACCTTCCCACCGGGTTCAAGGGCACCGACGAACCGACCAAGCTGCGCATCGGGTTCGGGCCCGACACCCTGGAGCTGGACCTGGACGTCAACGGCCCCGGCGACCTGTACACGCTGGACCGGGTGACGCTCGGCGCGGAGCTGAACTCCCCGGACCTGCTCCCCTACGGCGAAGTGCTGCTCGGGGTGCTCTCGGGCGATCCGACGCTTTCGGTGCGCGGGGACACCGCCGAGGAATGCTGGCGCATCGTGGACCCGATCCTGGCCGCGTGGGCCGCGAACGAGGTCCCGATCGAGGAGTACGCGGCCGGCGGAAACGGGCCGACGGGCTGGGAAACCAACTGCACCCTGCCCCCTGCGCAAGCGCGGGCATAGCCCGCGGGACGCGGCGGGGTCGTTCAGGGCGCGGGGGAAAGTTCAAGCAGCCGGGTGACCAGTTCCCGCACCCGGCCGCTTTGCAGGTTCTGCGCGATGTGGCCGTCGCAGAATCGCTCGCCGCGCAGCAGCCAGGTGAACCAGGCCGATAGATCCTCAAGCGTGCCCCGGGCAATGGGCCGGTGCTCGATCCGCTCGATGTGCGCCAGGTAGTCGTAGTCGGTGCCTGCCAGTTCCTGGCAGGCGGCAAGGCCCGCGAACACGCGCTCGTCGTAGTCGGGGTAGCCCGGCGTGTGGACGCCGTCCTCGCGCACCGCGCCGCCGCGAACCGGCGTTTCGTAACCGGCGTCGAGCAACGCGGCCAGGGCGTGGATGGCGGTTCGGGGATCGGCGCTCATGAGCGGCCTCCTGCGCTTGTGCATGCGGCAAACAAGGTTTCCATGACCACAGTATTTCCGGTCAACGGCCGCCAATGCCACACCGGCGGCCGCGCGTGTCAACGCCGCGCCAACGGCGGCACGGATTCCAGGGTGAAACCAGGATGAAATCCGTGCCGGCGTTGGCCACCTATTCGCTTAGCCCAGGTCGTTGCGCACGATCGCGCCCTGGGCGATCACCACGCGCACCTCGCTCAGCGCCTTGGAGGTTTCCAGCGGGTTCCGATCCAGAACCACCAAATCGGCGACGCCGTGGCGAACAAGGCGCCCGACGCCGTCGCGCTCCACGCCCAGCAACTTGGCCGGGGCGGTTGTGATCGACTGAAGCGCCTTCAGCTTGCCCAGCCCGGCCTCGGACAGGGCGTTGGCTTCGTCGCCGATCGGGGTGACATCGGTGCCGAAGGAGTCGGTGCCGCCGATGACGATCACGCCGAGTTCATTGGCGGCACGGGCGGCCGCGGCCAGGATCGGCCCGTAGTTCACGGCCGCGCTCGGCCAGCACCGGGTTGCCGGAGTTGGCCATGCCGGCAATGCCGAAGAGCGTCGGGCTGAAGTACGTGCCTCGCTTGGCCATGCTCACCAGCGTCGCCTCGTCGACGAACACGCCATGCTCGATGCTCTTCACGCCTGCGCCCACTGCGCCGGCGATTCCCTTGGCACTGTATGCGTGGCATAGCACCCCGGCACCCTTGGCGGCGTGCACGATCGCCGAGATCTGTTCCTTGTCGTAGACCAGCTCGCGCGGGTCCTGGTCCGGGATGCCGGCGCGCGGGTTGGCGCGGGTCTTGATCACGGTGGCTCCGCGCGAGCGGTTCACCCGGGTCAGGTGTGCGAGGTCCTTCGGGTCCGTGAGCTGCCTGCGCCTGGCCGCCAGCGGCGCCAGATCGGGGTCCGCAAGAATGGAATCGCCCTGGTCTGGGGAAACGAACAGGCCTGCCGCGTGCATGCGCGGCGCCAGGCCCGGGGCGAAGTGCGGCACCCGTGCCAAAGCGATGTCCTGGTAGAAGCTGGATGAGCCGCTGCGGACCGTGGTGGCGCCGTGGCTGAGGATCAGGGCGGCGTCCTCGAAGGTCTGGGCGTGCACGTGGGCGTCGACGAAGCCCGGCAGGATGAACTTGCCATGCGCGTTGATGCGGGTCGCCTTGGCCCCGGCCTCGCGAACGGCTTTGAGGGTCTCGTCCCGCGTGCCCGCGGCCCGGACCACGCCATCGGCCAAGACCACGACGGCGTTTTCGGTGGCATGGCCGGTGCCAGGGTCGATGAGCGTGCCGCCCTCGATGATGACCGCACCCGGGTGCTTGCCCTTGCCGCGCTGCAGCGGCAGGGATGCCGGCGAGGCGGCCGGTTCGGCGCCGAGGGCCGCCACCGGAAACATAGTTGTCAGGCCCAGCCCGGCGAGCGCCGCGGCCCCTGCCAGCACATGGCGGCGTTCAAGCGGCTTGGAGGGGACGGGACCGGTGCTGTGGTCGTGCTCGCACATGGGTTCTTTGCCTTTCGTTGGGAATAGCTTTGCCCCAGACTAGCGGGAATCCGCACAGAATTCCACAGATGGTATACCAAATATAGAAGCGGTTTCTCGTAGTCACTCAGGCTTCTGTCGTCATAAACACCTGTTGGCGTACGAAATGGAACCACGAGCGGAGCTGCACACAGTCTGGAAATGATTCATCGACTGGCCTTCGCGAGCGAGATTGAATCCCGAATTCTGAATTGTCCCAGTCACGAAAGCAACTGGACGGGTTGATGCTTAGCATCCAGAGACCGCGGGACGGACAGCTACATCGCCGGACCGTCGGTGCCCGCGTCAGTTCCGGGGCTTGCCGCCGGGCCGGGCGCCGGCGCGGCGCGCCACGTCCCGCGCACCGCGTAGCTGACCATCGCATTGACCACCGCGACGGTCGGGACGGCGAACAGCGCCCCGGGGATGCCCGCGAG
This sequence comes from uncultured Actinomycetota bacterium, assembly GCA_963818105.1. Classification (GTDB taxonomy): domain Bacteria; phylum Actinomycetota; class Actinomycetes; order Actinomycetales; family Micrococcaceae; genus Paeniglutamicibacter. The sequence goes on along the minus strand of CAWFRB010000041.1, from coordinate 101,429 downwards.
GTAGGAACCAGCGGCAACGGCAAAGACGACGGCCAGCGGATGGATCTTCACCGCGGCGCCCATGGCCAGCGGCTGCATCACGTGGGCCTCAAGCAGGTGGACCAGCAGAACCCCGCCAAGCATGATGAGCGCCTGGATCGGCCCCACAAAGACCAGCGCCACCAGCACCGCCAGGGCGCCGGTGACGATGGCGCCGATGACGGGAATGAAGGAGGCCAGGAACACCAAGATCGCGATGGGCACCACCAAGGGCAGGCCCAGGAAGAAGGCGAACAGGCCGATTCCGATGCCGTTCCCGGCGGCCACCAGGATCTGCACCCGCACGAAGCTTGTCAGCGTGTTCCAGCCGGCCTTTCCGGCACCGTCCACCGCGGGACGCGCGCCCCGCGGAAAGAGCCGCACCGTCCAGCGCCACACGTTGGACCCGTCGATCAGCATGAAAATCGTGGCAAAGGCCGTCAACAGGGCACCCGCCAGCACGTGGCCGGCCGTCTTGCCCACCACGAGGGCGCCGCTGAAGATCTCGTTGCCGTGCTTCTGGATCTCCTGGCCCAATTGCACCAGGAAGGCGTCGAACTGCGCGCTGGTGAACTGCAGGGGCGACGAGTCAAGGTAGTCGCGGAACTGCCTGTAGGCCGCCTCCGAACGCTGCTGGACCTCCGGCAGGCCCGCACTGATCTGGGTTTCCACCAGCACCACCAGGCCGGCCATGGCCCCGGCCGCAACCAGCAGCGCCAGGATGATCGCGAGCCACTTGCGCCAGCCGTGCGCCACCAGCCAATTGACCGGCGGCTTGAGGAAGGCGGTGAGCAGCAGCGCGATCAGGAACGGGACGACGATTTCCTCGAGCTGGGCAACCAGGAACACGAACACCGCCAGCACCCCGATGATGCCCAGCACCCGCCAGGCCCCCTTGCCCACCACGTCGAGCCCGGGCGGAAGCGTCCTTCGGGCGTTTCCCTCCCCCGGCGGCAACCCGCCGCTACCATCCCGCTTCCTGCCCTGGCCTGTCGGTTGCATCCGTCTTCCCTTTTCCGGTTCGGGTTCCGGGGCCCGGATTCACCCGTTCCGGAACACGCCCATGTGGGACGAATCTACCGCCGGGTTCTCGCCGGGCACCAGAGGGAACGGATCCGGCTTTCGGCGCCGGACCAGGGCGCGCGGCCGGCGGGCGGTCCTCGAAACATTTCACGCCACGATCCCCAAGTTGCCGTTCAATGCCAAGGTACCGGCGGGTAGGGAATAACGTATGACGTGGATTACATGTTCCGTTGGGCTTAGTCTTGGCCCAGTATCCGGAAGCTTCGGCGAGCTCGCCACACCCCTGAAACGAAGGCTCGATCTTGAACGGCAACGCAACATTTCGGCACAGCAATTCGGCCTTGCTGGCGATCACCAGCGTTCAAGCACCGGTGGTTCTCAGTTCCGCCGAGTTTGACGAACGGCTGGCCCCCAGCCTCAAGCGCCTGAAGCTCTCGCGCAAGCTCCTGGAACGCGTGGCGGGAGTCGTCGAACGCCGCTGGTGGGACGCCGGGACAAGCTTCGACGACGCCGCCGTCGAGGCCGGAGGCAAGGCCCTGGCCGAGGCAGGCATCGAACCCGGACAGGTCGGCCTGCTCATCAACACCTCGGTGACCCGGCGCAACCTCGAGCCCTCCGTCGCGGCAAAGGTCCACCACGGGCTCGGCCTTCCCTCCTCCGCCATGAACTTCGACGTGGCCAACGCGTGCCTGGGCTTCGTCAACGGCATGACGCTCGCCGCCAACATGATCGATGCCGGCCAGATCAAGTACGCGCTGATCGTCGCCGGCGAGGACGCACAACCCACGCAGGAAACCACGATCCGTCGGCTCAACGACGCAAACTCCACGCGCGAGGACTACCTGCGCGAGTTCGCGACGCTGACCCTGGGATCCGGCGCCGCCGCCGCCGTCATCGGCCCGGCCGACGAGCATCCCGGCGCGCACCGCATCCTTGGCGGGGTGTCCCGCGCCGGCACCGAACACCACGAACTGTGCGTCGGCGGCCCGGCCGGCATGTTCACCGACACCAAGGGGCTGCTGGACAACGGACTCAAGCTGGTGGTCAACGCCTGGGACGAGGCACACGCGGCGGGCTGGAACTGGAAGTCGATGGACCGCTACGTCACCCACCAGGTCTCCAACTCCTACACCAACGCCATCATCAAGGCCGTGGGCCTGGTCCGCGAGCGCGTCCCCATCACGTTCCCGAAGTGGGGCAACGTGGGACCGGCCTCGCTGCCGATGACCCTCTCCCAGGAGGCCGCCACGCTGCGCCCCGGGGACCGGGTGCTGTGCATGGGCGTCGGCTCCGGGCTGAACACCGCCATGATGGAGCTGGCCTGGTGAACGAAGCCTTCCCCGGGGTGGACCCGGCATGGTTCCGGCGCGTCCGGGTACCCTCGACCTCAGCGGCCGATGCCCCTGGCACCGAACACGACTGGCACCTGCTGGACAACGGCCCCGCAGCTGGCATCACGCGGCGTGACGCCGCGCGGCACGCTCCTGTGCGTGCACGGCAACCCGACCTGGTCCTACCTGTGGCGCGGCCTGCTCCGGCACGTCGCGGCCAACGACCTGCCCTGGCGCGTGGTCGCCGTGGACCAGCTGGACATGGGCTTCTCCGCGCGCACCGGGGTCTTCCGCCGGCTCGCCGACCGGGTCAACGACCTGGGCGACCTCACCAGGGCCCTCGAACTGGACGGCCCCGTCACCACCGTGGGACACGACTGGGGCGGCATCATCTCCCTGGGCTGGGCCCTGGCACACCGCGACCGCCTCGCCTCCGTGGTGCTGACCAACACCGCGGTGCACCCCGCGGGCCACGACCTCCCGGCCGCCCTGCGCCTTGCCACCCACCCCGCGGTGCACGGCTGGGGCACCACCACCAGCACCGCGTTCCTGCGCACCACGCTCGCCCTGGCCAAGCCCGCCCTGGACCCCGCGGTCCACGACGCCTTCATGGCGCCCTACCGCGGCGCGCAGCGCCGCCACGGGGTCGGCAACTTCGTCGCGGACATCCCCTTCGGCCCGGCGCATCCCAGCAGGCCGGCACTGGACTCGATCGCCGAAGGCATCCGCTCGCTCGACGTCCCGGCCCTGCTGCTGTGGGGGCCCAAGGACCCGGTGTTTTCCGACCGGTACCTGCGCGACCTCATGGACCGGCTGCCACATGCCGCCGTGCACCGCTTCGAGGGCGCGGGCCACCTGCTGCCCGAGGACCGCGACGTCGCCACCCCGGTGTTCGACTGGCTCGCGGGGCACGCCGGCCAAACACCCGAAGCGGCCGAACCGGCTGAAACCGACGGCGATCCCGCAGCCGCGGAATACCTGCCCATGCTCGCCGAGCTGGACGGCCGGCGCAACGACCACACGCCCGCGGTGGTCGACATCAACCCGCCCAACTCCCTGTCCTGGTCGCAGCTGGGCGACCGCGTGGACGCGCTCGCCCGCGGGCTGGCAGGCATCGGGGTGCGCCCCGGAGACAGGGTCAGCCTGCTGGTGCCCCCGGGGATCGAACTGACCACGCTGATCTACGCCTGCCTGCGCCTGGGCGCGGTGATCGTGGTTGCCGACGCCGGCCTGGGCACAGCGGGGCTGGGACGCGCCATCCGCGGCGCCGGCCCGCGCTTCCTGATCGGCATCGACCGCGCCCTCGCCGGGGCCCGGCTCTTCGGCTGGCCCGGTGTGCGGATCGCCGCGGGACCGCTGCCCGCCGCCAAGCGCAAGGTGCTCGGCGTGGCACACACCGTCCCGGAGCTGCTGGAAGCCGGGACCCTGTCGCCGGAAGCCGCCGACGCTCCCCCGGCCTTCGCGCCGGCCGACCCGGACGCCGATGCCGCGGTGCTCTTCACCTCCGGATCCACCGGCCCGGCCAAGGGCGTGGTCTACACGCACCGCCGGCTCGCCGCCATGCGCGACACCCTCAGGGACACCTACGGGCTGCGGGCAGGCTCCGGGCTGGTCGCGGGGTTCGCGCCCTTCGCGCTGCTCGGCCCGGCCCTGGGCGCCACCTCGGTGACCCCGGACATGGACGTCACCTCCCCGCGGACGCTCAGCGCCGCCGCGCTGGCCGATGCGGCGGCGGCGATCGACGCCGACACCGTCTTCGCCTCCCCGGCCGCGCTGGCCAACGTGCTGGAGACTGCCGACGCCCTCGACTCGACCCAGCGACGCTCGCTGGGCAAGATCCGGCTGCTGCTCTCGGCCGGGGCGCCCATCCCCGAGCCCCTGCTGGCCCGGGTCCAGGACCTTGTTCCCGCGGCACGGATCCACACGCCCTACGGCATGACCGAGGCGCTGCCCGTCACCGACATCGACCTGGACGGCATCCGCGCCGCCGGCACGCGGCAACGGCGTCTGCGTCGGCACCCCCGTGGCGGGGGCCCGGGTGGCCATCGCCGCCTTGGCCGACGACGGCAGCGTCTCCGGCATCCCGTCCACCGATCGCCGGCGTCAGCGGGGAAATCCTGGTGCGCGCCCCGCACGTGAAGGAACGCTACGACCGGCTGTGGATCACCCAGCGCGCAAGCTCCTCGATCCCCGGCTGGCACCGCACCGGCGACGTGGGGCACCTCGACGGCTCCGGGCGCCTCTGGGTGGAGGGCCGGCTGGGACACATCCTGCGCACCCCCTCCGGCGTGAGAACCCCGGTCGCGGCCGAACACGCGGCCCAGTCCGTGGCCGGCACCGGGCGGGCGGCGATCGTCGGCGTGGGCCCGGCACGGCACCCAGGTGGGCGTCGCCGTGCTGGAAACCGTGCCGCCGGCCCGCCGCGCGGCACCGGCCGGGCCGGAGCTGGCCGCCGCGGTGCGCACCGCCGTCGCCGGGACCGGGCTGGACCTGGCCGCCGTGCTGGTGGTCCCGGCCCTGCCCACGGACATCCGCCACAACTCCAAGATCGATCGGACCGCGCTCGCGGCCTGGGCCGCGGACACGCTGGCCGGCGGACGGATCCGGACCCCGTGAGCCGGACGCCCGCCTCCCGGCCCGCCCGCGTGCTTGTCACGGGCGCCAGCGGGATGCTCGGCGGCACGGTCGCCGAGCTGCTGCGTGCCCGCGGGCACCAGGTGCGCACCTTCCAGCGCCGGCCCTCCGCCGGATCCACCGAGGAGGTGCTCGGGTCGCTGGATGACGCAACGGCCGTGCGCCGCGCAGTCGCGGGCATGGACGCCGTCATCCACCTGGCGGCCAAGGTGTCCATCACCGGCGCCTGGGACGAATTCGTCGCCACCAACATCACCGGCACCAACACGCTCCTGGCGGAGGCCCGGGCCGCCGGGGTCCGCGACCTGGTGTTCGTCTCCTCCCCCTCGGTCGCCCACTTCGGTGCGGCGCTGGCCGGCGCCGGCGCCGGGGTTGCGGACCCGGAGCGCGCCCACGGACACTACGCACGATCCAAGGCCGCGGCCGAGCTTGCGGCCCTGGCCGCCGACTCGCCGGACTTCCGGGTCACGGCCATCCGGCCGCACGTGGTGTGGGGCCCGGGAGACACCCAGCTGGTCGAGCGCGTGGTCGCCCGGGCACGGGCCGGACGCCTGCCCTTGCTCGACGCCGGGGCCGCGCTGATCGACACCACCTACATCGACAATGCCGCGGAGGCGATCGTGCGCGGGCTCGAACGCATGGACCACGCCCGCGGCCAGGCGCTGGTGGTCACCAACGGCGAACCGCGGCCGGTCGGCGAACTCATCGGCGGGATCTGCCGCGCCGCCGGGGTGCCCGCCCCCGCGTGGAGCGTCCCGGGCTGGCTGGCCCGCGGCGCCGGATCGGTGATCGAGCGGGTTTGGACGGCGGCGGGGGCCCGGAACCTGGCCCACGGCGAGCCGCCCATGACCAGGTTCCTCGCCGAGCAGCTTTCCACGGCCCACTGGTTCGACCAGCGACACACGCAGGCGGTGCTGGACTGGAGGCCGGCTGTCACCCTCGACGAGGGCCTGGCTCGACTCGCCATGCACTATTCCGGGGCCGGCCACGGCGTGGATCGCAGTGAGGCTTGAGTGGCTTCCGCGGGCGCGCTTTCGCGCGCCATCCATGCGCATCCCCAAGGAAACTCCCAGTGGGCGAAACAATCGCCGGGGCTGTTGCTTTGCGCCCAACGATGCTTACTCTTGGGGACATCGGCATTCGTTCCTCGATAGGCCCCCTTCCCGGAGAGGCTTGGCATGGCACAAGAGTTTGACCCCGGACGCACCGCAACCGGCCCAAGTCGGCCCGACCCCGTACGAGCGGGGGCACGGCCGGCGCTGATGGTCACGTGGTCGGTGGACGAGACCTTTGGCGGGATGACCGCCATGTGCCTGAAGCGCGCAAGCCTCTTTCATGAACGAGGCGTCCCCAGTGCCGTCATTTCCTTCAGATCCTTCGCCGGACTTCGCGTCCATTCGTTCGCTCGCTCGTGGCCGCCAAGAAACTCCATCCGGATGTGCCGATCATCAATCTCCACGAGTACTACGCTTCCGTAGTCGAAGAGTCGATGCCGGCGCGACCGGATCCCCAGGAGCACAAGAACTTTGAGTGGAACCACCACACGTCCACGAGACGCGAGGCGGACGGATCGATCTTTTATACGGACCATTCATCCCGGTTGAATGAGAAGCCTTTCGCACAGGGAGCATCTTCGTCCCGATGGAACCACCTATTTGACCGATTCGGTGCTCCCGCTGGCAAGCAATCCGCAGAAAACGCACCGGGTCCTGCGCCTTCTTGACCGGCAAGGCATGGTCCAGGGCGAATTCGCCGGTGCAAGCGAACTTTACAAGCATTGGTTGGCAAAGCTGGTGGGCGAGACCGAGACCGATGTCATCGTCGACAGCAAGTTCTCGGCGGGTTTCCTCTGGTCGTTTGAACACCCGTTGGCCATGAAGTTCGTCAACTTCCACAGCACCCATGTATCCGCGGGCGCGAACCCGCTCACCGGAAAGCTCTCCGAGGCCCACCAGAGCATCATCAGCAACAGGGAAAATTGGGATGGCATCACGTTTCTCACCAAATCCCAGCGCCAGGCATTTGTGGAACGTTTTGGCGACCAAGGCAATACCGTGGTCATCAGCAACCCCGTGGATGGGCCGGACGTGCTTCCGGACTTTGCGAAGCGCGACCGGACCAAGGTCTTGCATGTGGGGCGCTTCACCAAGGGAAAGAATGTTTCCGAGGTCATTGAAATCGTTCACGGCGTCGCATCCGGCGGCACGCCAGTCAGCCTGGACCTGATCGGCGAAGGCGAGCAGCACAAGGAACTCGCAGAATTGGTCCGGGACTTGGCGATGGATGACCTTGTCCGGTTCCGTGGTCACATCGATACCGTGGAAAATGAGTTGGCCACGGCCAGGGTGCTCCTCCTCTGCAGCAAATTCGAGGGCCAGTCCCTGGCGCTGCTCGAGGCCCAGGCCTCGGGGTGCGTGCCCGTTTCGTACGATGTGGACTTCGGACCACGCGACGTGATCGAACGGGACGCCACGGGATTCCTGGTTCCGTTCCACGACCGCGAGGCTGCAATCCGTGCCGTGACGCGACTGCTGACCGACGATGCGTTGTGCGAGGAGATGTCGCAGAACGCATTCAATCATGGCCACGAAATACACCAGCGACGCAATCTTTGAACAATGGATCCAAGCTCTGGATACAGCCAGAGCCAATCAATCATCGCGAAAAGCCATGGCCGGAATGAAAGCAAGGCTATCCGCAATTCGTTTCCGTCCGGACGGAACATTGGAGATTGAGATCGGACACCGAATTGGCGGGGCTTCAACTGGACGGGTTGGAGCTCGTGCTCTCCGAACGCGGGAATCCCGATACGCCACCCGTGAAGTGCGTTCCTTTCAGAGAAACAGAAGATGGTTTCGGTTTCCTTGTGCCCACGGATCTGCGCACGATGATTCCCGGCGACGGGCCCATCGACCTTCACGTGCGCTTTGAAACCGGCGGCATTGGCCGCACCGTGCGTTTGGGCGCCGACAGGAAACCGGTTGCCTATCCGTTCATTACGGCCTACGGGAATCTCAGCTTCAAGTAGGTGGCTGTGGACGCCAATTCAGAGGGCAGAATTGTACGATCTACTTCCCACGGACTTGGCACGACCAACAAGGCAGGGAGAGGAACCGTGGATCTAACGATCCCGGTTCGTGGAATCAGCACTCATTCTGCTGGTCACCATCACTGCCCCCTGCCCTAGCTGGTATAGTAATGCGCTAAGCGGCCGTGACGGTGATCATTGTCATGTTCAACCCTTGTGGTGGAATCAAAGACCAATGTGTAGTCGCTGCTCAATTCACCGCCGCAGCACTTGGTTCTTGTCAATACCAAACAACGCCAAGCAACATCCCACGGCAAATTTCGGGACGGATTCAGCCAACAAGATCGCTGAATCACAATCGCGCTGGAGCCTTACGGGCTTCAATGGTGACAGCAACCAACACAGACAGGCGGGACGCGTGAAAGACTGGATAGGACAACGACTTTCGGCAATGATTTCGTCGCCAACCGGAGTAAAAATTCGCAGGTCGCTGGGCGTCGGTCCGGCACAGGTGGCAAACCACGAGTTGGACCAGGTTCATATTGCCGGAGACGTCATCGTGTATTTCAGCGATGTTCCCAACCGCGCCTACCAGCTTGAACAGTGGTTGCCGGCACTCGAAAACCTCAATCAGGTCCATCGTGTCGTGCTGGTCTTCCGCAAGGTTCCAGTCGTTGCGCCATTTCCGTGGTCAAACCAAGCTGCCGAAGATTTTCTTGCGACGGTTCGATGACCTGGTCAACTTCTGCAAGTTCAATGATTTCAAGGCTCTGCCTCTACGTAAACAACGGCGTGGCGAATTTCCAATCGTTGAGCGTCCCTGAACTAGTGCACGTGCATGTCAACCACGGAGAAAGCGACAAGCTTTCCATGGTTTCCAACCAGGCCAAGGCATACGACAAGACTTTCGTGGCTGGTCCGGCCGCGGTAGAGCGGCATAGGGCTGCTCTTATTGACTTCAATTTAGACAGTCTGGTTCAGGTCGGCAGACCGCAACTGGACAGCTCCTTCAAGTCGCCCATCCCCAAGTTCTCGGGAAGAACCGTGATGTATGCGCCCACGTGGGAAGGGGAGAACGATGCCAACAACTACACTTCGCTCGAAATCTTTGGTGAGCGCATCATCACCTCGCTCGTTTCCCTGCCGAATACCCGGGTCGTCTACAAACCGCACCCCCGGATTTCCACGACGACCAACAAGGACATGGCCGCCGCGAATGCACGGGTGATCGAAATCCTGCATGAAAACCATGTCGCGGGCGGAAAGCACCTCGTCGATGATTCAACAACATCCTTGACCTGTTCGAGGGCATCGACGTATTGATCACCGACGTATCGAGCGTTGGACTGGATTTCCTCTACCTGCATCCGGACCGACCGCTGATTCTGACCGACCGCAGAAACAACGTGGACCTGCTGCACCGGGAAGTTCCGGTCAGCCGCTGCTGCCCCGTCATTACGAAATCCACCGTGGATCAGCTTCTGCCGACCTCACCAACCACTTCGATGGCTCGGAAAACCTTGAGAAGCACCAAGAAATGCGCTCCTTCTACTTTGACGATTTGAGAAGGGCCAGTCGACGGATCGCGTTTATTTCTGCGATCACCGGTCTCATCGCAGATCGCCAGCACAAGCTTGATTCCAAGGCACGGGGCTCGGTCGCTCCAAACCCCGAGTAACCCATAACCGGCATTCGCCGCAGTTTCACGAACCAAACAGAGATGCCGCGTTGCTTCAGCCTTGAAGGCTGAAGCAACGCGGCATCTCTTGTTGTTCGTTCAGACGGCTGCCATTCCACGCTCCCCGGTGCGAACGCGGATGACCTCCTCGACGTGGCTCACCCAGATCTTGCCGTCCCCCGCATTTCCGGTGTTCGCCGTGGAAACCAAGACATCCAGGATGTCGTCGCACAGGGCGTCCTCAACGAGGACCTCCAAGCGAACCTTCGGCAACAGGTCCACCGTATGGTCGACGCCTCGATAGACCTGCGTGTGTCCACGCTGGCGGCCATAGCCGCTGGCCTGGCTGATGGTCATGCCCTGCACCCCATAGGATTCCAGTGCGGAGCGAATCAGATCGGTCTTTTCCGGGCGAATAATCGCCGTCACGAGTTTCATGCGTTGATCTTCTCCTTGACAGGTTCCGTTTGCTTTCCGGCGCCGTGGTTCTTCAGGTGGGACGACGTGGCCGGGTGCGGAACGAAGGTTCCTCCCGTTCCGAGACCGCCGAATTCGTAGCCGGTTTCCGCATGCTGCATGAGGTCGATGCCGGCGACTTCCTGTTCCTCGGTGACCCTGAAGCCCATGGTCTTGTGGATGGCCAGGCCGATGATGGTGGTCATGATCGCGGTGAATGCCATGACGACTACGCAAGCGACCAGCTGGGCCCACAGTTGGCCGAACCCTCCGCCGTAGAAGAGTCCCCCTCCCACGCCGTCAACCGGGAGCGCGATGAACCCGAGCGCCACGGTGCCGATGACACCCGAAACCAGGTGGACGCCCACGACGTCCAGCGAGTCGTCGTAGCCCCAGCGGTACTTCAGCCCCACGGCCAGGGCCGATACCACTCCGGCGACGAGCCCAAGGCCGATGGCCGCCACGGGCGAGATGTTTGCGCATGCGGGGGTGATGGCCACCAGACCGGCAACGATTCCCGATGCCGCACCCAAGGACGTGCTGTGGCCGTCGCGGAGACGTTCAACCAGCAGCCAGCCCAACAACGCCGCGGCCGGGGCTGCCAGGGTGTTGATCCAGATGAGTCCCGGCTTCCTCGGCCGTGCTTGCTGCTCCGCCGTTGAAGCCGAACCAGCCGAACCAAAGCAACGCGGCACCGAGCATCACCAAGGGGATGTTGTGGGGGCGCTGGCTCGGGTCCTTTCCGAACCCGCGGCGCTTGCCCAGGATCAGGGCGAGAATCAAACCGGCCATGCCGGCGTTGATGTGTACGACCGTGCCGCCGGCGAAGTCGATGGCTTCCCCGACAACCGACCCGATGGCGCCGTCCGCGCCAAGGATGCCCCCACCCCAAACCCAGAAGGCGATGGGTGCGTACACGAGCGTCACCCAGACCGGAACGAAGACCAGCCACGCGCTGAACTTGGCGCGGTCGGCGATGGCCCCCGAGATCAGGGCCACGGTGATGATCGCAAAGGTGGCACCGTACCCGGCCGCAATGAAGCCGTCGGTTCCGATCAACGATTCCATGCCGAATCCGTCAGCCGGGTTCCCCAACAGCCCGGCGACGCTTGCGCCTCCGCCGGCCATCGAATTCCCCCAGAGAACCCAGACCACGGCGACCAACGCCACGGCGGAGAAACTCATCATCATCATGTTCAGGACGCTTTTGGCACGGGTCATCCCGCCATAGAAGAATGCCAGTGCAGGTGTCATCAGCAGCACAAGTGCCGCACAAACCATCATCCACACCTGAGTGGTTGTTAGCTCCATGTCCAACGCCTCCCGAGATCGATGGCGAGACCTTCTCGCCTTGATTCAAGGATTCACTTCCGGTGTTTCAGGTTTTCCAGCACCCTGTTTCGCGGCGGTTACGGAAAAACCGTGGAAGTAAAAGGCTAGTGTCGGGCGGGTTGCGAGGATGTTACGGGGGTGACTCCGGGATCGGCGGATCGGCTGGGTTCCCGGATCACCTTTTCCAGTTTCGTGGCCAGGTACGGAATCAGCGTTCGCACGTATGTCGCGGTCAGGTGCGACCCGTCGATGTACGCGATGACGGAGCCGATGATCGCCGGGCAAATGTCCGCCCTGCAAAAAAACTCCGACATGTCGACAACCGAGGTACGCCCCATGGCCAAGCTCCTGACCGCATCGGCCAACGGGTCCATTGAATTCCACGTTTTCGGGGTTCCCGAACAATCGACCAGCGGCTTCTTGCTCGAGGCAATGCAATCGGGAATGTTCGGCACCGTGTTCCCGGGGAAGGGACTGTCGCGAATCACCACGATCGGGGTACCTCCGACCGTCCATTTTTCAAGGTACGACTCGTACCCGGCCGATCGCCTTCTCCCGCGTTGTCCCGAACTCCTCCCCTTGGACGGGCAAAGACTGGCGGGCCGCGGCGATGATCAAGTCGAATTGCCCGTGTGAGGTCCGGTCAAGAACCCACTTCCCGAAGTCCAGGCAGCCCTCGGCGCTGGCGTCGGAGTCGAAGGCCAACTCGGAATCCGTGGGCGAACAGCGCGACGCCAGGAACGTTGAAATCGTCCAGTCCCGCTGCTTGGCGATCTGTTGGAGCGCGGGCAGCCATTGCCCCGCATGGGAGTTCCCGACCAGGGCGACCTTCGTCCTGCCGTTCCCGTAAGTACAGACCGGGCGCCTGGCAAACTCCCCTTGGGACCAACATTTGTCGGCGTAGGCATCCGACCTGTCTTCCTTGGCTGCGGCCGGCGCCGGGACGAAGGGCCCTTTCCCGCTGTCCACGCAATCGTTCACCATGGATGCGGCGCCGAAGCACTGGTCCCCGACGTTGTCCTTGGTTTCCAAGACCTGGCTGGCCACTTCGGCAGGTGTCTGCTCACGCTGTGCCGCCGCACCCACCAGGGCACCGCTGATGAGGCCGATCCCCAGGGACCCGACCAGGAGAAACCTGCCGCCGGTCATGATTCTGGAACGGTCCATGCTCCTTCGGAAGTTGTCCTCGATGAACACCTTCGTCAGCATGGCCATGAACACCGTCATGACGAGGATGCCAAGTTTTTGGGGCCAGTGAAGGGGCCCGATGGCGAAGGGCATGAGCACTATCAGCGGCCAATGCCACAAATAGATCGAGTAGGAGTGGTCCCCCAGGAATCTCGAGGGCTTCCACGCCAGTACCCGGGTGGGGGATGTCTCGGCTTCCGCGTGTGCCCAAATGACCGCGGCCGTGCCCAGCACGGGCAACAGGGCAGCGGCACCCGGGAACGGGGTTGCGCTGCCATAGGCCACGGCAGCGCAGAGAATCGCGGCCAATCCCGTCCAGCTCAAGGCGGAGGCCACGTGTGAATTCCGAAAGCGTTGGGAAGCGGCGGGGATCAAGGCGATCATCCCGCCCGCCGCAAACTCCCATCCACGGGTGAACGTCGAAAAATAGGCGATGCCCGGCTCGTTGCCGGTGAGATGGATCGAGTAGGCAAGCGAAAGCAGCAGGACGGCCAAGACGCCAATCCGCGGGATCAGTGCGCGCTTGGCTCCCGGCGCGGTCCCGGCGATGAAAAGCCCGCCAATGACCAGCGGCCACAACAAGTAGAACTGTTCCTCGACGGAAAGCGACCAAAAATGTTGCACGGCCGACGGCGGGTTCTCCGCGGTCAGGTAGTCAACGCTTGATGCCGCCAAGTCCCAATTCTCGACATAAAACGCGGCCGCCACCACCTGGCCTCCCCAATCGCGCCATACGGTGTCGGGCGCAAGGAACCTGATCCCGAGCAAGGTCGCCGCCAGCACCAAAAAGGCGGCGGGCAGGAGGCGCTTGACCCTTCGCATCCAGAAGGCCCAGACATCGCGCGCCCTGACCGGGGGGTTCCGCACCAGGTGCGAGGTGATGAGGAACCCGGAGATGACGAAGAAGGCATCCACGCCGATGAAACCACCGGAAAGGACTCCCGGCCACAGGTGGTAGACGACAACCAGCACGACGGCGACGGCGCGCAACCCCTGGATGTCGTCTCGAAGGACGGTCTTGGCAACATGTTTCATTGGCAGGAAATCCTTCGGGCTGGCTAGCGGTGGCTGTGGGCTTCACTCCATTCGCATGCGTTCGGGATTCTCCCCATGCTACGCGCCGGACCGGGCGCCAAGAATGCCCGAAGCCCGATTCGCCCTTAAACCCAAGGTGCGGGCACCCCTCCATCGAGGGATACCCGCACCTTGCCGTTCCGGCGACTTAGTCGAGCAACGCGTCCACGAATGCCTCGGCATCGAACGGCGCCAAGTCGTCCGGGCCCTCGCCCAGACCCACAAGCTTCACCGGGACGCCAAGCTGGCGCTGGATGGCCACGACGATGCCGCCCTTGGCGGTGCCGTCCAGCTTCGTCAGCACGATGCCGGTGACGTTCACGACCTCGGAGAAGACCCGCGCCTGGTTCAGGCCGTTCTGGCCGGTGGTGGCATCCAGGACCAACAGCACCTCGTCAACGGTGGCCTTCTTTTCGATGACCCGCTTGATCTTGCCAAGCTCGTCCATCAGCCCGACCTTGTTCTGCAGGCGGCCGGCGGTGTCGATCATGACGATGTCGACTTCCTGGTCGATGCCGGCGGAAACCGCCTCGAAGGCTACGGAGGCGGGATCCGCACCGTCCATGTCGGACTTCACGGTCGGGACGCCCACGCGGTCGCCCCAGGTGGCCAGCTGCTCGGCGGCGGCGGCACGGAAGGTGTCGGCCGCGCCCAGGAGGACGTCCTTGTCCTCGGCAACGAAGACACGTGCCAGCTTGCCGATGGTGGTGGTCTTGCCCACGCCGTTGACGCCGACGACCATGATCACGTTGGGGCGGTCGGCATGGCGAACGGGAATGAAGCTGCGGTCCATGGAAGGATCCACCAGCTTGAGGAGTTCCTCGCGCAACATGTCGTGGACACGCTGCGGGTCGCGGCTTCCCTCGACCTTGACGCGTTCACGCAGGGCGTCGACGAGTTCGAGGGTCGGTTCCGTGCCCAGATCGGCCAGGAGCAACGTCTCTTCGATCTCGTCCCAGACGTCTTCGTCGATCTTGTCCTGGCTCAACAGGGCCAGCAGGCCCTTGCCCAAGGCGTTGTTGGATTTGGCCAGGCGGGCACGCAGGCGGGCAAGGCGCCCCTGAACCGGCTCCGGGACCTCCGTCGGGACGACAACCGTTTCGGCGGCTTCCTCGACGACGACGGCAACCGGCGCCTCGGTCGCTTCGGCAGGCACCGTGGCAGCGGGGGCCTCCGGTGCTGTTTCGGGTGCGGTGAGAGTGGGCGCTGGGTCGTTGGCATCACGCGGACCGGTGTACGTTCCCTGGGGCGCCTTGCGACCGCGTACAAGGAAGAAGGCAGCACCAATACCGATGATGGCGACCACTGCGACTAGGACAATGATCAAAGTTAGTTGTTCAGACACCGTCCTAGCTTCTCACACACTAAACTGGTGGCACCTATGTCTACGAATGCCCCGACGCCCAGTTCCCCGGAATCGACCGATTCAACGTCCCCCGAGCAACGCCCGTCCGTCCCCCGTGAAATCCGCGTACTGATCGCGGCCGCCTTTGTCATTGCGCTGGGATTCGGCCTCATCGCCCCGATCCTCCCCCAATTTGCAACGAGCTTCGATGTCGGCGCCGCGGCCGCCAGCGTCATCGTCAGCATCTTCGCATTCACGCGGCTCGTTTTTGCGCCGGTCAGCGGCAAGCTCACGGACCGGCTGGGAGAACCCGCCGTTTACGTCACGGGCGTGCTGATCGTTGCGGCCTCGACCATCCTGTGCGGCTTTGCCCGGGATTACACGCAGCTGCTGGTGTTCCGCGGCTTGGGCGGCCTCGGGTCAACCATGTTCACGGTCTCGGCCATGGCGCTGATCGCCCGCCTGTCCCCCAAGGAGATCCGCGGCCGGATCGCCGGGCTCTATTCGGGGGCGTTCCTGCTGGGCAACGTCGCGGGACCGGTTCTTGGTTCGCTGATGGCGGGCATGGGCTTCAGGATCCCGTTCTTCATCTACGGCGGTTCCCTGGTCGTGGCAGCAGCGATCGTCTACTTCTCGCTCTCGCATTCCCGCAACGCGCCGGAGGACAAGTCGTCGGGAAAACCACCGGCCGTCGAACGCATCCCGCTTTCGGAAGCGTGGGGTGCCGCAACGTACAAGGCCGCACTGGTGTCCGGATTCACCAACGGCTGGATGGCCTTCGGGGTCCGCATGTCCTTGATCCCCCTTTTCGCCGTCGCGGCATTCGCCACGCAGGGAACCCTCATTGCGGGCCTGGCCCTGGCGATCTTCGCCGTGGGCAATGGCGCGGCTTGTTTGTCGCGGGCAGGTTCACCGACGCACATGGCCGCCGCCTGCCGATCCTGATCGGGTTGACGGTGGCGTCGATCTCCACGGCATCCATCGGCTGGGTGGACAACATCCCGCTGTTCATTGTCCTGTCGATCACCGCCGGCATCGGCACCGGCCTCATGGGCCCGGCCCAACAGGCGGCCATTGCCGACGTGGTGGGCCAGGGCCGCAACGGGGGCAAGGTGCTGGCAACCTTCCAGATGGCCACGGACTTCGGTTCGATCATCGGCCCCATCCTGGCGGGCCTGGTCGCCGACCAGGCCGGATACGGCTGGGCCTTCACCATCAGCGGCGCCCTTGGACTGATCGGCGTATTGGCGTGGCTCCCCGTCAAGGAAAACCGCTGACGGCCCGAAAGTGCCCGGACTTCGGAAAGCTGACTGCGCGCAACCGGAACCAGGCAATCCGCACAGGCCGGATGCCGTGGTCCATCTCAGACCGCGAGCACCGCGAACCGGCAAACAGCTTTGAACTACGTTGGTGGCTGGTGGGCACTCTGCGGAATTGTCCACCAGCCACCGGGCGCTTGGCATGCTCAATGACGAGTTGGGTACTTGTCAGGTCTCTTGACGGGCAGAAGGCTAAAATTGCCGGTTTGGTGCTGTAGGGCTTGAGTTTTCCGTTTGTGGAAAAGGCCGCGCTCGTTCCGGTTGGCGCCCGCCTGCGAAGCGCCCTTGATCTCCCCTGCCACGGGCTTCACGAAGAAGTCGATGATTCGCTCGCTTTCGGGAATGCCCAAAAGCGTTGCGTCGAATTTGCCGTTTCTGACGGACAGTGCTCACTTCCGTCAGAGCCGTCCGATCTTTTCCGCGATTTTTGGCGGAGATGTGAATCGAATCGATGCTGGACGAATTCAGGGTTCCCGAAATTTGCAGTTCACCTCTTTCATAGTGGGCGCTGTCGATGGAGATCGCTTGCTCCAGCTGCTCTTCTATGGCAATGATGCCGAGAATGCCTTGCTTGTTTTGGCTACGAATGAACTCGGTCTTGCCAGGACGGATGTCATTGAGGTTCCTGGCCGTTTCGTTCCGCGATGAACTTGTTCACGAATGTGGAGTGGGCATCCATCCACTCGTTTTGGATCTTTTCCGAATATCGTTTGAACCGTGCGGGGGCATAGATTTTCAGTCCCTTGTTCGACCACAGGGTGAGCGTCATGGCCTGGGCCAGTTCTGCATCCTGTTGCCTCGGCCCGAATGATCGCCGCAATCTTGGAAATTGAAGCGGTGTAGCCACGCGGATCCAACCGTTGGCGGCTGATGTTGGATCCGTCGGCGCGGGCTCGCAAGCTGTAGTGGTCCTGGTCTGCGGCGACTACCGATCTCTTTCCGCACGAAGGTAGCAGGCGACCATGAACATGCCGTCTTCAAGCCGGACCGGCTCTTCCGGAAAACGAAGCCCGTTTGTTTCGATCAATTCACGCGAAATCAACTTTTGCGGCGTAAGCTTTTGATGGCCAGCAACGGTGAGATTGACGCGTTGGTCTTCGAGTACAGGCCCTTGGATACCGTGCGGCCACCGATCCCACGACCTTTGGAAACACCACGTCGATCTTGTGTTTGGAGGCGAACTTCACCATGTCGCCGGAAGGCCGATGGTGCCAACAAGTCATCGCTATCGGCAAAAAAGACATACCTTGCCTTGCGCCAAGTCGAGGGCAACATTTCGGGGTTTGCCCGCCCATCCGCTGTTTTCCTGGTGGACGACATGGAATTGGGGGAAACGATTCGCATACTCGTTCAGTATCTCGCCGCTGGCATCGGTGGATCCGTCGTTTACCGCAATGACTTCAAACTTCCGACTGGGAAGATCCTGTGCCACGAGGCTTTCAAGCAATTCCCGCAGGTATGTCTCGGTGTTGTAGACCGGGATGATCACGCTGACGCGGATGACCCCGGGTTTCTCCGAGCCTGCCGGAACCAAACGAGCCAGTGCCAGCCTGCCCGTTGAAACCGATTTTCGCATAGCCACTGCAATATCCCCAATTCAATAAAACGCTGACAAGGGCGCCGGCGCAAACGTAGTTCAGGCACCCACGCTAGTCGACCAGTCTGAGAGAAACGTCCGAAGTCACTGTAGGTTTGGTCGCTTCCATGACGCAACGCCGGGCCGGAAGCGGCGAGGGGCCCTATGGCCGATCACGCTCGACGCGCTGGCTGATCACCTTGGACACGCCGTCGCCCTGCATCGTCACGCCGTACAGCGCATCCGCCACCTGCATGGTTCGCTTCTGGTGGGTGATGACAATCAGCTGGCTTGACTCGCGCAGCTCTTCGAAAATGGTGATCAACCGGCCCAGGTTGGTGTCGTCAAGCGCCGCCTCGACCTCGTCCATGACATAGAACGGGACGGGCGGGCCTTGAAGATGGCAACCAGCAGGGCGACGGCCGTCAGCGACCGTTCCCCGCCGGACAGCAGGGAGAGCCGCTTGATCTTCTTGCCGGCCGGCCGCGCCTCGATCTCGATTCCGGTGGTCAGCATGTTTTCCGGGTCGGTGAGCACCAGACGCCCCTCGCCGCCGGGGAAAAGCCGCCCGAAGACGCGCTCGAACTGCGCGGCCGTGTCCTCGTAGGCTTCGGTGAACACCCGTTCCACCCGTTCGTCCACGTCCTTGATGATGTCCTGCAGGTCCTTGCGGCTCTTTTTCAGGTCCTCAAGCTGCGAGGTGAGGAACTTGTGGCGTTCCTCCAGCGCGGCGAATTCCTCAAGCGCCAGGGGGTTGACCCGGCCCAGGGCCGCCAAATCCCTTTCGGCCTGCTTGAGGCGCTTCTCCTGGTCCACCCGGTCAAAGGGATGCCCGCGGGCACGGGAACGCCCTGCCCGTCGACTTCCTGGTGCAGGGCCGCCCATTTGTCCCCGGATTCCGCGGTTTGCGGAATCAGCACCTGGGGGCCGAAGTTCTCAATCAGGTGGTCGCTGGTCATTCCCAGTTCCTCGAGGCAGCGGCTGTCCAGGGCTTCGATGCGCAGCTGCTGTTCGGCACGCGCCATTTCATCCCGGTGCACGGAGTTGGTGAGTTCGGCCAGCTCCAGGGCACCTTGTCGACCCCTGCGCGAACGACACTCGAGCCGTGATTCGAGTTCCTCGCGACGGACTTGCAGTTGTTCGCGTTCCCGGTCCGCAAGTTCCACCGAGACATCCAGGAACGAGACGACGCGCTGGACCTTGTCGCCGACCCCGCGTGCCGCGTTTGCCTGGTCTTGCGGATCGCTGCCCTTTGCTGGACCTCCAGGCGCGTCTTGCGCTCGGCTTCGGCGGTCCGCAGCAACGAATCGACCCGGCCCTTCAGCCCGTTGGCGCGTTCCTCGGCACTGCGCAGCGCCAAGCGTGCGTCCAGCTCCTTTTGGCGGCTCTGCGCGGCCGCGGCAGCCAGTTCCTGGCGCTGGTCGTTCTCCGGTTCCGCTCCTCGTCCGTTCCCTCGTGTGCCATGGCCAGCCGATGGTTGAGCTCATCCATCCGCTCCTGGTCGACCTCGAGCTTTTCCTGGGCAACGGCGATCTGTTGCTCCAGGCGTTCACGTTCGTCCTGGCCCTGTCGGAGCAACGACCCCAATTGCGCCAGGCGCTCGGCCACGGCGGAAATCCTTGCGTCCGAATCATGCAGGCGGTGAAGCGCCAGCTCCGCTGCTTTCTCGGCCTCCAACAATTTCGCCGTCAGTTCGGCGCTTTCCAGCCGCAGGGCGTCGAGTGCGGCTTCGGCTTCGCGGATACCCGCTTCGGTTTCCGCGATTGCCGCATGCTGCTCGATCAGCGAGGGTGCTGCGCCCGTCCCGCCGCTGGCGGTGCCGAGGGTCACCACGTCTCCCCCGAGCGTCACGGCGCAAACGCCCGGGTCGGATTCCAGGAGTTCGTGCGCTTCGGCCAGGTCTGCAACGATCACGGTGTTGGCAAGGAGGTGCTGGAGCGTGCCGGCCAATGGCTCGGGCGCCGAAACGACATTCGACGGCCGGTCGGCCGAGCGACGGAGTTTCCCGCCCCGGCGGGGAGGCCGAGA
This sequence comes from uncultured Actinomycetota bacterium, assembly GCA_963818105.1. Taxonomy (GTDB): domain Bacteria; phylum Actinomycetota; class Actinomycetes; order Actinomycetales; family Micrococcaceae; genus Paeniglutamicibacter. Next base: position 81,399 of record CAWFRB010000041.1, on the reverse strand, counting down.
CCCGCCGTGACCAGGTGCACGCGGCCGCCCGAGGACTCCCTGAGCCCCTTGAGGATCTCCAGGGAATGGCTGCGTTCGCGGACCGCCAGCGCCTCGGCGGCAGGTCCCAGCGCAGCGGAAACGGCCACCTCGAATCCGGCCTCCACGTCCAGGAAATGGGACATGCGCCCCAGCAAGCCGTGGTGCTCCCCCGCCAGGACGTCTTCCGACGCGTCCTTTCGCACGGCCCCCATTTTGAGGGCCTCCAAGCGTCCCTTGAGGGAGCCCAGGCGTGTCACCAGGTCTTGTTCCCGAACCCGCAACGATTCCATGCTTGAGGCCAAGGATTCGTGCCGGTCAGCCGCATGCTCATAGGCGGTGTCCAGGTCTTCCTCGCCGTCTTGGACCGTGGCGGCCTGTTGCTCGAGTGCAGCAAATCGTGGTCGCGCTGGCTTCGCGGCGGGCGGACCAACCGCTCAGGGACTCCCTGAGCCGCCCCAGCTCCCCTTCGGTTCCCTCGACGCGGCTTCGGGCTGCAGCTGCCTGCCCGGCCAATCGGGCAAGTCCTTCACGGCGGTCGGCAAGGACGCGCAATTGTTGGGTAAGTCGTTGTTGTTCGGCGTTCGCGGCGTCCTCGGCACCTGCCCTGGCTTCGAGCGCATCCTCGAGCAGTTCACGCCGCAGTTCGAGGTTCTCCTCGAGTTCCTCCAGTTCTCCGCTCAGGCGTTCCGCCTGCGCTTCCAGCCGTTCCGGGTCTCGGGCGGGATCAAACGTGGTGGTTTCGGAGCCCAACAGACGTGAGCGCTCTGCGGCAATGGCGCCAAGGGACCCGAAACGCTCGCGCATCGAGGTCAACCCAAACCACAGGTCCCGCGCCCTGTTGAGCTCGGGAGTCGCGTGGGCGGCAGCGGCCTCCAGCTGGGCCAGTTCGGCCCGCAAGTGCTCCAGGCGCAGGTTTGCATCTTGCTGGCGGGCACGTTGTGTTGCCTCATCCGCCAGTTCCTTTTCGAGGGCTCCCCGCAAGGTCACCATGTCATCGGCCATGAGCCTGGATTTCGCGTCGCGAACCTCAAATTGGACGGTCTGCGCCCGCCTGGCGATCTTGGCCTGCTTGCCCAAGGGCGTCAGTTGGCGCCGGAGTTCGGTGGTGAGGTCCTCGAGGCGGTTCAGGTTGCCCTGCATGGCATCGAGTTTCCGTACGGTCTTCTCCTTGCGGCGCCTGTGCTTCAAAACACCTGCGGCTTCCTCGATGAATCCACGTCGGTCTTCGGGAGTTGCATGCAGGATTCGGTCGAGTTGCCCCTGGCCCACGATGACGTGCATTTCACGTCCGAGCCCGGAGTCGGAGAGGAGTTCCTGGATGTCCAGCAGCCGGCACGAATTGCCGTTGATGGCGTACTCCGAACCGCCGGCGCGGAAGAGCGTGCGTGAGATCGTGACTTCGGCGTAGTCGATGGGCAACGCACCATCGCTGTTGTCGATGGTCAGGGACACGTGGGCGCGGCCCAACGGAGCCCTGCCCGAGGTCCCGGCAAAGATCACATCTTCCATCTTGCCGCCGCGCAGGGTCTTGGCTCCCTGCTCCCCCATGACCCAGGCCAGTGCGTCCACGACGTTTGACTTGCCCGAACCGTTGGGCCCGACGACCGCCGTTACGCCCGGTTCGAATTCGAAAGTCGTTGCTGAGGCAAACGACTTGAACCCACGTACTGTGAGTGTTTTCAAATGCACGTGAGGCAGTCCTACGTTCTAGGTGGCTAAAGTGGTCAAGGGGTTAGCTTCTATACTATCGACTAGCATCCATTCCCCAGGCAGTGGCAACCCGGTTGCGGGCATTTTAAGTGTGATCCAAGGAGAAACAGTTCCATGCAAAGCCTCAAGGCAATAGATTCTTGGCCGTCGGCCCATGCCGCGGCGGCCGTTGTGGCCAAAGACGGCTCCTTGCTCGGATCCCATGGCGACCTGACTCGCAGTTATGCCCTCGCGTCCGTAACCAAGCTGCTCAGCTCCTATGCCTTCTTGGTCGCCGTGGAGGAAGGTGCCTTCGACCTTGATACCCCCGCAGGACCCGAGGGTTCCACCGTCAAGCATCTCTTGGCCCATGCCTCGGGCTACGACTTTGCCGAAAAGACGGTTCGGTTGCTCCGGGCACAAGGCGCCTGTACTCGAATGTCGGTTTTGACGTCTTGGCAGAGACGCTGGAGGCCGCAACCGGGATGATCTTCGCGGAGTACCTCGCGGAGGCCGTCTTGCACCCCTTGGGCATGGCCTCGACCAGCGTGGAAGGAAGCGCGGCGGCCGACGGTGTTTCCACGGCGGCCGACTTGGTGAAGTTTGCCACGGAACTGCAGACTCCGACGCTGTTGGCCCCGGAAACCCATTTTCAGGCCACCCATGTGGTGTACCCGGGGCTGGCGGGAATCCTGCCGGGCTATGGCCGGCAAAAGGACAACACGTGGGGATTGGGCATGGAGATCCGCTCGGAAAAATCGCCGCACTGGACTGGTTCCCTGAACTCCCCCGAAACTTTCGGCCATTTCGGGCAAGCCGGAACGTTCCTCTGGGTGGACCCCGTGTTGGGAACGGCGTGCGTAACGTTGACCGACAAGCCGTTTGGGCCGTGGGCCGTTGAAGCGTGGGCTCCGTTCAACGACCAGGTTGTCGCCGAGCTTCGAGCCCGTTAGCCAGCTTCAGGAAGAGCGGCTAACGGACTTGGCGCGGCTTACGCTGGCAACGGGGGCAGGTGTAGGACGACCGGCCCATGAAGGGGTCGCGTCGAATCATCGAAAGCATCCCCGCTGCTTCGCAACGATGGCAGGGTTCCCCTTCGCGCCCGTAGGCGTTTAGGGACCGGTCAAAGTACCCCGAGGCGCCGTTGACGTTTACATAGAGCGCGTCGAAGCTGGTTCCCCCGGCGTCAAGCGCACGGCCCATGACATCCACGAGGGCCTCGTGCAGGCGTTGCACGTCCGGTCGTCGAATCGTTGCGGTTGAACGCAGGCCGTGCAGCCTGGCAGCCCACAGCGCCTCATCAGCGTAGATGTTGCCAACGCCGGAAATGACTTCCTGGTCAAGGATTGCCCGCTTGAGCTGCGTATTGCGCTTGCGCAAAGCCAGATACAGGCTTTCGGGCGTCGAGGCCGTGTCCAGTACGTCCCGGGCGATGTGCGCTGCTGCCTCGGGAATCCAGTCGATGTCGGATCCCAAGCCACCAGGCAGATGGTCCGTTGTGGGAACCAACGGCGAGAGGAACATTCCGCCAAAGATTCTTTGGTCGATGAAACGCAGTTCCCGCGGTTTGGCTGCATCCGGAGTGAGGCTCAACCGTACTTTCAGGTGTTTTTCATCCGGCTCGGCGGCTTCTTCCACCAGGAGTTGGCCGCTCATGCCGAGATGTCCAACCAGTGCGGTCGGCCTGGGCGGACCGTCAAGGAGCATCCAGAGGAACTTCCCGCGGCGCACGGCGGCGCTGATGGTTGTGCCGGCCAATTTCTGCTCGAAGTCGGCAGGGCCTTCGTGGTGCCGTCGAATCGAGCGACGATCCAAGACCTGGACCGATTCGACGCTGCGGCCCACAACCCAGTCGACCAGACCACGCCGAACCACCTCGACTTCAGGTAGTTCGGGCATGGTTAGTTGGCCTTGCTATTTTCCGGCTGAACCATTTTCCAGGAAATCGCTGCCGATTCTTGCTCGGCTTCCTTCTTGGAGGGTCCCTTGCCTTCACCGTACGGTTTCCCGCCGATGTGGAGTACGGCAACGTAGGAACGCGCATGGTCCGGTCCGGAACCGGTCACCCGGTACTCGATTGCGCCGAGTTTCCGGGCAGCCGCGATCTCTTGGATGGCGGTTTTCCAGTCGGTGCCGGCACCCAGGACTTCAACGTCCTGGAGCAACGGACCGATATGGCGCATCACCATCTGGCGTGCTACTTCAATGCCATGGTTAAGGAACGTTGCACCAATCAGTGATTCCATGGTGTCGGCAAGGATCGATGACTTGTCCTTGCCGTTGGTGAGTTTCTCACCCTGTCCAAGCAAGATGAATTCGCCAACGCCGAGCGAGCGGGCAATGCCGGCGAGGGCGCGGGTGCTCACGACTGCTGAACGACGTTTAGCCAGATCGCCCTCGGGCAAATCCGGATAGTTGTTGTAGAGGTGGTCGGTCACGGCAAAGCCGAGCACCGAGTCACCCAGGAATTCAAGCCGTTCGTTGGTGGGAATCCCACCGTGTTCGTAGGCATATGAGCGGTGTGTGAGGGCAAGACGAAGCGTCTCGGGGTCAATAATGACCCCGAGACGCTTCAAAAGCTCTTCTGTTGAAGGCATCAGACAGACTTACGCGTCTGCGACCTTGCGACCCTTGTATTCAAGGAACAGCTCGGTGCCTGCGGAATCCGTTACAACCTTGGCCTGGTGCGGCAGGCTGTAGGTGACGCGGCCGTTTTCAATGGTCTTCACCAGGGTAGGCGCGGTTGCCTTCCACTGTGCGCGACGGGCGCGAGTGTTCGAGCGGGACATCTTCCTCTTAGGAACAGCCACGGCTACTTCTCTTCTCTCTCGACTGAATGTGTACTCTGTGTCGCGTCCTCTGCGACGATGTCGGTCAGCCCGGCAAGCGCTGCCCAACGAGGATCCAAGACCTCATGGTGATGCGCAGGATCCTCATTCAGGCTTTTTCCACATTCGGAGCAAAGCCCTGCACAGTCTTCCCGGCACACCGGTTGGAATGGCAGCGCGGTCACCACTGCATTCCGGAGCACAGGTTCGAGATCAATACGATCATCTACAACCTGATACTGGTCCAACTCTTCATCTTCGTCGAACTCGTGTAAGCCCTCGTAGTAGAAAAGTTCTTGTATGTCGGCATCTAAGTCATACGCGATGGCTTCCAAGCACCGGCCACATTCACCGCTGATTTCAACGGTTGCAGTACCGGACACCAGAATGCCCTCGTGCACGGCTTCGAATCTCAGATCCAGATCAATTTCTGATCCTTCACGAACACCGATGAGTGCAACACCCACTTCCGCGGGTGCAACGACCACCTCTTCAAGGGTCGTCATGTTTCCCGGGCTGCGCCCGAGATCCTTAGTTAGAAAAACCAAGGGCGAACTGCGATCGATGTCGTGTGACGACGAACGATCTGAACGCTTTTCGCTGATAATGACTCCTGTAGAACATAGACCGACATTACATCTTAACCCGATAGGCCCAACCAGACCAAACCGAAACGATAGCGCCCCGCGTGAGACAGCTCTCCAAACCGCATCGGCAAGGTCTGCGAGCCGCTAACTTGTTTTTTCAAACCGCGATGCTACGGGCAGGAACTCTTCCAGACTCTTACGAATGAATGCGTCGGTTTCGATTCGCTGCTCGTCCGTTTCATCGGTCGAGCCGTCATTGACGCAGATCGTGTCTTTGTCATGCTTCGCGATGACACGACGCATTCGCTGGCGCCCGTCCTCGATGGCCGGGTCGATGTAGTCGTAACCGATACGGGCCGGCACTGCCGCGCCCATCGCACCGGCAACATTGAAGTAGAAGGAGCCCGCAACGGCAACATCCGTTTGTTCACGGAATTGTGCCCGCCTGGTGACTGCAAATAGCTCGGGGTAGCTTTCTTCAAGCCGCTCGGTCACGCTGCGCCGCAACGGTGACGGCGTGTGGAAGAACTTTCGCGAAGCGGTATGACTGCCCTGCGCAAGCATCGCCTCGCGAGAATTCTTTGCTGCGATCGTCGAGGCGTTGTCTTCTTCGCCAATGTCGCAAAAATCTACCAGCGCGCGAGAGAAGAAGTACTTGCTGACACCGTTTCCGTGGAAGAAACGGCTAGCACTCACTGGACGACCCAGAATCATGTCGTCGTTGAAGTAGAGGTAGTGCTCTGCAAGCCCCTCGATTCGATGCAAGCAAGCCTCGATCGCATGCGAGTTGAAGTTCGGCAGCCCCTCCGGACTCGGCCAAATATCTGCGTGCGAGACCACCTGAATATTAGGGTTATCGGTGTCTAGCCAGGCCGGCACCTGCCCATTGGTGACAATCCAGATCTTTCGAATCCACGGCGCGTATTGCTCGATGGACCGCAGGCTATACCTCAACTCGTCATGGTCGGCAAAGCGTGCTGCCGCCAATGCATCCTGAATGAGGGACTCCCCCGCCTGATCAGTCTGGGCAGCAGCCTTGAGCCGCTGCCACTCTTCATCCGTTCCATCGACCCACGTGTAGACCGCGTCAATCGGGAAATCCACCTGATCGGCAAGGGGACGATTCGATTCCTCGAGCGCCCTGAAAATCCCTGCGGGTCGTTTTGCCTGTCGGGCAATTCTTCTACACGACTATTTTGCACGCGTGAAACGATTCGCTGCTTCGTAGTATCCAGATCCCAGAAATAGATGCGAACGCCTTGGGCACGACCAGAAAGGAACGATTGGTGTGTTGTGTGCGCTACAACTTCATACAGTTCGAATCCCGCCCATGTTGACCGCAACTTGCGGTCGCCCAAACGTGAGACGGCCGCCTTGGAGCTCCCGTTGGGAGCGAGTCTTTTGACGTACCAATGGGACAGCTCGGGGCATTCATGAGGGCCGCAATGGCTTGATCCGCATGCCTGGCAACGACACCGAACGTAGTCGCATGATTACTCTTCAGTCGGATGAGACCAGTAGTCAATTTTCGCACCATCCAGCAGGTTTGCTATCGACTCAGCAGACAACTCACGCAAAGCTGGCAGCTTCAGCGAACGACTGTGTCGCGCCAGAAGCGGGTTTGCCGAGGTCCCCACCTTGACGAGCCCGTCCGCAACCGACCCCGGACGACTTGCCACCAAATGAGAAGTCACCGAACGAGTGACGCGTTCCTTCAATTTGAATGCTGAACTTCGAATGCTCAAAGATTTTCCTATCTAGCGTTCCAAAACTATCGTGAGCGATGCTTGGCGACGGGCCAAATAATATTGGGATCCTCCACCATTGGCCCACTCCATACGGCACGGGTTCAAGCATGGTTCCAAATAACTGCACGTCTGACCTAACCAGCACTGCCAATTCTAAGAGTTCAGCTTCTCGGCATGGCCGACGTTGTCTCACTCATTTCCCGTACACCGGGCCCACTCATTGCACGGCACATATCAATGCCGCCATAAGCCCCACCAACAAGAGGCTGACCCTAGATTTCGAACGATGCCTTCCAAGGGAATGCATACTCAAGGAAATGTTCAAGCGCTTCATTTTGATGCGCGAGCTCCTCCTCGGAGCCCGACACTTGGTTTAGACAGAACATTTGTGGTCGCTCAGACCAACAAACCTTCGCCAGATTGAGCTGCGCATCCCGTGAGCCCATGTCAATGTACTTGTATGAGACGTCCGTGGGGACAGCGCTGCCAAGCGCCACCCCGTAATAGTGTGCCAGCGACGACGGAATCGATAGATCCGAGGGACTTCTAAACTTTGCAGACGCAGTTTGCTCCACCTGCCCAGGATGGTTGCGTTCAATGGTTGAGAGCACCGATTTTCGTTGAGGGTGTGCGACATGCTTGAACTTTAGAGTTGTCCGAAGGCCAAATTTTTCATTAATCAATCTCGCGTTATTTACTGCCGCAAAATTGATTGGTAAATTATTATTTATATCACTTGCGTAAAAACGACTTGAAGTAGAAAATTGTGAATGCCCACTGGGAGAGTAAAAAGTATTCTTGTGAAGCATCTTTCCGAACATAACGTCATCGTTCATATATATAAAATGCTCAGAAAGGCCATCTATGTTATGTATCTGGGCTTCGATGGCGTGTGAGTTAAATGTTGGCAAATTGTCATTATCTTTAAATATATCGTCATGATAGACGACACTTATTTTCTGATTGTCGTTAGCGAGCCATTTTGGCTTTTGGTTCGACGTAACTATATATATGTGATTCACCCAAGGCAGGAATGCTTCGACGGAACGTAATGAATAGAGGAGTTCGTCATTCGATGCAAATCGGGCAGCTGTCGCGGACGTCGGAAGCGAGTCGCGTCCCTCATTTGGAAGGTGCCGATCTCGTTCGATGATCCAATCCGGATCACTTCCATCGACCCACGTATAGACGAGATCTACTGGTCCCGTGAAATCGAGTATGTTGTCTTGTGGTGGTGCAAGGCCGTCATGGGTTTCGAGTATTTGTATTCCAAATGCCTGGGCCAGGTCCCCTCGACGATGCACAAGCTCCTTTGAGGCTGCAACCCATCCGCCGATCAAATTTTTCGAAAGAGCCGACCGATCCAGTGGAAAAACCTTGGCGCCGTGGCGCTCCAATTTCTTCCGCAACATCTTGGAATTCAACGGTGTCAAGTAGATACTCGATTCGTGTTCGAGCACAACCCCTGGGCAGCCCTCGACGAATTTGGGATTGTTTAACTCGTCCTGTCTGATTCTGTCCAACTTCAGATGCGAAGTGGTAACACGTCGGTCCATCAGATCAATCAATAGTCCCCAGCTACGATCCGAGATGAGACGTCCGAGACTGCCCTTCCAACTTGACATCCAACTAACTCCTGGCTTCTACAACTAACGGTCCCAAGAGACCACGAACTAACCTTTATCCCACTAGTCTAATGAAAATCAAATCGATTGGGCGTCGGCGGCACGGCGGTATGCGGATCGCTACAGACTAGTATGTTGGGGTGTCTCATTTTATCAGCCTCGCCAGAGCGGCATCTTCCACGCTTCGCCGAATCAAAGGAATGGCATTCGAACAACCCATTCGTCGGCAGCTCGCGAAGAGTAGCACGCCAGTTTGGCGGAACTTGCAATTTCATAGTCTTCTTTGCCGATCCGGTCGCGCAGATTTATCAATTGAGCCAATGGATAAAACCCCTCGAAGCACTGGCAAACCGTGAGCAAACAGTCGGATTTGTTGTCCTTGACCCTTTTGTTGCAAAGGAACTGGCTGCACAAACAAAACTTCCAATTCTACTAACGCGGTCGATGGAAGTATTTCAAGAGTTATTGTCAACCAAGCAAGTAAAAATTGTTTTTTATGTAAATAATTCACAAGCAAATTTCACTGCCCTGCGTAACACCTCACCAATACATATTCACTTGAACCACGGTGAAAGCGACAAGGTTTCAATGGTTACAAACCAGATTAAGGCCTATGATTTCGCTTTTGTGGCAGGTGATGCAGCGGTGCAACGGATCCAGAGTGTGGTTCGTCGTTTCGATGCCCAGCACCTAGTAAAGATTGGCCGTCCACAAATTGATCTCTGTGGCATCGAAGCGACCTCGACAAAGAGTGAGCGAGTTGTTGTACTGTACGCCCCCACATGGGAAGGTGACAGCCGTCAGATGGCATATAGCTCTTTACTGGGTGTTGGTGGAGGACTTGTTGCAGAGCTGCTTGCAGATAATCGCTTCACCGTGCATGTTCGACCGCATCCAAAGACCGGAGCCCGGTCCGCTAAGGCCTTGCAAAACCTCAGGAACATCGAATTACTGATCCGAAAAGCAAACCAGCTGGATCCTGCTGCTAAACACCGCATTGATAAGGGCAATGATGCAACGCGGGCGTTGGTCGATTGCGACGTTGTCATTGCAGACAATTCTGCCATGACCATGGATGCCGTCGGACTTGGCAAGCCGGTCTTCTTGGTCGTTTCAGATGCATTGAGAGAACAATCGCACACCATGCCATCGATCAGGCAAACAATGGATTCGCTCATCAATATCGGGTCAGAATCACTGGCCGGAATCTGCGAAGCGGTTGCAACTGCAGCAGTGCATCCCATCCCAGCTGCCCAGGAGGAACTACGGGATCACGTGTTCGGATCACCAGAGCTGGGTACAGGGACAGAACGATTCATACTTGCTGCGATTCGAACCATCGATGACATCGACGAAACTGAATCTAGCTGAGTTCCTTGACGATCTGGCTGATGCTGTCGAGGGTGTCTTTCAACTTGGCAACGTGGCGTTCATCAAACGCGCTCAGAACCCTCTTCAACTCGGTTGTGGAGATGCCAGAAGTTCGCGGTAGGTAGATGACTTCGACCTTGTCGCCAAGGTCATCGAACTTACCCTTCCAGTCTTCACCGATCCCGAAAACATCCACGTCGTACTTTACAATGTCCAGGCGTTTCTGATCCCAGTTGTTTTCCGGGATTGCCTCGTCAACATACTGAATGGCTCGAACAATTTCGATGCGCTGTTCGAAAGGGAACGATGGGCTTCTTGCCCTTGATCGCATTGAATTCATCGGTGGAAACGCCAACAATGAGTCGGTCGCCCTTTTCCTTCAAGCGCTTGAGAATGTTCAAGTGCCCGATGTGGAACAGGTCGAAGGTTCCGTATGTAAGAACAGTTTTTGTCATGATTTGCTCCAATGACTATTATCCGGCACAATATAGCTGCGCGGATTTTCGAAGAACTCAGATGATGGGCGGACGCCCAGCCAACAACATCCGAAGATGAGTTGACCATTTAAGTTTAGGTCGGGTACTAGCATACCAAGGACCGTCTCGCCATCCGGCAAGCCATCCGCTTGCATACTGCCGAACGGCACCTGGTTCCCTTCGAAACGCATGCACTCCAACAACGCCCAACTGCTGACATAGACCCAACTAAATGGCCATCGCAGGTTTCTGCGCGCCAACCAGACGCGGTTGCGCGCATTCAGTCGATAGAATTCTTCGTGGCGGCGAGGGTCGACCACCGGATGACCGATTCTCATGTCACCTGCATACCAAACATGATGTCCGGTGTCCCAGACGCGCCAGGCAAGTTCGATTCCTTCGTGCGCGTACCAAAAACCGCCAGCCCATCCGCCAGTCTCATCAAAGATCGCCCGAGGCATCACCAAACAGGTCTCCCCCACGTGAAAAACCCTGCTGGAGTCCATCGCGGTGCGTTTGTTGAGACGTGGTATCCAGCGCGTTGGGTCATCGTTCCGCTCAGGATCCGTGATCCTCGGCTGCAAGCAGACCCATCTTTGGGGTGACTTGCGAATCTTGAGATGGCCTCTTCAAGGAAATCGTCATCCAAGAACCATGAATCGTCGTCGAGGAAACATAGAAATTCCCCTGACACTTTCGGAACGCCGGCATTTCGTCCTGCAGGAATTCCCAGATTGTCTTCCAAATAGTGCCCGCGAACCCCGCAGGAAGGCCCTCGGGATTCCAACCGTTTCCAACGACAACCACATCAAGAGCGACGTTTTTCTGTTCCAGCAGGCTATCTAACGCCCGACCCAACTCAACAGGGCGATTGCCCATGGTCAAGACCACCACACCAACGGTCGGTGCAACAATAGGCAGCAGTATTCATCGAGTCACCTCAGCCGCGAGGATGCCATTGTGGCAACGAAATGGCCAATATTGACTAAGAACAACTGCCGGCATCAAGATCCAGAGCATCCATTTTTCTGCGATACCCGGGGATACCCACGATTGCAGAAACGATGGACATCGCCAGAATCAACAGGCTCAGCTCCACGGCATGAAGCATTTTGTGGAATGGCAGGAACCGGGCCGCGGATCGTAGCTTGCCGACAAGGCTTGCCGACGAGACTGCCCGTGCTTCGGCGGTATCCGGAAGCTTTCCCAAACCCGCCATTCCGCGCGCCGCATGAACCATAAGGCTCTGCGATCGGTTCAGCACCAATAGCACCGACACAAGGCAGCCACAAAAAAGTTGGCCAGGCTTGGGCGCATCGGTGCCCTGCAGCTCGAGCTCGCGGAAGACGCGATAACCCAAGGCTATGGGGATGAGGGCTTCGGTGGTGTGGTGGCCCACCATGTCAATGAAGATGCCCCGCGGTGATTGGGTTCCCCGCCACCGCGCGACTTCGCCATCGCTGCAGTCAAAGTAAAGCTGCACTTGGGACAGCACGACCGCCAGGAGCGGCCCCCAGATTCCAGGGATCAGCAGGGCAAACGACATCAGCCAGCCGGCAAGGATCATGAGCCCAGTGACACCGTTGGCGCTGATCCGGGTGCGGACCAGTAGAGCCGTCAGATAGATCGAAATATGGCGGAGGTAGAGCTCTGCGGTCCAATGCTCGGCGTTTCGACGGGCGCGGACCTCGGGTGGTTGGCAAATGGCCCGCAGCTGTTCAAGTGACGGATTCTTGGGACGCGCGGTGGAGTTGTCACTCATGAGCGGACCCTCCCCTTGTCAAGGGTGCCTTGGGCGCCCTTGAGGCGCCCCTTGACGAAGCCAATCGCCCATGGGAAGTGAATAGTGGGTAGGACACGAAGCATCAAGAGCTTTTCCTTGGTGGAAGCGCGCGTGGCCGTTGCCGACGCATAGACGACCAGCCCTGCATACGCCACCGGCGCCAGCTTCGCCAGCTTCCAGAGCAGCCGGACCGTTGGCTTGGTTTTGCGTCCCAGGAACGGCTCAATGATCAATGCCAGAGATCCGATTGCGGTTCCGGCGACCATAAGCGGCGGCAAGTCATGACGGAGGGATTTACCGGCAGGATAACGGCGCGCAAGTTCCCCTCGCCACACACCCGAGGCATACGATTGCGCGGCCAAGGCATCGAACTCGTCTCGCGGGTAGTATCCGGTGCGCAATTCCGGATCGAACCACACCTTGTGTCCCGCTTGGCGAATTCGGAGACACAGTTCCCAGTCCTGGGCACGCCAAAGGGATTCATCATAGAACCCGACCTCGTCGAAGACTTCGCGACGGAAGATGCCCAAGTAAGCCGACTCTGCCGGTCCTTCGGGTGCACCGCTATGGTATGCGGCGCCACCCAACCCCCATGGGGAATGGTAGGCGGCAGCAATCGAGCGCTGCAGGGGGTTCTTTCCGCGCGCATCCATCAGGCCGCCGACATCATGGGCGTCGACACGGAACAGGGTCTCAATGCCGCGCGCCGTGTAGGAAGGTTCCAACTCGCTGTGGGCATCGACTCGGATGACAATGGGATACTTTGAAGCCTTGATCGCGAGATTCAAGTCCAATGGGCGTACGCCCACGTGGATTCTCAACCAAAAGGACCCGGGAATCCTCCGCAGCAAGTGCGGCCGCAACTTCATCGGTCTTGTCGACGCTCGGGCCAAGCGCAAGAATCATTTCCTTGTCGCCGGCATAGTCCTGGTTCAGGATGCTGTGAACCGCATCGCGCAAATAGTCGGCTTCGTTCAGCACCGGCATCACATAGGAAACCCCGGGCATCTGTGCTGAAGTCACTTCTTGCTTGCCTTGTATGCATCGACCACGGTCTTGGCGTCGCCATCCATCTCGAGAACACCCTTGTTGATCCAAATGACGCGATTGCATGTATCGAGGATCGAGTTCATGGAGTGCGAAACGAGGAACACGGTTCCGGCATTTTCCCTGATTTCCCGGATTTTTGCCTCGCTGCGTTTGCGGAATCGAGCATCGCCTACAGCCAGCGCTTCATCAACGATAAGGATCTCATGTTGCTTTGAGGCAGCAATTGCAAACTTGAGTCGCGCCGACATGCCCGAACTATAGGTACGCATGGGCAAGTCAATGAACTCTTCAAGTTCGGCGAACTTGATGATTTCTTCTCGGAGCTGGTCAACTTCCTTGCGGCTGTAGCCAAGTGCCAATCCGCCAAGGGTAATGTTCTTGTCGCCCGACAAATCCGCGATCAAAGCTGCGCCGACGCCTAGAAGGTTGGGTCGCGATGACGCATAAACGGATCCAGATGCCGGCGGCGTAAGTCCGACGATGCTTCGCATCAAGGTCGACTTGCCCGAACCGTTGGATCCAATCACACCGATGGATTCGTTCTCATATGCGACAAATGAAACGCCCTTGACGGCGTGGACTTCCCGGATGCCACGGGTCGATGGGGCCAGAAGACGTCGAGCGCCTGCCGTTCCCACCGATTTTCCGCTTGAATAGACTTGGTACTTAACGTGCAAATCGTCCACGACAACAACCGGACGACGGGTCTCGTCCAGTTCCAGTGCGGTGGTCTTCGGCGCTTCTGCCAACGGAGTTCCCTCGCTCACAGCCGGGGACTGCTGGTTTCCCTCGAATTCAGCACGAGCCTGGTGGGGCTCATGCAATCGGGGGTTTAACAGATCATCAAAATTAGTTGACTCGACCATAGCGCTCCTCAGCGGTCCAGAAGTAAATGACTCCGCCTACAAACACGACAACAGCCCAAACGGACAGGACGATCCAATAAAACGCAGGGTAATCGGCATTGTTCATGATTGAACCACGGGCGATCTGGAGAGCCTGATAGATCGGGTGGAAATCAAACATGCGTACCAGAGCCGGAGACGCGTTCAAGATCTTGTCGACGCCGAAGAGGACACCGGAAGTGTAGAAAAGCATTCGCGTAATCAGTGGCAGGAATTGAGTGAAGTCTCGAACATGCACGGTAATCCTGGCGCAGATCAGCGCGACGCCCGTGTTGAACAGCGTAAAAATGATCAGCAACGGTATCAGCATGAACCACGACCATTTGGGTGTGGTTCCCAGGATCAGGCAATAGACGAACATGACGCCGAGCATGGGCATGAGTGTCAAGAATTGCTGCATCACCGAGGCGAAAGGAAGCGTGATACGAGGGAAGGCCAATGATTGCACCAACGATGCATTACCGGTAATGGATTTCGCGCCTTGGTTCATTGAATCCGCGAAGAACTCGAAGAGAAACACGCCGATGACAACGTACGACGGGGAAGTCTGCCGGCTTGTTGCCGCCCTGCAAGATGCCAAAGATGGCACCATACATCAGGGCATTTAGCGTTGGTCGCAGGACAACCCAGAGCATGCCCAAGCGGTTCTGTTGGTTGCTGGCCTGTATGCGGCTTCGAGCGAGTTCGTAGGCGAAGTCACGTCGTGCCCAGGCTTGCTTTAGATAGCTCACCAGACCCGGACGTGCACCAACCCTGTGCAGGTTGTGCTGCTCCGCATATTCGGCAGCTGTCATGTGTCTTCTTACCTCGTATGTTGCTGATTATGAGTCTGGCCGTTGGAGGCAGACCCTTTCGATTCTAGTAGATAGTGCGGTATCTCAACGCTTGATCGACATCTAACCATTCTCGGCGATCCACGTATCGAGGAAATTACTCGGTCAGGGCTGCAGTCTTTAGATACTCACGCAAGCGTGTCGGTCCGCAGGGCCTCACCGATCTGCACAAGTGCAGCTTCATCACGCAAAACTATCGATTGGCCGTCGGGCGAGGTTCCGATTCCTGCAGTCGGCAGCGTGAACATTTTCACGTTCGAAGCGCGCAGATCCTTGAGCTGCAAGCCCAAGCCTGCGGCCGTTGCAGCATCAAACCCATTATCAAATGAGAGATACGGGGAAACCTTGTCAATCACTTCGTAGATGGTGCCAGGGTTTGTCAACGTGTCCTTGGACAGCATCTCGCTCATGACTGCCTTGATGAATGTCTGCTGGTTTCGCACGCGTTGGTAGTCGCCGTCGATAAATGGCTTGCGTTCGCGGACGAATCGCAATGCTTCGTTACCCTTTAGGGTGATCTCACCGACGGGGTAGTGATATTTGTACTTGTCGGTCGAATAGAACTCGATGTCGTTCTTGACAGTCACTCCGCCGAGCGCCGTGGAGAGCTCTTTGAAACCGTCAAAGTCAATCATTGCGACGTGGTCGATCTTCGTATCAAGCATGCCTTCCACTGTCTGAACAGCGAGGGGCACCCCACCCAATGACATGGAAGCATTGATCTTTTGCCGTCCGTGCCCCGGGATATCCGTCCAGAGGTCACGCATGATGGACATCACGTAGACGCCCTTCCGATCTTCCGGAATGTGCATCAGCATCATGGAGTCGGAACGCTGGTCGGTGCCGCCCCCTGCCAGCAAGTCGCTGGACTCAGTGCCGTCAGCACCGTGGTCCACTCCGAGCAACAGGAAGTTGATCGATCCGTCGTCAGGATTCTTGACAGGACGGAGATTTTCATCCGGAAACGCCGAAGCAATGACTTGGGTTTTGTCATTGAAGGTCTTGGCGAGATTCATGACGTACCCGCCCGCAACCACCCCTGCGATCAGCACCAAGCCGACCACGCTTGCCAAAACCACCAAGCCGGTCCGTTTCTTGGGTGCCTGCAGTCGTCGGGGCTCATAGCCGCCGCGGAAATTTCTATTGTCAGTCAATCAACGTCTCCATTAGACAAGAACTAGTTGCCAAGCACTAAGCGATACTACTGATTGCTCGGCAACTTTCGCACAAACAAAGCAAGGCTAACCAGTTCCCCTGTGAGAAAGCTGGGTTAGCCTCGCTGACAAGTCTCTATTTTAGAGGCCCGCTACGAAATCCTTCAGCCAAGGGACAAGCCCGGGGCCGATGTCACTGCGCTCTGCGGCCAGGGAAATAACCGCCTGGATGTAGCTCAGCTTGTCGCCTGTGTCGTAGCGACGCCCACGGAAGATCACCGCGTGAACGCCGGAGCCTTCGCCCTCCGCAACCGCCAATGTTTCCAGCGCGTCGGTGAGCTGAATCTCGCCGCCGCGGCCCGGCGCAGTTTCCTCCAAAACGGAGAACACGCGCGGGTGGAGCACATAGCGGCCGATGACGGCAAGGTTTGACGGAGCATCCTCGACTGCGGGCTTTTCAACCAAACCGTTGACAGTCACATATTCGGCACCATCAACGGCGGTGACGTCGGCACAGCCGTATGCACTGATTTGTTCGGGATCCACTTCCATCAGGGCGATGACCGATCCGCCGGTCTTCTCCTGGACATCAATCATGATGGACAGCAGTTCATCGCGTTCGTCGATAAGGTCGTCACCCAACAGAACGGCAAACGGTTCATTTCCTACGTGCTGCTTGGCACATAGCACCGCGTGTCCGAGTCCCTTGGGATCACGCTGACGGATGTAGTGGATATCACCCAGTTCGGTGGCTTCCTGAACCAGGCGAAGCTTCTCCATATCGCCCTTGGCTTCGAGCGTGGATTCGATGGAAGGAACGCGGTCAAAGTGATCTTCCAGTGCGCGCTTGTTGCGGCCGGTGATCATCAGCATGTCGGTGAGCCCGGCCCGTGAGGCCTCCGCGACCACGTACTGGATGGCTGGCTGGTCGACAACCGGCAGCATTTCCTTGGGCATGGCCTTGGTGGCCGGAAGAAAACGGGTTCCGAGGCCTGCTGCCGGGATGACTGCTTTGATGACGCGCCTGCTTGTATTCATGGGTTCGACTTTACTTCATGAATTGCACAAACTACGAAACATCAATTTCCCATTGCTACCCGTGGTTCAAGCGTTTGAGCACCGTGCGGGGCAAGTAATCGGAAACGTCTCCCCCCAGCGACTGCACTTCTTTCAAAAGCGAAGAAGACAAATGGGTATACCTGTTGTCGGCTGCCAAGAAAACCGTTTCAACGCCCGTGAGATGGCGGTTCATCACGGCCATGGGAATTTCGTATTGGTAGTCCACCGTTGAACGCAAACCCTTCACGATGGCATCCGCGCCGTGTTCCCTGCAAAAGTCCGCAAGGAGGCCCTCACCCATGGGTTGAACGCTAACGCCACGGAGCCCTCCGATGGTTTCTTGAACCATTTCCAGGCGGTCGGCGGCCTCGAACTTGTACTTCTTTGCATAGTTGGTGGAAACCGCCACGATCACCTCGTCAAAAAGGCTGCTGGCACGGGCAATGATCTCAACATGACCATTGTGGATTGGGTCAAAGGATCCGGGGCAGACGGCTCTACGCATACTCAGCAATCTATCAAAGGCAGGCTCGCAGTAGCTGCCTGACCGAGTCGGCCTTTGCATCGTGTCGTTACGGAACGTCACCGGCTGATGATCGGGCCAAGAATCGGGATAATGGATCATGCCCACATTCAACTTGCCATGGCAGCGTACGGCCGCCGGCGCCAATCTTTTATCAACGTCTGGTCAGCTTGGCGTCACCATTTTTGAGGAAATCACCACCCTGGCGGCAAAACACGGTGCCATCAATCTTGGCCAGGGATTCCCGGACACCGATGGTCCGGCAGCATTCAAGGACCGGGCCGCCCAAGGGATTGCGGGGAACCTCAACCAGTATGCCCCTGGCGGTGGCATACCCGCTTTGCGGATGGCGATAGCCGAGCATCAAGAGCGTTTCTACGGGATCACAGTAGACCCGGACACAGAGGTGGTTGTCACAACGGGTGCCACCGAAGCCATCGCCGCCTCGATCCTGGCGTTCGTCCAACCCGGCGACGAGGTCATCACTTTCGAACCGTTTTACGATTCTTATGGGGCGACAATCGGACTTGCCGGCGGTATCCACAGGACCGTCGCCCTGAATGCGCCCACGTTCCAGCCGAACATCGCCGAGCTTCGGGCCGCCTTCAACCCGCGTACGAAAATGATCGTCTTGAACAACCCGCACAATCCCACCGGTGCGGTTTTCGGCCGGGAAGTCTTGGCAGAAATTGTGGCGCTTGCCACGGAACATGACTGCCTCATTCTCTCTGACGAGGTCTACGAGCACTTGACGTTCGGTGTCACCCACACGCCGATTGCGTCCTTGCCCGGAGCCTGGGAGCGGACCCTGACCCTTTCGTCCGTCGGCAAGACCTTCTCGTTCACGGGGTGGAAGGTCGGGTGGGCCAGCGGACCGGCAGAGTTGGTCGCCGCAGTGCGTACCGTCAAGCAGTTCCTCAGTTATTCGTCGGGTTCGGCGTTCCAGCCCGTGGTCGCGGAAGCATTGGGCTCCCCCACCGAATTCTTCACTGGATTCGCAAGGGATTTGGAGAACCGAAGCGAAGTCTTGGCGGCCGGTCTCGAAGCTGCAGGCATGACCGTCTTTAGGCCCCAGGGAACATACTTCATCGTTGCCGATGTTGCACCGTTGGGGTTCACCAACGCCCTCGACCTTGCGCGGAGAATGCCGGCCTCAATCGGAGTGGCGGGAATCCCGCTTTCGGTCTTTTGCCATGAGGAAGGCGCGGAGAGAACCCGGACGCTGATGCGATTCGCATTCTGCAAGAAGCTCGAGGTACTTACCGAGGCATCCGAACGCCTGTCACATCTGACCGCCAAGATAGGAAATTAGCGTGGCTACCCCTATCTCCCGTTGGATGAGCAATCTGGGTGCACATGCGACATTGGAGGAAGACACTTTCGTGCCCGGTGCATGGGTGCTCTCATTGGCCGGCGCGGAGCAGTCCCACGTAAATGTCGCGCATCCGGAAGAGATCTTCTACGAATACCTGCGACGGCTGGCCAACTTCGTCGACGAGGTTGGCCAGCCGGGCAAACCGCTAAGGGTTCTGCACCTGGGCGCCGGCGCATTGACGCTTGCCCGCTACATTGAACAGGTGCGTCCCGGCAGCAGCCAAGTCGCGGTTGACTTGGAACGTGAGCTCCTCGATTTTGTTCTTGAATCACTCCCGCTGAACCATCCGGAGAATCTTTCGACCCTGATCGGTGACGCGCGTGAAGTTCTTACACAATGAGCTCGCTGACCAGAAATTCGATGTCATAGTCTTGGACATCTTCAGCGGTTCGGGGGCGCCCGGACACCTGACCGTGCCCGCCTTCTACTCAGAAATGAACGATCTTCTCGAGGACGGTGGAATGGTTCTGGTCAACGTCGGTGATGATCCACCGTTTGCCTTTGCCGACACCCAAATCAGTGCGCTGTCGGAAGTTTTCAGAACGATCATGGCTAGTGCCCCCACCGAAATCTTTTCCCGGAAATACCCCGGCAACATGATCTTGGCGGCCACCCAATCAAAAATTGATCTGGGGCTCGTTGAACGACTTCGAGCGGCCGGCCCCCATCCCGGCACTGTCCTATTCGGCAGCGACCTGGACGGGTTCGGCAAACCATAGCCGCGTTTCGCCGTATTTTTTCTCGGCGAAACGAGTAAGTCCCTCCGGCCAAATGGGCTCCTCCGACCTTGAGGAACGTTCAACCACCACGGTTGAATGTTCCTCAAGGAGCAGTGCCACCTTTTGAAGTGTCTTGGAGAGTTCGTCATTGGTCATGGGATATGGCGGATCCATGAAGACCAAATCCCAACTCTTTCCCCCGGACACTCCGGCGGTCGGCGCAAACGAATCCAAAACCGTATCCACGGAGCCACGCCGCACACTTACGATGTCGCTTCGAAGTGCCTTGTTGACCAATCCTGCATTGGTTTGGCACACGGCGGCAGCTTTTGGCGCCAATTCAACCAACAAGACCGAGCGGGCCCCACGGCTTGCCGCTTCGAGGCCCAACGAACCTGCGCCCGCGTAAAGATCCAAGACTCTGGCATCGGCCAGCACGTCATAGCTTTCCAGCCTGGAGAAAAGGGCCTCCTTCACCCTGTCCGTAGTGGGCCTCGTGGAATCCCCCGGAACGCTCTTCAGCGGAAGGCCCCCTGCGGCACCGGCAACTATTCGACTCATTTCTTCCTTATCCTCTTTCCAAAAATGCCTGCATGTCTTCGTCCACCCAGTCCTCGACTGCCTTGCGCAACAATGGGTATGTGTCCAAGCCTTGGCTTGATTCAATGATTTGCTCTGCGGCGTCACGAGCCCGCGCGATGAGTTTTGAGTCCTTGATTACCCTCAGCACTTTGAGTGTTGAACGCGAACCTGACTGGCTTGCCCCCAAAATATCGCCCTCTCGGCGCTCTTGAAGGTCCGATTCCGCCAGAAGGAATCCATCGGTTGTGGATTCCACCGCGCGCAGACGAGAAACCGAAGGATGCTCCGCGTCCAGCCAGGTAGTCATCAAACACGTGCCTGGATGGAGACCACGGCCAATGCGCCCGCGCAACTGGTGCAGTTGCGAGATTCCGAAGTTTTCGGCGTCGACGATCACCATCAACGTTGCGTTGTGCACGTCAACACCGACTTCAATCACCGTTGTAGAGACAAGAATGGAGGCACGGCCACTGTCGAAGGCGCCCATGGCAGCAGCCTTTTCCTCGCTGGACATGCGTCCGTGAAGTTGCCTTATCTCGGTACCCGCAAAAGCGGGCATGGAGGCAAGAAGGTCCATCATCTTCTCGACGGTCATTGATGCGGGTTTTGCCGCCGCCGGGCCGCCTGAACCGTTGGTTTCCAATTGATCCGCAAGCACCGGCGGCGCATCGTCCTCGACTGCAGTTTCGGTGATCCGCGGGCACACGACATAGACCTGATGGCCCTTTGCCACTTCCTCGGCCATCCGCGAAAAAAGCCGGGCCTGCATATGGGGAAGTTGAAGCGGAACCAGATGCGTGGAAATGGGCGCGCGTCCCGGAGGGAGCGACTTCATCAGGCTGACCTCCAAGTCCCCGAACACGGTCATGGCCACAGTTCGGGGAATGGGTGTGGCCGTCATGACCAGCATGTGCGGAGGGTTCTCTGCCTTTGACCGCAAGAGGTCGCGTTGCTCGACACCAAAGCGGTGCTGCTCGTCAACGACCACCAGGCCCAGGTCCGCGAAGCTCACCACGTCCGAAAGCAAGGCGTGGGTACCAACCAGGATGCCGGTTTCACCCGATGCAGCCCCAAGGAGAACACGCTTCCTTTCGCCGGCCGCGGCGGACCCCGTGAGCAGGTCGACCCTGGTGGCCAACGGATCGGCGCCGAGCTCCCCCAGCTTTCCCAGGTCGCCCAAAAGCCTTCGGATGGATTGGTGGTGTTGCTGCGCCAAGACCTCAGTCGGAGCCAACAATGCCGTTTGCCCGCCCGAGTCAATGACCTGGAGCATGGCCCGCAGCGCCACCAAGGTCTTGCCAGAGCCGACCTCGCCCTGAAGCAGGCGATTCATCGGGTGGCCACGGAGCAGGTCCTCGGCGATCTCTGTACCGGCCTGGATCTGCCCTTCCGTGAGGGTGTACGGCAACGTCTGTTCGAACGCCGCCAGCAGCCCGTCGCTGCGGCCCACCCGTGCGATGGCAGGCTGCAGGCGCCGGTGTGCCCGCCGTTGCAGAAGAGCCAGCTGCAGCAGGAATGCTTCCTCGAAGGCAAAACGCTTTCGGGCCGCGTAGCCCTGGGCAAGGCTTTCGGGCCCGTGGATTTCAGCGTATGCCGTTGCGCGGGGCGAGAGATGCTGTTTCTTCAGAACCGTTTCCGGAATGAACTCCGGAAACCCCTTTTCGTTGGTGCCTGCCACGATCAGCGACATCACGTCGCGGATTTTTTTGTTGGGGAACTTTGCGGTGGCCGGGTAGATCGGGATGGGCCTCGGGTCGGCTTCCTCGGCCGCCTCCAAAAGCGAGTACTCCGGGTGCGTCAATTCCAGGTGGTTCTGATAGATCGTCACCTTGCCGCTGAACATGGCAGTTGCACCGACTTGCAGATCCCGCTTTGCTTCGTACCCATTGAAGAACGTCATCTTAAGCATTGATTGTTCCGGCCCGAGGGCGTCACGTACGGCAACCTGCAACAGGAATCCAGAGCGCGAGTGCATTCGTCTTTGGTTGATCGATTCAACCTGGGCAACAATCGTGACTTCCTCGCCGATTGGAAGTTCGGAAATGTTTGAGAGCTCTCCGACTTCCATGTAACGGCGGGGAAAATGCCCCAACATCTGTCCAACGGTTTCATACCCGAAGGCCTGCTGGACCTTCTTGGCCGTAGCGCCGCCTAGGACTCGTTCCAGGGGCGTCGTTGCAACAAAATCCAGGTCATCCATCGTGGGTGCAAAGATCGGTGATCGATACGTTCACCGGGGAACCGACACCTCGAATGGCGTTCAGGGCATCTTCCGCGGCCGGTACGTGGACGTGGACCCTCCAGCGGTATCCCTCGTTGGTCGGGTTGACCGGACTCATGATCACGGAGTCGCCCAAGGCATCGAGTTGCCCACGTAGGGTGGCTGCCCCCAACGCATCAAGGTTGATGGTGCACATGACTTCCACGCCGATCCCGTTCGATACCCCTTGGTGGATATGCGGATCCTGGATGTCGTAACCGTGGAACTGGGCGTATTCATCGGGGTCGATCACGTGGCCATGCAGCGCCCCGCGCAGCTCGTCCAGGATGATGAGCATTCCCACCGCGCCGGCATCCACGATCTGGGCTTCGTGCAGGACGCCCAACTCGGATTCGGTGGCCACCACTGCGTCTTCTGCAGCAACACACATCGCTTCGAGAATCTCGGTGAGCGCGGCTTTGCTGGCCGGTTCAAGACGGCTGGACCGGTGCGTCGACCGGGCAACGTTCGCCGCAACCTCCATCACCGATAGCATGGTGCCTGCCACAGGCTCGCTGAGTGCGGACCATGCCCGTACCTTGCCGTGTTCCAATGCCGTTGCCAGCAGCGGGGCAGTGAGTCGTTCGACTCCATATAGCGGTTCGGCCAAGCCGGCCAGGAACACCGCCAGCAGGGTCCCGGAATTCCCCCGCGCCGATTCCATGGCGGCACGCGAAGCCATGGTCAGCAGTTCCCCGATGTTCTCCGTCTCCAATTTGGAAATGGCATCGTGAGCTGCCCGTGCGGTCAGGTAGAGATTGCTTCCGGTATCGCCATCCGCCACGGGGAAAATATTGATGGCGTTTAGGCGATCGCTGTGGTTTCCAAGGCTCTTTACTACCCGTTCAAGCCAGTTCGCCATTGCTTGTGAGTTGGCATGGATTTTTACGTTCATGGTGTGAATGATTTCTTAACCTTTAGAGGTCGTTGTCCTCTACGAACTGGGCGACGTTGTCTTTGTTCAGTGCTTTTGCGAATTCGTCGATGACTGCCATGTCGGGAATGACGATGGACTGACCGTCGGCAGACCGACCTGTTCCCTTGTTGGGAAGCGTGAAGAATTTCATGTCGCCCGAACTGATTCCAGGCAATGTAGCGCCAATCTGCGCCACCTTCATTGCATCCAATGACTCGTCCACTGCGATGTATGGCGCGATCTGCTTGACGCTTTCCAAGATTTTTCCCGGGTCTGTCAACGTATCCTTGGACGTCAGCTTACCCAAGACGGCCTTGATGTATAGCTGCTGGTTGCGTACGCGCTGGTAGTCGCCGTCCTTGAATGCGTGGCGTTCACGAACAAAGGCAAGGGCTTCGTCGCCGCTAAGCGTTTGAACGCCCTGCGGGAAATGAAGTTTCTTGGCCGTAGTCGGAGAGAAAGCAATCGGGTTGTTGATTTCCACTCCGCCCAAGGCATCGGTAAGTCCCTTGAATCCTTCGAAATCGATGGATGCGACATGGTCGATACGAGTGTTCAGCAGGCCTTCCAGCGTTTGGACGGCAAGCGGCACTCCTCCATAAGCAAACGCGGCATTGATCTTTGCATTGCCATGCCCCGGGATGTCCAGCCAAGTATCACGCATGATAGAGGTTACGTAGATGCCCTTCCGATCCGACGGAATGTGGACGAGCATCATGGTATCGGAACGCCCGCCATTGGGCAGCGACGCAAAGTTCGCTTCACCCTGGTCCTTGGCACGGGAATCGTTGCCTAGTAGAAGGATATTGACGGCGCCCTTGGCTTCCCCGGACTTCTGCGGACGCAATGATTCTTCCGGAAACGCGTTAGCAAGTTTGTTGGTTCCGTCGTCAAACGCGCGAGCCAGTGTGAAAAGATATCCGCCGGCCGCCAACAACCCAATCAAGACGAGAGCCAGCGCACCCAGCAAGATAGCTCGCCCCGTTCGTTTCTTCTTGGGCGTTTCGTTGCTGGTGTCCTCGAAGGACTCATGCGGATATGTCATTTATGCCTCTCATCCAAATACTCCTTTACATCCTAGTCATGTCCCACGACCGGTAGGCTGTTTAAGTGCCTAGAATGACAGTTTCGAACCCCACAGCCCCGAATTCACAGCGTTTATTCAGCGTTGATCCAGTTTCAATTCCCGCCAAACACCGTTTCTCGGTTGCCATCGCCAGCGCGGTAGTCTGCTTGGCTGTCCTCACCGGCTGCAGTTCCATCGCAAACGTGCAGTCTGCCGATGACGCAGGGAACCCCCTCTGCGCAGAGATGATGGTGCTCCTTCCTTCGGAAATCGCCGACCAACAAAAGCGCCAGACCAATAGCCAGGCAACGGCCGTGTGGGGGGACCCTTCGCAACTTGTCCTCCGCTGCGGAGTGACTCCCCCGCCGCCGTCAACCGACCCCTGCGTCACGGTTAACGGCGTTGACTGGCTTGCCAAGCAAGGAGAGAAGAGCTGGACTTTGACGACCTACGGGCGCACTCCTGCCACGGAGCTCATCTTTGATCCGAATGTAATTCCGTCAAGCACAGTATTGGCTTCCCTGGCCACTGCTGCTTCGAAGATTCCAGCCCAACGGCATTGCACGGATGTCACCAAATCGGAAGACATTCCATAGTTTTCGACACGCAAAGAGGGGTGTTCACAAAGGTGAACACCCCTCTTTGCATGTCAGGCTTTTCTAGCGAAGCCCGGTCTTGCGGTTCAGTCCCAGATGAATTAGCTCATCGATGAGGTCGGCATACTCGATGCCGGTCTTGGCCCACATGTGCGGGTACATGCTCGAAGGCGTGAACCCTGGCATGGTGTTGATTTCATTGATGATCCATTTGCCGTCTTCTGTATAGAAGAAGTCGACGCGGGAAAGGCCCTCGGCGTTGACGGCGTCAAAGGCCTTGGCTGCCAAATCACGAATTTCGGCCGTTGCTTCTTCCGACAGGGCCGCGGGGCAGCTCAGTTGGGCTGCTGCACCGTCTACGTACTTCGCATCAAAGTCGTAGAATGTGTGTCCGTCATTTGACACGGAAATCTCGCCGGGCATCGACGCACGCGGTGCAAGGTGTCCGCGTCCCTCCAGAACACCGCATTCGATTTCCCGACCGACTATTCCCTGCTCCACGACAACCTTCGGGTCATGGATCCGGGCTGCCTCGATTGCTGCCTCAAGCGCATCAGGGGTGTCAACCCGTGAAATACCGACCGAAGAACCTGCACGGGCAGGCTTGACGAAGAGTGGGTATTCGAGGCCCTTGACCGATTCCAGCGCAGACGCGCGGTCGCGTCCCCACTGCTTGTCGGTAATGACCACATAGGGTCCGACTTCAAAGCCGGCAGCCTCAAACACAACCTTCATGAAATGCTTGTCCATGCCAATGGCACTTGCAGCGATGCCCGAACCCACATATGGAACATCGGCCATTTCAAGCATTCCCTGAAGTGAGCCGTCCTCGCCGAACGGCCCGTGGAGCAGCGGGAAGACCAGATCGATGTCCCCCAGGTTCCGGATTTCGTGTGACGGCCCGGAAGCCAGGAGCTCGTGGCGGCCCGGCTCGCCAGTGAGTCGCAGGATTTCTTTCCCTGCAGTTACCTCAGGCTTGGCGCTGCCGGCCAACGACCATGCGGCCACGTCCTGGTCCACCAGTGTCCATGCGCCCTCACGGGTGATTCCGACCGGAACCACCTCGTACTTTTCGCGGTCAATGGCGTCAAGAACGCCTGCAGCGGTTACGCAGCTAACCGGGTGCTCGGAGGAACGGCCCCCGAACAAGAGCAAGACTCGAGGCTTGCGAGTGTTTGTTGGACTCATTGGAGTTCCCCTTCGGATTTCAGTTCGCGGCCAAGGAGGCGCGCACCCATGTTTTCAACGCTAAGGGTGCCTTCAAGTACCATTACCACGGCTTCGGTGATGGGAACTTCGACGTTGTTGCGGGTGGCAAGGTCCAGCACGGCACGACCCGATTTGATGCCCTCGGCCGTTTGGGACATCCGGTCGTTGACCTCATCGAGATACAACCCTTGCCCCAGCAGGCGACCCGCAGTGTTGTTGCGCGAGAGCGAGGAAGAGCAAGTGGCAACCAGGTCGCCCAGGCCGGCCAGGCCCGACAGCGTTTCATACTTTCCGCCGAGCGCCAAGGCCAGTCGTGTTGTCTCTGCCAGGCCACGGGTGATGATGGATGACTTGGTGTTGTCCCCCATGCCCATGCCGTCGCAGATTCCCACGGCAAGTGCGATCACGTTCTTGGCGATGCCGCCGATTTCCACACCGATGACATCGGTGTTGGTGTACGGGCGGAAGTACTCCGTTGAGCAGAGCTCCGCTATCCACGCGGCCGTTTCGATGTCGGAGCAAGCAACAACGGAAGCCGTTGGCTGCCTGCGCGCGATCTCCATGGCCAGGTTTGGTCCGGACAGCACAGCGATACGCTCGGGATCGATGTCGACCTCCGCGGCAATCACCTCGCTCATGCGGGCATCCGTATCTCGTTCGAGGCCCTTCATCAGGGAAACGAGAACTGCGTCTGGTTCTATCGCATCCCGGAAGGACCGCAACTGCTCACGCAGGCTTTGGGCTGGAACGGCAAGGACGACAAGTTCGGCGCCGGCCAGGACCTCTCGGGGATCCGAGGACGAAGTGATGTTTGCCGGAAGCTGCGTTTCACGAAGGTATCGTGAGTTCGTGTGACGGGTGTTGATTTCAACGGCCACCTCGTCACGACGCGCCCACACCATCACCTCACGCCCGGCATCCGAACCCGAATCGGCGAGAACCTTGGCAAAGGTCGTTCCCCAACTGCCGGCTCCCATGACCGCGATCTTTTTTGGCAGGGATCTCAATTATTTGCCTTCCGATTCGTCCGAAGCTGGTCTGCGTTCAAAGTTTCGTCCCTTGATCGCTTGTCCGTGTGCGGCGGGGTCCCAAAGAACCTCAGGAGCCTCTTCGCCGCGTAGCTCAGCTACGTCGTTGGCAATGGCACGCATGATTCTTTCGGTTGCTTCGTTCAATACGGAGCGGGTCATGGGAATGCCTCGGAGGTCATCCAGGTCGACGGGATCACCGATATTGACGGTTACCCGCTTGCGCGGGAACAGCTTGACGCCCTTGGCGTACCGAGGGAACAGGTCCTGCGCGCCCCAATGCCCCATGGGGATCACCGGGGCGCCGGTCTGCAGAGCGAGGCGTGCCGCACCCGTATGCCCACGCATGGGCCACAGGTCCGGATCGCGTGTCAGCGTTCCCTCCGCATAAATAATGATCACACCGTTGGCATCAAGTACTCTGCGGGCAGCAAGAAGCGATTCGGAGGCCCCGGCGCTCGTGCGCGCCACGGGGATCTGTCCGGTTTTCCGCAGCACGAATCCGAGCACAGGCACCTTGAACAAGGATTCCTTGGCCAAGTACCTGGGATAGCGCTTGTTGCTGTAAACGGCGTGGCCCACGACCAGCGGATCGATTTCCGTGACGTGGTTGGGACACAGGATGAATCCGCCAGCCGGAAGCTTGTCAAAGCCCTTCCAGGTCCGGCTGATCATCAGATTCATGACCGGCCGGACGATTCCTGCAGCTGCAGCAAACACGGCTCTAGTACCGCGTGATTCTTTCATGCAGATTAGCCTATGCGGACTAGGCTATTTCATTCATTTCGACTCGCGCACCGAGATCGGTGAGCTTGTCCATGAACTTCTCATAGCCGCGGTTGATCAATTCGATACCCGTCACGTGGCTGGTGCCTTCGGCCGCGAGTGCCGCAATGAGATGCGAGAAACCGCCGCGGAGATCCGGGATGTCGATATCGGCGCCCTTCATCACGGTCGGGCCGGAGATGATCGCCGAGTGCTTGAAATTGCGCTGACCGAAGCGGCAAGGAATGGCACCGAGGCATTCGCTGTGCAGCTGGACCTGGGCACCCATCTCCACCAGAGCGCTGGTAAATCCGAACCGGTTTTCGTAGACCGTTTCGTGGATGATGGAAACGCCTTCGGCCTGGGTCAGCGCCACAACCAGCGGCTGCTGCCAGTCGGTCATGAAACCGGGGTGGACATCGGTTTCGAGCATGAGGGGCTTCAGTTCTCCACCTGGGTGGTAGAAACGGATGCCGGTGTCCAGAACCTCGAATTCGCCACCAATCTGGCGGTAAGTGTGCAAGAACGCAGTCAGGTCCCGCTGGGCAGCTCCCTCGACAAAAATGTCACCCTTGGTCACCAAAGCAGCCGAGGCCCACGAAGCGGATTCATTGCGGTCCGGAAGGGCCTTGTGGTTGTAGCCGGAAAGTCGATCCACGCCCACAATCCGGATCACGCGGTCGCGCTGGACCGTGATGATCGCGCCCATCTTCTGCAATAGAGAGATCAGGTCAAGGATTTCCGGTTCTACTGCGGCATTCTCAAGTTCGGTGGTGCCCTTGGCACGGACTGCCGTCAGCAGTACCTGTTCGGTGGCGCCAACGCTTGGATACGGCAGGGAAATCTTTGCGCCGGTCAGACCGTGGGGAGCGCGAATGCTCGTACCCAAGGGTCCGGCCTTGTCGATGATGGCGCCGAAATTGCGCAAGACTTCCAAGTGGAAATCGATGGGGCGGTCGCCGATTTTGCAGCCACCAAGGTTGGGGATCAGCGCTTCGCCCAGGCTGTGAAGCAGTGGTCCACAGAAGAGGATGGGAATGCGCGAATCACCGGCGTGGGTATCAATCTCGTTGCTGGTGGCCGTTTTGGTGCCAGCTGGATCCATGGTCAGGTCACCGGTGACTTCATCCTTGATGACCGTCACGCCGTGAATCTTGAGCAGGCTGGTAACCACCGCTACGTCTTTGATCTCGGGGACGTTGCGCAAAACCGAGGGAGAATCCGCCAAAAGAGCGGCGACCATGGCCTTGGGTACCAAATTCTTGGCGCCTCGGACGGTCACTTTTCCTTTAAGTGGCACGCCACCATGAATCGTTAGGACTTTCCCCATGAACTTAAGAACCTCACCAGATTGTTTGTCCTTCGAAACCGAAGGTAAGACTTAGTAAGCATACAGCCCCCGGCATTGCCGGGGGCTGTATGCGGGCTGTAACGCCTGTCGCGTTTAAGCGGCTTCCATCCGTGGAACCCTACTCAATTCGGGCTTGATTAGTCCTATCGACAGTGAACATGCCGTACCCGTTTTACGCGGTCAGCAAAGAGTTAAGAGTACTTTGCCGGAAGCGTTGTCGGCTTGAAAGCCGGACGCACGTTCTCGAAGGCAGTGATCTCGTCTTCGTGCTGGAGCGTCAGGCCGATGTCGTCCAGTCCCTCCATCAGACGCCACCGGGTGTAGTCATCAATCTCAAACGGGGCAATGATCGAGCCGCAGGTTACCGTCCGGGATTCGAGATTGACCGTGATCTCGGTACCCGGGTGGTTCTCGATTTCCTTCCAGATCAGCTCGATGTCGCTTTGGGCAACCTCGGCGGCTACAAGCCCCTGCTTGCCGGAGTTGCCACGGAAGATATCCGCGAATCGCGAGGACAGGACGGCCTTGAATCCGTAGTCCTTGAGCGCCCACACCGCGTGCTCGCGAGAGGACCCTGTACCGAAGTCGGGACCGGCAACAAGCACGGACCCTGTCGAGTACGGTTCCTGGTTCAGGATGAAGGACGAATCCTTGCGCCAACCTGCAAACAAGGCGTCTTCAAAACCGGTGCGCGTGATCCGCTTGAGGTAGACGGCCGGAATGATCTGGTCGGTGTCCACGTTGCTCTGGCGCAGCGGAACACCAACACCGGTGTGGGTTGTGATTTTTTCCATGATCGATCCTTAGGCGGCGGTGGTGGAGGCTGAAGCGGTGGCGAGGTCCGACGGCGACGACAGCGTTCCGCGGATCGCGGTGGCCGCTGCGACAACGGGGGAAACGAGGTGCGTACGGCCACCCTTGCCCTGTCGGCCCTCAAAGTTGCGGTTGGAGGTCGAAGCGCAACGCTCCCCCTCCGCGAGCTGGTCGGGGTTCATGCCCAGGCACATTGAGCAGCCGGCGAAACGCCACTCGGCACCGAAATCGGTGAAGATCTTGTCCAAGCCCACGGCTTCCGCCTCGAGCCGAACCCGAGCCGAACCGGGAACAACAATCATTCGGACATTGGGGTCCTTTACCTGGCCCTCAATGATTGCGGCGGCCGCCCTCAGGTCTTCCATGCGGCTATTGGTGCAAGAGCCCAGGAATACCGTGTCTACGCGGATGTCCTTCATTGGGGTGCCTGCTTCAAGGCCCATGTAGCTAAGCGCACGCTCGCAAGCGGCGCGTGCGTTCTCGTCCTCGAAGTCTTCCGGGGCCGGAACCCTTGCCGACAGTGAAACGCCCTGCCCCGGGTTGGTGCCCCACGTTACGAACGGTTCGAGCCCATCCGCGTCAAGGAACACCTCGGCGTCAAAGGTGGCGCCTTCGTCGGTGGCCAAGGTTTCCCACTCGGCGACCGCGGCATCCCAGTCTTCGCCCTGTGGGGCATGTGGTCGACCCTGGATGTATTCGTAGGTCGTCGCATCGGGTGCCACCATGCCGGCGCGGGCGCCGGCCTCAATGGACATGTTGCAGATCGTCATGCGTGCATCCATGGACAGTGCGCGGATGGCCGAGCCCCGGTACTCAAGCACGTAGCCCTGGCCGCCACCGGTGCCGATCTTGGCAATGACGGCCAAGATGATGTCCTTGGCGGTCACGCCCGGCTTCAGGGTTCCCTCGACGTTGATCGCCATGGTCTTGAACGGCTTCAACGAGAGCGACTGCGTGGCCATCACGTGCTCGACCTCGGAGGTGCCGATGCCAAAGGCCAAGGCGCCGAAGGCACCATGGGTGGAGGTGTGCGAATCGCCACAGACGACGGTCATGCCCGGCTGGGTCAGACCCAATTGCGGACCCACTACGTGGACAATTCCCTGCTCCTTGTCACCCAAGGAGTGAAGACGCACGCCGAATTCGGCGCAGTTCTTCCGCAGGGTTTCAATCTGGGTTCGACTGGTCAGATCCGCAATGGGCTTGTCAATTTCCAGCGTGGGAGTGTTGTGGTCCTCGGTTGCAATCGTAAGGTCAGGACGGCGCAGCTTTCGGCCGGCCAGCCGAAGTCCCTCGAAGGCCTGCGGCGAGGTCACTTCGTGAACCAAGTGCAAGTCGATGTAGATCAGGTCGGGCTGGCGCGCAGCGCCTACCCCTTCGCCCTTGCGCACAACGTGCGCATTCCATACTTTTTCGGCCAGCGTCTGTGCTGCCTGGTGTGCGGCCATAACCGACTCCCTCGCTTGATAAAAGTCTTATGCGTCAACTGTTCCACCGCAGGCCACGTAATATCCACTACACGGATTTGCATCTCAAATAGTGAGACGTCAATATCATAGTATGGACACTTCAAGTGGCGTCGGCGTCATCGATAAAGCGGCTCTCATTCTCAATGCCCTCGAGGCCGGCCCAACCTCTTTGGCGCAGTTGGTAACCGTCACCAAAATCTCCCGCCCAACCGTGCACCGGCTGGCCCAGGCTTTGGTACACCACCGCTTGGTGGGCAAGGATATCCACGGGCGCTTCGTCTTGGGCGGCAGGCTCGTCGAATTGGCTTCGGCGGCCGGAGAAGACCGACTGATTGCCGCCGCTGGCCCGCTGCTCATCCAGCTACGTGACAGCACCGGCGAAAGCACCCAGGTCTTCCGCCGCCAGGGAGACTTCCGTGTATGCGTCGCATCGGCCGAACGACCCGTCGGCCTTCGGGACACGATCCCCGTGGGAACCCAGCTTTCGATGAAGGCCGGATCCGCCGCGCAGGTCTTGCTGGCGTGGGAAGACCACGAACGGCTTCTTGACGGACTACAGGGCGCGCGCTTCACCCCTACGATTCTGGCCGGCGTCCGCCGCCGCGGGTGGGCCCAGAGTCTGGGCGAACGAGAACCTGGAGTGGCTTCGGTTTCCGCGCCTGTTCGCGGACCGTCGGGGCGGGTCATTGCCGCCGTTTCCATGTCCGGCCCCATCGAGCGGCTCTCCCGCCAGCCCGGTCGCGCCCACCAGGAAGTCGTGGTTCAAACCGCAAACGCATTGAGCGAAGCGCTTCGAAAGACAGGTGACTAGACCGCGGTCCGTCGCCGTTCCCTCAGCAAGTCCGACGGAGCCCGACTATCCTTCGAAATGGTCGTATCCAATGGATGCACCCTGCATCAACCCATCAAAATAGACCTTTGGGTTGGATTCTTCAGGATCAAGGGCACGCACAACCCCGACCTGCCTGAATCCCGGAGGAAGCTCCGCACCCGGCGGGAACGTGGCCAAAAGACCGTGGTCCTCTCCCCCGGCAAGAACCCAGCGAAGCGGGTCGCAGCCGAGAACATTGGAGATCGGTTCAAGTCGCTCAAGGTCGTTGAGCAGCGCATCTCGCTCAAAGTACACGTGCGCGCCACTGGCGATTGCCATCCGCTGCCCGTCCTTGAGCAACCCGTCCGAAAGATCCATCATTGCCGTTGCCCCGGCGCGGGCAGCCTCGGGACCGGCGAGGAGAGGCGGCATTGGGCGCCGCTGTCCTTCTACGATTCGAACCTCGGTTTCCGTCCAGTCCACCGCGGGCAGCGTCGAATCAAGCAGCGCTAGTCCGGCCGCGGCGACCCCCAGGACGCCGTTGACCGCCACGATGTCACCCGGCTTGGCACCGGACCTCAGAATTGGTTTTCCCGTCGCGAGTGCGCCTGTGACAGCGGCAGTGATCGAAACTTCACTCCCCCGCCCCAGATCCCCGCCGGCAATTGAACAGTCCAAGGCCCCCAGTTCACGAACTGCGGCGCTGAAACCTTCGGCCAAATCCTCGACCCACCTCACTGGCGTTGAGTGAGGAAGGGTCAGGGAAATGACGGCCGCGGTGGCGTAGGCCCCCATTGCGTTGACGTCGGAAAGGTTCTGTGCCGCGGATTTCCACCCGACGTCAAAACCGCTGCTCTCAAAGCCGCTGGGCCAGTGAAGCCGAAAGTCCTGGTTTTCCACCAGGGTGTCCACTGTAATGACGAAGGCCCCTCCGGGTGCCGCAATCAATGCCGCATCGTCGCCGGGGCCAAGCAAAGGCTCCGCGCCACGCAGCCGTGGCAAGATGCGGGCAAGCAAACCACTCTCGCCTAGATTGCCAACGGTTAGATTCTCAGCCTCTGGCACGTCGAAGAGCTCCAATGAATTGATTGTGTCGATTGATTTCTGCGTCGACCGGGCTGAGAACGGTTTCTTCCACCACGGAAGCCACGGCACCCAGCAAGGCCTTCCTCGCCGAGCGGGCGCGTCCGGAGCCCCCAACCCTCGCGGCAATCCCGGCAAAGATGCCCAAGACCAGACCAAGCAGGATTCCCAAGATTAGCATCAAGGTCGGCACGGGAATGCCCTCCACCTTGGGAGCAGGCGGGAGGCTGAACTGCAGATACTGCACCGCAGCAAGAGCACCCAACCACAGCGCTCCGGCAAGTGCCGTTGCGAGGGATACCCACTGGATCACCGATACCAGCGGCCACCACCACGCGCCCTTTGTGGCTTTCACATCGGTGCTCGCGATGGCTTGGTCCAGGCGGTCGGGTAGTTCTTGCGCATGACCCCGCGCCGCGCGGCGGATGGATGCCTTCCATGGCTCCGGTGCACCGGCACCTGCTCCATCGGCATAGGAACGCACCGCGGAGTCGGCTTGCGCGCGTTGCGCCAACCCCGCAGCAGGAAGGGAGGTGCGATTGAGTTTTGGGTTTACGTCTGTGCTTTTCAGGTTCAGCCTGCGCAATGGATCCGGACGGATCTTGGACAGCCATCTGGTCAGTGGCCATCCAGTTTTCTTGTGGGCATCGAGTTGGTATGAAGTGCGGACGGCGTCCACCACGGTTTCCACACCGGATGCGGCCGCCAGATTCTGTATCAGCTCACGTTTTGCTTTGTCGGACGGTGTTTTGAGTTCCTCCATGCCGTGGCCATCGCCCAGTCGTTCGGCAACCGTCGCAACGTCCGCAGCCAGCCTGTTTGACGCGGCACTCCGTGCGGTGACTACCTTGGCGATTTCCTGGCGAAGTCCTTCAACACCCTCTCCGGTCACTGACGAGACGCCGATCAGTCTTGGATCCCCGAGTCCGTCGCGTTCGAGTATGGAACGTAGCGACGTCATGACCGGGTTCCGTTGCGCCTCGCGCAGCTTGTCGATTTGGTTGAGTACAACGAGGGTGACAGCGCCATGTGCGGACAGCGGTTTGATGAAATCGTGGTGCACGGCGGCGTCCGCATATTTTTGCGGATCAAGCACCCAGACCAAGACATCTACCTGTCCTGCCAATTTTGTGGCTATTTCCCGGTTGGCCAGAACCTTGGAATCAAAGTCCGGCAGATCCAAAAGAATGAGACCGTTGGCTTCTTTTTCAGATCCAAAGACCCCCTTCTTGGCCAAACGCAATGGCGAGTCCAGGAATCGGCGGTCATCGACCTCCAGCCAATCCAGTAACGGGTCCGACCCATGGGCACCCCAGATTCCGGCCAGCGGCTGGCTGGTTGTCGGCCTTGTAGCTGCGACCCGGGCAAGGTCTTCCCCAACGACTGCGTTGAAGAGCGACGATTTCCCGCTGCCGGTCGCTCCGAAGAATCCGACAACCGTATGTTCGGAGGACAACGTTCGGCGCGCAGCCGCGCGTTCCAGGACTGCCCAGGACGCGGCACTTTCTTGCGTTCCCAGCCGTTCGCTGCCAAGCTCGGTTGCTTCCTTGAGTGCTTCCAACCGAATTTCTAGCGGGCTAAGTGCGGATTCGGATCGACGCCGGCTCATGCGCCCTGCTCCCGGGCCAGTCGGCGAATGGCTGCCGAATACTGATTCACGTTTTCGAGTTCTTGCTTGTTCGGGACCTGTTCCAGTCGGGACAAGAACCTGGCTCGCTCCAGCTCCAGAAGAGATTCACAACGCTGTTCAAGGCTTTCCATTGCCCTCTTGGTCAACCGCCGCACTGCATCCTCGCCAAAGATGGCTTCAAGTAGTTTCTGTCCCACCACGGCAGATCCACCGGCAATTCCCACTTCCAAACCAGTCAGTCCGGCCGTTGAAGCAAAAACTACAATCATCAAGGCAACCGCCACGCCATTGATTCCAAATGACACCATGCGCGCGGTCATGCGCTTGTTAGCACCTTCCGCGCGGATGATATCCATGAGATCCAGTTGCCAGGCCCGCACTTGTCCTGCAACCTTGTCCGAAAAATCCGGGCTCAGGCTGCCGAGGTCTCCGCTCTCAACGAGCACCTTGCCTGCGGGGTCGGCCCTCCATCTGTCTTCGGCGGTTTCGCAGGCTTTTGCCGTCTGGTCCACCACCACAGCATGCAGGCCGCTTTCAATGGCTTTTTCGACACGGTCCACCGGCTGCGGCTTTCCCGTGAAGAAGGCCCCTATCCGGTCGCGCAGCCGCCCGATTCCGGATTCGAGGGAGCGGAAGAATTCCCCCGTTCCCACGAAATCCTGCCACCTGGCCAAGACTTCCCCACGCATCAGCGTGCCGTCCTGCACGGCCTGCCGAATGCCGTCTTTGGCCTGCACAAATGCCTCGTCGACATAAGTTTCCAGCCGAAGGGCGCTGGTGATTTGTTCCTTCATCGCCGCAGCAATGGCGTCGGTGCGGTTGGCAAGTTGACTCATGACACCTGCAAGCGTTTGGCGGGCGATGGATGCGCGCGATTCACTGCTGGCGGCAATCTGTTCCAACCATGACTTGATGTCACCCACGGCCTCTGCCGGAAGCATGTCCAAATCGTCCAGCAGGAACTCGCGCACCACGAAAAGCCGCGCGGAGCCCAATCCCTCACGGTTGAGCATGCCCTGCAGGTCTGCCGACACTTCGGTTTCCACGCCGGCCGGCACACGATCCAACACGATTGAAATGGTGATGTTTCGCGCAGCCGCCTCGGAAAGCAGCTTCCATGGAACGGCATCGGCATAGCGGTTCGCCGTGGTCACGAAAACCCAGAGATCGGCCGCTGCCAGTAGCTGTCCGGCAAGGCGACGGTTTTCGTCTGATATGGAGTCCACATCCGGGGCATCCAGGATGGCAATGCCACGGGGCACGGCTTCGTCCTGCAACAGGACGATGGAATCGATAAGGGCAGGATCCGGATCCGCGCCGGCTTGGTCTGCGGGCAACCTACGAGCTGCCGGTATCTGACTTCCGATGATGCGGCGAAGCCCTGGAAGTATGCGGTCGGTTTCAAGCCACGGCAGGTCCTCCGCATGATGCAGCAAAATGGGCTGACGGGTGGTGGGCCTGATGGCACCGGCCCGGGTTACCGGATGGCCAACGATTGCATTGACCAAAGTTGACTTGCCTGCGCCTGTGGAACCTCCCACCACTGCCAGCAGCGGTGCGTCCAGGCTGCGGTAGCGCGGCAGGATGTAGTCGTCCAGCTGCTCGACTGCCGTGCGTGCGTTTTCCCGCGCTACAGCCGCGCCGGTGATCTCGAGGGGAAGCAACCCACCAGACAACTGGTCTCGAACGGCGGAGAGCAACCTGATGGCTTCCGCATCCGCAGGCGCAGTGGAAGTCGTGGGCACGCTTGCCGGTTCGGGAACATTACTAGTAGTCACAACTACATCATGCCAAAGAGCCGGCAGATATATCGGGACTTTGGGGAAATTGGTCCACCCCTTGGAAAGTCTGTTAAGACAAAAGGTCCCAAACCGAAGTTTGGAACCATTTGCGCTGGTGACCCCAGCGGGATTCGAACCCGCGTTACCGCCGTGAGAGGGCAGCGTACTAGGCCGCTATACGATGGGGCCGTATAGCTGTAACGTTTTAGGACTGTTACCGTCCGATTCACATGAATCGTGACCCCAGCGGGATTCGAACCCGCGTTACCGCCGTGAGAGGGCAGCGTACTAGGCCGCTATACGATGGGGCCGTATGCTCCGCTTAGAGGGCTTTCGCCCCCAAGCAGACCGGCCTTCGCTTTCGCGAAGACCGTAGCGCTGGGGTACCAGGACTCGAACCTAGAATGTTGGTACCAGAAACCAGTGTGTTGCCAATTACACCATACCCCACAGCGTTGATTCGCTCTCCGGCTTTCCTTTTCGGAAGCTTTCCTGCGCCTCAGCACGAGAAATAACTATACAGTCAGATCCGCATGAGTACAAATCGGGGGCCACTCGGGGGGTCAAGGCCTCAAAAACCCCGTATTTCCGGTGATCAGGAGGGGTAATGACGCCAAGTTTTCAATGCAATTCCCCGAGTCTTTTTTGTGATCTGGGGCACGATTTAGCAGGATTCCAAGCAGTCCCGCTTCGCGCGCACCCTGCACATCATTAACTGGGTTGTCCCCAACGTACAGGGTTGCGCGGATTGAAGTGCCAAGCAATCGGCAACCTGCGTGGAACGGACGCGGATCCGGCTTCGGCGCACCGGCAGTATCGGAACCCACAAGAACGGAAATCCGCTCAAGGCCCGAGGCACTGAGCTTCTCACGCTGGTAGCTTTCCACGTTGTTGCTCACCGCCCCATAGGGAATGCCCATCGCGTCCAACTCATCAAGGCAGCGGTGGACATCGGGAAATGGCGCCCACAAGCTGCGCACCGCTCGCTCGTACGCGGCGCACCATACGCCCATCGATTCGGCCGGCGGGGAATCCAGCCCCGCCAGCGCATAGGCGCGTTTGATCCGCTCGACGCGCTGCCCAAGGAATGAAAGCTCCCCGGACATGTAGCGTTCATAGGCACCTGCGCCGTCGTCCGCGTAGTCGCGCGCAATGCGCTCGCGTGCATCTAGGGGGATGTTCTCGAAGTCCTCGGCTGTCAACAGGTGGAATCCCTGGATCGCGGCAGAGTTCAGGTCGACCAAGGTGTCGTCAATATCAAAAAGAACGCCCTCAACTCGGGCGACGGAAGCGATTCCGTCAAGTGAGCTGAGGGCGTTGGCCGTGTTATCCACGATTCTTTTGGTCTTCCCTACCGGGTGGCCCGGAAGGCACGCACTCGGGCGAGCGAGGATTCCTTGCCAAGAATCACCATGGATTCAAAAAGCGGCGGTGAAATGCGCTTGCCGGACACCGCGGTGCGGATAGGGCCGAATGCATGACGCGGCTTGATGCCCAGTCCCTCGACCAGGGCCGACTTCAGCGCCTCCTGGATGGACTCTGCGGTCCATTCAGGTGCAGCCTCGAGTGCGGCGATGCCTGCGTCAAGGATTTCGGCGGTGTTTTCCGGAAGTCCCTTCAGGGCATCCGCGGCCGGAACGATTTCCGAATCCGCGCGGAAAAGGAACTCAAGCATCTCGGGGGCTTCACCCAACAAGGTGATGCGTTCCTGGACAAGAGGCGCAGCCTCGGCGAGGATTTCCTGCTGGCGTTCGGTCAGTTCGTCGCCGACCAGTTCGTTGGCCTGCAGGTAGGGAATCAGGCGCTCGCGGAAGTCTACGGCCTCCAGCATGCGCACATGCGTGCCGTTGATGGCTTCGGCCTTCTTGATGTCGAAGCGCGCAGGATTGGACAGCACGTTGTGAACGTCGAATGCCTCGATGAGCTGATCACGCGTGAAGATGTCCTCGTCGGCGCTCAGGGACCAGCCCAGCAGCGAGAGGTAGTTGAGCAGGCCCTCGGGGATGAATCCGCGGTCGCGGTGCAGGAAGAGGCTTGATTCCGGATCGCGCTTGGAAAGCTTCTTGTTTCCCTGGCCCATGACGTACGGCAGGTGGCCGAAGAGCGGCATGTACTGGGCAACGTTCACGTCGATCAGGGCCCGGTAGAGCGCGATCTGGCGCGGGGTCGAGGACAGCAGGTCTTCGCCGCGAAGAACGTGGGTGATCCCCATGAGCGCATCGTCAACCGGGTTGACCAAGGTGTACAGCGGCTGGCCATTGGCGCGAACAACCACGAAGTCGGGAACAGTACCCGGCTTGAACGTGATTTCGCCGCGCACAAGGTCGGTGAAGGTGATGTCTTCATCCGGCATGCGAACGCGCAACACCGGCTCGCGGCCCTCGGCGCGGTAGGCGGCGATCTGCTCTTCGGACAATTCGCGGTCGAATCCGTCGTAACCCAGCTTCGGGTCGCGGCCGGCCGCCTTGTGGCGTTCTTCCACTTCTTCCGGAGTGGAGAAGGATTCGTAGAGGTGACCCGCGGCGCGCAGCTTGGCGATGACATCCTGGTAGATGTCTCCGCGCTGGGACTGGCGGTATGGCTCGTGTGGGCCGCCGACGTTGACGCCTTCGTCCCAGGTGATTCCGAGCCAGTCCAGCGCATCAAGCAACTGGTTGTAGCTTTCTTCGGAGTCACGCTTGGCATCTGTGTCTTCGATGCGGAAGATCATCTTGCCGCCGGTGTGGCGCGCATATGCCCAGTTGAACAGGGCGGTGCGGATTAGGCCAACGTGCGGGGTGCCTGTCGGGGACGGGCAGAAGCGTACGCGGACGGGGGTTTCATCGGTCACAGTGGGAATGAGGGCTACATCAGTCATGATGTGTCTATTCTATGCCGCGCGGCCAGTGCACCGGGATGCAGTTTGATCGTCGTGGCAGTGGAAACCATCCAGCACGGGGGCATCGGTCCAAGGGAAATGGTCGCACTCTTCTTATGGAAGGGTGCGACCATTCACCGTAGCGGCGGTTCTGCGGGCCGAAGATCAAAACTTGATCTCCAGGATTGCCTGATCGAGTCTTGAGCTTCAGTACGCCGCAAGACTTCCCGGGGTTTTGCTTAGGCCCCGCATACCTTTCGAGCAGTCACCTTGCTACCAGTAATTTTCTTGATGAGCTTCAAGTCCTTGGCGGTGGCTTCATGCCAGCCCTGGGCCTTGCCAAACGCGTCATAATGCTTTTTAGGGTACGTGGAAGCACCCGTCAGCTTGAACCTGTACGGCATCTCACCGGCTCCCGCGATCTGGCCGACCCAGACGGCTTTTCCGGTTCGAACTCCTTGGCTGCATCCGGACCTTGAAAGCCTTTCACCGGCATAGGTCTCAAACATGGTGACCTTCCGCCCCTGGACCGATATAGCCTCAATCCATCCCCGAGACTCTTTGGTTTTGGCGTTGTATTTCAATTGACTGACGTATATCCGGTTCTTGACTGGACCCGTCATTTCCTTTGCTGTCGCGATATGGTTCCAAGGCAGGATCCCGCTGGGAAGACCGCAGTCGCTTGTACCAATGGCGTGCTTCGCGAAGTGGAACCGGATGCCCTTCGACGAGACGACCCACGCAGTGGGCCGGGGAATATGGCCAGATCTACCCGGCTTGGCACTGGGAATCATCGGGCTAGCGCAGAGTTCGAGCTTCGGGTCGTATTGGAACCTATGGGCAATGGCTACCTTGGTGGTGATGTCGTCCTGGTCCACAAATCTCCCGATCCCGACCGTCTTGCCAGTTTTCAAATCCAAGGTGAACGATTTCACCTCACTCGATAAAGTGGCTCCGCAGGCATACATGTCGAACTCTATGCTCACCGAAGCATAGCGTTGCTTGTAGACGCTGCTGTACGCCGGAGACGCATCGAATGTTGCGGTGTCGGAATTCTTGCACTCGCCATAGGTCGCTCTATTGAACTTCCATTGCATGGATTCGACCAGCACATTGGCATGGGACTTAAACGCCTTCCGGTTCTTTGAAGTGGAATTCTCCAAGACAGGCAACGTGATCGTCTGGATCGAGGGATCATATCCGTTGAACCGTTTGACAGTTGTCTTGCCCGAAACAATTTTCGGCGTTTTCACCTTCTTCTTAGCGGCGGTCACAGCGACTGCAGCTGATGATGTTATGTTGCCTGCCGACGTGGCGACCGCGGCACTGGGCAGGCTAAACGACGCCACTATCATGGCCCCGGATACTAGAACAGAGACTAGCTTTCTCACGAATTCCCCTTTTGTGCTTCGATGAGAGATTTTCAGCAACGTTACCCCATTGCATGGAATGATTCGAAGGGCCACGTGACCAGAGCTCTTACCGCAAGTCCGGTGACGCGAAAGGGGCCGGTTGCGGGCTACAGCGATCTGCTGTGCCTCAAATCTCGATGCGTGCACTGAATGACAAACTCGCTTGGCAAAATTACGAGAAGTTCAGGCGTCTTATTGGCCCAGAATTTCATGAATCCGCTTTAAATAGCAGTAGGCCACGGAAACCGGGGCCTACTGCACTGTGGTGTCAGCTTCGATGGCAAAAAAGAAGCTAACGACTAGATCGAATCGACGACTTCATTCCAAACAAAATATGACGCAGATCGATACGTCTCCGCATCTGCCACTAACGGCGGAACGGATTGCTGAGGGTTCCGATTCCCTCAATCTCAATTTCCACTCGCTGTCCTTCGGTGACCAGGCCGACGCCTGCCGGCGTACCCGTGAGAATCACATCGCCCGGAAGCAGCGTGAAGGCCTGTGAAGCATAGGCAACCAGGTCGTTTACGCTCCAGACCATTTCCGAGGTGTTGCCGTCCTGGACTACCTTGCCGTCCAGTCGGGTAGTCAACTGCGTGTCATCCTGGTCCAGCTCGGTCTGGATCCAAGGACCCAGCGGGCAGGAACCGTCCCAGCCCTTGGCGCGTGCCCACTGGCCATCGGTTCGCTGAGCATCGCGGGCGGTGAGGTCATTGGCAACGGTGTAACCGAAAATCACATCGCCGGCCTTTTCCGCCGGAACGTCCTTGCAGATTCTTCCAATGACGACGGCAAGTTCGCCCTCATAGGAAATCTCGTCAGAGAAGCTTGGCAGTGTGATTGGGTCGCCGGAACCGACCACCGCAGTGTTTGGCTTCAGGAACATCAGCGGCTCGGTTGGAACCGCGTTTCCGAGTTCGGCGGCATGATCAGCATAGGTACGCCCAAAGCCGATGACCTTGGAACGGGGAATGATCGGCGCCAACAGGCGGACATCTTCAAGCTTGTGCTTGGCGCCGGTGGGCTTGATGCCCTGGAAGAAAGGGTCACCGGCAATGACAAGAACGTCATCGCCTTCAACGACTCCGTACATTGGGTCACCGTCAACTACAAAACGAGCAATACGCATGCGTTACACCTTAGTCGTTTCTTCTGGATCGGTTTCATCGCCAGCCGAGGCCTTCGGCTCGTCGGAAGAAAGCACTGGATCTTCATCCCC
This sequence comes from uncultured Actinomycetota bacterium, assembly GCA_963818105.1. Classification (GTDB taxonomy): domain Bacteria; phylum Actinomycetota; class Actinomycetes; order Actinomycetales; family Micrococcaceae; genus Paeniglutamicibacter. Next base: position 38,805 of record CAWFRB010000041.1, on the reverse strand, counting down.
GGCAATAAATGCGGGCTTGTCCGGGTAACCGGTTGGGTTGGTCGATTGCCAACGCCACATGTCTTCGACCATCTGTTCGAGACCGCGTTCGGCCTTCCAACCGATTTCTTCGCGAGCCAGGCTCGGGTCTGCATAGCTTGCCGCGACGTCACCGGGACGGCGGTCAACAACCTCATAGGGGATCTCTTGCTTGGACGTCCGGGCGAATGCCTGGATAACTTCCAAGACGGAGGACCCGTGTCCAGTTCCAAGGTTCCAAGCGTGAAGCCCGCCGTGGTCCTGCAAGTATTCAAGGGCAGCCAAATGGCCGGCACCCAAATCGACTACGTGAATGTAGTCACGCACTCCGGTGCCATCCGGCGTCGGGTAATCGCTGCCAAAGACGCTGACCTTTTCGCGCACACCAACTGCAACCTGTGCAATGAAAGGCATCAAGTTGTTGGGGATGCCCTGAGGATCTTCGCCGATGCGCCCCGACTCGTGGGAGCCGACGGGATTGAAGTAGCGGAGCTTCGCAATCGACCAGCGCGGGTCGGATGCCGCCAAATCATCAAGCATGAATTCAATGTGCAGCTTCGTGCGCCCATAAGGGTTGGTGGCTGAAAGTGTGGTCGTTTCGGTGATTGGCAATTCCTGCGTTTCGCCATAGACCGTTGCGGAGGAACTGAACACAAACGTGCGGACATCATGGGCATCCATGATCTCCAGTAGGTTGAGCGTGCCGGTGACGTTATTGCGGTAGTAGGTGAGCGGCTTAGCCACGGACTCCCCCACGGCCTTGAGCCCGGCAAAGTGAATCACGGCTTCCGGGCGGGCCAATTCAAATACCTCTTCAAGACGCCCAGTGTCCAGCAGATCCCCCACATGAAGGGTGGCATTTTTACCGGTCAATTCGGCAACCCTGTGAAGGGCTTCAGGCGAAGAATTGCTTAGGTTGTCGTAAACGTGCACCTCATGCCCCTCTTCAAGGAGCAAGAGAACAGTATGGGATCCGATATAGCCGGCACCGCCGGTGACCAAAATGCGCATGATTTCCATTCTAGTTATGTTTGACCAGATTCATGCGATTAAACGAGTGTTGGGTGGGATTCAAAACGAATCCCACCCAACATGTATTGCCTAAGATTTAGGCCAGTCGCTCAAGCCATCCGTGGCGATCGGCAACCACGCCAGTCTGAATACCCAGCAATTCGGTTCGCAATGCCATGGTTACTTCGCCTGCCGGGGCTTCGGGGTCACCGATGTGCTCTTCACCGTTCTTGAGGACGCCGATCGGGGTGATGACGGCAGCCGTGCCACAGGCAAAGACTTCCTCGATATCGCCGCTGGCGATTCCCGAACGCCATTCCCCCAAGGTGATGGTCCGCTCTTCAACTTCCATCCCCCGGTCCTTCGCAAGCTCGATGATCGAGGAGCGGGTAATGCCTTCAAGAATGGTTCCCGTCAGGCGCGGGGTGACAAGCTTGCCACCCTTCATGACGAAGAAGACATTCATGCCGCCAAGCTCTTCCACTGCCTCGTCATTGAACGGGTCAAGGAAGAGGACCTGCTTGCAACCGTTTTGTTCGGCTTCGAGCTGTGCAACCAAGGAAGCTGCATAGTTGCCGCCGCACTTGGCCGCACCGGTGCCGCCACGCCCGGCGCGGGCATAGTTGTGCGAAACCCAGATCCCAACCGGCTTCAGTTCGCCGCCGAAGTAGTTTCCGGCAGGGGATGCGATGACACGGAAGGAAACCTCACGTGCAGCACGGACACCCAGGAAGGCCTCGGTGGCGATCATGAAGGGGCGAAGGTAGAGAGCCTCGCCGTCGCCGGACGGTACCCATTGGACGTCTGCCTTGACCAAGCGGCGCAAGGACTCGACGAAGGCTTCCTCATCAAGTTGCGGGAGTGCAAGGCGCTCGGCCGAGCGGTTCAACCGAGCAGCATTTGCATAGGGACGGAAGGTCCAGACGGTTCCATCCGCGTGGCGGTACGCCTTGAGGCCTTCAAAGATTTCCTGGCCATAGTGCAAAACCGAAGCCGCGGGATCCAAGGAGATGGGACCGTACGGCTCAATACGAGCGTTGGCCCAAGTTCCCGTCACACCATCTTCACCGGCGGTCCAGTCAATGACTGCCGTGTGGTCGGTGAAGAAGTCGCCAAAACCGGGATTCGCCAAGATGGCAGCGCGGTCCTGGTCGCTCTTGCGTTGGTGTGAAAGTTCTTCGGTGAATTCCATGATGCCGTCAGGCTTCCTCTTCGAAAGGGTTTTGCGGTGGCAAGTCAATCATGACTTGCCACCCTAAGATTCGGTTCCATAGCGAACCTAGACTCAAGCCTAAGCCAGTGCCGCTACGATTGCATCGCCGATTTCAGCGGTGGTGCGCGGGTCGGTCATTTCATCCCGCGAAGCAATGTCGCTTTCCACTGCTTCTTCAACGCGACGTGCGGCCTTCGGCAGCCCAACGTGATCCAGCAACAGCGCAACCGAAAGGATTGCAGCGGTCGGGTCGGCCTTCTGCTGTCCGGCAATATCCGGCGCCGATCCGTGTACCGGTTCGAACATGGAAGGAGCCGTGCGGTCCATATTGATGTTTCCCGAAGCGGCCAAGCCAATGCCGCCGGTAATCGCACCGGCCTGATCCGTGAGGATGTCACCGAACAGGTTGTCAGTCACGATCACGTCAAAGCGCGATGGATTGGTGGTCATGAAGATGGTTGCGGCATCGACGTGCAGGTAGTCGTGCGTGACGTTCGGGAACTCGGCGGCAACGGCTTCCACGGTCCGGCGCCACAAGTGGCCGGCATAGACCAAGACGTTGTGCTTGTGGACGAGCGTCACGTGTTTGCGCGTACGTTCATTGGCGCGACGGAACCCGTCTCGAACCACGCGCTCCACACCATATGCCGTATTCACTGAAACTTCCGTGGCAATTTCGTGCGGCGTACCTACCCGCAGGGCACCGCCGTTGCCCACGTAAGGCCCTTCGGTTCCTTCTCGGACAACGATGAAGTCGACATCGCCGGGTTCCGCAAGAGGGCTCGGAACTCCCGGGTAGAGCTTGGCCGGGCGCAGGTTCACAAAGTGATCCAAGCTAAAGCGAAGCTTGAGCAAAAGTTCCCGCTCGATGAGCCCGGACGGAATCCGGGTATCACCGGGCGCCGCTCCGACCGCGCCAAAGAGTATGGCGTCGTGGGACTTCAAGGCCTCGAGGGTTTCGTCCGGCAGGGTCTCCCCCGTTTCAAGCCAATGTTCGGCACCAAGTTTGTAGTCGGTCAGCACCAGTGGGGCTTCACTCAGCTCGGCTGCCTTCTTCAAGACCTTTACGGCTTCGGCAATTACTTCAGGTCCAATTCCGTCACCTGGAATGACGGCAATATTCAAGGATTCGCTCATGATCTCATGATAGCTATTCGTATCACTATGTGATCACTCTGTCTCAAAATGTGGACTATTTGGATAATTGTGACGTCCGCCAATCAGCCCCTGGCATGATGCCACGGACAGAAGGTCCGCGAGTAGGCTTGCCACAGAGCCCACTCCCCCGAAAACGCAGGACCATATGACTCCACATCGCACCATTGACCGCTGGATACGCGAAAACCCCAACAAGGTAGATCTCATTCTGGGTATCGCAATCTGGCTTGCGTTTGGCCTCTCCAGTGCATTTACGATGTCAGGCATCGTCGTGAACGGTGTCAGTCAGTTCGTTCCGGCGTTGTTCTTGGGTTCGGCGCAAACCCTCCCCCTCATTTGGCGTCGACGAAAGCCCGGTATTTCTGCGGGTGTAATCGTAGCCGCCCATCTGGTTCAGGTGGGTATCACCGATGTCTATCTGCCATCACAGATCGCCGTTCCCATTACCGTGTATACGCTTGCTGCCTATGCGAAAAGGTGGCAATCCATCGCCGGCATTGCTGCCGGTTTCCTCGGCGCACTGCTGGTGACGTTGAAGCTCAGCATGGCTAACGGATTCACCATTGAGGGAACCCTCATCAGCTTTGTGGGACTTGGCCTCGTTGTCATGGTCGCTTGGACTTTTGGCGACCTGGCCCGCACCCGTCGGCTGGCGATGCAGACCCTGGAAGATCGTGCGCGAAGACTAGAAATCGAGCGGCAGCAAGAGCGAGATCTGGCTGCCGCGGATGAGCGTAGCCACATTGCACGCGAAATGCATGACATCGTGGCGCATTCGCTTTCCGTCATCATCACCCAGGCCGACGGCGCCCGATATGCCAGTGAACACGACCCGGAAATCGCCCGCGCGACACTTGCCACGATTGCCAACACCGGCCGCGGGTCGCTTCGGGAGATGCGCCGCCTATTGGGGGTGCTCCGCAACGACGAGGAAGCATCCACCCGGCCGCTCCCCACACTTGCAGACATCCAGGATTTGCTGGATGCAACACGAAAAACCGGCCTCGACATCAACTACTCGGAATCCGGGCAAGCACGCCGGGAACTTCCTGCGGGTGCCGAGCTGACTTCCTACCGCGCCATTCAGGAAGCCCTGACGAATGTGGTCAAGCATGCAGGTCCATCCGTTCAGGCAACGGTGAGCCTCGCCTGGGATTACCGTGGATTGAATATCGAGATCACCGACAATGGCCGCGGAGCCGGAGCCCTCGGCACCGCCGATGCCGGGCAGGGCTTGCGGGGAATGAGCGAACGGGTTTCGCTCTATGATGGCCGGGTGGAAGCGAATCCAGTTCCCGGCGGCGGGTTCCATGTTGCAGTATTCATCCCTTACACAGAGGACTAGAGAATCTTGTTGAAAGACAACCCCATTCGCGTGGCCCTCGTGGATGACCAGCTTTTGGTTCGCAGCGGCTTCAGGATGCTGATCAACTCACAACCCGACCTTGAAGTGGTTGCGGAAGCTTCAAACGGACGGGAAGCCCTTGCTTCTCCGTCCTTGGCTGGCGCCGATGTCATTCTGATGGACGTTCGCATGCCGGAGATGAACGGCATCCAAACCACTGAACATTTGCTCGCTGGACGGTCCAAGGATTCGCCTGGTCCAAGGGTGATAGTGCTGACCACCTTCGACCTTGATGAGTACGCACTTTCGGCAATTCAGGCAGGCGCCAGCGGATTCCTGCTTAAGGATGCGCCTCCCGAGGAATTGCTCGAATCGATTCGCACGGTATTCCGCGGAGATGCCGTCATCGCGCCGTCAACCACTCGCCGGCTGCTGGACCATGTCGCACCGATCCTCCGCCGTTCGACTTTGCCGGACAGCATTCACGTCAAGGCGGTTGAATCGTTGACACCGCGCGAACGTGAAGTTTTCGGGCTGATCGCCAACGGCCAATCCAACCCGGAAATCGCCGCCGGCCTCTATCTCTCTGAAGCCACGGTCAAGACGCATGTTGGACACATCTTGGCCAAACTCAACGCGAGGGATCGGGTTCAGGCCGTCGTCATTGCCTACGAAACAGGTGTGGTTACACCCTAGCCGGGCCCTTGCGGGGCAAGGAGACACCGAGATCCGTGAAACGACTCGATCCCCGGCGCAAGGTGTCCCTATGTCGGTGAGGCCCAAATGGCCGTTGCGCCAGACTGAAAGGCCGGGTGCGTGGACGCTTTGCCAATGCAAAACATCCACGCACCCGGCCTTCGTCTATGCGAGTGCCAACCGTCCGATTACTGAACCGGTTCTTCGTACTTCGGGAAAATCGGCGTCGGTGCAGGCAGCTCCGTGCCGGCTACCAGCGCGGTATCGAATGCATCGAAATCTCGTGCCGATCCCTCGGGCTGGCCCAAGACTCCAAGCAACGAAGCCGCAGCAGTTGGCATGACCGGCTGCACCAGAAGCGCCACGCGGCGGACAACTTCCAGGGTCACGTACAGGACGGTTTCCATGCGCGCGACATCGGTCTTCCGCAGCACCCAGGGGGCCTGGTCCGCGAAGTAGGCGTTCGTGTCGCCCAGAACGGTCCAGATGGCTTCGAGCGCCTTGCTGAACTCCTGGCGCGAGTACGAGTCGCGGCAAAGTTCGAGGAGCTTGCCGGCCTCGGCCAGGATCTGCTGGTCGGCCTCGGTGAATTCGCCCGGGGTGGGAACCACTCCCCCGCAGTTCTTGGCCACCATGGACAGCGAACGCTGGGCCAGGTTGCCGAGGTTGTTGGCGAGGTCCGAGTTCATGCGGGCCACGATGACTTCATGGTTGTAGCTGCCATCCGCACCAAACGGAACTTCGCGCAGGAAGAAGTAGCGGACCTGGTCCAGGCCGTACTGCGAAATGAAATCGGTGGGTGAAACAACGTTGCCCAGCGACTTGGACATCTTCACGCCGTTGTTGTGAAGGAAGCCATGGATCATCACGCGCTTGGGCAAAGGCAATTTCGCCGACATCAGGAAGGCTGGCCAGTAGATCGCGTGGAAGCGCGAAATGTCCTTGCCGATCACGTGGACGTCTGCGGGCCAGTACTTCTTGAAGGATTCGGCCTCGACGTCTGGGAAGCCGGTGCCTGTCAGGTAGTTGGTCAGCGCGTCGACCCACACGTACATGACGTGGTCCTTGTTGCCCGGAACCGGAACGCCCCAGTCAAAGGTGGTGCGGGAAATCGACAGGTCTTCCAGACCGCGTTCAACAAAGCGAATGACCTCGTTGAAGCGCGAGTGGGGCGCACCGAAGTCTGGCTGGGACTTGTAAAGCTCCAGCAGCTTGTCCTGGTACGACGGAGAGCTTGAAGAAGTACGATTCCTCTTCGGTCCAGGTGACCTCGGTGTCGGTTTCCTTGGAGTATCGAATGCCGTCTTCACGGACCTCGGTGTCTTCCTCGGCGTGGAAAGCCTCGTCGCGCACCGAGTACCAGCCTGCGTACTTGTCCAGGTAGATGTCGCCGTTCGCCTCCATGCGCTTCCAGATGGCCTGGGCAGCGGCATAGTGGTCGGAGTCGGTGGTGCGGATGAAGCGATCGTAGCTGATGCCCAGCTCGTCGTTCATGGCCTGGAAGGCATCCGAGTTCCGCTGGGCCAGCTCGCGCGGGGTGATCCCCTGCTTCTCCGCTGTCTGCAACATCTTTTGGCCGTGCTCGTCGGTACCGGTCATGAAGAACACGTCAAAGCCGTCAAGTCGCTTGAAACGTGCCATGGCGTCGGTCGCGATTACCTCGTAGGCATGCCCGATGTGTGGCACGCCGTTCGGGTAGGAGATGGCGGTGGTGATATAAAACGGAGTCTGCTCAGAAGTCACCCTAGAAATCTACCGTAGTTTGGCAGTAATCCGCCCATCGGAATCGCTATGTGAGCTGATCGAGCTGGTCCCAAAAAGCGATGCGGAGGGCCCTGCGGACTTCCTGCAGGTCGGTCTTCCACTCGCCGATGCGCTGGGCGCAATCCTTGAGCAGCACACGGTCGATTTCCGCCGGCAACAGCGGTCGGTCTGCAAGCAAGTCCTTGAGCTCCGCTTGCGTGGTGCTGGCGTGCCAGTTCCTCGCGACGCTGGCACCGACTTCCTCGGCCACATCCATGTCCGAAGGGTCGTGGGACGTGCCGGATGCGAACCCAGAGCTCTGCTGTGTTGAGCTGTAGACGAGTTGATAGTCAAGCGGTGTTGCCGTCGCCATCGGCTGAGCCTTGGGACGGGATTGCAACAGTGCCGGCGAGGGAGGCTTCGGCACGCCAGGCTTGGGCGTGACGTGCACTTCTTCCGTCGCGTCCTCGGCGCTCTTCGCCTGGGTGCCCGCACTGGCAATGGCTGCGGATTGGGCCGCATGTTCGGGATCCCACGTCACGGCCTTCATGAAGGACGAGGCGATGAGTTCCTCGGGCAGGGTGATAATGCTGTCGACCCGGAGGGCCAAGTGCTCGGCAACCGAAGCGACGCCCAAGCGGTGATCTGCCTTCTCCACGCCGATAAGCACCACCTTCATGCCCAGGTCCTGGGCTTCTTCGACAGCCTCGGCCAAGTCATCGTCGCCCGATACTAGGAACGCAACGGAAGCGGCACGATTTCGGGCAATCCCGACAAGGTCAAGAGCCAGTTTCAGGTCAACGCCCTTTTGCTCTCCGTTGAAGGAAATACGACCCAACCGAACCTTGACGCCGGGGAGAAGGCCAATACGTTTGTGCTGATCGGTAAAGATGGCATCTTTCGCCGCGTCGTACCAGTAGACGCGAAGGTTCTCCAAGCCGGAAAAATCCTTGGCTGTTTTAAGGATTCCTTCAATCAGGGCCTCGTAGTTCACGGTAAAGGCTGCGCGTAGAGTTGTCCCAGAAGTTCGGTGCCCACCGATTGCCAGTAGAAAGCTTGCGTCCACGAAAATAGCACTCTGTGACATCATGCTTTGATCCTATGCTCTTGGGCAGTTGAGTTGGGGAAACGCGCGGATCATCTCATGCTCTACACAGGGAGTTCCCAGCTATCCGTCGGGGCAAGCAGCAAACGCATTCGCGCTACCCTGGGACAACAGGACCGGCTGGGCCTTGACAGCCGTCAAATGACAAAACGTGCCCCGCACGCCACCGCGACTATTCACGGAACGTTGATTCCCTGAAAGTACTGGCAGGTGCGAGGCACGCTATGCGTTACTGGTTGAGGCGGTTAGCCTTCGAGGTTGATTTCGCGCGCCACGGTGGCGCCGATTGCCGCTCCGACGATGTCGAGCACGCCGGCCGGCAGCGCAGAATCCACCGCAAGAACGGCCAGGGCTTCGCCACGTTCTTCCTTGCGGGCCACCTGCATGCCTGCAATGTTTACGCCCTGCTCGCCGAAGACGTTGCCCAGGGTGCCGATGACACCCGGGCGGTCTGCGTAGCGCAGAACGATCATGTGATCGGTGACGGGGATTTCGATTTCGTAGCCGTTGATGCCTACGAGCTTTTCGATCTGCTTCGGGCCGGTCAGGGTACCGGCGACGGAAAGCTGGGCACCTTCGGAGGAAGCACCCTTGATGGTGAGAAGGTTGCGGTACTCAGGGGAATCCGGGCTTGTGACCAAGCGTGTTGCAACACCACGCTGTTCGGCAAGTACCGGAGCGTTGACGTAGGAGACCTGATCGGAGACCACGTCCATGAAGACGCCCTTGAGCGCTGAAAGCTCGAGGGCCTTCACATCCAGGGAGGCAATTTCACCGGCAACCACAACGTCGATGCTGGTCAACGAACCAACGGTCAATGCGTTGAAGATTCGTCCCAGCTTTTCAATCAGCGGGATGCCCGGGCGAACGTTTTCGTCGATGACGCCACCGGCAACGTTGACCGCGTCAGGCACCAGCTCGCCGGCCAATGCCAGGCGTACGGACTTTGCAACCGAAACGCCGGCCTTTTCCTGGGCTTCGTCGGTCGAAGCACCGAGGTGCGGGGTGACAGTGACATTCTCAAATTCGAAGAACGGCAAATCAACGCTTGGCTCCTTGACGAAAACGTCAATGCCGGCGCCAGCGATCTCTTCATTCTTCAATGCCGTGTAAAGGGCGTCTTCGTCAACGAGGCCACCGCGGGCCACGTTGATGACATAGGCGGACTTCTTCATCTTCGCGAAGGCGTCCTTGCCAAGCATGCCCAGGGTTTCCGGCGTCTTTGGCATGTGGATGGTGATGAAGTCGGACTGCGCCAACAACTCATCCAGGCTCACCAAGGTGACACCGAGCTGCTGGGCGCGGGCCGGGGTGATGTATGGGTCATAGGCGAGGATGTCCATGCCGAAGCCCTGAAGCCGGGCGGCAACCAAGGCGCCGATGCGGCCAAGGCCGATGATGCCGGCCTTCTTCTCGAACAGCTCGATACCGGTGTAGGAGCTGCGCTTCCAGGCGCCGCCCTTCAACGAAGCGTTTGCCGCGGGGATGCGACGGGCCAGGGACACGATGTGTCCCACGGTCAGCTCCGCCGCGGAGATGATGTTGGAGGTCGGGGCGTTGACGACCATGACACCGGCCTGGGTAGCGGCCTTGATGTCAACGTTGTCCAGGCCGACGCCGGCGCGGGCGATGACCTTGAGGTTCTTGGCAGCGGCAATTGCCTCGGCATCAACCTGGGTTGCCGAACGCACGAGGATTGCATCAACGTCAGCGATGGCTGCCAACAGCTGGGAGCGGTCCGCACCGTCGGTCTGGCGAATTTCGAAATCGGGACCCAGGGCCGCAACGGTTGCGGGCGAGAGTTCTTCGGCCAAAAGGACGACTGGCTTGTTTACAGACACGGGGTGGCACCTTTGCTATTTCAGTGGGCTGGATGCTTGGCCCGAACGACACGGACCAGATGCCAGAATATCGCCCGCCTCGTCATAATCAGGGGTCGACTGCGCGATGTTACGAACCCAAAAGGCATGGTTTGTGAACCTTTTCACACCAGAGCTTGGATTTCATGCGTCCGATCCGTGGCAAATCAGCGCTTCATTCCGTGCGCTCGTTAAGATGCCAGGCCACCGTCGATCGCGTTGCCGGTTCGGAGGGGGCCTGCTGCCGTCGCATGTTAGCCGGGCATCAGCACCCGCCGTAGGACCTCTCATAATCTCGCGACCGTATCCTGCAGGTGAGAACAGTGTCGCATAGACCGCCGCGAGCTGACATTTCAACGTGCAGTATTCCGGTACGGCAGCGGCGAACAGAATCCTTCGGCCGTGCACGTCACGTTCAGTCGGTATAGAGTCCAACTTGAATTGCGATCACTTTTCCTCCGTCTCGTCGGGTCGGCTTCCACTCTTGATGCCTTCGGCTTCAATGCCGCTGACCGGATTCGCCCATTGAGTGACATAAGTTCTGACCTGCGCTGGACTTTTCCGCCGTTCGTCCATGTGTATCGGTAGACGGTCGGCTTCTGGCCCGCGTAGCCGCCAAAAACGTAGAGGTTCTTTGACGCGGTGCCCGACACAATTGATGTCAAAACCCTGAAATGAATTGTTGGGGTCACTGGTTCGAGTGAACTGCGACACCATCAGATCCTTGGCCTTTGCGATCGAGAGCTTCTGTCCAGGGGCCTTTTTCATGAGCGCCGTAAGTTCCGCAGTCTTGTATATGCCATAGTAGGTGGTTGAACGCAATCCTCCCGAACTGCACCCGAATCGCCAGCCGATTGCTCCCATCGGCCAGCGCGACGGCACTGCGAACCGCAGGACCAGATTTTCCCGGAGCGACGGCAGCCAAGATTCGTCAGCGTGCCCATTCGGCGATAGCTCGCCTTCTTCGAACCCGCGGGCGCCTTGATGTACTCGATGAGTGAAACCTCTCGTCGAATGGTAGTAGGGCAGTGCCAGCCACCGCGCTCGCTCCCTACCCATGCATAGGTGCGACTATTTTCCGTGTACACCTCAAGTGATTCGCCATGCCCGTAGCCCGGCAGCCTCGACGCTGTCGCGCTGCGTGCACGTTCCCGTTTCAGTGCGGGAACATCTGGACAACAATGTGTCGCCTGCCGGAAGGCTGTACGAAATAGACATCCGTCCCCGGATCCGTAGTCGAACGATTGAATCACCCGATCTGAAACAGGTGGACCGAACCGAAGCGACCTATCGGGAGTCAAAGTACGAGTTAACACGGGACTCGCAGCGAACCCAGGCACACTCGCCGCTACGAACAAAAGCACCAAGATCGTAGAAGCAACCCTCATTCTCAACTTTTTCATCAGTGGTCTCCCCAAGAGAAATACCGATCCGAAGAGGGCCCAAAGTATATGAACCCCAAGCCCAAACAGACTAACGTCGCGCATAACCCACACCAAGGAGCGGCGACAACAAGCTTAACGACAATTCATTATGGGCAGGAGCTATGAACGGGGGCAGTTCTTGGCTTGGTGAGTGATCGTTCGTGTAGCCGAATCACGGCCAGCTCACGGGCCAGCCCGCATTTGGCGGTTGAGGCGCTTGTACGCAGCAACAGCATTGCTTCGTTGTCTCTGGTGCCCAAAGTCCTTCGGATTGCATCAGCGGCACCAGATAGGGCATGAACGATGCCAAGAGCTTAGAGGCAGGACCCCCAAAGTACAGTCCTGCACCGAATCGGGCTTGGCTGGATGACTTCCGCATACGTTGGTTTTCGGTTGTCTGGCACCGTGCGAGCAACAACGTCTGGCGCAAATCCGCACTGGCGTAGTCCCGGTGTCAGAGTGTTCATACGATCAGCTCACCAAGCCGGCCAGTCATAGAACTCCCCGGTAGCCCGCATCGGCATTCGATTGATCAATGCCTTGTGAGCGCACAGATTCAGTTACATGCCAACGACGAAAACACGCAACAATCCGGAAAACAAGAGCAACGGAAGCGGACAATTCCTGAGGCGAAACGGAGAGGGCTATACGGAGATTCTCGTATGAATTTATGCTTACTCTTGCGGTTGGCGGACGGGGTCATATACTGGTTCCACTTGGGCCCAAAGACTTGGTGATTTACCTACTTCAACGTTGTTTGGAGGGCGAAGTCTTATGCGAAAAATCCAAATCAAGCTTGCCGCTGGAGCTTTGGCATTGCTGCTCCTAACGACGGGTGCACCTGGAATGGCTGCGAATTCCGTTGCAACACGTTCCCTGAATCCCGACCGTATTTTTCGGTTCGATCCTCCAGCGCAGGATCAGGCGATTCAAGCATTCGACTTTGGTGCCGGCAAGGATGTCTACATAGCGCAACAAGTCGGAGAAGACACACGATTGTCGAGATGTACTCGTACCTCGACGGGAACGTGCACCCAGCGGGACAGCGTCATGCTGCGAGGATACGGGCATGGCGAATCACTTGAGGTCTACACGAAAAAGGGTCGAACATACATATGGATAGGGAGTACCTCAAACGGAATTCCGCCGTACTACTTCTCGCACACAATCTCACTGATCGAGTACAAAAAAGCACGCGCTGGTTCGAAAAAGGCGAGCTACCACCGAGTGGGTATGCTGAAAAACCTGGCTGCGATAGTCCCGGAAAGTCTGGCAACGCCGTTCGTAGCAATGTGGCACTGGCTGATGGAAGCGACAGGTTGGCGATTGGTATCCAGGTCGGATCGTCAAACTACTATGCCGTCTAAAGACTGGCCCTGACAGGACGCATGTTGAATGCACCTGGACAGAAGTTGTCGATCTCAAAAGCCAAGGACTTGATGGTTTCCCGGTTTAAGGAACCGGCGCGCCCGCATGGTTCCTTCCAGGGTTTTGACATCAGGGGTGTTGGGACAAACAAAAAATTCCTCTATGTTTTTGGCGGGCCGGCGGGAAAATCGCCAACGATCTATCGCTACGCGTATACCAATGCCGGAAAAGTTACTCACGATCGGACATACGTAATCAGGGGACCATACCTAGGTTCCCTCGAATCCGAGGGCATCAAGGTTGAATCCGATCCAACCAATGGCGGAAAAGTACGTGTGATACACAGTCTCAACCCCACCAATCGAGACAGCGCCGGGCGCAAGATCTTCCGGCTATACCGATTCGCGGAATAATTTGCACAGAAACGATGCCGTAAAGCGTGTGGATTTCAGATGATGACGTTGTATCCACATGGGCGGGTGGAGATTTGGGCGTTCGCTACTGGAAATCCTAATCTCTTCCCGGGCACATGAATTGACGATACTTTCGGATCCGTTGAAACTGGGAAAGCGTGGCTTGGCGCTTCTTCTTCTCGGCCGTGAGTGAATTCTTTTGTTACTGACCGGTCGACTACGGATACCTCGTGAATCACCCTGCTAATCATCCCGGTGCTTAGGGCGTCACTGCCCACGGATACGGAACCACTGGCGAAAGTTCTTGACCCTGTTTAGTTTCTAACGAGCCAGGGGCGGTTCTCGGTTGCAGGTGGTGCGTCCGAACGGATTCCCGGCGCACCGTGCCGACAAACCCAAGTTCGATGATAGGTACGAATGAGGTCAGGCCCGCAGCGATCTTAGGCAGAAGAACGGCCGTTCCCGACAGCGAAAGATTCCAGCTCAAACGCTCGGGCGTACACAGCTTCCACTGCGTCGGGGGGTGCCCAGATTCGTGGAAGCAGATTTGGTGGGGGCCGACTGCTGAAACAGTAACGGTCAAGCTTGTTTCGCCCTCAACGCAGTTGTCGGCTGGTGGACGGCAACCAGTTCGGATCAGACCACGGCCACGAAATGGGTACCAGAAGTCTCTGAAGTACGTCACCGGCGTCTTTCAGTTCCGTGACATCGACTTCGACTCGACGATGCTTCGAGCTCACCAACCACGAACTCAACGCTTCTGTGAAAAACGGCTGCTCTAAGGTATCTCGCACGTCGCTCCAGAGGCAGGGCAGCCAGGATCACCAGGTTCCTACCAACCGCCCTGGCCCGGATTCCCATACCATTGTCAGCGAAAGCTTAGTGTCAGGTTCGTACTGCGCAGTACCACCAACGTTTAATCACAGGCAGTACACACGGCGTCGACACATTCGCGGATCATGGGTTTACTACGCCCCGCGAACCGCAATTTCCCCCGGCTTTGCGCCCTCGGCGCCGAAGACCAAGTGACGGGTGGCGATCTTCTCGGTGAAGAACCTGTCGTGGCTGACCACTACGACCGCGCCCGGGAAATGCAGCAATGCACGTTCCATCACCTGGGTGCTGGACATGTCCAGGTGGTTGGTCGGCTCATCGAGGATCAGCACCGAGGCACCCGAAAGCAGGCACATGGCCATTGCCACGCGTGAGCGCTGGCCGCCCGAAAGGTTGCCGATGCGGTTCTTCAGGTCTGCCTCGGAGAACTGGAACATGGACAGGAACCGGTTCACGGATTTCTTGGTCGCGGTGAATGCAAGCGAGTTCGGCATGGCGTTGACCGCGTGGGTCACGGTGTCTTCCGGGTCCAGCTCTTCAAGGACCTGGTTGTAGGAGACAACCGCGGCGCCCTTGGTCCAGGTGATGTAGCCGGCGTCCTGCTTTTCCTGTTCGGTCAGGACGCGCAGCAATGTCGACTTGCCGCTGCCGTTGGACCCGAGGATGACCAGGCGGTTGCCACGGCGGACTTCGAAGCTGAGGTCGTTGAACAGCGTCTTCTCGCCGTAGGACTTGCTCAGCCCCTCAACGCGGCACAGGGTGTCCTTGATGTGCAGGCCACCGTAGATTTCGGTGATGATCTTGTCCACCGGGCGCGGGGCGCGGGACTTCTTGATCTTGGACAGCTTGCTGTCCAGTCCCTTGCTGGCGGCCTTGGCCGCTTCGCGGCGGTCGGAGATGCCTTCGGCTTCGAACGCCAGAAGCTCGGACTCGTGGACAAACTGGGATTCGAGGGTCTTGAGCTTGAACTGTTTGGCGACCACGTACTCGGCGAAGTTTCCGGGGTATTCGTGCAGGTGGAAGTTCTCCACCTCGATGATCCGGGTCACCACCGAGTCAAGGAACTTGCGGTCGTGCGAGACGATGATCGCGGCGCCCTTGAAGGACTTGAACCAGTTCTCCAGCCATTCAACGCCGGCAACATCCAGGTAGTTGGTCGGCTCGTCGAGCAACAACACGTCCGGATCCTCCAGCAGGATCTTGGCCAATGCCGCCCGGTTGCGCCAACCGCCGGAGAGCGAATCGATGGAACACACACGGTGCGCTTCATCAAACCCAAGGTCGTGAGCACGGTGTCGATGGAACGTTGGTAGTCCCAGCCATCCAGCCGATCCATGGATTCAAAGAGTTCGGACTGGCGGTGGATCAGCCGGTCCATTTCATCGGCATTGGGATTCTCTGCAATGGCCACGTCAATGGATGCCAACTCGGCTTCGATGTCCTTGACCTCGACGAACAATTCGTCGAGCACCTCGGAAATGGTCGATGATCCGTTGAGCTCGGAGAACTGCGAGAAGTAGCCGATCTTGGTTCCCAGCTCCACGGCAACTGTTCCGGTATCCGGTTCGACCTGATCCAGGACGAGCTTTAGCAATGTCGATTTGCCCGAGCCGTTCTTGCCAATGAGACCGACACGATCCCCGGCCTCAAGTTTGAAGAAGGCCTCACGCAGGATCTGGTTGTTTTCAAATCGCACGCTGACATCGTTTAGCCGGATCAGGCTCATGGGGCTGGGTCCTATCGAGAAGGTCGTTGGCAACACACAAGGCTGCTTTGAAGAGTGCACGTTCCCGTAAGAGTCCGTCCGGTGTTTGACTGGCAAATCATGGAGCCCAAACACCACCATCGATTCTACTAGCCGCTGCACCACACGCAGATCGCCAGCCGGCGGGGCAAAGGCTTCCCCATTGGCCCGGCCTCGGGTCGTTCAGTGTCTCCTCGGATGGTTCAGCGGCTCGTGCTCTACGGTGACAACGCTGCGCGCTACCTCAACGCGGCGCGATCCGCTTTCCGGCGCCCTCGGGGCGCCGGTCTTGGCGGGGCTCGGGCCCGATGCCACACTTGAATCAGGAGGTGTGCCGTGGCCAGCAGTGACTTCACCAGCTCAGCGGACAGCTCCGCCCATGATGCGCTCGTGTGGAAATACTTGGAGAACCTGTCGGGTCAAGAGATCGAATCGATCATGCTGCACGCGGAAACCAAAGTTGAGAGCATCGCCCATGGCCGGTTGCTGGCTGGCCGCCCGATCACCCAAAAGGTTCGCAATCAGACTGGTTCAGAGCGCTATCCTGCGCGAAATCAATCTTCGGGCCGGCTAGAAGCCGCATCTACTTGGACAACGGTGCGCGGCTCCCGGAATCTCCATAGGTCTCCGCATGGATATGGTCCATGTGCAAAGTGGTGTCGTTCCAGTTGCCGGAAAATTGCTGCCCGTACTTGCCGGATTTGGAGTATTCTTCCCAACCTCTAGCAGGACCGAGCCAAATCTTGTCTTGCCAGATCAGATAGGAAATGCCAAGTGACGAACGGTTGTTGATCAGGAATTGGGCCATCTCATCCCCCTTGGCGACATTGATCGGATTCCGGTAGTCCCTGATCATGATGTCTGCCGCCTTGCCGGCGCTGTGTCCCACCGAGCCCGGGCGGATGCCGCCAATTGACGAAATAAGGCTTGAGTAGCGCGCCCGAACTGCGTTCATGACGGCCAGGGTATCGGGTTGGAGGGTGGCAATCATGGTCTTCGAGAGCAACGCTTCGCTCATCCAGCCGACGCCCTTGCTGGAGATTACCCGGGCCCAGCCATCCTTCGATTCAAGAAAAGTGACCCTTTCGCCGGCAGGCACGACGTCGAGCACCTCGTATGCCGTCGAGTTCCCCGCGCGCAGGTTGACGTTCCCGTTGGCCCATCGGTACTGGACTTCGACCGGCTTGTTGTACTCGGCTTCCGAAAGGTACGTTCGCTCACCCATCCGGCGCCCTTGCTGGTCTTGACGTTTGCCCAGCCGTCGGCGGAGCGGGCCTGGAGCACCTTTTCGCCGGCCGGGATGACACCTTGGCTCTTGAAGTTTGTGCCCGCGGCGATGCGAACATTGACCGCATTGGTGGTCCATCTGGGGCTGCTGTAGTTCAGCGCCGGAGGCCGTGGTGTGGGCGGTTTGGGGGATGTGGGCTTGATGTCGGGTACGGACGGCACTACGACCTTGGTGGAAAGGTACTTCGACGGCACCCATCCAACACCCGCGGCAGTCCTGACCTGCTGCCACGAGCCGGAAGTCCGAAGCCATTCGACCTTGGTGTTGGATGGCAATGTGGTGAGGGTTTTGCTCAGAGGCACTCGCCTTCACGAAGGCTTTCTGCTTGCCGTTGACCCACCGGTTGACTGCGGAAGGATTGAGGCGGGTCAAAGCGCTGCTTGGAACGAAGCCGGTCTTGCCAGAGGCCTTGACCTTTACCCAAGACCCGCTCTTGCCGATTACCTCGACCTTCGTGCGACGATGCACCGAAAGGATGGCACTTGAGGAATTCGAAGCCTTGGACCTCAGCGTGGTGTAGCCCTTGGTGTAGTTGTAGACCTTGGCTTTGCCCGTCGAGGTTTTCACCAGGTAGTTGCCCGAGACCCAGCCGGTTTTCGACTTGTAGGTCACCTGGTGCCAAGTTCCGCTGACCTTCAGGATGCTGAGTGCAGTGTTCTTTGGAACCAACGCCAACGACGCCGAGGAGGTGCTGGCGCTCTTGCGCAAGTTTAGGTTCGCGGTTGTCTTTTTGACCGCTTTTGCCGGCGCAAGCTTAACGTTCGCATTCGTCGAAAGAACTGGGGTCGGCAGTTGCGCCGCGGATACGACTGTAGGTCCGCCAATTAGTGAAACGGCAAGGGCCAGCACTACTCCGAGGTGCTTACGCTTCATCCAGAGGCTCCTGACAAGGTGTTTGCGGCGAGCGGACAGACCCTAGAGTATCGAATAACTTTTGTTTATGGTTGGAAATCGTGAAACATTCTCTTCACCATCGTGAAAAAATCCCTCATTGGCCGTGAATGGCGACGATTGAGCAGCCCCGGGAACCACAAGGATTGGCCTCAACCGGGCAAAGTCCGGCCACTGCTCTCCCGCTTGGCAAACCACCATCGCCACCATTGGCAAGGGTGAATTGCAGCCGCCCCCAGCCCTCGTCCGATTCGGCGACGGCAGCCGCGGCACCGCCAGACGATTCGCTCCGCCGCGCCGATTGCCAACCGTCAGGACGCAAAAGGGCGGACGCTGGTAACGTACGTCACAGCACGCGAAAGCCAATGTTGCCATTCCTCGAGGAACTCCGCCGGTTGCACCGTTTCACCACGGCAAATGCCCGAATTTGAATCCCAGGTTAGGAGCCCGGTTGGACATCACCGACAAGTTGGGTTCGGCGCAGCGAAAACTGAAGCAATTCGCTGCACAGGTCGGGCAGGTGCGGATACGTACCTCGGATTCCGGGCCAACGGCCAGCGCGCATACCGCCCGGGTCGCTGTCGTCATACCGGTGTTCAATGCCATGCCCTATCTCCAGGTATTGCTCGACTCCTTGGCCGCCCAGGATCTGGACCCCGCATTGTTCGAGGTAATTGCCGTCGACGACGGTTCCACCGACGGCGGAGGCCAAGCTACTGGACAGCTTTGCCGCCAGGCACCCCAACTGGCGGGTAATCCGCCAACGAAACAGCGGCTGGCCCGGAAAGCCCCGCAACGTCGGAATCGAGTCGAGCACCTCCGACTACATCTTCTTTTGCGATGCGGACGACGTCATGGGCCCCGAAGCCTTGCGCAGAATGCTCGACTTCGCCGACGAGCACCAAGTGGACGTACTGGCACCCCGAGTGGTCGGCATTGGCGGACGTGGAGTGAACTCCACGCTCTTCGCCAAGACCTTGGTGGACGCACCGATCCGCAAGATCCTGGCCACGTTGACGCCGCAGAAACTGATCCGCCGGGAGCTGCTCACAGCACACGGCATTCGGTTTCCGGAGGGCAAGATCCGACTCGAAGACGGCATGATGCTGGCCCGCTGCTACTTGTCGGCCCGACGGATATCCATCCTCGCCGACTACGACTACTACTTCATCCGCGCCAGGGACAACGGCACGAACATCAGTTCGCAGGGAACCGTTCCCGAAAAATACACCGGCTCAGTTTTCGAGATCGCACGGATCATCAAGGACAACCACCCGGACGCCGACCACGCCGAACTCCTGGTGCTGGATTTGTACCAGCGCAAGTTGCTGCGTTCCTACGTGCCGACGCGCTTCCGGGCGATGCCTCCCCGCGTCAGGGATCGCTGGGTGAAGGCCCACGCGGGATTCCTGGGCCAACACATACCCCTGCGCTTGGAAGAACAGCTCGCATTCCCGTTCCGCCAACGATCGCAGTTGGTCCGCAAGCAAGACGTCGATGGGACTGCTCCGGCTGGCCGCCACCGAGGAGGCGTTGCGGCCCGACTGCCGTGCGGCGCTGCCGCAGCCAAGCGGCACGGAACTACGGGTCCGACTCGAGCCCGCGGCGAAGTACGAGTCGGTCCACCTGCTGGCCCGGGCTCGCGGCAAGGATAGCCAGCTGATGTTCGAACTGCGCCCGGATGGCCGGGACCACGTGGTTCACTTGCCCGTATCCGAACTGGCCACCCTGGGCAATGTGATCGTGGATCTCTACGTGCAGCTTCGGCTGGACGGCATCGATGGCAACCCGCGGCGCCTGTTGGCCCCCGAGGACGGCCTTCCGACGGAGTTCGGCGGCAAGAGGCTCTACGCCACCGTCCAGGGGAATCTCAGCCTGGACCGGCGCAGCTGACCAGGATTGCACACCGCGGGCCTAGCGGTCCTCGTGATGCACCGGGACCACCACGACCGGCAGGCTTTGGTGCGCAATCACGTGCGAGGCCGTGGAGCCGTTGAGGAGTTCGGACAGGTGTGCGCCAACACCCTTGTGGCGGGTGCCCACCACGATCATTCGGGCATGCAGCTCATCGGCCAGCCGGGACAGGGCCTTGCCGGGCTCCCCCGCCAGGACCTTCAACGACCATTCGACCTTGCTGCCGGCCATGCAGCTTTCGAGCACCCGCATGATGTCGGCGGCATCTGCCGTCATGTCCTCGTCGATTTCCTTGGGGTTCAACGAATTGCCACGGATGTCTTCCTTCAGCTCCCATTCAACGAGGTAGCTGTTTGGCTCCACGTAGGCAAAAACCAATGCACTGCCCAGCGACTCGGCCAAGGCACGGGCCTCGAGGACCACCCGCCGGGGCTGTTTTGTCATCGCGCCTGCAACAATGGGGCCCGCTCCCCCGACATGCGGTGGTTCCTTGCTCATGATGCGTTCCTTCTTTCTCAGATGAACCCCGACTAGTACCTGAGTAACATGTTCCTCCCATAGTCCCTCGTGGGGAACAGCTGCGGGCCGGGAGTGCCGAATGCTTCGACTCTTCCGGGTCCTCCGAACCACCACACCGTCGGGAGCTCAAAGTCGTGGATTGGCCGCTGCCGCTTAACGCACTTTGCCCCGACCCGCCTTTCGGCGGATCGGGGCAAAGCATTGAAAACTACCTGGCGGCAGTCACTCGCTGTGGCTTGTGGCCTTAGCGTGCAACCGAACCTTCGGTGTAGTCATCGGTGGTCTTCCAGGAGAAGAGGTTGCGCAGTTCGCGGCCGGTGGCCTCGATCGGGTGGGCCTCGCCCTTGGCGCGCAGCGCCAGGAACTCCGGTGCTCCGGCATCCTGGTCTTCGATGAAGCGCTTGGCGAAGTTGCCGTTCTGGACGTCGGCGAGAACTGCCTTCATGTTCTCCTTGACCTCCGGGGTGATCACGCGCGGGCCGGAGACGTAGTCGCCGTACTCTGCGGTGTCGGAGACGCTCCAGCGCTGCTTGGCGATGCCACCCTCCCACATGAGGTCAACGATGAGCTTGAGCTCGTGCAGGACCTCGAAGTAGGCGATTTCCGGCTTGTAGCCGGCTTCGGTCAGGGTCTCGAAGCCGTACTGGATCAGCTGCGAGGCGCCGCCGCACAGGACTGCCTGCTCGCCGAAGAGGTCGGTCTCGGTCTCTTCGGTGAAGGTGGTCTCGATGACGCCGGCGCGGGTGCCGCCGATGGCCTTGGCGTAGGACAGTGCGAGGGCCTTGGCGCCGCCGGTGAAGTCCTGCTCGACTGCGATCAGGTCGGGGATGCCGCGGCCGGCTTCGAATTCGCGGCGCACGGTGTGGCCCGGGGCCTTCGGTGCAACGAGGGCAACGTCGACGTTTGCCGGCGGGGTGATGTAGCCGTAGCGGATGTTGAAGCCGTGGCCGAAGAACAGGGCGTCGCCCGGCTGCAGGTTGGCTTCGATGTCGTCCTTGTAGACGTGGCGCTGGACCTGGTCCGGGGTCAGGATCATGATGACGTCGGCTTCGGCAACTGCCTCGGCGACGGACAGGACGCGCAGGCCCTCGGCCTCGGCCTTGGCGATCGACTTGGAGCCGGCCTTCAGGCCGATGCGCACGTCAACGCCGGAGTCGCGCAGGTTCAGCGCGTGGGCGTGGCCCTGGGAACCGTAGCCGATAACGGCGACGGTGCGTCCCTGGATGATCGAGAGGTCTGCATCGTCGTCGTAGTACATGTCAGTCACTGGAATTTCTCCTTGTTTCGGTGTGAAGATTTTGGTTAGGCGGATACGGAGCGCAGGGCACGGTCCGACATCGATTTGGACCCGCGGCCCACGGCAAGGGTGCCTGCCTGGACGATTTCGCGGATGCCGAACGGCTCAAGCACCGCGAGCAGTGCGTTGATCTTATCGGCATTGCCGGTGGCCTCGATGATGAGCGAGTCGGTCGACACGTCCACCACGGAGGCGCGGAAGAGGTCTGCGGCCTGGGTGACCTGCAGGCGGGTAGCCGCATCGGCGCGCACCTTGACCAGGATGTGGTCGCGCTGCACCGATGCCTCCGGCATGAGCTCAACGATCTTGATGACGTTGATGAGTTTGTTCAGCTGCTTGGTGACCTGCTCCAGCAGGTCCCCCTCGGCGTCGACGACCACCGTGACCCGGGAGATGCCCGGGACCTCGGTGGGGCCCACGGCCAGGGAGTGGATGTTGAACGCGCGGCGGGCGAAGAGCCCTGCCACGCGGGTCAGGACACCCGGGACGTCTTCGACGAGTACGGAAAGAGTGTGGCGTGCCATTGCTTTCTAGTCCTCTTCTTCCCACTCGGGCGTCATGCCGCGAGCAATCTGGATCAGGTCGTTGCTCACGCCGGTCGGGACCATCGGCCAGACCATCGAGTCGCGGGAAACCACGAAGTCGATGACCACCGGGCGGTCGTTGATTGCCAGCGCCTGCTTGATGGTTGCGTCGATGTCCTCGTCGCGTTCGCAACGCAGGCCGACACAACCATATGCGTCGGCGAGCTTCACGAAGTCCGGGACGCGCGCGGTTCCGTGGCCCGTGTTCAAATCGGTGTTTGAGTAGCGGGAATCGTAGAACAGCGTCTGCCACTGGCGGACCATGCCGAGCGACGAGTTGTTGATGATCGCCACCTTGATCGGGATGTTGTTGATGACGCAGGTGGCCAGTTCCTGGTTGGTCATCTGGAAGCAGCCGTCGCCGTCGATGGCCCAGACCACGCGGTCGGGGTTGCCGACCTTCGCGCCCATGGCCGCCGGGACCGAGTAGCCCATGGTGCCCAGTCCGCCCGAGTTCAGCCAGGCGTGCGGGCGCTCGTACTTGATGAACTGCGCGGCCCACATCTGGTGCTGACCCACGCCGGCGACGTACACGGCCTCCGGGCCGGTGAGTTCGCCGATGCGCTGGATCACGTGCTGCGGGGCCGAAAGCCCGTCCTGGGTCGGGGTGAACCCGATCGGGTAGGTCTCGCGCAGGCGTCCGATGGTGGACCACCAGTCGGTCAGGTCCGGAGCGCCCTCCTCGGCGAAGCGTGCGCGGCAGGCCTCGGTGAGCTCCGGGATGATCTCCTTGACCGAACCCACGATCGGGATGTCCGCCGTGCGGTTCTTGGAGATCTCGGCCGGGTCGATGTCCGCGTGGATGACCTTGGCGTTGGGCGCGAAGGTGTGCAGCACGCCGGTGACGCGGTCGTCGAAGCGGGCGCCGAGGGTGATCAGCAGGTCCGACTGCTGCAGCGCGGTGACCGCGGAAACCGAGCCGTGCATGCCGGGCATGCCCACGTGCAGGTCGTGCGAGTCCGGGAACGCGCCGCGGGCCTGCAGGGTGGTGACCACCGGGGCGCCGACCAGCTCCGCGAATTCCTTGAGCTCGGCCGAGGCGTGGCCCTTGACGACGCCGCCGCCGACGTAGAACACCGGGCGCTTGGAAGTGGCGATGAGCTTGGCGGCCTCGCGGACCTGCTTGTTGTGTCCGCGCACCACGGTCTTGTAGCCGGGCAGGTCGATCTTCGGCGGCCAGGAGAACATCATCTTGGACTGCTGTGCGTCCTTGGTGATGTCCACCAGCACCGGTCCGGGACGGCCGGTGGAAGCGATGTAGAAGGCGCTTGCCAGCATCCGCGGGATGTCCTCGGCCTTGGTGACAAGGAACGAGTGCTTGGTGATGGGCATGGTGATGCCCACGATGTCCGCCTCCTGGAAGGCGTCCGAGCCGATGAAGGCGCTGTGGACCTGGCCGGTGATGGCAACCATCGGGACCGAGTCCATGTGTGCGTCGGCAATGGCGGTGACAAGGTTGGTGGCGCCGGGGCCGGAGGTGGCAATGCAGACGCCGACCTCTCCGGTGACCATCGCGTAACCCTGTGCCGCGTGGCCTGAGCCCTGTTCGTGGCGGACCAGGATGTGGTTGATCTTGGTCGAATCCATGAGCGAGTCGTAGGTCGGCATGATTGCGCCGCCCGGCAACCCAAAGACGTCCTTGACGCCCAGTTCTTCCAGTGTGCGGACGATGGCTTGTGAGCCAAGCATCTCAGTGGGAGCAACGATGTTGTTCGGGCCCTGGACGGGGCTCGACGCTTCCACGACGGAAGAGACAGTGGCATCCTTGCTTCGGTTGGCGGGTTTTGCCGTCAGCGGACCGCTGGCGGGAGTTCCGTTACTCATGGGGATTATTCCTTCTCTATCTCTTCTACTCTGCACATAAAAAAACCCCAATGGCGCCTGTGTGGCGAATGGGGTTTGCGCGTCACCGAAGCCCTCCTGGGTGTTGGAGGGGCTCAAGCTCAGCGCTTGATAACTAGTAGTACTTCGGTGCGGATCTGCATGTTTCCAGTTTGGTCGCCGCCGCTTCTGGAGTCAAACAATCGCACCACTTATCTCACTATATGAGATGAGTGTCCGATGGGTGGACGCATTGATCGCGCGCCCACCCATCGGATGCGCAGTTTACCTAGCCGCAGTATGCGCCCGTGGAGGCCGAATTGACCAGCTTGACGTACTTGCCCAGCACGCCGGTGGTGAACTTGGCCGGCAACGGCTCCCATCCGACCTTGCGCGCTTCGAGCTCGGCCTCGTCGACCAACAGGTCGAAGGAACGGGCAGCAATGTCAACGCGGATCTTGTCGCCGTCCTTGACGAACGCGATCGGGCCGCCGTCGACGGCCTCGGGCGCCACGTGGCCGATGCACAGGCCGGTGGTTCCGCCGGAGAAGCGGCCGTCGGTGAGCAGCAGGACGTCCTTGCCCAGGCCGGCACCCTTGATGGCGCCGGTGATGGCAAGCATCTCGCGCATGCCCGGGCCGCCCTTGGGGCCCTCGTAGCGGATGACCACGACGTCGCCGGCGTGGATGTCGCCGTTGTCCAGCGCCTCCAGGGCGCCCTGCTCGCGTTCGAACACGCGGGCGGTTCCCTCGAAGACGTCGGCGTCGAAGCCCGCGGACTTCACGACGGCACCCTCGGGCGCCATCGAACCGTGCAGCACGGTGATGCCGCCGGTCTTGTGGATCGGGTTGTCCAGCGCGCGCAGGATCTTGCCGTCGACATCCGGCGGGTTGATCTCGGCGAGGTTCTCGGCAACGGTCTTGCCGGTCACGGTCAGGCAGTCGCCGTGCAGCAGGCCGGCATCCAGCAGGGCCTTCATGATCACCGGCACGCCGCCGATCTTGTCCACGTCGGTCATGACGTAGCGGCCGAACGGCTTCAGGTCGCCCAGGTGCGGGATCTTGTCGCCGATGCGGTTGAAGTCCGCCAGGGTCAGGTCGACCTCGGCCTCGCGGGCGATGGCCAGCAGGTGCAGCACGGCGTTGGTGGAACCGCCGAAGGCCATGGTCACGGCGA
This sequence comes from uncultured Actinomycetota bacterium, assembly GCA_963818105.1. GTDB lineage: Bacteria > Actinomycetota > Actinomycetes > Actinomycetales > Micrococcaceae > Paeniglutamicibacter. Next base: position 13,384 of record CAWFRB010000041.1, on the reverse strand, counting down.
TGGCGTTCTCGAAGGCCTTCTTGGTCATGATGTCGCGGGCGGTGATGCCCTTGCGCAGCAGGTTGACCACGGCTTCGCCGGAGGCGCGCGCGAACATGTCGCGGCGGCGGTCGGCCGAGGGCGGGGCGGCGGAGCCCGGAAGGCTCATGCCCAGTGCCTCGCCGATGCAGGCCATGGTGTTTGCCGTGTACATGCCACCGCAGGCACCCTCGCCGGGGCAGATGGCCTTTTCGATGCGGGTCAGGTCCTCGAGGCTCATCTTGCCGGCGGCGCAGGCGCCCACGGCTTCGAAGGCGTCGATCAGGGTGACTTCCTTTTCGGAGCCGTCCTCCAGCTTGACCCAGCCCGGCATGATCGAACCGGCGTACAGGAACACCGAAGCAAGGTCCAGTCGGGCCGCTGCCATCAGCATGCCCGGAAGGGACTTGTCGCAGCCGGCCAGCAGGACGGAGCCGTCGATGCGCTCGGCCTGCATGACGACCTCGACGGAGTCGGCAATAACCTCGCGGGACACCAGCGAGAAGTGCATGCCTTCGTGACCCATGGAAATGCCATCGGAGACGGAAATGGTGCCGAACTGCATGGGGAATCCCCCGCCGGCGTGAACGCCTTCCTTGGCACCCTGGGCCAAGCGGTTCAGCGAAAGGTTGCATGGGGTAATTTCGTTCCACGAGCTCGCAACACCGATTTGCGGCTTGGCGAAGTCGTCATCGCCCATGCCCACGGCGCGGAACATGCCGCGTGCCGGAGCGGCGTGGATGCCGTCCGTAACTACGCGGCTACGAGGTTTAATATCTGGAGTTGTGTCCTGGCTCATGCCCTAAATACTAGGCCTGTCAAGCGGTGCTGCCGAACCCGTGACGGCATGACGACATATTTCGTCCGTTGAATTACAGGACATGTGTTCGAAACATCCAACGGATAGACTGGCTCGCATGGAGAGACCCCCAGTTGATTCCACCGACCACACCCTCAAGTGCCTGCTGCATGAGGCGTTCGATGGCCAGATCCCCAATTACGGAAGCTACAACCTTGTTGCGGCCTCCGGCACCTCGGGATCCTCGGGACTGAAGGTGATCGGCTACCGGCGCGAACCGGCCGAGCTCATCATTTGCCCGCTCAACCCCAAGACGATGACCGCGTCCGATCGCGCGGTGTCGGTGAACAACACCAACGTTTCCCACGTGGCGCTGATCAGCGACGGCAGCTACGAGGTCGGCACCAGCACCGGACGCGTCTACCGCTTCAACGTCCCGGCGAACCCCTCTCTCGACATTCCGGCTGACGACGGTAGCGCCGCCCTGCGTGGGAGCATTGACCAGAGCGAGGACGCCGCCGATTTCGCCGACTTCATGAACATCTTCATGGACGTGCTTGAGCGTGTCGCCTCGGAATCCGACTAAAATCGCCGATCCCGGGGAATAACCCGAGGTCGCCCAACACACCCCGCGCACGTATCCAAGGAAATCGATGATCAACGTTTTGGTCGGCAGCACGGTGCTGCCCGAGAACCTCGAAGCGGTTCTCGGGATCTACCGAGAACTGGCGGCCCGGACGCGCAACGAACCCGGCTGCGTGAGCTACGAGCTGCTCCAGTTGCGCGAGGATCCCTGCGACCTGATGCTGCTTGAATGCTGGCTTTCCCAGGAACACCTTGACGCCCACACCCGGACACCGCACTTCATCGAAGCCATCGCGCTGCTCGAAAACCTTGAGACGGCGGCCCCGGCACTCATCTACTCCAAGACCGCGTAACGGCCCAGTCTGGCTATCCCGCGATGGGGAGCACCTGCCCGTCCCCGGCATTCGCCCTTGCCTCCTCCGGGGCAAGCGCCTACGTTGACCACACGGCACCTTGCCCAAACGTCGTCACCGTTGGATGGGAAGCGAAGAAACCATGACCGAAGACCCGCTCACTCCGCATGGGCAGGAACCCACGGTTCCCCCCAGCAGGCCGGAAGCGGCACCCGCCCGGCCCGCCGTCGGCACCCGCGCCGGCGTCGTCTGGACTTTCACCATCGTCGCCCTCATCGTCCTGGTGTTCCTGGTGGTCTTCATGGTGCAAAACCAGGATCGGGTCACCGTGTATTTCCTGGGATTCCATGGACAGCTTGCGCTCGGGATTGCCATGCTCATCGCCGCGGTTGCCGGCGCTACAGTGGTGGCAATTGCCGGCGCCGTGCGCATCATCCAGCTGCGCAGCCGGGCCCGGACCTCGGCCAAGCGCGAGGGCCGCAGAGGCCGCTGAACGGCACGGAGCTTCGTCAATCGGAAAGGTGCGCCTTCCCCGCGCCGACATCCTTGATGAGTGAAAGCAGGACACCGAGCGCACGGGTCAGTTCCAGGTCCGTCACCGCGCCGTATCCGAGCACCAGCCCATTTTTCCGCGCCCCGTCGGCGTAGTAGTCGGCGAGCGCCGGAACCAGCACACCCTGCTCCAGGGCCCGCCCGACGAGGTCGCGGGCGTCGAGCCCAAGTGGCAGTTCCAGTACCGCATGCAGGCCTCCGTCAAGGGCTGACACCACCACGTCGTCACGCCCGCCGAGCCGCTCGAGGATGATGGCCCGGCGGTGGGCGTATTCCCGGCGGGCCCTGGCGATGTGCCGAGCAAGTCCTCCGCCGTCGATGTAGCGGGCGAGTGCCAGCTGCATGATTCCGGGGACCGGCGAGTCGAGGTCGCGGCGGGTTTGCTTGAGCAGCGGGGCGGAGCTCCCCCGTGCGACGAGGTAACCGCAGCGCAGCCACGGGCTCAGGGACTTGGAGAACGTTCCCACGAGGATCACGTCGGCCTCCGACGGAAGCGAGGCGAGGGTGGGCAGGGGCATCCGTCGGTGGCGGAACTCGCTGTCGTAATCGTCTTCGAGGATCAAGACATTGTTTGCCGCGGCCCAGGACAGCAGGGCCAGGCGTTCCTGGATCGGCATGCGCCCGCCCAGGGGGTATTGGTGGCTCGGGGTGACGAGCACGGCGTCGGGCGGAGTCCCCAAGCCGGCGAGTTGCTCGACCCGCAGCCCGTCGACGCCCACCGGCAGCGTCTCGACGACGGCCCCTGCCGCAGTCAGCACCCTCCTGGCCGTTGGATACCCCGGGTCCTCGACGAGGATCCTGGGTATCCGGGAACGGCGGCGAAGTGCGGTGACCACCAGTTGCAGGGCATCGCTGGTGCCCGCCGAAACGATCACGTCCTCGGCACCCACGTTGAGCCCCCGCGATGTTCCAAGGTGCCCTTGGATGGCCGTGCGCAGGATGTCGACACCCAGTGCCGGCGGGAGCCGTGGACTCATGGGTTCGGCCACCGCCTTGCGCCAGGCGGAGCGCCATTCGTTGTCGAGGAACGGAGTGCCCGAGGGGCGCCCCGGGCTCAGGTCCAGCATCGGCCTTCCCGCTTCCGGCGGTCTTGCCGCGGTGGCCGCCGGGACGTGGCCCCGGATGTCGGGACGAACGGCCACACGCGTTCCTCCCGCCCCATGGCTTTCGAGGTACCCCTCCCCCGAGAGTTGCTCGAAGGCCCTGACAACCACGCCCCGAGAGACCCCAAGCTCGGCGGCCAGCGTGCGCGAGGACGGCAGGGAGTCCTCCGCCCGCAGCGTTCCATCAAGGATGGCCGTGCGCAGGTGCGCCGCCAGCTGGATCGTCAGCGGCGAGTTGCTGCCGAAGTCCAGGGTGATGGGAAGTTCAGCCGTCGCCACGTTGGTCCTATCGTTATTGACAATCTTGGATCTAGGTTAGGTCCATGCTGCTTGCAAGCATAGATCTTGAAGTTCCTGCGACCGACCGCGGGAACCAGAGAAGATCGAGGATCCATCCATGTTTGAAGGACTGTGCGCCTTCCCGCTGACGCCGCTGACGGTAGACGGCGTAGACCAAGCCGCCCTTGCCGGCCTCGTCGGCCGCATCACCGACGCCGGCGTGAAATCAATCGGCATCCTGGGGTCCACGGGCGTCTATCCCTACCTGTCCCGGGACGAGCGACACGAAGCACTGGAAGCCGCCGTCGCGTCAGCCGGTGACGCATCGGTCATGTGCGGGATCGGCGCGGTGCGCACCCGCGACGTGATCGCCAACGCCGAAGACGCGCAGGAAGCTGGTGCCTCCGCACTGCTGCTTGCCCCCGTTTCCTACCACCGGCTCACCGACAACGAGGTCTACGGCCTGTACCGCGACGTCGTCTCGGCATCCTCCGTGCCGGTGTTGGTCTACGACACCCCGGGCACCACGGGGTTTTCCTTCACCGACGAACTGCTGGAACGAATCGCCCGGCTCCCCCGGATCGGCGGCATCAAGGTTCCCCCGCCCCCGGCCGGAACCACGGCATCGCGCCTCGCCGAGCTTCGCGGCATCTTCTCCCCCGAGCAGTCGATCGGCATCAGCGGGGATTGGGAGGCGGCCGAGGCCTTGCTGGCGGGCTATGGCGTGTGGCATTCGGTCATTGCCGGAATCTTCCCGCGCTACGCCCTGGAACTCGCCGACGCCGCCATGGCGGGCAACGCGGGCACCGCACGGGAAACCTCCCGGAGGTCCGATCCCATCTGGGCGCTGTTCAAGACCCACGGAAGTCTTCGCGTGGTTGCGGCCATCGCGGAGGAACTGGGACTCACCGGTGCCCATAGTCTTCCGCGCCCGCTGCAGGGCCTCGACGAGGAAGCCCGTTCGGAGGTCCGGGCCGCCCTGGAGCTCAGCGGCCTGGACGGCTGAGCCCGCTGCCCGCCGCCGGCGCACCTCGATGGATCACACCGTGAAAGCACCCAACCAAGAAACCGCCAAGGTCCCGCCCGCTGCTCGATCCGCGCGCACCGGCGGACTGGCAAGGTACGTGGCCGCCGCGACCTTGGCGCGGACGGCGGACGGCGGCGCCGTGGTCGCCGTCGTCCTGCTGGTCACCACCAGCGGCGGCCCCGGCTGGCTTGCCGGGCTCCTTGGCGCCAGCATCACGGCACCGCACCTGCTGGGGCCGTTCGTCGCCCGCCGACTGGACACCGCCGCCGATGCACGCAACGTCATTGCCTTTGCCTGCGTCGCGCACGGCGGAACGCTCGCCGCGGCGGTGCTGCTCTATCCCGTCACCTGGCCGCTGGTGCCGGCGCTGCTCCTGATCGCTTCGGGGTTGTTTGGCCCGCTGCTGACAGGCGGCATCAGTTCCCGGCTCCCCGAGATCGCCGGAGACAGCCGGGAGAGCCAGCGCCGGGCCCAGGGCTGGGACGTTGCGACCTACGGGATGGGCGGGACGATCGGCCCGGGAATCGTCGCGGCCGTCTCGGCCTGGTCCGGGGCGACCGTCGCGGCCCTCATCCTTGCCGCGGGAACCATGCTTGCCGCCGTCCTGGTACGGCAACTGCCGCGCGGAACCCGGGCCGCCAATCCGGCCGAGGTGCCCAGGCCCGGGCAAACGTTGCTGCTGATCCTGGGAACCGGCCCGCTGCGCCGAACCCTGTACATGACCATGGCGGTGGCCCTGTCGGTGGCCGTGCTTCCGATCACCGCGGTGGCTTCGACGGGTCACTTCAGGGTCGGTGCCGCCGCCGCAGCCTTCCTCACCGCCGCATACGGCTTGGGCAACCTGGCCGGATCGATCGGCGTGATGATCCGCCCGCCAAGGGGGACGCCGACAAACTCATGACACGGCTTGCCTTCACGGTTGCCGGCGCATTGCTCTGCGTGGCCCTCACCACGGTTTTCGGCTTGGCGATCGCCGCCTACGCCCTCGCCGGCATCGTCAACGCCTATTTCTTTGCCGCGACCCTTGCCGCGCGCAGCGAGTATGCGCCGCAAAACTCACGGGGCCAGGTCTTTGTCTGGGTCGGCGCACTGAAAATCACCGCGGGGTCCGCCGGGACGGCCCTCGCGGGAGCGGTCATTGCCGGCTCGGCACTGCTCCCCCTGCATGCGGCCATGGTCCTGACGGCCTTCGTCGCGGCATGTTCATTTGTGGACCGGCGCAGCGACCGAAACCCGGTGCCGTGAACACCTGCGAGGCAAGCGAGGCCCGGCGCCAAACCGGCCAGGAATCCGGCTAAGGCCGTTCGGCGGCCTCGGCACTGTATACGAGGTTTTCCGAAGCCCTGCCTTCGGCCCAAGCCACGACCTGTCGCTTGAGCAGCTTCGTCATGCGCGGCAGGAACGCCTCCGTGTTTCCGCCGTTGTGCGGAACGATCAGCGCGTTCGGCAGACCCCAGATCGGGTGGTCTTCCGGAAGCGGCTCGGGGTCGAACACGTCCGAGGCGCAACGCAGGCGCCCGGTCGCCAGTTCCGCCACCAGCGCGTCGGTGTCGACCACCGGGCCGCGGGCCACGTTGACGACGACCGCATCGTCGGGCAATGCGGCCAGCAGCCGGGCATCCACCAGGTGGTGGGTCGATGCGTTGTGCGGAACGATGAGGATCAGGACCTCGATCGACGACGCACGCGAGTGCAGGTCGTCAATGGCATGGATCTCGCCGTGTTCGTCGGTGCGGGCACGTGTGCCGAAGCGGCTGAGCTCAACCTCAAAGGGCACCAGCCGCTTGCGGATTTCCTCGCCGATGCCGCCGACACCAACGATTGCCACCCTGCGGTCGGCCAGTCCGGGCCAGCGTCGCGGGTTCCAGTGGCCGTTCGCCTGGTCACGCACCGATTCGCCGATTCCGCGCAGCGAGGCGATGGCCAGACCGACGGCCAGCTCGGCGGTGGACGCGGCATGCACGCCGTGCGCGGTGGCAACGGACACGCTTGGCCCGACCAATTCACGGATCCCGTCGAATCCCGTGGTCTGGGTCTGCACCAACCTGAGGTTCGGCGCCGTTCTCACCGCTTCAAGCTCGGAGAACTTGGCCATGTAGGGAAAGACCGCAATCTCGATGGCTTCCAGCGCCACGCCCACGGGATCGCTCTCGAAGTCCCAAATGCCGGCCTCAAGCCCTTCGGGCAAAGGTCCGACGGCCGCGAGGAGTTCTTCACTGGGAAAAGTTACAACGGTGCTCTGCTTCATGCCCTTGAGCCTAAATCGATCGGGGCGCCCGCCACAAAGGGGCATGCTTCAGCAACGAAACAATCCGTTCAGGAGCAAAAGTCGTGCTTTTGCCTCCACAACACCCCATTTCAGAGCCGTTTTTGTGACCTCGATCGCAAAAGGCCATTTCGATTTGCATTCCCCTGACAAGCTGGTATTGTTTCATGTCGTTGCAGAGCGCAGGAGTTACGAACTCCGGCAAAACAACGGACGCACCTCTAGCTCAATTGGCAGAGCAACTGACTCTTAATCAGTAGGTTCCGGGTTCAAGTCCCGGGGGGTGCACAGCAAAGAAGACCCGATTCGCAACTGCGAGTCGGGTCTTCTGCTTTTCCCGGACGCAACGGCCCCCAATACGGCACCACAACCGCACGGGACAACGCGACCCGACCCGCGATCGGCTCGCCCACACCCAGGGTTCACCGCCCAAACTCGAACGATCTTCGGCGCAAGTCGGAAATGTCGCGCACAAGCCAAAAACTCTGGTACAGTTTCATGTCGTTGCAGAGCGCAGGAGTTACGAACTCCGGCAAAACAACAGACGCACCTCTAGCTCAATTGGCAGAGCAACTGACTCTTAATCAGTAGGTTCCGGGTTCAAGTCCCGGGGGGTGCACAGCAAAGAAGGTCCGATTCGCAATTGCGAGTCGGACCTTTTGCTTTTCCCGAAGCCCGGCCCGATCCCACGGGGCGTGTTCCGGAACGGGCATCGAGGCGTTACAACTGCCAGGGCTTCCTCATTGTGAAGGCACGGGCGTAAATTCATGTCCCAACGCCTTGGATACCCCCACAAAAATGCGAGTTGCCGGGGCCGCGCACGGCAGCTCGCCTGGATTGTCGCTCAATGTGGGCGACTCTGAGCATCCGCCCGAAGAAATGTCGCTGTTGACCATGACCACCACCGAGGTGTCGGCGGTGGTGTCGTAGTACAAGGCCGTGTTGAAACCGGGCAACTCCCCCGTGTGCCCCACCCAGCCGCCAATGCAGCCCAGGGCAAGGCCGTAGCCCGCCGGAGCCGGGAACGACTTGAGCCGCTCGATTTGGGTCTCCGGCGAGAGCAGTCCCTGACCGGTGCCCAGTGCCCGGTCATACGTCAACAAGTCCTCAACCGTGGAGATCAAGGCGCCGGCCGCTCCGGCGAAAGTCGGGGTCCAGTTCGTGGCGTCGACTGGCTCTTTCAGCGGCTCCAGGCCCTGGAGTGTGTACCCGCGCGGATGGGGGTTCGGAATCGCGTCCGAGTCTCCCGGCCAACTGGTGTTCGCCATGCCCAACGGCGCCAGGATCCGCTGCTTCAGAACCTCCGGGAATGGCCGTCCCGCCACCTTTTCGATCACCGTTCCCAGCAGGATCGTGTTGGTGTTGGAATAGTTGAATTTCTCCCCCGGGGCAAACAGCGGCGAGGCCGAAACACCGTACGCTATGAGCTCATCCGTGGTGAACTTGCCCGCAGGATCGCCGAAGTAGCGCTTCAAGAATTCCTCGGTGTAGAAGCTGGACACGCCGCTGGTCATGTTGGCCAGCATGCGCAGGGTGATCCGGTCGCCGTTGGGAATGCCGGGATGGTACTTGCCGATCGGATCATCGAGGCTGAGCTTGCCCTCTTCTGCCAATTGGAGCAGCAATGTGCCGGTGAACGTCTTGGTGACGGAGCCGATGCGGGTATGCATGTCAATGGTCATTGGCGCCTTGGTCTTCGGGTCCGCCAGCCCATAGGCCGCCGTCCAGGTGCCTTGCGGCGTGCGCACGCCAACGATCGCCCCCGGTGCCGCCGCATTCTCAAAGGCAGCCTTGGCACCCGAGTCGAGAGCCGCAACCACGGATTCCGGCAGGGCGCCCGAGGCACCCGGCGCGGCCTTCACCACCGCGGTCGGGTCCTCCACGCACTGCCCGGCAGTCGCGTCCGGGCCTTGCGTTGGACTTGGCGTCGGGCTTCCCGGTTCCACACTGGACGGACCTGGTGGCGGCACAGCACCTGACGCGCAACCAGTCAAAAGCAGGGCGAGAACCGCGCCAACTGCCAGTTTCCCCCTGAAAAACGCTGAATCCTTCATGAGTACACCTACTTCCCTAGTTCCCGCGAGTCGAAAAGGTTGGAGCCGGAGAGTGGCTTTCCTTCGGCATCCCTGTCACGAGTTGCCGAGCGGAACATCCCTTCAAGCGCTTCTGCTTCTCCGGACCGCGGCCGCCGCAATGGCTCAGTGAGGACGGCATGATGCAAGGCGAAAGTGGAACGTCCTCCGTTGGCTCCTTGCCGATGCAGCGACCTGAGCTTTCGATCCAGGGATCACCACGGATACGTGGGCACGCCGTCCCGGTGCCGCCTTGGAAACTTTCACCGCCGCCGGTTGACCAAGCTTCTCGATCCTGCGCGTTTTAGCGATGATCATTGTGACATGACGCGCCATTTCGAGTTCCTGACCAGGAACAATCCCCGCTGGGATTTTCGGAATTGGCTGTGGTTTCCGGTTGAATGCAGGGGGCGACAAAGCCGTGGCGGTCGCCGCGAAACCGTGGACCGTGGTGAACGACCGTTTCTTCATCCCGGCGCCCTCTGATCTTCAAGAACACCTGACTTGTCACGCTCTTCCAGTAGATCAATGATCCTTGGGCATGTCGAGGACAGCGCGCATTTTCACCAACCGGCCGAGACCTTGAAAAACGATGATTTGCCGACCCGTTTCACCACTCCTTGCTTGGGGGGGTGGAAACATTGCCCACGCCCGTGTCCCCCTGCTCTTTGACAGAGCTGGATCGAGGTTTCCCGCCAGTCGACCCAGGGACCGCTCAGACACTATTTGTCGGCCGCCACTGGGTGCCCGGCTCTTGACGACACGGGAATCGCTCTCTTCCAGCCTCGACCAGTAGTTAAGACCGGCTTGCAAAGCGGACAAGATACGATGCAGTCAAGCGACAACTACCGTCGCCCCACCTTCGCCGGATACCAAAAATCGCCTCGAGATCCCACTCGGTCGGTTGTTGCACCGCCAAATTGGGACCGGACACGTGACCGACGAATCCAACCCTAGGTATTGGTTGAGATATGCGCGGCCACCAAGCCTGAAGCCACAGCCCATGATCCAGCTCGGGTGCACCAGCGAAGCGGCCGCACTGCCATTCCGCGCGAGACACTGAATCACCTGAAGGATCCGCTCTTGGTCCCCTGTCCCGTCGGCCTCGGCAACGAACGATGCACAAGCCTCACCTTCGGAACCAATTGTGCCCACCGTCACAAGGCGAATTTTGCGGGAAACGCCCCGAAATCGCGGGCGAACCCTCCGAAACCGCAGGAAAAACCTCGAATTTTCGGGGAGTTTTGCGGCAACGACGAACCCTCACCCCCGATTTTATTTCCGGACCACTTTCTGGTTATGATTATCTGCGTCGCAAGGACGGGTTCCGCACGGAGCGCTGACCGAAACGGCATAATGCACCTCTAGCTCAATTGGCAGAGCAACTGACTCTTAATCAGTAGGTTCCGGGTTCAAGTCCCGGGGGGTGCACAGTCAGAAAGGCCCGATCTGTTTCGACCGATCGAGCCTTTCGTTTTCCCCCGAAACTCGCGGGCCGGGCGCCTCTTCGGGAGTCGGGATCCCCATCCCCGGCCGACCGGGATTTCGAGCCGTGGACTGCCCCCCCAAGACCGTGCGACTGTCGCTCCCGGCCCCAACGCAGGCACTGTCCCCCAAGAGGCCCCGCATGCGATGTCCCCGATTGCCCGACGATCCCTGGCAATCACTCGGGGCAAATACTCAGGTTCCACACGCGGCCACGGGACTAACATGGATAGTTGACAGAGGTAAACCAATTCCCCTGCCCCGAAATCCACAAGGGGCGGATGAATATGGCTCAGGAAAAGATCCAACCCGGAAGCAATACTGCAATCCGACGGTCCCGCGACCTGGCCAATCCCCGATACAAGTGGATCGTCCTGTCCAACACCACCTTGGGCATGCTCATGGCCACGATCAACGCATCGATCCTGCTGATCGCGCTGCCCGACATCTTCCGCGGCGTGGGCATCAACCCGCTGGCCCCGGGCAACACCAGCCTGCTGCTGTGGCTGATCATGGGCTACATGGTGGTCACGGCCGTGCTGGTTGTCAGTTTCGGCCGGCTGGGCGACATGTACGGCCGGGTGAAGATGTACAACGCCGGCTTTGCCATTTTCACGCTGTTTTCCATCCTGCTTGCGGTGACGTGGATGCAGGGCGTCCCTGCCGTGTACTGGATGATCGTCATGCGCATTCTCCAGGGCGTGGGCGGGGCCCTGCTGATGGCCAATTCCAACGCCATCATCACCGACGCGTTCGATGTCGACCAGCGGGGCCTTGCCCTTGGCCTGAACCAGGTGGCCGGCATCGCCGGTTCGTTCCTGGGCTGGTCGTTGGCGGGCTGCTCGGCCCCATCGACTGGCGACTCGTGTTCCTGGTCTCGGTCCCGGTGGGGCTCTTCGGCACGATCTGGGCCTACCTAAGGCTGCATGACAACGGCATCCGGCAGCCCGCGAAGCTCGACTGGTGGGGAAACGCCACATTTGCCGTGGGCCTGATCGCCGTACTGGTTGGCATCACCTATGGCATCCAGCCGTACGGTGCACACACCATGGGCTGGACCGACCCCTGGGTCCTGACGGCCCTGTTCGGCGGCGTGATCGTGCTGGGAATCTTCATCGTCGTGGAAAACCGGGTTGCCGAGCCGATGTTCGAGATCTCCCTGTTCCGCATCCGCGCATTCACGGCCGGAAACCTGGCCAGCCTGCTCTCCGGCATCGGCCGGGGCGGGCTGATGTTCATCCTGATCATCTGGCTGCAGGGCATCTGGCTCCCCCGGCACGGCTACGGCTTTGCCGAGACGCCCTTGTGGGCCGGCATCTACATGCTGCCGCTGACCGCGGGCTTTCTGGTGGCGGTTTCCGTCTCCGGTGCGATCTCCGACCGGCGCGGGGCCAGGCTGCTGGCCACCGGCGGCATGGTCGTCGCGGCCCTGAGCTTCTGGTGGCTGCTCCTGTTGCCGGTGGACTTCGAGTACTGGAGCTTTGCGCTGGCCTTGCTGGCCAACGGCATCGGCATGGGTTTGTTCGCCGCGCCGAACCGCGCAAGCATCATGAATAGCCTGCCGCCCAACCGCCGCGGCGTGGGCGGTGGCATGAGCACGACATTCCAGAACTCCGCCATGGTCCTGTCCATCGGCATCTTCTTTTCCCTCATGATCACGGGGCTGGCCCGCTCCCTCCCTTCCACGTTGACCGCAGGGCTCGCCTCCCACGGCGTCGGCGCGCTGGACGCCGAAAGGGTCGCCAGCCTGCCGCCGGTGTCCGTCCTGTTCGCTTCCCTCTTGGGATACAACCCGGTGCAGACGCTGCTGGGCCCCGCCGCCCTGGCCCACCTTTCACCCGCCGACGCCGCATACCTCACGGGCCGGGGATTTTTCCCCGCCCTGATCTCGGGCCCGTTCGCCGACGGGCTCACCGTGGCGTTTGGCTTTGCGATCGTCGCCAGCCTGGTGGCTGCCGTGGCCTCGGCGCTGCGCGGCGGCAAGTATGTCTACGATGAAGGCCGTCCGGGAGGCAACGAGGTTCCCGACGACGAGGGCACTGCCGGTGGAAGCAGCTCGGGAGTGGACGCTGCCTCAACCGCGATGGACCACGCTACGGCGCCGGCATCGGATACCTTGACCCATGGATCCGACGGGCCCAAAATCGACTCGGGCGGACCCTCCCCTGACGGCGGCCGATGTTGACAAAGTCCACCCCAGCGCGCGGAGCCGCGGTGGGCCTACCGACCGTCGTTGCGGACGGCGGCGCGTACCCGCGCGGAACGCGATCCGATGCGGTTTGTCGATCCAGTACGGTGCGCCCGCGCCTTTTGGTCCTCATGGGTGCCCGAAGCGCCCGATGCCGCGAAGGCAACTCTTTGTGAAACCAGGTCCTCGGGCAGTGCAAATCCGGTCGACGAGGTGCGCGGCTTGTTCTTGGACATGGCAACGGCCCTAACATTAGTGATTGACTTCCTTCAATCACTAATGTTAGGGCCGTTGGGGCCATTCCCCAAGCCTGCAGGCGAACGGGTTCAAGTGAAAAGCTCCTCGCGTGCACCCATGGCGCCGCGGGCCAGCCATGCGGCGCCGAATGCAGGGCAATGAATTCGGACCCTACATCAGCGGGCGTCTTCGACGCTCACGGTAGAGGCGCCGCCGCGATAATGCGGGCAATTCCCCCACTCACGACGGGTGGGTAGGCTGGCCCAGAAGACCCATGCTGCCCGAGAGGTCCGCAGTTCCGATGAAGAGGCAATCGGTCCGAGGCAACAAAACATTTGCGGCTTCGAAAGGCCGACGTGTAAGACCATCGACTTTCCGGCGTGCATTCGCTGCGCCCGGAGCAAATACCAGGGAGAATCC
>CAWFRB010000040.1:0-724813 GCA_963818105.1 uncultured Actinomycetota bacterium | reverse complement strand
GACTGGGCATGGCCGGCTTTGCCGCACTTGTCGTGACCCGCCTCTTCAAGGGCCAGAAGTAATTTAGAAACACAGCAGGAAGCGCACGCGTCATGCCAATTGAGATTCCCACAGACTTGACCCCCGAGCTCGTACCACTTTCCTGGCTCCTCGGAACCTGGGAGGGCAACGGCCGCCTCGGCGAGGGGGAAGACGACGACGAGTTCTTCTGGCAGAGCGTGAGCTTCACGCAGAACGGCTTGCCGTTCCTGGAATACCGATCCGAATCGTGGATCACCGACGAGCAGGGCACCAAGTTGCGCCCGCTCGCGGTCGAAACGGGATTCTGGTCGTTGGAACGCCCCATGGTGGACGGCGATCTTGGCCCGGGCATGATTCCGGGCGACATTGTTCCGACCCTGCGTTCGGCCGAAGACGTTGAAGCCTTGCGGACCGAAGACAACGGGTTCAAGATCCAGGCCAACATCGCGCACCCCGGGGCGATCTCCGAACTTTATTACGGCGTCATCAAGGGCCCGCAGATCCAGCTGGCCACCGACTTGGTGATGCGCGGTACCAACGCCAAGGAATACGCCTCGGCCACCCGCATCTACGGGTTGGTCAACGGCGATTTGTACTGGCGTTGGGATGTATCCACCGGCGGCAACGAACTGAAGGCCCACGCCTCAGCCGCACTCAAGAAACAGGCATAAACCATGGCGCTCTCGCCGTTGCTGTCACGACCGGCCGCAGTGGCCGGATCCGGGGTTGATGAGGGCGTTGCCGCCCACTACGGGGAACTGAGCGCCGAACAACGCAGGTTGCTCGCGGGAACCGCGGTGGCCGACATGTCCCACTTCGACGTGGTGACCCTCGCCGGCGAAGACCGGTTGAGCTGGCTCAACACGCTCTCCAGCCAGATGCTGCTGGAATTGCGCCCGGGCCAAAGCACCCAGACGCTGCTGTTGACGATCCAGGGCCGCGTCGAATTCGACATCCGCATCCTGGCCGACGAGGACAAGCTGTGGCTGCTGGTCGAGCCCGGCCAGGGCGCCCCGCTTGCCGCGTGGCTTGACCGCATGCGCTTCATGTTGCGCGTCGAGGTCACGGACGTCAGCGCCGACTTCGGCCTGGTCGGGGCCTGCACGCCGCAGCCCGCGCTCGAGGCCTACCCCTGCTGGGTCGATTCCTGGCCGGACATCTCCCCGGGCGGCTACGCCTACTCCGTGGGGGAGCACCCGGGCGCCGAACGCCCGTGGCGTGAATACATCGTCCCGCTCGCCGAGCTCGAGTCCGCCGTCGCGGACCTGCCGCTGGCCGGCATGATGGCCGTCGAGGCGCTGCGCATCGCCGCGTGGCGCCCGCGCTTCGGCTTCGAGACCGACGAGAAGACCATTCCCGCACGAGCTGGACCTGGTCCGCACCGCCGTGCACCTGAACAAGGGCTGCTACAAGGGCCAGGAAACCGTCGCCCGCGTCCACAACATCGGGCACCCGCCGCGCCGCATCGTGTTCCTGCACCTCGACGGGTCCATGCACACGCTGCCGGCCGTTGGCTCGGAGGTCCGCCTGGGCGAGAAGACCATCGGCAAGATCACCTCGGTGGCCACCCACTTCGAGGCCGGCCCGATCGCGCTGGCCCTGATCAAGCGCAACATCGATCCCGATGCCGCGCTGCAGGTCGTTGACGGGGAAGAGGCCTACGCGGCCTCGCAGGAAACGATCGTGACCACCGACGCCGGGCAGACCGCCGGGCGCTTCACCGGTTTCCTGCGCCAGCCGCACTAGAGGCCCGCAGCGCCTGCGCGCCGCGGCCTGCAAGGCCGCGCACTCACAAACCGTTGTGCAGCCGCACGCTCAGCAGGGAGCCCACCAGCTCGAACCCCAGGGACGTCGCAAGCGCGCTTGCGGCGTCCTGTCCGTCCTTGATGCGCGCCTGCGGAATCAATCCCTCGCTCAGCGCGTCGTCGACCGCCAGCGCCGCGGCGTACTTGCCCAGGCCGTAGCCGCGCATCGCCGGGTAGGTGAGCACCGTGGTGTCGGCCAGCAGGCCGCCCGGGGCCCAGTAGCTGGCCGCGGCCACGGGATCGTCGTGGGTCTCGGAGAACAGCACGAAGCACTGGTCGCAGCCCTGCAGGGTGGTGGTCGACGCGTCGTCGTGCGGGCTGCGTTCCAGCAGCCGCGCAAGGTCGGCCCGGGCGCGCGGAGATCGAGACATGCTCCGAATCGACGATCTCGAACGGGGCATCGACATAGGTCAGCGCGTCGACGCCCAGCGAGCGCACCGAGGGGGCCAGCCCGCTGCCGTGCAGCAGCGAAACCAGCGCCCGGTCGTCCAGGAAGTGTTCGTCGGGCGCCGTGCGCAGCAGCGGCAACAGCTCCCCGGGGGCGCGGACCACCTGGTGGTCGCCCAGGTGCAGGACCTGCACCATGTCGGTGCCGACGGCCGGGACAAAGAGGCGCACCGGGGCCCTGTCCGGCTGCAACGCCGAGTCATCGACGCCGAAGTCGCGTGCCCACGCCAGGGCGATGATGGCACGGGTGCCGAATTCAAGATTCACGTTTAGAGCCTAGTGCAGGGCATCGGTTTTTTGTTGCCCGGCGCCAACCGACGAGGCGCCATCGTCCACTAGTCACCTCATTACGTCCTTGGGAGTCAGCATGATCACGGCAAAACCGTACAAGCCCACGACCCAGGGCAAGAACGAAAGGTTCCATCAAACCTTGTTCCGCTACATGGATAAGCAACCCATGGCCAACTCGTTGGCCGAATTACAAGCACAGGTTGATCGGTTCGACCTCATCTACAACACCCAACCGCCGCACCAAGGACTGCCCGGGCGCATCACCCCGCAGCAAGCCTGGGATGCCACCGAGATCGCCGAGCACCACGCCCGGACGTAACCAAATCAACGCAGGATCGTGACGCGGGGCCCTCAGGTCCTTTGCCCCAGAGTCCTGCGCACGTCCGAGCCCCTACTGGCCACGGAACCAGGAAGCCTTGGGCTGAAGTCTCTGCCCGGTCGGTCACCGGAAGCTTCAACACCTCTGAATCGACCGGAGACCGGATGCTCAAGGTCTACTCCAACCGCACGATTCGTTTCAAGGATGTCGTTTATTCGCTGACCACTAGGCTGGCCCACCGACAGGTGAGCATCACGTGGGACCCCGAGACGATCACCTTCGTCACCCTTGAAGGTGAAATCATCGCAAATTTGACTGGCCGGCACCGGGAACCAATCATGTGGGAATCAGATCTGCGCGAACGTCATTTCAACGAGCCAGTGAACACGTAGAAAATACTCCGCACACCGTGCCGAACTGCTACCGATGTCTTAACTCATCGAGTGTCACCGAAGTCGCTGATGCAGAAATGTCACCGATGTGTCGAGACATCACAAATTAGTTGAGGCATGCAGGAATGCTTGGCGGCATATTGACTTGAGGCAAGGCGGGGTTCAGTGTAAAAGGCATCGCAACACTTGCAGCTTCTTGGGGTTCTTTGGGAGAACAGCGATGCTCGCTGATTCAACCCGCCATTCCCTGGCGACCCTGACCAAGCTCATGGCAGGAGAACGAGGGAGACCATGTCGATTATCAAGGATCCGCACCTGTTCAACGAGCAGAGCCTATTCGTCGACCTGGAAGGGATGCTGGGCCGCCGCCTCTACCTGAAGATCGAGGGGTTCAACTTCGCCGGCTCGATCAAGCTCAAGCCCGCGCGGGAGATGGTCGAGCGCGCCGAGCGTGAGGGGTTGATCGGGCCCGGCTCCACGCTCGTGGAGTCCTCGTCGGGCAACCTCGGTGTCGCGCTCAGCATGATCGCGGCCAGCAAGGGATACCGCTTTGTGTGCGTGGTCGATCCGAACTGCAATTCGTCGACCCGGCAGCTGATGGAGTCGCTCGGGGCACAGGTTGACCTGGTCACCGAACCGGATCCCGTCGACGGGTTCCTTGGCGCCCGGCTCAACCACGTCCGGGAACTGTGCGCGTCCGACGAGCGGTACGTCTGGCTCAACCAGTACGTCAACCCCGGCAACTGGGGCGCGCACTACCGCTGGACCGCCCCCGAAATCGCCGCCGAATTCCCCGACCTCGACGTGCTGTTCGTCGGAGCCGGCACTACGGGCACCCTCATGGGTTGCGCGCGGTACTTCCGTAAGCACCGCCCCGACGTCCGGATCGTCGCGGTCGATGCCGTCGGATCGGTCTCCTTCGGCGGCCAGCCGGCGCCCCGTCTGATCCCCGGCCTCGGCATGAGCGTGCGGCCGCCCCAGCTCGACGAGTCCTTGCTCGATGACGTGGTGTTCGTCAAGGAGCTGGACACGGTGCGCGCCTGCCACCGCCTGGCCGCGGGCGGGTTGCTGCTCGGCGGGTCCACCGGGACCGTGGTCCACGGCGCCATGACATGGCTCGCCGACCACGACGCCCAGGACGTCACCGCGGTGGCCATCTCGCCCGACCTGGGCCGCCCATACCTGGACACCGTCTACCAGCCCGGCTGGGTGCTCGACCACTTCGGGGCCGAATTGCTCGCCAGCGCTGGCTCGACGGCAGACCCCGGTCTACAGTCTGACCCGGTGTCGGGGCCACAACTTCCGGCAGCCGCCCCGTTGACTGATTCCGTGGCCACTGCCTCGCTACGGAGGCTCGCGCAGTGAACAAGTCCGTCGACACGCCGCCGACGTCACCGGGTCCCACGATTCCGGTAGTTCCGACGAATCCCGCGGCACCCGCGGCTCCGGCCGGGAACGGCTCTCCAGCAACGCCGGCCACGGGTGCGGGCCTTGCCCTGGAGTGCCGGCTGGCGGAGGTTCTCGCATCGGTGGTGAAGACATGACGCACGTCCCGGTGGACGCCGACTTCTTCCAGGAACTGGGTGCGGACTCGCTGGTGATGGCGCAGTTCTGCGCCCGGGTGCGCAAGCAGCCGGACCTGCCGGCGGTGTCCATCAAGGACATCTACCAGCACCCGTCGATCGCGGCCCTGGCCGCGGCCCTGGCGCCGGCGGAACCGGCGACGTCGCCCGTGCAGGGCCGGCTGGCCGAGGTGCTGGCCGGCGTGCTGGGCATTGACCATGTCCCGGTGGACAGCGACTTTTTCCAGGACCTGGGCGCGGACTCGCTGGTGATGGCGCAGTTCTGCGCCCGGGTGCGCAAGCAGCCGGACCTGCCGGCGGTGTCCATCAAGGACATCTACCAGCACCCGTCGATCGCGGCCCTGGCCGCGGCCCTGGCGCCGGCGGAACCGGCGACGTCGCCCGTGCAGGGCCGGCTGGCCGAGGTGCTGGCCGGCGTGCTGGGCATTGACCATGTCCCGGTGGACAGCGACTTTTTCCAGGACCTGGGCGCGGACTCGCTGGTGATGGCCAAGTTCTGCGCCCGGGTGCGCAAGCAGCCGGACCTGCCCAAGGTGTCCATGAAGGACATCTACGGCAGCCCGAATATCGCCGCCCTGGCGGCGGCCCTGCAAGACCCCTCGCAGCAAGACCAGCCGCAGGTGCTCCCACCAGTCCTGGCGTCAATGCCGGAGACGCCGCGGCCCATGGACGCGCGGACGTGGGAGTACGTCACCTGTGGCGCCCTGCAGGTGCTCGTCTACCTCGGCTACTGCCTCCTCGCCGGCGTGCTCGCGGTCGTGGGGTATTACTGGCTGTTCCCCGAGGCGAAACCGGGGAACCACTACTGGCTGGCCCACGGGACGAGCTTCTGGGCGATCTACCTGCGGTCGATCGTCTACGCCGCGGTGGTGTTCGTGCTCATGTGCATCCTGCCGGTGGCCGCGAAGTGGATCTTTGTCGGGCGCTTCCGGCCCCGGGAGATCCGCATCTGGAGCCTGGCCTACTTCCGGTTCTGGCTGGTCAAGGCCCTGATGCGAACCTCGCCCCTCTCGATGATGCCCGGTTCCCCGCTGACGACCTTCTACCTTCGCGCCATGGGCGCCAAGGTGGGCCGCAACGTGACGATCCTGACCAACCGGCTGCCGATCTGCACCGACCTGCTCACGATCGGGGAGGGGACGGTGATCCGCAAGGACGTGGTCGCCAACGGCTACCGCGCCCACGGCGGCGTCATCCAGTTGGGTGGGGTCACGCTGGGCCGGGACGTGATCATCGGCGAGGGCAGCGTCCTGGACATCGACACGACGATGGGAGACGGCTCGCAACTGGGCCACCGGTCCACTCTGTACACCGGCCAAGCCGTGCCCGCTGGTGAGCGGTGGCACGGTTCGCCGGGCAGGCGCACGGATGTGGACTTCAGCACGGTCGAGGCCACGCCCTACCGGCCGTGGCGGCGGGGATGGTTCGCCGTGTCCCAGCTCCTGGGCACGGTGGGGCTGGGCCGCACCATGGTGGGACTGGTGGTCACGCTTTTCGTCCTGGCGTATCCACCCGTGGCGGCGCTTCTGGAGGCGCACCCGTTCGCGTTCGCGGACTGGACCTTCTATGCCGACGCTGTCGCCCTCGCCGGCCTGACCGTCTTCGGTGGAACGGTCCTGGCGTTGGTCGTCATCACGACCGTGCCGCGGCTGCTCCAGCTCGCGGTGAAGCCCGACACGGTGTATCCGCTGTTCGGGCTGCGGGACGCGGCGGCGCGGGCGGTGGCGAGGTTGACCAACAGTCCCATGCTCGGGAAGGTGTTCGGTGACAGCTCGTACGTCGTGAACTACGTGCGGGCCATCGGGTACCGACCAGCCGCAGGTCCAGCAGACCGGCTCGAACTTGGGCACGGCGTTCAAGCACGACACACCCGTTCCTGTCGACGATAGGCACCGGCACGATGATCGCCGACGGGGTGTCTTCATGAACACCGACCACTCGGCGACGTCGTTCAAGGTCAGCCGGGTGGCCATCGGCGCGCACAACTTCCTGGGCAACGCCATTCTCTACCCGGCCGGGGCCAGGACCGGGGACAACTGCCTGCTCGCGACCAAGGTGATGGTCCCCATCGACGGACCGGTGCGCCACGACGTGGGCCTGCTCGGTCGCCGGCGTTCGAGATCCCCCGCTCGGTCCTGCGGGACACCCTCCCCGAGGAGCATGCGGGCCGTGCCCGCTTTCGCCGGGACCTCTCGGCCAAGAACCGGCACAACCTGCGCACCATCGCGCTCTTGATGCTGGCGCGGTGGTTCAACGCCTCGGTGGCCCTGCTGGCGATGTTCGCCGGCCTCGAGCTGTCCGACCAATTCGGTTTCCTTGCCCTCAGCGCGTCGTTCGTCGTGGCGCTCCTGGTCGGCTTGCTGGTCCCCATCGGCATCGAGCGCCTCGTGACGGGGTCCCGGCGGCTTCAGCCCCAGTTCTGCTCCATCTACAACCCCTATTTCTGGTGGCACGAGCGGTACTGGAAGCTGACGGCCGAGAGCCGATACATGGCCCTCTTCAACGGGACGCCGTTCAAGCCGCTGGTTTGGCGTCTGCTGGGCGTGCGGATCGGGACTCCGGGTCTTCGACGACGGCTGCGGGATCGTTGAGCGGAGCCTGGTGACGATCGGCTCCCGCTGCACACTGAACGCCGGCACCACGATCCAATCCCATTCCCAGGAGGACGGAATGTTCAAGTCCGACCACAACGTCATGGGGGACGACGTCACGCTCGGCGTCGGCGCCTTTGTCCACTACGGCGTGACCATAGAAGACGGTGCCGTCGTCGCCGCCGACTCCTTCGTGATGAAGGGGACGACCCTCTCCCGGGGATCCGTGTGGGGTGGCAACCCGGCCGACGAGGCCCGTGCCGCCGCCACGTCCCCCGTCGCCTTGGAAAGGCCCGTATCATGACCACCACTCCAGCGCTCACCTGCCGTACCGCCGGCCAATCGTTCGATCCGGTCGACGGCCGGCGCTCCGTCCCGGCTGCCGCACCGACGGCGATTCCCAGGTGGACCCGGGACCCGCAGTCCGGCCAGGAGCAGGTCGAGGTGGCGGTTCCCGAGGACCTGCGCACCTCCGTCAGGCTGACGGCCCGTGCCCTGAAGACGACGCCTGGCTCGCTCTGGCTGGCGGCCCACGCGCGGGTACTGCAGGCCTTGTCCGGCGAGTCGGAGATCGCCACCGGATGCGTGGACACGGCGGGTACCTGGCGGTGCAAGCTCGATCTGGGCCACCCGTCCTGGCGAGGCCTGGTCGCCGAGGCACACGACCGGCAGGTCCGGGCCGGCGCCAGGCCAGCCGACACCGAGCAGGCCGGCCGCGGGGAGACCCGTCACGAGGCCGCATCTCCGGGGTACGAGGTGGTGTTCGGCGCGCTTCAGCGCGACGATGCAGAGCTGCCGGAGGGCATCGTCCTCGGGGTCACCTTCCGGACCGTGGCCGGGGGCGAGGTGCTCCTGCTGCGGTACCGGCGGGACGTCCTCGACGACGGCGCCGCCCTCAGGATCGCCGGCTACCATCTGGCCGCGCTCCGCCACTTGGTCGCCGACCCCGAAGCGGAGCCCGCCGATGCCGATCTCGTTGATCCGGACGAGCGCCGCCTCCAGCTCGAGCAGCTGGCCGGACCCGAGCGGCCCCGGCCCCAACGACGCTTCCACCAGCTGTTCGAGGAGCGCGTCCGGCTTCACCCCGAACGCATCGCCGCGGTCCAGGACACGCGGGAGTGGACGTACGCGGAGTTGAACGCCCGCGCCAACCGGCTGGCCCGCGCCCTGCTGGCGCGCGGACTGCAGGCGGAGGACGTCGTGGCGGTCGTCGCCGAGCGGGACCTGGAGTGGATGGCCGCAGTCATCGGCGATCCTCAAGGCCGGAGGCGCGTACCTACCGATCGAACCGCATTTCCCCGCCGACCGGATCGCCAGAACGCTCACCCGGGCCGGGAGCCGGATAGCGCTGACCGAGGAAGGCAGCACCGCCTCGCTGGACGAAGCACTCGACGGGATGCCCTCGGTCGCACAGGCTCCTCTTCGAGGACATCGAGGCCGAGGGGCACGCCGACGACGATCTCGGCGTGGAGGTGCGTCCAGACCAACTCGCCTACGTCTACTTCACCTCGGGCTCCACGGGCGAGCCGAAGGGCGCAATGTGCGCGCACGACGGGATGGTGAACCACCTGTACGCCAAGATCGAGGACCTGGGAATCGGCCCCGGCGACGTCGTCGCCCAGAGCGCCCCCCAATGCTTCGACATCTCGCTGTGGCAACTTGTCTCGGCCCTGCTCGTCGGCGGCCGCACACTCATCGTCGGGCAGGACCGCATCCTGGACGTCGAGCGGTTCGTCGACACGGTGGAACGGGGCGCGGTGGCGGTCTTCCAGGTCGTCCCGTCGTATCTGGATGCGGTGGTGGCGTACCTGGGCGGCAACCCCCGCACCCTGCCGCACCTCCGCTGCGTCTCTGCGACCGGGGAGGCCCTGAAAAGCGAGCTGGTCCGCCGGTGGTTCGACGTGATGCCGAACGTCAAGCTGGTCAACGCCTACGGACTGACGGAGACCTCGGACGACACGAACCACGAGGTGATGAGCGCAGCGCCCGCGGGCGGCTCCGTGCCACTGGGCCCGCCGATCCCGAACGTCCGGATCTACATCCTCGACGAGCAGCAGCGGCTCGTGCCGCTCGGAGCGCCGGGCGAGATCGCCTTCTCCGGGGTGTGCGTGGGCCGCGGCTACATCAACGACCCGGAGCGCACGGCACAGGCCTACTCCACCGACCCCTACGTGGACGGCGCGCGGCTCTACCGGGCTGGCGACTATGGGCGCTGGTCACTGGACGGCAAGCTGGAGTACCTTGGCCGGCGAGACAACCAGGTCAAGATCTCCGGGTTCCGTATTGAGATCGGCGACATCGAGAACGCGCTGTTGCGGGTTCCCGGCGTCCGCGACGGCGCCGTCGTCGTCGGCGCGGGCGGCGGGCAGTCCAAGTTCCTGGTGGCGTTCTACTCTGGCAACGGGCCGCTCGAGGTCGACGAGATCCGCAGCGAGATGGCCTCGCGGGTTCCGGGCTACATGGTTCCGTCGGCGTACAGATGGCAGGAGAGCCTGCCCCTGACCGGCAACGGGAAGATCGACCGGAAGGCCTTGACCCGCATGGCGCAGGAGGTCGCCCCCGAGGTCGGCACCCCCACGGAGGCGCTCACGGCCACCGAGCAGCGGCTTGCCGAGGCATGGGCGAGCGTCCTTGGCATACCGGCGGGTCGGATCGGCGGGCAGGACTCGTTCTTTGCGCTGGGCGGCACCTCCCTGTCCGCGGTAAAGCTCGCCGTCCTGCTCAAGCGCGCGGTGTCGATCAAGGACATCATGCAGACGCCCGTCCTGACGGACCTGGCGACCCTTCTCGAGGCCTCGTCCCTGGAGGACGCTGCCGAACCGCCCGCGCCACGCCGGCGGAAACCGCCGCAGAGCCCGCCTCCATGCCCCGGACACCGGCAAGACACTCCAACCCGCTACCCGTGAAACGAAAGGACCTCTGATGTCGTCTCCTTCACCCAGAATCCAGTTCGACGTGAAACGCCAAGCCGGCCGGGCACCGATGCTCGCCGTCGAGGTCGGCCACGACCCCGTGCGGTGGGCCGAAGAGAACCGCGAGGCGCTGCGCGCGGCAGTGGACGAGAACGGCGCGGTCCTGGTCCGCGGGCTGGGCCTCAGTGATCCAGTCCAGGTGGCCGAAGTCTACCAGCGGCTGGTCCCGGGCGGCCTCATACCGGACCGGGAGGCCTTCGCCACCAGGCAGCCCTACCTGGACGGCGTGTACTCGTCCCTCACATGGCCCGCGAACCAGCCTATGTGCATGCACCACGAGCTCAGCTACGCGCTCGAGTTCCCCGGCCTTATGCTCTTCGCCTGCCTCCAGGCACCCGGCGTCGGTGGCGTGACCGGCATCGCGGACGCCCGCTCGGTGCTCGACGCCATACCGGCGGACATCGTCCAGCGGTTCGAAAGCGAAGGGTGGCTGCTCGCCCGCAGCTACAACGGGGACATCGGAGCCACCTACGAGGAGGCGTTCGGGGTCGCCGACCGCGCTGCCGTCGAGAGCTACTGCCGGGCCCACGCGATCGAGTTCGAGTGGCAGCCCGACGGGGAGCTCCGCACCCGGCAACGGCGCCCTGCCGTGGTCCGGCACCCGGTGACCGGCGAACGCTGCTGGTTCAACCAGGTCGCGTTCTTGAGCGAATGGACCATCGCGCCCGAGGTGAGGGAGTACCTGGTGGACGTCTATGGTTCCGACGGGCTGCCGTTCAACACCCGCTTCGGCAACGGCGAGCCGATCGGCGAGGACATCATCGCCCTCTTGAACGAGGTCTACGAGGCCCACACCCTTCGAACGCCGTGGGAGACCGGGGACCTCATGCTCGTCGACAACGTGCGCATGGCCCACAGCCGCGAGGCGTACGAGGGTCCACGGGAGATCCTCGTTGGCATGGCCGAGCCACGCAATGCATTCGATCTCACTACCCACACCCAGGACGGTGCCCGATGAAAGAATTCGCAGCTTCCCCAGTGACAGCCGCCGCGGAGCCGAAGACGGTTCCCCCCTTCGCGGTCATCTCCGGAGCCCAGGTGCAGCAGGTGCTCCAGGGTCGGGAGAAACAGGTCGTCGAACTGGTCGAGCAGACCTACCGGGTGCACGCGGCCGGAGACTCGGTGAACCCCCCGTCCTACTTCCTGCGCTTCCCGGACCGGCCCACCTCGCGCATCATCGCCCTGCCCGCCTCGGTCGGCGGACAGGTGGATGTTGACGGCATCAAGTGGGTCTCCAGCTTCCCGGACAACGTGGCGTCGGGGATTCCGCGCGCCTCAGCGGTGTTGATCCTCAACGACCGGGCGACGGGCTACCCCTTCGCGTGCATGGAGAGCTCCATTATCAGCGCCTCCAGGACGGCTGCATCGGCCGCCGCGGCCGCGGACTGGCTCAGCCGAGGACGGGGGCGCCCCAGACGCATCGGGTTCTTCGGCGTGGGACTCATCGCCCGCTACATCCACACCTTCCTGAACGCGACCGACTGGTCCTTCGACGAGATCGGGGTGTTCGACCTCTCGGGCGAGAGCGCGGAGGGTTTCAAGGGCTATCTCGAACGCAGCGGCACCCAAGCCCGGGTGACCGTGCACGGCGGCCCCGAGCAGCTGATCCGGAACAGCGACCTCGTCGTGTTCGCCACGGTGGCGGGGGAGCCGCACGTGCACGACACGACATGGTTCGCGCACAACCCGCTGGTGCTGCACGTGTCCCTGCGCGACCTGGCCCCGGAGATCCTGTTGGCGTCGACCAACATCCTCGACGACGTCGACCACTGCTTGAAAGCCGGGACGTCGGCCCACCTCGTGGAGCAGATGGTCGGCCACCGGGACTTCGTGGACGGCACCTTGGTCGACGTCATGGAAGGCAAGGTCTCGCCGGCGGACGACCGCCCCGTGGTGTTCTCGCCGTTCGGCCTGGGCGTGCTCGACCTGGCGGTGGGCAAGTACGTCTACGACGAACTTGCCAGCAGCGGCCAGCTCCGGGTGGTCGAGGACTTCTTTTCCGAGCTACGTAGGTACGGCTGACCCGGCGGCCCAACCACGTTCATCAATTCGCACCCACTGAGGAGTGACACAATGCTCTCGTTATCGCAGATGCTGGGGAATGTGTCCAAGGCACACGTCCAGTCCCTTGACGACTGGACACTATCGGTAACCGACGTCCTGCGGGACGCCGCCATCTACCACCAGGCCGGAAACGGCTTCTACCGTGCCCAGTGTGACGCGTTGGGAGTCGATCCCGCCGCGATCAACGACATCAACGACCTGCAAGACCTGCCCCTGTTGCCGATCGGCATGTTTAAGCGTCCCGACGCGCAGGTGCTGCTCACCTGCTCCCTGGCCGACGTTGAGACCGAGACCAGCTCCAGCGGAACCCGCGGTGCCCCGTCCCTTGCCTGCCGCAACAGCGAGACAGTGACCCGGGCGCTGGTTGGCCTGATCGGAACCTACCGGGAGTTCTTCAGCCTGTCCGGGGGCGCGGGCCTTTTCTTGAACCCGTCGGACCCCGAAGTCTCGGAGATGGGTCTGCTCAAGGACTTCAACATCTTGAACAGCGTCTTCGACGACCATGCATACCTCGTTGCCGACCAGGCATTCGACGTCAGGGAGGCCCTGGAGCAACTGCGCCGGTGGAAGGGCCACATGATCCGGCACATCATCTGTCCGCCGTTCGTCATCGCCCGGCTCCTCCGGTTCCTCGAACAGGAGAATTTCAATGTGCGGTTGGACCCGTACAGCATGATCATCACTCTCGGCGGTTGGAAGCGGCACACGGGCGAGGCCATCCCCGCCGAAGGCTTTCGGGAGCGGTGCCACGACCTGCTCGCCGTGCGCCCGGGGAACGTGCGCGACATGTACGGGATGATCGAATCGAACATGCTCGCTGTCGAATGCCACCTGCATCGCAAGCACGTCCCGCCGTGGTGCTACATCTCCATCCGGGACCCTGACCAAATCGGCAAGGAGCTCGCTCCGGGGGGATCGGCACCATCGCCGTAATGGACGCCCTCAACACCAGCTACCCCGGTTTCCTCCTCACCGACGACGTGGGCGACGTCGAGACCGGTACCTGCGGGTGCGGGAGAACCGGCCAGGTCATCAACTTCCGCGGTCGGGGGCCGGGCGGCGGGCTTGGCCACTGCCCCGTCAGCATCGAGCGCTACCTGGGGGTCTGAGACTGGTAAGGACCGTTGATCAAGTGGTCTGTATTCCTCGGATTTGATCATGAGTTTGTGGATTGGAGTGTCCGGCCTTGCCGCTGCCGGATCGCTGCGGTTTTGCCGGACTGGGCCGGGACCCCGATTTACTGCGGCAGATCGCGGATGCTGCCCGGGCCCATGGGTTGCCCGGCGCCCCAGGACGAGCCAGCGGGAGGCAAAAATCGCGGCCGTGGTCCCCGTCGTGGAGGATGTCGTCGGTGGTGAGCAGGACGATCCGGCTTACAGGTTGGGCATAGAGCAGAATCTACGAGCCGGCGGACTATCGTCACATGCAGGGCTTCGACGCCAATACCTACAAGTGGTGCAACCAAGCCGACGATACGGTCCTGGTGAAGTGCATCTGGCAGTCTCACCAGGGCACGACGAGCCTGACGGAAGCGGACGTGGCGAACTTCCAGGCCGATGACACCGGCCACGCCTCCAAGGACCTTTCGTAGCGATCGAACACGCAAGTGCCTGATCGAAGCGTCGGCTCCGAATTCGTCGGTGCCGGCTTCGAACCACTGACCGTCACGATGCGGAACAACCTGGAACCGATTCCCTTGCGGGCGGCCAGAGCGCAAGGCGAGAGCAGGCCAAGCAACGCTGCAAGAACACCGGCGTTTACCGATGTGATTCAGAGTCGTCTGCACCAGCTCATGCGGAATCTTCGGACCTGCCAAGAACCGCCTGGAGAAAATGACACCGGCGCCGCGCGGAAACATGCGGCGCCGGTCGCGCGGAGGCCGCAGGTCAGCCGAAGAGGATCCGGGCCTCGTCGTAGCGTTCCTGCGGAACGCGCTTGAGGTTGTTCAGCGCGGCCTGGAACGGCACCCGGTTGATCTTGGTGCCGCGCAGCGCGACCATCGAGCCCCAGGCGCCGTCGTGCACCGAGTCGACGGCCGCCATGCCCAGCCGGGTGGCGAGCACGCGGTCGAAGGCGCTGGGAACCCCGCCGCGCTGGATGTGCCCGAGCACCGTGGCGCGGGTTTCGATCCCGGTGGCTGCCTCGATGAACGGGGCCAGCTGCTCGCCGATGCCGCCCAGCCGCGGACGGCCGAACGCGTCGAGCCCGCGGTCGGAGAACGCCGCGTCGGCACCCTCGGGCACAAAGCCCTCGGCGACGACGACCAGCGGGGCGCGCCCGCGGTCGTGCGCCTCGCGCACCCAGGCGTAGATCTGTTCCATGGTGGTGGACTGCTCGGGGATCAGGATGGCGTGGGCGCCGGCGGCCACGCCCGCATGCAGGGCGATCCAGCCCACGTGGCGGCCCATGACCTCGGCGATCATGCAGCGGTGGTGCGATTCGCCGGTGGTGCGCAGGCGGTCGATGGCCTCCACGGCGATCTGGTTGGCGGTGTCGAAGCCGAAGGTGTAGTCGGTGGCGTCGAGGTCGTTGTCGATCGTCTTGGGCACGCCGACGATCTTCAGGCCGGCGTCGGTCAGCCGCTTGGCCCCGGCCAGGGTGCCCTCGCCGCCGATGGCGATGATCGCGTCGACGCCGATGCGCTTCAGCGTGGCCTTGATGTTGTCCGGGCCGCCGTTTTCGCCCTCGAACGCGTTGGTGCGCGAGGTGCCGATGATGGTGCCGCCCTGCTTGGAGATGCCGCGGACCTTCTCGCGGGGAAGCTCGATGAAGTCGCCGTCCTTCACCCCGCGCCAGCCGTCGCGGAAGCCGACGAACTCGTGGCCGTAGCTCTTGATGCCGTTCAGGACGGCGCCGCGGATGACCGCGTTCAGTCCCGGGCAGTCTCCGCCGCTGGTCAGGATCCCGATGCGCATGCAAACTCAATTCTTTGTCGGTGCTCGTTGCCCGACCGAAAACGGCCGGGAGTCTAGTTGGAGCGCGACGCTGAGCTCGACAACGACCAGTCTAGCCAAGTGATGCGTGTGATGGCCAACACGTGACCGTCCGGGGACGCGAAATCCCCCTGCCGCCCCGGAAAGGGGCGTGGCAGGGGGATTTCGGATGCCGGGGGAGTCTACTTGGTGAAGGAGCGGATGATCTTCTGCAGCGGCGATCGTGTCGTCCTGGGCCGGGATCAGCAGCCAGGCCACCAGGTAGGCGGATGCCCAGGACCGGCAGCAGGAAGCTGAGCAGCAGGCCGATGCGCACCAGCGTGACGTCCCAGCCGAACTTGTCGGCGATGCCGCCGGCGACGCCGGCGACCAGGCGCTTGGGGCCGCGGCGGAAGGGGATGGAGCGAAGGGAATTGAAGAAGGAGTCCATGTCGGCAAGTCTTTCATGTTGTGGGCCCGAATGGGGGCCCTGGCGTGGATGAAACGGTGGCGCTGGATGAATGCCGGTGGAACGGCGGGCGGCTAGCGGGTGCGGCGTGCCGCGACGATCCCGGAGATGACCAGGATCAGCCCGGCTCCTCCGAGCAACCCGATGAACAGCAGCGGGCCGTTGAGCTGGATTCCGAAGAGCAGCCCGGCGAGCAGCAGCACGCCGACCACCAGCAGGATCAGGCCGAAGACCAGGGTTCCGGTGGGGAACTTCGACGGGGCCTCAAGCTCGGCCTCGTGCTGCGGGAATTGCTGGCTCATGGTGCCACCTCTGCTTTCTGGACGCTGACCTCGACGCTGTTGAAGGCGCCGTCAAGTTCGATTCGAAGGGTAGGGCCCGTCGCCGCGGGGTTGAGCCTGGTGCTGCCGCCGGTGCTGGTGGTGTCCGCACCGTTGACGTTCAGCGAGGTGAAGGCCCCGCTGAACTCGAGGACGACGGGGATGTTGTCGGGCACGATCAGCTTCACCGAGGAGAAGACGTTGTCGATCGACACCGTCGGTGTCCTGGGTGATCGTCGAGTAGTGGCGCAGGTCCATCTCCCCGGAGTGGAAGACGTTGGTGCTGCCGCCCTCGTCGGTGGTGCTGATGCCGCTGCTGAACATGTTGACGTCGGCCATGCGCAGCGCGCCGCCGCTCCATATGAGCGAGCACACCAGGGCCGCGATGCCGAAGCCGACCAGGGCCCCGCCGGTGCGTTGGTTCAGCGCCGCGCCGATCATGCCCAGGGCAATGACAACGAGTGCCGCGGCGAAGCCGATGGCCACGGCGCTGGTGGGCAGGGCCAGCCAGCCGAGTTCGTTCAGCCCGACGATCAGGGCGAAGACCAGCACCGCCAGGCCGAGCACGATGGTTGCGGCGTAGCCGGGAATGGCGCGCAGGCGCGGGGCCTTGGGCGCGCGCGGTGCCGGCGGGGTGTAGAGGGCGGGACGTAGGGAGGCGGGGTGAATCCGCCGCCGGCCGCGTGCCCGGTGCCAGGCAGGCCGGGTCCAGCGGCGGCAGCGCCGCATCGATCCTGGGGTTCTCCGGGGGAGTGGCTGCTGCGAAGGGCATGGTTCGCTCCTGGTCCAAGGGCTGGAACCTTGTGGTGGGGGTGTCCGGGGAGCCGCCGGGGGTTGCGTCCGGCGTGGTGTCGATGGGTGTCGTCTCAGCACCATCCGCGGCAGTCGGAGCCCTTGCCGTCCTGCACACTGACCGGGACCGTGAGGTCCGAGTCCGAGTCCGAGGCGGTCCCCGATGCGTCGCCGATGCCGGTCGCGTCGGCTGCAGCGGACTCGTCCCGCGTATTTGCGTCGGGTGCGACGGCGGAGGCCTGCGTGTCCCCGTCGGGACCGGGCTGGGGCCAGAAGGCGCCGAACGTCGCAGGCGTACCCGGTGCGCCGGCAGCGTCCGACCGGTTCGAATCGCTGGCGGAGGGGTACTGCGTTGTCCATGGGCCGGCCGCGGGTGCGCCCGCACCGTTGGTGGCCTGCGGGCGGTCATCAAAGCGGCCGCGGCGGGAGAAGATGACGAAGAGGATCGCCGCGATCACCGCGAAGGTCCAGAACCCGCCGTCCCACCAGCTGAAGAACCACGGGAAGCCGATGGCGCCACAGACGAAGAAGGCAGCGCCCCGGTCATCGCGGTGCTCCAGCGGCCGGCCATTGCCTGCTGGGCGTGGATGCGGCCGTCCGGTCCGGGCAGCAGCGCCCAGGCCAGCCCGTAGACCAAGCAGGCCCAAGCCCGCCAGGCAGGAGAGCGCAACGAAGATGCCGCGGACGAGGATGGGGGCCAGGCCAAAGCGTTCGGCCAGGCCGGATGCCACGCCGCCGATCCAGTGATCGGTACCGCGGCGCACCTCCAATTCCCTGACCCAACGGAAAAAACCGTGTTCGACTGGTGTTTCATTCATAGCAACAATCCTTCCGTGCCCGGAGTTTGCGCGCCATGAGGGTCACCCCTGATTGAACCCTGAACATACCCCGGAAGCGGCCGGGGAATCCCCGCCACCGGCCCCGGACGTGCTTGTATTGAGGCATGAACACAACGCTCGAACGCCCCGAACTGGTCCGCGGCCAACCCCGCGTGCTTGCCGGGGTGTGTTCCGGCCTGGCGGCGCACCTGGGAGTCCAGGTGCGCTGGATCCGCATTGGCTTCGTGCTGGCCACGGGCCTGGCCGGAGCCGGCATCATCCTCTACGCCTGGCTGTGGATTTTCCTTCCCAGCGCCACCGACGTCCGGCGCGAGGCCGAACGCCGCGAAGGAACCCGCAGGTTCGGCCTGGCCGAGGAAATGAACAGGAAGCTGCCGCCGGACGTCGAGGACCCGGCCAGCGAACAGCGCCAGCATTCGATGCGCCAGGTGCTCATCGGCGCCGGGCTGCTGGTTGTCGCGGGCTTGGTCTCCGCGCAGATGCTCGGGGCCGAATTGCGCCTCGACAAGCTCTGGCCCATCGCTGGTGGTGCTTGCCGGCGCCATCATGGCCTGGCTGCAATTGGACGACGAGGGCCGCGCGGGATTGCGCAGGAACACCGGGACGCTGAGCACCGGTGCCCTCATCCGCCTCATCATCGGCGTGGCACTTGGTGGTCACCGGGCTGCTGCTTTTCCTCAGCGGCATCGTCGGATTGCGCGAACTGCTCTCCGGGCTGGCCGTCGCGGTGGCGGTGATCGCGGGCCTGGCCCTGGTGCTGCTCCCGTGGGGGCTGCGTTTCTGGCGCAACTACGTCTCCGAACGCTCCAACCGGGTGCGCGCCGCCGAACGCGCCGACATCGCCGCGCACCTGCACGACTCGGTGCTGCAAACCCTCGCACTGATCCAAAAGCGCTCCCAGGACCCCGCGCAGGTGCTCACCCTGGCCCGCGCCCAGGAACGCGAATTGCGCCAATGGCTCTACAACACCCAGGAGCCGGAGGAAGGCGAAATCACCGAGGCCATCCGCCGGGAAGCGGCCGAAGTCGAGGAACTCTACCTGGTCTCCATCAACGTGGTTGCCGTCGGGGAATGCAGCGGGACTGGCCGGGCACGACGCGCTGCTCCAGGCCACCCGCGAGGCCATGACCAATGCGGCCAAGCACGCGGGCGGAACCATCTCCGTCTACGTGGAGGCCGGCCCCGGCCGGGTGGAAGTCTTTGTGCGCGACCGCGGGGACGGGTTCGAGGTGGGCCAGGTCTCCGACGACCGCCACGGCGTGCGCGAATCGATCATCGGGCGCATGGAACGCAACGGCGGGAGCGCAAGCATCCGCAGCACCGAGGACGGCACCGAAGTACACCTGACGATGAATGAAGAAACTAAGGACGACGATGACTGACCAGGCATTCACACCCATTGACGTGGTGGTGGTCGACGACCACGCCATCTTCCGTTCGGGCCTGAAGGCGGACCTTGACGCGCGCATCCGCGTGGTCGCGGAGGCCGCCACCGTCGAGGAGGCCATCGCCGCCGTGCACCAGCACGCGCCGGCGGTGGTGCTGCTGGACGTGCACCTGCCGGGCGGCCGCGGCGGGGGAGGCGCCGAGGTGCTGGCGGGCTGCGCCGACATGTTCTCCAGCGTGAAGTTCCTGGCCCTGAGCGTTTCGGACTCCGCCGAGGACGTCGTCACCGTCATCCGCGCCGGTGCGCGCGGCTATGTCACCAAGTCGATCTCCGGAAAGGAAATCTCCGACGCCGTGGAGAGGGTTGCCGGCGGGGACGCCGTCTTTTCCCCGCGGCTTGCGGGGTTCGTGCTGGACGCGTTCGGCACCCAGGCTGCCATCAGCGCCGATGAGGAACTGGACCTGCTCAGCGCCCGCGAACTCGAGGTGATGAGGCTGATCGCCCGCGGCTACAGCTACAAGGAAGTGGCCAAGGACCTGTTCATCTCCGTCAAGACGGTCGAGACCCACGTCTCGAGCGTGCTGCGCAAGCTGCAGCTCTCCAACCGCCACGAACTGACCCGCTGGGCAGTGGACAGGCGGATTCTCTAGCACGCCCGAACGGGACAGGCACGGATCCGGGACGCCCGGGAAACGACCGTGGCCGGCAACCTCCGCGAGGAGATTGCCGGCCACGGCCGTTAGTCGAGAACCTACTACTTGGCTTCGCCCAGCAGCGCGGCCATGCGGCCGACGCCCTCTGCCAGGTCCGCGTCGCCCAGTGCGTAGGACATGCGGATGTAGCCCGACGGGCCGAATGCCTCGCCCGGAACCACTGCGACCTCCGCCTGTTCCAGGATCAAAGCGGCAAGCTCGGCCGAGGTGGCCGGGACGATGCCGCGGATTTCGCGACCCAGCAGGCCGCGGACATCCGAGTAGGCGTAGAACGCGCCCTCCGGGGTCGGGCAGTGCACGCCGTCGATGGCGTTCAGCGCCGAAACCATGGCCTTGCGACGGCGGTCGAAGGCCGTGCGCATTTCCGCCACGGCATCCAGCGGGCCGGAGACGGCCGCAAGCGCTGCCATCTGCGAGACGTTCGCGACGTTGGAGGTCGCGTGGGACTGCAGGTTGGTGGCGGCCTTGATGACGTCCAGCGGGCCCGCCATCCATCCCACGCGCCAGCCGGTCATGGCGTAGGTCTTGGCGACACCGTTGAGGATGATGACCTTGTCGCCCAGCTCGGGGGCGGCGGTGGCGATCGAGGTGAAGACCGCATCATCGTAGGTGAGGTGTTCGTAGATTTCGTCGGTGATGACCCACAGGTCCTTGGATGCGGCCCAGCGACCGATCTCCGCCACCTGCTCCGGGGCGTAGACCGCACCGGTGGGGTTGGACGGCGAGACAAAGAGCAACACCTTGGTCTTGGGCGTAACAGCTGCCTCCAGCTGCTCGATGGTGACCTTGTAGCCCTGTTCGGGGCCGGCGAACACCTCGACGGGAACACCGCCCGCCAAGCGAATGGCCTCCGGGTAGGTGGTCCAGTACGGCGCCGGAAGGATGACTTCGTCTCCCGGATCCAGCAGCGTCGCAAAGGCGTTGTACACGGCCTGCTTGCCGCCGTTGGTGACCAAGACCTGGGAAGCGTCGAGCTTGTAGCCGGAGTCGCGCATGGTCTTCTCGGCGATGGCCGCACGGAGTTCCGGCAGGCCCGCGGCGGGGGAGTAGCGGTGGTACTGGGGATT
Organism: uncultured Actinomycetota bacterium; assembly: GCA_963818105.1. GTDB lineage: Bacteria > Actinomycetota > Actinomycetes > Actinomycetales > Micrococcaceae > Paeniglutamicibacter. The sequence goes on along the minus strand of CAWFRB010000040.1, from coordinate 703,829 downwards.
GCGTGCCGCTGCAATTGCTGCTTCAACGATGTAATCGGGGGTGGCGAAATCCGGTTCGCCTGCACCGAAGCCGATGACCGGGCGTCCGGCGGCCTTCAGGGCCTTGGCCTTTGCGTCTACGGCCAGTGTTGCGGATTCTGCGATGGACCCGATACGTCGGGAAATGCGTGACATGTCGTCGCTTCCTGGAAGGGGAGGTGGTTTGGGGGTGTGTGATTTCAGCTTAGTGCGCCAAGGCCTGTTGGAACGACTAATTCACCCAATACGACACGCGGTTTTCACCGGCGTTGCATGCCCGCCGCGCGGGGGGAGGTTACTCGTTGGGCAGCCGGCCATAGCGCTTGAGGTGCAGCTCGTCCTTTTCCTGCTCGTCCAGGTCGATTTCCTGGGCCTGGGCACGGACCTGGTGCCACTGGAAGTACGCGGCCACGCACAGGAAGACGGGAACCGTGATGACAAAGGGCAGGTACATGGCCCCGGTGTAGTTGATCAGGTGGAACTGGGCGCCGGCCGCCAGCACCAGCAGGCTGGTCCCGACCCACATGAGCAGGTTCTGGCCCAGCCGCATCGCCCACATGACCAGTCCGACCCCCAGGTACCAGCTGACCGGAATGGTGGAAGTGAACTCCACGAACCAGGCAGGGAACGCCAGCAGGAACATGATGAAGCAGGCGCCGGAAAGTTCCTTCTGCTTTCGCAGGGCGACCCACACGCCCGTGGCGATGAGCAGAGGGATCGATGCGGCCATGAACTGGATGGCCCAGAAGCTGCCCGGCCCGGCAAGGTGCGCAATGCCGAAAATTGCATCGAGGATCGAGCCGCCGGCAAAGACCAAGAGAATCAACGCACTGGCACGCTCGAAGCGGATGGACCCTGTTTTGGAAGTACGCATGCCCACCAACCTAACAGCGAGGCCCGAAAACCCTTGAAAACACGGGGAAGTGGTTCTCAGTTCGACAATCGACCCAATCCATGCGTAAACTTGATCCTCGGTGTTGGAAAACATCTAGATCACCCAAGTCGTAAGCGGCATGGGTGAACGAACGAGTTCTGAACTCGAAGGGTAGTGGCGCAATTGGTAGCGCAGCGGTCTCCAAAACCGCAGGTTGCAGGTTCGAGTCCTGTCTGCCCTGCGCAGTAGCAATCATTCTGGATTGCTCGGCGAAATTCACGTCACGGTGTGTCGTGGTCGATAAGACTGCGGCACACCGTGATTGTTTCAATTGGCATAATCTGAAACGAGGAACCGGTGACTGAAACGACTGCGAGCGATTCGCACGGCGCAGGGCGCAACAAGAAGCCGGCCAAGGCGGGTTTCTTCGCTGGAATTGCCCTGTTCTTCCGCCAGATGATTTCTGAGCTGAAGAAGGTCGTTACGCCGACTCGCAGCGAACTGGTGAACTACACGCTAGTGGTCATCGGCTTCGTCGTGTTGATGATGGTCATCATTTCCGCCCTGGACTTCGTGTTCGGCAACGGATCTATTTGGATCTTCACCAACCCGGCCGAAAAGTAAGCCGGGACGATTCGCCCCATATTTCTGGTGAACCAGTAACAGAAAGCAGGAACCGCAGTGTCCGATCAGGAACTCGAACCGCAGGCCATCGAAGAACTTGAGGGCCAGGCAGCAGAGGTCGATACCGAAGAGGTGTCGACCGATTCCGTCGTTTCCGAGGACGCCGAGCAGGCTCCTGAAGATGCAGCAGCACGCCGAGGAAACCCCGGCCGTCGATCCCATCGAAGAATTCCGCACCAAGCTGCGTCGTCAGCCCGGTGACTGGTACGTCATCCACTCCTACGCAGGTTACGAAAACCGCGTCAAGGTGAACCTCGAAACCCGCATCCAGACCCTGGGCATGGAAGAATTCATTTATGAAATCCAGGTCCCGATGGAAGAGGTCGTGGAGATCAAGAACACCACGCGCAAGATCGTGCGTCGTGTTCGCATCCCCGGCTACGTCCTGGTCCGCATGGAACTGACCGACGCCTCCTGGGGTGCCGTTCGTCACACCCCCGGTGTCACCGGCTTCGTTGGAAACGCCCACAACCCGGACCCGCTGCGCCTCGAGGAAGTCTTCTCGATGCTCGAGCACACGATCGTCAGCGAAGAAGAAGCGGCCAGCATGAAGCCGGGCCGCGCCCCGATCACCGAGGTCACCGTTGACTTCGAGGTCGGCGAATCGGTTATCGTCAACGACGGTCCGTTCGAGACCCTGCCGGCAACGATCAGCGAGATCAAGCTGGAATCCTCCACCCTCGTGGTGCTGGTTTCGATCTTCGAACGCGAAACCCCGGTTACCCTGTCGTTCAGCCAGGTCACCAAAATCCAGTAACATTAGTCTTCGTGCCTTTCCCGGTTTGCTTTACCGGGAAATCGGCATGACTCGGCCGCCGCGCCACGGCGGTCAACCCCCCGAGGCACGCTCCTGTGCAACGGGGCAACGCAAAAGAAGAAGGACCCGACATGGCCCCCAAGAAAAAGGTCACCGGACTCATCAAGCTGCAGATCCAGGCAGGCGCCGCCAACCCGGCACCTCCGATCGGCCCGGCGCTTGGTCAGCACGGCGTCAACATCATGGAATTCTGCAAGGCTTACAACGCAGCGACCGAGTCGCAGCGCGGTAACGTGATTCCGGTTGAAATTACCGTCTACGAAGACCGTTCCTTCACCTTCATCACCAAGACTCCTCCGGCAGCCGAGCTCATCAAGAAGGCTGCAGGCGTTGCCAAGGGTTCCGCTACCCCGCACACCGTCAAGGTTGCAAACCTGACCCAGGCTCAGGTTGAAGAGATCGCCACCGCCAAGATGGAAGATCTCAACGCCAACGACATCAAGGCTGCTGCCCTGATCATCGCCGGCACCGCCCGCTCCATGGGCATCACCGTAGCCGGCTAATTAGCCTCCGCTACACCCCGCGCGCCCGGTTCAACCGGAAACGCACCCCCATAACAAACAAGACGACCGGGACATTTCCACCATTTGGTGGACACCCGATCGCAAGTGGCAGGGTCGCGCGCGACCCATACATGACCACGACTGCATAAGGAGAAAAAGCAGATGGCAAAGCGCAGCAAAGCATACGTAGCCGCCGCGGCTAAGATCGAAGCCGACAAGGTTTACGCACCGACCGAGGCAATCGCCCTGGCCAAGGAAATCGCTTCCTCGAAGGCTGACGAGACCGTTGAGGTTGCTTTCCGCTTGGGCGTTGACCCTCGCAAGGCTGACCAGATGGTCCGCGGCACCGTTATCCTGCCGCACGGCACCGGTAAGACCGCCCGCGTCCTCGTTTTCGCAAACGGTGACAAGGCTGAAGCTGCAATCGCAGCCGGCGCCGACTTCGTTGGCTCGGACGACCTGATCGCCAAGATCGCTGGCGGCTGGACCGACTTCGACGCAGCAGTTGCTACCCCTGACCTCATGGGCAAGGTTGGCCGTTTGGGTAAGGTCTTGGGTCCCCGTAACCTGATGCCGAACCCGAAGACCGGCACCGTCACCATGGACGTCGCCAAGGCTGTCAACGACATCAAGGGTGGCAAGATCGACTTCCGCGTCGACAAGCACTCGAACCTGCACTTCATCATCGGCAAGGTTTCCTTCGATGCTCAGAAGCTGACCGAGAACTACGCAGCAGCACTGGACGAGGTTCTTCGTTTGAAGCCTTCCTCCTCCAAGGGCCGCTACATCACCAAGGCAACGGTTGCAACCACCTTCGGTCCCGGCATTGCCGTTGACTCGAACGTGACCCGCGTGATCACCGAAGCCTAAATATCGCTTCAACTTCACCGCAGGCCCGAATCCCCTTTGCAGGGGATTCGGGCCTGCGGTTTTTTGTGCTCCGGAGGCAATGCCACCGAACCCGTATCGGGGTGGTCCTCGGGCGGTTCGGGCCCGGAATTCCGTGAACCCGGTATCCCTGAAGCGCAGCAGTCCGATTCTCCGCGATGGACCGAATTCGGATATGAGCCGGCTGGGGATCCCCGGGGACCGCTTGTGTCTGGTATTCTGTGGCGCGGCTGTGTTCGCCACGGCGCAGACAGGCTTGGTTCCGGAAACGTGTAGAGAGACGATGCCAGCTTGGGGAGCCGTTGCCTGCATTCGCAAGTCGACGCCAGCAGGACTGCGACCAGGCACGTGGCGGGAACCGGTGCGAACTCGGAAATGCGGCGAAAAGCCGTGAACGGATCGCTCTGCGATGCCTGAACGATTTTCGCCGATTCCGTGGCGTCGACGCTCAGCTGCGTCGGAACCCGCTGCATGGTGTTGTTGGCATGGCATCATGGCAGTTTCGCGCTTGCTGTCGTACCGGTGGCCATTGCCAGGTTTTCGGCATCCAGACCGACGCGCGCAGTCGGTGGACCGGTGGAACCGATCTACCACTTGGTGATGTGGAGCGGAGGATGTCTGTGACTCACACTTTGGATGGTCTGTGAACGCCAAGGCCATCGCCGGGACGCGAGACGCGGCAGCCGGCCAGGGCACGCCCGACATGCCAGTCCGCCGATGAATGGCCGCGGACCAGCAGGGCCGCCCTGCACCGTCGTTGCCGCCCTCAGTGACTGAACCGGCGGCCTTCATCGGGTATTTCTAAACACGATGTTGATAGCGGCGCGGATAGCGGTGAATGCCGTGCAGCGATCGGCTGGTTCACGCATGAGTCTACGGCGAGACGTTGGCGCTCGTTCGAACCGATTCGCCCCACATTGCTGAGTGCGGTTCGACTTGCCTCGACATGGCAAGCGACGTTCGGGCACGTGGTGACGGTTGGGGATATCGGAGGTTTTCGCCTAACGTGCACGTACCGCGGTGACATCCGCTACATGTGCCGTCCACCGCGGAGGGCGGCACATGTAGCCGGGTTTGGTCCTGCCGGGTGATGGCGCGAACCCTCGGAGGCTGTCGCGGTGGACGGGACCGGTTCGAATCCGAGCGGCCTATGCCCCGGTATCCGTCCATTGCTGGCGGCACCTGCGCTGATGGGGCAGCTTCTTTCGGGTAGGGGAGCGGGCAACTTTCCTCGTCGTTGCAGGTGTTGTCGGGCGGGCTGTTTGTCTTGGATCGTCTGGCTTGGCCCGCAAGCGGATGTGACGGCCAGCCGCATGGTTTCAAGCGACGGTCTCATGGGAGGCGGTTTTCCACGCCCTGATGGTGTCATTGTTCGGCCATTCGGCACGATCTGGCCGTGATCGAACTGCCATTCCTCGGTGACGCAAGACTTCGGTCCCGCCAAATCGACCGGTGAAAATCGCTTATGGCCTGGGCGCCGCAAAACCCAGCAACATGCTGCTTGCTGAACGGTTGGCGGCCTGAACCCATCTTTAGGGAATCGAATTGAATAAATCATGTGAGACCTTGGACACGCGGCGCCGACGTGGCGTGAATTCTCTGCCATCCAAACGCTGACTTGGGGAATTGTTGCACATTCGGGAGTTCTGTCTGGTCTCTTTGACGTTGTCGAGCAATGCCAGATTGTCAATTTTGGTTACCGTAACATCTTGTGTCCGAAGGCATTGCTGATAGGCTTATTGCGTCGCAACCTGGTTGTGACCGGTGACTTGGTCACCAGTGTTTTTGACGGAGACCCCAAGCCCCGTCCTAAACATTTATCGCGGCAATGCGTTCCCCCAAGTTGCATTGCCGCTTCCGCAGAACCCCGCTTCCGTTATCCCCCAAGTTACGGAACCGGGGTTCTGCTCTTTAAAATCCGGCTGGCCATGGCCGGCCTGCGGATCTCGGGGTGAGCTGGCGACGAGCCCTGGTGGAGATGCTCCGTCGGGGAACGTCATGTCGCTTATGCTGCGACGGCGGATCGCGTGCTTGCATGTCCGGATGGCTTGCAGGGCTCGGCTCGGAGTTCGTGCTCGTGAAATTGAGCGACCTGGGCGCGCGTGTCGCGACTCCGTTCCGGCATCGTGGGTTGCGTGCTGGATCGGGAGCTTGAGCTGGTGCGGGCGTTCCCTCGATTTGGTTCTTCCGTTGCGGCGCTGTTAGGCTTGGAACTACCGAAGACCGTCGGTCGAGATTAGCTGCTTATGTAGTGAGGCTCCGAAAGTCCCACAAAGGACGACCTGCGCAGGTGAACGAAGTGAATTTTCCGCATTTTTAGTGCGTTCTTTCCGCCCCGTGCATCCTGCATGGGGCGTTTTTTATGTCAGTACTCCTGGCCGGGTCAGATCGACTGGTATCAGATCTATACCCCGGAAGGAGTGTTATGGCAACGCCGACTAAGGTTTCCGCAGTTGAGGAAATCACCGCCGACTTCAAGGAGTCGACCGCCGCTGTCCTGACCGAATACCGTGGGCTTACTGTTGCGCAGCTCAAGCAGCTTCGCCGCTCACTTGGTCAGGAGACCAAGTACGCGGTTGTGAAGAACACCTTGACTGGTATCGCAGCAAAGGAAGCCGGCATCGATGCATTCGAAGGCCAGCTTGCTGGTCCGACTGCAATCGCCTTTATCAAGGGTGATGCAATCGCTGCCGCTAAGAGCCTCACGGATTTTGCTAAGGACAACAAGCAGCTCATCATCAAGACCGGTTTCTTCGAGGGCAAGGCCCTTGACGCAGCCGGAGTTGCCGCACTGGCAGCCCTTGAATCGCGTGAGTTCCAGCTGGCACGTGTTGCCGGTGTGCTGCAGGCTCCGGCATCTGCCGCAGTCCGCACCATCGAAGCACTGCGCGCAAAGCTCGAAGAAGCAAACGGTGGCGCTGCTGAAGCACCCGCCGAGGTTGAGGCACCCGCTGCCGAAGCCGCCACCGAAGAAGCCTAAGCTTTCTTCAACCCCTCACTCAAGTAACTTGCGGCGCGTATGTGCCGCCGACGGAAAGGCTGCCCACCATGGCTAAGCTGTCCACCGAAGAGCTCTTGGAAGCCTTCAAGGAAATGACCATCATCGAGCTCTCCGAGTTCGTAAAGACCTTCGAAGAGACCTTCGAAGTCTCCGCCGCTGCTGTTGCAGTTGCCGGCCCGGCCGCTGGTGCCGCTGAAGCCGAAGAGCAGACCGAATTCGACGTTATCCTCGAATCGGCTGGCGACAAGAAGATCGCAGTTATCAAGGAAGTTCGTGCAATCACTTCCCTGGGTCTGAAGGAAGCCAAGGAGGTCGTTGATTCGGCTCCGAAGGCCGTCCTCGAAGGCGCAACCAAGGAAGCTGCAGAGAAGGCAAAGGAAGCCCTCGAGGCTGCCGGCGCAACCGTTACTGTCAAGTAACTCTTCGCACTTTTCACTGCGGGCCCGCGGAACCAATTGGTTCCGCGGGCCCGCAGTATTTTAACCGGATTTGCCGTTTTCCGGGGCTTTCATCAAACGCGGCGGCGTGAGAAAGCACCCACTATCGGATCGCATGCAATGAACTTTGCTACCGTTGATCACGGAAAGACAACGCAAATCAACGTAAAGGTGGGGTATGGCTTTGCCGGAATCCGGAACAGCGCTCATTGACGTCCCGCGCCAAGACGGTGCCTTGACGCAAGCTGCGCCCCAGACACCGCGTGCGCCGAGACTGGCATTGCTGGACGGCCTTCGATTCCTTGCCGCGGTCCTGGTCCTGCTCTACCACTACACCGCGTGGCGCCATGAATTTTGGGGAACCCCCATGGCCAAGGACGCCTGGCCCGAGCTTTCAAAGTTCACCCTCTACGGCAACATGGGTGTGCAGCTCTTCTTCATCATCTCTGGATTCGTCATCCTGCTCTCGGCCTACGGGAAGAGCGCGAGCAGGTTCGTTGGTTCACGCGTGGGCAGGCTGTACCCGGCATATTGGGTGGCCGTGCTTGCCACCGGGTTCCTGGTGATCGTCATGTGGCCGAAGCTGGGCGAGGGCCGAGGCATCAAGGAACTGCTGGCAAACCTCACCATGTTCCACCCGTTGATGGGCATGCGGCATATCGACGGCGTCTACTGGACGCTTTGGATCGAGCTGCGTTTTTACCTGGTCATCCTGGTGCTGATCATGCTGCGCCTGCTGACGATTCGCGGGGTGACCATCTTTGCGGTGGCCTGGCCGCTGCTGGGCCTTGGCGCCCAACTCATGGGAAATGAAAACGCCACCTACCTGTTGATGGCCGAATACGCGCCGCTCTTTGCCGGCGGCATGATGCTGTTCATGATCTACCGCTTCGGCCACAGCGTGCAACGCTGGGGCATACTGCTGCTCAACGTCGTGCTTTCCGCGTACTTCACGGGGTTGAAGGCACCGGTGGAGGCCATGGAATTGGTTGGCTATGACGTCGCCCCGTGGACCTACTGGCTGATCGTCGCCGGGATGTTCGCGGCCGTTGCGGCGCTGAGCCTGACGCCGCTGCGCAACGTCCAGTGGAAATTCCTGGCGCTGGCCGGGGCGCTGACCTACCCGGTGTACCTCTTGCACCAGGTGTGGGGCTGGTGGCTGATCGACCAGCTCAACCCCACGCTGGGCAAGTACCTGACGCTGCCGATCGTCATGGGCATCGTGTTCACCGCCGCGTACCTGGTGCACCGCTTTGTCGAACGCCCGCTGGCCAAGCCGCTGGCAACAGGCACGACAAAGGGCCTGGAATTCCTCGGGGCGCGGGGAAAGAAGCTGCTTAGCCCGGTGCTTCAGCGTCGCTGATGTCGGCGACCGTCGCGTTGAGTGCGGAAATCAGTTCCGCGGAGTCGACGAATGCCGAATGGCCGTGGGCCCCGGCGCCCAGGCAGATCCTGCCGGCAACAACGCTTGAATCCACGTAGACCGGCCACGGAGTCGTCGCGCCCAGGGGAGTGATGGTGCCCCGCTCGTAGCCGGTCGCGGCGAGGGCCACCTCCGGGCGCGGCAGGGACAGCTTGTTGACCCCCAGCAAGGCCCGCAGCTTGGGCCACGAAATGGTGCGGTCTCCGGGGATCAGCGCGAAAAAGAACGAACCGTCCTTGTGCTTCACCACCAGCGACTTGACGATTTCGTGGACCTCCAGGCCCATGAGCCCGGCTGCCTCGACCAGGCTGCCGGCCGGTTGGCGGGTAACCACGTCAACGTGCAGCCCGCGGTTGCGGGCATCGCGTTGCATGCGTTCCAGGCCGTCGGCCGGCAGCTGATCCGTCATCCTCTAGGCTTCGCGCACCAACAGCAGGGCATCGCCCTGGCCGCCGCCGCCGCACAGGCTGACAGCCGCCTTGCCGGATCCGCGGCGCTTGAGTTCAAGGGCTGCGCTCAGGGCCAGACGTGCGCCGGAGGCGCCGATCGGGTGGCCCAGTGCGATCGCCCCGCCGTGGATGTTCGTCTTTTCCAGCGGGTAGTCAAGGTCCTTGAGCGACTGGCAGGCAACGGCGCCGAAGGCCTCGTTGATCTCGATGAAGTCCAGGTCCGAGGTCTCCCAGCCCTGGGTCTTCAAGGCGGCGGCAATGGCATTCGAAGGCTGCGAGTGCAGGGAATTGTCGGGACCGGCAACCTGCCCGGCGGCACCAACGGTGGCCAGGATTTCAAGGTTGTGCGCGATGGCGTACTCGCGCGAGGTGACGACAACGGCTGCGGCGCCGTCGGAGAGCGGCGAGGAGTTGCCGGCGGTGATGGTGCCGTCCTTGGCGAAGGCCGGGCGCAGGCCGGCAAGGGTCTCGACCGTGGTCGTCGGGCGGATGCCCTCGTCGGTGGAGACAACCAGGGGATCGCCCTTGCGCTGCGGGATGCTGATCGCCACGATTTCCTCGGTGAAGATCCCGGCCTCGACGGCTGCGGCGGCGCGCTGGTGCGATGCCGCTGCAACCTCGTCCTGCTCGGTGCGGGTCAGGCCGAGCACGGTGTTCTTGGCTTCGGTGCTGCTGCCCATGGAGTTTCCGTCGAAGGCGTCGGTCAGGCCGTCGTGGGCCACCGAGTCGATGGCTGTGATGTTTCCGTAGGTCCAGCCCTGGCGCGAGCCCGGAAGCAGGTGCGGGGTGTTGGACATCGATTCCTGGCCGCCGGCCACGACCACGTCGGCATCGCCCACGCGGATCAGGCGGGCGGCATCGGTGATGGCCGAGAGGCCCGAGAGGCACACCTTGTTGACCGTGATGGCGTTGACGTTCCAGCCGATTCCGGCGGCGATGGCACTCTGGCGGGCAGGGTTCTGGCCGCAACCGGCCTGGACCACATGTCCCATGATTACTGCCTGGACGTCCTCGGCGGGAACGGCGGAGCGCTCCAGCGCCCCGCGGATGGCTGCGGCGCCAAGCTCAACCGCGCTCAGCTTTGAAAGCTGACCATTCAGGCGGCCAAACGGGGTGCGGGCGCCGGCGACTATGACGGCGTCACGGTGTGAAGACATGATCGAACTCTCGCTTTCGGTAAAACATGGTGAATGTTTACTTCTAGGCTAGCGCGCTGTGGTTTGCACCACAGAATTATCAGCAAAGTGACCATCTTCAGGACCGTTTGCGCCACAGGACTATCAGCAAATCGTGATCCATCTCTCAGGATTGTTGGCGATTTCCGGGTCGGGTTTGCGAGTTCAGTGGTGGACATGGTAGGCCGCATGGTGTAACGTGGAGATTTGCGTCTTCTCTTTTCATCTCCGGCCTTCATATAGCGGTGGGCCTGCTCAACGGTGCTGTTACGAGTGAAACTCGGGCAGAGAGACGGCGTCGGAAACCTGACGGTCTGTGGAAGGATCCATCTTGGTCGCCTCGAGCACCTCTAACAACCAAACCGCTAGTTCGGCCCGCAGCGCGGAATATGCTGGCCGACTTTCTTTTGCAAAGATTCACGAACCACTTGATGTTCCTAATCTTTTGGCACTTCAGACCGAGAGCTTTGACTGGCTCGTCGGCAACGAGCGCTGGAAGAACCGTCTGGCATACGCCCAGACCATTGGTGACACCAGTGTAGCCACGACTTCGGGTCTGGCCGAGATCTTCGAAGAGATCTCCCCGATTGAAGACTTCCAGGAGACCATGTCCCTGAGCTTCTCGGAGCCTGAGTTCGCTGATCCGAAGTACACCATGGCCGAGTGCAAGGACCGCGACGCAACGTACGCCGCTCCGCTGTACGTTAAGGCCGAGTTCATGAACAACAACACGGGCGAAATCAAGCAGCAGACCGTGTTCATGGGCGACTTCCCGCTGATGACCGACAAGGGTACCTTCATCATCAACGGCACCGAGCGTGTCGTGGTATCCCAGCTCGTTCGTTCCCCGGGCGCTTACTTCGAGCGCACCCCGGACAAGACCAGTGACAAGGACATCTTCACCGCGAAGATCATCCCGTCGCGTGGTGCATGGTTCGAACTGGAAATCGACAAGCGCGACCAGGTCGGCGTTCGCCTCGACCGCAAGCGCAAGCAGTCGGTCACCGTTCTGCTCAAGGCCCTCGGCTGGACCGAAGGCCGCATCCTGGAAGAGTTCGGACAGTACGACTCGATCCGCGCCACCCTGGAGAAGGACACCACCGATACCCAGGAAGAAGCACTCCTGGATATCTACCGCAAGCTTCGCCCGGGCGAACCGCCGACGGTCGATGCTGCACAGGCGTTGCTCAAGAACCTCTACTTCGAGGCGAAGCGCTACGACCTGGCAAAGGTTGGTCGTTACAAGATCAACCGCAAGCTCGGTGTTGAAACCCCGCTTGATTCCCCGGACGCCTCGGTCCTGAACATCGACGACATTGTCGCGATGATCAAGTTCCTTGTCGCTCTGCACGCAGGCGAGAAGACCACCCCGGGCATGCGTAACGGCGAGCCCGTTGCCTTGACCGTGAGCGTCGATGACATCGACCACTTCGGCAACCGTCGCATCCGCGCCGTTGGCGAATTGATCGAGAACCAGGTCCGCACGGGTCTGTCCCGCATGGAGCGCGTGGTCCGCGAACGCATGACCACGCAGGACGTCGAGGCAATCACCCCGCAGACGCTGATCAACATCCGCCCGGTTGTTGCAGCGATCAAGGAGTTCTTCGGAACCTCCCAGCTCTCGCAGTTCATGGACCAGAACAACCCGCTGGCCGGTTTGACGCACAAGCGTCGTCTCTCCGCGCTGGGCCCGGGCGGTCTGTCCCGTGACCGTGCAGGCATGGAAGTTCGAGACGTTCACCCGTCCCACTACGGACGTATGTGCCCGATTGAAACCCCTGAAGGCCCGAACATTGGTCTGATCGGTTCGTTGGCTACCTACGGCCGCATCAACGCCTTCGGCTTCATCGAAACCCCGTACCGCAAGGTCGTCGACGGCCGCCTCACCGGCGAAATCGACTACCTGACCGCGGATGAGGAACTCGAAAACTTCATCGCACAGGCCAACGCGCCGCTGGATGCAGACAACCGCTTCGTTGAAGACGGCGTCCTGGTCCGCGAGCGTGGCGGTGGCGGCGAGCCCGTCATCGTGGAACCGTCCGAAGTTGAATACATGGACGTTTCCCCGCGCCAGATGGTGTCCGTGGCAACCGCCCTGATTCCGTTCCTCGAGCACGACGATGCCAACCGCGCCCTCATGGGTGCGAACATGCAGCGTCAGGCTGTGCCGCTGCTTGCCTCCGAGTCCCCGCTCGTGGGTACCGGCATGGAGAAGTTCGCGGCAGTCGACGCCGGCGACTCGGTCATCGCAACCACCGGAGGCGTTGTCTCCGAGGTTTCGGCCGACCTTGTCACCGTCATGAACGACGATGGCACCGAAGCCGCCTACCCGATCATGAAGTTTGCTCGCTCCAACCAGGGCAACGCATACAACCAGCGCGTGATGGTTTCCGAAGGCGATCGTGTTGACTACAACTCGATCATCGCCGACGGCCCGTCCACCGACAAGGGCGAGCTCGCCCTGGGCAAGAACCTGCTGGTTGCCTTCATGTCCTGGGAAGGCCACAACTTCGAGGATGCGATCATCCTCTCCCAGCGCATGGTCTCCGACGACGTGCTCACCTCGATTCACATCGAAGAGCACGAAGTCGACGCCCGCGACACCAAGCTTGGTGCCGAGGAAGTTACCCGCGACATCCCGAACGTCTCCGAAGAGATCCTGGCGCAGCTCGACGAGCGCGGCATCATCCACATCGGTGCCGAGGTTGAAGCAGGCGACATCCTGGTTGGCCGTGTCACCCCGAAGGGTGAAACCGAGCTGACCCCGGAAGAGCGCCTGTTGCGCGCCATCTTCGGTGAGAAGTCCCGCGAAGTTCGCGATACTTCCCTGAAGGTTCCGCACGGCGAGTCCGGCGTGGTCATCGGTGTCCGCATCTTCGACCGCGACAACGACGACGACCTGCCCCCGGGCGTGAACCAGCTGGTTCGCGTCTACGTGGCACAGAAGCGCAAGATCACCAACGGTGACAAGCTTGCAGGCCGCCACGGTAACAAGGGCGTCATCTCCAAGATCCTTCCGATCGAAGACATGCCGTTCCTTGAAGACGGAACCCCGGTTGACGTCGTCCTGAACCCCTTGGGTGTTCCGGGTCGAATGAACGTCGGCCAGGTCCTGGAAATCCACCTCGCGTGGGCTGCCAAGCAGGGCTGGAAGATCGAGGGCGAGCCGGAGTGGGTCAAGAACCTGCCGGACCTCCCGCGTGAAGTCGGCTCCAGCAAGGTTTCCACCCCGGTCTTCGACGGCGCCACGGAAAACGAAATCCGCGGCATCCTCGATCACACCAATGTGACCCGCGACGGCAAGCGCCTGATCGGCAACTCCGGCAAGGCCCGTCTGTTCGACGGCCGCTCCGGCGAGCCGTTCCCGGATCCGGTTTCCGTTGGCTACATGTACATCTTGAAGCTCCACCACCTGGTGGACGACAAGATCCACGCACGTTCCACCGGCCCGTACTCCATGATCACCCAGCAGCCGCTGGGTGGTAAGGCACAGTTCGGTGGCCAGCGCTTCGGTGAAATGGAAGTGTGGGCCCTGGAGGCCTACGGTGCCGCATACACCCTGCAGGAACTGCTCACGATCAAGTCCGATGATATTCACGGTCGCGTGAAGGTCTACGAGGCAATCGTCAAGGGCGAGAACATCCCGGAACCAGGTGTCCCGGAATCGTTCAAGGTCCTGATCAAGGAAATGCAGTCGTTGTGCTTGAACGTCGAGGTCCTCGGAACCGACGGCAACACCATCGAAATGCGAGACTCGGATGAAGAAGTCTTCCGGGCCGCGGAAGAACTCGGCATCGACCTTTCCCGGTCGGAACCGAACTCCGTCGAAGAAGTTTAGTTCCAACTCGTGCCCTGTGGTCGGGGGAGCGGTGCCGGTGGCAACACCAGCGCAGCGCTCCTTCGACCGCCAGGACCAACATGGAACTGGATATCTTCCAGACCCACGGTGAGCGTGGAACCTTCGGGTTCCGCGAACACCTCACCACATTAGACTTCAGAAACTTAGAAGAGAGATAAGGACCATATGTCCAGCGAATCCTCATTCGGCCTCATGCGCATCGGCCTGGCAACTGCGGAAGAGATCCGCGGGTGGAGCTACGGCGAGGTTAAAGAAGCCCGAAACCATCAACTACCGCACCCTCAAGCCGGAGAAGGACGGTCTTTTCTGCGAAAAGATCTTCGGCCCTTCCCGCGACTGGGAGTGCTACTGCGGCAAGTACAAGCGCGTGCGCTTCAAGGGCATCATCTGCGAACGCTGTGGTGTTGAAGTTACCCGTGCCAAGGTTCGTCGCGAACGCATGGGTCACATCGAGCTTGCAGCCCCGGTAACCCACATCTGGTACTTCAAGGGCGTTCCCTCGCGCTTGGGCTACCTGCTTGACCTGGCACCGAAGGATCTTGAGAAGATCATTTACTTCGCCGCCTACATGGTCACCTCCGTGGACGAAGAGCGCCGTCACGCCGAACTGCCGAACCTCCAGGCGCAGCACGACCTGGAACGCAAGCAGCTGGTTGACACCCGCGACTCCGACATCGCCTCCATCGCCCGCGACCTCGAGGACCAGCTTGCTGCCCTCGAAGCCGAGGGTGCAAAGGCCGCGGAAAAGAAGAAGGCCCGCGATCTGGCCGACAAGACGATGGCCCAGGTGCGTAAGCGCGCCGATGCGGACATCGAACGTCTTGACCAGGTCTGGGACCGCTTCAAGAACCTCAAGGTCGCTGACCTCGAAGGTGACGAAGGCCTGTTCCGCTCGCTGCGCGAGCGCTACGGACTGTACTTCGAGGGCTCCATGGGCGCCGAAGCCATCAAGAAGCGCCTCGAGTCCTTCGACATGGCCGCGGAAGCCGAGATCCTTCGCGACATCATCGAAAACGGCAAGGGACAGAAGAAGACCCGTGCGCTCAAGCGCCTCAAGGTCGTCAACGCGTTCCTGACCACGTCCAACTCCCCGTTGGGCATGGTCCTCGACGCCGTACCGGTGATCCCGCCGGAACTGCGCCCGATGGTCCAGCTGGACGGTGGCCGCTTCGCGACCTCCGACCTCAACGACCTGTACCGCCGCGTCATCAACCGCAACAACCGCCTCAAGCGCTTGTTGGACCTTGGTGCGCCGGAAATCATCGTCAACAACGAAAAGCGCATGCTGCAGGAAGCTGTTGACTCGCTCTTCGACAACGGTCGTCGTGGCCGCCCGGTAACGGGTCCAGGCAACCGTCCGTTGAAGTCGCTTTCCGACATGCTCAAGGGCAAGCAGGGACGTTTCCGTCAGAACCTGCTCGGCAAGCGCGTTGACTACTCCGGCCGTTCGGTCATCGTTGTCGGCCCGCAGCTGAAGCTGCACCAGTGTGGTCTGCCCAAGCAGATGGCCCTGGAGCTCTTCAAGCCGTTCGTGATGAAGCGCCTGGTTGACCTCAACCACGCACAGAACATCAAGAGCGCCAAGCGCATGGTCGAGCGTTACCGCCCGCAGGTTTGGGATGTTCTCGAAGAGATCATCACCGAGCACCCTGTGCTGCTGAACCGTGCACCTACCCTGCACCGTTTGGGCATCCAGGCGTTCGAACCACAGCTGGTTGAAGGCAAGGCCCTTCAGCTGCACCCGCTGGTTTGTGCCGCATTCAACGCCGACTTCGACGGTGACCAGATGGCAGTTCACCTGCCGCTGAGCCCCGAAGCCCAGGCCGAAGCACGCATCCTGATGCTGTCCTCGCACAACATCTTGAAGCCTTCGGACGGTCGTCCGGTTGCCCTGCCTTCGCAGGATATGATCATCGGCCTCCACCACCTGACCACCAAGCGTCTGGACGAGAAGGGCGCCGGTCGTGCGTTCTCCTCGCCGGCCGAGGCGATCATGGCGATGGACCGTGGCGAACTGCACCTGAACTCGCCTGTCAAGATCCGCGTACCGGGCTTCGTTCCTTCCGAGGAGCAGCCGGCACCGGAAGGCTGGGTCGAGGGTACCGATGCACTGATCTCTACCTCGCTGGGCCAGGTTCTCTTCAACGAGACCCTGCCGGCGGATTACCCATGGGTAGAGCAGGTTGCCGGCAAGGATGCACTCTCCGAGATCGTCAACGATCTCGCCGAGCGCTACCCGAAGATTGTCACGGCGGCAACGCTGGACAACCTGAAGGATGCAGGCTTCAAGTGGGCCACCCGCTCGGGCGTCACCGTCGCCATCTCCGACATCACCTCGAACATGGACAAGGCAACCATCCTTGCTCCGTACGAGGAGAAGGCCAAGCGCGTCCAGTCGCAGTTCGACAAGGGCTTGATTGCCGACTCGGAGCGTCGCCAGGACCTGATCGACATCTGGACCAAGGCAACCGACGAGGTAGCCGAGGCCATGAAGGCCGGCATGGAAGAGCTGAACACCATTAACCGAATGGTGACCTCGAAGGCTCGTGGTAACTGGCTGCAGCTGCGCCAGATTGCCGGTATCCGTGGTCTGGTGTCCAACCCTAAGGGCGAGATCATCCCGCGTCCGATCAAGTCTTCCTACCGCGAAGGCCTGTCGGTTCTCGAGTACTTCATCGCCACCCACGGTGCCCGTAAGGGTCTGGCCGATACCGCGTTGAAGACCGCTAACTCCGGTTACTTGACCCGTCGTCTGGTCGACGTGTCGCAGGACGTCATCGTTCGCGAACAGGACTGTGGCACCAGCCGCGGCCTGAACGTGCCGATCGCGTACACCGACGAAATCGGTACCGTGCGCATGCACGAAACCGTTGAGAACTCGGCCTACACCCGTACGCTGGCCACCGACGTGGTCGACGCCTCGGGCAAGGTGCTGGCAGCAGGCGGCTCGGACGTGGGCGACGTGCTCATCGACGAACTGTTCGCAGCCGGTGTCACCGACATCAAGGTCCGCTCCGTGCTGACCTGTGAGTCGGCAGTCGGAACCTGTGCACTGTGCTACGGCCGCTCGCTTGCAAGCGGCAAGACCGTTGACATCGGTGAGGCAGTGGGCATTATTGCCGCACAGTCCATTGGTGAACCGGGTACCCAGCTGACCATGCGTACCTTCCACACCGGTGGCGCTGCCTCCGCGGAAGATATCACCCAGGGTCTGCCACGTATCCAGGAGCTCTTCGAAGCACGTACCCCGAAGGGTGTTGCTCCGATCTCCGAGGTTGCCGGTCGCGTGTCCATCGAGGACTCCGAGAAGCAGCTGCGCATCGTGATCACCCCGGACAACGGCGACGAAGAAATCGCCTACCCGGTGTTGCGCCGTGCACGTCTGCTGGTCGTCGATGGCGATTCGGTGACGGTTGGCCAGCAGCTGGTTGCCGGTGCCATCGACCCGAAGCAGGTTCTTCGTGTCCTCGGCCCGCGTGAAGCGCAGAAGTTCCTCGTACGCGAAGTCCAGGAGGTCTACCAGTCCCAGGGCGTAGGCATCCACGACAAGCACGTGGAAGTCATCGTTCGCCAGATGCTTCGCCGCATCACCGTCATCGAGTCGGGCGAAACCGACTTGCTGCCGGGTGAGCTTGCTGACCGCGCTCGCTTCCAGAACGAGAACCGCAAGGCTGTCTCCGAAGGCAAGAAGCCGGCATCGGGCCGTGACGAGCTCATGGGTATCACCAAGGCTTCCTTGGCTACCGACTCGTGGCTCTCGGCTGCTTCCTTCCAGGAGACCACGCGTGTCCTGACCCAGGCTGCAATGGAAGGCAAGTCCGATCCATTGCTCGGCCTGAAGGAAAACGTCATCATCGGTAAGCTGATCCCGGCCGGCACCGGCCTGGATCGCTACACCCAGGTGAACGTGGAACCGACCGAGGCAGCGAAGGCTTCGCTGTTCACCGGCCAGTCCGCATTCTCCACCGGCATGGACTACGACGGCTTGGAGCCGGGCCTCAGCCCGGAATTCCACGCCATCGCCATGGATGACTACGATCTCGGCAACGATTTCCGCTAAGGCATGAGCCGTTGTCCCGCCCACTCGGCGGGACAACGCTGATGTAACAAACTTTGGCCGGCATTCCCCATTCGGGGAATGCCGGCCAAAGTCGTTAACGGGGGAGTGTGCGGTTGGCACCTGCATGGGGTGGGGCAGGATCGCTGCCGATGCGCCCGCCGAGCAAGTCGTGGCGCGTCGCTGTCGGAACCGAACCACGGCCCTGCATAGGCTCGAGCCATGATCGAACTCATCGCCCCGGACGCCCGCTACCGGGACTCTTGGCTTGAAGCTGCCATGGAATTCGACGGTGCCCACCGGGACGGTGCCGGTGCCGAGGACCTTGACCTTGAGCAATTGCGGGATCCGGGAGTCTTCGAAGGCTTCGTGGAACGGCTGCTCGCCGACGTGTTACCCGACAGCCCGCGCAAGCCGGGCTATGTTCCGTGCACGTACCTCTGGATCGCCCAGGGGGACACCATTCTTGGCTCGCTTGCCATCCGGCACGAACTCAACGACTATCTCTTCAACGAAGGCGGACACATCGGCTACAGCGTTCGTCCGTCGGCTCGCCGCAAGGGTCATGCCACTGCGGCGCTGGCCCAGGCATTGCCCGTCGCCAAGGCCTTGGGGATATCGCGAGTGCTCGTGACCTGCCTTGAAGGCAATGCAGGATCACGCGGGACCATAGAGAAGAACCGGGGCGTGTATGAAGATACTCGAAACGGCACCCGTCGCTACTGGATCGATGCGGGCTAGGTCCGAGACCCGGAGCGTCCGATCGGCGGTGTCGCTGTCTCGGCGAGGTGCGCCGGCAACTTGTGGCGCATGCGTCCCGCGGCTGCCTCGATGAGGCGGCAGCACGGCCGCACACGGAAAGTTCCTTGTGTTTAAAGGCAACCAGGGCGAGTGTGTGATGAGACCGATGTCATTAAGGTCGCGGGAACTCATGCTAAGCTAGAGCTAATTGTTTTATAGGTGTGGCAAATGGACACGGTCCGGGTTGCGGGTAGGTTGCGCAACAGATGCCACACTTTCGCACGCCTAGGGGTCAACCCGAAGTCGCTGTGACTAAACGACTATAAACGCAGCGTCTCCAAGCAGTCTTATGGTGGGCGGCGCCGCAGAACAAGAAACCGGAGGACACGAAAGTGCCTACTATTCAGCAGCTGGTCCGTAAGGGCCGCTCGCCGAAGGTCAAGAAGACCAAGGCCCCAGCCCTTAAGGGCAACCCAATGCGTCGTGGCGTATGCACCCGTGTGTACACCACCACCCCGAAGAAGCCGAACTCCGCACTTCGTAAGGTCGCACGTGTGCGCCTTGCCGGTGGCGTTGAAGTTACCGCTTACATTCCGGGCGTTGGCCACAACCTGCAGGAACACTCCATCGTGCTCGTTCGCGGTGGTCGTGTGAAGGACCTTCCGGGTGTGCGCTACAAGATCGTACGTGGTGCGCTCGATACCCAGGGTGTAAAGAACCGTAAGCAGGCTCGTTCCCGCTACGGTGCCAAGAAGGAAGGTAAGTAATGCCTCGTAAGGGCCCGGCGCCAGCGCGCCCCCTCGTCTCGGATCCGGTATACGGTTCCCCGCTTGTTACCCAGCTGATCAACAAGGTTTTGATCGACGGTAAGAAGTCCACCGCAGAGCGCATCGTTTACGGCGCACTCGAAGGTGCATTGGCCAAGAACGGTACCGACCCGGTTGTGACCCTGAAGAAGGCCATGGATAACATCCGTCCGGCCCTCGAGGTTCGCTCCCGCCGTGTTGGTGGCGCAACCTACCAGGTTCCGGTAGAAGTAAAGCCAGGTCGTTCGACCGCGCTGGCACTTCGCTGGCTGGTTGGTTACTCGAAGGCTCGCCGCGAGAAGACCATGATCGAGCGTCTCATGAACGAGATCCTCGACGCCTCCAACGGTCTTGGTGCTGCTGTCAAGCGTCGCGAAGACACCCACAAGATGGCAGAGTCCAACAAGGCCTTCGCCCACTACCGCTGGTAAAAAGCGTTCTATTCAGTTGGCGGGATCGATCATTGATCGGTTCCGCCACTGGAATGGATATCACCAACTTAGGGAGACATCGTGGCACAGGAAGTGCTTACCGACCTGAATAAGGTCCGCAACATCGGCATCATGGCCCACATCGATGCCGGTAAGACCACTACCACGGAACGCATCCTGTTCTACACGGGTGTGAACCACAAGCTCGGCGAAACGCACGATGGTGCCTCGACGACTGACTGGATGGAGCAGGAAAAGGAGCGCGGCATTACGATTACGTCTGCCGCCGTGACCTGCTTCTGGAACAAGAACCAGATCAACATCATTGACACCCCGGGTCACGTTGACTTCACCGTTGAGGTTGAGCGCTCCCTGCGCGTCCTCGATGGCGCCGTTGCCGTCTTCGATGGCAAGGAAGGCGTGGAGCCACAGTCCGAGACTGTTTGGCGCCAGGCTGACAAGTACAACGTTCCGCGTATCTGCTTCGTCAACAAGATGGACAAGCTGGGTGCTGACTTCTACTTCACCGTAGACACCATCATCAAGCGCCTTGGTGCCAAGCCGCTGGTAATGCAGCTGCCGATCGGCTCCGAGTCCGAGTTCACCGGCGTTGTCGACCTGATGACCATGAAGGCTTTCGTATGGGAGGGCGACTCCAAGGGTGACGTCACCATGGGTGCCGCCTACGAAGTCCAGGAAATCCCGGCCGACCTTCAGGAAAAGGCCGAGGAATACCGCGCCAAGCTGGTTGAGGACGTAGCCGAGGGCTCTGACGAGCTCATGGAGAAGTTCCTCGAAGGCGAAGAGATCAGCATTGCTGAGCTCAAGGCCGGCATCCGCAAGATGGTTGTCAACTCGGAGATCTACCCGGTCTTCTGTGGTTCTGCCTTCAAGAACCGTGGCGTTCAGCCGATGCTCGATGCTGTCATCGACTTCCTGCCGAACCCGATGGATGTTGGCGCGACGATCGGTCACGATCCGAAGAACGAAGAGATCGAGATCCGTCGCGAGCCTTCCGAAGACGAGCCGTTCTCGGCTCTTGCCTTCAAGATTGCGACCCACCCGTTCTTCGGCCAGTTGAACTTCATCCGCGTGTACTCCGGCAAGGCAACTCCGGGTACCCAGCTGCTGAACTCCACGAAGCAGAAGAAAGAACGTATTGGCAAGCTCTTCCAGATGCACGCCAACAAGGAAATGCCAGTAGACGAGGTCCACGCAGGCCACATCTACGCAGTGATCGGCCTCAAGGACACCACCACCGGTGACACCTTGTGCGATCCGGCAAACCCGATCGTTCTTGAGTCGATGTCCTTCCCTGATCCCGTGATCTTCGTTGCCATTGAGCCGAAGACCAAGGGCGACCAGGAAAAGCTTTCGACTGCTATCCAGAAGCTCTCCGCTGAGGACCCGACGTTCACCGTCTCCCTCAACGAAGACACCGGCCAGACCGAAATCGGCGGCATGGGCGAACTCCACCTGGACATCCTGGTGGACCGCATGCGTCGCGAATTCCGCGTTGAAGCCAACGTTGGCAAGCCTCAGGTTGCTTACCGCGAAACCATCAAGAAGGCTGTGGAGAAGGTTGACTTCACCCACAAGAAGCAGACCGGTGGTTCCGGCCAGTTCGCAAAGGTCCAGGTCTCGTTCGAGCCTCTGGAAGTTGTTGACGGCGTCATCTACGAGTTCAAGAACGGCGTAACCGGCGGCCGTATTCCTCGCGAATACATCCCTTCGGTTGACGCAGGTATCCAGGACGCAATGCAGTTCGGCATCCTGGCCGGCTACCCGATGGTGGGCGTTAAGGCGACCCTCCTCGACGGTGCCTACCACGACGTTGACTCCTCGGAAATGGCGTTCAAGATCGCCGGTTCCCAGGTGTTCAAGGAAGGCGCACGCCGCGCCCAGCCGATTATCCTCGAGCCGGTTATGGATGTTGAAGTCCGTACCCCCGAGGAATACATGGGCGACGTCATTGGTGACTTGAACTCCCGCCGTGGCTCCATCGCTTCGATGGAAGACGCAGCAGGCGTGAAGGTCATCCGTGCAACGGTTCCGCTGTCTGAAATGTTCGGTTACATTGGTGACCTGCGTTCCAAGACCCAGGGTCGTGCCGTTTACTCGATGACGTTCTCCAGCTACGCCGAGGTCCCGAAGGCAGTAGCCGACGAGATCATCCAGAAGTCCCGCGGCGAGTAATTTCGTTCAGGACCAAAAATTGGCCGTGACCCCGACTATCGGGTGAATGGCCGGACAGTGGGGTCGAGAGCGAGAAATCGTGCATCGACCCCACTAGGCCACCGGATGGATCTGCTATTGATCCCGAAGGCAACCGCAATTTAAACATTTCACCAAGCCCCCAGTAGACTTATATAAGTTTCGCCCGCGATCCGAGCGGGTGAGGTACGTCTTCTGTAAACGTTTCTAGGAGGAACCTGTGGCAAAGGCAAAGTTCGAGCGTAACAAGCCGCACGTTAACATCGGCACCATTGGTCACGTTGACCACGGTAAGACCACGTTGACTGCTGCCATCTCCAAGGTACTTGCTGACAAGTACCCGGATTTGAACGAACAGCGCGATTTCTCGCAGATCGACTCGGCGCCGGAAGAGCGCCAGCGCGGCATTACCATCAACATCTCTCACGTCGAGTACCAGACCGAGAAGCGCCACTACGCGCACGTTGATGCCCCGGGTCACGCTGACTACATCAAGAACATGATCACCGGTGCTGCTCAGATGGACGGCGCGATCCTCGTGGTTGCCGCTACTGACGGCCCGATGGCTCAGACCCGCGAGCACGTTCTGCTTGCCCGCCAGGTTGGCGTTCCGTACCTGCTCGTCGCACTGAACAAGTCCGACATGGTAGATGACGAAGAACTCCTCGACCTCGTGGAAATGGAAGTTCGCGAACTTCTCTCCGCACAGGGCTTCGACGGCGACGAGGCACCTGTTGTGCGCGTTTCCGGCCTGAAGGCTCTGGAAGGCGACCCGGTTTGGGTCAAGGCCGTCGAGGACCTGATGGACGCCGTTGACGAGCACGTTCCGACCCCGGTTCGTGACCGCGACAAGCCGTTCCTGATGCCGGTTGAAGACGTCTTCACCATCACCGGTCGTGGCACCGTTGTTACGGGCCGCGCCGAGCGTGGTACCCTCGCCATCAACTCCGAGGTCGAGATCGTCGGCATCCGCCCGGTCCAGAAGACCACGGTTACCGGTATCGAGATGTTCCACAAGCAGCTCGACGAGGCTTGGGCCGGCGAGAACTGTGGTCTGCTGCTTCGCGGCATCAAGCGCGAAGACGTAGAGCGTGGCCAGGTCATCGTGAAGCCGGGTTCCATCACCCCGCACACCGAGTTCGAGGCCAACGTGTACATCCTTTCCAAGGATGAAGGCGGACGTCACAACCCGTTCTACTCGAACTACCGCCCGCAGTTCTACTTCCGCACCACGGACGTCACCGGCGTTATCACCCTGCCGGAAGGCACGGAAATGGTTATGCCTGGCGACAACACCGAAATGTCTGTCGTGCTGATCCAGCCGATCGCCATGGAAGAGGGCCTCGGCTTCGCAATTCGCGAAGGCGGCCGCACCGTTGGTTCAGGCAAGGTCACCAAGATCACCAAGTAATTTTACTTCGCAGATCTTGACCTAACGGTCTAAGAGGAAGGTCCCCACTGTTTCGACAGTCGGGGGCCTTCCTTTTTTGCTGCCCGCTCCGTGTCAAGGCTGGACGCACCCAATATAAGTAAAACGAATGTATCTGAATGGTGTACGCTGGAAACCAAGTCCCCGGGCCCGCGGGAAAATCTCCATCCCGGCAAGGTGCAAGCCCTCATGACAACGTTTGTGGTTTCACTGTTTGTCTTCTTCGTTGGCTTGCTGGTGGGCAAGGCGATTGCCGGAACAAGGCCAAGGAGCGCGAACGCCAAGTCACCTCGGCACTGGCGGGGCCTGGCAGGAAGGCTTTGCGGCAGCACGCGCGGCCGCGGCCATCGCCAAGGCCGAACCACAGGGCAATGACTTTGCCCCGGCGCTGCCCAGGCACCAGCCCCGGAACCTGTTCCGGAATCGATCGCGCCATTCTTCCGGTACAAGAACAGCGCCAGCAGCAGCTGAGTCTCAGCAGCGCAGAATCGATCCTGGACAAGAAATCCGGCCCGGCGACAGCGCTTCCGGATCCCCAAATTCGGGGCCGTTGCGCCCAGTGCATCCGCGGCTGCAAGGCACCCCGGAACACCACGCTGCGCCCAATTGCAGCAAAACCCGGTGCTTCACGGACTCTTCCCGAATCTTGCTCCATCGCAACCCGGCCCGCCATACCAGCAAGAACCGGTTCAGCGGCAAGCTCCCGGTTACCGGCCACCAGCTGCTCCGGCCCCGGTTGACCCGCAGGTCCGGGCGCTGCGCAACATCAACATCACGCTCTATGTCGCCGCGCTGCTCCTGGTCGCTTCGGCATCCTTGTTCATTTCCTTTGCCTTGAATCCATCGGCCAAGATCGTTGGCCTGGGGATCGTCACCGCGGGCTTCTATGCGGTGGGCCTGGTGATGCGGGCACGAAGCCAACGACTGCGCCCGGCGGCCGCGGCATTCACCGCCACCGGTTTGGCCCTGTTGCCCATGACCGGGTTCGCCTACTACATGCTGCTTCCCTCAAGCCCGGGTTCGGTCTGGCTGGTGACCTCGATCGTGGGCACCGTTGCCTTCATGTATGCGGCAGGAAAGCTGCAGTCGCGGGTTATCGCCGCGGTGGGAACCACGTTCCTGGTCTCGACCTCGGTTGCCGGAGGCGCAGTGCTGAACCGCGGCCTGGTCTTCTACTTCCTCTTCAGCATGGTGCTGGCCAGCGTGATCACCGTGGTGGGAATGCGCAGGCCGAAGTGGCTGGGCAACATCTACCTGCAATCCTTCCTGGCTGCCCACCGCTTCCTGGTCCCGGCGATCCTGCTGGCCTCCCTTGCTTCATTCGCGGTCATGCGAGCCGTTGACTATGGATGGCTTTTCGCGGCGACGGCAGCCTACTACGCAATCTCGCTGCCGCTGGTGAGGAAGATCCGAACGCTACTGGTACCAGCTTGCTGCCCGGGCCGCGGCAATTGCCAGCGTCATGGCCTTCCTGGTGCACGCCGAGGTTTCGGCAAACACCGGGGTGCAAATCCTTGCCGCGATCTTCGCAGCGCAAGCCGTCTTCCTTGCCTTCTTTGCCCGGCAGTATTTGGCAGCGCTCGATATCGATTCGAAGGTTCATCTCCTCGAAGTCTGGGTGCTTTTGGGTATCGCCGCGGCCTCTGCCCTGGCCCAGTTTGACGGAATCCTCCGCGGCCCTGGCGTCAGCTGCCGGGAACACTTGGCGGGGACACCAATTGGGCATTGCCGGTGGTGCTCGTGGGTGCGGCCCTGGTGGCCTACAAGCTTGGGGGTTCCCTGGCGTGGACTCCGCTCGGGGTCGGGTTGTTGGGGCTTGCCGAAAGCGGCGCCCTTGCCTCGGGCCGCTTGCTGATCTTGTTGGGTGCTGCACTTGCCATCACCTGGTGGTTGGCCCGCCGGGTTGGGGGTGCCTCGGATCAAGGGCGGTCGGAGCGTGCTCGGCTGAAGCTTGCCGCACGGATGGCGTCCCCGATCCTTGTTGCCACGTTCCTTGGTTTTGCCGCCAGCGGTTGGACTTGGGGACCGAAGGATTCGCTGTTCAGGGACTACCTTTCCGGCGGCGACGTGCAGTGGTCAAGGACAGTCGACGTTGCGGGACTTGTTTGGCTTCACGATTGCCGTGGTGATCCAGGTTCTGTGGTCGGTCTGGGTGCTGTACCGCAACAGGAGGGTTGCCGGTACGCGGGACAACGATCCAGGATTTACCCGATGCCGGTGGGGGAGTCGGCAGCTCTTTGCCGGAGGCTTGCTGGTCGCCGCCCTCGCAACCGCCGGAATCGGCTCCATGTTCGAGCACGTGCGCTTCGCGAATCTTGTTGGATCCGGGTGGAGCACGGAATTCTGGTTGGGAACCGACTGGAGCCGGGTGCTGATCTGGCTGGTGCTTGGCGTTGGGCTATTGGGTGCCACCGCAATCCTTGGAATGAAACCAGTGGCCGGATTGAGCCCCGAGGCCCCGGGAAATACCCCAGAAAGTTCGGGGCAACCGTTCCGCAGCCGCCGGGTCGGGCACGGGCCGTGTGCACGGCAGCTGGTCCACCTGGGCGGGGCCATTGCCGCTGTTCTGCGGTTCTGGTGTTGAGCGCAGGAATGGACCCAACATGGCTCATTGAAGTGATTGCGGTGCTGGCATTGGCCTACTCACTCTCGCGCTTGCTGGCCCTTGACCCGAGCGTCCCGGCATCGTCTACGCGTGGCCGCCCAGCTGCTCTTCTCCGCCACCGCATGGCATATCGCCGATCGCTTTAATATGGATGGGCACGGGCAGCTTGCGCTGCTTGCCTTGACCACCACGGTGCCGCAAACGGCCCGGTTGCTTGCCGGTGACCGGATTGCCTCCATCAAGTCCTCGGGGATCCAGTTGTTCCTGAACGTTGCAACCCTGGCGGTGCTGGCCCTGGTTCCGGTGGTGTATCTGGGTTCCGGAACCGGATTCCTGCCGGGTGGGCGTCTATGACCAGGCTGCGTTGCTGGTTCAGTTCCTGTGTTTGTTGCTCGTCTCGGTGCTCGTGGCACGGGGATACGCATCCCGCCCCTTGTTCTTCAATGGCGCGGGGATGCTGGCGGGACTTTCGGTGTTGGGAATCATCCTGACGCCTACTCTTGGTCCCTACCTTCGGGCTGGTGGCTGGCTCCCCGTCCCGCTCTGGAACGATGCCGTTGCGGCGGTGGTGCTGGCGATCCTGGTGGCAGGCTTGCTCTATGCCGAAACCCGCAATCTTCGGGGTTCGGGCTACAGGGTGCTGCGGGCCATGCTGGTGGTGCTCTATCTCGGTTCATGCTTTGTCCTGGCCCAGGACCTGGGGCAGGGATGGAAGATTGTTGCCGGTTTGCTTGGATCTGCCGGCGCGCTCGTCTTTGCCACGACGCTGGGGATTCCACTGATCGTTGGTGCCTCGGTGCTCTTCCTGCTCTATGCGGTGTCCCACGGATTGGATTGGTTCCGTGAAGCCGCGGGCCTGGCCGGGGGACAACCGGGAAATCTGATCTTGTTGTTCTGTGTTGTGGCCCTGGTGCTGTTGATCGCTGCAATCTTCGGCGGACGGTTCTCCGGGGACAAGGTTTCATTTGCTGCCATGCTGAAGCGGAGCAATGGATGGTCGGCGGCGCATGCACGGGTATTGTTCACCGCCGCATTGCTGTTGGTTGTCTTTGCCGGAATGGCCGGGCTGGCCGATGACACCGAGTCCATGGTTTATCTGGGTGCGATCCTTGTGGTGATCTCCTTGTGTGCGGCCTCGGCACTTGGAATTCCCTGCCGACCAACGCGAGCTGGCGTTTGAAATCAGTGGCCTCGTGGCCGCGGCTGTTCTTCAGCGTTGCCTGTGGGTGGCTTTCGACGGGCTCGGCTTCTTCGCCGTTGCCTACTATTGGTTCGTGGTGATTGCCCTATTGGCGACCTACGAGTTCTACCGCAAGCGCGAATCCCGCGGAGTCCCGATCATGGCGACGGCAACCGGTGTCCTTTCGCTGACCGGGGTTGCCACGATCCTGACCTCGACACTGGGGGAGCAGCTGGTGGTGTTGCTGAGCTTCAGCGCACTGTTGGTCTTTGGGCTCGTGTCCAACCGCAGGCTTTTCACCCTGTGGGCAGCGATCGGGATCGGAGCCGCTGTGCTGTGGTTCCTGCGTGGCTACACCTTCTTGCTGCTTCTGCTTCTTGCGGCAGGACTCATTGCCCTGGCGCTGTGGCGCCTGGGGAAGATGAACAAGGCGCCGGCGAATCAGCAAAGGTTCCTGCCGGACAGCAACCCCAGGCACAGCATCCGGAATCGGAAGCAAACCAACAGGTGCCGGTTCCCACGGAAGTCCAGGCACCCACGGATCCGGCATCCGGCTCCGGCTCGGCCAATGGACCCGGAACGCCGGAGCGCTAGAAGCCCCGTGGCTCGCGCCGATGACAAAACCGATGACAAAGCCGGAGAGCAAGTAGGTGCGGGATCTTCATTCCCTTGCGGCATTTGCGGGGACTAGGCTGGGATCATGAAATTTCTGATTGTCGTCGTGGTTGTCATTGTTGTTGTCGTGGCGCTGACGTGGGTGCGCAAGAACTTTTCCAAGGAAATCAGGCGGGCCAAGTCCATCCGCAGGGCCAACAACGACGACCAGTAGCGCTGGCGGCAGTAGTGAGTCTTGCAGCGGCTTGCTACCGGCGACTTGCGTGAGTGACCTTCGTCACTTGGCGTGAACGCCTTGGGCGTGTTGGATTTTGCCCCGAACTTGCCGCCCGGAAGTGCTGAATGCCGGAAATTCGGCGCTCAGCGCCGGTTGCGGAACTCGCGACACGCCCGAGCGCGGGGGTGGGGAAGTGCGCCGGCGGCGCTGGCGGGCCGTGCGTGCACGCCGGGCGAGGGAGCCCCGGGTTGGTGTTTTTCCCGCAAGTCTGCCAGACTAGACAAGTTGTTCATGAAGATTTCCATGCTCAATGCCTGCTGATCGGGAAACCGAGACCGGGGCATAGGGATTTCAACCGAGATTGTGTCTCACCCGGGATAATGCCCGGGGCTGGGGAGCAATACGACCGAATTTATTGGAAACGTGAACATCACCCCCACGCATTCATGCGGGTTAGTATCGCCTTCAAACGCGACACGCCCGAGCGCGGGGGTCGGGCTTCGGCGGATTGAGGAACCCGGATTTATCCGGATTCAGTTCGATGCGAGGCGTGCCGGTTCCCAGGAACCCGTAGGGCACAGTAACTGTACAGAGAGTGCTAATTAGAAAGAGGCATGACGCCATGGCGGGACAAAAAATCCGCATCCGGCTGAAGTCGTATGACCACGAGGTCATTGACGTTTCTGCCCGGAAGATCGTTGAGACGGTCACGCGCGCAGGCGCAACCGTAGTCGGCCCAGTGCCGCTGCCAACGGAAAAGAACGTGTACTGCGTAATCCGTTCGCCACACAAGTACAAAGACAGCCGTGAGCACTTCGAAATGCGCACGCACAAGCGTCTGATCGACATCATCGATCCGACCCCGAAGGCCGTAGATTCGCTGATGCGTCTCGACCTGCCGGCGGATGTCAACATCGAAATCAAGCTCTAGGGGAGGTGGCGAGAAAACTATGACCGCAACCCGTAATGTAAAGGGCCTGCTGGGCACGAAGCTCGGCATGACCCAGGTTTGGGACGAGAACAACAACCTCATCCCGGTAACCGTTGTACAGGCCGACAGCAATGTCGTGACCCAGCTGCGCAACGCCGAACGCGATGGCTACGTTGCAGTTCAGATCGGCTACGGCCAGATCGATCCGCGCAAGGTCACCCAGCCTTTGGCTGGCCACTTCGAGGCCGCCGGGGTTACCCCGCGTCGCCACGTTGTTGAGCTGCGCACCGCAGACGCTGAATCCTACGCCCCGGGCCAGGAACTCTCCGTCGAAATCTTCACCGCCGGCCAGAAGGTCGACGTTGTTGGAACGTCCAAGGGTAAGGGCTTCGCTGGCGTTATGAAGCGCCACGGCTTCCACGGTGCTCCGGCATCGCACGGTGCTCACAAGAACCACCGTAAGCCAGGCTCCATCGGCGGCGCTTCGACTCCGGGCCGCGTGTTCCAGGGTCAGAAGATGGCCGGCCGCATGGGCGTCGATCGTGTTACCACGCAGAACCTCACGGTTCACGCTGTGGACGCCGAGAAGAACCTCCTGCTGATCAAGGGCGCCGTTCCAGGCGCTCGCGGCCGCGTCGTTCTCGTGCGCACCGCTGTGAAGGGAGCATAACTAAATGTCTAAGGCACTTACCGTAGAACTTCCTTCGGAGCTCTTCGACGTCCAGACCAACGTTCCGCTGCTGCACCAGGTCGTTGTGGCCCAGCTCGCAGCTGCTCGTCAGGGCACGCACAAGACCAAGGACCGCTCGGAAGTTTCCGGCGCCGGTCGCAAGCCGTCACGCTCAGAAGGGTACCGGCCGCGCCCGTCAGGGTTCCATCCGTGCTCCTCACATGACCGGCGGTGGCGTTGTCCACGGTCCGACCCCTCGCGATTACAGCCAGCGCACCCCCAAGAAGATGAAGGCTGCTGCACTGCGCGGCGCCCTGTCTGACCGCGCTCGCAACAACCGCATCCACGTCATTGAAGCCCTGGTTGCCGGCACCACGCCGTCCACCAAGGAGGCCTTGGCCACCCTGCGCTCGCTGTCCGTGCGCAAGAACCTGCTCGTAGTCATCGAACGCAACAACGACGTAGCAGCACTCTCGTGCCGCAACATCGTGGCTGCCCACGTTCTCTACGTAGACCAGCTCAACACTTACGATGTTCTGGTTTCCGATGACGTCATCTTCACCAAGGCTGCTTTTGAAGCCCTGGTCCAGAAGGAGGAAGCCAAGTGAGCACCTTCTCAAAGGCTCCGCACGATGTGGTCATCGCACCCGTCGTTTCGGAAAAGAGCTACGGTCTGATCGACGAAGGCAAGTACACCTTCCTCGTTGACCCGCGTTCAAACAAGACGGAAATCAAGAACGCCGTAGAAGCTATCTTCTCGGTCAAGGTTGACTCCGTAAACACCCTTAATCGTGCCGGTAAGCGCAAGCGCACCAAGTTCGGATGGGGGACGCGCAAGGCTACTAAGCGTGCGATCGTCTCCCTGAAGGAAGGCTCGATTGACATCTTCGGCGGTCCGCTTTCCTAAGCGGAGACCACTTTAACGAGGAATTAAACTATGGGAATCCGTAAGTACAAGCCGACAACCCCGGGCCTTCGCGGCTCGAGCGTTGCCGACTTCGCAGAAATCACCCGTTCGACTCCGGAAAAGTCGTTGCTTCGCCCGTTGCACAAGACTGGCGGCCGTAACAACACCGGTAAGATCACCACCCGTCACAAGGGTGGCGGACACAAGCGCCAGTACCGTCTGATCGACTTCCGTCGTCACGACAAGGACGGCGTGCCGGCAAAGGTCGCTCACATCGAGTACGACCCGAACCGTACCGCTCGCATTGCGCTTCTTCACTACATTGATGGAACCAAGCGTTACATCATTGCACCGAACAAGCTCTCCCAGGGCGATGCCATTGAAGCCGGCCCCAACGCCGACATCAAGCCGGGCAACAACCTGCCGTTGCGCAACATCCCGGTGGGTACTGTTATCCACGCTGTGGAACTGCGTCCCGGCGGCGGTGCCAAGATGGCTCGTTCCGCAGGTGCCTCGGTTCAGCTGGTGGCCCGTGAGGGTCGCTACGCTCAGCTCCGTTTGCCTTCCGGCGAAATCCGCAACGTTGACGTGCGCTGCCGCGCAACCGTCGGCGAGGTCGGCAACGCCGAGCAGTCGAACATCAACTGGGGCAAGGCCGGCCGTATGCGCTGGAAGGGCGTTCGCCCGACCGTACGTGGCGTAGCCATGAACCCGGTCGACCACCCGCACGGTGGTGGCGAAGGCAAGACCTCCGGTGGTCGTCACCCGGTCAACCCGAACGGTAAGCGTGAAGGACGCACTCGTCGTCCGAACAAGGAAAGCGACAAGCTCATTGTGCGTCGCCGTCGTACCGGCAAGAACAAGCGATAGGAGCCTGGAAACATGCCACGCAGCCTGAAGAAAGGCCCCTTCGTCGATCAGCACCTGTTTGTCAAGGTAGCTGCTGAGAACGAAAAGGGCACCAAAAACGTCATCAAGACGTGGTCCCGCCGTTCGATGATCATCCCCGACATGCTCGGGCACACGATCGCCGTACACGACGGACGCAAGCACATTCCTGTGTTTGTCACCGAGTCGATGGTCGGGCACAAGCTCGGCGAATTCAGCCCGACGCGGACGTTCCGTAGCCACGTAAAGGACGACAAGAAGGGCAAGCGCCGCTAACCCGCAAGGGTTAGTGAGTGCTTAGCACTTCTTCGAGAAGACGAGAGAAGGAAAGCAATGGAAGCCAAGGCAATTGCGCGCCATATTCGCGTGACGCCTATGAAGGCCCGGCGCGTCGTCAACCTGGTTCGTGGCAAGCAGACGAACGAAGCACTGGCGATTTTGAAGTTTGCCCCACAGGCAGCTTCTGAACCGGTGTTCAAGGTTGTAGCATCGGCCGTGGCTAACGCCCGCGCCGCTGCTGATCGCGAGGGAATCGCGTTCAACGAAGACGAGCTGATCATCAGCGAAGCGTTTGTTGACGAGGGTCCGACCATGAAGCGGTTCCAGCCGCGTGCTCAGGGTCGCGCATACCAGATCAAGAAGCGCACGAGCCACATCACTGTGGTCGTCGCAACCCCTAAGAAGGGTGGGGAAAAGTAAATGGGACAGAAGGTTAACCCGCACGGGTTCCGCCTCGGTATCACCACGGACCACGTTTCGCACTGGTTCGCTGATTCCACCAAGGTCGGCCAGCGATACAAGGACTTCGTAAAAGAAGACATCCGTATCCGCGAACTGATGACCACCGGCATGGAACGCGCCGGCATCGCACGCGTCGAGATCGAGCGCACCCGCGATCGTGTTCGTGTGGATATCCACACCGCACGTCCGGGCATCGTTATCGGTCGCCGCGGCGCCGAAGCCGATCGCATCCGTGGCGAGCTTGAAAAGCTCACCCAGAAGCAGGTTCAGCTGAACATCCTCGAGGTCAAGAACCCCGAGATCGAAGCTCAGCTTGTTGCACAGGGCATCGCCGAGCAGCTTGCTTCGCGTGTGGCTTTCCGCCGCGCGATGAAGAAGGCAATGCAGTCGGCAATGCGCGCAGGTGCCAAGGGCATCCGCGTACAGTGCTCGGGTCGTCTTGGCGGTGCAGAAATGTCCCGCAAGGAGTTCTACCGCGAAGGTCGTGTGCCGCTGCACACCCTCCGTGCGAACATCGACTACGGCAAGTTCGAAGCCAAGACCACCTTCGGCCGCATCGGCGTGAAGGTTTGGATCTACAAGGGCGACGTAACCTCGAAGGAACTCGCAGCCCAGGCTGCAGCAGCTCCTGCTCGTGGCCGCGGCGACCGTCCGGGCGGACGCCCGGCTGGACGTCCAGAAGGTGGCGAACGTCGTCGTCGCAACGACCGCAACACTGCACCGGAAGCAGCAGCAGCTGCTGAAGCTCCGGCAGCAGGCGCAGAAGGAGGACAGGCTTAAATGCTTATCCCACGCCGCGTAAAGTTCCGTAAGCAGCACCACCCCAAGCGGAGTGGCGCAGCATCGGGCGGTACCACGGTAGCTTTCGGCGAGTACGGTATCCAGGCCCTTACACCGGCCTACGTTACCAACCGCCAGATCGAAGCTGCTCGTATCGCCATGACCCGCCACATCAAGCGTGGCGGTAAGGTCTGGATCAACATTTATCCGGACCGTCCGCTGACCAAGAAGCCTGCCGAAACCCGCATGGGTTCCGGTAAGGGTTCGCCGGAATGGTGGGTCGCAAACGTAAAGCCGGGACGAGTTCTCTTTGAACTCTCCGGTGTCAGTGAAGAGGTAGCACGCGAGGCATTGCGCCTGGCAATCCACAAGCTGCCGTTGAAGGCACGCATTGTGCGTCGCGAAGGTGGTGAATAAGGAATGGCAATCGGATCCAAGGATCTAGCAACCGAAGCACTGGACGGCTTTGATAACGCCCGTCTGGTCGAGGAGCTTAAGAAGGCCAAGGAGGAGCTTTTCAACCTCCGTTTCCAGTCGGCCACCGGTCAGCTTGAATCGCATGGCAACCTGAAGACTGTCAAGCGCGATATCGCTCGTATCTACACGGTACTGCGCGAACGCGAGCTGGGCATTCGTGCAGATGTTGTTGTCCCGGTAGAAGAAGCCCCGAAGGCCAAGAAGTCTTCGAAGAAGGCCGAAGCTGCTGAAGCAACTGAGGAAGCCAAGTAATGAGCGAGAAGGAGAACGTCGTGGATGCAGCTTCAGAGCGCAACGACCGCAAGACCCTCCGCGGGTACGTGGTTTCCGACAAGATGCAGAAGACCATCGTCGTTGACGTTGAGGACCGTGTTAAGCACGCCCTTTACGGCAAGGTCATGCGTCGCAACAAGAACGTGAAGGCTCACGACGAAGAGAACATTGCCGGCATCGGCGACCTCGTTCTCATCGCCGAGACCCGTCCGCTGTCCGCTGACAAGCGGTGGCGCCTGGTAGAGGTCATCGAAAAGGCTAAGTAAGCTTTTTGAATCTCGACGCTTAGCGTTGCTGCGCACCCCTTCAACGGGGTGCGTGGCGTTTGCCGAGACCCGAAATCCTGTGCTATGCACACGATTTCGGGTCTCGGCCTTTTTAACGTAGACTAGATAACCTGTGCGCGTTGCATTTGGAGACTATCCACCTCAAACGCCACGCATAGTGCACTCGGACGGGCGTTTACGGGCCCGAAGGTTTGTGCGGCATAGCTCTCGGCTAACGCCTCGGCCCTGCTTCCCCAGCATGAAATCCAGCCACCGCTTTGCGGTGCGGATGTGAAGTGTTTGGAGGTGGGGGTAAGTGAAGGCTGGGATGGACCATATCCGTTCCGCAAGGCTCCCTAGGAGAACCAGCGAGACGACAGGAGTGAAAAGTGATTCAGCAGGAATCGCGACTGAAGGTTGCCGATAACACCGGTGCTAAGGAAATCCTTACCATTCGTGTTCTCGGTGGCTCTGGCCGTCGCTACGCAGGCATTGGCGACATTATTGTCGCCACCGTCAAGGATGCTATCCCTGGCGGAAACGTAAAGAAGGGTGACGTCGTCAAGGCTGTCATCGTTCGCACCAAGAAGGAGCGCCGTCGTGCAGACGGTTCCTACATCAAGTTCGACGAGAACGCAGCTGTCATCCTCAAGGCTGACGGCGAGCCCCGCGGTACCCGTATTTTCGGTCCGGTGGGTCGTGAGCTTCGCGACAAGAAGTTCATGAAGATCGTTTCCCTGGCTCCGGAGGTACTGTAACCATGGGTGCAAAGATTAAGAAGGGTGACCTGGTTCAGGTCATCGCCGGTTCCGACCGCAACAAGCAGGGCAAGGTGCTGAAGGTATTCCCGGCAGCACAGCGCGTGATTGTTGAAGGCGTCAACCGCGTCACCAAGCACACCAAGGCCGGTCAGACCGAGCGTGGCACGCAGACTGGTGGCATTGAGGTCGTTGAGGCCCCGATGCACGTCTCGAACGTGGCAATCGTTGATCCGGAAACCAAGAAGCCGACTCGCGTTGGCTTCCGTGAGGAAACCGTAGAGAAGAACGGCGTCTCCAAGACCGTCCGTGTTCGCTACGCCAAGTCTTCCGGGAAGGCACTGTAATGACTGAAGCAGCTGTGAACATCCAGCCACGTCTGAAGACCAAGTACGCCGCCGAGATCCGCGAAGCCCTCACGGCTGAGTTCAACTACGCCAACCCGATGCAGGTTCCGGGCTTGGTCAAGGTTGTAGTCAACATGGGTGTCGGCGAAGCCGCCAAGGACTCCAAGCTCATCGAAGGCGCAGTTCGCGACCTCACCGCCATCACCGGCCAGAAGCCGTTGGTTACCAAGGCACGCAAGTCGATCGCACAGTTCAAGCTGCGCGAAGGCATGCCGATTGGTACCCACGCTACGCTTCGCGGCGATCGCATGTGGGAATTCCTGGACCGCTTGGTTACGCTGGCACTGCCGCGTATCCGCGACTTCCGTGGCCTGAGCCCGAAGCAGTTCGACGGCAACGGCAACTACACCTTCGGTCTCACGGAACAGTCCATGTTCCACGAAATCGATGTTGATTCCATCGACCGCGTTCGCGGCATGGACATCACCGTAGTGACCACCGCGAAGACCGACGACGAAGGTCGTGCCTTGCTCAAGGCACTGGGCTTCCCGTTCAAGACCGCCAACTAGATCAACTACGTTGCAGGTCCGCGCTTGCGCGGAAACCGTAGCGAGGAAGGGCAGAAGCCCAAATGACAATGACAGATCCTGTCGCAGATATGCTGACTCGTCTGCGTAACGCCAACTCGGCTTACCACGACACGGTTGCAATGCCGTCGTCGAAGCTGAAGGTGCGCGTTGCCCAGATCCTCAAGGAACAGGGCTACATCGCCTCGTTCGTTGAAGAAGCAGCAGAGGTTGGCAAGAAGCTGACCATCACCCTGAAGTTCGGCCCGAGCCGCGAGCGTTCAATCGCTGGCGTTCGCCGTATTTCGAAGCCGGGCCTGCGTGTATACGCAAAGTCCACCAACTTGCCGCACGTCCTTGGTGGACTCGGCATCGCCATCCTGTCCACGTCCTCCGGTCTGCTTACCGACCGCCAGGCAGCCAAGAAGGGTGTAGGTGGGGAAGTCCTCGCCTACGTCTGGTAACGGGAAAGGGAGAAAGAAACCATGTCACGTATTGGACGTCTTCCGATCACTGTTCCTGCCGGCGTCGAGCTCAAGATTGATGGCGACATTGTCTCCGTCAAGGGCGCCAAGGGCGAACTGACTCACACCGTACCCAGCCCGATTGCGGTTGTTCTCGAAGAGAACACCGTAACCGTGTCGCGCCCGAACGACGAGCGCGATTCGCGTTCGCTGCACGGCCTGACCCGCACCCTGATCGAAAACATGATCATCGGTGTCACCGCTGGCTACGAAAAGAAGCTGGAAATCCACGGTACCGGTTACCGCGTTGCACTGAAGGGCTCGACTCTCGAGTTCGCCCTCGGCTACTCGCACCCGGTTGTTGTCGAAGCTCCCGAAGGCATCACCTTCGCGATCGACGGCAACACCAAGATCACCGTTTCCGGTATCAACAAGCAGCAGGTTGGCGAAGTTTCCGCCAACATCCGCAAGCTGCGTAAGCCCGACCCGTACAAGGGCAAGGGCGTTCGCTACGCTGGCGAAATCATCCGCCGCAAGGTCGGAAAGGCTGGTAAGTAAACCATGGCTATCGGAATCAAGGGTAAGAGCAAGGCTGCCGCACGCGGCCGCCGCCACCTGCGTGTTCGTAAGCGCATCACCGGCACCGAGCTTCGTCCGCGCCTGGTCGTTAACCGCTCGGCTCGCCACATGTTCGTTCAGATCGTTGACGACAGCAAGGGCATCACCGTTGCTTACGCGTCGACTCTCGAAGCTGACTTGCGCGCCTTCGACGGCGACAAGACCGCCAAGGCCAAGCGCGTTGGCGAGCTCGTAGCCGAGCGCGCCAAGGCTGCCGGCATCGAAGCCGTGGTCTTTGACCGCGGTGGCAACAAGTACCACGGTCGCGTGGCTGCTGTTGCTGAAGGTGCACGCGAAGGTGGGCTGGCACTGTGAGCGAAGCAACTAACAAGAAGGAAACTCAGGTGTCTGAAGCTACTGAGGCAGTCGAGACTGCTGCTGCTCCCGCCGCGGACAACGCCGGCGCTCGTCGCGGCGAAGGCCGTGGACGTGGCGGCGAAGGCCGTGGCCGTGGCGAGGGTCGTGGCCGTGGCCGCGATTCGAAGGACAGCCGCAACGAAGACAAGGACAAGTTCCTTGAGCGCGTTGTAGCTATCAACCGCGTATCCAAGGTCGTCAAGGGTGGTCGTCGCTTCAGCTTCACCGCACTTGTTGTTGTTGGCGATGGCAACGGTCTCGTTGGCGTCGGCTACGGCAAGGCCAAGGAAGTTCCAGCAGCAATCGCCAAGGGCGTAGAAGAAGCCAAGAAGTCCTTCTTCCGCGTTCCGCGCATCGGCACCACCATCCCGCACATGGTGCAGGGTGAAGCCGCTGCAGGCGTAGTTCTCCTCCGTCCGGCATCGCCGGGTACCGGCGTTATCGCCGGTGGTCCGGTTCGCGCCGTCTTGGAATGTGCAGGCATCCACGATGTTCTGTCCAAGTCCATGGGCTCGAGCAACCAGATCAACATCGTTCACGGCACCGTTGCCGCTCTGAAGGCTCTTGAAGAGCCTCAGGCAGTTGCAGCCCGTCGTGGCTTGCCGTTGGACGAAGTTGTTTCGGCGCAGATGCTTCGCAACATCCAGAACCAGAAGGCAGGTGCGTAAGTAGTGGCAAAGAACATTGTCCCTAGCGACGCTACGCTGGTAATCACCCAGATCAAGTCCACCATTGGTGGCAAGCAGAACCAGCGCGACACCCTTCGCTCGCTCGGCCTGAAGCGTATCGGTCACACCGTGACCCGTACCGCTGACGCCGTGACCGTGGGTATGGTCAACACGGTTCCGCACCTCGTAAAGGTTGAGGAGGCGAAGTAATCATGGCTGAAAAAGAAAACGCATTGAAGGTACACCACCTGCGTCCGGCCGAAGGTGCCAAGAAGGCCAAGACCCGTGTGGGTCGTGGTGAGGCATCCAAGGGTAAGACCGCTGGTCGCGGTACCAAGGGCACCAAGGCACGCTACCAGGTCAAGGCCGGCTTCGCCGGCGGCCAGCTGCCGTTGCACATGCGCCTTCCGAAGCTTCGCGGCTTCAAGAACCCGTTCCGCGTCGAGTTCCAGGTTGTAAACCTGGACAAGATCTCGGAGCTGTTCCCGGAAGGTGGCGAGGTCACCGTTGAGGCATTGGTCGCGAAGGGCGCCGTTCGCAAGAACGAGCCAGTCAAGATCCTTGGCTCGGGCGAGCTCACCGTCAAGGTCGACGTGAAGGTCAACGCCTTCTCCTCGTCCGCAGCAGAGAAGATCGTCGCAGCCGGCGGTTCGGCTGTAGAGCTCTAAGCTACTAGGTCTTTTGATCTCATAGCTGAGTGAAGAGGGGTTTCGGGAATTCGGCAACGGATTCCCGGAACCCCTCTTTTCGTCGTTTCCGGCCCGCACCCGGCCTCTGATAGCCGGGGGAGTGCGCCAATTTCCTGCCGAAAATATCGATCGGCTCGGGGATTCATTTCACTTTAGCCGCGGCGCATTTGGTTAGTAACGCTAGTCACCCGGTAGAATCGATAGGTCATCTCCGGGTATCCCGGCCATCACCATTCAGGAGGACGCTTGTTCAGCGCCATTGCCCGGGTATTCCGGACGCCTGACCTGCGACGCAAGTTGTTGTTCACGCTCGCCATTATCGCGATTTACCGCGCCGGTGTTTATATTCCTGCACCCGGAGTGGACTACACAAACGTCCAGCAGTGTCTGGCCGCCGGCAACACCAGCGGCGGTCTCTACCAGTTCGTCAACCTGTTCAGCGGCGGAGCCCTGCTCCAGGTTTCGATCTTCGCGATGGGCATCATGCCGTACATCACGGCGTCGATCATCATCCAGCTGTTGCGTGTGGTCATTCCGCGCTTCGAGGAGCTGCACAAGGAAGGCCAGTCCGGCCAGGCGATCCTGACGCAGTACACCCGCTACCTGACGATCGCCCTTGGCCTGTTGCAGGCAACCACGCTGGTCTCCCTGGCACGCAGCGGAACCCTGTTCCCCGAGCTGCCAGCTGCCG
The DNA here is from genome assembly GCA_963818105.1 of uncultured Actinomycetota bacterium. Taxonomy (GTDB): domain Bacteria; phylum Actinomycetota; class Actinomycetes; order Actinomycetales; family Micrococcaceae; genus Paeniglutamicibacter. The sequence continues at coordinate 664,315 of CAWFRB010000040.1, read as the reverse complement.
ATCGTTCCGGACCAGAGCCTGATCGTGATCATCTTGATGATCATCACGCTCACCGCCGGCACCGGCCTGATCATGTGGATGGGTGAACTGGCGACCGAACGCGGCATCGGCAACGGCATGTCCCTGCTGATCTTCGTTTCCATTGCCTCCGGCTTCCCGGTTTCCATGGGTGCCATCATCAAGTCCCAGGGCTGGGGCGCCTTCGCAGGCGTCATCCTCGTCGGGCTGGCCGTCATTGCCCTGGTCGTGTTCGTTGAGCAGTCGCAGCGCCGCATCCCGGTCCAGTACGCAAAGCGCATGGTTGGCCGTCGCACCGTGGGCGGAACCTCCACCTACATCCCGATCAAGGTCAACATGGCAGGCGTGATCCCCGTGATCTTCGCTTCCTCCATGCTTGCCCTGCCGGGCATGCTGGTCACGTTCAACACCCGCCAGGACGGAACACTTCCGGACTGGGCGCTGTGGATCTCGACCCACTTCTCCGGTTCCTCCCCGCTGTACATGGTTGTCTACTCGTTGCTGATCGTCGGCTTCACGTACTTCTACGTGGCCATCACGTTCAACCCGACCGAGGTCTGCGGACAACATGAAGCAGTACGGCGGCTTCATCCCGGGCATCCGTGCCGGACGCCCCACGGCCGAGTACCTTGAATACGTGCTCAGCCGCATCACACTCCCGGGTGCCATTTACCTGGCATTCGTGGCACTGATTCCGTTGATTGCATTCGTGCTCTTCAACGCCGATCAGAACTTCCCGTTTGGCGGAACCTCGATCCTCATCATGGTTGGTGTGGGCCTTGAGACCGTCAAGCAAATCAACGCACAAATGCAGCAGCGACACTACGAAGGACTTCTGCGATGACAAGACTGTTGATCATTGGACCGCCAGGTGCCGGCAAGGGCACCCAGGCCGTACGTATCTCGGAGCGCCTCAACGTTGTGGCCATCTCCACCGGTGATATCTTCCGCGCCAACGTCAAGGGTGGAACACCCCTCGGCGTCGAAGCCAAGAAGTACATCGATGCAGGGAACTTCGTTCCCGACTCGGTCACCAACTCGATGGTGCGCGACCGTCTGGCCCAGGAAGACGTCAAGGACGGCTTCCTGCTCGACGGCTACCCGCGCACCAGCGCCCAGGTCGATGAGCTGGATTCGATCCTCTCCGACGCCGGCGTGGAACTGGACGCGGTTCTGCAGCTCACCGCCGATGACGAGGAACTCGTTGTCCGGTTGCTCAAGCGCGCGGAAATCGAAGGCCGCGCGGATGACACCGAAGAGGTCATCCGCCACCGTCTGGGCCTCTACCACGCGGAAACCGCCGTCGTGGTCAACCGTTACCAGGAGCGCGGCATCGTGCGCCTGGTTGATGGAATCGGCGAAATCGACGAAGTCACCAACCGCGTCCTGGACGCGCTGGAACAGAACGCCTAAGCCAAGGCCGTAGGCAAAAAGCCGTGGGGATCCGCACATAGCGTGCAGGTCCCCACGGCTTTTTGCGATAATAGGGGTAATCAGTCTTCGAAGGGACAAACACCATGGCTTTCGGCCAACCAAAAATCGAGTACAAAACCAACCAGCAGATCCTCAAGATGCGTGAAGCCGGCTTGGTTTTGGCCGAAGCCCTGGACGAGGCCGTTGCGGCGGCGCAAATCGGCGTCACCACCGCCCACGTCGATTCCGTCTTCGCCTCGGTGCTGGAACGCCACGGCGCCAAGTCCAACTTCAAGGGCTACCACGGGTTCCCGGCCACCATCTGCGCCTCCGTCAACGAAGAAGTGGTCCACGGCTTCCCGAGCGAGTACGTGCTCAAGGACGGCGACGTGCTGAAGATCGACGGCGGCGCCATCATCGACGGCTGGCACGCCGACTCCGCCCGCACCGTCATCATGGGCACCGCCGACCCCGAGGACCAGCGACTCTCCGACGTCACCCAGGAAGCCATGTGGCGCGGCATCGCCGCACTTGGCGGAGGCCCGCTTTGTCGGACAGATCGGCGACGCCATCGACGACTTCGTTTCCTCGGTGCCCGGCGCACCCCTGGGAATCCTCGAGGACTACGTGGGCCACGGCATCGGTTCGGAAATGCACCAGGCTCCGGACGTGCTGAACTACCGCACCGGCCACCGCGGAGCGCGGGTGAAGCCGGGCATGTGCCTGGCCATCGAACCGATGCTTGTGCGCGGCGACCTGGAAACCAAGGTGCTCGAGGACGACTGGACCGTCGTCACCGTCGACGGCGCACGCGCCTCCCAGTGGGAGCACAGCGTCGCCGTGCACATGGGTGGCATCTGGGTGCTCACCGCGCACGACGGGGGAGTGGCGGGCCTTGCTCCCGTTCGGAGTCACGCCGTCCCCGATCGCGCCGTAGCCAAAAGATTTGACGAGTGGGCCAGGGTTCTTGAACCCTGGCCCATTTTTGACCCTGGAGCGCGTGCTGTTGTGCGCGAGCGGGTGATGGATGAAGGGGCGGAGCGCCGTTGCGTGTTTCGCCACACCGCTGACGTCGGTCAAAGCATGGATAGCCCCGGCATTGAACGCGCAGTGCGGTCTCCATCTTGTCCACGCACCGCCCTGGAGCCAGCTGCGGCCTCGGTGTTGGTGTGGGCAAACTAACTAAAGTTGGCACCCAAGGGGATTTCCCTTTAAGCCACCCACCGCGTAGGCTTGACTGTTGGTTGTCTGTTCCTTGGTGCCCAAAAGCAATTGTTTTGGTTTACCGGGAGAACTGCGGCCAGAACCATAAACCTGTCGGTGATAAATGTTGCCGACAACAAAAGTTAGCGGAGGATATGGCCAAGAAAGAGGGTGTCATCGAGGTAGAAGGCACCGTATCAGAGGCGCTGCCCAATGCGATGTTCCGTGTTGAGCTGCCCAATGGACACGTTGTGCTTGCAACTATCTCGGGAAAGATGCGTCAGCACTACATTCGAATCCTCCCTGAGGATCGCGTAGTGGTGGAACTCAGCCCGTACGACCTCAACCGCGGCCGTATCGTCTACCGCTACAAGTAAAGACTTTTCATTGTCCAGGTTCCCCTCGGGAATCCGGGCGACGAAGGTAGTTACGCTCCACTGAAACCGTAACCGCAAAAGGAGTAAGCCGTGAAGGTTAACCCTAGCGTGAAGCCGATCTGCGATAAGTGCAAGGTGATCCGCCGTAATGGTGTGGTCATGGTGATCTGCGAAAACCCACGCCACAAACAGCGTCAGGGCTAATTTTCCCTCACGGGAAATGCCCTGCGCGTAGTAATGAAATCGGTAGTACAGCATCCAAACGCGCGATGCATCCCTCGGCACGGAGGCCGGGGCCTGGGTAACCAGGATGTACTGCTTAAGACCTCCGCACATCGAAAGGTAGACATAGCATATGGCTCGTCTAGCTGGCGTAGACATCCCACGCGAAAAGCGTGTGATCATTGCGCTCACCTACATCTACGGCGTGGGCAAGACCCGTGCAGAACAGACCATCGCCGAGACCGGGATCAACCCGGACACTCGCGTGAAGGATCTGACCGACGCTGAGCTGGTTCAGCTGCGTGACTTCATTGAAGGCAGCTTCAAGGTTGAGGGTGACCTCCGCCGTGAAGTGGCAGCTGACATTCGCCGCAAGGTTGAAATCGGCTCCTACGAAGGCATCCGCCACCGCAAGGGCCTGCCGGTCCGCGGTCAGCGCACCAAGACCAACGCTCGTACCCGCAAGGGCCCGAAGCGTACTGTCGCCGGTAAGAAGAAGACCCGCTAAATCTAGCGGCCGTCACTAAGCCAAATTTTTCGTAGGAGTAAGAATGCCCCCCAAGACTCGTGGAGCAGCGGTCCGCAAGCCGCGTCGTAAAGACAAAAAGAATATCCCGCTCGGCCAGGCGCACATCAAGAGCACCTTCAACAACACCATTGTTTCCATCACGGATCCATCCGGTGCTGTAATCTCGTGGGCCTCGGCCGGCGAGGTTGGCTTCAAGGGTTCACGCAAGTCCACCCCGTACGCTGCTCAGATGGCCGCCGAGGCCGCTGCAAAGCGCGCACAGGACCACGGCATGCGCAAGGTTGACGTCTTCGTCAAGGGCCCGGGATCGGGACGCGAAACCGCGATCCGCTCGCTGCAGGCTGCTGGCCTTGAGGTTGGGTCCATCCAGGACGTTTCCCCAAGCGCACACAACGGTTGCCGCCCGCCAAAGCGTCGCCGCGTCTAATTGACTGTCTGGCTTTCCTGCCGCCGTGTTCATCATCCTTCGGGTTTTGACACGGCGGCAGGATCGCCACGGCAAGCCAGACCGAACCAGACGAACGCCGACGAGGCTTACGTCGTTTCCACCCCCTGTGTTGCGTCATATAGCGGACGCTCGCCGAAAGGAAATGTAAGTGCTTATTGCACAGCGCCCCACCCTGACCGAAGAAGTCGTAGCGGAGAACCGCTCCCGTTTCGTAATTGAACCGTTGGAGCCTGGCTTCGGCTACACCCTGGGTAACTCGCTTCGCCGTACCCTGCTCTCCTCCATCCCTGGTGCAGCTGTCACCAGTGTTCGGATCGACGGAGTACTGCACGAGTTCACCACCGTAGCCGGCGTGAAGGAAGACGTCACCGAGCTGATTCTTAACATCAAGAGCCTCTCAGTGTCCTCCGAACATGACGAGCCGGTCGTCGCCTACCTGCGCAAGCAGGGCCCGGGCGTCGTTACCGCAGCCGACATCACCCCGCCAGCCGGCGTTGAATTCCACAACCCGGACCTGCACATCGCGACTTTGAACGCGAAGGGCAAGTTCGACATGGAACTGACCATCGAACGTGGCCGTGGCTATGTTTCTGCATCGCAGAACAAGAACGCGGACGCCGAGATCGGTCGCATCCCTGTGGATTCGATTTACTCGCCGGTAATGAAGGTGACCTTCCGCGTGGAGGCCACCCGTGTTGAACAGCGCACCGACTTCGACAAGCTCATTGTCGACGTTGAAACCAAGGATTCGATTGCCCCGCGCGATGCTGTTGCATCCGCAGGCACCACCCTGGTTGAACTGTTCGGCCTGGCACGCGAGCTGAACACCGCCGCTGAAGGCATCGAGATCGGCCCGTCCCCGACGGACGCCGCACTCGCAGCCGACATGGCGCTGCCGATCGAAGACCTCGAATTGACCGTTCGTTCGTACAACTGCCTCAAGCGTGAGGGCATCCACTCCGTGGGTGAACTCGTTGCTCGCTCCGAGGCCGACCTGATGGACATCCGTAACTTCGGTGCGAAGTCCATCGACGAGGTCAAGGCGAAGCTGATCGATCTGGGTCTGGCCCTGAAGGATTCCCCTCCGGGCTTTGATCTGGCCGCACGTGCCGCAGCCATTGGCGACGATGACGTCTACGGTGACGAAGAAGTCTAAGACTTCTTAGCCACCCGCTACAGAACTTAAACCTTCGCACCCGGGCTTGCCCGGGTTGCGAAGGCCACCATATTAGGAGAACACTATGCCTACCCCGCCAAAGGGTCCGCGTCTCGGCGGCAGCGCAGCTCACGAGCGTTTGATGCTCGCGAACCTGTCCGCGCAGCTGTTCGAGAACAAGTCCATCACCACCACGCTGACCAAGGCCAAGCGCCTTCGTCCGCACGCTGAGCGTCTGATCTCGTTCGCAAAGCGTGGCGACCTGGCCTCGCGTCGTCGCGTCCAGGCTGTCATTGCCTCGCGCAGCCGCACCAACAAGTCGATCGTTCACGAGCTGTTCGAGAACATCGCACCGCTCATGGCCGAGCGCCCGGGTGGCTACACCCGCATCACCAAGATCGGCAACCGTAAGGGCGACAACGCTCCGATGGCTGTTATTGAATTGGTAATGGAGCCGGTTTCCCCGAAGCAGGCCGTTGTGAAGGAAGCCGAAAAGGCTGCCGCAAAGGCTGCTCCGGTTGAAGAGGTCGTTGAGACCGAAGCAACCGAAGCTGCAGAGGTTGTAGAGACCGAAGCTGCAGAGGAGAACAAGGCCTAGTCCTTGTTTACTCGGCAATAGCTGAATCATTGGCCCGGTGCACTTATGCACCGGGCCAATGTTTTAAGTATTTATCTAAGCCCTCAAGAACGGTTGGCCAAGACTTGATGCCGGCCGAGGGGTATTGGTTTGTGGTTGCCTCCAAGAGCTGCTTGGCAACCGAACGGGGAAAAGGTCAATGAATATTCCGGAGCTGAACACCGCCAACCCGGCCCTTGCGCCGATAGGGCAGCGCCACCGAACCCGCCTTGGTGCGCATGTGCCTGCGCCTGGGATATGACGGCAGCTCGTACAACGGATGGGCGCTGCAGCCGGGCCTGCCCACGGTGCAGGGCGTCCTTGAGGATGCATTGGGCATGCTGATTCGCCGCCCCATCAGAACCACCGTTGCCGGACGCACCGACGCCGGCGTCCACGCCCGCCACCAGATGGTCCACTTTGACCTGACCGAGACCGAATATGCCGGCCTGGCCCGCGGCGCCGACACTGGAACCCGGATACGCTTTGGTGCGCCGCCTGCGGGGGGTCCTGGGACGCGAAGGCGGAAGCATCCTCGTCCACGAGGCCTACAGGGCTCCCGAAGGTTTCGACGCCCGCTTCTCAGCGCTGTGGCGTCGATACTCATACCGCATTGCCGATGGCCCGGCCCGGTTCGACCCGCTGACCCGGGCCTTCACCATGTGGCACAAGAAGGACGTCGACCTCGACCTGCTCAACGCGGAAGCGGAAAGCCTGCTGGGCCGCCATGACTTCCTCTCCTTCTGCAAGCCGCGGGAGCGTGCCACAACCATCCGGACCCTCACCGAATTCACTTTTGAGCGAGACGAATCCGGGATCATCGTGGCGCATTTGAAGGCAGATGCATTCTGCCACAACATGGTCAGGGCCATGATCGGTGCCTGCCTGATGGTTGGCGACGGCCGCGAAAAGCCGGGGTGGGTTGCACTCAGGTTGGAAGCCGCAGTGCGTGACTCCAAGAACATGCTTGCCGACCCGCGCGCCCTGGTTCTTGAGGAAGTCGCATATCCCGATGACGTGGAAGAAATTGCGATGCGCGCGGAACTGACCCGAACCCGGCGCAAACCGCACGAGATCACCACCGATCTGCCGGAACTACGCGCAACCAAGGAGTAATACACGCCGTGCGGTGAGCTGTGCGGGAAACTTCCGAGCGGTGATTAAGTTCTCAACATCCTCGGATTACCTGCATTCGCTGCCTCTTCCGGAGAAACGTAGGCGGACTCACTCCACGCGCTTTGGTACACGTGGGGTTAATCCGATAGACTATTGGCTGTTGTGCGTGTCCTTTGTTCGACACAACCTTCTCCGCGTGACGGCTCAGTTGCAGAGCCACTGGTCTGCGGGGATTGCGAACATTCATGGACGGCCGGTCTTTTCAGTCCTCACCTGGCGAACTGGTTACAGCGCATCGAAACACGGCATATTCTAAGGATTGTGGATCTCACAGCCTCTTTCCTAAGATGTGCTTGACCAGTAACCAATAAACAAAGGCAATTACAGTGCGTACGTTCACTCCAAAGCCGGCCGACCAGACCCGTCAGTGGCACATCATTGATGCTTCAGACGTTGTACTTGGTCGCCTCGCCGTCCAGGCCGCAACCCTGCTGCGCGGCAAGCACAAGGCTACCTTCGCCCCCCACATGGACATGGGCGATCACGTCATCATCATCAACGCCGAGAAGGTTGCCCTGACCGGCGCCAAGCTCGAAAACAAGCGCGCTTACCGCCACTCGGGCTTCCCGGGCGGCCTGAAGTCCGTTACCTACGCCGAACTTCTTGAGAAGAACCCGGTTCAGGCAGTGGAGAAGGCCATCAAGGGCATGCTTCCGAAGAACTCCCTGGCTGCACAGCAGCTGTCCAAGTTGAAGGTCTACCGCGGTGCCGAGCACCCGCACGCTGCACAGCAGCCGACGACCTTCGAAATCACCCAGGTCGCGCAGTAGCGCTGGGCCCCGAGAAAAAGACTTTAGGAGATTATCGTGGCTCAGAACACTGAAGAGATCACCGAATTCGAGGGTGAAGCTCCGACTTCGTACACCTCGGAATCCGCATCGGCAGAAGCCGTTGTTGTTAAGGAACGTCCGGCACTGACCGTTGCAGGCGCAGCAGTCGGCCGTCGCAAGCAGGCTATCGCCCGCGTTCGCGTTGTTCCGGGTACCGGCCAGTGGACCCTCAACGGTCGCACGCTGGAAAACTACTTCCCGAACAAGCTGCACCAGCAGGATGTCAACGAGCCGTTCAAGCTGCTCGAACTGGATGGCGCCTACGACGTTATCGCTCGCATCCACGGTGGCGGCCCTTCGGGCCAGGCCGGCGCTCTGCGTTTGGGCATTGCCCGTTCGCTGAACGAAATCGACCGCGACAACAACCGCGCGCAGCTGAAGAAGGCTGGCTACTTGACTCGTGACGCACGCGTCATCGAACGCAAGAAGGCTGGTCTCAAGAAGGCTCGTAAGGCTTCGCAGTTCTCCAAGCGCTAAATCGCTTGCGTCGGGTTTTTGCCCGACACGAAGGGCCCAGGGATTATTCCCTGGGCCCTTCGGCCGTTAAAACGCCTTTGTTGTGGGGAATATCGCTAGCGAATTGGATATTCCAGCTGCCGCCGGGGCCTGCAGATACCGGCCGCGGGGGAGTTGTGGCCCTATGATGGATGACGATGGCAAGGTTATTTGGGACCGACGGTGTCCGCGGAAAAGCAAACGAACTCTTGACCCCAGAATTGGCGATGGCGCTTTCACAGGCCGCCGCAATGGTGCTGGGGCATGAACAAATAAAGGATGGGCGAAGGCCCATGGCGGTGGTGGCCAAGGATCCCCGGATCAGCGGCGACTTCCTTTCGGCTGCCATCGAGGCGGGGCTTGCCGCATCCGGCGTCGATGTGCATGAGGCGGGAACGCTGCCCACCCCGGCCGCCGCATACCTGGTGGCGGACCTCGGTGCGGACTTCGGCGTGATGATCTCCGCCTCGCACAACCCTGCGCCCGACAACGGCATCAAGTTCCTGGCCCGTGGCGGCAAGAAGCTTGACGACGCGCTCGAGGACGCCATCGAAGCAGCGATGGAGAAGCCCAAGTACCGTCCCCTCGGTGGGGACGTGGGACGGGTGACCCGCTTCGCGGATGCCGAAGACCGCTACATCATGCACCTGTTGCAGTCCCTGCCGAACCGCCTGGACGGCATGAAGATCGTCCTGGATTGCGCGCACGGCGCTGCAAGCGGTTGCTCCCCGGAGGTCTTTGCCGCCGCGGGTGCCAAGGTGATTGTCATCGGTGCCGAACCAGATGGCATCAACATCAACGACGGCTACGGTTCCACCCACCTTGAGAACCTGCAGGCAGCCGTGGTTGAACACGGCGCGGACCTCGGAATCGCGCACGACGGCGACGCCGACCGCTGCCTGGCCGTGGACCACGAGGGAACCGTCGTCGACGGCGACCAGATCATGTCAATCATGGCCACCGCCATGAAGGACCTCGGCACGCTGAAGGACAACACCCTGGTTGCCACGGTGATGAGCAACCTGGGCCTGAAGATCGCCATGCGCGAAGCCGGCATCACCGTCAAGGAAACCGGCGTCGGGGACAGGTACGTGCTCGAGGGCATGCGCGAAGGCGACTACAACCTGGGCGGCGAACAGTCCGGCCACGTGATTTTTGCCGACTACGCCACGACGGGCGACGGCGTGTTGACCGGCCTGCAGATCGCGGCGCGTGTCAACGCAACCGGCAAGACGCTGAAGGAACTTGCCGGCGCCATGACGGTCCTGCCGCAGATCTTGATCAACGTCAAGGGCGTGGACAAGGCAGCGGCTCCGACCAACGCGGTGCTTGCCGATGCCGTTGCTGCGGCCGAGGCCGAGCTTGGCGATTCGGGCCGGGTGCTGCTGCGCCCGTCCGGCACCGAACCCGTTGTTCGTGTCATGGTTGAGGCAACCTCGCAGTCCGTTGCCGAGACCATTGCCAAGTCCCTGGCGGATGTTGTTTCGCGAGAGCTTGCTCTCTAGGAAACCAAGTTGTTGCGTGTGGCCGGGTGGAGCGGACTGAGGTCCGTTTCGCCCGGCCACATTGCTGATGGTTGTGCCGCAGAATGCGTGCGCAAGAGTCTTGAGAAAGGGTGTCCCACGGGCATGACGTTGAAAATATCGGTGGTGGGCACCGGGTATCTTGGCGCAACCCACGCCGCATGCATGGCTGAGTTGGGTTTTGAAGTCATCGGCTTGGATATTGACCAAGCCAAGATCGATTCGCTGGCGCTGGGCGAACTGCCCTTCCATGAACCGGGCTTGCCCGAGCTGCTGCGAAAGCACGTTGCAACGGGCCGGCTGCGATTCACCACCGACTACGACCTGGTCGCCGAATGGGCGGACATTCATTTCGTCGGAGTCGGCACACCCCAGCGGGCCGACGGCCACGGCGCGGACCTGCGCTACGTCGATGCGGCGGTCCGCGAACTGGCCCAACGCATTCGCGGGGAAGCCCTCATCGTGGGCAAGTCGACGGTGCCCGTCGGAACGGCGCGACGCCTGAAGTCATTGATCGAGGCCGAGGCACACCCGGATTCCAAGATCATGCTGGCCTGGAATCCCGGAATTCCTGCGCGAAGGCTTTGCCGTGGCCGACACCATGACCCCGGACCGGCTTGTCATCGGCGCGCAGGACACCGAACCGGTGGAGATCCTGCGCAAGGTCTACGCCAAGGCCCTGGCCGCGGACACCCCGCTGATTGTCACGGACTTCGAGACGGCCGAATTGGTGAAGGTGGCGGCCAACGCCTTCCTGGCCACGAAGATTTCCTTCATCAATTCATTCGCCGAGGTCACCGAGACCATCGGCGGGGACATCACGACCCTGGCCGATGCGCTGGGCCATGACGTGCGCATCGGGCGCAAGTTCCTCAACGCAGGGGTCGGCTTTGGCGGCGGATGCCTTCCCAAGGACATCCGGGCGCTGCAGGCACGCGTCAGCGAACTTGGCCTGACGCACACCATGGGATTCCTGGCCGAGGTCGACGAGATCAATCTGCGCCGTCGCGAACGCGTGGTGCGTTTGACCCATGCAATGCTCAACGACGACCTGGTCGGCAAGAAGATCGCCGTCCTCGGCGTGACGTTCAAGCCGGACAGCGACGACGTGCGCGATTCGCCGGCCCTCGACATCGCCGTGCGGCTTTACAACGCCGGAGCCGAGGTGTCCGTCTACGACCCCAAGGGCAACAAGAACGCCGCCGCACGCTTCCCGCGCTTGGACTATGCCAAGGACCTTGCCGAAGCCGTCGGCGGCGCCGACGTGGTCTTGCTGCTGACCGAGTGGGCCGAGTTCAGGCAGCTGACGCCGGGGGACCTGAATCCCTTGGTCGGTTCACGCCGCATCATCGACGGCCGAAACGTCCTGGACCGCAAGGCGTGGGAATCGGACGGGTGGGAAATCGTCGGCATGGGCCAGCACTATGCCCCGTTGGACGCACAACCTTAGTCCGTTCCCGGACCCACGACCACCGGATGGACGACGGGCCTTGGTCTTGACTTCACGAAGTCAAAACCAAGGCCCGTCGTTTTGGCTGCGAGCAAAAGCGGCTGGGGGAGTATCTCAGAGCCCCAAGTCCCGGGCTGCGCGCGGAAGTGCCCGGAGCAGGTCCACGGCGCTTAGCGTGCCTTCCAGCGCCGCCAGTGCGCCGGCGTGGGCGTGGATGAGCGCCCCGCTGGCGGCTATGTCAGTCAGCCGGTGCATGAGATTGGCCTCGGACTCCTTGGCCGGGAACCTGGTTGCCGCCACCAGCGTTCCCAGCAACCCGGTCAACACGTCGCCGCTGCCGGCCGTTGCCAAATCCGGTGTGGCGGCGTGCACGATCAGGGTGTAGCCATCGGGCGCCGTGCAGATTGTCGCCGAGCCCTTCAGCAGGATCACGCAGTCGTAGGCGACCGCCGCCCAGCGGGCCCAGCGTACCGGGTCCTCCGCAATGTCTGTTGCGCTCACCCGGACACCGGCCTTGGACAACAGGGAATGCAGCTCGCCGGTATGCGGGGTCAGGATCCGAAGTTGGTGGTTTTCGCCCGGTTCAAGCATGCCCAGCGCCCCGGCATCGACCACGCATGGAGTATCTGCCGCCAAGATCTGTGCAAGCGTCTTGCGGTTGTCCGGGGTATCTTCCAGGCCCGGGCCGACTGCCCAGGCGCCGATGCGTTTGGCGCTTTCACGGTCGTTGCGGCGGCTGTGGGTGAGCAATGCGGTGAGTTCCTGCGACGACAGGGGCACGGCTTCGGGCACGGCGCCGGCCATCGCCGGTGCCACCTGGTCCGGGACCATGGTTCGCAGCAACCCCAGGCCGCTGGAGGTCGCGGCCCGTGCGGTCAGCACCGCCGCTCCCGGGTAGCGCGGGGAACCCGCAAACAGGCCCAGCACGCCCCGCTGGTACTTGTGCTGTCCCGGTACCCGCCAGTCCGAGGAGCGGTTCAGCAGCAGTTCAAGGTCGTCGCCCTGCACCACCCAGGCCTCCGGCGCGGGCAGGGTCTTGCGCAGTCCGATGTCGACCACGTTGATTTGCCCGGATACCAAATGCCCGGGACCCACGACCAATCCGGTCTTCAGCGCGCCGAAGCTCACGGTGCGATCGGCGGCAATGACCGTCGGGGCGACTGCTCCGGTATCGGCATCGACACCGCTGGGCAGGTCGCACGCCAACACGGGCACGTGCTGCGGAATCTTCGGCAGCACCACGCCGGGGCGGACTCCGGTGCCGTAGACGGCATCGATCAGCAGGTCGCAGTCTTCAAGCAGCCCGGGGAGGTGCGCGGCATCCGAGGAGCGCCCGCCGGCACGGCCGAATGCCTTCAAGGCTTCGGGATGGGCACGTTCGTCGAGCAAGACGGCGGTGCATCTAACGCCGCGCTTCGCCAGGGAAGCCATGGCGTACAGGCCGTCACCGCCGTTGTTTCCCGGGCCGATGAGTCCGACCACCCGCGAGCCGTAGAGTTTCCCCGAATACTCGCGCAACATCAGCACCGCGTGGTGGGCCAGTGCATCCGCTGCCAAACGCATCAGCCGGAATGCTCCGGATTCACGCACCAGCGGGATTTCTGCCGTACGTACCTGGGAACCTCTGTACACGGGAATCATATTGACAGAATACCGACTCTGTCCGGCACATGCCCCATCTGTGGCCTTGCGCCTGAAATGGGAAGCCCGTTCCCACCAGCAAATTTGTTGAACCGTCTAGCGTTCGGCGACGACCATGGCGGTGGCAAGATCCCCGTCGTGGCTCATGGAAAGATGCCAATAGAGAATGCCCTTCGCCGCGGCGACTTCGGCGACGGAACCGTCAAGCAGTACCTGTGGGTCGCCGGCATCGTCCTTGACGATTTGGCAGTGCTGCCAATTCATTCCGGCCGGTGCGCCGAGGGCCTTGGCTATGGCTTCCTTGGCGGCAAAACGGGCGGCCAGGGACCTGACATGCAGATCCCGTTCCGCCGGAACGAAAAGCCGTTCGATGAGTGCCGGCGTGCGTTCCAGCTGCGCCTTGAACCTAGATACCTCGACAACATCCACACCAATTCCCACGATCATGGATTCGAGTTTATCCGCGAAGTCCGTGGCGGATCGAAATGCGCCATTGAACTCTCGAGCCGGTTGGACGAGTCTTGGCTATTGGACGATGTGAAAATTCGGGGCTTCCGAAGCAAAGGGGTAAGTGATTCATGGAGAATTCAGAGACATCGGATGCAGCGGCCAGCGCACTCCTGCGCGACGGATTCGGTCGGGTCCTGGAGGGGATCGAAACCCTGCTCGACGCGAGCCGAGCCGGAGCTGTTGCGCTTTAGGCCGACGAAGAACACCAACCACATCGGGTGGCTGATCTGGCATCTTAGCAGGGTGCAGGATGACCACTTCGTGCACCTTGCCAACAGCTTGTGGCCCGAGGACCCGGTGGAACAGCGCTGGGTCGCTGACGGATGGCGCTCAAGGTTTCAGTTGCCCTACAGGGAGCTTGACACCGGCTATGGGCACAGCAGTGGGCAGGTGGAAGAGTTCGGAATGTTTGAAAGCGAGTATTTGCTGGGCTACTACCGTTCGGTGCATCAGTTCAGCGGCAGGATTCTTGGCAAGCTGGAGGACAGCGACTTCGACACGATCGTTGATCGGCGTTGGGATCCGCCGGTGACCGCGGGAGTGCGGCTGGTGAGCGTACTCAATGAGACCACCAAGCATTTGGGGCAAGCCGAATTCGTTCAGGGAATTTTTGCAGGACCGCGGCTGATCCCTGAACCGGCACCTGGAATTGCCACCGACCAGAACTGGTCGATTGTTCACCATTTTCTCGCGTCGCTGCGCGTTCGTTGGCTTCCACTTTATTGCGGTGCCGATCCGCGTCGATCCGTGGCGCGGGCAGGCCCGGATTCATCGGCCGACAACAGGTTTGTCCGATCCACGGGGCAGAGGTCGTTAAACGACAACGGTGTTGGTTTCATTCCCCTCGCGGGAAGTGAAACCAACACCGAGCACGTTTGGTCTACTCGACCGTGACCGACTTGGCCAGGTTGCGCGGCTGGTCGACGTCAAGGCCCTTGGCCGAAGCCAATTCGCAAGCGAAGAGCTGCAGCGGAACCGTTGCCAGCAACGGCATCAGCAAGGTCGGGGTTTCCGGAACGTAGAAGACGAACTCGGAGAATTCGCGCACCGATTCATCGCCGGCCTCGGCAATGACGAGCGTCTTGGCGCCGCGGGCACGTACTTCCTGGATGTTGGAGACGACCTTGGAGTGCAGGGAATCGCGGCCGCGCGGGGACGGAACAACCACGAAGACGGGCTGTCCTTCGTCGATCAGCGCGATCGGGCCGTGCTTCAGCTCGCCGGCGGCAAAGCCCTCGGCGTGGATGTAGGCGATTTCCTTGAGCTTCAGTGCGCCTTCCATGGCGACCGGGTAGCCCACGTGGCGACCGAGGAAGAGCACCGAATTGGCTTCGGCCATGGAGCGGGCCAGTGCCTTGATCTCCTCGCCGCGGTCCAGGATGTCCTGGATCTTTGCGGGGATCTTGCCGAGGTCGGCAAGGATGTCCTTGATCTGGCCGCTGAACAGGTTGCCGCGCAGCTGTGCCAGGTACAGGCCCAGCAAGTAGGTGGCGGTGATCTGGGCCAGGAACGCCTTGGTGGAGGCCACGGCGATTTCCGGTCCGGCGTGCGTGTAGAGCACGGCGTCGGATTCGCGCGGGATAGTCGACCCGTTGGTGTTGCAGATCGACAGCGTCTTGGCGCCCTGCTCCTTGGCGTAGCGGAGGGCCATCAGGGTGTCCATGGTTTCGCCGGACTGCGAGATGGACACGATCAGGGTGTTCGCGTCCACGATCGGGTCGCGGTAGCGGAACTCGTGGGAGAGCTCGACCTCGACCGGGATGCGGCACCAGTTTTCGATGGCGTACTTGGCAACGGAGCCCGCGTAGGCGGAAGTGCCGCAGGCAAGCACGACGATCTTGGTGACCTTGGCGAGTTCCTCGGGGGCGATGCGCATTTCATCGAGCGTCAGGCGGCCGAAGGCATCCGAGCGGCCAAGCAGGGTGTCGGCCACTGCGGCTGGCTGGTCGTTGATTTCCTTTTCCATGAAGGACGCGTAGCCGCCCTTTTCGGCGCTGGCTGCATCCCAGTCGACCGAGAATTCCTTGCCCTCGGCCGGGTTGCCGAAGAAGTCCGTGATGGTGTGGCTCTCCGGCGTGATGGTGACGATCTGGTCCTGGCCAAGCTCAACGGCACGGCGGGTGAAATCGATGAATCCCGAGACGTCCGAGCCCAGGAAGTTCTCACCGTCGCCAAGGCCCAGGACCAAGGGGGAGTTGCGGCGTGCGGCAACAACGACGCCGGGGTGGTCTGCATGCACGGCCAGAAGGGTGAAGGCTCCTTCAAGCTGGCGGGCGGTCAGTTCCATGGAACGGGTCAGGTCGCCCTGGCCGGCGCCACGGTAGACCGAACCGAGCAGCGCAGCCGCAACCTCGGTGTCGGTGTCGGAGAGGAATTCGACGCCTTCCTTGAGCAGCAGGGCCTTCAACTCGGCGAAGTTCTCAATGATGCCGTTGTGGATAAGCGCCAGCTTGCCGTTGTCCGCCTTGTGCGGGTGGGCATTGAGGTCGGTGGGGCCGCCGTGGGTTGCCCAACGCGTGTGGCCAATGCCCGTGACGGATTGCGGCAACGGGTCTTCTTCGAGGTTCGCGATGAGGTTGGCGAGCTTGCCGGCCTTCTTTCGCGAGTCAACGCCGGCATCGGTGACTACGGCGATTCCGGCCGAGTCATAGCCGCGGTACTCGAGGCGACGGAGGCCTTCGATGATGACTTCGAGCGCGCCGTGAGAGGCCGTTCGTTCTGGGTTACCTACATATCCAACGATTCCACACATGAAAAAAGAGTACATGCCGAAAAGTGCCGAAAAGTGCATTTTTGCCGTGAGAGAGCATCGGAGTTTTATGGGCTTTACCATGTTGCCCGAAACCGGCGATCGGTTGAAGTTTGGGTTAATAGGTGCTTTCTTGGCACAATTCAAGGCGTGAATGGACAGCGTACGGTCGACTTCGGTGCGACACCTTTCGTCGAATTAGACCGTCAGACATGGGCGCGCCTATCCAATGAAATGCAGCAGCCCCTCGACGAGGCGGACCTGCAGCGGCTCAGTGGCTTGGGCGAACAGCTAAACCTTGAAGAAATCCGTGAGGTGTATCTGCCTCTCTCGCGATTGCTGAACCTCTATGTCCAAGGTGCAGCGTCCCTTCACCAGGCAACCAACACCTTCCTGGGCGAAAAAACCAGCCGCACCCCGTTCGTGATCGGTGTGGCGGGATCCGTGGCCGTGGGCAAGTCAACCACCGCTCGCGTGTTGCAGGAGCTGCTGCGTCGCTGGCCCGATACCCCCGACGTCCAGCTGATCACCACGGACGGTTTCCTCTATCCAAACGCCGATTTGGAAAAGCGCGGGATCATGCACCGCAAGGGGTTCCCGGAATCGTACGACCGGCGGAGGCTGCTTCGATTCGTTTCCGAGGTGAAATCCGGGGCTCCCGAAGTCCGCGCACCGTGGTACTCGCACCTGACCTATGACATTGTGCCGGGCAAGGAAATCGTGGTCCGCTCGCCGCAGGTACTTATTGTCGAGGGGCTCAACGTGCTGCAGCCGGCGCGTGCCCGCATGGATGGCATTGCCGGACTCGCACTGAGCGATTTCTTTGACTTCTCGGTCTTCGTGGATGCACGCACCGCCGATATCGAAGAGTGGTACATCAGCCGGTTCATGAAGCTGCGCTCCGGCGCGTTCTCGGATCCTGCATCGTACTTCCACCGCTACGCGAACCTGAGCGACGAGCAGGCCAGGGAAACCGCGCACGGTATTTGGAAGCGAATCAATGAACCGAACCTGCGCGAGAACGTCATCCCAACGCGTGGCCGGGCCCAACTGGTGCTCAGCAAATCCGCCGACCACTCCATCCGGAGAATGCTGCTCCGCAAGATCTGATTTTGTGGCAAGACAGCCGAATTTTGGTGAAACAGCGGGTCAACCCATGATATTCGGCCTATTTGTATGAAAAGCTGGGCTCATGCTTAAGGGATTCAGAGATTTCATAATGAAGGGCAATGTCGTTGACCTTGCCGTCGCCGTTGTCATTGGTGCGGCATTCGGCGCCGTCGTCACCGCGTTGGTTGACAAGATCCTCATGCCGCTGATCGCGGGCCTGGTCGGATCGCCGAACTTCGACGGTTTCCTGGTCTGGACCATCGGCGAAGGCGTCGAGGTAAAGTTCGGTGCCTTCCTCACCGTCCTCGTGAACTTCTTGCTCGTGGCCGCGGCCATTTACTTCGTGGTCGTGGTGCCGATGAAGAAGCTCGCCGACATGAGCAAGGCCCGTCTGGGATCGAAGAACCAGAAGCCAAGGAAGACCCGCAGCTCGCGCTCCTCGCCGAAATCCGGGACGAACTCAAGAGCCGGACCAGCTAGCGCGGCCCAAAGCCCACCGATTCCGATGCTCCGTTGCCTTCCCTGCCGAAGGCAACGGAGCATTTTTCATGTCGGCACACGCGGGCCCGCGCCCATGGAGAAAGCACCGGGGCGAAAGTGGGATAATTGTTCGGTGAGTGCGCAATCAATTGAACAGCCCGAGAACCCGACCAGCGACCAGAAGCCGGCAACGACGCCGAACTGGGAACGCCGAGCAATCATCGACCTGGCGAACGTGCGCGAAAACGTCAAGCGAGTATCCGAACTTGTGGCCCCCGCAAAAATCATGGCAGTGGTCAAGGCCGACGGGTACGGACACGGTGCCGTCGCGGTGGGTCGCGCGGCTCTTCAGGCCGGTGCCACATGGCTGGGTTGCGCCCACGTCACCGAGGCGCTGAAGCTCCGTGAAGCGGGACTCAACGCCCCGCTGCTGGCATGGCTCCACACCGAAGGCACTCCCTTCGAGGAAGCCATTGCCGCAAACATCGACATTGCGGTTTCCGGATGGGAACTGGACTACGTGGCCCGTGCCGCCGAGGCCGCCGCACAGCCCGCCCGCGTCCACCTCAAGATCGACACCGGCCTGGGACGCAACGGCAGCACACCCGCCGATTGGGATGCCCTCCTGGGGCGTGCCGCGAGCTACCAGGAGGAGGGGCTCATGCGCATCGTTGGCGTGTTCTCCCACCTGGCCGTCGCCGATGAACCCGAGCGTCCCGAAACCGACGAACAGCTCACGGCCTTCAACGAAGCCGTGGCGCTCGCCGAGGACGCGGGCTTCGACCTCGAAGTGCGCCACATTGCCAACACGCCCGCCATCCTCACCCGCCCCGACGCGCACTACGACATGGTGCGGCTGGGCCTGGGGCTCTACGGACTGAGCCCGTTCGAAAACGAAAGCCCCGAGAGCTTCGGCCTGCGCCCGGCCATGCGCCTGGTGAGCCGCGTGGCAAACGTGAAGCGTGTTCCGGCGGGACAGGGCGTTGGCTACGGCCTTCGCTACCACACCACCGAAGACACCTACCTGGGGCTGATCCCCATGGGTTACGCCGACGGGATTCCCCGCGCGGCCAACAATGCGCCGGTCAGCATCAACGGCAAGACCTACCGGGTGCGCGGATCCATCGCCATGGACCAGTTCGTGGTGGACCTGGGTCCGGACGTCGACGTGGAGGAAATCCTCGGGTCGGAAGTCATTCTCTTTGGCGACGGCGGCCCGCAGGTCACCGAATGGGCCGATGCAGCCGGAACGATCAACTATGAAATCGTGACCCGCATTTCCCCGCGCGTGCCCCGCCAGCTCGTTGAAGGAACGTGGGGTGAATCGGGTGAGTGATCCGGTCAGCGGGGGAGCCGCCCTCGAGGCGCAGATTGCAGTGGGGGATGTCGCCGAGACGCAACGCTTCGCCCAGCGCCTGGGCGAGCTGCTGCAAGCCGGCGACCTCTTGGTGCTCACCGGTGAACTGGGAGCAGGCAAGACGACCTTTACCCAGGGCCTGGGTCTTGGGCTCGGCGTACGCGAAGGCATTATTTCGCCGACCTTCGTCCTCTCGCGGATCCACCCTTCCCTTGCCCACGGGCCGGATCTTGTCCATGTGGATGCCTACCGGCTCGAAAGCGCGGGGGAGGTGGATGACCTTGACCTGGAAAGCAGCATGGGTTCCTCGGTCACGGTGGTCGAATGGGGGCAAGGAAAAGTCGAACAACTGAGCGACTCCCGCCTGGAAATTACGCTGGTCCGCGCCGGGTCTGCCGACACCGGCGGGGAACTTGTCTTCGACTTCCACGAAGGTGAAGACGAGGAGCCCCGCACCATCGTCCTTGGTGCATACGGGCCCCGATGGGAACACCACGAGGCGCTCGCCGAGCTTCTTAACGACTTCGACAGTTCAAGGAAATAGACAGTGTATCTACTGGCGATTGACACCTCAGCCAATGCTTCGGCCGCGCTTCTGGATGCCACCAACGCGCACGACGTTCGCGTCATGGATTCCTTTACCTCCACGTCCAGCAACGACCACTCCGAGGTCTTGGCTCCGGCCGTTGAACGTCTGTTGAAGAGCGCAGGCATCGGCGGAGACAGCCTCGCCGGCATCGTCGTGGGCGTCGGGCCGGGCCCGTTCACCGGCTTGCGTGTGGGGCTTGCCACTGCCCGCACACTGGGCTTTGTCTGGAACATTCCGGTCCATGGGGTGATGAGCCTTGACGCCATTGCGCTTGAGGCCGTGGCCGGCAACCCCGAGACGGAATTCGTGGTTGCCATTGACGCCCGCCGCAAGGAACTCTACTGGGCCCGCTACACCTCCACCGGCGAACTGCTGGACGGCCCGAATGTCACGGTCGCCGAAGAGCTTCCAGCCCTCCCGGTTTACGGGGCGGGGGCAGGACTCTACGCCGAACGGCTCCGGGCCATCGGGGCAAGCGTGGTTGAGGGGTTTGAAGAATCGCACCCCAATGCAGTGGCAATCGGGACCCGTGCCGCAAGACAGCTTGCCGCGGGGGAGCAGCCGCTCACCACGGAGCCGCTGTATCTGCGCGAATCGGATGCCAAGGTTCCCGCCGTCATGAAGGGGAAGCTGCTGTGAATGAAATCGCGCCGATCGCAGGGCTTCACACCCGGACCATGGCCAGCGACGACCTCGCAGAGGTCTGGGCCCTGGAAACGGAGCTGTTCCCCGTGGACGCATGGCCCCTTTCAATGTTCGTCGACGAATTGGCCCTCACCGACACCCGTGACTACTGGGTTGTTGAAGACGCGGGCCGAATCGTGGCCTATTGCGGGCTCATGTGCGTGCTGCCCCTGGCCGACGTTCAAACGATTGCCGTGATCCCCGAGTACGAAGGGCGGGGGATCGGGACGCATTTGCTGCGCACCATGATTGCACGTGCCATCGACCAAAGCGCAACCGACCTGCTGCTGGAAGTCCGGGCCGACAATCCCCGCGCCCAGGGCCTCTATGAACGCCACGGGTTCGAAGTGATCCACCGGCGCCCGCGCTACTACCGCGACGGAGTCGATGCCGTCATCATGCGCAAGGTCTTGATTCCTTCCGATATAGCAATGGCGGCGTGCTGGGCACGGCGCCGCTTCGTCCAATCCGGGTCAGGAGACCTAAAATTATGGCTATGTCTGTTTCCAATCCCCTTGTTCTTGGCATTGAATCTTCCTGCGATGAAACAGGGGTGGGAATTGTGCGAGGAACCGATTTGCTGGTCAACGCCGTTGCCTCCTCCATGGAGGAACACGTGCGCTTTGGCGGCGTGATCCCCGAAATTGCTTCGCGTGCCCACCTGAACGAGTTTGTGCCCACCCTTGAATCGGCGCTTGACTACGGCAGGGGTCACCCTGGATGAAATCGACGCCATCGCCGTGACCAGCGGACCGGGACTCTCCGGCGCACTGATGGTGGGCGTTGCGGCAGCCAAGGCACTGGCCCTGGCTAGTGGAAAACCCCTCTATGCGATTAATCATCTAGTTGCACATGTCGGCGTGGCTGTCTTGGACGGCGGCAAGCTGCCCGAAAACCTTGGCGCCCTCTTGGTCTCCGGCGGCCACACGGAAATCCTGCAGGTCAACTCGCTTTCCGACGATGTCCGCCTGTTGGGGGCAACGATCGATGACGCGGCGGGCGAGGCCTACGACAAGGTTGCCCGCCTCCTCGGGCTTGGCTACCCGGGCGGGCCCGTCATCGACAAGATCGCCAAGGAAGGCGACCCCAAGGCCATCCGCTTCCCGCGCGGGCTGACGCTGCCCAAGTTCGTGGGCAGCGCAGAAAACCCGGGCAAGCACCGGCATGATTTCTCGTTCTCCGGCCTCAAGACGGCCGTGGCACGATGCGTTGAGCAATACCAGCTGCGCGGAGAAGAAGTGCCGGTGGCCGACATCGCTGCCAGCTTCCAGGAAGCCGTGGTGGACGTCATCACCTCAAAGGCCGTACGCGCCTGCCAGGAGCACGGGCTGACCGACCTGCTGCTCGGGGGAGGGGTTGCGGCCAATTCGCGCCTGCGCGAGCTGCTGGCTGCCCGCTGCGCATCGGCAGGGATTACGCTTCGGGTGCCGCCCATCAAGCCTGTGCACCGACAACGGAGCCATGGTTGCCGCGCTTGGGGCACAGCTTGTCAGTGCCGGTGTGAAGCCGACGGGGCTGAAGTTCTCCACGGACTCCGGCCAGCCGGTGAGCCTGATTTCATTGATTGCGTAGTCTCGTGGTTCCGATCCCAGCTGGGCGGACAAATGAATTAAACGTTGGAGGGGTATGCGCCAATTGGCGCATACCCTCCAACGTTTAACCCGGTCGGGAATCTAGGCGATGTTCATTCGCCGGATATTGTCCTTGACTACCTCGCGCAGATCTCCGCCGTGTGCGTCGGCAATCTTGTGCTGCCATTGGTAGCCGGCGCCGCCCGTGATGATGCGTTCCACGTCGGCCAGCTCCGCACTGCACCCGAGCTTTTCGGCCACGGGGGCAAGGCGCTTGAGTTCGAGCCGCAGGTGGTCGGTGACCAGCATTTCATCACCATCGGCGTTGAGAATGATGATGGCTTCCATGCCATAGCGCGCGGCACGCCATTTGTTCTCCACCCGGTACCAAGGCGGCATGACGGGAATCGAGCCGCCGTTGTCCAGCGTCGTGGACATGTCATCAACCAGGCATTGCGTCAGGGCGGCAATGGCCCCGATGTCTTGGAGCGAGGACAAGCCCGTCGGAGATGCGCATTTCCACCGTGCCGAAGCGAGGCACCGGGCGCACGTCCCAGCGGATCTCCGAGATGTCGTCAATGACGCCGGTGTGCACCATGTCGGCCACGTAGGCTTCGTAGTCCTTCCAGGTGGAGAAGTGGTACGGCACGCCGGCTGTCGGGAGTTGCTGGAACATCAAGGCCCGCTGCGAGGCATAGCCGGTGTCTTCGCCGCCCCAGAACGGGCTGGAAGCCGAAAGCGCCTGGAAATGGGCCTGGTAGTTGATCAGCCCGTCCACGATCGGAAGCGCCTTGTCCCGGGAGTCCAGTCCCACATGGACGTGAACACCGTAGATCACCATTTGCTGGCCCCACCACTGCGTGCGGTCGATCATCCTGGCGTAGCGGTCCTTGTCGGTGACCGGCTGCGACTTGGGCGACGCAAACGGGTGCGATCCAGCACTGTAGAGGTCGATGCCCATGGGGTCCGTGACTTCGCGAATCGACAGCGATGCTCTCGTGCAGTTCGGCCTTGGCCTCGGCGACGGTGTCGCAGACGCCCGTGACGATTTCCACGGTGTTGAGCAGCAGTTCCTGCTTCACGTGGGGGTGCTCTTCATCCTCTTCGAGGGAACCATGGCGGGCATGCAGCTGCGCCAAGACGTCGTCGGCAACGGAACGCAGGTCCGCCGTGTTTCGATCCACCAACGCAATTTCCCATTCCACCCCAAGGGTGGACTGGCGTGATGATGCGAATTCAATTTGCATCTAGCCTCCAAATATTTTGCGGTGAACCACCCCAAATTTAATGCACGTTCAATTCTATCGAGTCAGTTGGCGTGGTGGATGACATGAATGTAATAACCGATCCCGATCCATGACACGAAGCAGAAACCCGGCGGCCCGGTGCTAGGCCACGGGTTCCACCTGGATCGCAACACGCTGATCGCCGATGCGGGTGAGGACCAGGGTGGCCTTCTTCTTGGCACTCTTTCCGGAACCGGCAAGAAGCACCTTGCGCAGCTCTTCCGGGGTGACGTCCATGCCGCGTTTCTTGATGTCCAGAACGCCGATCTTTTCCGCCTTGACCCAGGCCCTCAGGTTCTTGACGTGGTACGGCCGGACTTCCACCACCTTGTATGCCTTGGCCAGCGGCGTCTGGACAAAGGCGTCGGTTCCGAAGTAGGCGATATGCGGGTCGAGAAGATGCCCGCCGGTGATCTTGAGCAGTTCATCGATGAGTCCCGCGCGGATGACGGCGCCGTCCGGCTCGTAGATGTACTCCGGAATGGGGCCGACCGGCACATCGCCGCGGAGGGCGGCGTCCGGATCGAAATCCAGTGGCGCTGGTGATTTCGTTGGCACCGTGCTCGCTGATCACGAGGGCCGCCCGGCGGATGCCGGGGCGTGCAAGCTTGCCGAACCACAGCGCCGCTTCCGTGACATCCCCGTTGACCGAGACCCATTGGACTTCGCAATTGGCGGGAATGGCGTCGTGGGGCAGGCCCGGCCCCATCTTTACGCCAACGGCCAGTCCCCGGTCGGCCAGGTTCTCAACGAACGACAGCGGCGGGCTGAACGCCTCGGGATCAAAGATCCGTGAGGTGCCCGAGGTGTCGGTGGTGCGGCGCGCGGGGTCCAGCCACACCCCGTCGAATCCGGTCAGGTCGAATGACGTTGCATCCGCATTGACCACGCGGGCGTTGGGCCACGGCATGAGGTTGAGGGTTGTTGCGGCGGCCGTGGTTTCATCCAGTTCGACCGCGGTCACATCGATTTCCGCGCTGGCCAGTGCCAAGCGAATCGGCGCCGATGCCGCAACCGAGGTCGGCGACCTTCTTGATGCCGGCGCGCGTGTAGCGCTGGGCATGCAGGCCGGCAATGTTCAGCCGCGTGGCTTGTTCCAGGCCTGCCTGCGTGAAGACCATGCTGTCGGCAAACGGGCCGAACTTCGTCCGGGCCTTGAAACGCAGCTGGCTCTGCTGGACCACGGCGGTGGCCAACTCGGCCGGGTGACCGGCCTTGCGAAGGCTGAGGTTCAGTTGAAAAGCAGCTTCGTTGGTGCCGGCCGACGACGGGTCGACGGAATTCAACAGCTCCCATCCTGCGGACGTCAACAGGAGTGCAAGCTGGGAACTAGGTACATCGGAACTGTTGGAAGACATGGCGCTTAAGCCTAGCCGCTCAGGCGGCCGAGCCCGTGGCGTGAACCTCCAACGGAAAAGGGCGGCCTCGCATGCGCGAGACCGCCCCTGTAAACCCGGAAACAACCGGTCCTGCTAGTGGGGCAGCAGGTGCCTCAGCGGCCATTCCTGGCCTTCGAGAATCACCTGGGCGCAATACCCGGTGCCGGCATTCACCAACAGGGGAGCGAGCAGGTTCACCGTCGCCTGGTTGTCCGTGGTGTTGACGATGACCAGGACGCTGTTGTCCCCGGGCGCAGGGTCGCCAACCAAGGCCATCTGCTCGTTGGTGAACACCGGCTTGTAGTCGGCAAGGTGGATTGCGGCATCCAGCACAAAGAACCTCAGTTCCGGTGCCTGTGCGGAAACCAGGGAGTACAGCCCGATTGCTCCCTCCACCGCTTCCAAGGACAGTGTTGTTGCCGTCGGAAATCCCGGAAGCGGGGCAACCGGAACCAACGCGCGGCTCATCGCAGGAAATCCATCAACGATGGCTGCAGCGTGCGTGCCGCTGCGGAAAGCGCTGCCTGGTAGGCCAAGCTCCTGTGTCTTGAGCTGAAGAGCAACCGACCCCAAGTCGATGTCCTCAATGAGGCTTCGCTGCCCTTCCAGCGACACGGCGTCGGTCAACAGCGATTCGTCCGCCGCGAGCACGGCGGCATGGCTGGCGCCGATCGTTGAATGCACCCCAAGTGCTTTCTGCATGAATTTATCCACTTCCCCAATTCGGCTGCCGATGTTGGTCCCACCGCGCAGATCGGCAACTATGTTTTTCACCAACGCAAAAACGCTGTCGCCTTCTGCTCCAAAAACGCTGGCACCATCTACATCGACGCGGACGCTGGAGTTTGGCCCGATGCGTCGTTCAACGCTGCCGGTTCCGGAAAATTTGTAGCTTGCGTCTACCGCAGTGGGAGCATCGGAATTGCCGGCAAAAATGTGGCGTCCCATGAACTGGGTGTTCGCCACGCTAATCAGCGAATCGTGCAGCTGTTCGAGCTCCATGGCGATGGCTTCCTTGGCATCCGGGGAAAGGGCGCCATCGTTGGCGCCCTTCACGGTGGCGTCGCGCAGCTGCTGGAGCAGGTCCGTGGTCGTGCCCAGGGCCTTGTCGGCGGTGGACAGCCAGCCGTTGGCATCCTGCACGTTGCGCATGAACTGGTCGTTTTGGCGCTGCTGGGCGCGGATGGCCATGGCATTGGCCGTGCCGCTGGGATCGTCGCTCGGACGCCCGATTTCCTTTTGCGGTTCCGGCCTTGTTTTGCACGGTGGCCAGGCGGTTCATGGCAACCTGAAGATTGCGTTCCGTCGTGGCGTTCAGCGATGCGGTGGTAATTCTCATCATGATCCTTGTTGCCTATCGTCCAACGAGTCCGGTGCGGTTGATGAGGGTGTCAAGCATTTCATCGACGGCCGTCATCACGCGTGCGGCGCCCTGGAAGGCATGTTGGTGGGCCAGCAAGTGCGACGTTTTCTTCATCGAGGGAGACCGCCGACACGGAGTGCTGGGCGGCCTGGGCGCTGGAGGCCGCAACCGCGGTGGACACGGCATGCTGCGCCTCCGACTTGGTGGCAACACCGATCTTGATCACCATGTTTGCCCACAGTGCGTCGGGGCCGTCCTTGGATTTGCCCAACTGGGCCATGGCCGAGGCATTGGACCCGTCCAAGGCGCCGCCGCCGGCCGAACCCGTGGCCAAATCCTTGGCACCGGTGGCGATCACCTTCAGCGACAAGGCGGGGTTGGCCGGGTCGAAACTGAAGAAGTCTTGGCCTGGAGCCCCGTCAACGGTCACGCCGCTTGGCCTGGACAGTCATTGACGCGTGTTGCAAGTTCCATGGCGATGGCGTTCAGCGACTTGGCCGATTCCGCAAGCGCGCCGCCGGTGCCGGATGCATTGGCCGGTGCAAGCAGGGAGATCACTCCCGCGATTCGGCCGGATTCAAGGCCGATCGAATCACCCGGGCGGTGGGCCCACTGCAAGGTCGCCGGGGCGAGTCCGTCATCCATTGACAGTCCTCCGGCGACCTCGACAGGGCGAACGGTGGTGCCGCTGACCAAGGCGTTTCCACCAATCAACACATCGATGGTTCCATCCGGCGATTCGCGAACCGTGGCCCCGGAAAGCTCCGCAACGCGGTCGCTGAGCAGTGCGCGCTGATCAAGCAGGGCGTTGGGCGCGCCGCCGGCGGCAACCGACGAACGAATCTGGCCGTTCAGTTCCGCGATGGCGGTGGCAGCGGTGTTGATTTCGTTGGCCATCGTGTCGAGGCTCTGCCTTTGCGCATTCCACTGGGTCGGATATCTCCGTGTGCGAGAGGGAGATCCGGTCTACCACGGCCTTTGCCCGTTCCAGCAGGACGGCTGCTGGGGAAGTCGCACCGGGCTGGCTGGCGACGTCTTCCCATCCAGCCCAAAAGTCATTGAGCAAGGCGGAAAGCCCGTTTTCTCCGGGTTCGCGGAGGACTCCTTCAAGATTGGAAAGTCCCTCGGCGCGCACATCGGACTGCGAGGCAAAGGCCAAGGTCCCGCGGACGCGGGCTTCGAGGTGGGCATCGGAAAGCCGTGCAATGCCCGAGAGCGCAACGCCTTGTCCCACGCCGTTGCGAGAAGTCAGAAGCCCTGTTTGTGCAAGGGAGCCGACGGAAACAAAGTCGGCGCGCTGGCGCGTGTATCCCTTTGTGCCCACGTTGGCCAGGTTGTTGCCGGCCGTTTCCATTGCCAAGCGTGCCGCATTCAGGCCTGTCATAGCAGTATTCAGGCCACTGAACGTGCTCACGGGGACTCCTTAAAGATTGGTGTCGATGATGTGTGCCCCGACGTGTTGCGTCGAGGATGAGCCCTTGGGCCCATAAAGCGAAGAGTCTTCACCCAAGGTGGCAAGTGTCTCTTGCGTTGATCGGTATGCCGCCCGCAGGTATTGCTCGTTTGCGTCGCGAAGGCTGGCTATTTCGGTGCTTGTGGACCGCAATGCGCCAAGGTGGGCAGTGAAGATTTCCTTCCACGGGCCCTCCGGTGCCGAATCGATAATCTCTGCCAGCGACGAATCGTCGGCAAGTCCCCAAGCAGCTGCAACGCCTGAAGCCTCCATTGCGCGGACCAAGCCCGCAGTGTGGACTTTTTCCAGAACACTTTCAATTTCTCGGGTTGCCAGGTCTATCCAACGCGATTTTCCTGCCACGAGTAGCAAATGCTGCTCTTCCAATTTGAATTGAAGCAGTTCGAGTAATTCGCGTTCTTTCCATAACAGCACCGAAAGCTCATTGGTTCCCATGGATGTTTTCCTCCCAAAGCTCTAGGTATCCCCCAAAATTTCCCCAGTTGTTTCGACTCTATCGGCTTGCCATTGAACGACACGCGTTAGCCAAAATAGCCCCGCAAAGCGGAATTTGCCGCTAATATCTCATGTGGCGAGGTTCTTTGGGGAGAAATAGCCAGTTGGCCAGTGACAATACGCACCGGCCTGGGACTCTCTCTATGCGGTAAGGAACGCCCCAGTGGATCAAGAAGCACGCAACCTGTTGGTTGTTGAGAATTTGCCACTTGTTGGCTATCTCGCGGCGGAAATGTGCGCGAAAGCGACGCACCTTTCCCGCGAAGATCTCGCTTCGGTTGGCGCTATTGCTCTCATTACGGCCGCCGAGGCATTTGACCCAAAGGTTGGCGTCCCGTTCGGCGCCTATGCCCGTCGGCGCATCGTCGGCGCCTTCGCGGATGACATGCGCTCCAACGATTGGGCCACCCGAGGTGCGCGCAAGCGCATCACGGAAACCCGCACGATCCAAGCAACCTTGACCGCGGCCATGGGCAGGACTCCCACCGTTGCCGAGCTTTCCGAAGCCATGGGCACGGACCAGGAATCGACAATTGCCGCGCTCACTGATTCTGCGCGCACGGTCGTTGGCATCGATGATGCGATGAACGATTACCTGAGCTCGAGCAACCTCACGCCTGAAGAATCCGTTCTCGAAGTCGAACACGTTCAGGTGGTGCGCGAGGCGGTGGCGGCGTTGCCGGAGAATTTGCGCCTGGTGATTGAGCGCATTTACTTCCAGGGGTCCACCGTCAAGGAACTGGCAGCCGAAATGGGAATCACCCATTCGGCGGTGTCGCAGCGCCGAACCGCTGCGATGAAGCTGCTGCAAGAGGGATTGCAAAAGAACTACATGCCCGAGGCTGCACCGGTGGCCTCGGAGGCCTTGACCCGTGCTGCAGCGCAGCGACGGGACTCCTACCTGCATGAGTTCCAAGAGCGGGCCGCGGGAGGAATCACCCGTCCGGCGTACTCCGCCGAGTCATTGGTGCCCGCTGTTTAGGCTCCTTCCCAAGAATTCTTTCGGGAACCGCTAACCCGATGTTGATGACTGCCGATAGTCGGTGATTGAGGTCCATGGATGGACCTCGGTAACCAACACCCGTCTCACGGAGGAATTCACCATGGGTATGCAGATCAACACCAACATTTCGGCGCTTAACGCTCACCGAAACCTGTCCAACACGCAGAACGACCTGTCCAAGTCGCTCGAAAAGCTCTCCAGCGGCCTGCGCATCAACCGTGCAGCCGACGACGCTGCCGGCCTGTCGATCTCCGAGGGCCTGCGTTCGCAGGTCAACGGCCTGGGCTGTTGCAGCACGCAACGCCCAGGACGGCATCTCGGTCATCCAGACCGCTGAAGGCGCACTGACCGAGGTCCACTCGATCCTGCAGCGCGTTCGCGACCTGGCCGTCCAGGCCGGCAACGACTCGAACAACGCCGATTCCCGCGACCGCCATCACGACCGAAGTCGACGGCCTTGGGCGACGAACTGACCCGTATCGGCAGAGTCCACCAACTTCAACGGCATCAAGCTGCTTGAACGGCTGCCGCTGCACCACGTCTGACGTTCCAGGTTGGCGCCGGCGATCAGGCAGCTGACAGACCAGATCGCAGTCAACCTGACGGACGTCGCAGACCATTGGACGCGCCGGTCAGCGACCTGTCAAGGCGCTGACCTTCGCCGATCGCCGCCGACTGCGCTGACCACGATCGACCGCAGTTGACACCGACGATCAAGGCAGTCTCCACCGCGCGTTCAACATTGGGTGCCTCGCAGAACCGCTTCGAATCGGCCATCAACTCGCTGAACGTCTCCCGCGAAAACCTCTCTGCCGCAGAGTCCCGCATCCGCGACGTTGACATGGCCGGCGAAATGGTCAAGTTCACCGCCAAGAACATCCTGTCCCAGGCCGGTACCGCCATGCTCGCGCAGGCAAACCAGTCCACCCAGGGCGTCCTGTCGCTGCTCCGCTAGAAATTCTGGCTCGGACTAGCAAGATCGTTTTCTAAACCTGGATGCCAAGTTGGCATACCCCCAAGCTGCCAACAGGCCAGTCAACGGTTTAGGAAACACAAAGCATCACCCAAGGATCTCCCGTGGCATCCGCGCAGCACCAAGTGCGCGCTTGCCGCGGGAGATTCTCGGTATACACACAAGACTGAAGAAGCGGAGACGGCATGGGCCTGGCACTCGACGGACTCGCCAGTGGACTTGAACACCACTGCCTGATCAAATCCCTCATGCAGGTTGAAGCGATTCCGCAGAACATCCTGAAGAACAAGGTCAAGTCCACCCAGACCATGGTCAGCGCCCTGCAAGCGCTGAACACCAAGGTCGCTGATCTGGCCACCCTGACCAAGAAGCTGGCCAAGCCGGATTCCCTCCAGCTCTTCACCACCTCCAGCAGCTCCGATGGCGTCAAGGCAACCGCCGGAGCCGGCGCCAACCCCGGCTCCCTGGATGTCACTGTCACCAAGCTGGCCCAAAGCCAGATCCATGTATCTGACGCCGTCACTGAATGGGCCTGACTCGAGCTTCACCATCAAGTCCGCAGATGGAACCAGAACCACCACCATCGTGGCCGATTCGAATTCGCTGGATGATGTCATCAAGGCCGTCAATGCCTCCGACGCCGGCGTCAAGGCGTCAAGGTTGCAACCGGCGACGGCAAGTTCCGTGTGCAATTCTCCTGCGACGGAAACCGGTGCCAAGAATGCCTTCACCATTACGATTTCCGACGGCAGATGCGCCGCTGACGGAGATTCGTGCGGCACAGGACGCCGAGCTGACGCTTTGGGCCGGCACCGGCGCCGAGCAAACCGTCAGCTCCGCCACCAATACCTTCACTTCCTTGCTTCCCGGCGTGGACGTCACGGTTTCCAAGACATCAACGGAGCCCGTCACTGTTTCGGTCGCCCGGGACACCGAGGCAACCTCCAAGGCTGCTTCGGACTTGGTCGATTCCCTCAACGACCTTTTCAAGTTCATTGCCACGAACTCGGCAGTCACCAGCGGCGCGGGCGGTGCAACGTCCGGCATGATCTTCACCGGCGACAGCACGGCGCGAGACGTCAAGAAGCTCGTCATGGATGCCGTGGTCATGCCAATCGATGGAAAGTCGCCATCGGAAATCGGCATCTCGATCACCAAAGACGGCAAGCTGGAATTCAACGCAGAAAAGTTTGCAAAAGTCCTGGCCGAGGACCCGGCACGCATCGAATCCGTGGTGCAAACTATCGCCTCACGCGTTTCAACCGTCACCGCGAACCTGTCCGACAAATACGACGGGGCAATCACCTCGCGCATCAAGGGCCAGGAATCCATGGTTTCCCGGCTTGGCACCCAGGTCCTGGATTGGGACCGACGACTTGCCACGCGCGAAGCCACGCTGAAGCGAACCTATTCCGCCCTCGAGGTGCAGTTGAGCAAGCTCAATTCCCAACAGTCCTACATGGCCTCGCAGCTCAACTCCCTGAACGACGGGTGCGCAGGGCAAATGATGATGAACCCAGCACAGAAACGCGCGCAGCTGAACCGCGAAGCAATCCTCTCGGCCAGCCCGGCACGCCTGCTGACAATGCTCTATGACCGGTTGCTGCTTGACCTGAATCGGGCTGAAGCAGCGCAGCTGGCGCAGGATTGGATCGCGGCCTCCGACAACCTCGTGCATGCGCAGGACATTATCGCCGAGCTGGTTTCATCCCTGAACACGGATTCGTGGGACGGCGCGCAGGGCCTGCAAAGCCTGTACGCCTTCGCGACCCAAACGTTGGTCAATGCAAACATCCGCCGCGATCCGGCACTGACGCGCCAGGCAATCTCCTTGCTGGAGCCGCTGCGGCAGGCATGGCACGAGGCTGCGGCCGTTCCGGTGGCCGCTCCTGCGCTCGATGGCGGTACGTTCCTTGGCTAAGAATGCCACTCTCGAGCACGGCCGAAGAATCCTGGATTGCTGTCCTGGAACAAATGGAAGACGACCTGGCCCGGTTGCGCCGATGCGCCCTGGACAGCGAAGAGCTTTTTGAGTTGCCCACCAGCTGGAGCCCTCCGGAAGATGTGGGTCCGCTGCCGTCGAGTCTTGCGCCACGGGCACAGGCTGTCTTCACGGAAATGCAGGAACTTGCCGTGGTCCTCAAGGACCGGCGGGATGAAACCGCGCGGCAACTGCGCGCGGTTGATTCCGTCCCTCGGTCCATGAGCTCCACATCCGTTTACCTGGATCTGGTTGGATAACCATAAATAGCTAACGGCTAGTAGTTTTTGGCCGATTGTCTGTTTTGAGAGCACGGATTGCTCACATCCCTTTGTGCCCAAGGATGGGCCGCATTACGATCCTGGAGCAACTCGTCGTGTTCGATTCCGTCACGTCCTTGGCGCTGGAAAGTGCCCTGGATGGCTTGGCGCTGCGTCAGCGTGCCATTGCAAACAACATTGCAAACGTCAACACCCCCGGCTACCACGCCCGACGTGTCGAATTCGAATCCGCGTTGGCCAATTCCGTGGCACGCGGCGATGGAAAAAGTGCGGCCACCACGCAGACGTCGTTGGAACCCACGCGCCTCGACGGCTCGAACGTCAACATTGATACAGAGACCCTGTCCAACATTGACACTGTCCTGCGCTTCCAGTTCGCGACCCAGGCGGCCTCCGGCCCGTTCAACAGCATCCGCACCGCTCTGAGGAGCAACTAATGCCCGACGCAATCGGAATAGCCGGCACAGCACTGACTGTGCACCGCAAATGGTTGGATGCGATCTCAGACAACCTTGCCAACGCAAACACCGCAACCGCCACGAGCGGCGAGGCCTTCCGGGCCCGCTACATCGTGGCGCAGGCCAGCGGCGACCAGCAGGGCGTGTTCGTCTCGGGTGCCGAATTCGGCAGTGCCGAGGGCCGCATCGTGCACGAACCCAACCACCCGCTGGCGGATGCCGAAGGAAATGTCCGCTACCCGGACATCGACATGGCAGAACAGATGGGCGCCCTCATCATGGCGCAGCGCGGCTACCAAGTGAACGCCGCCGTTGTCGACCGCGCCAAGGAAACATACCAGGCAGCACTGCAGATCGGACGCAACTAATGCCCATGAACATTGCCCCTGTCACGGGAGTGAGCCGCAACCACGGCCACCGGATTCATCCAGCCGACCGCAAAGGCCGGAACCGACGGTTCGGCCTTCGCCAACTCGCTCGGCGGCGCCGTGAACGAGGTCCAAAACTTGCAGGGAATCTCCAACGACCTTTCCGTCAAGGCCGTCACCGGGGACCTGACCGACATCCACGCCGCGACGCTTGCGTCCACTCGCGCCTCCTTGGCCGTGGAAATGGTGTCGACCTTCCGCAACCGCGGGGTTGAAGCCTTCAACGAGATCATGAGGATGCAAGCCTGATGGCCGCAGTTCCCGCACCGCTGGGCAAGCTGGTGGACACCGTGCGTGGGTTCACCGTGGCTCAACGCACGATCATGATCATTGGCGTAGCCATTTTGGTCATGGGCGCCGTTGCCCTCACCACCTTTCTGAGCCAGCCGAAAATGACACCCTTGTTCTCGGGGCTTGCCCCCGAGGATGCCGCGGGCATCGTGGAACAGCTCAAGACCGACGGCGTGTCGTACGAGCTCACCGGCGGCGGCGGAACCATCCTGGTTCCCGAGGGCAGCGTCTACGAGGCCCGGCTCAAGGCAGCTGCCTCTGGCCTGCCCAGCTCGGGAACCAGCGGTTACTCCCTGCTTGACCAGATGGGTGTCACCTCCAGCGAATTCCAGCAGAGCGTCACCTACAAGCGTGCGCTTGGAAGGCGAGCTGGCCTCCACGATCCAGGCCATGGACGGCGTGAAGCTGGCTTCGGTGAAATTGGCCATTCCGGAACAGACGGTCTTTGTCGATTCAAAGACCAACCCCACGGCCTCGATCTTTGTCGAAACCAAGCCGGGCGTCACGCTGAGCCGCGACCAAGTCCAATCCGTTGTCCACCTGACCTCTGCGGCAGTTGACGGGCTAAAGCCCGAGGATGTCTCGGTCGTTGACTCGGCGGGCAACCTGCTGTCTGCGGCAGGCGTTGGATTGACCGGGGGAGTGAGCCAGCAAACCTCCGACTATGAAACCCGTGTCGCCAGCTCCATCCAGGGCATGCTTGACCGCGTGGTGGGACCCGGCAACGCAACAGTCGCCGTGGCTGCCGACATGAGCAAGGAATCCGCCGAACGCACCGAGGAAACCTTCACCGATCCCAAGGGCAAACCGGCACTTGTCGAATCGGAAAAGAAGGAAAACTACAAGGGCAACGGCAGCGGAGGACCGGCCGCGGGAGTCTTGGGCCCCGACAACATTGCCGTGCCCAACGGCACCAATGGCGACCGGCACGTTCACCTCAACGGACAACCAGCGCACCAACGCCGTCAACAAGGTCACCGAGAACCGCACGATTCCCGCCGGAACCTTGCAACGCCAGACCATTTCGGTTGCCGTGAGCGACAAGGCCGCCCAGGGCTTGAGCATTCCCGCAGCTCACCCAAATGATCAGCAATGCCGCGGGAGTCGACGCGACCCGCAATGACCAGGTCAGCGTCTCGGTCGTGCCATTCAACACGGATGCCGCAACCGCTGCCCAAAACCAGCTGGCCGCGGCAGACGCAGCCGAAACCGCCGCACGCAACGCGGCCCTGATGCGCACGCTGATCATTGCGGGCGTCGTCGCCCTGGCCCTGATCCTGATTGCCGCCTACGCACTGTATGTGCGCCGCAACAAGCAGAACCGCGAACCAATCGACCTGGGCGAATTGCGCGACTACCCGTCGATTTCCGCGGTGCCGATGGAAAACCCGAACCCGGAGACCGTAGCCATCTCCCAGGTGGCGTTGCCGACACCGGTCGCGACCTTCCCCATCTCGCACAACGTCAAACGCGAAGAACTATCGGCACTGGCGGCCAGCGACCCGGCAAAAATGGCCGAGTACCTGCGCACCGTCATGGATGATCGGAAGCACGAATGAAAGCGCTAGGCCCCGGCGGCACTGCGATGCTCAGCGGCACCCAGAAAGTCGCAATCGTGCTCATGCAGATGGAGAAGGAACACGCCGCCGAAGTCATGAAGCAGTTCACCGAATTCGAGGCGGACGAAATTGCCGGCGAATTGGTGCGCCTGCGCCGCGTCGATGCCGCCACCGTGGAAGACACCATCCACGAGATCCACGAACTTGCCACGTCCGGCCGCTTGAATGCCCGCGGCGGACGCGAAATGGCCGTGGGACTGCTGGAGGCCTCCTTCGGCAGCGACAAGGCCAACACCGTCATGGACAGGCTTTCGTCCTCCCTTGCCGGGATGACCTTTGAGTTCCTGGACAGCGCGGACCCCGCGCAAATCGTTGCGCTGCTCGACGGCGAACTGCCGCAAACCACGGCACTGGTGGTTGCCCACCTGCGCCCGGAAATCGGGTCGGCGGTGCTCGCCAGTTTCGAGTCGACGCTCCGCACCGACATCGCCCGCGCCCTGGCCACCATGGGATCGGCTTCCCCCGAGGCCGTGCGCGTGGTTGCCGAAGCCCTGAAGAAGCGCACGGGTGCCGTCATGACCCCTCGCGAACCGATCGAGGCGGTCGGCGGAATCCAGCCGCTGGTGGAGATCCTGAACCGTTCGGATGTCGCGATCGAAAAGGACCTCCTGCAATCCCTGGAACAGCGCGACCCCCAGCTGGCCGAGGAAGTGCGCTCGCGCATGCTCTCCTTCACCGACCTGGTGAAGTTCGACCGCAAGGACGTCCAGCGGGTGCTGCGCGGCATCAACCCGGGAGTCCTGGCCTTCGCGCTCAAGGGCGCCGGCAGCGCAGTCGAGGCAACCATCCGGGAGAACATCTCGGACCGCACCAAGGAAGTCCTGGACGCCGAGATCGAATCGATGGGCAGGGTGCGTGTTTCGCAGGTCGAGGAAGCACGCGCGGATATCGTCCGTGCCATCCGGGAACTGGAAACCACCGGCGAGATAACCATCCAGCGTGGCGACGAAGATGACTTTGTCCTCTGAGCTGGTTGGCACCGAGGTGCCGGCGTTCGAACCCGCGCGATTCAGCGAACTGAATGCCACGGAAAACGTCAGGCGCCACGAGGCCATGTCCCAAACCCATGGTTACGCGACCGGTTATGCCACGGGCATCCGCGCGGCCGAGTCGGTGGCGCGCGAGCAGCGCGAACAGATCGCCCGGGCGCACGCCGCGGCCGAGGCCGCGCGGGCAGCCGAACACGCACTGGCGATCGACGCCTTGCAGGCCGCCGCCCGCGCGCTCAACGCCAGGACGGTGCCCGTGCTGGACGCCGCCTCCACCGTCTTGGCGGAAGCCGCCTTGCTCCTGGCCGAGAAGATCATCGGCAAGGAATTGTCCAACGACGCTTTCGGCGCCAAGGCAGCCCTTGACCGGGCGCTGGCCGGCATCGAGGCAGCTACCGTGCGCGAAGTCCGGATGAACCCGCAAGACCTGGAACAGCTTGGGCTTTCGCATGTCCCCGGCACCGCGATCAAGCTTGCCGCGGATGCCACCCTGGCGCGCGGCGATGCCATGACCGCGTTTGACGAGGGTTTCCTCGACGCGCGCATCTCCACGGCGTTCCAACGTGCCGCACTGGTCTTGCGGGGTGGGTCCTGATGGCTCTGGGCGCACTCGCCTGGCCTGCGCTGGATGAAGCCCTGCTGGCCGCCGAACCGGAACGCGTCGGCGTTGTCAGTTCCGTGGTGGGCCTTGGCCTTGAGGTATCGGGCCTGAACGCGCCGCTCGGCACGGTGCTGGAGATCGGTCCGCAGAAGGTCGCGGCCGAGGTTGTTGCCGCCCGCCGCGAGACCCTGCACTGCATGCCGCTGGGCGAGCTGGAAAAGATCAGCGTCGGGGACCTGGTCAGCAGCAGCGGCCACGGCGCCCAGATTCCCACGGGCACCGGGCTTCTTGGCCGGGTGCTGGACGGCCTTGGCAAACCCATTGACGGCAAGGGGCCGCTGGGGGAGCACACCATGGTTCCCATGGAGCACGAAACCCCTGCGGCACTTGAACGCAGCCGCATCACCGCCCCGCTTCAGCTGGGGGTCCGTGTCATGGACACGCTCACCGCAGTGGGAGCAGGGCAGCGCATCGGGCTGTTCGCAGGATCGGGCGTCGGCAAGTCCTCGCTGCTGTCGATGATTGCCCGCGGAGCCACCGCCCAGGTCAACGTCATTGCCCTGGTGGGCGAGCGTGGCCGCGAAGTCCGCGAGTTCCTCGAAGAGGACTTGGGCGCCGAGGGGCTTGCCCGTTCCATCGTTGTGGTCTCCACGGCCGATGAACCCGCGCGCATGCGATTGCGCGCCGCCTTCGTTGCAACCCGCATTGCCGAATCGTTCCGTTCCTCCGGTGCGCAGGTGCTGTTGATGATGGACTCGCTGACCCGCGTGGCCATGGCCCAACGCGAAATCGGCCTGTCCGCCGGGGAACCGCCGGCAACGCGAGGCTACCCGCCCTCCACCTTTTCCCTGCTGGCCAGGCTCCTTGAGCGCGCGGGCAGCGATGCCAACGGGTCGATCACGGGCATCTACACGGTCCTGGTGGACGGCGACGACCACAACGAGCCCATTGCGGATGCAACCCGGTCGTTGCTGGACGGGCACATCGTGCTTGACCGCAAGCTGGCGGTCTCCGGGCACTTTCCCTCGATCGATGCCCTGGCCTCCGTCTCGCGTGTGGCCAACCGGGTCACCACGCGGGAACAGGCGCAGGCCGCAGCAGGCCTGCGCCGTGTGCTCGCGGCCCGGCGCTCGGTCCAGGACCTGCTGGACGTGGGCGCCTACCAGCGCGGAAGCAACCCGCTGGCGGATGCCGCCGTGGACCACGAACATGCGATCAACAACTTCTTGCGCCAGCGCCTGGAAGAGCCGGTCTCGGGCGAACAGGCCTGGACCGAACTGACAAACTTGCTGCTTACCTTGGGAGTGAACTAATGGCTAGGACTTTTCCCCTGTCGGGGCTGCTTCGCCTGCGCGAGCTTCAGGAAAGCAAGGCCGCCGGCGAACTGGCGGCCGCCAACAAGGCCCTGCGTGGCGGGAAAACCGCGATCAAGAACGTGCAGGAAGCCGCCGGAGTCGGTGAAGAGTATCCGGTGGACGCGGCAACGATGTTGGCCGTTGCGGCGTCGCGCGCCTCAACCAGCGGGATGCTGCTGGAACTGAACGCCCTGGTCGAAACCCTGAATGAGGCGGCGCAATCCGCAGGGTTTGAACACCAGCGCGCCCGGGCCGAGGTCAAGGCCCTGGAGAAGCTTTCCGACAGGCACGCAACGGCCCTTCGGCTTGAAGACCTTGGCCGCGAACAGGCCCTGCTTGACGATTTGGGTTCGGCTCGATCCCTGGGAAGGAACGCATAGTGAGTTTCAGCGAGATGGCTTCGCGCATCGGTTCCATCCAGGGAACCCTTGCCTCGGTCAGCGGCGGCGTGGCAAGCGAACCTGCCGTCCCGCGGACCAACCAGGCCGTGAATGCGCCCGGTGCGGTCGGCCTGGGCCAGGGCGGCTTGGGCACGAACCTGTCCGGCGGAACCGCATCAGCCGACTTCACGCAGCTCCTGCAGGAGGCACTGGATCCGGCCCGCACCGGCGTTTCCGAAACCAAGCGCACGGCAGGCGACGCAGCGGGGTCCCGCGTCTTGAAACAGGCAAGAGCGCTGTCAACGAAGTGGACGAAGCACCCATGGCAGCGGGACGGGAAGACCGACGGCGGCGACGTCGTGCGCGAGGCGCGCAAGTACCTGGGCGTTCCCTACGTGTGGGGAGGCAACAATCCCAAAATTGGTCTGGACTGTTCCTCGTTTGTCCAGCACACCTTCCGGGACCTCGGCATCAAGCTCCCGCGTGTTGCCCGCGACCAGGCGAAGGAAGGCATGGAGGTTCCCTCGCTGGCGCAGGCCAAACCGGGCGACCTGATTGTCACCCGCGGTGGCGGCCACATCGGCATCTACCTGGGCGACAACAAGATGATCCATGCCCCTCGCCCCGGGGAAACCGTCAGCATTCGCAAACTATTTGAAACGGATGCACAAATCATGACCATCCGCCGCATTGTTCCGGCAGAATCTTCCAACCAAGCCGCAGCCAAGACCGTTGCCGATTCGTCCGTGAGGGACTCGGCCGCGCAGGCCGCAAGGTTCAACGCATCGGCACAGCGTGCAGCGTTCGACATGGAGGTGAAGAACGCATGATTCCTTTGCTGTTGGGGGTCCTGCCCGCACAAAACACTGCACAGCCGACCGACCGCCGGATCCGGCGACTCGGGCGGTTCCTTCGAGGACCTCTTGGCCTCGATGCTGCCTGCCGAGCCAGGACTCGGCACAGGCGCTGGATGAAACCGCCACCGAGCCGGAGACCGAGGAAAAGATTCCGGCCGGAACGGGTGGCGAGGCGTTCGGCGAACTGCAGTTCCAGGAGCGTTTGGCGACGCTCGGGACAGCCATTCCCTCGATCGCCCCGGCAACTCCGGCAGCCTCGGGACTCCGGCACTCCGGAACCGGAGGACAGCCTCGACGACGATCGGCGACACAGCGAATCCCGCGCGGTTCACCCGGCAACTCCGGCGACGGTTGGAGCTGTGGCGCCGGGCCAATCGGAAATGCCGCTGTCCTTGGCAGATGCCCCGGACATGGGAACTTCCGCCCCCGCGATTCCGCCTGCCGCCGTCCCGCAGCCGGCGTGGCCAGCCGGTTCGACCGCAGCCGCTCGGAACCAACCCCGGAGTGGTTTCGCTCGCCGGCGGTGCCGCACCGGGCACCCGGACAAATGCCGGCGGGAACGGCCGGCAGGCAACCGACGAGGTTGAAGAACCGGCAACGGTTTCCGTGGATGAAGCTCCGGCCGAAGCACAGGAACCCGCCGTCGGACTCGAGGCCCGGCCCGCCGGTCTTGCTCCGGAAAGCAAGCCTTCCCAGATGGCGCCAACACCTGGATTCCAGGTTCCGGTGTCCCTCGAAGCGGCACGGGATTCACGACCGGAGACCCTGCTCGGGGTCGGTGCCGTTTCCGGCGGCAGGACGCTTGCCGTCGAAAACGTGGTTTCCCGCGAACCGCAGGCGCCCCCGATCAACCGGCAACTGCTGGGTCCCATTTCCGCTTTGGCGACGGGCCCGCACGGGGAACGCACGCTGAGCGTCAACATTGCCCCGGAAGCCCTGGGCCCCGTCACGGTCAAGGCCCATCTGGGCCACGAGGGGCTGCGCGTCGAGCTGACCGCCCCCACCGAGGCCGGGCGCGAGGCACTGCGTGCCATGCTTCCGGAGCTTCGCCGCGACCTCGCGGCAACCGGCGCGGGAACGGTGAGCATCGGAACCGCAACCGAATGCCGGAACGGGTGCCGGAACGTTCTCCGGGGGAGGGCAGGCCTCGATGGCCAACGACCACCGCTTCGGCGGCGGGGCCTCGGCCGCCGCGGCTCCAGGCCGGCAACAGGGCGAGGAAGCAACACAGCTTCCCGCCAACGAAGCCCGGCCGTCCGCACATGCTTCATCCCACCTTGACGTGATGGCTTAGGAAGGAATCGACCACCATGCCAGTTGCACCAATTGACGTGACCCAATTCGGGACCGGGAACCAGCCCGTCCGCGCGCCGAAACAGGCCATGGACGGCGAGGTGTTCATGCACCTGCTGGTGACCCAGCTGGCGAACCAGGATCCGAGCTCGCCCATGGACACCAACGAGATGATCGCGCAGACCACGCAGCTCGCGTCCATGGAAAAACTCAACATGCTCAGCGCCACCCAGAACGTTTCCCTGGCGATCCAGCAGCGCACCGCGGTTGCGGGCCTCATCGGACAAGAGATCACCACGGGCGGCAAGGAGCCCATCACCGGGGTGGTGACAGGTGTTTCATTCGCCGGTCTCGAACCCATGCTCACGGTGGACGGGAAGCAGGTTCCCTACGGCAACGTCGAGAGCATCCGCCCGGTCAAGACCGAAGTCGAGCCCCCGGCCGACAAGGACGAGGCCGCGGCCGATCCCAAGCCGGAACAGCCAACCCGCCGACGCCTAACCCCCGCCGGCCAGCAGCACCATTTTTTGAACAATTCCACGTCCACGCCACCGTAGAAAAGAGCCAGTCACATGCTTCGTTCACTGTATTCAGGAATCTCGGGCTTGCGCGCCCACCAGACCATGCTTGACACCACCGGCAACAACATTGCCAACGTCAACACCGCGGGCTTCAAGTCCTCGTCCATCCAGTTCCAGGACACCCTGTCCCAGATGACCCAGGGCGCAACCACCCCCGGCGCCACGACCGGCGGGCGCAACCCGGCCCAGGTCGGCCTGGGTGTCCAGGTCGCCGGCATCAGCACCAACTTCGGCCAGGGCTCGGCGCAGAACACCGGTCGTTCCTCGGACATGATGATCGCCGGCAACGGCTTCTTCATCACCCGCAGCGGCGG
This sequence comes from uncultured Actinomycetota bacterium, assembly GCA_963818105.1. GTDB lineage: Bacteria > Actinomycetota > Actinomycetes > Actinomycetales > Micrococcaceae > Paeniglutamicibacter. Next base: position 622,767 of record CAWFRB010000040.1, on the reverse strand, counting down.
CAGCACCTCGCTGACCCGCGCCGGCGCCTTCGACTTCGACGCCAACGGCCGACTCACCAGCCCCAACGGCGGGATCGTCCAGGGCTGGATGGCCAACAACGGCGTCATGCCGGCCGGCGGCGCACTGCAGGACATCACCCTGCCAAAGGACCTCGTGGCACCGGGCGTTGCAACAACCACGGCCTCGCTCATCGGCAACCTGCCCAAGGAAACCGCCGTTGGCGAGCACCATCGTGCAGGACAAGGAAATCTTCGCGGCGGACGGCACCAGCCGCACGCATGTCCATGACCTTCACCCGCACCGCCGGCGGCTGGGACGTGGCCGCCGAACGACGGCGCCGGAGCCACCGGCACCGCCACCCTGGCCCTGGCCGCCGACGGTACCCTGAACGGCGGAACCATGGCCGTCGGCGGCGTCGGCCGTGGACCTGTCCAAGGTCACCGGATACGCCGGGCTGAAGACCGTCTCCATCAGCGAACAGAACGGCCGCTCCGCGGGCACCCTGGAGTCCTACACCCTCGGCTCCGACGGCACCCTCACCGGCACCTTCTCCAACGGCGCCCAGCAGGCCATCGCGCAGATCGTCCTGGGGTCGGTGGCAAACCCTGCAGGCCTGCAGAAGACCGGCGGCTCGGGCTACGCGCTCACCGCAAACTCCGGTGCCATCGAATACGGTGCGCCGGGTTCCCCGGGCATGGGCGACATCGCCGGCGGCATGCTCGAAATGTCCAACGTGGACCTGTCCCAGGAATTCACCAACCTGATTGTCGCCCAGCGCGGTTTCCAGGCCAACGCCCGCATCATCACCACCAGCGATGAGGTCCTGCAGGAACTGGCAAACCTGAAGCGCTAGTCGGGTTGGAGGCACCGTTGGCTAACGGTGCCTCCACGCCTGCCGAAAGTGACCTGTGAAAGGACGGGTGACATGATCGTTGTTACAAGGCTCAATACGAGCCGCTTTGCGATCAACCCGGACCTCATCGAACGGATCCAGGAAAACCCGGACACCGTTGTGGTCATGGTCAACGGCGCCAAATACGTGGTGACCGAGTCCATGGAAGAGGTCATCGGGCTGGTTATGCACTATCGAGCCTCAGTGGTTTCAAAGGCCCGGCTGCAGGAAACCGAATCCCCGTCCTCTGGATTACCTTCGCATCGACCGAGGACGCCCTAATTGGATCCCGCAACAATCATTGGCCTATTGCTGGCCTTCGGCGCCATGTTCACCATGCTTTTCATGGAGGGCGCCAGCGTCTCATCGATTCTGTTGCCGGCCCCCATGATCATTGTGTTCCTCGGAACCATTGCCGTCGGGATCGCCAGCGGAACCATCAGCGACACCATCATTGCCTTCAAGACTCTTCCCTCGGCCTTCCGCGGAAAAATCTGCGCCGGTCACCGGCCTGATTGCGCGGCTCGTCGAACTTGCAGACGTCGCCCGCAAAGACGGCCTGCTGGCGCTCGAAGCCGAAGCCCACGCAACCAAGGACCCGTTCCTGAGCCGCGCCCTTCAGTCCATGGCCGACGGCATCGACGGGGACGAACTGCGCGACCAGCTTGAGGATGAAATCGCCACGCGCGAACGCACCGACGCCATCGCCCACAAGTACTTCGCCACCCTGGGCGGGTATGCGCCAACCGTGGGCATCATCGGCACGGTCATCTCGCTGACCCACGTCCTGGAGAACCTCTCCAAGCCCGATGAGCTCGGCCACATGATTGCCGCTGCCTTCGTGGCAACCCTCTGGGGCCTGGTCTCCGCAAACTTCATTTGGCTTCCCATCGGCTCACGCCTGCGCCGGCTCTCCGAACTCGAGGTCGAGCGCATGAGCCTTGGCCGTCGAGGGTTTGCTGGCCATCCAGGCCGGAAGCCAGCCGATCCTCCTGGAAGAGCGCCTGCGCGCCATGGTGCCGGCCCACGAACTGCGCGGCAAGGGCAAGGGACGATTCCGCGAAGATCGAAGCGGCCACGTGCTTGAGGACTTCAAGGAAGCGGCGTGAGTTCCCGTCGCGGTGTCACGGCGCGGGCGCAAGGCCGCCGGCCGAACACCACGGTCCGGATGAACGCTGGATGGCCTCCTACATGGATATGGTCACCGTCCTCATGTGCCTGTTCATAGTCCTTTTTGCGATGTCCACGGTTGACCAGGACAAGTTCGAGGCCCTGAAGAATTCCCTGGCCACCGGATTTGGCGCCGAAAAAAGCATCAACGCCGACATCGCCCAGGGCATTGTGGTCCCTCCCGAACTGGTGGGCTCCGAGGGCCTGCTGGCCAACGCCGAAATCGATTCACAGACCAAGGAAGAAGCTCTTGAAGCTGGCCGAGGCCGAGGAAGAAGAGTTGCATGAACTCAAGGTCCGCATCGACCAACGGCTGAAGGATTCCGGCCACAAGGGTGCGGCGGACTTTTCCATCAACCAGCGCGGGCTGACGGTCCGGTTGGTGAGCGCCGAAACATTCTTCAAACCCAACAGTGCCGAGCTGACCAAGAACGCCCGCGAGATCATCGACGCGATTGCCCCGGTGCTTGCGCCGACGAATCGCCACTTTGAGATCGAGGGGTTCGCCGACGAGCTGCGTCCCGTCGACCCGTATCCCACCAACTGGGAACTGTCCGCCAGCCGGGCCACGGGAGTGCTGCGGGCCATGGTGGAAGACGGGGGAGTGAAGGCGCACCGCATCTCCTCGGTCGGCTACGGGGACGCGCGTCCGTTGAAGGGCGGCAAGGACATCTCGCTGAACCGCCGCGTGGACATCGTGGTTCTCTCCAACCAGCCCGAAAGCGTCAGAAACCTTCTGCCGAAAGTCATAGGCTCCTGCCCGGGCCGCCCGTGGTTGGGCGGCAATCCCGGAAAATGACTGGATTCCGGCTAACCATGTGGCTATGCCCGTCCGATAGTGGAGGCCGTGACCCCTATGTCTGCGGGCAACCATTAATGGCTGCCTTGAACCCCGAATCCCCTGCAGCGGTAATGGCTGTTGTCTACGACTTCCGTAGGCCCACCACGCTTGCCCGCGAGCACGCCCGTGTCCTTGAACTTGCCTTCGAGACATTCGCGCGCCAATGGGGCACCCAGCTCACGGCCAAGATCCGTGTGATGTCCCAGGTCACGCTCGAGTACTTGTCCATGCAGTCCTACGACGACTACGTGGCCGGGCTTCCGCCCACCACCGCCATGGTGTTGTGCGAATCCGAGGCGACAACCGCCCGCACCGTCATCCAGTTCCCTGCGGCAGACGCCCTGAACTGGGTGTCCCACATGCTCGGCAGCCCCACCGCGACCGACGTGCCGGAGCGCAAGTTCACCCGCATTGAACAAACGCTGGTGCGCGGGCTCATGGATGAGGCCCTCGAGGACCTTCACTATTCGCTGGGCGCCCTCCTGCAAAACCAGTTGAGCGTGGCGAGCATCCACCACAACTCGCAATTTGCCCAGGCCGCCACCAAGTCCGAACTGGTCATCGCGGTTTCCCTGCGGGTCCGCGTCGGCGAACGCAGCACCCTTGCCAGCATTGCCGTTCCGGCCGAACTGATCCTGCCGCAACTGGGCGAAACAAACCCGACGGGTCCGGCGGAAAACGCCGGCGAACTGCTCGCCGAATCCCTCGCCGGGATCCCGGTGGACGTTGCCTTGGCCCTGGGCACCGCCGCAGTCACCCCGAGCACCATCTTGAACCTTGCCGTGGGGGACGTGCTGCCGTTGCCGCACCCCACCCACAGGCCCTTTGAACTTTCCGTGGAGGGGCGCCGTTTGGGCACCGCCGCGGCCGGTACCCGGAGCGGCCGGATCGCCGCTGTTGTAGTTTCTACCGAGGAGACCCCCGTATGATTCCCGCACCCTCAGGAACCCCCGTGCTGCATTCGACCGCGCTGTATGCCGCGGCGGCCGAGGCCCTTGCCGCAATGCTGCCGACCCCGGCACCGGTGAGCGCGAAGCTGCACGCCGGTGCCCGGGATGCCTCGATGCTCACCGCCATGGGCGAGATCGTCGGGGCGACATTCGTCGGCCAGCTCTCCGCCGATGTGCTCATCTGCGTGGATGCCCCGCTGCTTGGCGGCAACCCGGGCGGAAACGGCTCCCTGATTTCCACCGCCGACGTGCTGCGCCCCGCCTTGGACGCCGCGACCGGCGTGCTGGGCGTGGGAGTGCTGTCCACCGATGCCGTGGTGAGCCCCGAGGCCCTGCTGGGCGACGCGGAAACCGTGTGCTTCGAATTGGTCAGCAGCGGCTCCGTCATCGGCTGGTTCGCCCTGCGCATCCGCGAAAACGCGGCGGCCGAATCGGCAAACGCCAAGAACGGCGAGGACCGCGAGGACTGTCAGCGCCCGCCTGGGCCGCATCAACAACGTCGAGATGGCGCTGACCGTGGAAATCGGCCGCACCCGCATGTCGGTGCGCGACGTGCTGAACCTCGAGCCCGGCGCGGTGGTGGAGCTTGACCGTTCCGCCGGCGCCCCGGCGGACATCCTGCTCAACGGCAGGCTCATCGCCCTGGGCGAGGTCGTCGTGATGGACCAGGACTACGGCGTGCGCATCACCAAGATCCTCGATGTGAATGAGGGTTTGTCCTAGCTTGGAGAATTTCTTTCTACTGCTGCGGGTGGTCATCTCGCTCGCGGCGGTTCTTGGGCTCTTGTTCTACCTGCGCAAGCGCCTCCTGCACCGCTTTGGCTCGCCGTCCGCCAGCCAGGTCACCATCGTTGAACGCCACGGCATCGGGCCCAAGTCCACCGTGGTGCTCCTTGACGTGCAGGGACGGCGATACCTGTTGGGCGTCGGCGAATCCTCGATCAACGTGCTCGACAGCTTCGAGGCGCCCGAGCCGCCGGTTGCGGTTGCCGCGGCCGGTGCCTTCGAGGACGCCTCCGCCGCCCGGCGTTCGCAGTCCTTTGCGCTGAGCCTCCAGAAAATCGCCGGTGCGCCGACCGCCGGGGCCGGGCAGCCCGATGCGGCCGATCCGGCGGCAACCGACGATGGAACGCGCCACGCCCCGCCCGTCGGCGCGGCACCCGGGCCGCTGGCCGGTTCGGTGCTGTCGCCGGATACCTGGCGTCAGGCCTGGGCCGCACTGAAAACGGGGCGGTCGGCATGAGCAACGCGACCCTGACAGACCTTCACGCACGGCAACGTTCCGGAAGGCGAACCCGGGCGCGCGGCGCGCGTTCGCCGTGGTCCTGGCTGCGCTTGCCCTGGGCCTGCTGTTCACCGTGCTTGCCACGGGCACGGCCTGGGCGGCGCCCGTGGATCCGGCCCCGGGGACCGGCGGCGGCGTGTCGGTGGAGATCAACGGGCCCAACGGCACGCCGAGCTCCGCGATCGTCACCCTCATCGCCATCACGCTGCTGTCGGTGGCCCCGGCCCTGCTGCTGATGATGAGCTCGTTCACCAAGATCTTCGTGGTGCTGGCGATGACGCGCAACGCGCTGGCGCTGCCGACGATCCCGCCGAACCAGGTGCTCGCCGGGCTGGCCCTGTTCCTCTCGCTGTTCATCATGTCCCCGGTGCTCACCCAGATGAACGACCTGGGCGTGCAGCCCTACCTGGCCGGGACCATCGACTTCCAGAAGGCCCTCGAGGTCGGGGTGAAGCCGCTGCAGGACTTCATGCTGCTGCACACCCGCGAGGCGGACATCGCCCTGATGACCCGCGCCGCGGACCTGCCCAACCCGGCCACGCCGGCGGACGTGCCGCTGACGACGCTGATCCCGGCGTTCATGATCTCCGAGCTGCGCGCCGCGTTCATCATCGGCTTCGTGATCTTCGTGCCGTTCCTGGTCATCGACCTGGTGGTCTCCTCCGCCCTGATGTCCATGGGCATGATGATGCTCCCGCCGGTGATGATTTCGCTGCCGTTCAAGATCCTGCTCTTCGTGCTGGTCGACGGCTGGGGATTGATCATCACCGCGCTCATCGGCAGCTACAAGATTGCCGGTGGCTGACGTGGACCCGAACGCGGTACTGGACATAGGCCTGTCCGGCCTGGTGGTCGCGGCCAAGCTCTCGGCCCCGGTGCTGGTCACCTCGCTGGTGGTCGGCTTCGCGATCTCGCTCTTCCAGTCGATGACGCAGATCCAGGAAGTCACGCTCTCCTTCGTGCCCAAGGCCGCCGCGGTGGCGATCGCCCTGCTGGTCTGCGGGCACTGGATGATCTCCGAAATGGTGCTCTTCACGCACGAACTCTTCGACAAGATTCCGGCCCTGCTGAGGGGCAGCTGACATGCAGGCGGTGCTGCCGCTGGAGTCCCTCGAGGCGATGCTCCTGGCGGCGGTGCGGATGACTGCGTTCATCGTCATCGCCCCGCCCTTTTCCCACAACGCCATCCCGGGGCGCATCAAGGCGACCCTCGCGGTGGGCCTGGCGCTGGCCGTGACCCCGCGGCTCAGCGCCGGCTACCAGCCGCAGGAGACCGGGCCGTTCCTGGCCGCGGTGGTCCTGGAGCTGGTGACCGGGGCGGCCCTCGGCTTCCTGGTGATGCTGCTTTTCGCCGCGGTGCAGAGCGCCGGCGGGCTGATCGACCTCTTTGGCGGCTTTGCCATGGCGCAGGGCTTCGACCCGCAGTCCATGGTCAACGGCGCGCAGTTCTCCCGCTACTTCCACTGGGCCGCGCTGGCCCTGCTGGTTTCCTCCGACGGCTACCAGCTGGTGCTCGCCGGGCTGTTCCGCTCCTTCGACGCGATCCCGCTGGGCGGCGGGATCGGCGCTGGACGCGGTGGCCGGGAACCTGGCGCACGGCGTCGGGCAGATGTTCGTCTCGGCGATCCAGATCGCCGGCCCGCTGCTGGTGGTGCTGGTGCTCGCCGACATCGGCCTGGGCCTGCTCACCCGCGCGGCCCCCGCGCTGAACGCCTTTGCCATGGGCTTCCCGCTGAAGATCTTCCTCACGCTCTCGCTGGCCGGGACCGTGTTTGTGCTGCTGCCCTCGGTGGTTGCGGCGCTGGTGCGCTCCGCCCTGAAGGCGCTCGGCGGGGTGTTGGGCGCATGAGCCAGGACTCCGGGGAGCGCAGCGAAAAGGCCACTCCCGAGCGCATGAAGGAGGTGCGGTCCAAGGGCAAGATGACCCGCTCGCAGGACCTCACCGCCTGGCTGGGCATTGCCGCGGCCGCGCTGATGATCCCGGGGCTGATGACCCTGGCCGAGGAGGCCGGGCGCGGCCAGTTCGTCGCGATCCAGGCCGTCATCGCCAACCCGCAGGAGCAGGCCGCGCTGGACGTGCTGGGGCTGGGTCTCTCCTCGCTGCCGACGACGCTGGCGCCGATGTTCATCGCCGTGCTGGTGGTCATCCTGGCCACCGCGGCGCTGCAGGGCGGCATCAGGTTCAAGAAGTTCAAGATCGACCCGTCCAACCTGAACCTGGTCAGCGGGTTCACGCGGGTGTTCGGGTTCCAGGCGCTCTGGCAGGGCATCAAGGCGCTGCTCAAGGTCGTGGTGATCGGCCTGGTGCTCTGGAGCGTGGTTTCCTCGCTGATGCCGCTGCTCCTGCAGTCCGGTTCGCTGCCGATCGCCTCGCTGCTGGGCGCCGGGGGCGGCGGCGCCGCCGCGCTGATCCGCGCCTCGGTGATCGCCGGGCTGGTGCTGGCGGCCCTGGACGTCTTTGTGGTGATGCGCCGGAACCGGAAGCACACCCGGATGACCCGCAAGGAGGTCACCGACGAGAACAAGCGCTCCGACGGCGACCCGCTGATCAAGTCCCAGCGCCGCTCCCGCCAGATGGCCATGAGCCGCAACCGCATGATGGCCGGCATCGCCGACGCGGACGTGGTGATCGTGAACCCCGTCCACGTGGCCGTGGCCCTGAAGTACGAGCCCGGGCAAGTCCGCGCCCGAAGCTGGTGGCCAAGGGCGCCGGCAACATCGCCACGCGCATCCGCGAGGAGGCGGGCACCCACAAGGTGCCGATGGTCAAGGACGTGCCGCTGGCCCGGAACCTGCACGCGGTGTGCGAGATCGGCGACGAGATCCCGCCGGACACCTACAACGAGGTGGCCCGGGTGCTCGCGTTCGTGATGACGCTCAAGGCCCGCGGCTCCGCCGCCGGCGTGCACACGGTGCCCGGGCCGCGGCCCGCACCGGCGGCATCGCCGGAACCGCCTCCCGGCCAGCGCCGCGCGCCGCAGTGCGGCCGCGCCGCCGCCCGATCCCGCATCCGCGGCAGACCCATCCGCCCTCCGCCAACGCCGCCGAACCCCCGCCCCGCCCTAAGGAACAAACCCCATGAAATTTGCGAGTTTCTCCAAGATCGCCGTCCCGCTGGGCGTGGTGGGCATCATCATGCTCCTGGTGGTTCCGATCCCCGCCGCGCTGCTCGACGGGCTGATCGCCGTGTCCATCCTGCTGGCCCTGGTGATCCTGCTGACCACCATGTTCGCCAAGCGGCCGCTGGACTTCTCCGTCTTCCCCTCGCTGCTGCTGGTCGCCACGCTGCTGCGCCTGGGCCTGAACGTCGCCTCCACCCGCCTGGTGCTGGGCAACGGCTACGCCGGCGAGGTGATCGCCGCGTTCGGCCACATCGCCGTGGGCGGGTCGCTGATCATCGGCTGCGTGATCTTCCTGATCCTGGTCGTCATCCAGTTCGTGGTGGTCACCAAGGGCGCCGAGCGCGTCGCCGAGGTCGGCGCGCGCTTCACCCTGGACGCCATGCCGGGCAAGCAGATGGCGATCGACGCCGACCTGAACGCCGGGCCTGATCACCGACTCGCAGGCACGCGAGCGCCGCGCGGAGGTCGCCGCGGAGGCCGACTTCTACGGCGCCATGGACGGCGCGTCCAAGTTCGTCAAGGGCGACGCGATCGCCGGCGTCATCATCATCATCATCAACCTGGTCGGCGGCATCGCGATCGGCATGGTGCAGCGCGGCATGGGCATCGGGCGAGGCGCTGAACACCTACGCGCTGCTGACCATCGGCGACGGACTGGCCACGCAGATCCCCGCGCTGCTCATGGCCGTGTCCACCGGCATGATCGTCACCCGCTCCAACGCGTCCGACGACATGGGCTCCACGGCCTCGGCCCAGCTGGCGCAGTCGCGCACCGCGCTGCTGATCGCCGGCGCCGCCGCGATCGCCCTGGCCCTGGTGCCGGGCATGCCCAAGCTGCCGTTCGTGCTGATCGGCTGCCTGCTGGTCTTTGCCGCGCAGCGCATCAAGGCGCAGAAGGCCAAGGACGCATCGCTGGCCGCGGTGCAGGCGCAAAACGAGGCCGCCGTGCCGCAGAAGGAAACCACCGAGGACCTGATCGAAAAGATGCGGGTGCACGCCCTGGAGATCCAGCTGGCCCCGGACCTGGTGGACGTCGTCAACGGGGGAGGCGACGACCTGCTGGCCCGCGTCCGCGCCCTGCGCCGCCGCGTGGCCATGGAGCTGGGCCTGGTGCTGCCCCCGGTGCGCACCCGCGACTCGGTGGACCTGCCGCCGGCCACCTACGTGATCAGGATCGCCGGGGTGGAGGCCGGGCGCGGCACGGCCCCGCGCGGCAAGATCCTGGCCCTGGGCGACCACCTGGACGCGCTGCCCGGCGCCTCCGTCGTGGAGCCGGTCTTCGGGCTGGCCGGCAAGTGGGTCCCGGCCGAGCTGCGGCACAACGCGGAGATGGCCGGGGCCACCACGATCGACCGGGTCTCGGTGATCGTCACCCACCTGTCCTCGATCGTGCACACCCATGCCCCGCGCCTGCTCACCCGCGAGGACGTGCGGGTGCTCACCGACTCGGTGCGCGAGGTCAACCCCTCGGCCGTGGAGGAACTGGTGCCCGGCGCTGTTGACCCTGGCCGAGGTGCAGCGCGTGCTGCAGGGCCTGTTGCTGGAGGGCGTGCCGATCAACGACCTGCAGCGCATCTACGAGTCGCTGTCCCTGCGGGCCAAGGCCAGCACCGACCCGGAGGGCCTGATCGAGGCCGCCCGCGGCGCGCTGGGCCCGGCGATCGCCGCGACCCACCTGGAGGGCAACACGCTGCGCGTGATCATGATCGACCCGGCGCTCGAGCAGGCCATGCTGGAGGGCCTGCGCCCCTCGGAACTGGGCAGCCAGATCATGCTCGACTCCCACCGGCTGGAGGCCGTGCTGGCCTCGGTGAAGGACATCGTCGGGCAGCTGGAAAACAGCGGGCTCTCCGCCGTGCTGGTGTGCGCGCCGGCGCTGCGCCCCGCGGTGCGCCGGCTGGTCGGCGGGCAGGGCGGCGGCCTTGCCGTGCTGTCCTACCAGGAGGCCACGGTCGGCGGGGCCGACATCGAGACCGTGGGGGTGGTGCGCGGTGCCGACGCAATATCGGCTTGAGGCCGAGAACCTCGAGCAGCTCAGGGAGCGCATCGAGCGCGAGTTCGGGCCCACCGCCCGGATCGCCTCGGCCGAACGCGTGAGCCAGGGCGGCATCGGGAAGTTCATGGCCCGGCGCTACATCGAGGCGATCATCGAGATGCCCGACGACGACCCCGCGGTTCCGCCGGCCCCGGCGGTGCTGCGGCGCGCGGCGAAGCGGGCCGCGGAGCTCCGGAGCACGGCGACGCCCGCCGCGCCGGTGCCGGCAGCGAAGCGGGTCGCCCCGGTGCCAGTGCCCGTGCCGGTGCCCGGCACCGATCCGGGATCCGGCATGAGCGCGTTGCTTGAACGCGCCGATGCGCAGGAGGAACTGCTTGCAACACCCAGCGGCGGTCGCCGGCGCCCCGCGTCCGGGGACGCCTCGCGTCCCCGGGCGGGGCCGGAAGCGGCAAGGGCCGCGCCGGGGAGTTCATGCGTTTGCTCGACGGGGAAAGCTTCGCCTTCGAACCGCCCACGGGCGCCCGCGCCGCTGCCGGTGCCCCACGGGCGCTTCGCCGGCCCCGCGCACGTCGGAGCCGGCGTCCGCGCGCGTGGCGCCCGCGGCCGTTGCCTCGGGCACGTCCGTCGGGCACCGTTGCGTCCGGCGCGGTTCCGTCCCGCGCAACTCCGTCGCCGGTTCCCTCCCACCGCGACATCCTGCCCTCGCCGCTGGACGGCCCGGGGGACCTCGTGGTCGTCATCGGCCTGTGGGGCGACGGCGTCATTGCCGGCGCGCAGCTCGGCGCCGAGTCGGCCATGCGGCGACCGGCCGGGGAGCTTGCCCGGAAGTTCGATGCCGATGCGGCCAAGCACCAGCCCATCACCGACCGGCGCGGCGTCCTCAAGGCGCGCGCGGCGGCGGTCGAGGCGCAGCTGCCGCTCGTCGTCTCCGTGGCGCTGAATCCGCTGCAGCCGCTTCGGGACCAGCTGGAATTGCTGGACATCCTGGGCCCGGACCAGCTGTGGGTCGCCGTGGATGCGGGGCGCAAGAGCGAGGACACCGAGGCATGGGTCAAACACGTCTCCGCACGCCATCGGGTCTATGCGGTGGTCGCGCTGCACTGCAACGAGACGCTCAGCCCGGAATCCGTGCTGGACTTGGGTTTCCCCGTCTTCGACGTCACCGCCCCGACGCCCTAGGACGGGCCGGGCCGACCGCATGGTTGGGCTATGATTGTGCGGTGCTGGTACTTACCCGGAAAGTCGGAGAACAGGTCCTGATCGGCGAGGACATCGTGGTGACGGTCCTCGACGTACGCGGGGATTCCATCAAGATCGGATTCGACGCGCCCCGGGGCATCAAGATCCAGCGAGCCGAGATGGTTGCCGCGGTGACCGAGGTCAACCGCGAGGCCGCCGCAGCCGTCGACGAGGGCGCCGAGGCGCGCCTGCGCGCACTGTTTGCCGCCGCGCCCAAGCCGACCCGGCCTCCTGCGCCGAGCGCGTAAAAGACCCCAAAATTAGCACTCGCCTTGACCGAGTGCTAATGCTTGCCTAGAGTCATTGGTGGCACTCGTTGATTCAACGGATGCCGTAAAGCCTGAGGTAATTCGCCAGCTGGCACCGCGACGACGGTTGGTATCGCCCCAACGGCCCGTAAACCATTGGTAACTCACGCAAAGGAGAGACGATGTCCGTCTCCATTAAGCCTCTCGAGGACCGCATTGTCGTCCAGCCGCTCGAAGCAGAAACCACCACTGCTTCCGGACTGGTCATCCCGGATTCCGCCAAGGAAAAGCCGCAGGAAGGCAAGGTCGTAGCAGTAGGACCGGGCCGCGTCGATGACAACGGCAACCGCGTTCCAGTAGACGTAGCCGAAGGCGATGTCGTTATCTACTCCAAGTACGGCGGAACCGAAGTCAAGGTCGGCGGTGCAGAGTACCTGGTGCTCTCGGCACGCGACGTCCTGGCCATCGTCGTAAAGTAGTTTTTCCTCGTAAAGCCCCGGCCCCTGGCCGGGGCTTTACGTAGCTTATAAGGAGTAACGCATGGCAAAGCAGCTAGCTTTTAACGAAGAGGCGCGACGCGCCCTCGAAGCGGGCATCGACAAGCTCGCAAACACCGTCAAGGTGACCCTCGGTCCCCGCGGTCGCAACGTTGTCCTGGCCAAGGCCTGGGGCGCGCCGACCATCACCAACGATGGCGTGACCATCGCACGTGAGATCGAACTTGAAGATGCCTACGAAAACCTTGGCGCGCAGCTGGCCAAGGAAGTGGCAACCAAGACCAACGACGTTGCCGGCGACGGCACCACCACCGCAACCGTGCTGGCACAGGCACTGGTCAAGGAAGGCCTGCGCAACGTCGCGGCCGGAGCCGACCCGCTGTCCCTGAAGCGCGGCATCGAAGTTGCCGTCGAGGCAGTTGTTGCACGCCTGGCCGAGAACTCCGTTCCGGTCGAGGGCAAGCAGGTTGCCAACGTTGCGGCCATCTCCGCACAGAGCGAAGAAATCGGCGAGTTGCTGGCCCAGGCCTTCGACACCGTGGGCACCGACGGCGTCATCACGATCGAAGAGTCCTCGACCACCGCCACCGAGCTGGTAGTCACCGAGGGCATGCAGTTCGACAAGGGCTACCTGTCCCCGCAGTTCGTCACCGATCACGATCGCCAGGAAGCCGTCCTTGAGGACGCGCTGATCCTGGTCAACTCCGGCAAGATCTCCACCGTGGCAGAATTCCTGCCGCTGCTGGAAAAGGTGCTGGCCGCAGGCAAGCCGCTGTTCATCGTTGCCGAGGACATCGAGGGCGAAGCCCTCTCCACCCTCGTCGTGAACAAGATCCGCGGCACGCTGAACGTCGTGGCAGTCAAGGCACCGGGCTTCGGCGACCGCCGCAAGGCCATGTTGCAGGACATCGCCATCATCACCGGCGCGCAGGTTGTCTCCCCGGACCTGGGCCTGTCCCTGGACACCGTGGGCCTCGAGGTGCTGGGTTCGGCTCGCCGCATCACCATCACCAAGGATTCGACCACCATCGTTGACGGTGCCGGTACCGAGGAAGATGTTGCAGACCGCGTGTCGCAGCTCAAGGCCGAACTGACCCGCACCGATTCCGAGTGGGATCGCGAAAAGCTCTCCGAGCGCCTGGCCAAGCTGGCCGGCGGCATCGGCGTGATCAAGGTCGGCGCAGCCACCGAGGTCGAGCTGAAGGAACGCAAGCACCGCATCGAAGACGCAGTCTCCTCCACCCGCGCGGCCCTTGAAGAGGGAATCGTTGCAGGCGGCGGCACCGCATTGGTCGACGCCCTTGCAGTGCTGGACACCGACGCCTCGGTGCTCGCCCTGACCGGCGACGCAGTTGCAGGTGTCGGCATCGTGCGCCGCGCCCTGGTCCAGCCGTTGCGCTGGATCGCCCAGAACGCGGGCTTCGACGGCTACGTGGTGATCTCCAAGGTCTCCGAGTCGCCGGCCCCAACGAGGGCTTCAACGCCCTGAGCGGCGAGTACGAGAACCTGATCAACGCCGGTGTCATCGACCCGGTCAAGGTCACCCGTTCGGCGCTGCGCAACGCGGCATCGATCGCGGCCCTGGTGCTGACCACCGAAACCCTGGTTGCCGAAAAGCCGGCCGAGGGCGACGACTCGCACGCAGGACACAAGCACTAGCACGTAGCCGATACGTGTCAGCGGCATGAATGCCGCCGGTGCCCGGATCCCCGCCAACCGCGGGAGCCCGGGATGCCGGCGGCATTTTGCGTCTGTCCGCGGCGTCGGCGAGGCGACCGGCCCGCGGCGATGGCAAAACGAGGTTTGCTATCGTTGAAAACCCAGGTCCACCGTTCCGGACCTGCCTGAAGCAACCAACTCCCCAGGATGTACCCCCTGCTTTCCTTATCTCCAGCTGCGCCGGGCACGCCGGTGCGGCCAGCGCCGAGTCCCGCCAGGGCCGCCGCCGCGTTCCGGCCCGAACTCCAGGGCCTGCGCGCGTTGGCAGTCGTCCTGGTGATGGTCTACCACGTCTGGTTTGGCCGGGTTTCCGGCGGCGTGGACGTGTTCCTGATGCTTTCCGCCTTCTTCCTCACGGGCTCCTTCGTCAGAAGGGTCGAGACCGGCAGGCCCCTGGCACTGGTCTCCTACTGGCTCAATGTCTTCCGGCGGCTGCTTCCGGCCGCGGTCGTGGTCCTGTTGGCGGTCATTGCGGCCAGCATGGCGCTGCTGCCCAAGGCGCGGTGGAGTTCCATCATGGAGCAAATCACCGCCAGCCTGTTCTACCAGCAGAACTGGCAACTGGCCCGGGACTCCGTCGACTACTACGCAACCGACCACGCCACGGCAAGCCCGCTGCAACACTTCTGGTCGCTTTCCATCCAGGGGCAGATCTTCATCCTCTGGCCACTGGTCCTGGCCGGGGGCCTGCTGCTGTGGAAGACGCTGCGGGCCCGCTTCCCGGCGCTGGGCTACCGCGTGGTCATGGGCGTGCTGTTCTCCGCGGTCTTCGCCGTCTCGCTGGCCTACTCGATCGGCACGACTGCCAGCCGCCAGGAATGGGCGTACTTCGACACCGGGGCCCGGCTTTGGGAGTTCGCCCTCGGTTCCCTCGTCGCCATTGCGCTTCCCCTGCTGGAAAGGCTTCCCCGCTGGGTGGGCGTGCCGATGGGCTGGGGCGGCCTGGCCGCGATCCTCGCCTGCGGCATGGTGCTGCAGGTCGAACAGCAGTTCCCCGGCTACCTTGCACTGTGGCCGACGCTGGCCGCCGCCGCGGTCATCCTGGCCCCCGCCAGCCCGTGGGGCGTGCAGCGGCTGCTGGCGTTGCCGGCGCTCGGCTGGCTGGGCAACATTTCCTACGCGCTGTACCTGTGGCACTGGCCGGTCATGGTTTTCTTCCTGGTCGAGTCCGGAAGCCAGGACATTTCCCTGGGGGCGGGACTCGGGCTCATGCTCGTCTCCCTGCTGTTGGCCTGGGGCACCACGCGCCTCGTCGAATCGCCCCTGCGTTCCTGGCAGTGGCTCTCGGCCAAGCGCCGGCGGGCCGGACTGGGCATAGCCGTGCTCGTTGCCATCGTGCTCGTTCCGCTCAATGGCTGGGAACACCAGGTCAGCGCGGAGGAAAGCCGCGCCGCGGCGCAGGTGCCCTATGACAACCCGGGGGCCGCGGCCCTGAAGCCCGGATCCGCCCCGGCCCCCGATCCGCAGGCAGTCATGATCCCGCTGACCAGCAAACTCGATGAACAGTGGTCGAACTTCGGGGACGACTGCGCGGGGGAGTGGGCGCCGGAGGGCGACGCCATCGAGTATTGCCAGCAGGGCGGAGCCCCGGATGCCAAGAAGACCATCGTGCTGGTGGGCGACTCGCACGCCCAGCACTGGAGCGGTGCCGTCGACGTCATGGCGCAAAAACAGGGCTGGCGCTGGATCCTGCTGACCAAGCCCTCATGCCGGTTCGGCGGACCCTCGGAGACCCGCGGCGAGGAATGCGGCGCCTTCAACCAGGCCGCATCCGACTACGTGCTTGGGCACGAGCCCGACGCCGTCATCACGGTCGGGACGTTCACGGCGCTTGGCCCCGACGCGGAAGGCCGCACCCCGGGGGAACAGGAACACGTGGTGCCCGACTACGAGGCCGGCATCCGGCCCTTCCTCGACGCCGGGATACCGGTGGTTGGCCTGCGCGACACCCCGCGTTTTGTCCTCTCCCCGCCCGAATGCGTGGACCGGTTCGGGGCGGAATCGGAGAAGTGCTCGGCACCCGAATCCGAGTTGATGGCCGAAACCTCCCCGCTGGATGAGCTGGCCGCCGGAGGAACCCTGGGGGAGAACTTCTCGACCATGGACCTGACGGATCTGCTCTGCCCCGAGGGCACCTGCCGCCCGGTGATCGGCAACGTCTTGGTCTACATGGACCAGTCGCATCTCACCGGCGTGTACGCGCGCAGCACCGGTGCGGAGTTCGAGCGGCGCTTCCTCGCCGCCATGGACCCGAACGACTAGAAACATCGGAGGTCATGGCCGACTTGTGACGTGTTGATGCTTCCGTGGGCCCGGCCGGGTACCTATGCTGGGCCAATGACGCCCCGCGGTTCCCCGGGACGGGCAGAAACCGAAGTGGAGACGCGCCATGTACCTCGACGAACCAGACACGCCACAAGCCCGACCCGAACCGGACACGCAGCCGGGCTGCGACAGGCGGGGATTCCTCACTGCCGCCTTGGTCGGCGGGGCGCTCAGCCTCCCGCTGGCGGGCGTTGCGGCTCCGGCGAGCGCGGCCGCGGTCCAGGGACGGGTGTACACGGTCGGCAAGCGCAACACCAAGCTCGACACCAAGTACCCGCGCGCCGAGTTCCGCGGGATGTGGGTGGCCAGCGTGCTGAACGTCGACTGGCCCTCCAAGCCCGGCCTTCCCGTCGCCACGCAGAAGGCGGAGCTGCGCGCGCTCCTGGACCTGGCGGTGAAGCGCCGGCTCAACACGGTGCTGTTGCAGGTGCGCCCGACCGCCGACAGGATGTGGGCCTCGACCCTGGGCGAGCCGTGGTCGAAGTACCTCACCGGCACCCAGGGCAAGGACCCCGGCTACGACCCGCTGGCCTATGCGGTGGCGGAAGCGCACAAGCGGGCGCTGGGCCTGCATGCCTGGATCAACCCGTACCGGGTCTCCATGGGCACTTCCCTGAACTCGCTGGTCGCGACGCACCCGGCGCGGAAGAACCCGTCGTGGACCTTTGCCTACGGCGGCAAGCGCTACTACAACCCGGGGATCCCGGCCGTCCGCAACTACATCATCTCGGTCATCAAGGACCTGGTGAAGCGCTACGACGTGGACGGCATCCATTTCGACGACTACTTCTACCCCTACCCGGTGTCGGGGACGAACATCCCGGATGCCGCGACCTACAAGGCGTACAAGGGGTCGTTCACCTCGGTGGCCGACTGGCGGCGCAACAACGTCAACGTGTTCGTCCGGGACGTGCACAAGGCCATCCATGCGACCAAGCCCCGGGTCGTCTTCGGGATCTCGCCCTTTGGCATCTGGCGCAACCAGCTCGTCCAGCTCCCTGGGCTCGGCAACCTCGGGGTTCGAGGCCTACACGTCGCTGTATGCGGATTCGCGGGCCTGGGTGAAGAACAACTGGGTCGACTACATGCTGCCCCAGCTTTACTGGAACCAGGGATTCACGATCGCGGACTACAACGTCCTGGTGGATTGGTGGGCCAAGCAGGTTGCGGGGACCCCGGTGAAGCTCATGATCGGGGAAGCCAGCTACAGGGTCGGCGCCGGCGGGGCCTGGAACGACAAGAACGAACTGAGCGACCACCTGACCAAGACCCGGTCGGTGCCGGCGGTGCGCGGCCAGGCCTTCTACAACGCCACTTCGGTGCGCGCGAATTCCCTGAACGCCATGGGCACCCTTGCCGCAGCCCACTACACCCGCCCGGCCTTGCCGTTGGCCGTTGCCGAACCTGCAGGCAACGCGCCCGAAGACCCCGGCGATCACCTCTGCGGTCCGCACGGCATCCGGCGTGAAGCTCAGCTGGAAATCCTCGGCCTCGGGGGAGAAGATCCGCTACATCGCCATCTGGAGGTGGGAATCCACGGGCTCGACGATGCCCAACATCCAGGCCACCGGCAGAAACCTGCGCAAGGTGGTTGCCCGCACGGCAACGGCCCAGAGCTGGACGGATACCGGGGTGGTGCGCGGCAAACGCTATTGGTACATGATCCAAGCCATCAGCCAGACGGGGATGGATTCCGCCAAGGCCAGCGCCATCTTCGTCAAGGCCTGACCGGGCGACCTTGGGTAACCTGTAAGGGGCATCTTCCGCTGCCTCGGCAACCCCTGCCCCTAGATTCCAGAAGGACCCGTTCTTGGCCAAGCCGAAGATGACCCGCGCGCAGCGCAAGGAAAGCGCCGAACTGCGCGAGGCCCGGCGCACCGCCGAACGGTTGCGCCGGCAGAAGGCCTCCCGCAGGAAGCGGACCCGGCGAACATTGGGCGGGCGCATTGCTCTAAGGGTGCATTCCTGGTCCCGCGGCGCTCGCCGGGGGATCGTTGCTGCCTTTGTCGTGCTGGCCGCGGCAACGGTCTGGTGGGCCGCCGATGACTCGGCCACCCACACGGCCGCGGAAACCCTGCTCGTGCGGACGATCCCGGCGCGCGAAGTGCAGGTGGTCAAGCGCAGTTCCGACTGGTTCGCTCCCAAGAGCGGTCCGTGGGTCGACGTCGACATTGACGGGACACCCGTTCGCCTTGAGCACGGGATGTTCAACGCCCGCGACCTTTCGGTGGGAAACAAAATCGCGGTCGTCGTGGATCCCGCGGACCGAAACCATGTTGTTGCCGTGGGTGGGCCCGGTGCCTGGGACGACACCACGAGCGACTGGGTTGTTACTGCAGTCTTCGCCGGCGTGGCAGCGGCGTTCTTCTCCGTCCTGGTCGCGGCGTTTTTCCTCGGACCCGAGATCGATGCATGGGAAGAAAAGCGCCGCACGGCGCAACGCGAAAAGGCTGCCGCCGTATCGCAAGGAGCTCGCCGCCAATGACCGGAACCGACTCCGTGGCATCATTCCACTTCGATCCGGGCGGGTGCTGAAGATCGGCAGACACAGCGGAGAAGCGTTCCGTCCCGACAACAACAGCTCCGGCCCTTTTGGACGTGCACTTCTGGCATTCCTGGCTTGGTGGCTACGAACACCTGTTCGAACCGCTCGGGGATTTCTTTTCCGGTACCGCAGACAGGATGTGGGGGATCAGGCGTTCGCGGCGCTGGCTCATCTGCGGGGCGTTGGGAATCCTCACCCTCGTCGTCAGCGGCCTGGTTGTCGCAGCCACGGCGGAAGGCAACAAACGGGATTTCGCCATCGTCACCACGCAAGTCGTCGATGAAGGCGTTCTCGTCGAGGAAGACTATGCGGCGTGCCGGATGGAGATCGACCTGCACGGGCAGCGCGTGGGCGCGGAAACCTCGTGCAACACCAGCTCTTCATTCCCAGCGGGAACGAAGGTCTCCGTGGTCCGGGACCCGGAAGACTCCGAACGTCTACTGGTGGTTTCTCCCGGGCAGGACTGGCACGAGGCAACCCCGGACGACATCTGGTTCGGCGTCATTGCCGGCGCGGTGATTTGCGCTTCTGGTGGTGTGGATCGGCTACCACATACTGCTGCACCCGGACAGGCCCGAGTCCCCGCTGGACCAACAGCCCGCGGACTCGGCGGCCGGCGCGCCGGAACACCAGCCCGAACGACGCGGTGTCCACGGCGCTGGATCGCTTCGGGGAATCCTGGGAGTCCAGGAAGGAAGCAGCTGGGCAATGGCTGGATCAACGTTCGTCGACATGGACATCCGCATCCGCGGAACGATCCTCGGCGCGCTGGTCATCGCCGTGACCGGGGGCTCCTCGTCCTGGAGCCGGCACGAATGCGGATCTGGCCTGACAGTGGGTGGCCAGACCCAACCCGTCGTGAACACCACCTGCTCGATCTCGGCGGCAGGGGCACGAATCCCGTGGTTCGCTTCGGCACGCAAGGCCGTCATGCTCGCCTACGGCTTGCGCGGGAACCCGTTCCCATGATCTGGGAGAAACGATCGCCGTGGTGGTCGATCCCCAATTGACCCGACACGACTGATCCCCGCCGAGATCGCCGAAGAACCGGAACCCTGGAGGGCCGTTGGACGCGCTGCCCATGGTCCTTAGCTGGCTTGCTGTCGTTGGGTGTCCTTGGTGCGGCCGCTGATTCCGAACGAGTTGGTGGCCGCTGGCAGTTGATTGTCGTTTCCTCCGCCGGAGGGACGGCCCAAAGGCCGCCTGACCTGAGCCCGGATCGCGCTCGCAGGCCACGTCACAAACCGGTTTCGGACACGCCGGGTTGCCGGTGGGAAACGTTGTGTTCACCACACCTGCGCCTAGGGAATGTCGCCAACCCCGGAACCGTTCTAGGATGTAATCAATCCCCGCACCGGCGTGAAAGGTCCACCGTGACTGAGTTCAACCCCTTTGCCTTTGAAGGCCTCACCTACGACGATGTCTTGCTGCTTCCTGGCCCGACGGATGTGATTCCTTCCGAGGCGGATACGACCACGCGCCTGACCAAGCGAATCAACATCAACATTCCGTTGATTTCCGCGGCAATGGACACCGTCACCGAAGCCCCGATGGCCATCGCACTGGCCCGCCAGGGCGGCATCGGCATCATCCACCGCAACCTGTCCATCGAGGACCAGGTCAAGCACGTGGACCAGGTCAAGCGCAGCGAGTCGGGCATGATCACCGACCCGGTCACCGTGAACCCGGGTGCAACCCTCGCCGAGTGGGACGACCTGTGCGCCCACTACCGCGTTTCCGGCCTGCCGGTTGTCGATGAGAACCGCAAGCTGCTGGGCATCATCACCAACCGCGACACCCGCTTCGTGCCGCGCGAAAACTACATGACCACCAAGGTCTACGAAGTGATGACCGCCATGCCGTTGATCACCGCCAATGTCGGCGTCAGCCGCGAGGAAGTCATCGCGCTGCTGGGCAAGCACCGCATCGAGAAGCTTCCGCTGGTCGACGGCAACGACGTGCTGCAGGGCCTGATCACGGTCAAGGACTTCGACAAGGCCGAGCAGTACCCGCTGGCCACCAAGGACGAAGACGGCCGCCTGCGCGTCGGCGCGGCTGTCGGCTTCTTCGGCGAAGGCTACGACCGCGCCATGTCCCTGATCGACGCCGGCGTCGACGTGCTGGTTGTCGACACCGCCAACGGCCACTCCCAGGGCGTGCTGGACATGATCGCCCGCCTGAAGAAGGACCCGGCGGCCGCACACGTGGACGTCATCGGCGGCCAGGCCGCAACCCGCGAGGGTGCACAGGCACTGATCGACGCAGGCGCCGACGCCATCAAGGTCGGCGTGGGCCCGGGCTCCATCTGCACCACCCGCATCGTCGCCGGCGTTGGCGTCCCGCAGGTCACCGCGATCTACGAGGCAGCCAAGGCAGCCATCCCGGCCGGCGTGCCGGTCATCGCCGACGGCGGCCTGCAGCACTCGGGCGACATCGGAAAGGCCCTGGTTGCGGGCGCCAACTCCGTGATGCTCGGCTCGCTGCTCGCCGGCACCGCCGAATCCCCGGGCGACCTGGTCTTCATGAACGGCAAGCAGTTCAAGGCCTACCGCGGCATGGGTTCGCTGGGCGCCATGGAAACCCGCGGCAAGAACACCTCCTACTCCAAGGACCGCTACTTCCAGTCGGACGTGCCGTCCAACGAGAAGCTCATCCCCGAGGGCATCGAGGGCCAGGTCCCGTACCGCGGCCCGCTGTCCGCGGTGGCACACCAGCTGGTCGGCGGCCTGCGCCAGACCATGTTCTACGTGGGCGGCCACAACATCGAAGAGCTGAAGAACCGCGGCAAGTTCGTTCGCATCACGGCCGCAGGCCTGAAGGAATCGCACCCGCATGACATCATGATGACCGTCGAGGCCCCGAACTACCGTTCGCGCTAAGACTCCGTCGCAAGCCAAAGGCTCCGTTTCTTCCCGACAGGGGGAGAAACGGGGCCTTTGGCCGTTTCCGGCCGCCGTGGGCATTGCCCGTTCCGGCACGTCGTCCTGCCTTCCAGTGCCGGGGTGCCCGCTGAGCGGGATGGCGGCCGGCCGGCGTGTTGGCCGGCGATGCGCCACCACAAAGATTCCCGCGCCAAGGGCCGCGCCCAAGGTGTTGGCCACGATGTCCAGGGCGGAGGCATACCTGTTTGGCAACAACAGCGCCTGGCCAAGCTCAATGAGGCAAGACACTGCACATCCAATGAGCACGGCGTGCCACCACTTTCTGGCCCACAAGGAGGAGACGACGTAGCCCAGCGGGGCGAAAAGCGCGATGTTGGCGGTGAACTCGATCGTGTTGTATCCCGATGAACGAGGGCATGCCGTGTGCGTGCAACCACCCGATGACCTGTGTCAGCGTCCCGCTGATCGGACGGTCCACCGGCGTCGGCCAAAATGCGATGCATGCCAGCGCAAGCAGGTAGGCGACGGCCAGAATCAAGGAAATGCGGTGGTGCAGCTTGGTCATGGTGCTCTGCCATCGTAGGGATCATTGGATCTGCGGCGGCCGCGAAGTCCTCCGCGAAACAGGACTTTCCAGTCTACGACAGCAATCCGTGCGGGCCACAGGGGAGCTGTGGCGGTTGAGTCGGTGAAGCCGCGGAGCCCGGAGCATCCGCTGCGACGCTCTGGCCGCTCAACGTGCGGAGGCGACCCGGGCGGTTCGGAAATCCGGAGGCCAAGCCCGCCTCCGGGCAGGGTGACCGACCACCGGTGACTGCAGGCAGGCCAAGGCCTATCATGGGGTCAAATGATGGGTTGACGACGCCGTGACTTCGCGGGAACCGGGCCCCTCTGTCCAAGGAGTTGGCGATGAGCGACACCGAACAATCCATCAGTCGTTACACCACCGGGGACCTGCGCGAACGTCTCCACGCGGCGCTGAGGGGCGCCGGGAAGGAACCGGCGGTGTTGCAGCCGGCCGACCTGGAGGAGGCCGACCAGTTCCACAGTGGCGGGAAGGCCGCAACGCTGGACGTCGCCAAGGCCGTGGGCATCGGGCTTGGCACCCGGGTGCTGGACGTGGGCAGCGGAATCGGCGGTCCCGCCAGGGCCTTCGCGACGCTCGGCGCCGTGGTGACGGGGGTCGATGTCACCAACGAGTTTGTGGTCCTGGCCCGGGAGCTGAACGCTGCGTGCGGCATGGCCGGCTCGATCACCATGGTTCAGGCGCCCGCGCAAGACACGGGGCTTCCCGACGGCAGCTTCGACGCGGCGACCATGATCCATGTCGGCATGAACATCGCCGACAAGGCCGCGGTGTTCGCCGAGGTGCACCGCCTGCTGCGGCCCGGGGGCGTGTTCGGGATCTACGACCTCATGGGAACCAACGACACTCGACTACCCGATGCCCTGGGCCGACGCCGCGCAAAGCTCCTACGTGGAATCGGACGATGTCTACCGAAACCAGCTGCGCACGGCGGGGTTCATCGTCACCGAGGACAACGACCGCAGCGCACTGGTGCTGAAACTCATGGCCGAACAGGGTGCCGCCCAAGGCGGGAACCCGATGCCGCTCGGTGCCCCGATCCTGCTGGGCAGCGATCCCGCGGGCCGGATCGGCAACGCGGTCAAGGCCATGAAGTCCGGGGCCATCGCACCCCGGCTGCTCGTCGCCGTGCGGCCGGTCTAGGGCCCGTCGCCCTGGCCGCGTCCCGCCCAGCCGCGGCCGGCAGCGGTGGCGCACGGCACCCCCGCCTGGTAGCGGGCCCGGGCGGAAACCTGCGGACAAGCATGATTTGAGGCGCCCACGTAGAATGTTTCAGTGGCGCTGCCCCCTGGCGTGCGGGAGAAACCCGCGCCCCCGCGCACGCAAGAAGGACAACACCATGGCTCAGCCAAAAAACCTGAAGAAGCTCACCCGCGACCGCATGGACCGCACCGGTGAAAGCTACACCACCGCCCGCAAGCACATCCTCTCCGCCAAGCCCGGACGCATGGTCAACGCGCTTCGAGGCCGCCGAGGCGGCCGCCGCGGCCGAGGAAGCCGAGCTTCCCGAGTACCCGGCCCCGGAAAACGTCACCCAGTACGATGCGGCCCTCTGGCACCGCGTGCTGACCCAGGCGGGGGTCACCCACCCGCTGACCAAGGAGCCGCTCTCCGAGGCGCTGCTGGCCGGCCTGGCCGGCGGCATCGGCTTCATGGCCTTCACCTTCCAGTACGAGACGGTTACCACGGCAACGGTCGTCACCCGCGCCCACCCGGAGCCGTACACCGCAAACCTGCTGGCCCGCTGCGGAGTCAAGGCCAACGAACGCACCACCGGCAGCGCCCGCCTGGCCGCCGACTACCTGGATGCCGGGCTGGACGCCGGACGCGCGGTCGTGGTGCGCGCCTCCGTCGCGGCGCTGCCCTGGATCGACGGCGACGCGGTCGAGGAATCCGATTCCATCGACCTGGTGGTTGTCGGCGAACACGGCGACGACCTGCTGGTCGACGACGGCTCCGGCTCGCTGACCCCGATTTCGCCCGAGGACCTGGCCATCGCCCGCGCCAAGCGCAAGAAGGACAAGCACTGGCAGGCCTGGATCCCCACCAGCGCCGGCCCGTCCGCCGAGCTGCTCGCCGCCAACGTTCGCGAGGCCATCGCACAGACCACCGGGCGCCTGCTGGGCACCCGCGAGCTGGAGGGAATCCCCGCGCACTTCTCCAAGAACTTCGGCGTCGCCGGCATGAACAACTGGGCCGACCGCCTGCGCGACACCGACACCAAGAAGGGCTGGACGCGGATCTTCGAGGACCCCGAGCGCCTCGAATCCGGCCTGAACCAGGTTCTCGGCTTCCTCACCGACACCCGCTTCGGCGGCGTGGGCGGCCTGCGCGGCCAGTACGCGGACTTCCTCACCGAGGCATCCACCCTGCCGGGCCTCGAGGCGCTTGCCG
This sequence comes from uncultured Actinomycetota bacterium, assembly GCA_963818105.1. Taxonomy (GTDB): domain Bacteria; phylum Actinomycetota; class Actinomycetes; order Actinomycetales; family Micrococcaceae; genus Paeniglutamicibacter. The sequence goes on along the minus strand of CAWFRB010000040.1, from coordinate 598,075 downwards.
CCCACGCGCCCGACTATGCGCACCTGGCCCAGGACTGGATCGTCTTCACCGACCTGATCGACCCGGACATCGACGCCGGAGAAGCGCTCGGCCCACTTCGCCACGCTGGCCGACCAGCTCGAGGTCATCGCCCAGGCCGAGGAAGCCGCCGCCACCGCGCTGGCGCAGACCCTGGCGGACCTCTCCTAGCCGGACCCGCTTGACGGGGATATTCGGCCGGCGGGGGTGCCGTGTTACACCGGCACCCCCGCCGCCCACCCGGACTGGTAGGCTGGTTCGGTGACTTATGAGATTGAAATCGGCCGCTCCAAGCGCGCAGCCCAGGCTTACTCCCTTGACGATGTGGCGATTGTTCCCAACCGTCGCACCCGTGACCCGCACGATGTATCGGTGAAGTGGCAGATCGACGCGTACGCGTTCGACACCCCCATCATCGGTGCACCCATGGACTCGGTCATGTCCCCGGCCACCGCGATCGCCCTGGGCAAGCTCGGCGGCCTCGGCGTGCTGAACCTCGAGGGCCTCTGGACCCGCTACGAGGACCCGACCAAGGTGCTCGAGGAAATCGCCGCACTGAAGTCCGCCGACGGCGCACACTTCGACCCGGCCATCACCAAGCGCCTGCAGGAACTGTACTCGGCACCGATCCAGCCCGAGCTGATCACCGCACGCCTCGCGGAAATCCGCGAATCCGGCGTGACGGTTGCCGGATCGCTGACCCCGCAGCGCACCCAGGAACACTACAAGACCGTCGTCGCCGCCGGCGTTGACATCTTCGTCATCCGCGGCACCACGGTCTCGGCCGAGCACGTGTCCAAGAACCACGAGCCGCTGAACCTCAAGCAGTTCATCTACGAACTCGACGTCCCGGTCATCGTGGGCGGCGCGGCCGGCTACACCCCGGCCCTGCACCTGATGCGCACCGGCGCCGCCGGCGTGCTGGTCGGCTTCGGCGGCGGCGCCTCGGGCACCACCCGCCGCGCGCTGGGCATCCACGCGCCGATGGCCACCGCCATCTCCAACGTCGCCGCGGCCCGCCGCGACTACCTGGACGAGTCCGGCGGACGCTACGTGCACGTGATCGCCGACGGCGGCCTGGGCACCAGCGGCGACATCGTCAAGGCCATCGCCATGGGCGCCGACGCCGTGATGCTGGGCACCGCCCTGGCCCGCGCCGAGGAAGCACCGGGCGCCGGCTGGCACTGGGGCATGGAGGCCACCCACGAGAACAACCCCCGCGGGGACCGGGTCAACGTCGGCACCGTCGCGCCGCTGGAGCAGCTGCTCTTCGGCCCGTCGCACCACACCAACGGAACCTCCAACCTGGTCGGCGCGCTGCGCCGCTCGATGGCCACCACCGGCTACTCGGACCTGAAGGAATTCCAGCGCGTCGACGTCGTCGTTTCACCCTACGAAGCCGACTAACGCAGCACCCGGCAACACCGGCAGGCAACACCGCCGATCAACATCGTCGAAGGCGACCGTGCAACATGTTCCCGCACCGCGGGCACGTGAAGCCGGTCGCCTTTGTCTTTCCCGCACGACGAACACGACGACGACACCAGGTAGACACGCCTGCGGCCGCACCGGCGAAAAACCGGTGTCGCGACGCCCCGCCTCGTGTACGCTTCGACACATGTGCGGGCCGCGCCCGGCGCCCGCAAGGCCCCGCCTGCCGCACCCGTCCCCGCCCGCTTCCCCCTGAATCGATGCCCATGCCAACACCCCAGCCGCAGCACCCGGCGCCCGAGGCGCAGCCCGTCACCACCGCGGACCTGGTGGTCCTGGAACTGGATGCGCCGAGCCGCGAGGCAGCCGTGGCGGCCCTCGGCACCCGGCTGCTCGAGGCCGGGCGCATCGCGGACCTCGACGGGTTCCTGGCCGAGGTCGATCGGCGCGAACACCAGCTGGCCACGGGCCTGCCCGGCGGCATCGGCATCGCCCACGCACGCTCCGCCCACGCCGCCGACACCAGCATCGCCGTGGGCGTGGTGGCCTTCGGCAAGGGGATCGACTTCGGCGCGCTGGACGGCGCCGCCCACGTGGTGCTGCTGCTGGCCACCCCCGCCTCGAGCTACTCGGCACACCTGAACATGCTCGCGGCGCTGGCCCGCTCGCTGTCCAAGGACTCCTTCCGCACCTCGCTGCGCCGGGCCAACGACGCCGAGGTCATCGCCGAACTGGTCAACTCCACGATCGACTTCTCAACGGTCTGAGGGCCCGCGTGCCCGCGTCCGGGTTCGGCGCCCGGCAGCCCTTCTGGCCCGTCGCTGGCGGGCGCACGGCGACCCCGCGCATGTGGCGCATCTCGCGCGAACGAACGGGCCGGCGGATTGGTTCCATTCGCGCTGGCACGCCCAACCGAAGTACGGTTGTATGGTGCTGAAAACTGCCTTCAAACCCCGCTGGATCCTGTCCCTGGTCGGCGCCCTCCTGGTTGCCACGGGCTTTGTCCTGCTTAGCCAATGGCAGTTCAACCGTTCCGCCACCGAGGCGCCGCCTCCGGTGACCACCACGGAGAAGCCGGTCCCGCTGACCTCCCACCTCAAGCCCGCCGAGGTGCTGATGGCCTACAAGGCCGACCAGATGGTCACCGCCACCGGCCGCTTCCTGGACGGCAAGCAGATCCTGGTGAGCAACCGGCTGGAGGACGGCAAGCTGGGCTACTGGGTCGTCGCGGCCTTCAAGGTCGACGGCGCGCCGGACGGCAACACCATCCCCGTGGTCCGCGGCTGGCAGCCCGACGAAACGACCCCGGCCCCGGCCCCGTCCGGCGAGCTCTCGCTGACCGGGCGCCTGCTGCCCACCGAGGCGCCCGTCTCCCGGGACCAGCGCAAGGCCAGCTTCGATTCGCTCTCGGTGGCCGAGCTCATCAACGTGTGGGACGTGCCGTCCTACAGCGGCTTCCTGGTCGCCGGGCCCGTCACCGGTGCCGACGGCGCGGACCGCTCGGCCGCGGCCTCCGGCCTGGCCCAGGTCACCGTCGGCCCGCAGCCGCAGGAGCGCCAGATCAACTGGCTGAACGTGTTCTACGGCATCGAATGGGTGGTCTTCGCCGGCTTCGCCGTCTTCCTCTGGTACCGGCTGGTGGCCGACGACTACCGCCGCGAGCAGGAGGACATCGCCGACGCCGCGGCCATCGCCGCCGGCCTTGACCCGGCCGCCGTCTACCGCGACGAGGTCAGGCTCAACGCCCTGGCCGCCGAGTCGGACTACTCCGGCCTGCCGGGCTCCGCCCGTGAAACCCCCCACGCACCGACCGACATCCCGACCCACACCCAGAACCAGAACAAGGACCAGAAGTGACTGAGCAAACCTCCACCCCCAAAGTGCGCCGCTTTGCCGGCACCCCGGCCCAGATCCGCAGCGCCTCGAACTTCTACAAGGTGCTGGCCTACGCCACCGGCGTGATGTTGCTGCTGCTCTGCGCCGAGATGACCCTCAAGATGGCGTTCAAGGTCGAGCTCTTCGTCGGCGGCACCCTGCTCGACGGCAGCTCCAACGCCGTCGGCCTGGTCAACCGCGCCGACATCACCGACGGGATCAACATCTCCCTGGCGATCCTGATCGTCCACGGCTGGATGTACGTCGTCTACCTGCTGGCCGACTTCCGCCTCTGGTCGCTGATGCGCTGGCCGTTCAGCCGTTTCATCACGATCGCACTGGGCGGCGTCGTCCCGCTGCTGTCCTTCTACATGGAGAAGAAGGTCCACGGCGAGGTCGAGCGCGAACTCGCCTCGCACCCGCAGGCGGCCAAGCGCTACTAAACCCCTTCGCGGAACCCGCTTCGCGGCGGCCCCGGCTCTGAGTTCACCACATGTGAGCGCAGGCCGGGGCCGCCGTTTGCTTATCCACTTCTCCCCACATTCGGTGTTTTTCGCTGCACGCCGGGCCGCCGGGGGAGCACACTCGGTCATGAGCGCACAGCCAGCGGCCCGAACCTCGGGGCACACCAGCATCGAGGCCGTCGGCCGGCAACTCGCCGCCGCGGTGCTCTCGCTGCGCGCCACCGCGGGTGAACTTGCCGGCCTCAACCTGGATGCGGCGGCCAGCGCCACCGTGCTCGGCCTGCTGGAACAGGCCCACCGCGCCATCGCCTTCGGCCAGCTCCACGCAACCTTCCAGGCCGATGCCTCGCAGGTCCACCGGCTCGATCCTGACACGGCCCTGCGGATCGACATGCTGGCCGCGCACCCCGAGGGGCTCGCCGACGGCACCGCGCACGTCCCCGCGGAGGTCCTGCGCCAGGGCATGGCCCCGCAGCGGAACACCCAGGCCTACCTGCAAGCGCACCTGCACATCTCCAATGCCGAGGCCCGGAGCCGGCTCGCCGGGGCCAGGCTGCTCATCGCCCCCGCACCGCCGGACCCCGACGATCCCACGTCCCTTTCCGACGGCACCGCCGAGCCCAGCTACCCGATCCTGGCCGAAGCCGCGGCCGACGGCAGCGCCGATGTCGCAACACTGGCCCAACTCGCCGGCCGGCTCGACTCCATGGCGCCGCGCATCACCCCGCGGCCCGACGCCAGGCAGGTGACCACGGCCATCGAAGAGTCGCTGGCCAACGAGGCCCGCACCGGCGACCCCAAGACCTGCCACAAGGCGCTGCAGGACTGGAAGGACTTCCTTTCCGACCACGGATCGGCCATCACGGATGAGGAAATCCTGGCCCGGCGCGGCCTTTTCTACCGCGGCTTCCACGACGGCTGCGACGAGTTCCTGCTGCGCTGCGACCCCATCGACTCGGAGGTCATCCGCAGCTTCGGCGAGGCGTGGAGCAACCCCCGCTCCCAAAAATCCCCGCCCCGCTCGGCCTCCACGAAACCTCGGTCGATGTCGATGCCGGCTCCAGCCATTCCGGGCGCCACCAAACCGGCCGCACCAGCCGAGCCCGCATCAACCGAGCCAGCGCCAGCCGAGCGCGGCAGGATCCCGATTCCCGGTTCCACGGGCGTGCCGCTGGGAACCCCGATCCCCGAATGGGCCATCGCCCCGGGAACCCCGGCAGAGCTGATCCCGGTGAGCCAGCTCGAATGCGGCGCCCCGCCCAGAGACATCGACACCTGCCCGGCCGCAGGTCCTCCCGACTCCGATGAAACCCCGACCGCCGAACCCGCTGAATCCGATCGCACCACCCCGCAACTGCTGCTCGACGCGCTGGTCGGCGCCTGCTCCGGGGTGCTGGAGGGGAAGGAGCTCAGCCAATCCGGCGGCCTGCGCGTACGCGTCGGGGTCACCATCGACTACCGCTCGCTGCTCGGGCAGCTTGAGGAGGCGGGCCTGACCGACCACGGCCGGCCCGTCTCGGCGCTCAGGATCCGCGCCCTGGCCTGCAGCGGCGGCCTGCTGCCGGTGGTGCTGGGATCCACGGGCGAGGTCCTGGACATGGGGCGGGAGGTGCGCGGCTTCACCGCGGCCCAGCACAAGGCGCTGGCGATCCGCGACCGCGGCTGCGTCGTCCCCGGCTGCCATCGCCCGGCGGCAACCGGCGAGGCCCACCACGTCCGGTCCTGGCTCGACGGGGGACCGACCGACGTCGGAAACGGCTGCATCATCTGCCAGTACCACCATCTCGCGGTCCACGCCGGGCTCATCACCCTGCGCATGATCGACGGCATCCCGTACGTCATCGCCCGCGCCGGGGAACCCCGCGGCGACCCGGAGCGAAACCTGTTCTGGCATCCGGAACTCCGCACCGCCGGCTACACCGCGCCGCTGTTCACCTGACGGCCCGCCCGCAAACGCATGTGGCTAGGCTTGATGTCATGAACATCGAATTGAGCCGCTTCCGGGTCCGCCCCGGACAGATGCCCCTCGTCGAAGAATGGCTGGACTTCCTGAACCGGAACATGGACGCCGTCCTCCAAACCCTGGACGGGGAGAACATGCTGGTGGAGACCATCTTCAGCGAACACCTCGACGGGGCCGACTACCTGCTACTGGTTCAGCATCCAGGGCGAGGGCGGGCTTGATGTGCGCGAATCCAGGCACTGGGTCGACGAAAAGCATCTCGAGTACTGGCGGGCCTGCATCGACGACACCTACACGCACGTCGACCTCGCGCCAAGGGTCACAATGATCCCCGCACGCGTCATGGACACCTTCGCAAACTGCGGGCAGCCGTCCGTCTGAGTAGCGTGCGTCACGCTTGGCCCGTTCGAGGTGCGAGTGGGCGTGTCGGGCGGCTAAGCTGGTGCACGTGACTAACACTCCCAGCACCCCAGAGCAAAAGCCGGTTCTGGTCGTCGATTACGGGGCCCAGTACGCACAGCTGATTGCTCGGCGTGTACGCGAAGCCAACGTGTATTCGGAGATCGTCCCGCATACCTTCACCACCGAACAGATTCTCGCCAAGAACCCGGCGGCAATCATCCTCTCCGGTGGCCCCTCGAGCGTTTACGCCGAAGGTGCCCCGAGTGTCGGTGCCGACCTTTTTGAGGCAGGTGTCCCGGTACTGGGCATCTGCTATGGCTTCCAGGCCATGGCCAACGCCCTGGGCGGCGTTGTTTCCGAGACCGGCTTGCGCGAATACGGCGCAACCGATGCCACCGCCACCGGGGCCGCGCGCTCCATCCTGGCCGGCATCCCGGAAAGCCAGAACGTCTGGATGAGCCACGGCGACTCCGTCTCCGTCGCCCCCGAGGGCTTCGACGTGCTGGCCACCACCGCCGGCGCACCCGTTGCGGCATTCGCCAACGAGGCCAAGCGCCTCTACGGCGTGCAGTGGCACCCCGAGGTCAAGCACTCCACCCACGGCCAGGACGTCCTGAAGAACTTCCTGTACAACGGTGCGGGCCTGACCCCGACCTGGACCGCGTCGAACATCCTGGACGAGCAGGTCGAAAAGATCCGCACCCAGGTCGGCAACGGCCGTGCGATCTGCGGCCTGTCCGGCGGCGTGGACTCCGCCGTGGCCGCCGCACTCGTGCAGCGCGCCATCGGCGACCAGCTCACCTGCGTCTTCGTCAACCACGGTCTGCTGCGCGAAGGCGAAGCAGAGCAGGTTGAAAAGGACTTCGTTGCAGCAACCGGAGCCAAGCTCTACGTTGCCGACGAGCGCGAGCGCTTCCTGACCGCCCTCGACGGCGTGACGGATCCGGAAACCAAGCGCAAGATCATCGGCCGCGAATTCATTCGCGCGTTCGAGGCTGCCGAGACCGCGATCCTCGCCGAGGCTGCCGACTCCGGCCAGCCGGTGAAGTTCCTGGTCCAGGGCACCCTGTACCCGGACGTCGTCGAATCCGGCGGCGGCGAGGGTGCTGCAAACATCAAGAGCCACCACAACGTGGGCGGCCTTCCCGAGGACCTGGACTTCGAACTGGTGGAGCCGCTGCGCGAGCTCTTCAAGGACGAGGTCCGCGCCGTGGGCAAGGAGCTTGGCCTGCCGGCCGAGATCGTCATGCGCCAGCCGTTCCCGGGCCCCGGCCTGGGCATCCGCATCATCGGTGCGGTCAACGAGGAACGCCTGACGCTGCTGCGCAAGGCCGACGCGATTGCCCGCGCCGAGCTCACCGCCGCCGGCCTGGACCAGGAAGTCTGGCAGATGCCGGTCGTCCTGCTCGCGGACGTGCGCTCCGTGGGTGTGCAGGGTGACGGCCGTACCTACGGCCACCCGATCGTGCTGCGCCCGGTGTCCTCCGAGGACGCCATGACCGCGGACTGGTCGCGCCTGCCGTACGACCTGCTCGCACGCATCTCCAACCGCATCACCAACGAGGTCGACGGTGTCAACCGCGTGGTCCTGGACGTCACGTCCAAGCCGCCGGGAACCATCGAATGGGAGTAAGCGGCCGCCGTTCCGGCACGCCGTAAATAGTTCGGGGGGAAGTCGCGCATGCGGCTTCCCCCTGAACCATTTTCATGCCCGATGCCGGCCGTTTCGACGCCCGCCGGACGTGCCGCCGGAAGTGCCCCGCCTCGATCCGACGCTGGGCGCCGGCACAGCCCGTGCGGCAGCGAAACCCCGGTGTGCCCGACGCAATCGAACAAGCAAGGCCGCAACGTGTTTCGGTTCGGCATCGGACGCCGCTTTTGCACTACGTTAGTAAGGGCTGAATGTACTCCTGTGGCAACGCCCGGTTCGGGTACGGCCGCATTCAGTTTGAGGGAAGGGACGGTAGCTTCGGTGGCAGAACACCAGCAGTATACGGATGAAATGGTCTCGACGTGGGTTGACTCCCTGGGACCCGGAGTCGGAACCGACACGCTGCTGCGGTATGCCCCCTCGGCGTCGAACAGCATCGACATCACCCACGCCCACCCCTCGGGCCTGGCCCAGTTCCTGGCCGGCCGGCGCACCCGGCTCTCCACGCTGCTGCGCGACTCGGACCAGTACGTTTCGGCCCGCCGCACCGCCGAGGCGCTGCGCGGGAAGATCCGCGAACTCTGGGACGAACGCGGCATCGACGTCGGCTACCTCTCCGCCGGCCTGGCCAACTGGCGCGCCGTGCACGAGGGCCGCAGCGAACAGTTCAACGCCCCGATCATGCTCGGGCGCATCGTGCTCACGGTCCGCGAGGACCAGGAGGACTACGAGATCCAGCTCATGGGCCGCGCGGAGTTCTCCCCGGCCCTGCTGCGCTACTTCAAGCGCCAGTACCACCTGGACATCGACGTCCCGGCGATCAACGCCGCCGCCTACTCGATTGCCCGCTTCGACCCGACCCGCGGCATGGACGCGTTGCGCCTGCAGGTCGCCGACACCGGCGGCATCGTGATCGCCCACCAGCTGCTGATCTCCACCTTCGCCGACCTGGCCGATCCGGCCGACCCCGGCACCCTTGACCTGCAGCACCCGGTGCTTGCCTCGCTGCTGGCCGCCGAGGAGGGCCGCGCCGCCGGCTCCGGCACGCCCCGGAAGCTTCCCTCCCCGGAGGTCGCCGCCCGCACGAGCGACGACCGGGACCCGGCCGACGAGCTCCTGCTGCTCGACGCCGACGAATCCCAGCAGCGCGCGCTGGACCTCATCGAGGCCGGCGCCTCGGTGGCGATCAGCGCCCCGGCCGGCAGCGGACAGACCCAGACGGCGATCAACGCCGCCGGCGTGCTCGCCGCCGCGGGCAAGCGCGTGCTGGTGGTGGCCGAGCGCCGTTCCAGCGCCGAGGAATTCGTGGCGCGCTTCGCCGAGCTGGACCTGGCCGGCACGGCCCTGCTGCTTTCCCCGGAGGACGATCCGGCGGCCCTGCGCGAGCTGCTGACCCGCGCGATCCTGCGCAACGAGCGCGCCACCGAACCGCAGCTGGGCAAGCTGCACGAAAAGCTGCGCGAACACCGCCACGCCCTGCTTGACCACGTGCGTTCGCTGCACAGCACCCGCGCCCGCTGGGGCTGCTCGCCGTACCGCGCCATGCAGGAACTGGCCCGCCTCTCCTCGCTGGATCCGGCCCCGGCCACCACCGTGCGGCTGAAGCGCTCGGTGCTGGATTCGATCACCGACCGCGCGGCCACCACCGTCCAGCTGGCGCGCGCCGCCCAGCTCGGCTCCTTCGTCAGCGCCTCGGCCACCAGCCCCTGGTACGGGGCGCGCCTGCGCAACAAGCGCGACACCGACACGGCCCTGGAGCTTGTCACCGGGCTGCAGCGCGACCTGCCGATCCTGCGCGACCACATGCTCAAGGTCGCCGAGCACTCGGAAATCCGGCTGGCCGACTCCTACAACAAGTGGGGCGAACAGCTCGAGCTGCTGCTGGCGGTGCGCGGATCGCTGGACAAGTTCGAATCCGACATCTTCGACCGCCCCGTCGAGGACCTGATCTCCGCCACCGCATCCTCCGCCTGGCGCCGGGAGCGCGGCATCGAGATGAGCTCGATGACCCGCTCGCGGCTGCGCAAGGTCGCCAAGGACTACGTGCGCCCCGGCATGCACGTCGCGGACCTGCAGTCCGCGCTCGAGGCCGTCCAGGTCCAGCACCTGGCCTGGCGCCACCACGCGACCAGCCAGCGCCACCCGATGGTCCCGGCCGGCCTGCTCGACGTCAACGCCGGCTACCAGGACGCGGGCTCGCGCATCGACAAGCTTGCCTCGCTGCTGCCGGCGGCCGCCGCGGACAAGCTGCGCGACGAGCCGGTCGAGCGGCTGCTGGGCCGCATGGACTCGCTGCTGGAGAACAAGGGCGAGCTGGACCAGCTGCCGGAGCGCACGCTGATCATGGAGCAGCTCGCCGAGCAGGGCCTGGGCGAGCTCATGGCCGACTTCCGCGAGCGCAACCTCGGCGCCGGCGCCGTCGGTTCCGAACTCGACCTGGCCTGGTGGCAGTCCGCGCTGGAGGCGATGATCTCCGGCGACGACTTCCTGGCGATGAACGACGGGGCGAAGATGCGCCGGCTCGAGGCCGAGTACCGCATCACCGACTGCGCCCACGTCGCCTCCGGCGCCTCGCGCCTGCGCTGGTCCCTGGCCAAGGCGTGGAAGGCCGCGCTGGCCGACCACCGCGCCGCGTCGCGGGAGCTGCGCGCCATGCTCAAGGACGAGGAGCCGAGCATCGCCGCGCTCTGCGCCCTGGGCGACGACCTGGTCAACTCGCTGTGCCCGGTGTGGGTCGGCTCGCCGCTGCTGGTCCCGGCGACGGTTCCGGCGTCGATGAAGTTCGACGCCGTCATCCTGCTGGAGGCCGACTCGCTGTCGCTGCGCTCGGTGCTCGGCTCGATCTCCCGGTCCACGCAGATCATCGCGTTCGGCGACACCATGATGGGCGCCCCGAACCCGTTCGAGGTCTCCGTCGACCCCACCGCGCACACCCGCGCCGAACGCACCCCCATCTCCGCGATGGAATCGCTGGAACGGATCCTGCCGCTGTGCCGGCTGGGCACCGTCTACCGCGGCATCGACGAGGGCCTCACCGAGTCGCTCTCGCACGCGTTCTACGCCGATTCGCTCTCCAGGCTTCCCGCCGCTCGCTCCCTGGGCTCCGGCTCCCCGGCGCTGCGCGCAGAGTACGTCACGGACGCCACGGGCTCCCTGAGCAACAACGGGGAATCGGTGGAAACCACGGTGGCCGAGGTGCAGCGCGTCGTCGACCTGGTCTTCGCGCACCTCTGCGCAGCGCCCCGCGGAGACCCTCGCGGTGATCGCCGGCAACCGCAGCCATGCCGCGGCCATCGCGGAGGGCATCCGGGTCCAGCTGCCCAACCACCCGTGGGCCACCAAGCACTTCCGCGCCTCCAAGGAGCGCTTCCTGGTCACGAGCCTGGACCGGCTGGCCGGCCTGCAGCGCGATGCGATCATCCTCGCACTGGGCTACGGGCGCACCACCCACGGCAAGACGGTGCACGACTTCGGCGCACTCTCGCTGCCCGGCGGCGACGAGCTGTTCGTCAATGCCGTCACCCGCGCCCGCACCAGCATGACGCTGGTCTCCGCGCTGCGCCCGCAGGACGTCGACCTCTCCCGCATGCGCTTCGGCGCCCGCCGCTTCCTGGAGCTGGTCGGCCGGGTGCTCGGCGGGGACTCGGGCATGATCGCCACCGCCGCGCCGCTGCAGGACGCACTGGTCACCGACCTGATGGGCCGCCTGGAGGAACACGGTTCGCTGGTCACCCAGCACTACCGCGGGGTGCTCGACATCGCCGCGCACGCGGTGGACGTCACGGGCGCCGGCAGCACCGCCCCGCTGGCCGTCGTGTACGACGGCACGCAAAACTACCGCAGCCTCTCGGTGCGCGAACGCAGCCGCCTGCGTCCGCAGCTCTTCGAGGCCCTGGGCTGGCGCTATGTGCCGCTGTGGACGATCGACGTGTTCTCCGACCCGGGCAAGGTCGCCAACACGCTGGCCGGCTACCTCGGGCTTGAACCCGCGGACAGCGAATCCCAGAGCGCCTCGGTCTAGCAGCCATGGATGAACAGCAGGCGCCGCGGCCCAAGAAGTCGCGGCGCTACACGGCACCCCCGCAGACGGTCAGCGACTCCGTGGTGCTTGGCGTCTTTGCGATGCCGCACGGTGCCGGGCGCCCGGACCCTTCGCGCCAGCCCGCAACGCCGCAGCCACCGGAGGCCCAGCCTCCGGCAAATCCGGCCGGGACAAACTCCGACGAGGCAACCGCCGCGGGGGACAAGCAAACCCGAGCTCCCGGCCAACCTCGCGCTGCGGCGGCCGGGAAGACGGCCGGCTCCAAGGCCCCACGGAAAACCGGCAGCGGACCGGTGCTGCCGGAACGCGCCGCCGAGGACGACCCGCGCCGCTGGGGCGACACGGAGGACGACCTCGGCGAATGGATGAGGTCCCAGCGCCCGCCGCACTGGGACTGATGTCGCGGCAACCCGCAACCCGCAACGCAATACCGAACTCCGCAAACCGGTTACCCGGCGTTTCACGCCGGTACAGCCGTAGCTACGGATTGACCAGCACCACGGCGAGCTTGCCGCGCTGCGGCGCCGAGGAAAGCGACTCCGCGATCCCGGAGCCGGCGGCCACCACGATCAGTCCCGCCTCGTCGTCCGCGCCGGAGGCTCCCCACGGGCCTTGCTGCGCCGCATCGGGCCGGGCCCCGGTCCACAAGACCGCCAGGCCGCGCGCCAACACCCGTGAAGTCACCGCCGTCTCGAACCCGTTCCCCTCGGTCAGCACCACATCCACGCGTTGCCCGGCCCGGAGCAGCGTCGCGGTCTGGGCGTCGTTGAGCCGCAGCGGAACGGCAACGGTTCCCGGGGGAGTGCCGGCAAGCAGGCCGGGCCCGATCATCATCGTCTCAAGCAGCGGGCTGCCGGCCACCAGCGGGATCGCCAGCCGCGAGCCGGCCACGGGCCCTCCCGGGCCGAATCCGCCCGCCGGCAGCAGCGATCGGGAAACCGGGGCAAGCGCCAGGTCGGAGTCGGTGAGCAGCGTCCCGGCCGGCAGGTCCCTGCCGGCCACCAGCACCTGCACGCGTTCCTCGGCCTCGGGCGCCAGCGCGGCCAAGGAGGTCGCGACGGCCAGCATGGCCACCGCCCCGGCCAGCAACCGGCGGTACTTGGCGAACAGTTCCCGTCCCGACCGCCCCGGTTCCCGTCTTCCGCGCGGAACACCGGGCCCGCGCATGCCGGCGTCCGCAGGCCCCGTGCGGGAATCGCGCTGTCCACCGGTTTCGTTCGTGCGGCGAAGTGAAAACATGCGTTAAGCAAGCCATGGGTGGACACCCGTAACGGTGTCCACCCATGGCGGTGGTGCAAATCCTGTGTGCGCACTCGTCGCGGCAACGGCTGTGCGTGGAAGTCCCTGCAACGCCGCAAACCCCGCTGCCCCCGGAAGGCGCCGTTGGCGGCCGCCGGGGATGCCCTCGCTACGCGGAGGTGCTTGCGGCCGGCACGCTGGAGCTGCCGGAGGAACGCGAATCGTTGCGGTAGAAGCCCGTGCCCTTGAAGACGACGCCGACGCTGTTGAACTTCTTGCGCAGGGCGCCCTCGCATTCGGGGCAGACCGTCAGCGCTTCGTCGCTGAAGGACTGGACAACCTCCATCGCGTGGCCACAGTCTTTGCAGGCGTAAACATAGGTAGGCATCATGATCCTTTCGCAAGATGAAGCGTGCGGTTCCGCACGGAACGCCCGGCACACAATGGCCTGGGGCGGATCCTGCGGGTTGGGTCGGCGGGGTTGGATACCTGCCACGGATTCAATTCTAACGCACGACGAACCGCTCACACGGTGAGGTTACGCACGCCGGAGGCTGTCGCCACGGCGTCGACCCGCTGGTCGAAGGGGTCCACGGGGAATGAACCCGCGGCCATGAGCTCGTGCTCGAACACCATGGCCAGCAGTTTCGGCACCCGGCCCAGGCCTGCCATCGAGGCGATGAACCTGTCGTAGTAGCCGCCGCCCTGGCCCAGCCTGTCGCCGCGTTCGTCGACCGCCTGGGCGGGCACCAACACCACGTCCACCCGGTCCATCAGGTCCGCGGAAAAGCGCTGGCCGACCGGTTCGTCGATGGGCGCCACGGCGCTGCGGGCCATCTCGACGCCGGGGAACCAGCGGACCCAGGACAGCCGGCGTTCGGGTTCGCACACCGGGACGTAGACGGTGTACCCGGCCGCGTCCAGTTCATCCAGCAACACCCCGGTGGGCGGCTCGGCGCCATAGGACAGGAAACAGGTCAGCGTCTTGCGCGGGGCGTGCTCCGCAAGCCACGGCAGCAGGTGCCCGCGCAGCGATCCCATCTGCGCATCGCGCTCCGCGCTCGCCCAGCGCCCGGCGCTCGGCCCGGAGCAGCGTGCGGATCTCGTCCTTGGGGTCATTTTCATTCACGATCCCCAGTCTAGGACCCGGCGGGCGGCGGTCGATTGACTAGGATTGGGGCATGCCCGAATTCGACCGTCACTGGCCAGCCACCGTGGAGGGGCCAAACATCGTCCTTCGTCCCATGCGCCTGCGCGACAAGGGCGAATGGAGCGCCCTGCGCCGGGCCAACGCCAGCTGGCTGGCACCCTGGGACGCGACGGTCCCGGACGGCAGCGGCTACCCGGCGAATTTCGCGGCCATGGTCACGAGCCAGAACCGCGCCGCACGAAACGGCCAATGCCTGCCCTGGGCGATCACGCTGCCCAACGACTACAGCAAGCGCGCGCCGATGGTCGGCCAACTGACCGTCTCCTCGATCATGTGGGGGGCCGCGCGCAGCGGATCGATCGGCTATTGGGTCGATGCCGGCCACGCGGGACAGGGCATCGTGCCGGAGGCCGTCGCCATGGCCACCGACCACTGTTTCCGGGTCATGGGCCTGCACCGGATCGAAATCAACATCCGGCCGGAGAACGGGCCGAGCCTGCGCGTCGTCGAGAAACTCGGCTTCCGCGACGAGGGGCTGCGCAAGAACTACCTGCACATCGACGGGCAATGGGCCGACCACCGGACCTTCGCGCTGACCAGCGAGGAAGTCCCCGAGGGGCTGCTCAACCGCTGGGCGGTGCACCGAACCAAACACTGAACCAGACACCGAACCGAACACTGAACCGAACGCCAGGCCGGCCGCGCAATCGCCCGGCATGCCGCCCGGCAAGCGGGCAGGGCGCCCCGCCGGCGGCGAAAACGTCGAATTCCCGATTTTGTATGCAGTATTGCCGGACACACCGCGTCCAATGCGGCGTCAGCCGCCCATACATGCTTAATGTTGGTTGACGTGGACGTTCCATATTGCACGACGTGGCCCGCACACCCGGAACCGGGTGTCGGACGCGCGCCGACAGGCAAAGACCACACGCGGAACAAATGCCGGCGGAGATCCCGATCTCCACGGCATCCGCACAAGAAGCAGTCGTCCACCGACGGAGGAGCATCATGGCACCGGCAGCACCCAACGCTTCAGCCGCGTCTGGCACGCAGGGGCAGGCCCCCCTGCGGATCCACTATGACCGCGTGGCCATTGCGTTGCTCGGGTGCCTCTCGGTCATCACGGTCCTCGTCGGCGGAATCCTGGCGATGGCCGGCCTGTTTTCCGGGTTGGTCCCGATGGCGGGGCTGCTGCTGGGTGTTGCAAGTTTCGCCGCGTTGCGCTCCCTGGCCGTCCGAGACCGCCGCGCCAAGCTGCTGGCCCGCATGGAATCCACCCGTCGGCTGGCCATGGAACCCAAGGCCGAGCCCGTGCAGCCGGCCGTGAAGAAGCAGCGGGACGTTTTCGACGCCCAGCCGGATTCCAACAAGCGCCCGCCGCGGCTGACGGTGGAGGAGCTGCGTGCCGAGGCCCTGCGCATCGCCAACAACGGCGCGGCCGTGCAGCGCCCCGAGGGCTGGAAGCCGACCGAGGTCCCGTTGCCGCAGTATGTCGTGGCAAACGCGGTCAAGCGGCCCGCCCCCGAGGCGCTCGAGGTCGAGGCCGAAAAGAAGCCGTCGACCAAGACCAGCCTGCGCGCGCAGGAAGCCGGCCAACGCCTGGCGGAGGCCGCCGTTGCCGCAGAGGCCGCCGAAAATCCGGTGGATGACAAGTCGGCCGCCTCGATCGACGCCGCCGCTGCCAAGGCCCGCCTCGAACGCGCTTCCCGCACCGGGGACCGCATGAACCTCGACGACGTCATGCAGCGCCGCCGCGCCTAGGCGGCAGCCGCTACCAACCGATGACCACGGGCGACCCGCGGGCCAACCGGGATGCCGCGGAGCTGGCAGCCCTGGCACCGGCGATCCCGCGACTCGTCACATTGCTGGGCGGGACATTGGTGCCCGGGCCGTGGGACTTCAACGAACACCAGATCCGCCTGCAGCACCGGCCGGGAGCCGGAATCAGCGCCGTCTACCGCATGCCAGTGGGCACCGGGTTTGCCGAACTTGGCGTGAGCACGGAAAAAATCCACACAGCCCGGCACGCCCGGCGTCGAGGTCCCCGACCCGTCCTCGGACAGCGGATCGCCGATCAACGTCACCGGCTGGATCCACCCGCACGACCCGATGCTTCCGGGATTGGCCGCCGCCCTGGACGGGCCGGAGCTGACGCGGCTCTGGGGCCGGGGCGAGCTCCTGGGAGGCCTCAGGACCGTGGCCTACCGGCCGCTGCGCCGCGCCGTGATCCGGGCGTCGTTCGTCACCCGCGGGCCGTTGCGCATCGAGCGGGCCGTGTACCTGAAGGTCGGCCGCGAACACGCGAGCGCCGCACTGCTGAAGCGCCACGCGCTGATGGAGGGATCGACCGTCCCGGTGCCACGCGTTCTCGAGCCGGTGGTCGCCGGGATACTGGCGCTGGAGGAGGGCGTCGGCGAGGGGCTGGCCGCGGCGATCCGCCGGGATGCCGGCAACGACCTGTCGCCGGAGGACTTCACCGCACTGCTGGACGGACTGCCGCCGGAACTGATGGACCTGCCGGCCCGGCGGGCCTGGAGCGACGGCATCCTGCGCTACCGGCAGGCCGCCGTGCTGGCGCTTCCCGGGCAGCAGGAACGGATCGACCTCTTGGTCCGGCGCATCGAGCACCACCTGGCCCATTCCGATCGCGGCCCGCTGGTTCCCGTGCACGGCGATTTCTACGACGGCAACATCCTCATGCGCGGGGGCAGGATCTCCGCGATCCTGGACCTGGACTCGCTGGGCCCGGGCCACCGCGTCGATGACCTGGCCTGCTTCCTGGGGCACCTGGCCGTCCTGCCGAGCATCAGCGGGAAGAACCTTCCCGCGGCGGCCGCGCTGGAGCGGTTCGGCGGCGTCTTTGAACGCACCGTGGACCCCGTGGCCTTGTGGGCGCGCGCCGGTGCCGTGGCGCTGACCCTGGTGGCCGGAGCGCGCGTTGCGGGCTCCGATGCCTGGGTCCCGGCGGCCGAAGCCCGGCTGCGGGTGGCCGAGGAACTGCTGGACCGGGCCGATCGCAGCGGAGAAGCCTGAACGGCGGAGGGCCGGCTCGGACGGAAAATCTGCTCGGTCGGCCCCGGAAGGGCGGTCTAGACCAGCGGCTCCTCGGGCACCGGCCCGCCGTGCCCCTTGTGGTGGCCGAACACCAGGGTGGTCTCGGTGTGCCCCACGGATTCGTCGGTGGCCAGGTTGTCCAGCACCCAGTCGCGCAGCGCCTCGGTGGAGCTGACGGCGATGTGCAGCAGGTAGTCGGTCGCGCCGGAGACGTGGAACATCGAGAGCACCTCGGGCAGCTGCGGCATCTTCTCCGTGAATCGGTCGATCTGCACGCGGTCGTGCACGCGCAGGCGCACCGAGATCAGCGCCTGGACGCTGCGGCCGACCGCCGGCAGGCTCACCTCCGCGTGGTACCCGGTCAGCACCCCGCGCTCCACCAGGGAACGGGTGCGCAGCAGCGCCGTCGACGGGGCGATGCCCGTGCGCTGGGCCAGCATGGCGTTGCTGATGCGCGCGTCGTTGACCAATTCCTGAATGATTCGACGGTCAACCGCGTCAAGTTCGGCCGGAAGTTGCGGGGAAGAAGAGAATGCCATGCAGATATTCCATCACAGTTGCGCTGCCTTTGGTGCTGCGGCAGGCAGGGCGGTCCGCCCCACGCCATAAACTGGTTTCATGACCAACCCTCCAAACGCCGGGCTTCGAGACTTCGAGACCCGGTTAGCCGCCTATTGTGTAGTGGTTCGCGACGAGAAAATCCTGCTGGCACTGTGGGACATGCGCGCCCGCCAGGCCGATTTCGTGCCGCGCTGGACGTTGCCCGGCGGGGGAGTGGAGCTCGGCGAGAGCATCGAATCGGGTGCCGTGCGCGAGGTCGAGGAGGAAACCGGTTACACGGTGCGGATCGAGGACCTGCTGGGTGTCGATTCCGGGCTGATCCCCGCCCACAAGCGCTTCGGCGACACCGACCTGCCGATGCAGACGGTTGCCGTCGTCTACACGGCCAGCGTCACGGGCGGCGAGCTGCGTTTCGAGGCCGAGGGGACAACCAGCCAGGCCGCCTGGTTCCCGCTCGATGCCGTCGCCTCGTTGAACCGCACCGACCGGGTCGACGACGCGATCGCCCTCTACCGCGCCAACACCATGAAAGACCCCAAATGACACCGGCAGGAACCACGCCCGAACGCCATCCCGGGTCCCGGCCCGGGCACCGAACGCTTCTGGCCGGCCTGGCCGGGCCTGGCCTGCGGCGCCCTGCTGCTGGCTGGCTGCACCTCCAAGCCGCAGGTGCAATCCTCGCAGCGCGCCACCGAACGCGAGCTGGTCTTCGCCCACACCGCGGACGCCACGTCCACGACGCTGGCCAACGTCTACGTCGGGATGCTGGAAGCCGCAGGGGTCGATGCCAAGCTGGGCGAACCCGTGGCCGATCCCGTCGCCGAGGTCCTCGACGGCAAGGCCGACGCGGTCATCGCCGGTTCCGGCGACCTGCTGGCGGCCCTGGACAAGCGGGCACCCGCCGGCTCCGCGCTCGGCGACAGGGTCCGCGGCCCCGTCGGCCCCGACCCCCGGCACCGTTCCGCCGCCCAACGCGGAACAGGCCCTCAAACGCCTGCACGGGATGGACCTCGGCGGGTTCGCGTTGCTGGACTCGGCCGAGGCCGCCCGCACCGGCACCCTGGCCGTCACCGCGGCGACCAGCGCCGGCAAGAACCTCAGCACGCTGGCGCAGCTGCCGGCTCTGTGCCCGGAGCTGGACTTCGGCGTCCCCGGTTCGCTGTCCGCCGGCCTGCTGCCGCGTGCTGGAAGGGATCCAGTCGTGCAAGCCGCACCACGTGGTCCAGGTCGTGCCGCAGGACGAATCGACGGTGGGACCGCTCATCACCGGCCAGGTGCAGGTCCTGGCGACGACGTCGGACAACGCGGGCATCCCCGACAACGGCCTGGTGGTCCTGCAAGATGCCCAGACGCTGTTCGAGCCGCAGACGCTGACCCCCTTGACCACCACCCGGCAGCTCGGGCAGGACGCCATCGACGCGATCAACAAGGCCAGCGCGGCGCTGAAGCAGGAAGACCTCATCGCCCTGAACCGTGCCGTCACGGGCCGCGGCGCGCTCTCCCCGGAGCAGGCGGCACGCGACTGGCTGCGGGAAAAGTCCCTGGTCGCCAAGCCCTGATTGCCGCGCCCGGATCGCAAACATTTCGCAACTGTTTCGCCCCGCCGGAGTTGGGTTGATCACATTCGCCAACTCGGTGCGGACCCTATGAGAAAGTAAGAGAATGCCAGAATTCAAGCAGTCAACCAAGCTCCACAACGTCCTCTACGACATTCGCGGACCGCTGCTCGAACACGCCCAGCGCATGGAGGCGGAGGGCCACCGGATCCTGAAGTTGAACATCGGCAACCCGGCGCCCTTCGGCTTCGAGGCGCCGGACGCGATCCTCGTGGACATGATGCGCAACCTGCCGTTGGCCCAGGGCTACTCGGACTCCCGCGGCATCTTCTCCGCCCGCACCGCGGTCTCGCAGTACTACCAGACCCGGGGGATCCAGACCATCAGCGTCGATGACGTCTACCTGGGCAACGGCGTCTCCGAGCTGATCACGCTGTCCCTGAACGCGCTGCTGAACAACGGCGACGAGGTGCTGATCCCGGCCCCCGACTACCCGCTGTGGACCGCATCGGTGTCGCTGGCCGGCGGCACCCCGGTGCACTACCTGAACGTCGAGGAAGAGGGCTGGCTGCCGGACCTCGAGGACATGGAATCGAAGATCACCCCCCGCACCAAGGGCGTGGTGATCATCAACCCGAACAACCCCACGGGCGCCGTCTACCCGAAGGAGACCCTCGAGGGGATCCTGGAGCTGGCGCGCAAGCACAACCTCGTGGTGTTCTCCGACGAGATCTACGAGAAGATCCTCTACGACGAGGCCACCCACATCAACACCGCCGCCCTGTGCGACGACGTGCTGATCCTGACGTTCTCCGGCCTGTCCAAGGCCTACCGGGTCTGCGGTTTCCGCTCCGGCTGGATGGCCATCTCCGGGCCCAAGCACCTGGCCGGGGACTACATCGAGGGCATCAACCTGCTCACCAACATGCGCCTGTGCGCCAATGTGCCGGGCCAGCACGCGATCCAGACCGCGCTGGGCGGCTACCAGTCGATCAACGACCTGATCCTGCCCGGCGGACGCCTGAAGGAACAGCGCGACACCGCCTTCACTTTGCTCAACGACATCCCGGGCGTCTCGGTGCAGCAGGCCAAGGGCGCGCTCTACCTGTTCCCGAAGCTCGATCCCGAGGTCTACCCGATCCGCAGCGACGAGGCCTTCGCGCTGGAACTGCTCAAGCAGCAAAAGATGCTGGTCTCCCACGGCACGGCGTTCAACTGGATCGCCCCGGACCACTTCCGCCTGGTCACGCTGCCCGCGGTGCGCGACATCCGCGACGCCGTTGGCCGCATCGCCGAGTTCCTGGAGACCCTGCGCGAGGGCAAGGTCTCGGTCTAGCCTTCACCAGCACCAATGCCAACGCAAGCGCCGGGTGCCCCGCCACGATTTCCTTGTGGCGGGGCACCCGGCGTTTGTGCATGCCGCCCGCGGCTAGCCTTGCGCCGGCGGGGTCGGCTCTTCGGCGGCCGGGGCGCAGCATGCGCAACCCGCATCCGCCGGCTTTTCGAGGCCCGCCACGTCGAGACGTCCCATGGCGCCGGGACTTCCCGCCGCCTCGCCCCGGAGCGCCCCGGCATTCGGCGCGCAGCAGGCATCGCCCTTCCAGGCGTCGCGCCCCTCCTTGAGCGCCACGGCGGCGATCACCAGTGCGGCCACCGGGTCGGCCCAGGCCCAGCCGAGCCAGGCGTTGAGCACCAGCCCGACCAGCAGCACCGCGGAGAGGTAGGTGCACAGCAGCGTCTGCTTGGAATCGGCCACGGCCGAGCGGGAGCCGAGCTCGCGCCCGGCGCGCCGCTGCAGGTAGGAGAGCACCGGCATGATCGCCAGCGAAAGCGCAGCCAGCACGATGCCCGGCACCGAATGGTCCGCCTCGACTCCGCCGAGCAGCGACCGGACGGCATCGACGGAGACGAAGGCGGCCAGCGCAAAGAACGACACCGCGATGATGCGCAGCGCGGTCTTCTCGCGGGCCTCGGGGTCCCTGGCGCTGAACTGCCAGGCCACGGCCGCGGCGGAGGCCACCTCGATGACCGAATCCAGCCCGAACCCGACCAGCGCGCTGGAGGAGGCGATGTTCCCCGCGGTGATCGCCACGACGGCCTCGATCGACGTTGTAGAGAATCGTCGCGGCGACGAAGAACCTGATCCGCCGGTTCAGCACGGCTCGGCGTTCCCCGCCCAGCGGGGTCGGCGACCACGCGTGGGTTGCCATGTCAGCAGCACCCTTCGCGTCGCGGCGGCGGCGCAGTGGGCCGGGTCGACGGCGAGCACCACGCCCATGAGCTCGGTCAGCGCGTGGGCCAGCACCGGGTCGGAAAGCTCGTACCGGATGCGCCGGCCCTCGGGGACCGCGACGACCAGCCCGCAGCCGCGCAGGCAGGCCAGGTGGTTGGAGAGCTTCTGGCGCGAGACGCCGACCAGCTCCGCCAGGTCGCTCGGGTAGGACGGGGCGTCCCGCAGTGCCAGCAGCACCGCCGTGCGGGTCGGATCCGAGAGCGCATGCCCGAACCGGGTCAGCACGTCGGCGTGTGTCGTTGCTTCCATGCCTCGATAGTACAGCCAAACCTGTATCAAGGATCCCGTGGGACCGATCCCGCGCGGCCGACCCAGCGGCACGGAATCCGCAAACACCCACTGCCACGGGGCCCGAAACGCAGCCGCCTGCCGTACGCTCATTCCATCAACCCCGAACCCGAAAGCGGTGTCCATGAGCAAGAAGCAGGTAGTACTGGCACGATCCGTTCCCCTCGACACCCCGGCGCACGAGCTGCTGCGGGCGCCCAAGGACTTCAGGCTGGGCGCCGTCGATCCCAAGTCGACCCCGGGCTACTCCGGCAACAAGGCCAGCGGCGCCGAGGACCTGAAGGAAACCGGCAGGGTGCTCGACGGGCTGCAGGAACGGCTCTTCGCCGCCTCGCGCTCCGGCGCCACGCCGAAGGTCCTGCTCATCCTGCAGGCCATGGACACCGCGGGCAAGGGCGGCATCGTGCGCCACGTGGTGGGCATGGTCGACCCGCAGGGCGTCGAGCACCACGCGTTCAAGGCGCCCACCGAGGAGGAGACGCGCCCACGACTTCCTCTGGCGCATCGAGAAGGAGCTGCCGGGCGCCGGCTACATCGGCGTCTTCGACCGCTCGCACTACGAGGACGTGCTGATCCACAAGGTCCGCGGATATGCCGACGAGGCCGAGCTGGAGCGCCGCTACGACGCGATCAACGAGTTCGAGGCCCGGCTGGTCGCCGACGACACCAAGGTCATCAAGGTCATGATGCACATCTCCAAGGACGAGCAGCGCTCCCGGCTGGCGGAGCGCCTCGAGCGCCCGGACAAGTACTGGAAGTTCAACCCCGGGGACATCGACGAGCGGCTGCTCTGGGACGACTACATGAACGCCTACGAGGTGGCGATCAACCGCACCAACACGGAGGTCGCCCCGTGGCACGTGGTCCCCGCGAACCGGAAGTGGTACGCGCGCCTGGCCGTGGCGTCGCTGCTGCGCGAGGCGCTGGAGGAAATCGACCCGCAGTGGCCCGCGGCCACGTTCGACGTCAAGAACGAGCAGCAGCGCCTGAAGAATCCTGACCCTGAGGCTTGCACGCCGAGCGGTCCCAGGGCAGCGAAGCAGCCCGCCAGCGCTCGGTGCAGAATCGATGCGTGGCGGGCTGTCTGCTTGTCCGGCGTGCGAGGCGCTATTCGCCGGAGTCCGGGGATTCCTGCTGCCCGCGGGCGGCGTCCAGGCGCGCGAGGCGCCCTGCAGCCAGGCCTCGCAGCGGGCGGCCAGCGCCTCGCCGCGCTCCCACAGGCCCAGGGACTGCTCAAGGGTCGCGGCCCCGGCCTCGAGCTGGGCCACCACGGCAACCAGCTCCTCGCGGGCCTGTTCGTAACTTAGCTGCGCAACATCCGGGTTCTTCGCTTCGGCGCTCATGCTGTGATTCCTTCTTCTGGTAACTGGCTGGTCGTGATGGTGGCGGTGAGCCGGCCGCGGGCCAGGCGCACCGAAACGTCGGTTCCCTCGGGGGCCTGGTCCGCGCGCGCGGACCACCTGCCCGTCGGCAAGCTGCAGCACCGAGTACCCGCGGTCGAGTGTCTGCTGGGGGGAGAGCGCGCGGACCTGGGCGCGCAGGTGCGCGATCGCGTCCTGCCCGCGGGCCAGCGAGCCGCGCATCGAGTAGGTGCTGCGCTGGGACAGCCGGGCCAGGTCCTCGCGGCGCAGCTGCACCATCGAGTGCGGGTTGGCCAGCACCGGGCGGGCGCGCAGCGAGGCGATGCGCTGGGATTCGCGCTCGAGGTTCTGCCGCACGGCCCGGTCCAGCCGGTGCCGCGCCTGGGCGATCCCGTTCAGCTCCTCGAGAAGGTCCGGCACCACGCGCTTGGCCGCATCGGTCGGGGTGGAGGCGCGCAGGTCGGCCACGTCGTCCAGGATGGGCCGGTCGGCCTCGTGCCCGATGGCCGAAACCACCGGGGTGGTGCAGGCCGCGACGGCCCGCACCAGTTCCTCGGAGCTGAAGGGCAGCAGGTCCTCGAGCGCCCCGCCGCCGCGGGCGATGATGATCACGTCGATGTCCGGGTTCGCGTCCAGCTCGCGCAGCGCGGCCATGACCTCGCCGACGGCGTTCACGCCCTGCACGGCGGTGTTGCGGATGTCGAAGCGGACGGCCGGCCAGCGCAGCGACGCGTTGCGGATCACGTCCTTCTCGGCATCCGAGTCGCGCCCGGTGATCAGCCCGATCCGGTTGGGCAGCAGCGGCAGCTTCTTCTTGCGCGAGGCGTCGAAGAGCCCCTCGTCGAAGAGCGCGCGGCGCAGCCGTTCAAGCCGGGCCAGCAGGTCGCCCAGGCCCACCGGGCGCAGGTCGAACGCGTTCAGCGACAGCCGCCCGGTCTTGGCGTAGAAGCTCGGCTTCACCCGGGCCACCACGCGCGATCCGACCTCCGGGGCGCTGTCCAGCGAGCGCATCACCGAGGCCCACACCGTGACGGAGAACGAGTAGTCGACGTCGACGTCGCGCATCACCAGGTAGGCGTGGCCGTTGCGGACGTTGGCCTCCAGCAGCTGGCCCTCCACCCACGACTCGGGGGAGTTCTCGATGTGCGCCTTCAACTTCTCCGACAGGACCCGCAGCGGCCAGGGGTTCTCCGGGCTCGTCGCGGCAGCGGTGCGCGGCAGCGAACCTTGTGCTTCTTGTGCTTGCTCCACGTGGGGAAACGCCTTCCTAGGTGCCGGATTTCGAAACTACACCAAACTCATTGATACCAGTAACATGGGACAAATCACGGGTTTGGCACCCCGCCGACCCCTACCGCTGGAGCCCAGATGCCCGTCATCGTCCGCAAATCCATCGCAGTCGTGTTGGCAATCCTCGCGGTGCTGGCCGCGGGCCTGGGGCTCGGCGCGCGCACCGCCAACCTGGTCGTCAACACCCCCGAACCGCTCCAGCGCATCCTGGGCCCGCTGGCCACCAACGAGCAGCTGCGCGAGATCCTGCCGGCGCGAACTCGGCGCGCAGCTCACCACCCAGATCACCAACAGCGTGCCGATCCCGCGGCCCCTGCAGGGAGTGCTGGAAACCGCGATCACCAAGAGCGGCGCCGCGCTGATCAGCAGATCCGGGATTCGCGACGGCCTGGAACGCCACCATCGAAAACACGCGCCGGGACTACGTGGCGAAGCTCAAGTCGGCCGCCGAAACCGGCACGCAAGAGGCGACGCTGGAACTGGACCTGGCGCCGCTGGTCACCTCCGCCTACGGCACGCTGCACGCCTCGCTGGACGGGTCGGCGCTGGGGCGGCTGTTGCCGCAGGCCATCGACGTGCCGCCGGTCGATGGTCGACACCAACTGGCCGCAGGCGGACACGCTGTCGGCCAGCGCGGCGAACCGCTGGCTCTCGCTTGCCGCGGGCTGGGGCTGGCTGCTGGCGACGGCGGCCGTGCTGCTGGCCGGCGCGCTGCTCCTGGCCCCGCGCGGCTTCCGCGGCAGGGTGTTCATTGTCACCGGGGGAGCGGCCCTGGTCCTCGCGGCGGTGCTCATCGTCTTCGGTTCCAACCTGTCCGGCATGCCGGTGCAGGGCTCCGAGCTCACCCAGCTGGTGGTCGCCCAGCTGGCCACGGGAGTGCAGGCCGAGCTGCAGGTCATCAGCAACACGCTGATCATCGGCGGGGTACGTGGCCCTGCTTGCGGCGCTCGGCACCTGGATCTGGCGCAAGGAAAACCCCGTCGAGCTCGGCTAGCGGCTGAATCGGCCGGCGCGCGCGCCTGCCAATTTGCCCGCGAACGTAGACTTGTTACATGGCTACCAGTTCCACCGTTCCGGTCTCACTTCCGATGCCCGTCATCCCGCGCACCCGCCGCACCCCGGCCGAAATCGCCGCCGCGGCGCCCGTCGAGGGCGATCGCAAGGTCTTCCTTGCCGCCCCCCGCGGCTACTGCGCGGGCGTGGACCGCGCCGTCATCGCCGTGGAAAAGGCGCTGGAGCACTACGGCGCCCCGGTGTACGTGCGCAAGCAGATCGTGCACAACCTGCACGTGGTCTCCACCCTTGAGGCCCGCGGTGCCATCTTCGTGGAGGAAAACGAGGAAGTTCCCGAGGGCGCACTGGTGGTCTTCTCCGCCCACGGAGTATCCCCGGCAGTGGTCAAGTCCGCAGCCGACCGCGGCCTGCGCACCATCGACGCCACCTGCCCGCTGGTGACCAAGGTCCACAAGGAAGCCGTGCGCTTCGCCCGGGAGGACTACGAGATCCTGCTGGTCGGCCACGAGGGCCACGAAGAGGTCGAGGGCACCTACGGCGAGGCGCCGGAGGTGACCACCATCGTGAACAACCCCGAGGAAGCCGACACCGTCGTCGTCAAGAACCCGGACAAGCTGATCTGGCTTTCGCAGACCACGCTGAGCGTCGACGAGACCATGGAGACCGTGCGCCGGCTGCGCAAGCGCTTCCCGAACCTGCAGGATCCGCCCAGCGACGACATCTGCTATGCCACCACCAACCGCCAGGCCGCCATCAAGGCGATCGCCCCGCAGAGCGAGCTGGTCATCGTGGTGGGTTCCTCGAACTCCTCGAACTCGGTCCGCCTGGTCGAGGTGGCCCTCGAGTACGGCGCCAAGGCCGCCTACCGCGTGGACTACGCCTCCGAGGTCGACGAGTCCTGGTTCGAGGGCGTGAAGAGCGTCGGAGTGACCTCCGGCGCCTCGGTGCCCGAGGTCCTGGTCCGCGACGTGCTGTCCCTGCTCGCCGACTACGGCTACGCGGATGTCGAGGAAGTCACCACCGCGCAGGAGGACATCCTGTTCTCGCTGCCCAAGGAAATCCGCGCCAAGCTCAAGGAAGCCGGCGATGATTCGCGCGGCCTCGGCGGGCGCAGTCGTGAAGTCCGACATCAGCAGCTAGACAATCCACCGGCCCCGCATGCGGGGTGCACAACGCCAGGGCGTTGGTTCGCGGAAACGAGCCAACGCCCTGGCGTTTTTGTGCGTAAACGGTTTGCTTGGGGCTCTTGTTTTGCTGCGGGCCTATGAGCCGGCTGCCCGCGAACCCAGCGGGTCCTGCTCCTCCAGCGGGTCCAGCTCCTCCAAGGGTTCAAGAAGCTCCAAGGGGGTGGGCCGTTCCAGCGGCCCAAGGACCTTCGGGGCGTACTGCGGGGGAGCCGGCGGCCTGTCGAGCAGCTCCGCGGCGCTGAGCCCGCGCGGCGCAGCCTCGACGAGCGGCAGTTGGTGCAGCGCCGCGGCCGGGTCGTGCCCCTCGCCCAGCCCCGGGTCCAGGTCCCTGATGCGCCTGGCGCTGGGCAGCACGCGGGATTCCAGCGTGCCCACAAAGGCGTTGTACTTCTCGACGCTGCCGCGCAGCGAGCTGCCCAGCTTGGCCACGTGCGTGCCCATGGTGCCAAGCCGTTCGTAGAGCTCGCGCGACTGCACAAACATGTCGCGGGCGTTTTCGGTCAGCAGGTCCTGCCGCCAGGCAAACGCCAGCCCCTTCAACATCGCCAGCAGCGTGGCGGGCGAGGCCAGCGCCACGTTCTTGGAGAACGCGTGGTCCAGCAACCCGGCATCGGCCTCCAGCGCTCGGCCAGGAACGACTCGGCCGGCAGGAAGCACACCACCAGCTCGGGGCTTCCCTCCAGCGACTCCCAGTACGCCTTCGACGCCAGCGCGTCGACGTGGTGGCGCAGCGCCTTGGCGTGCTCCTTGAACGCTTCCTTGGCCCGTGCCTGCGAGGGCCCGTCGTGCAACCCGGCCAGCTCCTGCGCCCGCAGGTATGCGGCCAGCGGCACCTTCGAATCGACAACGATCATCTTGCCGCCGGGCAACCTGACCACCATGTCCGGGCGCTGCCCGTCGGGGGTGCGGAACTGTTCGCTGAAGTCGACGTGGGCAAGCATGCCCGCCGATTCCACCACGCGCCGCAATTGCAGCTCGCCCCAGGTTCCGCGGGCGGCGCTGTTGGCCAGGGCGGAGGCCAGCGACCCGGTGGTCCGCAGCAGCTGGGCGTCGTTGTGCGCGGCCTGCACCAACTGCTCGCTGAGCTGCCCGAACTGCTCGACGCGGTCGCGTTCCAGCACCGAGACCTGCTGGCGGACCTGGCGCAATTGCTCGGCCACCGGCGCCAGGGCCTGCAAGCACCGTCTGGTCCTGCGCGTCGCGGGTACGGTCCTCGGTGACGCGGTCGCGCAACTCTGCGACCTGCGCCTGCGCCCCGGCCAGCAGCCGGGCCGTCAGGGCCAGCTCGTCGCGCACCCCGATGCCCTCGGCGCGCAGTGTGTCGCGGGCCGCGCGGGTGAGCTGCCACCACGTGGCCACCCCGGCGGCGAAGCCCAAAACCAGGGCCAGCAGGGCCACCAACCAGATCGTTACAGTCATGCGCACGAGCATGGCAGGAAGCGCCGACACTTTATGACCGGTAGACTCTATTCCCGTGGCTCTTACAATCGGAATCGTCGGACTGCCCAACGTCGGCAAGTCAACAATGTTCAACGCGCTTACGCGCGCCCAGGTCCTCGCGGCCAACTACCCCTTCGCAACCATCGAACCCAACGTGGGTGTCGTGCCGTTGCCTGATGCACGCCTGAAGGTGCTCGCCGGGATCTTCGGCTCCGAGCGCATCCTTCCGGCAACGGTGTCCTTCGTGGACATCGCCGGCATCGTCAAGGGTGCCTCCGAGGGTGAAGGGCTGGGCAACAAGTTCCTGGCCAACATCCGCGAGGCCGAGGCCATCTGCCAGGTGACGCGCGCCTTCTCGGACCCCGACGTGATCCACGTCGACGGAAAGATCGATCCTGCCTCGGACATCGAGACGATCGCCACCGAGCTGATCCTCGCCGACCTGCAGACCATCGAAAACCAGCTGCCGCGCCTCGAGAAGGAGCTGCGGACCAAGAAGGTCGAAGCTTCCTTCATCGAGCTGGTCAAGGCCGCGCAGAAGGTGCTCGAAGAGGGCAACACCCTTTACGCTGCGGGCAAGGCCGCCGGCATCGACATCGACGAGCTGGCCCCGCTGCAGCTGATGACCACCAAGCCGTTCATCTACGTGTTCAACACCGATGAAGAGGGCCTGGCCAACACCGCAATGCAGGAAGAGCTTTCCGCACTCGTGGCCCCGGCCGAGGCGATCTTCCTCGACGCGCAGTTCGAATCCGAACTCTCGGAGCTGACCGAAGAAGAAGCCGAAGAGATGCTCGAGGACGCGGGTTACACCGAGTCCGGCCTGGACAAGCTGGCACGCGT
Organism: uncultured Actinomycetota bacterium; assembly: GCA_963818105.1. GTDB lineage: Bacteria > Actinomycetota > Actinomycetes > Actinomycetales > Micrococcaceae > Paeniglutamicibacter. Next base: position 568,953 of record CAWFRB010000040.1, on the reverse strand, counting down.
CGGCTTCGACACCCTGGGACTGCAGACCTACCTGACGGCTGGCCCGAAGGAAACCCGCGCCTGGACCATCCACAAGGGCTGGACCGCCCCGCAGGCTGCCGGTGTCATCCACACCGACTTCCAGCGCGGCTTCATCAAGGCCGAAGTTGTCGCCTTCGACGACCTGGTCGACGCCGGCTCCATGTCCGCGGCCAAGGCCGCCGGCAAGGCCCGCATCGAAGGCAAGGAATACATCATGAAGGACGGCGACGTCGTGGAGTTCCGCTTCAACGTCTAGGTCCTGACCGACTTCAATCCTTTGCGATGGCCGCCAAGAACTCGTGTTCTTGGCGGCCATGCGTTTTTTACGAGCGGTTGCCACCTCAATGCAGCCAGCCAGCATTTTGCTGTCTAACGAAAGAATGACCAAACTTGTGGCCGCAATCAAAGTCGTTCAAGGAACTAAAGGCACCGTTCTCGCCGGGCGTTGGATCCGCTCTGCGGGTGTGCGCAGAGGGCGACTCGTCGTGACACAGGCCGCGAAGCCAGCAGACGTAATTCCCTCAGAACAGCGGCCAGGGCACCGCGGGCATCTCACCGCTAGGAGCAGGAAAACGACCTGCTAGGCGCAACCGGGAGCAGCGCGCGGCAAGCGATGCGATTTCTTCGGCGCTGAGCAAGCCCGCCAGGTTTCGGCCCAGCTGACCGTGCAGTCCTTCATTGACACGGTCTATGCCTTCTTCTTCCTCGGCGGTCAGGGCGTCACCCTGCCATCCCCACAGCACCGTGCGCAGCTTGTGGTCACGGTGAAAGGTGACCCCGTGATCCACGCCGTGCCGGTGTCCGTCAGGCATGGCAAGAATGTGGTCGCCTTTGCGGTCGGCGTTGTTGACGATGATGTCGAATACCGCCATGCGTCTGAGCGCTGGCGAGTCTTCGTGAATGAGGGCGACCATCCCTCCGTTCTCATCTCGCCCCTCCAGAACGTGTTTCCAACCCGTCTCCGGCACGTGGTCAGCCGCGACCAGGTCCACGGCGTATTGGGCGGGATCTTGCTCCCGCCAGAGCTGCACCATTCCTTCACCCAACGGCCCATCGCGCAGCCAGGTGTGCGGTACAACGTCCCAGCCAAAGACCTGCGAGACCAGGTAGGCGGCCACCTCCCGGTGGGCCAGCGTTCCCTGGGGAAAATCCCACAGCGGACTTTCACCTGCTATCGGCTTATAGACGACCGCCACGTCGCCGATGCCGCCCAGAAATGTAGCGTTTGAAGCCGTCCTGATGCGGCCGGTGAGAGTCAGCTCGGCGGTCACTAGGTCAGGCACTGGCATCAAGCCTCGGGAAGGGTGCAGATGTGCCCGTCGGCGTCCATGGGGTAACCGCAGAGCGGGCACATCGGACGCCCGGCACCCACGACCTCGCGGGTGCGCTGGGCGAATGCCCTGGCGGAGCCGACCGGCATTCGCACCAGCAGCATTTCGGATTCGGTGGCCCCGTCCTCATCAAGAGATTCGTCGCTGTCATCAGCATCGAGATCGGTGATGGGGTGGGCCTCAATGACGACCTGGGCCGTGGTTGGGTCCCATCCCAAGCTCATGGCCCCGGCGCGAAACTGCTCGTGGACGGCCTCGAGCTGGTCATTGTCGACGAGTTCAAGGGGAGTGCCCGTGGGAACGCTGAAGGGGTTGCCCTCCAAGGCGATGAGTTGGTCAAGAATTTCGTCGATCATCTCAGCGAGCAGAGCCGACTGCTGCTTCTCCAAGGCAATACTGACGATCTGCGTCCCTGCACGCACCTGCAGGTAGAACGTGCGCACCCCCGGAAGACCAAGGGTGCCAATGACGACCCGATCCGGCCAGATAAATTCGTGAACACGTGTAGGCATATAAATATCTTAGGCTTCAGAGGTTCGTGGCGCTTCTTGCCCTGCCCCGCCGCCCACCGGTGCATCGCCAGAGTGGATGCTTTTCGACAGCCACGACAGATCACCCGCGTCGGTGTTGGTCGCGTGGACGGTCGGCCGATTAATACCGTAGTGCACGATCGATGCGGAGGCTGGGCTCACGTTGATTCGCTGGAACAGGTCAAGGTGCATGCCGAGCGCGTCGGCGAGGATTGACTTGATGACATCCCCGTGACTCACCGCCGCCCACACGGCCCCTGGCCCGTACTCGGATTCGAAGGCCGCGTCGTGGCGTCGAATGGCTGCCACCGACCTAGCCTGCATCGCTGCCATGGATTCACCGCCGGGAAAGACGACGGCGGACGGTTGCGTCTGCACCACCGGCCACAAATCCTCGGTGGCGAGATCGCCGAGCGTGCGGCCCTGCCACTGGCCGTAATCGCACTCGGTGAGATCTGGATCGACCAGTTCGTGCGGGGTGCCGGCCTGGCGATCGAGGATGAGCTGGGCGGTCTGCCGGCAACGTTCGAGGGGGCTGGACACCACCGCGACCAAGGGCACGGCCGCGAGCCGATCTCCGGTCAGGGCCGTCTGGTCGCGCCCGATCTGGTCCAGGCTGATACCGAGGGCCCGACCGGCCAGCACTCCAGCGGCATTGGCTGTGGTGCGGCCGTGCCGCACGAGAATTACTGTCGCCATCCACCCAGCCTAACCGCCCTGTCGATGGTGGTGTGAACCCTGCAAAGCCGCGCGTCAAAAAGGCAGATAAGACACTGGTGGAACCCTTCAAGCACGCCGATGCATTCAAAGACGCCCAGACGGACTCGACACGCATCGAGAACAGATGGGCGAGGGTGGTCACGACACGGGTGTCCCCGTTTCGGCAGGGGGCCGGGGCCTCCCCGGGTCCCAGCCGTGCCCGGTTGGCGCCGGTGGGCCCGGGTCCGTGAATGTCTTGACGAAAAACACTGCCATCTCTCATTGACCAGCAAAGCCAAAAAGCCGCGCTGCGGTTCACGTGTGGAAGGATTCCCCGAGTTCGAGGGCCGGAACGCGAATTGCAGCGGGCCCTGACCTGGCCGGACCAGCGCAAACACTCCCAAGACGAATTCGGCCCGAGGCGAGTTTCCCGAGACGAATCTGGCGTGTCGAGTTGGCAGCACAAATGTCCCGTCTTGGGGTCCGTCTTGGAAGAAGCAGAGGTTATTCAGTAACTGAATGTGGTGGAGTTCCGCTTCAACGTCTAAGTGCTCGTGTTTCTGATGCGGCCCCGCTTGCTTCGGCAGGCGGGGCCGTTTCTGTGTTTGCTCAAGAACATTGGACGACGGATGGCTCCTCACATTTCGCCGGGAAACTCGCGCCCGTTGGAGTCAGCGCCATAAGCACCGCCGTATGACCACCCACTTGGGGTATAGCCGCACGCTGAACGAAACGATGGGCGATGGGATGGCCAACGAGAGCGGTGACTTAAACTCGCCACGCTTGAGCGGTAGCAACGAACTTGCCGTATGACGTCTGTCAGAATGTAGGGAATTGAACCTGAACATCGATGGAGCCTTATGTCCGACAACGTAGTCCCCGCTGGCTGGTATGGCGACCCGAACGATGCGTCGCGGCTGCGCTGGTGGGACGGTACGAATTGGCAGGATCATTTCGCACCCGCAGTTCCTCCTGCGCCAGTCGTCGTAGCGCCAGTCGGACCCGCAGCGAATATTCCGGCCCCGGTGCTGAATGATGTTTCCCCGGCGGATCAAGTCCGGGCGGCAGAGGCTACGCCGGACGAGCGCATCTCAGTGTCGCTCATGGATCACGCGAAGTACGTGGCGGCCAATCTCGCGGGCAAGAACGGCGCCCGCACGCGCCCAATTCCGCCACTGACACCTTCTGGTTCAGCGCCGGCCCCCACAATCACGGACCATACCGCGAACTTCGTTGGTGACCCCCGGGTTCCGGGCGGAGCCATGGGTGCCGCCGGTGTAGCTCCCGCCGCAGGTGGCGCAGCCTCCTCGGCTCGCAAGGACGGCAGTTCCAGGAAAAAACCGAAGATGTTGCTTGTTGGTTTGATCATCTTCATCGTGGGTGTCTGTGGGTTGATCAGCGGCATCGCACAAGCGATCACGGGGCCGACCGAAGCAACCACGAACGGGCAGGTGACGAAGATCCAGTTGGATTCGTTCGGCCAGTGCATTCCCACCGTGGAGTTCCAAGTGCAGGGAGAGACACAGACAACTCGTCCGGACGAGTTCGCGACCTGCACCTGGGAAGTCGGCGACTCGACAGAGGTCACTTACACCGTTTCGTCCGGCGGCACGGTGGCACGGCTCGGAACGGCGACGGATACAGGGTCGGTGGTCTCGGGAGCGGTCATGCTGATGGTTGCGGGCTTCATCGTATCGGTGTGGGCGCTGGTCCCTGTCATTCTTCGTGCCGGGTCCATTGCCGGCTGGGCATACCTCATACGTCGGGACCAGCGCAGTTCGTAAGACGAACCAGATGAGGCCAACCTCGACCCGGCACCGCCTCATGACGATGAGGCGGTGCCACCTGGATTTTTCCTCGTGCGGGGCTCGGCCAGCCGGTGGCAACATGTTTTCCGCCACGTAACGTCTTGGGGTTTCACTTCAACGTCTAACTCCTTCCCCGCAAGGGGCGTGGCGTCGACAAAGCCCCGGCTCCATTTCTCGGAGCCGGGGGCTTTGTCGTACCCGGGCGGTCCGGCCTCAGTGTTGCCCCAAATGGGCGAAGAAGACCATGGATTGCGGGACTAACGGCCGGCAAAGGCGCATCGTTCAGCAATTGCGACGAAATCGTTGGCGTTCCCGGATCCGTTATCCCGTCGATCGCCCTTGTACGCATCGGGACCCACAGTGCGATGGCACAGTATGGGGCGTTCCTGCCAGGTTTGCTGGTGCTTGCCTGCCGCTGTGTTTTCTAATTACCTACGACCGTTTGTGCGACCGGATGTGGGCGTGGAGGCCGGGACGAAGTTCGGTCGCGAAAAAGGTTGTTTAAGGTCACCGATGGATGTTTCCTATAGTCAGATTCGGAAAGGATATACTGCCCGGATTTAGGACCATTCAAACGAAGGAGTTCACGTGGACACCGGAAGTGGTTTTATGGCGAATTTCGATTGGGCAGGAACGGTGCAAAAGGTCGTTTTTGCCCTGATCATCCTCTTGGTGACGTGGCTGCTGGCCAAGTTCATCAAGTGGGCCATTGGAAAGCTGGTGGGCAGGGTCAAGCTGCTGCAGCGCCAGGGGAACGACGGCGAACCGCTTGGCAATTCGCTCGGAACGATCGCGGCACTGATCGTCTGGCTCTTCGGCCTTGTCGCCATCCTGCAGGTGTTTGCCCTCTCCGAGGTGCTGGCGCCCGTACAGCAGTTGCTGGCAAACGTCATGGGGTTCATCCCCAACGTCATCGGGGCCGGCGTCGTCTTCTTTATCGGCTACATGATCGCCAAGATCGTTCGCCAGCTGGTCACCACGGCGCTGGGCACAGTCGACTTCAGTCGCCTGACAAACAAGCTCATGCGCAAGCATGAAGCGCCGGACCCCGTCGAATCGCGTGAACGGAACGCAAGAATCATTTCCGTCATCGGCAACATCCTCTTTGCGATCATCATTATCGTGGTGGGCATCAGCGCGCTGCAGGTGCTTGGCATCGCGGCCATATCCGATCCCGCACAGCAAATGCTGGCCCTGATACTGAACGCAATTCCACTCATCATTGCGGCCCTGATCCTGCTGGGAATTGGCTATGCCATCGCGAAATTCGCCGGCAGCATTCTCCAGAGCACACTGCAGGGGGTCGGCGTCGATGAGACGGTGCGCAAATGGGGCATCGTCCGCGAGGGACAGAGTGCCTCGGCCATCATTGCCCTTCTGGTGAAAATCGCGATCATGCTGTTCTTCGGCATCATGGCCGCGCGATTGCTGAACTTCCCGGAAGTCACCGCCATCCTCAACCAGATCCTGGCCCTGGCCGGCAGTGTCCTGTTCGGTGGCTTGATCATTGCCGCCGGATTCCTCATCGCCAATGTTCTGGCCAAGATCATGGGGGAGGGCACTGCTGCAACCGTGATCCGCTATGCGACCATCGCGTTGTTCGTGGCCATGGGCCTGAACTACATGGGTCTGGCAGACTCCATCATCAACATGGCCTTTGGCGCAGTCGTCATCGGTGGAGCGCTCGCAGCGGCCCTCGCCTACGGCCTGGGTGGACGCGACGCGGCAGCCCGGTCGCTGCAACGTCTGGAGCACAAGATGCCTCCGGCCACGCCGCCGACTGCCCCGCTCGGCTCTGTGGATCCGCTGGGCTAGGAGACTGCACGCCGCGTTGCAAAACCCGGCGCATGCCGAATGGGTGGTTTCGGGCCGAATGGTCCGGGGCCACCCATTGCTTTGGGGCCCGATGCTGGGTTTCACCCCTGAACCCGGAATGTAGTGAGCAGCGGCTTCGAGGTGCTTGCCGTGTCCATGGCCCAGTCGGGCTTGGAATTTCCCATAAAAAATACGTGTGATTTACCGCTCGCGACTTTCGGCTGAAAACCGCGGAATGACGGGGATGATTGACGGCAGGTCGGCGAATCGGTGTCGATTTTGTCTCGAAAATAGCCTCGTGCAGCCGGGTGATGTTCGGCACGATTTCCGTCAGTTTTTCCAGAAGGACTAGAATAGTGAATTGGGTCAATCGTGGCCCCGAACCCCGAGACCCAAAATTCTCTAGAAGAAGTGAGCCTTTTCGCATGTCAGATTCCACTCTCATTCGTCGCGACGACCTGCGTAACGTAGCAATCGTTGCGCACGTTGACCACGGCAAGACCACTTTGGTCAACGCAATGCTCCAGCAGACTGGTGCATTCGACAGCCACGGTGAAACCGAAGATCGTGTGATGGACTCTGGCGAGCTCGAACGCGAAAAGGGCATCACCATCCTTGCGAAGAACACCACCGTGTTCTACAACGGCCCGGCCGCCGAAGGCAAGCAGATGACCATGAACATCATCGACACCCCGGGCCACGCCGACTTCGGTGGCGAGGTAGAGCGCGGCCTGTCCATGGTTGACGGCGTTGTCCTCCTCGTTGACGCATCCGAGGGCCCGCTGCCGCAGACCCGCTTCGTGCTCCGTAAGGCACTCGTTGCCAACCTGCCGGTCATCATCGTCGTGAACAAGACCGACCGCCCGGATGCCCGCATCGACGGCGTCATCTCCGACTCCATGGACCTGCTCCTGGGCCTGGCCTCGGACCTGGCCGACGAAGCGCCGGACCTGGACCTGGACAAGATCCTGAACGTCCCGATCGTCTTCGCCTCGGGCAAGGCCGGCTTCGCCTCGGCCAACCAGCCTGCCGACGGCACCATGCCGGACAACGAGGACCTCGAGCCGCTGTTCGAGACCATCATCAAGCACGTCCCGGCCCCGACCTACACCGAGGGCGAAGTCCTTCAGGCTCACGTCACGAACCTTGACGCCTCGCCGTTCCTTGGTCGTCTGGCACTGCTGCGTATCTTCAACGGCACCCTGCGCAAGGGCCAGCAGGTTAACTGGGCGCGCCAGGATGGCACGATGAAGCAGGTCAAGATCACCGAACTGCTCGCCACCAAGGGCCTGACCCGTGTTCCGGCCGAAGAAGCCGGACCGGGCGAGATCGTTGCAGTTGCAGGCATCGAAGACATCATGATCGGTGAAACCCTCACCGACCTGGAAAACCCGAAGCCGCTGCCGCTGATCACCGTCGACCCGCCGGCCATCTCGATGACCATCGGTATCAACACCTCGCCGCTGGCCGGCAAGGTCAAGGGCGCCAAGGTCACCGCACGCCAGGTCAAGGACCGCCTCGACAAGGAACTGATCGGCAACGTTTCGCTGAACATCCTTCCGACCGAGCGTCCGGATGCCTGGGAAGTCCAGGGCCGTGGCGAATTGGCACTGGCCATCCTCGTTGAGCAGATGCGTCGCGAAGGCTTCGAGCTGACCGTCGGCAAGCCGCAGGTTGTTACCAAGAAGATCGACGGCAAGGTCCACGAGCCGATGGAGCACATGACCATCGACGTACCCGAGGAATACCTCGGCGCCGTGACCCAGCTGATGGCTGCCCGCAAGGGCCGCATGACCAACATGGCCAACCACGGTACCGGCTGGTGCCGCATGGAATTCATCGTTCCGGCCCGTGGCCTGATCGGTTTCCGCACCCGCTTCCTGACCGACACCCGCGGTGCCGGCATCGCCTCCTCGCTGGCCGAGGGCTACGAGCCATGGTGCGGCCCGATCGAATACCGCATCAACGGTTCGATCGTTGCTGACCGCTCCGGCGTGGTCACCCCGTTCGCGATGATCAAGCTCCAGGAACGCATGTCCTTCTTCGTGCAGCCCACCTCCGAGGTCTACGAAGGCATGATCGTTGGCGAGAACTCACGCGCCGATGACATGGACGTGAACATCACCAAGGAAAAGCAGCTCACCAACATGCGTGCAGCTTCCTCGGACACCTTCGAGAACATGACGCCGCCGCGCAACCTGACCCTTGAAGAGTCCCTCGAATTCGCTCGCGAAGACGAGTGCGTCGAGGTCACCCCGGATGCGATCCGCATCCGCAAGGTCGTCCTGAACGCCAGCGAACGCGCCAAGGTCAACCGTGCACGAGCCAAGGCCTAACCAGCGCCAAGGGGGCTCCTTGGCCCCCGTGCTGGGAAGCGTCCTGGCGGCCTTGGCCGCCGGGGCGCTTGCCGCCGTGGTGGGAACCGATCCTGCATGCCTCCGTGGCTTATGCGGGGGACACCCCGATTCCCTGGGGCGCCGCCCTGGCCCTGTTGCTCACCGGAGCCCTGTCCTACTGGACCGGGATGCTTCGCGGGAAACTTTGGGTCAGTGCGTTGACCGGATTGAGCACCTACGTCCTGGTGGCGTTCTTCTCGGCCGACGCCCACAACCAGATGATCGTCTCCGCACAGTATCTTGATGTCCTGCCCGGCCCCGCGCTGGCAGGGACCATCTGGGTCTACGGAATCATCGTCCCGGTTGTTATTGCGGTCTTCCTGGTCTCGCGCCACCTGCGAGCAAGGCCACAGCCCACGGCGTAGCCACACAATACGAGAAATGCCCGGAAGGATTCCTTCCGGGCATTTTCCGTATTCGGGCGTTGTTGGCGACGACCGCGGGCGCCATTGCTAGTTCGAGTTCAAATCCAGGTGGTGGGCCATGAACAGGGAGGTGGCGACGCCGTCGGCATCGGGCTCGCGCATTGCGTAGTCCTCGATGACCGCATGGATGCGGGCCAGCATTTCCTTTTGGGTGGCCTCGCTGAGTTTCAGTCCGACCCGGAGAACCTGGATTTCCTCGGGGGCGAGGCCGTCGATTTCCTGCAGGAACGTGTCGACAAGCAACGGTGCCGCATCTGGCAGCTTGGTGCCCCAGGAGAGCTTGGTGCTCCGGTAGGGCACTTCCTTGGCGCCGCGGTTGCCGCGCCGGGTCTCCTCGGCCGCGAGGAACCCGTTGGAGAGCAGCGTGCGCACATGGTGCAGCGAAGTGGCCGGATTGATATCCAGCAGGTCCGCTATTTCCTTGTTGGTGCGGGATTCGTGCAAGCAGAGTCGCAAAATGCGTAGACGGAGCGGGGAGCTAAGCGCCCGCGCACGGGCCTGTAGCTCTTCATCTGTGGCCATGAGATCAGCATACGTGAAAATCTGCCACTGATTGAATCATTCAAATCACATGTGCGGCGACGTCGATTTTCCGTGCCAGACGGGCAATGGCGGGGCTTGCCGGGTCAGCTCCTGTGCGCGGTTCGCCTGCGTTCCGGGGGCGGGGGAACCAGCTTTGCATGGGTGATCGACCCGCGGTTGATGTGAATTTCCCCGGTGCGGGTCTGCACCGTTACCGACTTCTCGTTGATCTCCAACAGGTATCCCAGTGCGTCGCTCAGCCGTTCGCCTGCCGAGCCTTGTTCCCCGGGGGAGAGCCGGTAGCGGACCACCACTCGGGCGCCGGGGTCCAGGGAAGCGAAAAAGTCCGTGCTCATGCACCAATCCTAGGGGCTGGCTGCAGCGGCTTCGTGGCGCGACGCATGGCGTAAGAATTTCCCCCGCAGGGGACTCCAGCGGCTTCGCGGCGCGACGCATGGCGTAAGAATTCCCCCGCCAAGGGCCGCAGTGGCACCATTGCGCGACGCGGAACGTAAGAATTCGCCGGTTCGGGGGGTGTTGGCGCAAGCGATAGATGTGAGAAATACCTGTTCAACGTGCTGCTGCGGCAATCTAGTCGGGGCAGGACTAAGCTTGTCTCAAGCATGCTTAGCAGCATGCACACCCACCGAACATTTTCCGTAGTGAAGGAAGGCCCCGGGTACCGTGACCTACATCATCGCCCAGCCATGTGTCGACGTCAAAGACAAGGCATGCATCGAAGAGTGCCCCGTTGACTGTATCTACGAGGGCGAACGCTCGCTGTACATCCACCCCGACGAATGCGTCGACTGCGGTGCCTGCGAACCGGTCTGTCCCGTCGAGGCCATCTACTACGAGGACGACGTCCCCGACGAGTGGGCCGAGTACTACAAGGCAAACGTCGAATTCTTCGATGAGGTGGGTTCGCCCGGCGGAGCCGCGAAGCTCGGCAACATGGGCATCGACCACCCGATCATTTCCGTGCTCCCGCCGCAGAACCAGGAATAACCACCCCGCATGTTGAGTCTTCCCGAATACCCCTGGACAGCGCTGGCGCCCTACACGGCCAAGGCTTCCGAGCACCCCGACGGGGTAGTCAACCTGTCGATCGGCACCCCCGTCGACCCCACGCCCCAGATTGTCATCGATGCGCTGCGCGCCGGCGCCGATGCGCCCGGCTACCCGACAACGCATGGAACCGTGGAACTGCGCGAGGCGATCGTCGAGTGGTACGCCCGCCGCCGCAACGTGCGCGGACTGGGCGTCGATGACGTGATGCCGACCGTCGGGTCCAAGGAAATGGTGGCCTGGCTTCCGTTGCTGCTGGGGCTGGGCGCGGGGGACCTGGTGGTTCGCCCCGTGGTTGCCTACCCCACCTATGACATCGGTGCCACGCTCGCGGGAGCGGAGTCGATCGCCGCCGATTCGCTGGCGGAACTCTCCGCGGAGGACCGCGCCCGGGTCAAGCTCGTGTGGGTCAATTCCCCGGGCAACCCGACGGGCATCGTGCACGATGCCGCCACCCTCAAGGCCCTGGTTGACGACGCCCGCTCGCTCGGCGCCGTCGTCGCCTCCGACGAGTGCTACGCCGAATTGGGCTGGGGGGACTACGAATCCGGTGTCCCGAGCGTGCTCGACGAGGCCGTTTGTGGCGGAGATCACACGGACCTGATTTCCGTGTACTCGCTTGTCCAAGCAGTCGAACGTTGCCGGGTACCGCGCGGCGTTCATTGCCGGGGCGCCGAACCTGATGCCCGCACTGATCAACAGCCGTAAGCACGCCGGCATGATCGTGCCCGCCCCGGTGCAGGACGCCATGCGCGCGGCGCTTGCCGACGAGGCGCATGTCGCGGCCCAAAAAGCCCTGTATCGCGCGCGTCGCGAGGCCTTGATCCCCGCGCTTGAGGGCTTCGGCTTGCGCATCGAGGACTCCGTGGCGGGACTCTACCTGTGGTGCACCGCCGACGAGGATTGCTGGATCACGATGGGGCGCCTGGCGGAGCTCGGAATCATCGCCGGGCCCGGCGCGTTCTATGGCGACGCCGGAGTGAATTTTGTGCGCATAGCGCTCACCGCAAGCGACGAGCGGATTGCCAGCGCTGTTCAACGGCTGAATGCGGCCCGCTGAGTCCTATAACATGACCAACCGATTGGTGTCATGCGCCTACTAAACGGTAGCGTGGCACTGATTACTGACCATCGGATCCATCTGTATTCCGGTTAGGAGAGACAATGACGGAAAACAATTCTGCTCAGCTCAGCTTCGGCGGCAACAACATCGAACTCCCTGTTGTGCCCGCTGTAGAAGGCAACAATGGCTTTAACATCGCTCCGCTCTTGAAGGCAACGGGTGGCGTGACTTACGACCCGGGCTTCATGAACACCGCTGCGACCAAGTCCGCAATCACTTACATCGATGGCGACGCGGGAATCCTGCGCTACCGCGGTTACCCGATCGAGCAGCTGGCCGAGAAGTCCAGCTTCCTCGAGACCACCTACCTGCTGATCTACGGCAACCTTCCCTCGGCCACCGAGCTGGAGGAATTCGACCAGAAGATCCGCCGCCACACCCTGCTGCACGAAGAGCTCAAGGGCTTCTTCGGCGGCTTCCCGCGCGAAGCGCACCCGATGCCGGTGCTTTCTTCGGCCGTGACGGCGCTGTCGACCTGGTACCAGGATTCGCTCGATCCGTTCGACGAGGAACAGGTCGAACTTTCGACCATCCGCCTGCTGGCCAAGATGCCGGTTCTTGCCGCCTACGCGCACAAGAAGTCCATCGGCCAGGCCCTGCTTTACCCGGACAACTCGATGAACCTCGTCGAGAACTTCATGCGTTTGAGCTTCGGCCTTGCCGCCGAGCCGTACGACATGGATCCGGACATCGTCAAGGCCCTGGATCAGCTGCTGATCCTGCATGCCGACCACGAACAGAACTGCTCCACCTCCACGGTGCGCCTGGTCGGTTCCTCGAACGCGAACATGTTCGCCTCGGTGTCCGCGGGCATCAACGCACTCTCCGGCCCCGCCCACGGCGGTGCCAACGAGGCGGTCCTGAAGATGCTGCGCCAGATCCAGTCCGAGGGCCTGAAGCCCGCTGACTTCATGGAGAAGGTCAAGAACAAGGAAGACGGCGTCCGCCTCATGGGCTTCGGACACCGTGTTTACAAGAACTACGATCCGCGCGCCAAGATCATCAAGGCGACGGCTCACGACATCCTCAACAAGCTCGGCGGCAACGACGAGCTGCTGGATATCGCCATGTCCCTGGAAGAGCGCGCCTTGAGCGATGACTACTTCATCTCGCGCAAGCTCTACCCGAACGTGGACTTCTACACCGGCCTGATCTACAAGGCCATGGGCTTCCCGGAGAAGATGTTCACCGTCCTCTTCGCCATCGGCCGCCTGCCGGGCTGGATTGCACAGTACCGCGAGATGTTGCAGGATCCGGAAATGAAGATCGGCCGCCCGCGCCAGCTGTACGTGGGCGAACCCGAGCGCAACTACCCGAACCGCTAAGCGGATCGGTGCGGAGGGGCCTTCCCGCTCCGCAGCGCTTGGAATCTTGTGTTCCCAGGCCCGTCGGGCGTTGCTTCGAGAGAGTCGAAGCGGCGCCTGCCGGGCCTTTTGGCGTTCAGGCGCGAAGTGGCGCGATTTTTTCGGCCCAACACTTGCATTCGGGGCTATTCTTGAAGTAGGCGTTGGTTTTTGATGGAAACGAGTGTGCCTCATGGTTCAAGAGTCTGGTCCCGGTTGGAAAGTCTCAGCTGATACCCACCGTGAGATGTTGCTGGCACTGTATATTCGGGATTTGGCGGCGATCGAACCGCTTGGAGCCCCGTGCCTTGCACCGCTGTGCCCCCGGGTGAAGCCCGCCGCGGCGCGCGAGCTGGCCGAGGAGTCCACCGGTGAACTGCGCCAGGAATGGCAAAGCTGGTGGGAACGCATCCTGCGCGGAGGCTATTCGCCGCCCGAGCTGAACAGACGACCCCGACTTTGCGGAGTTCTCCGATTCCCCGAGCCTGCAGCACCTGTTGCGCGCCCATTACGGAAATGCGTTCACCTGGACGCAGAACCGGATGGGGGAGTACAAGGACTACTGCACGAAAAACACCGTCGAGCGCTTGGCGCTGGTTTCACAGCTGTTCTTCGAGCGTGAACTCGGCGGCCAGGATGACGGGGAACTGCACCTGAAGATGGTGGAGCTGCCGCTGGCCGAACCCCGCGCCTGGTTTGTCGAACCGGACACCGTCCTGTTGAGCCAGGACCTGATGCTGGACGCCGAGCTGTTCCGCAGCTACCTGCAACCGATCATCGGGATGATGAAGTAGGTCCGTGCGCACGGTTCCGTGCGTTCACGGGCTACGGCGTGGCCGACTGGATGATGACGTAGCCGTCGGTGGTGGCGGCCGGAACCCATGCGCCCTGGGCGCGGTTCCACACCAGCCCGGCGTAGGAAACGGACTCGGTGTTCATGACCCCGGCGTTTGCAACCGCCCACTGGGCGACGGCCCAGCCCTGCTTGCCTTTCGCCGCGACCTTGAGGCGCGGCCCGTCGACCACCGCATTGCCGATGCCGGTCGCCTGGCGCAATGCCGTTTCGACCTTCGCGGGAGAACCCGCCGATTCCGCGGGGCGCAGCGTGCAATTCAGCGCCGAGACGGCGTTGCCGGTCAGCGGCGCGGAGAAGGCCTTGGCCAAGCCCTCGTGCCTGGCGTAGGCCATCGGGTAGGCGCTGCGTTGCACCTTCTGGGCCGCGTCGGTCAACGCCATCGAGGCGTAGTCGAAGGTTTCCAGCTCCTGGAAAAACCTGCCGGCAGCATAGACCGGGTCCATGACCTGCGCCTCCGTGCCCCAGCCCATGCTGGGCCGCTGCTGGAAGAGGCCGCGGGAATCGGGGCCGGCGCCGTCGCCGTAGTCGATGTTGGTGAGCTTGGATTCCTGCATCGAGGTGGCGATGGCGATGGTTGCCGCGCGTTCGGGCAGGCCGCGCTTGGTGGCCACCGCGGAGATCAGCGCGGCGTTCGAAGCCTGTTCGGGGGAGAGGCTGTAGCTGTTGGATCCCACGACGGCCGCGCACTTTTCACGCACCATGTTTTGGTCCAGGCCGATGAAATTCATGGCGGCGTAGAGGCCGCCGCCGATCAAGCCGCAGGCGATAAGCAGTGCCAGCAATGCGCGGCCCCAGCTGCGGGGCCGCGCATGTCGGCCATGTCGATGGGCTTCCCCGGTGTGGGATCCCATCGACATCACCTTTTGGTGTGCATCAGTTGGCATGCAGGATGCTGTTCAATTCCACGTGTTGGCCGGCGCGGGCCAGCGCCTCGACGGCGCCGGTGACGGAGTTGCGGCGGAAGAGCAGGTTCGGGACGCCCGAAAGCTCCACGGCCTTGATGGTCTGGCCGTTGAGCTGCACGCGGGTGCCGGCGGTGACATAGAGCCCGGCCTCGACCACGGAATCGTCGCCGATGGAGATGCCGACGCCGGAGTTGGCGCCCAGCAGGACGCGCTCGCCAATGGTGATGCGCTCCTTGCCGCCGCCGGACAGGGTGCCCATGATGGAGGCGCCGCCGCCGACGTCGGAGCCGTTGCCGACCACGACGGAGGCGGAGATGCGCCCCTCGACCATGGAGGTGCCGAGCGTGCCGGCGTTGAAGTTCACGAAGCCCTCGTGCATGACGGTGGTGCCCGGCGCCAGGTGGGCGCCGAGGCGCACGCGGCCGGCATCGGCAACGCGCACGCCGGAGGGCACGACGTAGTCGAGCATGCGGGGGAACTTGTCGACGCCGAAGACCGTCAGGACCCCGCGGCGGCGCAGCTTCAGGCGCGTGGCCTCGAAGTCCGCGACGGCGCACGGGCCGAAGTTGGTCCAGACGACGTTGTTCAGCAGGCCGAAGGCGCCATCGAGGTTGACGTCGTTGGGCAGCACCAGGCGGTGGGAGAGCAGGTGCAGGCGCAGCCACACGTCGGCCGTGTCGGCCGGGGCGACGTCGACGTCGATCTCCAGGGACACCACCGACTGGGTGGTGCCGCGCTCGGCGTCGGACTGCGCGGCGGCCGCGAGTTCGCCGGAGACCTTTGCCGCGTCTTCCAGGCTTCCCATGTGTGGATCCGGGAACCACACGTCGAGTACCGAACCGTCCGAGGCGTAGGTGGCCAGGCCGTGGGCCGAGGCAATGCGCAGGGGTCGTGGGGAATCAATTTCGGGGCGGGTGTCTACCGGAGTCATGAATCAATCCTAACGTGGCACAAGGCACTAATCTGGAATTGTGCATAGCAACCCAAACCCCGAACTTGAGCCCGCCGCCCCGATCGAACTGGACCTCGGCCAGGACGTCGCGATGCTGACCGCGCAGCTGATGGACATCGAATCGGTCTCCGGCAACGAGAAGGCGCTGGCCGACGCCGTCGAAAGCGCCCTGTCGAAGTGCGCGCACCTCCAGGTGCACCGCGACGGCGATGCGATCGTTGCGCGCACCACGTGGGGCCGCGCCGAGCGGGTGATCCTGGCCGGGCACCTCGACACGGTGCCGCTGCCGACGACCCCCGGCGCACGCGGCACGGTTCCGGTCAGCTGGGAGGGCGAGACCCTCTACGGCCGCGGCGCCACCGACATGAAGGGCGGGGTCGCCGTGCAGCTCGCGCTTGCCGCCTCGCTGGTCGACGCCGCACGCGACGTCACATTCATCTTCTACGACCACGAAGAGGTCGAGGGCTCCAAGTCCGGGCTGGGCCGGCTCTTCCGCAACTGCCCCGAACTGCTGGGCGGCGACTTCGCCATCCTGCTCGAACCGACCAACGGCACCGTCGAGGGCGGCTGCAACGGCACCACCCGGTACCGGGTCCGCACCCGCGGGGTCGCCGCGCACTCGGCCCGCGCCTGGATGGGCGAGAACGCGATCCACGCAGCGGCCCCGATCCTGCAGGTGCTCGCCGACTACGAACCGCGCACGGTGGACGTCGACGGGCTGGACTACCGCGAGTCGCTGAACGCCGTGCGCATCGCCGGCGGCATCGCCGGCAACGTGATCCCCGACTTCTGCGAGGTGGAGGTCAACTACCGCTTCGCCCCGGACAAGAACGTGGCCCAGGCCGAGGCGCACGTCTTCGAGCTGTTCGAGGGCTTCGAGATCGTCCGCACCGACGGCGCACCCGGGTGCCCGCCCGGGCCTGAACCACCCGGCGGCCGCATCGTTCGTCGCAACGGTCGGGCAGACGCCGAAGCCCAAGTACGGCTGGACCGACGTCGCGCGCTTCTCCGAGCTCGGCATTCCCGCCGTGAACTTCGGCCCGGGCGATGCCCTGCTGGCGCACTCGGACGACGAGCACGTCACCGCCGACGCGATCCGCGAATGCCTGGCCACGTTGCGCAGCTGGCTCGGCGGGGAATAGCGCCCTCCGCCGCGGGCAGCCTGGGCAGCCGCAAACGGGCGATGCCGCCGGATCTCCACCCCTGCGGGGCGGAAATCCGGCGGCATCGCTTTTTGTCTTGCTGCCTGCCTTGTTGCCGGGTGCCTGCTACTTGGCCGGGGCCACCGGCGGCGCGATGGGCGCCTCGATGTCGGTGGCCGGGTTGCCGCCCGCCGCGGCGTTCGGCATCCGGCTGCTCAGGCGGCGGGAGACGATCTCCGCCAGCTTGCCCAGCGCGAAGTTGATGGCGATGAAGATCGCCGCGGCCAGCAGCAGTGCCTGCAGCATGTTGCCGTTGGCCGCGGCGAAGGTCCGCGAGTAGAACAGCAGCTCGGTGAAGCCGACGATGTAGCCCAGCGCCGAGTCCTTCAGGATGACCACGAACTGGCCGATCAACGCCGGCAGCATCGCGACCAGGGCCTGCGGGATCTCGATCAGGCGCAGCGACTGGTTGGTCGTCAGGCCGATCGCGATGCCGGCCTCGCGCTGCCCCCTGGGCAGGTTGCGCACCCCGGAGCGCACCAGCTCGGCGACCACCGAGCCGTTGTAGAGCATCAGCGAGAT
This sequence comes from uncultured Actinomycetota bacterium, assembly GCA_963818105.1. Lineage (GTDB taxonomy): Bacteria > Actinomycetota > Actinomycetes > Actinomycetales > Micrococcaceae > Paeniglutamicibacter. The sequence goes on along the minus strand of CAWFRB010000040.1, from coordinate 551,435 downwards.
GACGACGGCCCAGAAGGGCGCGTCGGTCCCGTTGACGATGCCGGTGCGGGCCAGCAGGATGTTGAAGAACACGATCATCAGCAGGACCGGGACGGAGCGGAAGAACTCCACCACGATCGTGGAGAACCAGCGCAGGGCCCTGGCCTCGGCCAGCAGGCCCATGCCGAAGGCCAGGCCGAAGGCCACCGAGAGCACGATGCCCAGGCCCGCGGCCTTGAGCGTGTTGGCCAGGCCCGGGAGCAGGAAGTTCACCCACGCGTTGGAGGTGAACAGCGACGCCCACAGGGAGCCCTCCATCTGCCCCTTGGCGGCGAGCCCGGAAACCACCAGGTAGAGCAGGCCCGCGATGAGCAGGACGCCGACGACGTTGATGGCCAGGATCCGCTGCTTGGCCTTGGGGCCGGGTGTGTCAAAGAGGACCGATGCGCTCATCGTGCCACCGCCAGTTTCTTGGAAAGCCAGGTGGTGAGCAGGCCCACCGGGATGATGATGATGACAAAGCCGATGGCGAAGGTCGCGAAGATCGGGACGATCAGGTTGGACTCGAACTCGAGCATCGTCTTCATGACCGAGGACGCCTCGATCGCCACGGAGCTGACCGCGGCGACCGTCGAGTTCTTGATCAGCGCGATGAGCACGTTGCCCAGCGGGACCACGGCGCCGCGGAAGGCCTGGGGCAGGATGACCTCGCGGGCGGCCGGCAGGAAGCCCAGGCCGATGGCGCGGGCGGCCTCGGCCTGCCCGACGGGCACGGTGTTGACCCCGGAGCGGATCGCCTCGCAGACGAAGGCCGCGTGGTAGATCGCCAGGCCCATCACCGCGAGGTTGAAGAAGTTCTGGTTGAAGTCCTCCGAGAGGGTGAAGCCCAGCTGGTTGTAGAGGGCCAGCACGCCGAAGAGCAGGATGATCGTCAGCGGGGTGTTGCGGATGATGTTCACGTAGCCGGTGCCGAAGGCGGCGAAGCTGCGTACCGGGGAGATGCGCATCATCGCCAGGACGGTGCCCAGCGCCAGGGCGCCGATGGCGGCCCAGAAGGTCAGCTGGATGTTGACCCAGAACGCGGCGGGGATGTCGTACTCGGGTGAACAGGGAGAGATAGTTCTCCATATTTCTGCCTCGATTTCAGCGGTCGAAGGTGGACCGAATCGGTAGGGCGGCGTGTGCCCCCGCGGTCGCCCGCGGGGGCACACAAACCAGGGACCTGGCGCGCGGCTTAGGCGCAGGGGTCCATCTTCGGCGGGTTCAGTGCCGGGTTCGGGACGTAGCCGGTGCCCTCGGTGTTGGCCTTGATGGCCTTCTCCCATTCGCCGGAGCTGACCATCTTGTTCGATGGCCTTGTTGATGTCGGCGCACTTGGTGGATTCCTTGTTCAGGCCCACCCCGTACTTCTCCTCGCTGAACGGCTTGCCGACGACCTTGAACTTGCCCGCGTTGGCCGGCTGCGCGGCCAGGCCGGCGAGGATGATGTCATCGGTGGTGACCGCGTCGATGGTGCCGCCGGACATGCCGCCGAGGCATTCGGCGTAGCCCGACTGCTCCTGCAGCCTGACGCCCGGGATCATGTCCTTGACCTTCTGCGCCGAGGTCGAACCGGTGACCGAGCACAGGGTCTTGCCGTCGAGGTCGTCCGGTCCGGCGATCGTCGAATCGACCGGAACCAGCAGGTCCTGGCCGGCGACCAGGTACGGTCCGGCGAACGCGACGGATTCCTTGCGCTTGTCGGTGATGGAGTACGAGGCGAAGATCATGTCGACCTGCTTGTTCTGCAGGGCTGTTTCGCGGTTTGCCGACGGGGTCGAGATGAACTCGATCTTCTCCGCCGGGTAGCCCAGCTCGTTGGCGACGTATTTGGCGACATCGACGTCGAAGCCCTTGTACGTGTTGCCGTCCTTGTAGCCGACGCCCGGCTGGTCGAACTTGATGCCGATCTTGATCTTGTCGCTGGCGGCGCCTCCGCCGCCTCCGCCGCAGGCGCTGAGGGTCAGGGCTGCCGCGGCGGCCATGGCGGCCACTGCCGCGATGCGAGTCTTGCGCATTGGTTCTCCTTGGGTTTCTGGACAGGGGTGGTGTTCCCGTCCGGTTTACTTCAAAAGGGTGCGGATCTTCTTAGTGGGTGATGAGCTTGCCCAGGAAGTCCTTGGCCCGGGCGCTCTGCGGGTTGGTGAAGAACTGCTCGGGGGTCGCCTGCTCGACGATCTGCCCGTCGGCCATGAAGATGACCCGGTCCGCGGCCTTGCGGGCGAAGCCCATTTCGTGGGTGACAACGATCATCGTCATGCCCTCCTTGGCCAGGCCGACCATGGTGTCCAGGACCTCGTTGATCATTTCCGGGTCCAGGGCCGAGGTGGGCTCGTCGAAGAGCATCACCTTCGGGCGCATGGCCAGGGCCCGGGCGATGGCCACGCGCTGCTGCTGGCCGCCGGAGAGCTGTGCCGGGAGCTTGTCCTTCTGGTTGGCGACGCCCGACGCGTTCGAGCAGCGAGAGGGCCAGGGTTTCGGCCTCGGCCTTCTTCATGTTCTTGACCTTGATCGGGCCGAGGGTCACGTTCTCCAGGATGGACTTGTGGGCGAAGAGGTTGAAGGACTGGAAGACCATGCCGACGTCGGCGCGGAGCCTGGCCAGCATCTTGCCCTCTTCGGGCAGGACCTGCCCGTCGATTTCGATGCTGCCCGAATCGATGGTTTCCAGGCGGTTGATGGCGCGGCACAGGGTCGATTTTCCGGAGCCGGAGGGTCCCAGGACAACGACGACCTCGCCCTTGGAGACTTCGAGGTTGATGTTCTGCAGGACGTGCAGCGGGCCGTAGTGCTTGTTGACAGCGGACAGCTTGACGATCGGAATCAGGGCCGACCCAGCGCTACTCTCGGGGGAATCAGTGCTCATGAGTACGACCTTAGCGGACGTGGGCTGAATCACCATTAGCTTGCGAATACCTTTGCCGAATCGTTTCCTAAATTATTTAGCGGGGCGACCGGTGAACGCGGCGATTGCCGATACAGTGGGTGACATGCCACGCCAGAACTCTCAAGCCAAGAACTTCGAATCATTGCCCGACCCGGCGCGCCGCAAGGGCTCCGTGGTTTTGCGCCGCGGACAGGCCGACATTCCGCAGTCGGACCGCTATCTTCTGGACACCCGGGAAAACCAGGACTTCACCCACACCGATCCGTGGCGCGTGTTGCGGATCCAGAGTGAGTTCGTCGAGGGGTTCGGGGCACTGGCCGGCATCGGGCCGGCGATCAGCGTCTTCGGTTCGGCGCGCACCAAGCGCGATTCGGCGCGCTATGCGCAGGCGGAAAAGATCGGTTCGCTGATCGCCAAGGCCGGCGTCGCTGTCATCACCGGCGGCGGCCCTGGCGCCATGGAGGCCGCAAACAAGGGCGCCTGCGAGAGCGGCGGTGTGTCCGTGGGGCTGGGCATTGAGCTTCCGTTCGAGACCGGCCTGAACGAGTGGGTCGACATGGGCGTCAACTTCCGCTACTTCTTTGCCCGCAAGACCATGTTCGTGAAGTATTCGCAGGGATTCGTCGTGTTGCCGGGTGGCTACGGAACGCTCGATGAGCTGTTCGAGGCGGTGACCCTGGTGCAGACCGAGAAGGTCACCGGATTCCCGATCGTGTTGGTGGGAACCGACTACTGGGGTCCGCTGCTTGAGTGGCTGCGAAACACCGTTGCCGAGGAAGGTGCGATCTCCGTTGCCGACCTGGACCTGATCAAGCTGACCGACGACATCGACGAGGCTGTGCGGATCGTTGTTGAATCCGCCCACGCCAATGGGTTTACCGCGGCCGACTGACGGTCGCCCGGCGGGCTTTACTGGCTTCAAGAGGAGTATGTATTGGTTTACGTTTTGTTGGTCCTGGCGATCTTGGTGCTGGGCGCGGCCGTGTTGGTGGGCGTCGGAACCCGGCGGACCCGCCTGTATGGCGGCGGGGCGCGCTACGAGCCGACGAGGGCCCCGATCCAGGGACTCGTTGAGCCCGTGGCATCGCTTCCCCCGGTGTTGCTGCCCTCGGAGCCCAAGCCCGCGGACATCGAGGCGGTGGGCTTCTCGTTGGCTCTGCGGGGGTACCGGTGCGACCAGGTGGATGAGGTCCTGGATGCGCTCTCGGCCGAGATTGACAGGTTGCATCAGGTCATCGCGCAACGCGGTAAAGAGCGTGTGATTAGCAACACGGGCGATTGTTCGGAATAATAGAAGTTAGCAAGTTGAAAGCGATTCACGGAATCGTTGAATTCGCCAAGTAACTCACGACCGGGCGAAGGGGCTAACCCCCTCCGCCTCATAGGAAAGGGACAGCGCTAATGGCTGCGATGAAACCACGTACCGGGGATGGTCCGATGGAGGTCACCAAGGAAGGCCGTAGCCTGATCATGCGCGTACCGATCGACGGTGGCGGGCGTCTGGTAGTTGAACTCAACGCAGACGAAGCCGCTGCCTTGCGTGACTGCCTGGTGGGTGTCACCGAGTAATCTTCGGTTTGGAATTGTGCACTTGGGGGTCGATCCACACGGGTCGGCTCCCATTTGCATGGGTGCCGACCCGCACGGTTTCGTTGCGTCGCGCTACATGGTTCGCGCAGCGACCAACAGTCCCAATGCCGGTGGGGATCAGCGTGGTGGTGAAACGCTCGTCGCTCCGCAGCATCCGGATGGCGTTGCGAGTGGCGACGGTGCTGGGCTGGCGGATTGCCGGCTTGGCCACGCGGTGGTGGTCGAAGGCGTCGTGCATCAAGATCATCCCGCCGACCTTGGCCAGGCGGATCGCCTGGGTGACGTAGTCGGACAGATGGGCCTTGTCGGCATCGATGAACACCATGTCGTATGCGGCGTCGGTCAGGCGTGGCAGCACGGCCTCGGCCCGGCCGGCGATGGCGCGGAAGCGGGAGGAATCGAACCCCGACTCGTGGAACGCTTCGCGCGCCGCGGCCAGATGGTCGACATCAATGTCGATGGTGGTCAGCGCCGAGTGTGCGCCAAGGCCGCGGAGCAGGCTGGTTCCCGAGACGCCCACGCCGGAACCGATCTCCACCACGTTGCGCGCCTTGGACGTGGCCGCCAGCACCGTCAGCAGGTTGGCCGTGGCGGGGCCCACGGACTCGACCCCGAGCTCGCGTCCGCGTTCGCGGGCCCGCTCGATGACCTGATCTTCCGTGGCTTGGGCCTCGGCGTACGACCAGCTGCTATAGACATCCAGGTTCATGAGTGTTGTGGGGTCCTTTTCAAGAAGCGCGTGAGTTGGCGGGCATCCGTCCCGGTCCGTGCGCGCCCGGCGTCTTCAAGCGCCCGGCCATGGCCTGCCGCCGGGCGGGGTGCCGATACGTCCCCCATCTTATCCCTGTGTGTCCACTTCAGCGGCTGAATTGGAATCGTAGGAGTGGCACAGGTTGCATACAGGATTCGTTCAGGAGCCTGGGCCAGAATTGAAACCGTGAACGCAACGAATCCGACCTTGGCCATCGACCCGAGCTCCACCGACGAGCTCGGTGCGGATGGGGTTCCCACGTGGGATGAGATCGTGAGGGATCATTCCCCACGGGTTTACCGACTCGCTTACCGATTGACCGGCAACCGGCAGGATGCCGAAGACCTGGCACAGGAAACGTTCGTGAGGGTCTTTCGCTCCCTGCATACATTTACCCCGGGAACCATCGGCGGGTGGCTGCACCGCATCACCACGAACCTGTTCCTGGACCAGGCGCGCCGCAAGTCCCGCATCCGGTTTGACGGACTGGGCGAGGAAGCCGAGGCGAAGCTGCCCGGCACGGCCCCCGGCCCGGAGCGCAGCTTCGAATACAACAACCTGGATGTCGACGTGCAGGCCGCGCTCGATGGCCTTGTCCCCGGAATTCCGTGCAGCCATCGTCCTGTGCGACCTGGAGGGGCTCTCCTACGAGGAGGTGTCCGATGCGCTGGACGTCAAGCTTGGCACGGTTCGATCGCGCATCCACCGCGGCCGGGCAATGCTTCGCGAAAAGCTTGCCCACCGAAATCCCGCTGTCCGACCATCGGCAACCGTGGGGTTGCCCAAGATCCGGCGGCCGATCCCGGGAGTCCGCTAAGGCATGCATTCACAACAAGAATGGATCCGTGCGTATCTCGCCGGCGAGCTGGATGCGAAGAAGCGCCGCAGCATCGAAAGACATGTGCATCGATGCCTGAGGTGCTGGGAAGCGCTCCAGTCGGCCAGGCCGAGGACCGCTCCGCAGTGGAACAGCCAATCCGAGATCCCGCGGCCGCCGCTCACCGCGCAAACCCTGCTGAGCAGCTCCGCCGCGGACGGGGACTCTGGGTGGGCAACACCGCTCCTCCCATTTCCGCCCATGGATCCCGGCCGTGGCGCTTTTGGGCATCCTGGTGATGGTCGGAGCCTTGGTGGGCCTTTCCTGGTCGCTGGGGGCCCCGGGCGTCGCGTCCGCGGCGCAACACGATCCCACCGGTTCCTGGAACGCAACGGCCACGCGCCTGGGCGAAGACGAACTCGAAGAATTGCGCGAGGCGGGCTGGACCTGCCCCGTTGTCGAGTCGGCGGGTTACCACCTGGCCTCTGCCACCGGCACCCGGTCCGGCGGGCAACGCCGCGGTCCACATCGTGATGAAGAACGGCAAGACACGAACTCAACGTGACCGAGGTGCGGAAGCTGGCGGGCGGTCCGCTGGCCACAGGCAGTCCTGGCCGCCCCGGAGCAGGCGGCGGCCAAGCAGGCGGCTGCCGAGTGCCACCGAGGGCCCCTTGACGGAGCTGGGGCGACGGCTTGGCGCGAAGGCGGCCGCTGCCGTCAGTTTCGGAAAGGGCAAGGCCACCCTGAGCATGGACGACGTGGATTACACGATCACGTCGAACCTTGCGAAAAAGGACGTTGAACGGCTGTTGCAGCGCCTGGTCGTCGGCGAACACACGCGAGTCTTCCGGGCTTGACACGAGTCCCGAGGAGCTGGGCGAACGCCTGATGCGCGGGCTGTCCAGACTCATGGTTTTGGACTTCGACTAGGCCGTGGCCAAATGATGCAACGAAAGCAGGTAGTCTACTAGGGTGTTTCTGGGAATCAACGGTAGTGAGTTGCTGGTGTTGGCCATACTGGCCGTGGTTATTTTGGGACCCGAAAAACTCCCGGAATACGCGGCCCAGCTGGCGCGACTGGTCAAGGAGTTGCGCCGCATGGCCACCGGCGCGAAGGAACAGTTGCGCGAAGAGGTCGGCGACGACATCGTCGACATGGACTGGAAAAAGCTTGATCCCCGGCAGTACGACCCGCGGCGGATCATCAAGGAAGCGCTGCTCGACGACTTCGAGGACGCCGTCAGCGCCGTCAAGGAGCCTGTTGCCATCCAGCAGCGTCCCGTCGCGACGGCACAGGTGACACGCCTGGAGCCGAACGAGCCGGCGCCGTTCGACGCCGAAGCCACGTAGCGGGCAGAGCACCGGCCCGGCAGCAGCAGGGCAATGATTTGGCAAAAGGTGGAGGCCGCAATTCCCGTTCGGGGATTGCGGCCTCCACCTTTTCGGTGTCCGGGGGCAGAAGCCGACCGGGACTAACCGACCTGCCGGGCTTGACCGGGGGTGACCGAGAGTTTCATGCCGGCCAGCCCGCGCGGGCGGTGCGAGAGGGAACGGGCGATCGCGGTGATCTGCGCCGCCGCGGGGGAGTCGGGGTGCGAGAGCACCAGCGGCAGCCCCGCATCGCCGCCGGCGCGCAGCAGCGGGTCCAGCGGGATCTGCCCGAGCAGCGGGACCTCCGCGCCGAGGGTTGCCGAGAGGCGTTCGCTGAGCTCCCGCGCCGCCGCCGGAGCCGAAGATCTCCATGGTGGAGCCGTCGGGCATCTGCAGCCAGCTCATGTTCTCGATGACGCCGAGGACCTTCTGGCCCGTCTGCACGGCGATGGCGCCGGCACGCTCGGCGACCTGGGCGGCCGCGGCCTGCGGGGTCGTGACGACCACCAGCTCGGAGCCCGGAAGCAGCTGGGAGACGGAAATGGCGATGTCCCCGGTGCCCGGGGGCAGGTCGAGCAGCAGCACGTCGAGGTCCCCGAAGTGCACGTCGGTGAGGAATTGCTCGAGGGCACGGTGCAGCATCGGCCCGCGCCAGATCACCGGCTTGTTGTCGTCGACAAACATGCCGATGGAGATGACCTTCACGCCGTGGGCGACGGGCGGCAGGATCATCTCGTCCACGCGGGTGGGCTTGGCGCCGGCGATGCCGAGCAGGCCGGGGATGGAGAAGCCGTGCACGTCGGCGTCGATGAGGCCCACGCGCAGCCCGTCGGCGGCCATGGCGCAGGCCAGGTTGGCGGTCAGCGAGGACTTGCCGACCCCGCCCTTGCCGCTGGCGATGCCGATGACCCGGGTCAGCGAGGCAGGGTCGCCGAAGGGCACCGCGCGGCCCTTGAGCGACTCGCGGAGGGCCGCACGCTGTTCGGGGCTCATCACGCCGAGGGCCACCTCCACGGAGTCGACCTCCGGCAGGGTCGCCAGTGCGGCGGTGACGTCGTTTTCGATGGTGGAGCGCAGCGGGCAGCCGGCGATGGTGAGCAGGATGCGTGACCCGCGCCGTGCCGTTGTCGAGGACGGCGGATTCGACCATGCCCAGTTCGGTGATGGGGCGGCGCAGCTCCGGGTCCTGGACCGCGGCGAGTGCTTCAAGGAGCCGTGGCTCGATGCTCATGAGGGTAGGTTCTTCTCTGCTTGCTTGTCCAGCTGCTTGTCGTGCTTGCTCCTGCTTGTCCCGCTTGGGGGCCTTGGCAACCTGCGGGATCAGCCCGGTGTTGGTGGAGGTGCGGTCGCGGCGCTTGGGGTTCTTGGCGCGCAGCCTCAGCTCCTCGCCGTCGGCCGTCTCCAGCAGTTCCTCGAGCGCCGAGCGCAGCTCGGAGCGCACGTAGTCGCGGGTGGCGACGTCGCGCAGGGCGATGCGCAGCGCGGCGAGTTCGCGGGTGAGGTACTCGGTGTCGGCGAGGTTGCGTTCGGCCTGGCCGCGGTCGTCGGACAGGGAGACCTTGTCGCGGTCGTCCTGCCGGTTCTGGGCCAGCAGCAGCAGCGGGGCCGCATAGGAGGCCTGCAGCGAGAGCATCAGGGTCAGCGCGGTGAAGCCCAGGGCCGCGGAGTCGAAGCGCCACGCCTCGGGCGCCCAGGTGTTCCAGATGAGCCAGAAGATGCAGAAAATGCTCATGTAGACCAGGAACTGCGGGGTTCCCATGAAGCGCGCGAACTTCTCGGTGCTGGAACCGAAGGCGTCGGGGTCGGGGGAGAAGCGCGGGAAGAAGCGGTCGCGGGCGCTCATCGGGGTGTCCAGCCCGCTGCCCGCCTGGCGTTTCTCAGCCATGGGTGTCTCCGTTCTCCACCGCGGTGTTCTTGGCGGTGTGGTCGTCGTGGGTGCGCCAGTCCTCGGGCAGCAGGTGGTCCAGCACGTCATCGACGGTGACGGCGCCGACCAGGCGGCCGGCGTCGTTCACGACGCCGAGCGAGGTGAGGTTGTAGGTGGCAAGCGTGCGGGCGACCTCCGGCACGTCGGCCATGTCGGAGATCGGCGCCAGGTGGGTGTCCAGGATGTTGCCCAGGGACTCCGGCGGCGGGGTGCGCAGCAGCGCCTGGATGTGCACGGCGCCCAGGTAGCGCCCGGTGGGGGTCTCCAGCGGCGGGCGGGTCACGTACACGGTGGAGGCCAGCGCGGGGGAGAGCTCCTCGCGGCGCACGGAGGCCAGCGCCTCGGCGACCGTCGCCTCCGGGGAGAGGATCACCGGCACCGGGGTCATCATGGAGCCGGCGGTGCCCTCCGCGTATTCGAGCAGGCGTCGCACGTCGCGTGCCTCCTCGGGTTCCATGAGTTCGAGCAGCGCGTGCTTGGTGTCCTCGCTGAGTTCGGAGAGCAGGTCGGCCGCGTCGTCGGGGTCCATTTCCTCAAGCACGTCCGCCGCGCGTTCCATGCCCAGGGCGGAGAGGATCTGCACCTGTTCGTCGTCGGGCATTTCCTGCAGGACGTCGGCCAGGCGGTCGTCCTGCAGCTCGGAGGCGACCTCGACGCGGCGCTTGTCGTTCATCTCGTGCAGCGCGTCGGCGAAGTCGGCGGGCTTCATCTCGTCGTGCGCGGCAACGTAGGTGCTGGCCGCCTGCGGCTCGTGCAGGGCGGTGTGGACGATGGCGTCCCAGGGCACCAGCAGGCGCTCGCCGCGGGCGCGGCGCAGGCCCAGCAGCCCGCCGACGTGTTCGCCGCGGCGCACGAAGTAGTCGGAGATGATCCAGTCGCCGCCGCGTTCCTGGCTGAGGCCGATGTCCTCCACGACGGCGTGGCCGCTGCCGTCGGCGAACACGACGCGGCGGTCGAAGAGCTCGGCCGCGACGAGGATCTCGGCGCCGCGCTGCTGGAAGCGGCGCATGTTCACCAGGCCGGAGCAGATGATCTGGCCGGACTCCATGGCCTGGATGCGGGTCATCGGGACGAAGACGCGGCGCTTGCCGGGGACCTCGACGACGACGCCGACGCATTGGGCGGGTTTGGTGAGCGAGCGCGAAATGACGACGACGTCGCGCAACCGGCCCAGGCGGTCGCCCAGGGGGTCGAACACGTCCAGGCCCAACAACCGTGCAATGAAGACCTTCGAAGAATTGCTGCTCACGCTCTCTAGGCTACTGCCTAGTGAAGCGGGGAGCACATACGGCGTCACCCGCGCCGGCGCCGGGCGACGCCCGCCGTGCGGCGGTCCGTGGCGGGTCCGGCGCCGCTTCGCGCGACATTTGTCTTTCACCTTCAGCGATCAAGCGGGCGGCGGGGGGCCGCGAGCGTGCACAATGGAAGCATGTCATCCCCACTTGGTGCTTCCCAGACCCACTCGAACTCGCTCGGCCTGCCGCGCGGTGAACTCCTGGGGCGTTACAACTCCTACCTCGATGCGCAGAAGATCGTCGACTACCTGGCCGACAACGACTTCCCGGTCAGCAACATCACGATCGTGGGCAACGACCTCAAGAGCGTCGAGCGCGTCACGGCCAAGCTCAGCTACCCGAAGGTCGCGGCCGCCGGTGCGGCGCAGGGCGCCATGTTCGGCGTGTTCGTGGGGCTGATCCTGTCGATCTTCAACCCGGCCAGCGACGCGTGGGCGCAGATCCTGTCCTCGGTGGGCCTGGGCATCGCGATCTGGCTGATCGTGGCCGTCGTGGGCTACTCCTTCCGCCGCGGCAAGCGCGACTTCGCCTCGCAGTCCCAGGTGCTGGCCACCAGCTACGACGTGGTCGTCGACTTCTCGCACGCCCACGCCGCACGCGCGCTGGCATCCAAGCTGCCGATGAGCCGCGGCGCCGCCGATGCAGGGGTCGGCGTCCACGCGGTCCCCGTGCAGCCGCAGGCTCCGGTCCAGCCGCAGGCGCCGGCCGCCCCGGCCAGCGCGCAGGCCCCGGCCACCCAGGCACCGTCAAGCAGCTACTCCGACCTTCCCGACGGCCGCCCGCAGTTCGGCATCCGGGTCCAGCCCGGAGCGCCGGCAGTTCCCGCGGACGAGGCCCCGGCGTCGGAGGCACCGGTCGCAGCGTCCGTCGCCGCAGCCCAGGCACACGTCGCCCCCGAGGCCACCGTTCCGGAAACCGCAGCACCGGAAGCAGCCGCACCCGAATCGCCTGCCCCGGAAGCCGGCGCCGCCGATGGCGCGGCACCCGCCGTGGGCGAGCCGGCAGCAGCTGAAGCCGAAGGCGCGAAGGCCCCGGGCACCGAAAACGAAACGGGCAAGTGAAGCCGGCCCGCGCCACTAGACCCGTCGTTCAGCGGCCCGTTGCTTAACGGCAAACGGCCCGGGCCTTTCCCGCTCTCCGATGAGATGCAGGAAAGGCCCGGGCCGTTTTTTGTGCCAGGTGCGCCGGTGCAGCGCCCGCTTTCGGGAGCGGCACCGGCACGGGCGGCTAGCTGTTGCGGATCTCCGCCATCCAGGCCTCGACGGCCTCCGGGGTGCGCGGCAGCGCGGCCGAGAGGTTCACGCAGCCGTCGGCCGTGATGAGCACGTCGTCCTCGATGCGCACGCCGATGCCGCGGTACTCCTCCGGCACGGCAAGGTCCTCGTTCTTGAAGTACAGGCCGGGCTCGATGGTGAAGACCATGCCCTCCTCCAGCACGCCGTCCAGGTACAGCTCGGCCTTGGCCTGCGCGCAGTCGTGCACGTCGAGGCCCAGGTGGTGGCTGGTGCCGTGCGGCATCCAGCGGCGGTGCTGCTGGCCCTCCGGCGACAGCGCCTCCTCCAGCGAGACGGGCAGCAGGCCCCACGCGTCGAGGTTCTCGGCGAGCACCTTGATGGCGGCGCCGTGCAGGTCGCGGAACTTGGTGCCGGGCTTGGCGACGGCGAACGCGGCGTCCGCGGCGTCGAGCACGGCCTGGTAGATCTTGCGCTGCACGTCGGTGTAGCTGCCGTTCACCGGCAGGGTGCGGGTGACGTCGGCGGTGTAGAGGGACTCGGCCTCGACGCCGGCATCGAGCAGCAACAGCTCGCCGTCGTTGACGGTGCCGTTGTTGTTGATCCAGTGCAGGACCGTCGCGTTGTTGCCGGAGGCCGCGATGGTGTCGTAGCCCAGGTCGTTGCCCTCCTCGCGGGCGCGGGCGAAGAAGGCGCCCTCGACGACGCGTTCGCCGCGCGGGTGGGTGAGCGCGCGGTCCAGGGAGCGGACCACGTCGTGGAAGCCGTTGATGGTCGCCGCGACGGACTTCTTCATCTCGCCGATTTCCCAGGCGTCCTTCACCAGGCGGATCTCGGAAAGCGCCTCGGTGAGCTCGCCGTCCAGCGAGTCGGAGACCTCGAGGTCCACGCCGGTGTTGATGCGGGAGGTGTCGACCAGCGCGTCGCAGTTCATGTCGACGTCGCGCAGCAGGCGGATGCGCATGCCGCCGAGCTCGACGACGCCCGCGTTCTTGGTGATCGCAACCTCGAGGCCGCCCAGGTCGGCGGTGGGCAGGCCCAGGCGTGCCTGCAGCAGGCCCAGGGTCGGGCGGGGGCCGATCCAGAATTCGCCGGTGCGGGCGTTGGAGTAGAACTCCTCGGTGTCGCGCCCGGCCATGGGGGAGAAGTAGAGCGTGGCGTTGTGGTTGGATCCGTTGTCGCCGGCACCCTCGTCGGTCGGCTCCATGACGAGCACCGCGTCGGGTTCGTGGTCGAGTCCCAGGCCGGTCAGGTGGGCGAAGCCCGAGTGCGGGCGGAAGCGGTAGTCGGTGTCGTTCGAGCGGACCTTCAGCGGGCCCGCGGGAATCACGAGGCGCTCGCCGGGGAAGCGTGCGGAAACGGCGGCGCGGCGGGCTGGCCGCGTACGGGGCAACCTCGTCGGCGCCGGGAAGCTCGGAGGTGTCGGGCGCCCAGGAGGACGCCATGAAGGTCTTGAAGGCCTCGGAGGACGGGCGCTGCGAACGGTTGTTCACGCGCTCCTCGAGGGGCTGGTCGCTGCCGGTGGTGGTGGTTGCATCAGTGCTCATGGTTCCAATCGTCTCAAAGCGCGGCGACATGTGCCAAGGCGCTTAGCGCAGAGCGGAGCCGGGTGTGGGAAAAGACTCCCGCCGCGTTCCTGTTCATCGGTGGAGGAACCGCCGGGCCCAAACCGCGCCGCGGTGCGGGCAAGGACTACGCTGGGTGTTATGCGGATCGATCTTCACACTCACTCACACATTTCCGACGGGACCGAGTCTCCCGCCGACCTTGTCACCGCTGCGGCCGCCGCGGGGCTCGATGTGGTGGCGTTGACCGACCACGACCAGACCTCCGGCTGGGCCGAGGCCTCCGCACGGGCCCTGGAACTCGGCATCGGGCTGGTCCCTGGCATGGAGATTTCCTGCAAGACCGGCCTCGGCATCAGCGTGCACCTGCTCAGCTACCTGCACGACCCGACGCACCCCGGGCTGCTCGAGGAGATCGAGAAGGCCCGCGATGCGCGCATCACGCGCGCCCGCCGCATGGTCGAACTGCTCGCGGAGGACTACCCCGTGGACTGGGAGCTGGTCGCCAAGCATTCCGTGCCCGGGGCCACGATCGGCCGCCCGCACATCGCCGACGCGCTTGTCACCGCCGGGGTGGTGCGCACCCGCAGCGATGCGTTCGCCCAGGTCCTCACCGCGCGCTCCCGGTACTACGTGGGCCACTATGCGATGGACCCGGTGACCGCTGTGCGGCTGGTGCGCGATGCCGGCGGCGTGCCGGTCTTCGCCCACCCCGTCGCCTCCGAGCGCGGGCGCGTCGTCGGGGAGGAAACCTACGAGGAGATGATCGAGGCGGGTTTGCTCGGCGTGGAGATCGACCACCGGGACAATCCCGAGCAGGGCCGCAAGCAGCTGCGGGCGCTCGCCGAACGGCACGACCTGATCGTCACGGGTTCCTCCGACTACCACGGCACGGGCAAGCCGAACCGGCTGGGGGAGCACACCACCTCACCGGAGATGCTGCGGCGCATCCTCGCCGCCGGAACCGGCAGCAGCGCCGTCGGGATGCCGGAGCTCCTCTAGCTTCCCGAGCCCGTTCGGATTCCACGACAAGACAAGACAGCCCCCGGCCCGTCCCGCGAATGCGGTAAGGATCGGGGGCTGTCTTTGCAATGCGGGTGCCGGGACGCCGGAAGCGCTAGGCCGGCGGGGATTCGAGCAGGCTCGCACCGGGGATGCGGGCGCTCATCACCGCGATCGACTGCGGGTTCTCATCCACGCAGACAAAGCGGCGGCCCGTCGCCGCGGCCACGGCACCGGTGGTTCCGGAGCCCGCGAAGAAGTCCAGCACCCAGTCGCCCTCGCGAGAGCTCGCGTTGATGATGCGGCGCAGGATGCCCTCGGGCTTCTGCGTGGGGTAGCCGGTCTTTTCCTTGCCGGTCGGCGAGACGATGGTGTGCCACCAGACGTCGGTGGGCAGCTTGCCGCGCTCGCGCTTTTCGGGGGTGACCAGCCCGGGGGCCATGTACGGCTCGCGGTCGACCTCGGCCGAATCGAAGTGGTAGGCCTTCGGGTTCTTCACGTAGACAAGGATGTTGTCGTGCTTGGCGGGCCAACGGCTCTTGGCGCGCGCCCCGTAGTCGTACGCCCAGATGATCTCGTTGAGGAACGACTCGCGGCCGAAGATCGCATCGAGCATGACCTTCGCGTAGTGCACCTCGCGGTAGTCAAGGTGCACGTACAGGGTGCCGTCGTCGGCCAGCAGCCGCCAGGCCTCGCGCAGGCGCGGTTCCAGGAAGGACCAGTAGTCGTCGAACGCGTCGTCGTAGCTGTGCAGGTCCCCGCGCAGCGTCGAGTAGCTGCGGCCCTGGAAGCCGATCCGGTCGCCCTCGCCCTCGGCCGCGCGCACGGCCTTGAGCACCTGGCGCTTTTGCGTGCGCCCGGTGTTGAACGGGGGATCGACGTAGATCAGCGTGAAGGATCGTCGGGCAGCGTCGGCAGGAACGTCGCGTTCTCCGCGTGCACGATCAGGTTGGGGCCCTCCGGGTCCCAGGCCTGCACCGGCGGGGGACCGGCGGGCCCGCCGGCAACCTGTTCGGTTGCCTGCACGGGCCCGTCGGGGGTGTTAAGACGGCTCACCGATCTACTCGGAGTCGGTCTTGTTCACTACTTCGCCGTTGCGGCGACGGGTGCGGCTGCGGTTCGGGCGCGTGCGTGCCGGGCGTTCGGTGCGCTCGGCACCCTCGCCGGCGGGTGCCTCGTCCTCGTGGCCGGCCGCCTTGGTTTCGTGGTGGCGTTCGTCCTCGCGTGCCGGGCGGTCCGCACGGCCGTGCGAGTGGCCGTGGCGGCCGGCCGCGGTCCGAGCCGCGCTCGCCGCCGCGGTCGCTGCGTTCACCGCTGCGCTCGCCGCGGCGGGGTGCGCCGGCGCGGGGGCTGTTCTTCTTGCCGGTCTCGCCCAGGTCCTCGAGCTTCTCGCCGGCCAGGCCCTCGAGCTTGCGCGCGCTGCGCGGCAGGCGGCCCTTGGTGCCGGCGGGGATGTGCAGGTCCGCGAACAGGTGCGGGGAGGAGGAGTAGGTTTCCACCGGGTCGGTGACGTCAAGGCCCAGCGCCTTGTTGATCAGGCCCCAGCGCGGAACGTCTTCCCAGTCGACGAAGGTCACCGCGGTGCCCTTGTTGCCGGCGCGGCCGGTGCGGCCGACGCGGTGGAGGTAGGTCTTCTCGTCCTCCGGGCACTGCAGGTTGATCACGTGGGTGACGTCGTCGACGTCGATGCCGCGGGCCGCGACGTCGGTGGCGACCAGCACGTCGACCTTGCCGTTGCGGAAGGCGCGCAGCGCCTGCTCGCGGGCGCCCTGGCCCAGGTCGCCGTGGATGGCGCCGGCGGCGAAGCCGCGATCGACCAGCTCGTCGGTCAGCTTGGCGGCCGAGCGCTTGGTCTTGGTGAAGATGATGCAGCGTCCGCGGCCCTCGGCCTGCAGGATGCGGGCGACGACCTCGTCCTTGTCCAGCTGGTGCGCGCGGTAGATGACCTGGCGGATGTCCTTCTTGGTGATGGAGTCATCGTCGTTGTCGGCGGCGCGGATGTGCGTCGGCTTGGTCATGTAGCGGCGGGCCATCGCGATGACGGCGCCGGGCATGGTGGCGGAGAAGAGCATGGTCTGGCGCGTCGCCGGGGTGGCAGCCAGCAGGGTCTCGACGTCCGGCAGGAAGCCGAGGTCCAGCATTTCGTCGGCCTCGTCGAGGATGACGATGCGCACGTTCTTCAGGCTCAGGTGCTTCTGCTTGTAGAGGTCGATCAGGCGCCCGGGGGTGCCCACGACGATCTCGACGCCGCTGTTGAGCTGCTCGATCTGCGGCTCGTAGGCGCGGCCGCCGTAGATGGTGGCGATGCGCGCGTTGCGGAACTTGGAGGCCTTGTCCATGTCGGCGGCGACCTGGACGGCCAGTTCGCGGGTCGGGGCGACGATCAGGGCCTGCGGGGCGCCGGGGACCGGGAGCTTGTCGTAGCCCTCGTCGTCCGGGCCGACGACGCGCTGCAGCGCCGGGATGCCGAAGCCGAAGGTCTTGCCGGTGCCGGTCTTGGCCTGGCCGATGATGTCGTGGCCGCCCAGGGCGACCGGAAGGGTCATGGCCTGGATCGGGAACGGGTGGGTGATGCCTGCCGCGGCGAGCGATTCGACGATGTCGGAGCGGACCCCGTAGTCGGCGAAGGACTGCTCGGGCAGTTCGTGGGGCTTTTCGTCGGTGGACAGCGACTCTTCGATGTCCACGGCTTCTGACGCCGAATCGGCGGTGAGCAGGTGTTCAGTGTTCAAGACAGGGTTCTCATTCGTTTAGGCACCGTGCTTGGGGTGCTCGACGACCCCTGAAAAGTCGAGAAAAGACCAGGGGGTCGGAGTCCACCACATGGCGGTGATTCCAGCGGAGCCGATCGCAGGCTATGCATCGCAGCCAGGCTGTTGTGGCTGCGTGGGCGCAGGAGTCGCTGGGTAATCCCGCTAAAAAACTTGTTCAAGATACGCGACCGGGCATCCTTGTATACCCCCCAAGCATATCCCGCACCCGTTCCGATCCCGGCATTTCGCGGCCCGACGCACCCGGGACGGCGCAACGCCGCCGCCGCGGGCGCGTCGGGCTGTCGCCTTAGGGTCCGACGATCCTGAAGAGCACCGTGCGGGTCAACAAATCCGCGGTGACAAGCTCAACCTCGACGTGCTGCCCGGCCGCCGCCGAGCCCTCGAAGGGGGCCGTGACGGCGGGGGAGACAAGCTGCAGGGTGCCGCGCGACTTGTGCCCGTTGGCCCCGTTCGTGATCCGTTGGATACCGTTCGAATGCGCGGAGCCCGGCTCCCCGCCGTCCCGGGGCCGGCATGGTGCCGGTCAGCGTGACGGCGGAGAACCTTTCGCCCACCCGGTGGGCCAGCGAGGCCGCCTCCACGGTGTCGATCGCGGCGCGCTCGACCTTGTTCACCAACTGGTTGGAGGAGCCCATCAGCTTCGGAAGCAGGGGCAGCACCTCGCGGACGGCCGCGGGGACTTCCTGCCCGCGTGTCGCATACGAACACACCAGCAGGGAGAACCTGTCGACCAGCCTGCGCAGCGGCGCGGTGGTGTGCGCGTAGGGCGCCCCGATCGCCGCCTGCTCCAGGTCGGCGGGGACCTCCCCGTCAAGCACCGTGTAGGTGGCGCCGCGGAACAGGCTTGCCGCGTGGTGCATCAGCGCCAGCTGCCCGGGATCGTCGAGGTCCAGCGAGCGCAGGAACTCCCCGTAGGGCTGGTCGGCGGGCCACGGGGCGCCCAGCGTGGCGGCCTGCAGCCTGAACACCTCAAGGTCCTTGGGCAGCGGTGCGGGCATGGTGCGCAGGATGCCGACCTTTGCCCCGATCATCAGCCGGGCGGCTTCCATCCCCGTCAGCAGGGAGATCTGGGCGTTCCAGTCCTCGACGGGCAGCGGTGCGCTGGCCCGCAGGACGTAGGTCCCGTCGATGCATTCGACCTCCTGGGCGGGGATGCGCAGGCTGGCGCCGCCGCGCTCGCGTTCCAGCTCGATGCGCTTGAGCCCGATCTCGCGCAGCAACCCGAGCATCTCGGACGCCGTCCCCGCATCGAGCTCCTCTTGCACGCCGACGTAGTTGAGCTTTGCGCGGCTGCGCACGATCGCGCGTTCCAGGACCGTGTCGGTGGCGACCCCGCGCGCATCGAGGGTGAAGGACCACAGGTAGGCGCTGCGGTCCTGCTCCGGCAGCAGCGAACCGGCATCCTCGGAGATCGATTCCGGGTGCAGCGAGATCCTGCGGTGCGGAAGGTAGACGGTCTGCCCGCGCAGCCTGGTCTCGCCGTCCAGCTGGCCGCCGAGGCTCACGAAGCCCGGCACGTCGGCAATCGCATAGTGCACCAGGTAGCCGTCGGCGGTGCGGGACAGGTGCACGGCCTGGTCCAGGTCCGTGGACTCCGCGGGGTCGATCGTCACGAATTCGATGTCCCGCCTGTCGGTGGGCGGGAACTCGAAGTTGCTGATGGCCCGCGCCGCCTCCTCGAGCACCGCCGACGGGAAAACGGTGCGCAACTCGAATTCGGTCTCCAGGGCAACCAGTGCCTGGGCCAGGGCTGTACTTTGTGCGTCGGGCGTTAGCCCGAGGATGTTGTGGCTCACAACGACAGCATAACCACAGCACCGCCGCCGGGGCCCCAACTGTCGCGTGTTTGGCACCCCGAGTAGGCTGAACGCATGAGCAATCCTTCCGCAATCCCCGCCCGGCGGGACGCCGCCCAAGACGAAATGGCGCTGCTGGGCCTGATCGCCTACCAGGAGCTGACGGCCTTCGAACACCTTTCCTCCGACGCCAGGTTCTCGCCGACCCTCGTGGACCGGGAAACGCTGGCCAGGCTGGCGGTCACCGAGTTCGGGCACTACGAGCTGATCCGGGAGATCATCGCCTCGCGCGGAATGGACGCCCAGGAGGTCATGGAACCGTTCATGTCCTCGCTCGATGAGATGCACGAGCGCACCAAGCCGGGGGACTGGTACGAGTCGCTGACCAAGGCGTACGTGATCGACGGCGTTGCCGCCGACTTCTACTCCTACATCGCCTCGGAGCTCACCGAGGAGTCCCGCTCGGTGGTCCAGAGCGTGAAGACTTCCGACGCCAACACCGAATGGCTGAGGGACCGCCTGCAGCTGGCCATCGCCGACCGCCCGGAGCGGGCCTCGCGCCTGGCCCTGTGGGGACGCCGCCTGCTCGGCGAAGCGCTGACCCAGGCCCGCGAGATCGGGGAGCAGTACGACTACTGGGGTTCCCTGGAGGAGCGCGGCGACCGCGGGCAGACCATGACGGCGCTCTTTGCCCGGCTTGTCGAAAACCACTCCCGCCGCATGAGCAAACTGGGCATGACGGCCTAGGCGCGGCCTTGCCACCCGAACCACTCCCGAGAACCAAAGGAACGACGATGGATTCACCTAAACACGTCCTGGATGGATACGAGATCGCCCGCGCGCTGAAGGAGCTTCCGTCGTGGCGCGAGCGCATGGGAACACTGGTGTGCGCCTGGTCGTTCGCGACCTCCCGGGAGGCCGTGGACTTCCTGGCGATCGTTGCGGAGGCCGCCGAGCACCTGGGCCACCACCCCGATGTCGACTGGCGATGGAACACCATCTTCCTCACCACCTCCTCGCACGACGTGGGCGGGGAGATCACGCCGCGCGACATCGAGCTGGCCACGCTGCTGGAATTCGCCGCCGCGGACTCCGGCGCCATTGCCGTTCCGCACCGGCACCAGGACGTGACCCTGGCCATCGACGCGCAGGACCCCGGAGAAACTCGAGGCATTCTGGTCCGCGACGCTGGGCTACCGCAAGGGCCGCGACGGCGACCTCGTGGATCCCGAACGCCGCAACCCGCCGCTGTGGTTCCAGGAAACCCAAACGCCAAACGCCAACAGGTTCCACATCGACAAGCTTGTCGCCCGGTCGGAATTCGATGCCGCCCGCGAGAAAATGCTTCCCGGTGGCCGGCGAGGGCGATGAGACCCACGCGCCGCGCTGGGTGATCTACACGGACCCCGACGGCAACCGCATGTGCCTGTGTGCCGAACCCGAGGTCCCCGGCGAGACCTACGACGCGTAGCCGCGTCACCATGCACGGCTTAACACCAAAGGGCGCCGGGTCCGCACTCCATCTGGAATGCAGACCCGGCGCCCCCGGGTTTAACCGGAACTAGTGCGCGAAGCCCACGCGGCGGGCTTCCTCCACACCGATTTCAACGTAGGCGATGCCCGCGACGGGAACCAGCATGAGGCGGCCCTTGGAATCGGTGAGGCGCAATTCTCCGCCGGCGCTCAGGGCGTCCGAGACACGCTGGGCCAACTCTTCCGCGTTTTCGGCAGACTCGATTACGATCTCGCGGGCAACATTCTGAATTCCAATGCGAACGTCCATGGTGGCCTTCCTGGTTTTTGCGTACGTCGGTGCCCAATGACACCGAGAAACTTCTGATCTGAATTTACTTCAGGATTCTTTGGGGAAGCGACCGATTCCGCGCCAAGCTAAACGCGAGACCAATTTGCTGGCCTCCTCCATGCTCACTTCATCGCGCAGGTCCACCCAGTAACGGGCCGATACCTGGGCCATCCCGGCCAAGGCCCGGCCCATGAGCACTGCCTGGCCCGGGGGAAGGTTGGTGTCCTCGGCGATGACCTCGGCGATGCCAAGGGCGAACTTGGCGTTGAACGCCTCGATGCGCCCGCCGATCTCCTCGTCGTTGAGCAGGTCGGACTCGAAAATGAGCCGGAACGCCTGGGAATCGCGGGCGATGAACTCGTAGTACGCGTGGATTGTGGCCCGCACGCGCAGCTTGTTGTCGTTCGTCGAGTTCATCGCCTGCTGCAGCAGCGCACTGAACTCGTCCATGTGCTGGTCCAGCAGCGCAATGTAGAGCTCGCGCTTGCCGGGGAAGTGCTGGTAGAGCACGGGCTTGGAGACCTCGGCGACCTCGGCGATTTCATCCATCGAGGCACCGTGGAAACCATGGGAGACGAATACCTGGTGCGCGGCCTGCAAAAGCTGGCGGCGGCGGGCCTCGCGCGGCATCCGCTGCGTACGAACGCCACGGCTGGGGGAAGTGGTCACATCGGCCCTTTCGAGGTGCAGTCCGCCGTCGGATGCGGCGGACTCTCGTGCAAGTCTACTCTTGGGTAACGAAGTGGAAAGAGTGACGCACGGCCTCCGATACGGGGCTATGGTGTTTCCATGGAACCCAACGAGCCGACAACCATTTCAGCCGGCACGTCCCCGGCGCGCCGGCCGGGGCCGAGGCCCGGGCCGCTGGTGGAGCCCGGATCCGAGCTCGATGCCGAGGAACGGATGCGCTATTCGAGGCAGATCATCATTCCGGAGATCGGGATGGTCGGCCAGCGCCGCCTCAAGAACGCCAAGGTCCTGGTCATCGGTGCCGGGGGCCTCGGCTCGCCCGCCTGCTTTACCTGGCCGCCGCCGGCGTCGGAACCATCGGGATCATCGATGACGACGTGGTCGACGTCAGCAACCTGCAGCGCCAGGTCATCCACGCCATGTCATCGGTCGGCCGGCTCAAGACCGAATCGGCCGCCGCCCGCATCCGCGAGCTGAATCCGCTGGTCGCCGTGAACCTGCACTCCCACCGCCTGGATGTCGAGAACGTCCTGGAACTTTTTGCGCAATACGACGTCATTCTTGACGGCACCGACAACTTCGCCACCAGGTACCTGGTCAACGACGCGGCGGCGATCTGCGGCAAACCCTACGTGTGGGGGTCCATCCTGCGTTTCGACGGCCAGGTCAGCGTCTTTTGGGACAAGTTCGGCCCGAACTACCGGGACCTTTACCCCACGCCGCCGCCGGCCGGCACCGTTCCCTCGTGTTCCGAGGGCGGGGTCTTTGGCGTGTTGTGCGCCCAGGTGGGTTCGGTCATGGTTGCCGAAACCATCAAGCTGATCACCGGCGTGGGGGAGTCGCTCCTGGGCAGGGTGCTGATCCTCGATTCGCTGGACATGCGATGGAGCGAAGTCCGGCTGGAACCGGACCCGGGTGCGCCCGGGATCAAGGAGTTGCTGCCCAGCTACGAGGCTTTCTGTGCCGGGCCCGCGGCGAACGCCCCCGCGGAGGGCGATGGAAGGTCCGGCAACCGTCAGCGCCCCGGAACTTGCCGCATTGCTGGATGAGCGTGCGGCGGGGGAGCGGGATTTCCTCCTCGTCGACGTGCGGGAGCCGGGGGAACACGAAATAGTTGCGATTCCCGGCGCCGTTCTTGCTCCCCGGGGTGCCGTGCTTTCGGGCGAAATCATCTTGCCGATGGATATAGAGATCATTCTTCATTGCAAATCCGGAGGCCGTTCGGCCGAGGTCCTGCGGTTCCTGCGCAGCGAGGGTTATCCGGAAGTTCGCCATCTGGAGGGCGGGATCCTGGCCTGGATCCACGAAGTCGACCGCGACGCTTCCTGCCTACTGAGACCCCGGATTCGCGCCTTCTCATGTGGCGTTCCCAACAGCGGGAAAAATTGTGCATAGAAATCATGCAAAATGAATAAAATTCACATAGTCTGAGGTGAACATACTGAAGTGTTGCTCTGTGGGGAGGGCACTGAGGTTAAGGTTCACCATGAAAGTTCTGTTACTTACACTTGTGAGTTTATTGGCGCTCTCACCGGCTCCATTTGCAGCCCAAAACAATAATGCACTGTCCACCCCACCGGAAATATCCCGACAAATGAGCGGCGACGCCCAGGGTTCCGAGCAGGATGCCGTGCAAGCAGAAGAACCGGGCGAGGTGCGGCTTTCCGGGAAAAGCTCGGTCACCGCATCCAAGCCACGGTTCGTGACGACCGGATCCATCACGCCGCGATCCGGCAAAAGCAGCGGAGCCAGGCTCGGTTCCGCGTCCAAGGGATACACCGTGTGGGGCACGGGCAAGACTTCCGCCGGACACACCCAAATCAAGTTCTTCGGAAAGAACGCGTGGGTGAAATCAAACCAGCTCAAGCGCGTAGCCGCTGCGAACTACACCACCACGCGAGGCACAAAGCTCCGCTCCCAGGCGGCGGCGGGCAAGACGCTTGCGACATTGCCCCGCGACTACACCGTCGGGACACTCACAACGCCAACAAGAACAAGTGGATCCAGGTCCAGTACCAGGGGAAGACCGGATGGGTCGCCTCCCGGGACCTCAAGGGCGCATCGTTGAGCGCGGCCGCCGGCGCGGGAACGAAGTCGTATTCGGATGCGGCATGGTCCCAGAAGATCCAGCAACAACATCGCCAAGTACTGCCCGTCGATTCCCGTGCGCGTCAGCAAGGTCAAGGGCGAGTACTACGCGGAATCAATCCCGCGTCGCATCACGCTCAGCCGGGTCGGCAACAACGACCCGGACGCGGCAAACATCAAGGCCGTCGCCCTGCACGAGTGTGCGCACATCCTCCAGTTCAAGGTCTACCCCTCGGGCTTCGCAAAGCTGACGGCGTACGCCGACCGTATCAATCCGCGTCGTGACGGACGCGGGATCGAACACCTGGCCGATTGCATGAGCGACAAGATGGGCGCCAAGCGCACCGGAACGCTTTCCAACGGCAACAGCTACATCGCCGGGTACCAGGGCAAGTGCACCTCCGCCCAGAACCAGGCGGCCAGCGCCTTGCTGGCCGGCAAGCGGCCCGCCGGGGTGTAACGCCGGCACGCGCCGGGCGCCGGCACAGGACCGGCGACGCAAAGAGAACGCGTCAACGCAAAGACACCGCGGGAGCCAACCTGATGAAGGGTTGGCTCCCGCGGTGTCTTTGCAGGTGCTGCCGGAGCGCCACGGCAGGTGGCTTCCGGAGCGGTGCGGCGTGTGGTTAGCCGACCTGGCGCAGGAGCTCGCCGGCGTCGGAGCGCCTGCGGAGGGCCCCGCGGCGGCGCCGGCCGGGCAGACGCCCTTGGACGCGGGTGCCGCCGGCAACTCGATCTCGAGGCCGTAGAGGGTCTCCAGGGCGTCGATGTAGTCACCGGCACGGCCCTCGGCCGCGAGTTCGCGGGCGCGGACGGTCGGCACGTGCAGCAGCTGGCGCATCATGCGCCGCATCGCGAATTCGACCTCTTCGGCCGCGGCGGTGCAGCCGTGCTGGGCGCGGACCTTCTCCACCTCGGCCTCGAGCACGGACTGGGTGTGCCTGCGCAGCGCCACGATCGCGGCGTCGGCGGCACGTTCGCGCTGCTCGAGCGCGAAGGCCCGGGTTGCGCCCTGCACGATTTCGCGTGCCTGGTGCAGCGCCTGGGCCTGCTCGTCGGGGGCCGCCATGCGCACGGACTCGAGGTTGACCAGGTCCACGCCGGGCAGCTGGCCGAGGCTTGGGTCGAAGTCGTTGGTCAGGGCCAGGTCGATGGCGATCAGTGCCCGGTCCCCGCGGTCCAGCGCCGCGATGTCGTCGCGCATCAGCCGGTGGTCCGAGCCGCTGCAGCCGATCAGCACGTCGGCGGCCGCGAGCGCCGACTCGAGGGATTCCTCGTCGACGGCGGTGCCGCCGCGGGTCGAGACGAAGGCCTCGGCGCGGCCGGAGGCGGAGAACACCGAGATGTTGTGTGCCTTGCGCTCGCGCAGCAGCGACATGGTGGCCCCGGCATAGGCGCCGGTGCCGAAGATGACGATGTTCTTGTTCTCCCACGACGGGTCGACGCTCAGGTCGGTGGCCAGGTCCAGCGCCACGGAGACGACCGAGAGGCCGCGCGAACCCAGTGCCGTGCGCGACCCGACTTCCTTGGCGGTGCGCGATGCGGTCTGGAAGAGGCGGACCAGGGAGCCCGTGGCGGTTCCTGCGGCCTGCGCCTCGTTCAGGGCGCGGCGGACCTGGCCGGCGATTTCGCGTTCCCCGATGACGGCCGAGTCAAGGCCGGCGCCCACCGAGAAGAGGTGGGAGACGACGTCGGACTCCGTCTTGGAGACCAGCGCGGTGGAGACCGTTGCCTCGCTGAGCCCGGTGCTGGCGGCGATCTGGGTGATCACCGAGGAGCGGGCGGCGGGAACGTCCTCGGAACGCGGGACTTCGCAGTAGATTTCGTAGCGGTTGCAGGTGGCAAGGGTGATGGCACCGGCGACGGGGCTGGCCGAAGCGAGCACGACGGAAGCGACCTGGGAGGCGTCGGCGCTGATCTTTGCCACGGTCTCGAGGTCGATGTCTGAATGGGAGGCAACGAGAGATAGTAAAACCACAGTGCCTCCCATAGTAGCGCTTCTACTGCGCGTAGAAAACTGAGTGTTGATCGGTTTCAGCGTGGCCCGGGGCATGTTTGTTCGCCCGGGGCGTGCGGATTACAGTTCGGCGCAACAACTTGGCACAATCATGATTATGACGTTGAGCCAGAACCACCCGATGATGGACGGTCGCACCGCCGATTCTCCGCTGATTTCCGCCTACCGGGGCAAGACCCCGAGCCGCCGCCCCGTATGGTTTATGCGCCAGGCCGGCCGCTCGCTGCCCGAATACCGCAAGCTGCGCGAGGGCACCCAGATGCTCGAATCGTGCCTGCGCCCGGACATGGCGTCCGAAATCACCCTGCAGCCGGTGCGCCGCCACGGCGTCGACGCCGGAATCTTCTTCTCCGACATCGTCATCCCGCTGAAGCTCGCGGGCGTCGAGGTCGACATCGTCCCGGGCGTCGGCCCGGTGCTTGCCTCGCCCGTGCGCACCGCCGCGGACGTGCGCGCGCTGCCCAAGATGGACGACGCGGCCCTCGACCCGATCCGCGAGGCCGTCGCGATGACCGTCGAGCAGCTGGGCAACACCCCGCTGATCGGCTTCGCCGGCGCCCCGTTCACGGTCGCCGCATACATGGTCGAGGGGCGCCCGTCCCGCGACCACCTGGGCCCGCGCACCATGATGCACGCGGAGCCGGGTGTCTGGGAGGAGCTGGCCAACTGGGCCGCCGATGCCTCCGGCGCGTTCCTGCGCGCACAGATCGAGGCGGGCGCCTCCGCCGGGCAGCTCTTCGACTCCTGGGCCGGTTCGCTCTCGCTGGCGGACTACACCAACTTCGTGGCACCGTCCTCCGCCCGCGCCCTGGACGCGGTGCGCGACCTGGACGTGCCGCTGGTGCACTTCGGCACCGGCACCTCCGAGCTGCTCGGCGCGATGCGCAACGTGGGCGTCGACGTCATGGGCGTGGACTACCGCCTGCCGCTGGACGAGGCGAACCGCCGCCTGGGCGGGGACATCCCGCTGCAGGGCAACATCGACCCGGCGCTGCTCGAGGCGCCGTGGGAGGTGCTCGAGGCGCACGTGCGCGAGGTGCTCGCCGCCGGCGACAGCGCCCCCGGGCACGTGGCCAACCTCGGCCACGGAGTCCCGCCGGACACCAACCCGGAGACGCTGACCCGTGTGGTGGAACTCATCCACTCGATCGCCCCGATAGCACGTTAAGCTAGAAACACAGCCCGCATCCGCTTTCCCCGTTCCGGAATACCCCGCAGCGACGCCCTTGGGCCGCGGCGGGAAGGGGCGGGGAAGGCGGAGGGGCAACCCCCGTCTCCAGGAAGAGATCATGCAGTCAAACGCACCAGAGCAGCCCGCCTCCAACGCCGCAGCGGCGAACCAGGAACCCGGCGCGGCGCCCAAGGCCAAGCGTGCACCCGTGGCCTCCAATGCCGCGGCGCACGCCATGCGCTTGCTGCAACGCGCCCGCGCGGGCGAACACCGCTCCGCCGAGCCCAAGGCCCCGGCCGGGCCGCGTGCGGCCGTCATCGGCGGCGGCATCGCCGGCCTGGTTGCGGCCCGCGAACTCGCCGCGAGCGGGCACGCCGTCACCGTCTACGAGGCTTCCGCCCAGTTCGGCGGCTGCGTGCGCGCCCACGAGGTCGCCGGCCTGGTGCTCGACGCCGGCGCCGAATCCTTCGCCACCCGCTCCACCGCGGTCGCGGACCTGCTGGCCGAACTCGGGCTGGGCGACGACATCGTCACCCCGGCCCCCGGCGGCGCCTGGCTGTACCTCAAGCGCGGCAGCGAATCCGCGGCCCAGCCGCTGCCGGCCACCGGCATCCTGGGCATCCCCGGGGACCCGTGGGCCGAAGAGGTGCGCAGCGCCGTGGGACGCGCCGGCGCCCTGCGCGCGGCGGCGGACCTGATCACCCCGGTCTCCAAGAAACTGCTGGAGGGCGAGCTGTCCCTCGGAGCGCTGGTGCGCTCCCGGATGGGAACCGCGGTGCTGGAAAACCTCGTCACGCCCGTGGTTTCCGGCGTGCACTCGGCCGACCCGGACACCCTTGACGTCGACGCCGTCGCCCCGGGCCTGCGCGCTGCCGTGCTCAAGCACGGTTCGCTGGCCAGGGCCGTGGCGGCCATGCGCGCGGCGGCCCCGGCCGGCTCCGCGGTCGCCTCGATCGCCGGCGGCATGAACAGGCTCACCGCGGCCCTGCTCAAGGACCTGCGCGCCGCGAACGTCGTCGCTGCTGCCCGGGACGCCCGTCGCCTCGGTGCACCACAATGCCGGGGGCGAGAACCCGGAGCAGGCCTTCGAGCTCCGCCTTGCCGCCGGCACCAAGCTCGAGGCCGAGAGCGGCGCCGAACCGGCCGAGCCCGTCTTCTTCTCCCGCGTGGTCATCGCGACCCCCGGCGAGATCGCCACCGACCTGCTGGCCGGCATCGACCCCGGATTCTCCGGCTACCGCCCGGCCCCGGGCGCCGGCATCTCGCTGGTGACACTTGTCATAGACAAGCCCGAGCTCGACGACGCCCCGCGCGGCACCGGCCTGCTGGTCGCGCCCACGGTGGACACCGTCGGGGCGAAGGCGCTGACCCACGGCACCGCCAAGTGGCAGTGGCTGGGCGACGAATCCGGACCCGGCTCCCACGTGCTGCGCCTGTCCTACGGGCGGCTGAACGACGTGGCCGGGTCGCTGGCCAACGCGGACGACGAGTCGCTGCGGGCCGCGGCGCTGCCTGGACGCCTCCACCCTGCTGGGCCTGGAAATCACGGCCGGCGACGTGCTGGGCTTCGACGTGGTGCGCTACGCGGGCGCGCTGCCGTTTGCGACGACCGGGCACGCCGCCCGGGTCGCGGCGATCCGCGAACGCGCCGACGCGACCCCGGGGCTCGAGGTCGTCGGCGCCTGGCTCTCCGGCACCGGGCTGGCGGCCGTGGTGGCCGACACCCGCAGGCGCCTGCGCATCAGCGCCAGCTAGCGCCGGGGATCCGGCCGGCCGGCAACCGATTTCCACGACAGACTTTCACACCAGAGAAGAAACAGCCTCTTCGCCTTCACGTGCGAAGAACCGCAGAGAAAGCAGAAGAATCATCATGAGTGCAGTTGAAAGCAATTCGCCAGTGATCCGCGACCGCGAGGCCGCGGGCGACGCCACGATGTACTACACCCTGTGGACCATCTTCAAGCGCGACTCGGACCTGGACCGCACCGAGGGCGTCGAGGCCTTCGACGCGCTGGTCGAGGAGCTCGCCGCCGAGGGCGTGACGGTGCGCGGCACCTACGACGTCTCGGGCATGCGCGAGGACGCCGACGTGATGATCTGGATGCACGGCGCCACCGCCGAGTCCCTGCAGGCCGCGCTGCGCAAGATCCGCCGCTCGTTCCTCTTCGCCGAGACCTCGGTCGTCTACTCGACCATGGGCGTGCACCGCGAGGCCGAGTTCGCCAAGGACCACTCGCCGGCCTTCGCCCGCGGCGTCGCCCCCGAGGCCTGGATGACCGTCTACCCGTTCGTGCGCACCAACGACTGGTACCTGCTTGACCCGAAGGACCGCGGCAAGATGCTGCGCGACCACGGCATCCTGGGCCGCGAGTTCCCGATGGTGCTCGCCAACACCGTCGCCGCGTTCTCCTTCAGCGACTACGAATGGCAGATCTGCCTCGAGGCCCCGGACATGATCGACCTCGTCGACATGATGCGCCACCTGCGCTACACCGAGGCCCGCAACCACGTGCGCGAGGAAACCCCGTTCTACACCGGACGCCGCATCTCCACCGCCGAGGTCGCCGAGGTCCTGCGATGAGCCAGGCCTTCGACCCGCGCGTCGGCTACGACGAAAACGGCGTCATGGCACCCAAGGCCTACGACGCGATCCTGCTGGCGTCCTTCGGCGGCCCGGAGGGGCAGGACGACGTCATCCCGTTCCTGCGCAACGTCACCGCCGGCCGCGGCATCCCCGACGAGCGCCTCGAGGAGGTGTCCCACCACTACCGCAAGAACGGCGGCATTTCCCCGATCAACGCGCAGAACCGCGCGCTGAAGGCGGCCCTCGAGGCCGAGCTGGCCGCCCGCGGCATCGACCTGCCGGTCTACTGGGGCAACCGCAACTGGGCGCCGTACATCCCGGAAACCGTCGAGCGGATGTACGCCGAGGGCCACCGCAAGGTGCTCATGCTCTCCACCAGCGCCTACTCCGGCTACTCGAGCTGCCGCCAGTACCGCGAGGACCTCGGCGAGGCCCTGCGCGACACCGGCCTCGAGGGCAAGCTCGAGGTGGACAAGGTGCGCCAGTACTTCGACACCCCCGCGTTCGTCACCCCGTTCATGGAAGGCCTGGCGGACTCGCTGGCCGACGTGCGCGCGCAGCTGGCGCAGGCCGGGAACCCGGACGGCGAGATCAAGATCGTCTTCGTCACCCACTCCATCCCCGTCCTCCGACGCCGAGGCGGCGGGCCCGCGCGACCTCGTCGCGACCCTGGACACCGACCTCTACACGGCCCAGCACCTTGCCGTGGCCGACGCGATCCTCGCCGGGGTGCCCGCCGCGGCCGGACTGGAGCACACGCTGGTCTTCCAGTCGCGCTCCGGCGCCCCGCACATCCCGTGGCTCGAGCCGGACATCAACGACGCGCTGGAGGAGTACAAGGAAGCCGGCGTTGCCGGCGTCGTGGTGGTGCCCATCGGCTTCGTCTCCGACCACATGGAGGTCCTCTGGGACCTGGACACCGAGGCGAAGGACACCTGCGCCGAGCTCGGCCTGGCCTTCCACCGCGTGCCGACCCCCGGAACCCACGCCACGTTCGTCTCCGGCATGATCGACCTGGTCAGCGAGCGGTTGCCGGGCGCCGACGGCGACGCGCTGAAGCCCGGCCGCGACTCGGTCGCCGCGCTGGGTCCGTGGTTCGATGTCTGCCGGCCCAATTGCTGCGCCAAGGCCATGCGCGACGGCACCGTCAAGCCGACCATCGCCGCCGTCGACTCCGAGGTCGGGGTGCCGACGCCATGACCCAGGCACCCTTCCGCATCGGCACGCGCGGCTCCGCGCTGGCCACCACCCAGACCGGGCACGTGGCCGCGGAGCTCGCGGCGCTGGCCGGCGTCGAGATCGAAACCGTCCTGGTGAAGACCGAGGGCGACGTGACCACCGGGCCGCTCTCGCAGCTCGGCGGCACCGGCGTGTTCGCCGCGGCGCTGCGCCAGGCGCTGCTCACCGGTGAGTGCGACCTTGCCGTGCACTCGCTCAAGGACCTGCCGACGACCCAGCCCGAGGGCCTGGTCATCGCCGCGACCCCGAAGCGCGCCGACGTGCGCGACGCGCTGTGCGCCCGCGACGGGCTGTTCCTGGCCGAGCTGCCCGAGGGCGCAACGGTCGGCACCGGCTCCCCGCGCCGCGCGGCGCAGCTGCTGGCCTTCCGCCCGGACCTGAAGATCGTCGACATCCGCGGCAACGTCGGCACCCGGCTGGGCCGGGTCAAGGGTTCGCCCGCGCAGGCCGACGACGGGGGAGTGGGCCGCACCAACCAGGGCGACCTGGACGCGGTCATCCTGGCCGCGGCCGGCCTGGAACGCCTGGGCTTCGAGTCCCACATCACCGAGTACCTGGACCCGGAGATCATGCTCCCGGCCCCCGGGCAGGGCTCGCTGGCCGTCGAGGTCCGTGCCGCGGGCAGCTCGAACGCCGCGGTCGACGCGGCGCTGGAGAAGCTCGACGACCACGACACCCGCCTGGCCGTCACCGCCGAACGCGCGCTGCTGGCCCGCCTGGAGGCCGGCTGCGCCGCGCCCATCGGCGCGCTGGCCCGCGTGTTCGAGGACACGCTGGTGCTCGATTCGGTGGCCTGCCGCCCCGACGGCACCGACACCATGCGCCGCTCCGCCACCACCCGGGACGCTCACTCTCGACGGGGCCGTCGCCCTGGGCGTGGCCCTGGCCGAGCAGCTGCTGCGCGAGGGCGCCGCGGCGTTGGCGGGGCTCTAGCGGCCATGTCCATTTCCGGGGTGTTGGCGGGGCGCACCGCCCTGCTGCTGCGCGGCGCCGATCGGGCCTCCGCCACGATCGCCGCGCTGCGCGAACGCGGGGCGCGCACCGCGCTGTGCCAGCTCATCGACTTCGAGCTGCCCGCCGACACCGCGGAACTTGATGCCGGCCTGCGCCGGCTGCTGGCCGGCGACTTCGACTGGTGCGTGTTCACCTCCGTCAACACGCTCGCCGCGCTCACCCTGCGCGCCAGGGCGCTGGGCCTGGAGCTGGCCATCCCGTCCGCCACCCGCATCGCCGTCGTCGGCGAGGCCACGGCGCGGGCCGTCCGGGCCTTGGGCGCGGACGTCGACTTCATGCCGGAGGCCGACCACTCGGCCCGCGGCATGCTCGCCGCATGGGACGCCCTGCGCGCCGGCCCGGCGAGCGTGTTCATGCCGCAGGCGGACATCGCCTCCGCCACGCTGCGCGACGGGTTCGCCGCCCACGGGTGGGACGCGCACATCGTGGTTGCCTACAACACCGTTGCGGCCCCCGCGGACCCGGCGCGTGCGCTGGATTCCCGGCCGGCGCACCCGCAACGGACCCGCCGCCCGGCTGCCACCTGCTGCGACGTCGACGAACTTGCCGCGGCCCTGCCCGGCATCGACGCGGTCTTCTTCACCTCCCCGAGCACCGTGGACAGGTTCCTGGCCGTGGCGCCCGCACCGGGTGCCGCGCCGGACCTCATCGCGATCGGGGACAGCACCGCGGCGCGCCTGCGCGAGCGCGGCTTCACCCCCGCCGCCGTCGCGGCCATGCCCACGCCCGCGGGCCTGGTCGCCGCCTGGGAAGCCGCGCTGGCGGCCTCCCGCAGCGGCTAGCGCACCCCGGCCAACCCGCCACCCTGGCCACCCGAACTTGAACACCCGAACTTGAACAACCCCGAGCTTCACAAGGAGCCAGAATGTCATTCCCGTCCCGCAGGCCCCGCCGCCTGCGCACCACCCCCGCCATGCGCCGACTCGCCGCCGAGCTGACCCTGGCCCCGCAGCAGCTGATCCTGCCCGCCTTCGTGCGCGAGGGGCTCACCGAACCCAACCCGATCACCTCCATGCCCGGCGTCGTGCAGCACACCCTCGACACGCTCAAGGCCGCCGCCGCGGAGGCCGTCGAGCTGGGCCTGGGCGGCATCATGCTCTTCGGCATCCCGGAGACCCGCGACGCGATGGGCAGCGCCGGCATTGACCCCAACGGCATCCTGAACCGCGGCATCGAGGCCGTGCGCGCCGAGGTCGGCGACGAGCTGGTCATCATGTCCGACGTCTGCCTGGACGAGTTCACCGACCACGGCCACTGCGGCGTGCTCGACGCCAAGGGCAACGTGGACAACGACGCCACGCTGGAGATCTACGGCCGCATGGCCGTCGCGCAGGCGGAGGCCGGCGCCCACATGCTCGGCCCCTCGGGCATGATGGACGGCCAGGTCGCCGTCATCCGCCAGGCCCTGGACGACGCCGGCCACCAGGACGTCTCGATCCTGGCCTACGCCGCCAAGTACGCCTCCGCGTTCTACGGCCCGTTCCGCGAGGCCGTCGACTCCCAGCTCAAGGGCGACCGCCGCACCTACCAGATGGATGCCGCCAACCGCCGCGAGGCGCTGGTCGAGGTCGAGCTGGACCTGGCCGAGGGCGCCGACATGGTCATGGTCAAGCCGGCCATGAGCTACCTCGACGTGCTGGCCGACGTCGCCGCCATGTCCCCGGTGCCCGGTCTCCGCCTACCAGATCAGTGGCGAGTACGCGATGATCGAGGCCGCCGCCGCCAACGGCTGGATCGACCGCCGCGCCGCCATCACCGAATCCGTCCTGGGCATCCGCCGCGCCGGCGCCGACACCGTGTTGACCTACTGGGCCTCCGAACTGGCCCAGTGGCTGAAAGAAGGAAAGTAATGACCAGCTCCGCAGAACTCTTTGCCACCGCCCAGAAGCTCATGCCCGGCGGGGTGAACTCCCCGGTGCGCGCCTTCGGCTCGGTCGGCGGCGTGCCCCCGTTCATGGTCGGCGCCAAGGGCGCCTACCTGACCGATGCCGACGGGAACTCCTACGTGGACCTGGTCTGCTCGTGGGGCCCGGCGCTGCTGGGCCACGCGCACCCGGCCATCCAGGACGCAGTGCACGCGGCCGTCGACCGCGGCCTGTCCTTCGGCGCATCCACGCCCGACGAGGGCAAGCTCGCCGCGCTGGTCATGGGCCGCGTCGGCGGCGTCGAGCGCATGCGCATGGTCTCCACCGGCACCGAGGCGACCATGACCGCGGTGCGCCTGGCCCGCGGCTTCACCGGCCGCGACCTGATCGTGAAGTTCGCCGGCTGCTACCACGGCCACCTCGACGGCCTGCTGGCCGCCGCCGGCTCCGGCCTGGCCACCCTGGCGCTGCCCGGCTCCGCCGGCGTCACCGCGGCCACCGCCGCCGAGACCCTGGTGCTGCCGTACAACGACCGCGAGGCCATCACCGCCGCGTTCGCCGAGCACGGCGCCAACATCGCCGCGGTCATCACCGAATCCGCACCCTGCAACATGGGCGTCGTCACCCCGGAGCCGGGCTTCAACAAGTTCCTGGCCGAGACCACCACCGCCAACGGCGCGCTGCTGATCCTCGACGAGGTGCTCACCGGCTTCCGCGCCTCCGACGCCGGCTACTGGGGCCTGACCGGCCGCACCGAGGGCTGGACCCCGGACCTCTACACCTTCGGCAAGGTCATCGGCGGCGGCCTGCCCACCGCCGCGCTCGGCGGCCGCGCCGAGGTCATGGACTACCTGGCCCCGCTGGGCCCGGTCTACCAGGCCGGCACGCTCTCGGGCAACCCGGTGGCCATGGCCGCGGGCATCGCCCAGCTGACCCACGCCACCCCGGAGGTCTACGCGCACATCGACGCGAAGTCGCTGGAACTGCAGGCCGCGCTGGCCTCCGCGCTGAACGACGCGGGGGTCGATCACTCGATCCAGCGTGCGGGCAACCTGTTCTCCGTCGCCTTCGGCACCTCGGAGCACGGCGTGCACAACTACGCGCAGGCCCAGGCGCAGGAAGCCTACCGCTACGCGCCGTTCTTCCACTCGATGCTGGAGTCGGGCATCTACCTGCCGCCGAGCGTCTTCGAGGCCTGGTTCCTGTCCTCCGCCCACGACGACGAGGCCATGGACAAGATCTTCGCGGCGCTCCCGGCCGCGGCCCGCGCCGCAGCCGCAGCCACCCCGGCCGTCTAGCAACGCCGCAGGTCGCAGACGACCCCGGCCCGAATGCTCCCCGGTTTCCCGCACACCGCCAAGGTGCCGCGGGAAACCGGGGAGCATTCCGCGTTTCGCGGGCAGGCAAACGGGGCGGGGGAGGCCCCGCCGGCGGCTGGAGGGCCCCCGGCGGTGAGGTGTGGCTCACGTGGCCCGTCGGGCTCCGCGGCGGATGCGGCACCTCGGGCGCGGTGCCGGAAGCGCGGCTGGGCTGCCTGGTCATGAGTTCCAAACACCCACGTCAGCATGAGATTGTTCGACAAAAAGCGGGTCGGCTTGGCGGTGCAGGCGGCCGCATCCGGGACCGCCAAATCGGCTCGGTCCCACGGAAGGCCGCAGAATCCGCGCCAAGGCAGCACGGCTAGGCTTGTGCGGTTAGTTTTCGCGTTTCATTGCCCAGGGGATCATAGTGAGCCTATTTCGTACAAAACCCGTCGAGAGTTTCTTGGCGGATGCCGCAGAGCCGGGTCGCCAGCTCAAGCGGACCCTGAACACCTGGGATCTGATGATCATGGGTGTAGCAGTATCGGTGGGCGCCGGAATCTTCTCCGTGGGTGCACGGGCCGCAGCAAACTTCTCCGGTCCCGCAGTCACGCTTTCCTTTGTGATCGCCGCGCTTACCTGCGCAATGGCGATCATGTGTTACGCAGAATTTGCCACGGCGATCCCCGTTGCAGGTTCAGCGTATGTATTTTCCTACGCCACCATGGGCGAGTTCATCGCGTGGATCATCGGGTGGAACCTGATCCTCGAACTGTTCACCGCAGCAGCGGTGATCGCCAAGTACTGGGGTATCTACCTCACCGAAGTCTTCCAGCTCGTGGGAGTACACCTCTCACCAACCATTGATCTAGGCATCGTCACCATGAGCTGGGGGCCGCTGCTGATCGTTGCGCTGTTTACGCTGTTGCTCGTCATGGGCACCAAGCTTTCAGCCACGGTCGGCAACGTCTTTACCGTCATCAAGATCGGCGTGGTGCTCTTTGTCATCGTCGCCGGGTTCTTCTACGTGAAGGTGGAGAACTACACGCCGTTCGTTCCGGAAGCAGTCCCGGCCACGGGTGACGGCACCACCGAGGTGCTCAAGCAGTCGCTCTTCGCCTTCGCCACCGGCGCCGCTCCGGCGCAGTACGGCATGATGGGCGTCTTCGCGGGCGCCGCACTGGTGTTCTTCGCCTTCGTCGGCTTCGATGTCGTGGCCACCAGCGCCGAGGAGGTCAAGAACCCGAGCAAGACGCTGCCGCGCGGCATCTTCGCGGGCCTGGCCCTGACCACGCTGCTCTACGTGGGCGTCTCGCTCGCGCTGACCGGCATGGTCTCCTACAAGGACCTTGCCGCCGTCGACACCCCGAACCTGGCCACCGCGTTCCAGCTGGTGGGCAACGAGGGTGCCGCATCGGTCATCGCCGTCGGTTCGCTGATCGGCCTGACCACCGTGATCATGGTGCTGCTCATGGGCCTCTCGCGCGTGGTGCTTGCCATCAGCCGCGACGGCCTGCTGCCGCGCTCGCTGTCCAAGACCAGCGCCAAGCGCGGCACCCCGGTGCGCATCACCGTCATCTGCGGTGCCCTGGTGGCATTTGCCGCCGGCTTCACCCGCGTGGACGTGCTCGAGGAAATGATCAACATCGGCACGCTGTCCGCCTTCGTGATGGTCAGCCTGGGCATCATCGTCCTGCGCCGCAAGCGCCCGGATCTGAAGCCCGCCTTCCGCGTGCCGTTCGGCCCGGTCATCCCGATCGTTTCGGCCCTGTTGTGCACCTACCTGATGCTCAACCTGGCCGTCGAGACCTGGATCTACTTTGCCGGCTGGCTGGTGCTGGGCGTGGCGATCTACTTCGGCTACGGCCGACGCCACTCGCGCCTGAACGAGAAGTTCGCCGACCAGATCGCCGCGATGGAAAAGGTCGACGAGCCGGAGCTCGTCGGCAAGTAAGACCGCCGACCGCCCCCACCGGGGCGCAGGCAAACAAGCATTGAACAGGCGAAAGCGCCGGCACCACTTCTGCGATCCAGAACAGGGTGCCGGCGCTTTTGCGTACCTGCCGTGTTGCACGCGTTCGCGGCTTCGGTTGCACGTCTGACCGGCACAGGCGACCTGGTGCAGTCACGCCGCGCTAGACGCAGCTTCGGAGCAGGAAGATGGGGGAACCCGGCATTGCCGGGCCGAAACCGCGGGCGGCCGGTTCGGGTTCCGGAACAGCGGGTGCGGGCAACTTCAGCACCGCCATGAGGGGATGGTGGTCCGACGGCATCTTGCCCTTGAACTTGCCGGTGCGGGGGTCGGTCTTCACGACCAGCTCCCAGCTCTTGACTCCGATGCCCTTGGTGACCATGATGTAGTCGATCCGCCCGCCGGGTACCCGCGGGGGCGGGTTCTTGAACCCGTGGAAACTGTTGAAGGTGGTGTTCTTCCCCGGCGCGTCGGCTCTTTGCGGTGTCCGTGAATCCGTTCTTGAGCAGCGTCTTCACCGGCTTCTGGTAGGCATAGGAGTTCAGGTCGCCCATGAAGACCACCGGCAGGCCCTGCGGGTTCACCGAGGTGCGCAGCGCCTTGAGTATGTTCTTGACCTGCCCGTTGCGGCAGCGCTCGAAGTCGCCGCGCTCGGTGATGCCCTCGAAGTCCAGGTGGGTGTTCACCATCAGGAATGTCGTCGAGGGCGTCGTGCGCGTGCGGAAGACCTGCCAGACCATGGCGCGGTCGTCCCATTCGCACCAGTCGTTGTCCACGTTGACGGTTCCCCCGGTGCCGATGGGTTCCACCGTTGCCTTTCTTGTAGAAGATGTGCAGGCCGAACTGCTCCGCCTCGTCATCGGAACAGTGCTTCTTGCCGCAATCCTCGTACTTGCCGTCGGAGCCGGTGAGCGCGTGGCCGTACCCCTTTTTGGCAAGGGCCCGGCGCAGGCTCTCCCACTGCGGAATGTCGTCGTCGTTCTCGTCCCAGTCGCGGGTGATGGACGCTTCCTGGACGCCCAGGACATCCACGGCGTGGGAGGTGATCGTTTTGGCCACGGCCGCCACGTCGTTTGTCCCACGGCTTGTCATCCTGGTGCAGATCAGCCGTCAGGATGTTGAAGCTCATCGCCGTGATCTGCGCTGCCGGTAGCGTTGCCTGCGGCAGCCCGTTCCGGCACGGGCTTCGTCGGCCGCCCGATGGTCGAGGCGTCTTCGGGGGCCCGCTGGTGTGCTGCGACGTCTTGCCGCGGTGGCGCCGCCGGCGCTGCGCCGGCTGTTGGCCAGCCGCCGACCGTGGCAGCGAGAACCAGCGCCGCCAATGCTCCCCAAACCGCACTATTCCTCCGCGACACCGGGCCACCCCAATCGACCGTGGCCGGGTTCGGCCACTTGGATTTGTCCTTGCAGGGGGCCTCGACCGCGCCATCACGGCCGGGGTCCTGAGCGGCCCCGGATGCTGCGAGTGCATCCGGGGCGAGCTCATTTGCCCATGCTAACACCGGCGGCGGCGAGCCAATAGGGGAAGATTGCCGATTTCGGTGACCGGCGACCGGCTTGCAGTCGCGCTGCCTCGACGAGGACCGCGGGCAAGTCTGGGGCAGCACGGCGGGCAGGCCGGACCGGACACGCGCGTGTGGTGCCACCAGCGCCGCATGGCGTGTCGAGGCGTCTCCGGCACGAAAAATGCGCTGCCCCGTCCTGCCGAGGCAGGGGGAACAGCGCATTCTTGCGGACTCCCCGGAGGGAGCCGTATGGACCTTAGAACGCCGGGATGACGTCGCCTTCGGTCCAGGTGGTCTTGATGTACTCGCGGACCTCGTCCGAACGCAGCAGCTCGTCGAGCTTGGCGATGGCCGGGGTCTCTTCGCCTTCGCGCCAGGTCAGGAAGTTGGCGTTCGGGTTGTTGACCGCCGACTCCTGGGTCAGGACCTCGTCCTTGTTCAGCTTCGCCTGGACGATGTAGTTGCCGTTGACGATCGCCATGCCCACGGTGGGGTCTTCCTGGTAGAACTTCGGAACCTGCTCCGAGTTCACTTCCTTGAACACGAGCTTCTTCGGGTTCTTGGCGGCATCGTCCTGGACGGTCAAGGCGGAGTCGCCGTCGACCAGGCCGGTCAGCAGGCCCGCGGTCTCCAGCACGCGCAGGCCGCGCAGCTGGTTCACCGGGTCGTTGTTCAAGACGACGACGGCGCCCTCGGTCACCGAGGCGACGTCCTTGAACTTCTTCGAGAACACGGTCAGCGGTTCCAGGTGGATGCCGGCTCCGTGGTCGAACTTGTAGCCCTTGGTCTTTTCCTGGTCGGCCAGGTAGGCCTCGGTCTGGAAGTAGTTGGCGTCCAGGGTGCCGTCCGCCAGGGCGATGTTCGGGGTCTGGTAGTCGTCGATCTCGGTGATTTCCAGGTCGATGCCGTTCTTCGCGGCCAGGTTCTTGTCGATGAACTCGAGGATCTGGGCGTGCGGGATCGGGCTGGCGCCGACCTTGACGACGGTCGGGTTGGCCGGGTCGAGCGATGCCGTCGCGCTGGGGGCAGCGGCAGGGCCGCCACCGCAAGCCGTCAGTGCGAACAGGGTTGCGACGCCGGTCAGGGCAAGTGCGAGTTTCTTACGCATCGGATGCGTTTTCCTTTTCATCAAGACCCGGTGTCGGTGGACAACGGGCAACTAACGCAGCTAGCGGCTACTGGCTGCGCGCCGGCGGGTGGACCGCCGGAAAATCACGAAGAGGCACGGGTGCGCCCCAAGGGGATACTGCGATGGAAAAGCTGGGTGCTGCATGGTCGGCGGAACTGCGCATCCGGACCGTGCCACCCGGGGTGGGTTGGTGCGGCGCACAGGCGCCGCACCAACCGGGATCTTGCCGGTGGGTCGGAGTCGGGCCTAGAAGGCCGGGATGACGTCGCCCTCTGGCCAGGTGGTCTTGATGTAGGTGCGGACCTCGTCCGAGTGCAGCAGCTCATCGAGCTTGGCAACGGCGGCGGTCTTCTCGCCGGCACGCCAGGCCAGGATGTTGGCGTTCGGGTTGTCCTTGGTCGGCTCCACGGCGATGACCTCGTCCTTGTTCAGCTTCGCCTGGACGATGTAGTTGCCGTTGACCACGGCGATGCCCACGGTCGGGTCCTCCTGGTAGAACTTCGGCACCTGCTCGGCGTTCACTTCGCGGAACTTCAGGTGCTTCGGGTTCTTCGCCTCGTCGGACTCGACGGTCAGGACCGAATCGCCGTCGACGATGCCGCTGAGCAGTCCGGCGCCCTCGAGGACGCGCAGGCCGCGGACCTGGTTGGACGGGTCGTTCATCAGCACGACGAGCGCGCCGTCGGTGACCGAGGCCGCGTCGGCGAACTTCTTGGAGAACGCGGTCAGCGGTTCGAGCAGGATGCCCGCGCCGTGCTCCAGCTTGTAGCCCTTGGTCTTGACCTGGTCGTCGAAGAACGGCACGTGCTGGAAGAAGTTGGCGTCGATCGAGCCGTCGCTCAGCGCCAGGTTCGGGGTCTGGTAGTCGTCGATCTCGGTGATTTCCAGGTCGATGCCGGCCTTCTTGGCGAGGTTCTCATCGATGTACTGGAGGATCTGGGAGTGCGGAACCGGGCTGGCGCCGACCTTGACGACCGTCGGGTTGGCCGGGTCGAGCGTGGCGTTGAGGTCCGCGCTGGGGGCGGCAGCGCCGCCGCCGCAAGCCGTCAGTGCGAACAGGGTTGCGACGCCGGTGAGGGCGAGAGCGAGTTTCTTACGCATTGGATGCGTTTCCTTTTCATGAAGAACCGGTGTGCAGGGACACCGGGTAACCAACGCAGCTAGCGGCTACTGGCTGCGCGCCGGCGGACAAGCCGCCGGAAATTTTCGGGAGGGGCGCCGTGGCGGCGCCCCGGGGGGTTTAGCGGTGGTCGACCGCGCGGGCGGCCCTGTCGCCAATGATCTGGACCAGCTGCACCAGCAACACGATGATCACGATGGTGACGATCATGATGGTGGCGTCGAAGCGCTGGAAGCCGTAGTTGTAGGCCAGGCGGCCCAGGCCGCCGCCGCCGACCAGGCCGGCCATCGCGGAGTAGCCGATCAGCGTCACGATCGTGGTGGTCGTCGCGGCGATGATGCCGGGCATGGCCTCGGGGACCAGCACCTTGCGGATGACCTGCATCTTGGTCGAACCCATGACCAGCGCCGCATCGATCTTGCCCGCGGAGACGTCGCGCAATGCGGTTTCCACCAGGCGGGCGAAGAACGGGATGGTGCCGATGGTCAGCGAGACCGAGGCGGCGATCGGGCCCAGCGAGGTGCCCACCAGCCACGAGGCAAACGGGATCAGCGAAACCATGAGGATCGCGAACGGGATCGAACGGGTGATGTTGACGATGATGCCGGAGAGGACCACGTTCAGGGTCTTGTTCGGGGTCAGGCCGTCCTTGGCCGTGTTCAGCAGCAGGATGCCCAGGGGCAGGCCCACCACCACGGTGAAGACGGCCGAAATGCCCGTCATCTGCAGGGTCTCAAGGAACGCGGGCCACATGGCCTTGGTGATGCCGGGGTTGGTCATCAGGTCGTTGAAGAAGTCCATGTCCTACTTGGCCTCCTTCACGGTCACTGCAACGCCGTTGGAGAGCAGGTGGGCGGTGATGGCGGCGATGTCGGATCCTTCGGGAAGCTGGATGCGCAGGTGCGCGAATTGGTGTTCGCCGAGGTGCTCGACCGAACCGGCCAGCACGTTGACATCGACATTGAAGGTGCGGGCGATCGAGGAGATCACCGGCTCGGTGGCCTGGGCGCCCGAGTAGAGCAGGTCCAGCACGGTGCCCGCCGGAAGGTTGTCGGGCAGGTCGCCGGGCATCGGCAGCAGGGCCTGGGACAGGCGGCCCGCCGGGTCGGCGACGACCTTCTGGATGTCGCCGTGCTCGACGATGCGGCCGGCCTCCAGCAGGGACACCGAATCGCAGGCCTGCTTCACGACGTTCATCTCGTGCGTGATGATCAGCACCGTGAGGTTCAGGCGGTCGCGCACGGACTTGATCAGTTCAAGGATCTCGTCGGTGGTCTTC
Organism: uncultured Actinomycetota bacterium; assembly: GCA_963818105.1. GTDB lineage: Bacteria > Actinomycetota > Actinomycetes > Actinomycetales > Micrococcaceae > Paeniglutamicibacter. The sequence goes on along the minus strand of CAWFRB010000040.1, from coordinate 509,632 downwards.
GGGTCCAGGGCGCTGGTCGGCTCGTCGCAGAGCAGCACGTCGGGATCCGAGCACAGGGCGCGGGCGATGCCCACGCGCTGGCGCTGGCCGCCGGAAAGCTGGGACGGGTAGGCGTCGGCAAACTTGGTCAGGCCCACCAGTTCCAGCAGGTCGGCGACCTTGGACTTGATCTCGGCCTTCGGGGTGCCGATGAGTTCCAGCGGGAACGCGACGTTCTGCGCGGTGGTGCGCGAATCCATCAGGTTTGCGTGCTGGAAGACCATGCCGATGCGGCGGCGCGCGGTGCGCAGGTCGGCATCGGAAACGTTGGCGAGTTCCTTGTTGTTCACTGCAACGGACCCGGAGGTGGGTCGATCCAACAGGGTCAGGCAACGCACCAGCGTCGACTTTCCGGCGCCGGAATGGCCGATGATGCCGTGAATCTGGCCGGCATCAACGTGCAAGGAGACACCGTCAAGGGCGACGACGGTGCGGTCGCCCTGCTGGTAGACCTTGCGCAGGTCGGTAACTGTGATCAAAAGGGGTGTCCTCGGCAATCAAAAAATACAAAAAGTAAAAAGGGGTACTACATATTGAAGCACTATCGAATGATTGCGGCGCAATCGTGGCTCTTCGGCGTAATTTTGCGCAACGAGCCGGGTCCATCCCGTTTGCCGCCATCGATTTGTTGCACCAGGCAGCGCTTCGCCGAAGAAATCGACGACCCGGCGGCGCTCCGCATGGTGAGCGACGGCACAGCGATGCCCGGTGAACTGAATCACGTTCACCGGGCACTGTGCTGTTTTTATGTGGTTGTGCCGGAGTGACTCCGGGCGGGCCTGCGTGTCAGCCGCGCACCGGCCACTCGCCGTTGACGACCGCGGCCGGGTCCTTGCGGCGGAAGAATTCCTGCAGGCCGGCGGCCTGTTCGGCGGCCCAGGAGACCTGTGCGCCGTGCAGTTCGCGCGGGTCGATCTGCAGCTTGGGGTACTTCTCGGCCAGCGCGTCGGCGATGCCGATGGTCGCGGCGGCATCGGCCTGCGAGGTGTGGGCGTTGAGCAGCGGCACGCCGTAGAACTCGCTCATCACCGAGAGGTTGCGCTTGCCGCGGCGGTACTTGTCCACCTGCTTGTCCATGATGTACGGGTCGATGACCGGCGCGGGGGCCAGCGGGGCCACGCCGTGGCGCTTTGCCTCGCGGTCCAGCACGGTGAAGTCGTAGGCGGCGTTGAACGCCATGACCGGCATGGTCTGGAACAGGTCGGCAAGGTAGGCGGAGATCTCCGCGACGGCCGTTGCGGCGTCCATGCCCTCGGCCTGGGCCTGGGCGGTGTAGATGCCGTGGATCTCGCTGGCTTCCACCGGGATCGGCACCCCGGGGTTCACCAGCCATTCCTTGGTGTGCAGGATTTCGGAGCGGCCGTTGACCACGACGATCGACGCCGTGACGATGCGTGCATCGAGCGGATCGCGCCCGGTGGTTTCAAGGTCGAATGCGGCGCGGGGGAGTGTATGCCAGGAAGTCATGTAACAACGCTACCGGGGATCGCGGACACTTTGGCACACGACCCCTTGGCGCAAGACACCGCGGCGGCGTTGATGGCGGGCGTGCAATGCCGGATAGATTTGATGCATGGTGCAAAGCGCTGCCGATGGGCAGCAGGAAAACGGCGGCCGGCTCGACTACGACGAGGCGGTGCTGGAGGTGGCTGCCCTGATCCCGCCGGGCAGGGTGCTCTCCTACGGGGACATCGCCGAACTGCTCGGTTCCGGCGGCCCGCGCCAGGTGGGCAAGGCCATGTCCCGGTCGGGGTCGGCCGTGTGCTGGTGGCGGGTGCTGCGCGCCGACGGCAGCCTGCCCGCGGACCTGCAAGCCCGGGCCGAGGTCCAGTGGGTTGCCGAGGGCACGCCGCGGCGCGGTTCCGGCGTGCACATGAAAGCGGCCCGGTGGGAGCCGGGCGAGCCCGAACACCTGCGCATCGACGAGGTCGCGGCCCTGCTGCCGGTTCCAAAACGTCGTACACCACTGATCTGATGGAGAACATGAATTCCCGCACGATGGATTCCCCGACGACGGATTCCCGGACGCCCGCGCACGAAGCCTTCTCCGGGGGAGCTGGCCTACGCCGCGGACCCCGCGCAGCAGGAACTGATCGACCTGGAGGCGGGCCACGGTCCGCTGCTGGTGCTCGGCGCCCCCGGCACCGGGAAAACCACGACCCTGCTGCGCATGCTCACCTCGCGGCTGGACCGCGGGCTGGACCCCGAGCACCTCCTGGTGCTTTCGCCGACGCGTCTTGCCGCGGCCCAGCTGCGCGACGACCTCTCCGCCAGCACCGAAAAGACCTTCTCCGAACCCGCGGTGCGCACCTGGTCCGCCTACGCGTTCGACCTGATCCGCCGCGCGCGGCTCGACGGGCTGCTGCCGCAGCTGCAGCGCCCGCCCCGGCTGCTCTCCGGCCCCGAGCAGGACACGCTGATCGGGCACCTGCTGGAGGGGCACGCGCAGGGATTCACCCCCGCGCCGGAATGGCCGTCCTCCCTGGGCGAGGCCGTCGGCACCCGCGGTTTCCGCAAGGAACTGCGCGAGCTGTTCGACCGCGTCTCCGAACACGGGCTCGACGCGGGCGAACTGCAGGACCTGGGCGAGGCGCTGCACCGCCCCGAATGGGTTGCCGCCGCGCAGTTCTACCAGGAGTACCGGGACCTGCTGGACCTGGGCAGCGCCGAGGCCTTCGACCCCGCCGGGCTGATCGCCGAGGCCGCGTACCTGCTGGAATCGAACCCGGAATTCCTTGCCGCCGAACACGAGCGCCTGCACCTGGTCCTGGTCGATGACCTGCAGGAAGCCAACCCGGCGCAGCAGAAGCTGCTCTCCATGCTGGCCCGCGGGCGCGACCTGGTCGCCTTTGCCGTGCCCGACAACGTCGTCCAGGGCTTCCGCGGCGCGCGCCCGGACCTGCTGGGCGACTTCGGGTCCCTGCACGGCACCGACAAGGCGCCGGCCCGCACGTTCGAACTGCGCACCTCCTACCGGCTGAACCCCGGGCTGGCGGAGGCCTGGGGCCGGGTGGCCCGGCGCATCCCGGTCTCCGCCGGCGCCTCCGGCAGGACGCTCGTGGCAAGCGAGCTTGAAGCAGGCGCCCCGATGCCGACGCCGCTGTGGCTGCCGAGACCCATGCCGATGCAGGGCTCCGCCGACAGCGACACCGCGGAGCCCGACGACGACCGGCAACCCTGCGGCGTTGGAGGTCCTGCTCGTCGACTCGCCCATCCACGAGCAGCGCCTGGTCGCCCAGCGGCTGCTCGAGGAACACCTGATGAACGGGCGCTCCCTGGACACCATGGCCGTGGTGCTGCGCAACGGCGGCCAGGTGCGGGCCATGTCCAAGTACCTGGCGGGAACCGGGATCGCGGTGAACACCCCGCCGGCGGAAACGCCGCTGCGCGAGGAACCCGCGGTGCGCCCGCTGCTGGACCTGATGCAGCTGGCGCTGGACCCGGAGAAGATCCCGGACCCGCTGCTGCTCCAGGAACTGTTGATGTCCCGCTACGCGAACTCCACGGCGCTGGACGTGCGCAGGCTGCGCCAGGGGTTGCGCCGCCACGAGGTGGCCGAGGGCGGGCAGCGCTCCAGCGCCGACCTGCTGGCCGGCATGCTCGAACAGCTTCCGCTGCTGGAGACCATGGGCCGGGAGGCCGCCGGCGCCAGGCGGCTGGCCCGCATGTACCAGGCGCTGAAGGGCGAGCTGGCCGGTGCGAACGTGAACGCCGAAACCGCGCTCTGGGCGCTGTGGGCGGCCAGCGGCATGGCCGAGAAATGGACCGAGGCGGCCCTGGGCGGCGGCGTGCTCGGCGCCCGCGCCGACCACGACCTCGACGCGATGCTGGCGATCTTCCAGGGCGCCGAACGCTTCGTCGACCAGCTCCCCGGCTCCAGCGTGCAGCAATTCGTCGACCACGTGCTGGGCCAGGAACTGCCCATGGACACCCTGGCCAACCGCGGCGGGTCCGCCGCCTCCGTGCAGGTGCTCACCACCGCCGCGGCGGCCGGGCGCGAGTGGGACCTGGTGCTGATCCCCGGCATGCAGGAGGGCATCTGGCCCAACACCCGGCTGCGTGGCGAACTGCTGGGCGGCGGGGCGCTCAGCGACGTCATCGAACACGGCCCGCAGATCCTGCCCACCCGCAACATCGCCGCCCGCCTGCGCGAAACCCGGGCCGACGAGCTGCGCACCTTCGCCAACGCGCTCTCCCGCGCCCGCCAGAAGGTCGTCTGCATCGCTGTGGCCTCCGAGGACTCGCAGCCCTCCTCGTTCCTGGACGTGGTGGACCCGCACGGGGCGCTCGAGCCCCGCCGCCCGGTCTTCGTGCCGCGCCCGCGCACGCTCGGCGCGCTGGTCGCCGAACTGCGCCAGGCCGCCGAGGCCACCGCCCTGGACCCGGAGCGGGCCCCGCTGCACGCCGACGCGGCCCGATCGCTTGCCATGCTGCTCAAGGCGCCCTTCCCGATCCGCGGCGTGCACCCCAACAGCTGGTGGGGGCTGCAGGAGGCCACCAGCCACGGACCCGTCACGCCGGTGGGCGAACCGGTGAAGGTTTCCCCCTCCAAGGTCGAGTCGGTCATGAACTCCCCGCTGAACTGGTTTGTGCAGGCGGCCGGGGGAGAGGCGGCCACCGACTTCGCCCGGAGCCTTGGCACCCTGGTGCACTCGATCGCCGAGGAACACCCGGAGGCCAGCGGCGGGCAGTACCTGGAGGTGCTCGACGAACGCTGGCCGGAACTCGAAATGCCGGAGAACTGGGAGGGCGCGCGCGACCGCGAGCGCGCCGAGGCGATGCTCAAGAAGCTCGCCCAGTACTCGGTCATGATGCGCGGGGAGAACCGCAGGCTCATCGGGCGGGAAATCCCGTTCGACGTGACGATCCCCGGCGAGAAGCGCGACGCGCTGCTGCGCGGGGTGGTGGACCGGGTGGAGGCCGACGAGGCCGGCAACCCCTGGGTCGTCGACCTGAAGACCGGCAAGTCCCAGCCCAGCGGCAAGGACGTCGAACGCCACCCGCAGCTCGGCGCCTACCAGGCCGCCGTCATCAACGGGGCGCTCGCCGGGAAGACCGCCGAGGAACTGACCACCCAACCCGCCGGCGCCTCGCTGGTGCAGCTGGGCACCAACACCAAGAGCCCGCGCGAGCAGGCCCAACCGCCGATCACCGACGAGGACTGGGCCACCCCCATGGTGCTCCAGGCCGCCGAGCTGATGGGCGAGGCCGACTTCCTGAGCCGGCACGATCCCGCCCGCGGCGGGCGCAGCGGCAGCAGCTGCCGGCTGCCCAGCATTTGTCCGCTCTGTAGCGAAGGAAAACAGGTGACCGAGCCGTGAGCCACCCCATGACAGACCCGCAGGAAGACCGCCGCCGGCGGGCAGGGCCCTGCCCGCATCTACTCCCCGGAGGAGCTCGCCGACCTGCTCGGGCAGCACCAGCCCACCGCCGAGCAGTCCGCGATCATCTCCTCGCCGCTCGAGCCGCTGCTGGTGATCGCCGGCGCCGGGTCCGGCAAGACCGCCACCATGGCCGACCGCGTCATCTGGCTGGTGGCCAACAAGCTGGTGCGCCCCGAGGAGATCCTCGGCGTGACGTTCACCCGCAAGGCCGCCGGGGAGCTGGCCCAGCGCATCCGCGGGCAGCTGGAAAAGCTCGCCCGCTCCGGCCTGCTGGAACTCGAGGAGGGGGAGGGGCTGCTGGATCCCAGCGTCTCCACCTACCACTCCTACGCCAACACGATCGTGAAGGAACACGGGCTGCGCATCGGCGTCGAATCCGACACCGCGCTGCTCGGCACCGCGCAGGCCTGGCAGGTCGCCGCCGCCGTGGTGGAAAACTACGCCGGCGACTACGAGCACCTTGCCTCGTCCAAGAACACGCTGATCGACGCGGTTGTCACCTTCGCCGGCGAATGCGCCGAACACCTCATGCCGCCCACCGAGGCCAAGGCCTGGGTCGACGACCTGGTGGCCAGGCTGGAGGCCCTGCCGTACCGGGTGGACAAGCAGGCCGCGCCCTCGCTGGAGGCGCGCAAGCTGCTGGACAAGCTGCGCACCCGCTCCACCATCGCCGAGCTGGCCGTCGACTACGCGCAGGCGAAGGCCGCGCGCGGCGCCCTGGACTACGGCGACCTCGTGGCGCTGGCCGCGCGCATCGCCCAGGAGATCCCGGAGGCCTCCGAGGGGGAGCGCGCCAAGTTCAAGGTGGTGCTGCTCGACGAGTTCCAGGACACCTCGCACGCGCAAATGGTGCTGTTCTCCTCGATCTTCGGCGGCGGGCACGCGCTGACCGCCGTGGGCGATCCCAACCAGTCGATCTACGGCTTCCGCGGCGCCAGCGCCGGGCAGCTCTTCCGGTTCCCGTCCGAGTTCCCCGCCATCGACGGCGATGGCCCTGCGCCCGGCATCCGTCGCGTACCTGAGCACCGCCTGGCGCAACTCCATCAACGTGCTGGAGGCGGCAAACGCCGTCTCCGCGCGGCTGAATTCGGCGGCGGTCTCCGGCATCGCCGTGCCGTCGCTGAAGCCCAGCGCCTTTGCCGGCACCGGGGTGGTCGAGCTGGCCCGCCATGCCACCGGCGCCCAGGAGGCGGCGGCGCTGGCGCAGCGCTTCATCGCCGAGCGCCACTCGTTCACCCAGGAACACGGCAAGCACCCGACGATGGCGGTGCTCTGCCGCACGCGCTCCCAGCTGACCCCGATCGCCCGCGGGCTGGAGGACGCCGGCATCCCGTACGAGATCCTGGGCCTCGGCGGCCTGCTGAGCATGCCGGAGGTCACCGACCTGGTGGCAACGCTCAACGTGCTGGTGGACCCCAACCGCTCGGACCACCTGCTGCGGCTGATCTCCGGGGCCCGCTGGCGCATCGGCCCGGCCGACCTGATGGCCTTCGCCGACTGGTCGCGTTTCCTGGCCCGGCGCCGCGAGTTCGCGCTGAAGGACGGCGGCACCGAGAACCTCGAGCGGCCCGACGGCACCGAGGAGATCATCCGCGCCGAGGCCCGCGCCGAACTCAACGACGCCGCCAGCCTTGTCGAGGCGCTCGACTACCTGCCGCACCGCGACTGGGTCAGCGGTGACGGGCGTGCGCTCAGCCCCGAGGCCCTGTCCCGGCTGACCAAGCTGCGCGACGAGCTGCGCTACCTGCGCGGCTTCATCGACGACGACCTGGAAACGCTGCTGCGCGAGACCGAACGCACCATGGGCCTTGACCTGGAGGTCGCCGCCAAGCCCGGCGTCGGCATCCACGAGGCACGCCGCCACCTCGACGCGTTCGCCGACATCGCCCAGGACTACGCGCGTTCCTCGCTGCGCGTCGACCTGGCCGGGTTCCTCACCTGGCTTGAGGCCGCCGCGGAAAAGGAGGGCGGGCTGGCGATCGTCCAGGCCGAGTCCAACCCGGAGGCCGTGCAACTGCTGACCATCCACGCCTCCAAGGGGCTGGAGTGGGACGTGGTGGCGGTGACCGGGATGAACGACGGCGTCTTCCCCAGCGCCAACGATTCGCGCTGGACCAGCGGTGACGCCGCCCTGCCCTGGCCGCTGCGCGGAGACAAGCACGACCTGCCGCAATGGGACACCGACCAGGAGTCCCTCTTCGACGCCGTCAAGGCCGAGGGCATGTTCAAGTCCGAGGTCCTCGCCCACGCAGAAATGGAGGAGCGGCGCCTGGCCTACGTGGCGCTGACCCGTGCCAAGAGCCTGCTGATCTGCTCGGCCACGGTGTGGACCGGCACCCGCACCAAGATGACCGAGCCCTCCGGCTTCCTCGGCGACATGCTGCCGCTGGCCGACGGCCCGACCCCCTCGGCGCACATCACCACCTGGGTCGAGGACGACCAAGCCCCGGAAGCCAACCCCTTCCGTGAGGAACCGCTGGAGGCGCGCTGGCCCTACGACCCGCTGGAGGGCCCCGTCGTTGTCGGCGGAGGAACGGTGCGTCCGCGTCCGCCGGGGCGCCGTGCCGCACTCGAGGCTGCAGCCCGTTCGGTGCTCGGCGCCGCCGGGTTCCCGGTTGCCGCGCCCGAGGTGTCGCCCGAAGCGCCGTCCGAAGATTCCGCCGAAGCCGTCGAAGCCACCGACGATGAAGCCGCCGCCGTGGCCGGTGAAGTGGATGCATCCTGGCAGACACCCATCGGTGAGGCGTGGCTGAAGGAAACGAACCTTTTGGTGGCGCGGCTGGCGGCGGAGGCCGCGCGAGGTGCGGACCACCAGCGTGCCCAAGCACGTGCGCGCCTCGGTGTTCGTCGAACTGGCCACGGACGCCCAGGGAGTGCTGGCCGATCTGCGCCGGCCGGTTCCGCGCCGCCCGGGCACTGCGGCACGCCGCGGCACCGCCTTCCATGCCTGGCTGGAGGAGTACTTCGACTCCACCGGCATGCTTGACCTTGGCGAGTTCATGGGGGCGGCGGATGCCTACATCGACGAGGCGCTGGACCTCGAAGAGATGAAGGAGGCGTTCCTGAAATCCGAATGGGCCCAGCGGCAGCCAGCCCACGTGGAGGCCGCGATCGAAACACGGATCGGACCGGTCAGCGTGCGTGGCCGCATCGACGCCGTCTTCCAGGAGCCCGATGGATCATGGCTGCTTGTCGACTGGAAGACCGGTCGGGTGCCGCGCGGGGACGACCTGCGCAGCAAGTCGTTGCAGCTGGCCGTCTACCGGCTGGGCTGGGCGCGTCTGCTGGGCATCGACGTGGAACAGGTTCGCGCCGCGTTCTACTATGTTGGTTCCGGCATCACCATCAGGCCGCATGACCTGGCCGAGGAAGCCGAACTCGAGGCATTGATCAGTGAGTCGATAGGCACGCTCAACGGCTAGCTGATTCAGTGGAACGCACAATGGGTCGGGGAAACGGAAGATCCGTTTCCCCGACCCATTGGCAATCCTGGCGTGGCTACAGTCCCGGAACGCTGATGACCTCGGCGGTGGCGGGGGCCTTGTGTGGTGCCACCGCGTTCCAGTCGCTGAACGTCATGTTGCCAGTCCCGGCACTGGCCGAACCCGTTGCTTCGATCTTCAGCAGGTAGGGCTCGCCCTCAGCGGCAATCCAGAAGTCGGTTTCGTCGCCGACATACTTGAACGTCTTCACGCCGTTGAGGTCCTCAAGGGACTTGGCCGTGACCTTCGGGGCCTCCACGCTCACCATGCTGTCCGTGCCAAGGCTGTCGAGCAATGACCCGAGATTGAAGTTGCCGAATTGGCTGGCGTCCTTCACGGAGATCCACTTGTCGCCGACCATGGTCGCGAGCATGCCTGCGGCTTCCTTGCCGGCCGTCTTGGCGAGGAATTTCTTGTCGGCCTTCATGTAATTGGCGCCATCGATGCTCAGCAGCTCGAGCGTGCCATCCTTCGTCGTGATGTTCGCCTTGGTGTTGGAACCGTCCTTGTTGCCGGAGAGCTTCATCTTCACGCTTTCGGATCCCCTCGACATGTCGCCGTGACAGAGTTACCGAGGTGGCATTTTTCATGGTGGCGGCCGTCTTCGGGAAGACTTCAGTAGCGTCCGGCACCGTGATCTGCACGGCCTCCGGGGTGTTTTCGGCCGCTGCCGTGGTGGTGCCTGCCGGCTTGTCGGATGCAGTGGAGCATCCAGTCAGTGCCAGCAGTACTCCGGCAGTAGCTGTCAGCAGCAGGGCCCTGCTTTTGAGGTTCTTCATGGTGTGTCTCCGCGGTGCGTAGGGTGATGGAAAATCAGGTCACCGACGTCAAAACGTGGGATCCCACCGCGACAGTCTACTGAATGGATTAATTGATTTGGTGCAGTGCGCCGAGCGGAGATTGTCGCCTTGAGCCCGGTACTTGCCCGCTACTTGGGATCGAGAGGCTGGATCGGAATCGCGGTCGTGTCGGGGCCTGACGCCTTCTTGGCCGAGGGCTGACCTCAGCCGATTCGTCCTGGTTGGCGTCATTGACGGGAGTCGGATCGGCCGAGTCGGCCTCGGGAACGGCCTTGAGCGGCTGCCGGCAGTTCATCGTGCTGCGCTTCGGGCTCGGGCGTGTCGGAATCGCCCGCCGGTTCGCCGCCGTCAATGGGAAGCGGCTCGAGGCGCGGACTTGGGCTGTGCCGGAACCGGGATGGGGATCGGCGCAGAGACGGGAGCGGAAATCAGCCGGATGGCATTGGTTGCAGGTTCCGCCTCATCGGCATCCCGCGATTCGTCCGGCGATTCGGCCGACGGCGGGGTGGCGGCAACCGCCGCGGGCACCGGAGACGCCGCCACGGCCTCGACACGCGTGGCACGCGGCGGCTCAACCACGCTGATCGGCTGTCCGCCGTATTCGGCGATGTCGTTGTCCAACTCCTCGAGCATCGTCTTGGCCTCGGCAATGCGCTGGATGTCCTCGCTCGCAATGGCCTTGACCAGCCACTGCGCCAGCGCGAACTCGGCGGCAAGCGCTGCGCGGCGCATGATGTGCGGATCGGCACGGTCCCCGCGCACCGCGACATAGCCTTCGAATGCCGCATCGGCGAAGGCCTGTTCGTGCACGGCGGCCAGCCAGGCGAAGTCGTCGGCAGGATCGCCGACCTGCAAGTCCGTCCAGCCGGTCACGGCGACGACCTTCGCGTCCTCGACCAAGAGCTGGTCCTCGTGCAGGTCGCCGTGGATGACGGTTGAGTTGAAGCGCCACAGCGCCACGTCCTCCAGCGCGTGTTCCCAGCGGCGCAGCAGGCGGGACGGGATCATGCCCGTGGTCGCGGCCGCGTCAAGTTCGTTCAGGCGGCGCTGGCGCACCTGTTCGGAGGAGTACGACGGCAAATCCGCCCGGTCGATGGCAGACTTCGGCATCGAATGGATCGCGGCCATGACGGCGCCCAGGTCCTGGGCGCAGCGGGAACCGAGTCCCACCAGGTCCTCGAGCGAGTACTGCTTGCCCGGGAGGTGGTTGTAGACAAAGGTCCGCAGCGAGCCCTGGCGCACCGTGCCGGCGACGGAGGGAAGCTGGAAGGGAAGCGAGGCACGAATGCCTGCGGAAAACGCGCGCAACGCCGCCAACTCGGATTCGAGCCGGATGCTGGCCTCGTCATGGCGCGGCGAGCGCACACGCCAGCGGTTTTTGGCGGCGTCGACAATGAGCACCGAGTCAAAATCATCACTGTCATCCGGCAATGAGGCCACGCCCGTGGGGGCCAAGCCGGGGACCGCGGCGGTGGCGATGGCAGCGAGTTCCATGGGAGAGCGTTTCACATCCTCCACCGTAGACCGCCGGTGCCGTTCACGTCCTGCCGCGAGGCGGCGAGTCGCGTGATTTACGCCCAATATCCAGCCGATTCCCAGCTTGGATGTGGCACCGGCAACGTTTCGCCCCTCGTGGCGGGCGACCAGGCCAGGAGCGGCGATCGGGCGACCCTGCAGGCCATTCACCCGCAGCTGCTCTCGACCCTGCGCCGGAGCGCACAACAAGCCCCATGCGCCGGCGTGCCGTCGGGCACAGAAACCCCGTGCGGGTGTGCGGGAGTAGGCGTTGGGCGGTGCGGATCAGTACGGTTAGGGGTATGAGTGAAACAGCGCAGCCCGCAGGCCCGACCCACCCGGCCCTCGGGGCCCTGCCGCTGGCCCGCGAATCGGTCGACAGGCGCTGCGAGCGGCGCACCGAAGCCGACTGGTTGGAGCGGCTGGACAACGACCCGCAGACCGGCTACCTGATCATGGTCGGCGGCCGGGTGCACGTGCGCGACGGCGCCCTGGAGCTCGTGGCCCGGGCACAGGTCCCGGCCGGCGGCACGGAGATCTACCTGGGCTTCGACGGCGCGCGCGAGATCGTGCTTCACGCCTTCCACGACGATCCCGGCGTGCTCACCAAGGAGCACACCGGAGCGGACCCCGGCGAATGGCTGGGATTGCGCGACGTCGCCGCCGGGCTGGGGCCGCGCGATGCCGGGCTCTTTGTGGAGGCCGTCGCCATCGCCAACTGGAACCACACGATGCAGTTCTGCCCGCGTTGCGGCCACCGGCTGGAATCGACCGCCTCCGGCTGGGTCAAGGCCTGCCCGAACGATGCCTCCGAGCACTTCCCGCGCACCGACCCCGCGATCATCGTTGCCATCACCGACAAGGACGACAGGCTGCTGCTTGGCGCGAACGCGCAGTGGGGCGGCAAGCGCTTCTCCACGCTGGCCGGGTTCGTGGAACCGGGGGAGTCGCTGGAATCGGCGGTGGTCCGCGAGGTGGCCGAGGAATCCGGCGTCGCGGTGGCCAACCCGCGCTACATGGGCTCGCAGCCCTGGCCGTTCCCGTGCTCGCTGATGCTCGGGTTCACGGCCGACGGCCCTGGGCACCGAACTGCGCCCGGACGGGGTGGAGATCATCGACCTGCGCTGGTTCACCCGCGAGGAACTCGCCGCGCAGATCCGCTCCGGGGAGATCGGGGTGCCGGTCGGCGTCTCCATCGCCAGCGCCCTGATCGAAGACTGGTACGGCGGCGCGCTGCCCGAACCCGAACACCTGGAGAACTAGAACGCCCATGTCATCCCTCGAAGACCGCATCCTCGCCGGGCTGGACGCCGAGCAGCGCCAGGTGGCAACCACGCTGAACGGGCCGCTGTGCGTGCTCGCCGGCGCCGGCACCGGCAAGACCCGGGCCATCACCCACCGCATCGCCTACGGGGTGCACTCGGGCGTCTACAAGCCCAGCTCGCTGCTGGCCGTCACCTTCACCGCCCGCGCCGCCGCAGAAATGCGCTCCCGCCTGCGCGAGCTCGGCGCCGGCGCGGTGCAGACGCGCACCTTCCACGCCGCGGCGCTGCGCCAGCTGCAGTACTTCTGGCCGCAGGCCATCGGCGGTTCGCTGCCCGGCATCGTCGACTACAAGGCCCCGCTGATCACCGAGGCCGCCCGGCGCCTGCGCACCAACGCCGACCGCGCCACGGTCCGCGACCTCGCCGCGGAGATCGAATGGGCGAAGGTCTCGATGCTCACCCCGGAGAGCTACGTCGCCGCAGCGGCGGACCGCGGGCAGCCCGGCGGGCTGGACGCCACCACCGTCGCGCGCATCTTCCAGTCCTACGAGGACGTGAAGACCGACCGGCAGTACATCGACTTCGAGGACGTGCTGCTGCTGACCGTCGCCATCCTGGAGGACGACGAGCGGGTTGCCGCCTCGGTGCGCGACCAGTACCGCCACTTCGTGGTCGACGAGTACCAGGACGTTTCCCCGCTCCAGCAGCGCCTGCTCGACCTGTGGCTGGGCGGGCGCGACGAACTCTGCGTGGTGGGCGACTCCTCGCAGACCATCTACTCCTTCACCGGCGCCACCCCGCGCCACCTGCTGGACTTCCCCGCGAAGTACCAGGACGCCCCGGTGGTCAAGCTGGTGCGCGACTACCGCTCCACCCCGCAGGTGGTGCACCTGGCCAACCGGGTGCTCGCCGCGCGCAGCCCCGAGCCGGGCGTGCCGGACCGCGACATCGCCTGGCCGACGCCGCTGGAGCTGATTGCCCAGCGCGACCCCGGGCCGGAGCCGGACTTCATCGAGGCCAAGGACGACGAGGCGGAGGCCGCCGAGGTCGCCGCGCGCATCAAGAAGCTGCTCGCCGCCGGGCACCCCGGCATCGGAAATCGCCATCCTGTACCGCACCAACGGGCAGTCCGAGGCCTACGAACAGGCGCTCACCGCGCAGGGCATCGGCTACCTGCTGCGCGGCGGGGAACGCTTCTTCAACCGCCGCGAGGTGCGCGACGCGATGCTGCAGCTGCGCTCCGCCTCCCGCACCGGCCGCGACGAATCGGTCCCGCAGCTCACCCGCGACATCCTCATCTCGCTGGGCTACAGCAACATCGCCCCCACCGGCGGGGGAGCCGTGCGCGAGAAGTGGGAGTCGCTCTCCGCGCTGGTCGGGCTGGCCGACGAGATGGCCGCCGCCCGGGTGGACGCCGAGACCCCGTTCACGCTGCACGCCTTTGTCACCGAGCTGGAGGAACGCTCCGCCAGCCAGCACGCACCGACCATCCAGGGCGTCACGCTGGCCTCGCTGCACGCGGCCAAGGGCCTGGAATGGGACGCGGTGTTCCTGGTCGGGCTCTCCGAGGGGCTCATGCCGATCTCCTTCGCCGAGGACCAGGCCGGGTACGACGAGGAACGCCGGCTGCTCTACGTGGGCATCACCCGCGCCCGCGTCCACCTCTCGCTGTCCTGGTCGCTGGCCCGGACCCCCGGGGGCCGCGCCCACCGCAGGCCCTCCCGCTTCCTCGACGGGCTGCGCCCGGCCGGCAGCTCCCGCACCCAGGGGACCGCACGCGCGCCCAAGCGCAAGGCGCTCGCCGGACCGCCGACCTGCCGGACCTGCGGCACCCTGCTCAACGGCGCGGCGGAGCGCAAGCTCGGGCGCTGCGGCAACTGCCCGGCCGGGTACGACGAGGCGGTGTTCGAGAACCTGCGGTCCTGGCGGCTGCAGATCGCCCAGGCCAACTCGCTGCCGGCGTTCGTGATCTTCACCGATGCCACGCTCATGGCGATCGCGGAGGCGAACCCCGGCGACCTTGCGGCGCTGGGGCTGGTCTCCGGCGTGGGTCCCGGCAAGCTCGAGCGCTACGGGGACGCGATCCTGCAGATCCTCGGATCGGCGTAGCGGGCCGTAGGGACCCGCGGCCCGCTCCGTCCGCCCCTACGCGGCTTCCTGCCCGTCCAGGCAGGTGCACCCGGGCCGTTGGCGCGCCGGCACCTGCCGGGTGGCCCCGGTGGCCAGGTCGACACAGGATCATGGCCTCCGCCGCCGCGGGCACGTTGACCTCGTCGAGCGCCATGAGGATCTGGGTGGCGGCGGTGCCCGCCGCGGTGGCGGCGAGGCTGGCCTCGGGCCGCACCGGATGCCTGGCGCCCGAGGTGCCCGCCGGGCGGAACGATGCGCAGCGTGGGATCGCACTGTTCCCAGGCGCAGGCATCGCACATCGTCAGCCCCGGGATCACCAGGGGCCCGATGCGCACCCCGGCGTCGGTGAAGAGGACCGGCAGCAGCCGATCGTCCTGCGGCAGCAGGCCAAGGTCCGGCAGCAGCCCGCCGGCGATCACCACCGCCAGGTCCACCGGCGCCGGCATCGGGCCCGCGCCGCGCGGTTTCGGCGAGCGTGAGCCGCGGGTACGTCTGCGCCAGCGCGCGCGAGGCGGCCCTGGTGCGCAATTGCCCCACGCTGTTGATGCCGGTGGTTGCCGCGCCGAGGTCCTCCGGCTGCATGCGCTCCGCGTCGCACAGCAGCAGCGACCCGATGCCCGAGGCGGCCAGGATGCCGGCCAGCATCTGCCCGGTCCTGCCCAGGTGGTGGATGGCGACCCGCGCGTCGGCCCGCTTCCGGAGCACCGGCCCGGCGTCCAGCTCGTAGGCCGCCGACCACTGCAGGATGTCCGGGGTGAGCCGGGAACTGCCCGGCCCGTCCGCCGCGGCCCGGGCAGCAGCCGCGGCAGGCGGAAGCCTCGGAGGAGGCAGCGGCGGAAGCCGCGGCAGGACCCCGGCGAGGGCGACGCAGCCGCGGCCGGTTCGATGAGCACCGGGCGCAGGACGGACAGGATCGCGTTTTGCCGCTCCGGCGGCAGGAGCGGCGCCTCCGCGGGCCCGCCAGCCGGCTCCCGTCCGGCACAGCGAAAGCACGAATTGCTGCTCGGCGGGGTCCAGTCCGGTTATCCACCGCGCGCGCTGCCCGGTGCCGATCTGGATGGTGCCCTCCACTATGCTGAGTACCTGTAAACCCGGGTTGATCCTCATGGTGCTGCCCCTTTCATCGTGAGCCGATCGGCTGCCACCAGCCCATGGTGGCATCGTCCCGACGGGGTTTGGGCGCTATCCACAAGGCGGCGCGGGCAAGTGCCCAATGCGCGGCATCGGAAGCGGCCAGCGGCCGTCGGCCGCGGCCAGCCGGGCAGGAAAGGAACAGACAATGCCAGTCCACCCATCGACCATCGAGTTTGTGAACGACTCCGGCACGCCGATCCGGGTGGTGCGCTCCACCAAGCGCCGGAAGACGATCTCCGCCGTGTGGAAGGAGAGCACCATGGTGGTCTCGGTTCCCGCGGAGCTGACGCACGACGCCGAGCGGATCCTGGTGCTGGACATGGTCAAGAAGCTCGAGCGCAAGGTGGCCCGGGCCGTGGTGCCCGATGCCGACGCGCTGCTGCTGGCCCGCGCGCGCACCATGGACGCCGAGCTCTTCGGCGGCCGCGCGGCACCGGCCTCGGTCCGCTGGGTCGGCAACCAGAACCGGCGCTGGGGATCGGCGAGCCTGCGCAGCCGCAGGATCCGCCTCTCCGACCGGCTGCGGGCCATGCCGCAGTGGGTGCAGGACTACGTGCTGGCCCACGAGCTGGCCCACCTGGTCGAGCCGCGCGACGGCCACGGGCCGCGTTTCAAGGCGGCGCTGTCCCGCTACCCGCGCGTCCACGACGCAAACATCTTCCTCGCCGGCGTGAGCCACGGGTATGCGACACGCTCCCACGCCGCCGGCCGGGGGAGCGCCGGCGCCGCCAGGTCTTCCGTTCGGGGACGACGACGACTTCGACGATTTCGACGCGGATCCCGGGGTGCACGGGGACCACGAGCTGTTCTGACCGGCACGCACTTCAACGCAAAAAACGATGGCCGGCGGCTGCCGACACCACCATCAGGTGGTGTCGGCAGCCGCCGGCCATCGTTCATGAACTACGTGCCGGGCCACGCGGCCCGGGCGGGACTACTTGCCCTGCGGTTCCCCGCCGGCAGGCGTGTCGCCGTCGGAGTCCTCGTCGCCGTCGGATCCTGCTCCGCCGGCATCCGCAGCGCCTCCGCATCCGCGGCCTCGGGCGCATCGAAGCCGCCGGAGAGCAGCTTGCTCAGCGCCGCGTCGATGTCGTCCATGCTGGCCTCGGCAAGCTGGCGGCGCGGGGTGAAGCCCGGCCGGATCCTGCAGGTCCTCGCCGGTCGGCATGAGGTCGGGGTGCTCCCAGATGGCGTCGCGGCCCTCGATGCCGCGCTCGTCGAGCAGGTGCGCCCACAATGCGGCGGCCTCGCGCAGGCGGCGCGGACGCAGCTCGAGCCCCACCAGCGAGGCGAAGGCGTTCTCGGCGGGCCCGCCGGAGGCCCGGCGGCGGCGAATGGTCTCGCGCAGCGGCACGGCGCTGGGCAGGTTGACCGCCGCGGCGGCAACAACCTCGTCGACCCAGCCCTCCACGAGCGCCAGCACCAGTTCAAGCTTCTCCAGCGCGGCGTCCTGGGCCGGGGTGCGCTTGGGCATGAACAGGCCCTCGCCCATGAGCGACTGCATCGACTCGGGGTTCATCGGGTCGATGTCGCGCACCGCGTCCTCGATGCGGGACATGTCGATGTGGATGCCGCGGGCGTACGCCTCGATGGCGCCGATCAGCGTCGAACGCAGCCACGGCACCCGGTTGAACAGGCGGACGTGGGCGCATTCGCGCAGCGCGGCGAAGAGCAGGATCTCCTGTTCGGGCACCTCCAGGCCCTCGCCGAACGCGGCGAGGTTGGTCGGCACCAGCGCCGGGGTGGAGCCGGCCAGCGGCAGGCCGATGTCGGTGGCGCCCAGCACGTCCTTGGCCAGCCCGCCCACGGCGGTGCCCAGCTGCATGCCGAACATGGTGCCGCCCAGGGACTGCAGCATGCCCTGCGCGCCGCCGATCATCGGGCGCATCTGCTCGGGGATCTGTTCGGTCAGCGCCGTGGTGATGGCCTTGCCGACGCTGATCGCCACCGGTTCGGTCAGCGACTTCCACACCGGCATGGTCTTCTCGACCCATTCGGCGCGGGAGAGCGCGCGGCAGGTGCTGCCGTCGCCCTCAAGGACGGTGGCAGCATCGAGCCAGAGGTCCGCGAGCTGGGCGGCGTTGGCGATCGCGGAGGCGCGGGCGTCGGAAACCGACGGGTCGTCGCCGGCGATGGACTGGCGGGCGGTGTCGGTCGCCATCTTCCAGTTCACCGGGCCGGAGCCGCCCTGGGACATCGCCGCCATCATGGCCTGCGCCTGCTTCATCATCTGCGCCATGGCGTCGGGGTTGTTGCCCATGCCCATGGCCTCGCCAAGCTCCGGCGGGAAGGTTCTTCGGGTCGAATCCGCCCGCGCCGCCGAACAACGCGCCGAACATTTCGGAGAAGGGGTCCTTCGGGTTCTCGTCGTTGTTTTCGGAATCATCGGGACGGTTTGATGGGGGGTTCTCAGCCATGTTTCAACGGTACCCCGGCCCCGGCGCATCGGCCCACGGGCTGCGAAGCCAGTTCGCTGTCGGCACATCGGAAAATGCTGTGAACCCCGCCCGGCGGGCCGCGGACGGGGGCCCCGGGCGCCCGTGCTTGTAGGCTGGAACGGTGCCAGACCGATTGGCCGCGGGGCACGGACAGTGTCCGCCGCCGCCGGCCCGATCAACATGAAAACGTGAAAGAGGAACAGTGCCAGCAGTGCCAGGACCGCCGGAGTCGCCGAAGAACGACGCTGCTGCCCCGAACCCGCGGACGACGGGCGACCCCGACGGCGCCGACCACCGGCCGTTGCTGGCGCCGCAACCCGTTTGCCGCAGGTGCCCCGGGCACGTCGGGCACCCAGGGGACCCATGGCGCCCCGCAGACCCGCCGCAGCACGCCGCGGCATGTCGATCGCCGGATGGATCATCGTGGGAACCATCGCCCTGGCGGCGGTGCTTCCCACGCACTTCGTGGTGGAATCGGCGGGCCCGGCGCTGAACACCATCGGCAAGGTCGACGGCACCCCGATGCTGAGCATCACCGGCAAGCCGACCTACCCGACCAGCGGCGCGCTGGACATGACGACCGTCTACGTGCAGGGCGGCGGGCAGCAGCGGCTGGGCTTCTTCAACGTGCTCGCCGGGTGGGTCGACCCGCACAAGGACGTGCTGCCCGAGGAAATGGTGCTGCCGCGCGGCACCACCAGCGAGCAGCAAAGCGAACAGAACACCGTGATGATGGACGACTCGCAGCAGCTCTCCACCGCCGCGGCGCTGCACGAGCTGGACATCCCGTTCACCCAGCACCTGTCCGTCGCGGGGTTCGCCACCGAACAGAACTCGAAGGCGCTGAAGACCGGGGACCGGCTGGTCGCCATCAACGGGACAAAGATCGCCGACCTCGCCCTGCTGAAGGCCGAACTGCAGAAGGCGGGGGAGCAGCCCAGCGAACTGCAGATCCTGCGCGACGGCAAGCCGCTCACCGTCACCGTCAACACCGCCGCGGGGCAGGGCGGCCAGCGCCAGCTGGGCATCATGCTGGGCAGCGGCTTCGACTTCCCGGTGGACGTGAAGTTCGGGCTGGAGAACGTCGGCGGCCCGAGCGCCGGCATGATGTTTGCCCTGGCCATCGTCGACCAGCTGACCGAGGGCGAGATGACCGGCGGCAAGCACTTCGCCGGCACCGGCGCGATCACCGCCGACGGCCAGGTGCAGCCCATCGGCGGCATCGCCCAGAAGATGGTCGGCGCCAAGGCCAACGGCGCGCAGGTGTTCCTGGCGCCGGCGGAGAACTGCGCGGACGTGGTCGGTCGGGTCCCGGCGGGGCTGGACGTGGTGAGGGTCGAGACCCTGGACCAGGCACGCGCCGCGGTGGAGGGGATCGGCAGCGGGAAGGACCCCGAATCCTTCCCCACCTGTCAGTAACAGTTTTCAGTAAACACTCAGGTTCGGGCCGGATTTGCCGGGTTTTGTCCGGCAACTGTCACAATTTACGCACTATTGCCGACGAATGGCTGTGCCCTTTGAGCTCTTGCACCGGATGCAGGGCAGAATGGAGAGCAAGTCCTAGTTCGAGGTGCGCCTCCGCGGCGTGCTGAATCGGTCCAACGGTGAGGTAAAAATTGAGTTTTGGCACTGGCAATCCCTTCGGAGGCCCGCCGCGCGGCCCCCAGGAGCGTCCCGACCCGCAGCAGCATCCGGAGCGGCGCTCGTCCCCGCTGATGCCGACGATCGTCATCATCGGCATCCTCGTCGCCGTCTTCGTGTTCTTCGCGAGCGTGTACGCGGATGTGCTCTGGTACAACCAGCTCGGCTTCCAGTCCGTGTTCTGGACCGAGAACCTCGCCAAGATCGGCATCTTCGCCGTGGCGTTCCTGGTCATGGGCTTCGCCATCTGGATTTCGATGCGCATGGCGTACAGGGCGCGCCCGGTGTACGCCCCGGACGGCCACCAGCAGGACAACATGTCCAAGTACCAGTCCCAGCTGGAGCCGATGCGCCGGCTGCTGATGATCGGCGTCCCGGTGGTCATCGGCGTCTTCGCCGCCACCGCGGTGACCTCGCAGTGGAAAGAGGTGCTGCTCTTCTTCAACCAGGTCCCGTTCAACGAGACCGACCCGCAGTTCAACATGGACCTGGGCTTCTACATCTTCACCCTGCCGTTCCTGGGCCTGCTGATCGGCTACCTGATCTCCGTGGTGCTGATCGCCGGCATCGCCGGGCTGCTCACCCACTACCTCTACGGCGGCATCCGCGTGGAGGAGCGCGGCGGCATCGTCGTCGGCAAGGCGGCACGCATCCACATCGCCGTGTTCGCCGTCGCCTTCCTGCTCCTGCAGGCCGGCAACTTCTGGCTTGACCGCTACTCGACGCTGCTTTCGCAGAACGGCCGCGTGGCCGGCGCCCTGTACACCGACGTGCACGCCGTGATCCCGACCAAGACGATCCTGGCGATCGCCGCGGTGCTGGTGGCCATCACGTTCATCATCACCGCGATCATCGGGCGCTGGCGCCTGCCGATCATCGGCACCGCGATGCTGCTGGTGACGGTCGTCGTCGCCGGCGGCATCTACCCGTTCATCGTGCAGCAGTACCAGGTCGTTCCGTCCGAAAAGACGCTTGAGCGCGCGTACATCGAGAAGAACATCCAGATGACCCGCAAGGCGTACGGCCTGACCGGCGTCGAGGAAACCGCCTACAACGCCGAGGTGAACCCGAAGAAGGACGCGCTGGCCAAGGACAGCGCGACCACCACGAACATCCGCCTGCTGGACCCGAACCTCGTCTCCTCGGCGTTCGCCCAGCTGCAGCAGTTCCGGACCTACTACAAGTTCGCCCCGACGCTGAACGTCGACCGCTACGCCATCGACGGCAAGACCGAAGACACAGTGATCGCCGTGCGCGAGCTCAGCGTCGACACCACCGAGTCCTGGGTCAACCAGCACATCACCTACACCCACGGCTACGGCGTGGTGGCCGCCTACGGCAACCGCGTGACCTCCGGCGGCCGCCCCGACTTCATGCTCAGCGGCATCCCCACCGGCGGCGTGCTGGCCAGCGACAAGACCTACGAGCCGCGCATCTACTTCGGCGAACTTTCCCCGCAGTACTCGATCGTCGGCGGCCCCGAGGGTTGGGCCCCGCGCGAGCTCGACCGCCCGGCTTCCGGCTCCGGCAGCCAGGACACGCGCAACACCTTCTCCGGCGACGGCGGCCCGTCGGTCGGCAACTTCTTCAACCGCCTGGTCTACTCGCTGAAGTTCGCCTCCACGGACCTGCTGCTTTCCGACGCCATCAACTCCGAGTCGCAGATCCTCTACGACCGAAACCCGAAGGACCGCGTGCAGAAGGTCGCACCGTACCTGACGGTGGACTCCAACGCCTACCCGGCGATCGTCGACGGCCGCGTGCAGTGGATCGTCGATGCGTACACCACCTCCAAGAACTACCCGTACTCCAAGCAGCAGCAGCTGGATTCGGCGGTCACCGACTCGCTGAGCGGCGGCACCCGTGCCGCGGCGTTGACCGGCCAGGTCAACTACATCCGCAACTCGGTCAAGGCCACTGTCGACGCCTACGACGGCTCGGTCACCCTGTACGCGTGGGAGGCCGACGAGCCGCTCCTGCAGGCCTGGCAGAAGGTCTTCCCGTCGAACATCAAGCCGATGTCGGAGATGTCCGGCGAGCTGATGAGCCACGTGCGTTACCCGGAAGACCTGTTCAAGGTCCAGCGCGAGCTGCTCGCCACGTACCACGTGACCGATCCCGACGGTTTCTACGACTCCAACGACGCCTGGGCGGTGCCCTCGGATCCAACGCAGGGCAACGCCAACATCAAGCAGCCGCCGTACTACATGTCGCTGAAGATGCCGACGCAGGACGCCGAGACCTTCTCGCTGACCTCCACCTTCATTCCGCAGACCGCTGCGGGTGGACAGCAGCGAAACGTGCTGTTCGGGTTCCTTTCGGCCGAGGCCGACGCGGGAAGCGAAGCAGGCAAGAAGGCCGAGGGCTACGGCACGCTCCGCCTGCTGGCGCTGCCGCGCGAAACCAGCGTGCCCGGCCCGGGCCAGGCGCAGCAGAACTTCGACTCCAACACCACCGTGTCGCAGACGTTGAACCTGTTGCGGCAGGGTGCATCGCAGGTCAAGAACGGCAACCTGCTTTCGCTGCCGGTCGGCGGCGGCATCCTCTACGTCCAGCCCGTCTACGTGCAGTCCTCGGGTGCGACCTCCTACCCGACCCTGCGCAAGGTCCTGGTGGCGTTCGGTGACAACGTCGGCTTCGCCGACACCCTCTCCGAAGCGCTCGACCAGGTCTTCAAGGGCTCGTCCGGCGCCGTGACAAGCGAAAACGGTGGAACCACCGGCGGCGAGCCGGGCAAGCCGCCCGTGACGCAGACGGCGCAGCAGAAGCTGTCGCAGGCCCTGAACGACGCTAACGCGGCGATCAAGGCAGGTCAGGCGGCGCTGGCGCAGAACGACTTCGCCAAGTACGGCGCCGAGCAGGCCAAGTTGCAGAAGGCGCTCGAGGCCGCACTTGAGGCCGAATCCGAGCTGACCGGCAAGCCGGTTGTCCCGGAGGCGCCGGCCACCACGCCGGCCCCGACCGATGGCGCCGGCGCGCCGGCCTCGGAGACACCTGCACAGGGAACCCCGGCACCGTAACCGGGCGTTGAATACCGGGTGTGAGCAGGGCGACACTGCCAGGATTTGCGCAAGTCCACCCCCGTCGGCGATGATTGATACATCGCCGCGGGGTGGAGCAGTTCGGTAGCTCGCCGGGCTCATAACCCGGAGGTCACAGGTTCAAATCCTGTCCCCGCCACGAGATAACGACCCCGACCAGGGAAACCCGGTCGGGGTCGTTCCTTTTTGGCGCTTAAGCCGCCTGCTGCGTTGGGCGTTGCGGGGCATGTCTTGGCCTGGAACCGCCCCGGGCATTGCCGACCCTTGGCTGCCGGCTATCGGGAGGAGCCTTCGGGCGGCGCGAAGCAAGCAGCCCCTTAAGTGAGCGAGCACACTTTGGAATATTCTGCATTCCGAGCGGTTTGTCGTGGGCATAGTGCGTTTCGACGGGCTATGCACGTTGATTTGGCGCGGTTCTTGCCCATTGTTCGATGAATGTTCACCTCGATTAGGTGCGTCGGCGATGCGCTGGTACTGTTGTATTTACCGACGCGGGGTGGAGCAGTTCGGTAGCTCGCCGGGCTCATAACCCGGAGGTCACAGGTTCAAATCCTGTCCCCGCCACAGAGAAAACAACCCATGATCCTGATTCAGGAACATGGGTTGTTTTGCATTTAAGACACTTACGGATTCCGGGCTTCCGATGTGCTTGTGGCTTATAGGACAAAAAGTGTGTCCGCCCCGGGTGTGTCACCCGATTCCAGGCCTGGCTGCCGAACGGCTGAGCAGGGTCTGCCACGGCAGAAGCCCAACCGTGGAGGCGCATCCCATTCCCGGACCCCGTTCAGAAGAGGACGTGGCCGAATTGGGTGTGTTGCTGCCACTGGGTGTTGCGCCGGGGCTTTTGTTCGGGGTCCACGTATTTGGGGAGGATGACCGCAGGCAACCCGTGGTCGTTTCGCACGAGTTTGTATTGTCCGGTGTGGAACGCGTGGTGGTGGTTTGCACAACCAGGGGCCGAGTTTTCGATGCTGGTGGTTCCGCCGTCGGCCCAACCGTCGATGTGGCACATTTCGAGATGCTCGGGCGGGACCGTGCAGCCGGGGACGACGCAGCCGCCGTCGCGGGCGAGGACCGCTTGGCGCATGTAGTCCGGGACGAAACGTTGTTCGCGTCCGACGTCCAGGATTTGGCTCTCGCCGTTGAAGATGATCGGAATGACCCCGGCGTTGCAGAGTTCCCGGCGGAGGTCCCCGGGGGAGACCGCGAGTCCGTGTTGGGTGATGCCCGCCTTTTCTGCCAGGCCCAGCAGGGTGGTGAGTTGGCAATAGACGATGAGGCGGGCCTGGGGCAGCCCGGTGGTTGCGCTGGTTCCCTTGGTGCGGGGCTCTCCTGCGGTTCTCATGATGTTGAGCAGGGTTTGCAGTCTGCGTCTGGCGGGGGTCAGCCCGTCGGGGCCCTCCGCGGCGTCGTTGATCCGCTCCGGCAACGACGGTTCGGGAGTGCGGAACGTTGACGCTTGACCTTCACCCGGCTGAACAAATTCTTCCGAACCGGGGCTTGCCCGGTGGGCCGGTGCCGAACGGCCGAGATCCGTCCATTCGGCACGGGGAAGTTCGTCGGGTGGGGTATCGGGGTCGACGGCCCATGCGGGGATGGCCGGCGCCGGGTTGCGGTCTAGCGGCCGGAGCGGCACCACGTTCCCGCCGGATGGCGGACTCCCGCCGTTGCCATTGCCCTCCCCGTGGACATCGCTTTGGGTGCCGGGGTTTCGGCTGGCGGCGTCGTTGGCGAGGTTTTCTCGGTTGCCGGCGTTGGTTCGGGGATTGTCGGAGAGCGCGAAGTGGGACATGACAAGTTCGGCGTCCAGGTTGGTCATGGTGAGCGTGAAGTACGTGAGGTGTTGGGTGCGGCGGGAGAGCCGGAACCCGGTCTTGGCTGCCAGTTCTTCCTCGGTGGGTGCCGCTGCGGGTGCGTTCTCCAGCTCCGTGTTCAGGGCGTTGAAGTACCTTGCAGGTGGCCGCCGGGCCCTGGGTGAGCAGGGATTCGAGGACCTGTTCCTCGATCGACGCGGCCAGTTTGGCGGCGTTGGGTTGGCCGGCGATCCCCGGGCGCAGCTTCTCGAGCTTGTTGGCGGCCCGGATCGCCTCGGTCGGGTCGAGGTTGCCGGCCCGCAGGTGCGCCGCGAGCAAGGGGTAGCGTGCCGGGGTGCTGGCCCCGTGTTCGTCGGGGCGCGGGAGCAGGACGCCTGCGGCGTCGAGGTGGTCGCGTGCCTCGAAATAGCCGATGGCGCAGGTGCGCTGCAAGAGCTCGGCGGTGTTCTTGTGCGGGAGCCTCCCTGCGGGGACGCTGCGCGGGTCCTCCGGCAGGAGGGCGTCCCCTGCAACGAAGTCCGCCGGGGTGTCGGCGATCTCCCGCAGCTCGTTGAGGATTTCGACGGGCAGCTCGTGGGCGAGCGAGTGTTGGGCGGCACGGGCCGCGAGGAGACGGTGGTGCCCGGCGCGGCGGCGGGCCTTTTCCAGGCCAATGTTCAGCAGGACGGCAGTGACGGGGGAGTTGGTCGCCTGGGTGGCAAGGTCTTCGGTGAGGTGCTTCGAGACGGGCATGAAGTTCGAAGAAGTCGCGCAACAGGTCCTCCCGCGACACGTGGTGCCCGGGGCCGGGACCGGGCGCGGGTGCTCCGCCGGTCCGTGCTGGAAGGAATTCTCCGCTGCTCATGGGATCGAGCATGAAGCATTGCAGCGCACCCGAAGGAGCGAAGGGGCGGGGCTGTGGAGAATCCGGTGAAGGGCGCGGCGGCGCAAGATCGTCGGCGGGCCTGTGCGGACAAGTCCCGGAAGGGTGCCGGCAGGGTGGTGGCGTAGGTCAGCAAGCTGCGGCGGCGTGCCGGGGACGCAACGATGGGCGGGCAACCGGGGGAATCGCCGGAATGATGCTCCGGACCCGGGCTGCCCGCCCATCGTGCGTTGCGGCCATGAAATTATGCGGCGGAGTGTGCCGCCGGCCGGGCTAGTAGCCCGGGGTGATCGACGGGGTTGCCTTGGCACCCTTCATTGCGGCGAGGCGGGCCTCGATCTCCGTCTGCTCGCCGAGGTCCTCGAGCGAGTTGAACTGGGCGTCGAGGGACGAGGAAGCGAGCTCCGCGGCACCGCGAACCCGTGCCTCTTCGCGACGGATCTTCTCCTCGAAGCGGCCGACCTCGCTGGAGGGATCCATGATGTCGATGCTCTTGACTGCCTCATGCACCTGGTTCTGCGCCTGGGCGGACTTGGCGCGGGCGATGAGCTCGTCGCGCTTGGAAACCAGTTCCTGGCGCTTGGACTTCATGGCGTCCAGGCCGGTCTTGAGCTTCTCGACGATCTCGCGCTGCGAGCTGATGGTCGGCTCGGCGGTCTTGGCCTCGGACTCGGACTGCATCTGGCGCTGGATGGCGACCTTGGCGAGGGAATCGAACTTGTCGGCGTTGGCGCTGTCGCCGGCACCGCGGAACTCGTCGGCCTTCGAGGAAGCGGCAAGCGCCTTGTTGCCCCAGTCCGAAGCCGCCTTCACGTCCTCGTTGTAGTCGTCTTCGATCATGCGTAGGTTGCCGATTGTCTGTGCAACGGCGGTTTCTGCTTCGGCGATGTTGTCCGTGTAGTCGCGAACCATCTGGTCCAGCATCTTCTGCGGATCCTCCGAGGCATCCAGCATTGCGTTGATGTTGGCCTTGGCCAGCTGGGTGATGCGACCAAAAATAGACTGCTTTGCCACGATGAGACCTTTCGTAGGACATTATTTGAGGTGTTGATTTTGCTGCCTGTGATCCCCGGTTCGGGGATCGGATACTGCAACCTTGGGGCCCTTGCGGGCAGTTGTCGTGGTCCGGGCTAGAAGCTGCCGCCGCGCCGCCATCGAAGCCGCCCGCCACCGCCGCCACCGCCGCCGTCCCCGCCGAAGCCGCCGAAGCCGCCGCCGCCGAAGATGCCGCCTCCGCCTCCACCGCCGTGGCTGCCGCCGCGCAGGATCGAGTCGATGAGGATGCCGCCGAGAATGGCGCCGCCGAGGCCGTTGTTTCCGCCGCCTCCGCCGCCGAAGCCGCCACCCCCGCCGAAGCCGTTGACATCGGATTCGGCCTGGCGTGCGGCCTGGTCGGCCAGCGAGGATGCCTGTTCTGCGTAGGCCAGGGCCGATGCCGGGTCGGAGGATGCGGTGCGAAGGGCCTCGTCGAGGTTCCGCTGTGCCTCGGCCAAGCGCGTGCGGGCCGTTGCCCCCACGCCGCCGCGGCGGGCGCGAATGAAGTCGTCGGTGCCCTTGATCTTCATCTGTGCCGTGCGGACCGCGGCCTGGAGCTGTTCGGCGGCACGGCGTGCGCGTTCCTGCTGGTCGCGGATCTGGTTGAGCTGGTCGTTGAGCGGGCCGCGGCCCTCGGTGACCTCGGTGATCAGTGCGACGGGGTCGATGCGTCCCGTGGCGACCTGGGCCTGGACCGAGGACAGCGCCGATTCGAGGGACGCGATGGAACCCGCAAGTTCCGGGTTGCTGCCGTTGGCCAGCAGGGCGCGGGCCTGGGCGAGGTCCTGGGCGGAGGCGGCGACCAGCGACTCGAGGTCGGCGCGGGCGTTGTCCAGGTCCGAGTCCGTGTGCTCGATCGCGTCGAGCAGCACCGTGGCCTGGTGCACGGCGTCCTCGCCGGCGCGGATTGCCACGGCCGCCTCGGCGGCGGACCCCTCGGTGATCTTCGCCTCGGCCGTCAGCACCGCGGTGTGCGCGAAGTCGAGCCTGTCGTTGGACTCGGAGATGTTGGAGTCGACCTGATGGAGGGCGCTGTCCGCGTAGCGCGCGGACAGCGTGTCGAACTCCGCCTTGGCCGTGCCGACGCGCTGGCGCAGCGGATCGATGCGGGCCTTCAGGGATGCGACGGCCGCGGGCGCGTTGGCCTCGAGCTCGCGCAACGAGGCGAACTCCTCGGTGTGCTGTTCGAGGGTTTCGTTCACGGCCTGGCAGCGGCGGATGATCTCGCCAAGCCAGGAACGCTGTTCGGCTTCGGTGTCCGGGATCTCGTCGTCGAGCTGCTGCTGCAGCTTGAATGACGCGGCCATGTGTTCCTTGGCGGTTTCGATGTCCGCGGCGAACGGCTTGATGGCCTCGTCGCCGAATTGCGCCTGGGCGAAACCGACCTCTTGCTCGCTGGAGCGGATGGCATCGTCGGCGGCAATGAGCAGGCTGCCGGCCTTGGTGCGGAGTTCCGGGACGCTCAGGGACGCCAGCGGGTCGATCGGCTGGCCGTCCGGCCCCGTGGCCACCTGCGGCACGCCGCCGGAGAGCTTCTTGCGGCGGGTCAGGGCCCATGCGGTGGCGCCGCCTGCAACGGCAACGCCGCCCACGACCCACCAGCCGGCACCCGAACCGCTGGAAGCGGGGGACTTGCCGTTGGCGACGTTCGTGATGCCCTTGACAGCGCCCAGGGCCGCGCCGGCCCAGTCATCCTTGCCAAGAGCCGGGGAAACCAGCTTGGTGTAGATTTCCTGGGCATTCTTCGAGCCGATGGCACCATTGTTGGCGGATGACAACTGTCCCTGCCGCGATTTCACCGCGACGGCCAGGACGGAGTCGTTGGTGCCCATGCCCTTGGCCTTGGCAACCTTGCTGACCCAGTCCGAGGGTTTCGTCGGGTTGGTGAAGGTGTCAACGTAGATCACGAACAGGTTCTGCCCGGTGTCGGTGCGCATCTTGGTGATGGCGTCGTTGACCTCGGCCTTGGACGAGCCGAGCACGCCGGCCTCGTCGATGACGAACTGGCCCGGCGGGATCGTCACCGGATCGGTGGCGGATGCGGCGGGCGCAAAGATGAGTACGGACAGGATTCCTGCAGCGGCGGCCTGAGCCAACCGCCGGGTCAACAACTTCATGGTTTTCCTTCACCCTTGCTTGAGTTGCCGCAGATTTCTTGGCAAAGCACGTAGTGAAACCACCATATGCCTTGATTTCTGCTAACGCTGTAGATTCTATGGCGGGGATCGGCGAGAGTCCACGAAAATCGCCGTGGGCCGGTGAAATGCCACTCCAGGTGCGGCAAGCTCACAGCTTCTACTCAGGTGTTGCTTTTCGCTGCCACAGTTGCGGCGGGCATAGTTGTAACCAAGAAGAGCAGTCAGGCACCACCAGCATCGGAAGGTTAACGATGAGCGAGAACCAGTTTGAGCAGCCAACCACCCCCGAGAACCCGGAACAGGGAAGCACTCCCGTGCCGCAGCGCCCAGTGGCATCGCCAGTGACACCTCCCGCGGCACCGGAACAGGATGCCGCGGTGTCCAAGGTCGACGGGGCCGTCGAACAGACGCAGGCCCTGCCGCGGCACGGCGTCGACGCTGCCCCGGCCGCAGCCCCGGACGCCCCCGCCTACGGGAACTCCCCGGAGGCCGCCTGCCCACGCAGGTGTCCCCGGCGCCCACTCACAGGCCCAGGAACAGGCTCCGGCCCATGCCCCGTACGGAACGCCGACGCACGCCGAGCAGACCTCGGCCTTCGGCGTCCCCTCGCCGGTGCCGCCGGCAAACCGCACCGCACCGAAGAAGTTCACCTCCGGCGTCCTGATCCTGGGCATGGTCGCGGCCGCCCTGGTCGGCGCCGGCAGCGCCGTGGGCGCCAACGCCCTGATGAACCCGGCGGCCTCGTCGGCGGGCGCAGGAAACCAGGCCCCGCAGAGCGGCGTGGTCATCAACAACCCGAAGAACGTCACCGCCGTCACCGCGGCCGCGGCCAAGGCCAGCCCGAGCGTCGTGACCATCGACGTGAGCGGCAGCAGCTCGTCGGGTTCCGGATCGGGCATCATCCTGGACACCGAGGGCCACATCCTCACCAACACCCACGTGGTGACCCTGGGCGGAACCACCGCCAGCCCGAAGATCGCCGTGCAGATGTCCGACGGCAAGGTCTACAACGCCACCCTGGTGGGCACCGACCCGCTGTCCGACCTCGCCGTCATCAAGATCGACGCGCAGGGCCTGACCCCGGCAACGCTGGGCACCTCCGGGAACCTGAACGTCGGCGACACCGCCGTGGCCATCGGCGCCCCGCTGGGCCTGAGCGGAACCGTCACCGACGGCATCATCTCCACGCTGAACCGCACGATCTCCGTGGCCTCCTCCGCGGTGCCGGAACAGAGCGAGGGCACCGACCCGAACAACGACAACCAGTTCAACTTCCAGCTGCCCGGCACCCCGCAGCAGCAGGCCCCGGCCTCGCAGGGCTCGATCTACATCAACGTGATCCAGACCGACGCCGCCATCAACCACGGAAACTCCGGCGGCGCGCTGGTTGACGCCAACGGCGACATCATCGGCGTGAACGTGGCCATCGCCTCCTCCGGCTCGGGCGCCACCTCCTCGGGCGACAGCGGGTCGATCGGCGTCGGCTTCGCCATCCCGATCGACTACGCCAAGCGCATCGCCCAGGACCTGATCGCCAACGGCAAGGCGACCCACGGCATGCTCGGGGTGACGGTGCAGGCCAAGCCCGCGGACGTGAAGGACGGCAACTCGTCGTTCAGCGTCGGCGCGCAGGTCAAGGACGTCGTTGCCGACAGCGCCGGCGCCAAGGCCGGGCTGAAGGCCGGCGACATCATCACCGGCGTCGGGGACCGGGTGATCTCCGACAGCAGCTCGCTGACCGCGGCAATCCGCGAGATCCCGGCCGGCGGCCAGGTGACGATTCATTACACCCGCAACGGGCAGCCGGCATCGGCCGACGCCACGGTGGGCGCCTCGACGGCTTCATAATCCCCGCCGGGAGCAACAAATAGTCACAACACGAGCAACGGGTCCGGAACATTTCGGGCCCGTTGTTCGTGCGCTGCGGGTGGATGCGGCGCACGGCTAACATGTAAGGGGTGCCTTTCCGCAGTGCGGGGAAGATCGGGCACCGAATCTGGACACTTCTAGGAAAGGCAGCAATGAGCCAGCTGACAGGCACGCCATTGAGGATCCTCGTACTCGTCAAACACGTCCCGGACGTGCAATTCGAACGGCACCTGGACGGCGCGGACTTGCGCCTGGACCGCAAGGACTCGGTGCTCTCCGAACTTGACGAGTACGCGATCGAGGCGGCCCTGCAGCTTGCCGAATCGCGCGGCGGGGCCGCCGCGGGCAACACCGTCACGGCCCTGAGCATGGGCCCGGAGGCCGCGGCGAACGCCGTGAAGAAGTCCCTGCAGATGGGCGCCACCGAGGGCGTGCACCTGTGCGACGACGCGTTGGCCGGGTCCGACGCCGGGGCCACCTCGCTGGCCCTCGCCGCGGCCGTGAAGCACCTGGGCGCCTTCGACCTCATCGTCACCGGCATGGCCTCCACGGACGCCGAAACCTCGCTGGTTCCCGCGCAGCTGGCCGAACGCCTGGGCCTGGCCCAGCTGACCCAGGTGGCGCACGTCGAACTTGCCGCCGATTCCACCACGGTGCGCGCCGTGCGCGAAACCGACCAGGCGGCGCTGAGCCTCGAGGCCGAGCTGCCGGTGCTGCTTTCGGTCACCGACCAGGCCAACGAGCCGCGCTACCCGAACTTCAAGGGCATCATGGCCGCGAAGAAGAAGACCATCACGGTGCTGTCCCTCGCGGACATCGGGCTCGACGCGGCGCTGGTCGGGTCCGCCGGCTCGGCCACCGCGGTGCTCGACGTGCAGGCGCGCCCGGCACGCACCGCCGGGACCGTCATCACCGATTCCGGCAACGCCGGCATCGAACTCGTCGACTTCCTTGCCGCAGCGAAGCTGATCTAGCCTTTTTCGAGGGGAAAAAACATGTCACACATTCTTGTCTACATCCAGGCGCCCGCCGCCGTTCCGACCAAGTCGCAGCGCGAACTGCTGACCCTTGCCGGCGCGCTCGGCGAGGTCCGCGTGGTGCTGGGCGCCGCGGCCGACGACGCCGCCCTTGCCGCGCTGACCGCCTGGGGTGCCACCGGCTTCTACGCGGCCGACGCCAACGATGCGCTGGTCGCCCCGCAGGCGGCCCTGCTGGCCGCGGCGGCGAAGGACTCCGGCGCCGCCGCGGTGCTGCTGCCCAACGACAGCCACGGCCGCGAGGTCGCTGCCCGCGCCGGCGTGAAGCTCGACGCCGGCGTCATCACCGACGCCATCGACGTGGACGCCGACCTGGTGGTCAGCAAGTCCGTGCTGGCCGGCAGCTACACCGTCCGCGTGAAGGCCACCCGCGGCCCGGCACTGGTCACCGTGAAGCCCAACAGCGTCGCACCTGCCGGCCGAGGAGCCGGCGGCCGCGGCCGCCGCCGCCCCTGTGCAGGTGCTGGAGACCGGGGCGACCGGCCCCGTGGCCACCGTCACCGGCACCGTGGAGCGCACCGCCTCCGGCCGCCCGGACCTCGCCGAGGCCCGCTTCGTGGTCGCCGGCGGACGCGGCGTCGACGGCGACTTCGGCCCCGTCGAGGACCTGGCCGACGCCCTGGGCGCGGCGATCGGCGCCTCGCGCGCGGCGACCGACGCGGGCTGGATCGACCACTCGGCGCAGATCGGGCAGACCGGCAAGACCGTTTCCCCGCAGCTGTACATCTCCGCGGGCATCTCCGGCGCGATCCAGCAGAAGGCCGGCATGCAGTCCTCCACCTACATCGTCGCCGTGAACAAGGACCCGGACGCCCCGGTGTTCGAGATCGCCGACCTGGGCATCGTGGGCGACCTGGCAGCGGTGCTGCCGCAGGCCGCCGCCGAAATCCGCAGGCGCAAGGGCTAGGGGCATGGTTTTCGACCCGGCCCTGCGGCCCATCCGGCGGGTGCTGTGCTTCGGCGCGCACCCGGACGACCTTGACTTCGGCGCCTCGGGAACCGTCGCGGCCTGGACCGCCGCGGGCGTGCACGTCGAGTACTGCATCATGACCGACGGCGACGCCGGCGGCTTCGACGACCGCACCGCGGAGGAAATCACCGAGTTGCGCCACGCCGAGCAGCGTGCGGCGGCCGCCCTGGTGGGCGTGCACACCGTGCACTTCATGGGCGAGCGCGACGGCTTCCTGGAGCCCACGCACGCGGTGATGAAGCAGGTCGTCGAGCTGATCCGCACCGTCCGCCCGGAGGTGGTGCTGGCCATGCACCCGGAACGGAACTGGGAGCGCATCCAGCGCTCGCACCCCGACCACCTGGCCTGCGGCGAGGCGGTGACCCGGGCGATCTACCCGGCGGTGGAGAACCCGTTCTCCTACCCGGAGCTCGAGGCCGCCGGGCTGGCCGCGTACAAGCTGCCCTGGCTGTGGCTCTACGGCGCCCCGACGGAGCGCGAGAACCACGGGGTGGACATCAGCGCGGTCTTCGAGCTGAAGCTCGAGGCGCTGCGCCAGCACCTGAGCCAGCACCCGGACGTTCCGGCGATGGAACGCTATGTGCGGTCCCAGTGCCTGGCCAAGGCCCGGGCATACGGCATGAAGGACGGCGCGCTGGCCGAGGCCTTCCACGTGGTCGCGGTCAACGCGGCGGACACCATCGCCGGGTTCTGACCCGGCCGCCGTCTGCCGATGGCCACAGGCGCGAGCCGCAGACACCGACGATAGGCAGAAAGGTCGGGGCGTGGATATCCACGCCCCGACCTTTGTGCTTGATTCGGGCCGATCGCGATCGCCGATCGCGGCTGCAAAGCGGTCAGCTACTGCCCGAAACGCTCCGGGGATGCCGCCGCATAGCGGGCGATGGCCGCGGCCAGCAGCTCCGCGACGCCCGGGCGCGGCGTGCCGTGCTTCGGCGCGTCGTAGGACGCCGTGAAGCGGGCATCGGCCACATACATCTCGCCGAGGCCCGCGTAGGCCTCGGCGCTGGGGGTCCAGCTGTGGCGGACCCACGCGTGGTGGCGGGCGATGATCGCCTGCACGGCGTCGTCCTCCGGGCCCAGGCCGGCACCCAGCGCCGCGAAGAGGTCGTCGGCGATCTGCTCGTGTTCGGCCATGAGCCGTGCCTGGCCCTCGGGGCCCAGCGCGCGAAGCCGCGTGTTGCTGTCCTCGACCGCCCGGTCGCCCCAGCGCCGGCGCGCCTCGGCCTCGTAGGGGTTGGCCTCGAAGCCGTTGAATGCCTGCTACCGGGTCCATGTCTTCTCCTGACTGAAGGTGTGCGATGGTTGCACGCACGCTCGCCGCCATGGCGGCCAGCCTGTCGCGCTCGGCATCCAACCACCCGGCGTGAGCCGCCAGGGCCCTCAGCTCGTCTTCCTGCCCGTCGATCACCGAGGCGATCGTCTCGAGGGGCAGGCCCAGTTCCTTCAGCAGCAGGATGCGCTGCAGGCGCAGCACCTCGGGTTGGCCGTAGAAACGGTACCCGTTGGTGGCGGTGAAGGCCGGGGCGAGCAGGCCGATGGCGTCGTAGTGGCGCAGGGTCCGGGTGCTGATGCCCGAGTCCCTGGCCAGCTGCGAGATGCCGTATTCGGCGGGTTGGTTGTGCCTCATGTCCTTCAGCGTAGGAGTTGACGTTGCGTCAAGGTCAAGCGGGTCCGGCGGCTACTTGCCGGCGGGGGTGTCCAGCACGGCCAGCGGCTCCGTGGAGGGGGTGGTGCTGCCTTCGACGGGTTCGACGGTGACCATCACGGAGGCGATCTTGCCGACCCCGTTGAAGCCCTCGGTGGCCGACTCCGCGCCGGAGTCGATGGTCGCCAGGCGGGTGGCGCGATCGGACTCGGCGTCGATGAGCCACACCGTGTAGCGTTCCGAGCCGTCGATGCGCGGCAGCGCGGTCAGCGCGATGGACCCGGCGTCGGCCTTGGCCGAGGTGCCCAGCACGGCGTGTCCGCCGCCCTCGAGGTCCGCCTGGACCACGACCTTGTCCTTTGCGCCGTCGACCTGGGCCACGTAGTTCTTGGGCATCAGGTTCGCCAGCAGGATGACGACGCCGATGAGGATGACGGCCAGGCCGGCCACGACGAAGACCCACTTCTTCAGTGGCTTGCGCGTGTTTTCCGAGTCGGTGGAAACCTGGTCCACCAGATCCATGCCGAGGTCGTCGTCGTTCTCATCGTCACGATGCCCTGGGTACACAGGATCGGTGCCGCTCATGATGTGCCATCCTTTGAGTGATTTTGGGTGGGCCGGATAAGGCCACCAGTAAGCATAGGGGAAAAGGCTATGCGTTATGTGTGTGCCAGCCGCGTGCAGGCTTGGCGTGGCGCCCTATTTGGCGGTTGCCGCGGCGAAGCCGTGCTGGCGCCAGGCCTCGTAGATGGCGATCGAGGCGGAGTTGGCCAGGTTCAACGAGCGACGGGCCTCCAACATGGGCAAACGCACGGTTGCCGTGACGTGCGGGTCGACCTTGACCTCGGCGGGCAGGCCGACGGACTCGGGGCCGAACATCAGCACGTCGCCGGGCTGGTAGGCCACGTCGGTGTACAGGGTCTCGCCCTCGGATGTGAAGGCAAACACACGCTCGGGGGCCAGCGCGGCCCAGGCGGACTCGAGGTCCTTGTGCACGGTGACCACGGCGAGGTCGTGGTAGTCCAGGCCCGCCCGGCGCAGCTTGGAGTCCTCGAAGTCGAAGCCCAGCGGCTCCACCAGGTGCAGCTCGGCGCCGGTCACCGCGGCGAGGCGGATGGCGTTGCCGGTGTTGCCGGGGATTTCGGGGGTGTAGAAGAGGATGCGAAACACGTGGTTCAACCTTTGGGTGCGTAGAGGACTAGTGGGGGGGAAGAGCGATCGGGCGGGAAGGCGCGGGGCGGTTTAGTACATGCCGCCGAGCAGCCGGGAGAGCACCGAGCGGTCGACGACGTTCGGGGCGGGGCCGGTGCCCAGGAACATTTTCAGTTCGCGCACCAGGTTCACGGCGTTGACGACGTTGGAGGTGCTGGTGGGGCTGGGTTCCCCGCCGCGTGCGTAGTCGATGACCGGTTCGTGCAGGTTGCCGTCGGGGGAGTGGATCACGGTCCACCCGGTGACGTTCAGCTCCGGGAACAGGGCCTGCATCTGGTGCACGGTCGGTGCGATGCGCGGGGGATCGATGTGCTTGCCGTCGCGGAACAGCGAGGACCCGTCCCACCTGTACACGCCCTTGGGCAGCAGCATCGAATGCACGATGGCCAGCCGGTAGCCGCCCAGCAGGGCGTGGTCGATGTAGCCGCCGCCCGGGGCGTGCAGCCCGTTGACCAGCCGGGTGGAGGGCAGCGCCGGAAGCAGCTGGCGCGAGAGCAGCTGGATGGTCCGCGCCTCGCGGGCCAGCCGTGCCTGGGCGCCGAAGATGCCGCGCTTGCGGGGCGCCCCGTGGATCTGCTGGATGGACTTGGCCCTGTCGAGGGGCGAGGCCGGCGATTCCAGCAGCGGCGGAACGAACACCGTGGGATCCGAGGCCGAGGAACGCGGGGCGTTGGACTCGAAGCGCATCGAGGCCGCCGGCGGAGTCGGAGGTCCCGTAGCCGCCCGCGGAGGGGGCCTTGCCGCGCAGGTAGCTCGACTCGGTGCCGTAGCTGCGGTCGTAGCGCTCGCGGGCCGCCGGGTCGATCAGGGTTTCGTAGGCGAGCGTGACGGCGCCGAAGTCCTCGGCGTTCCCGCCGTGGTCCGGGTGCGTCACCCGGGCGGCCTTGCGGTAGGCCGTCTTGATCTCCGTGGCGCTGGCGGTGCGCGCGATCCCCAGGACTTCGTAGTGGGTTCGACGCTGGGCCACGGGGGAGACCTTTCGCTGTTGACGGGGCTTGGTCCCGCGTTTTCCCGCCGGGCCCGAGGGCGAAGGGGGAACGTGCGGAAGCAGATGCTCTTGAAATCCTACCGGTTGGGCCTTGTGGCGCGGAACTTGGCTTGTGGCGGCGGCACCTTGGCATCCGGGCCCCGGGGGTGCCGCGATTCCGGAGGGGCTTCCGTCACGGGCTTGCGCCGGACGGCACAAGCACGTAATTTCGGCTGAATGCCCACGGAAAACAATCACCGCGTCATTGTTGCAGCGAACAGGAGTTCGGGCACCGGCCGCGGACACCGCGCCGTCGAACGCACGATGGCAGCGCTGCGCACCCACGGAATCGACGCCGAACTCCTTGAGGCGCCGAGCTACGCGCAATTGCAGCTGGACGTCGCCGACCGGATCTCCGCGGGCGTGCGCGCGCTGGTCGTCGTGGGCGGGGACGGCATGGTGCACCTTGGATTCAACGCGGTGGCCACGACGAACACGCCGCTGGGCGTGGTGCCGGCGGGAACCGGAAACGACTTTGCCCGCATGCTGGGCCTGGACGCCAGGGTGCCGGAGATCGCCGTCGAACGCATCGCCCGGGCCCTGGATTCGGCCCCGCGAGCCGTGGACGCCGCGCTGGTGACCGGCGCCTTCGGCAGCAGGTACGTGGCGGGTGTCTTCAGCGCGGGCTTCGACGCGGTGGTCAACGAGCGGGCCAACGCGATGCGCTGGCCGCGCGGGGCCCAGCGCTACAACCTGGCGCTGCTGCGCGAACTGCTTGCCTTCAAGCCGCGCCGGTACGCGCTGAGCATCGACGGGG
Source organism: uncultured Actinomycetota bacterium (assembly GCA_963818105.1). Classification (GTDB taxonomy): domain Bacteria; phylum Actinomycetota; class Actinomycetes; order Actinomycetales; family Micrococcaceae; genus Paeniglutamicibacter. The sequence continues at coordinate 472,394 of CAWFRB010000040.1, read as the reverse complement.
GCGCCGAGGAACAGCTTGAGGCGATGCTGATTTCGGTGGCGAACGCGCAATTCATCGGCGGCGGCATGCGGATCGTGCCGCAGGCAAGCATCACCGACGGGCTGCTGGACCTGGTGGTGATCGCCCCGCTGGGCAAGCTGCGCTTCCTGGGGATCTTCCCGTCGGTCTTTTCCGGAAAACACATCACCCACCCGGCGGTGCGCATCGAGCAGGCCCGCAGCATCACGCTGCGGGCCGCGGACACGCGCGGCTTCGGCGACGGCGAAGAGGTCGGCGACCTGCCGGTGGAAGTCACCGCGGCGCCGGGCGTCGTCAAGCTGCTGTTCTAGGCGCCATTTGTTTCAGCAACCCTGCGGTATTCGGCCAGCAGGTTCCCGTCCTCCTCCAGCAGCGTGTGCAGGGCCAGCCGGTGCAGTTCGCTCCCCGGGGCGCCGGCGCTGATGCGGCCGGCGTCCCCGCCGGCCATCAGCGGCGCGGTGGTGAGGCAGAGGCTGTCGATCGCCCCGGCCGCCTGGAAGGCGCCCAGCAGGTGCGGGCCGCCCTCCGAATGGATGACGCGGTGGCCGCGGCGCGGCCAGGACCTCGCGGATCCACAGCGGATCGACGGCGGAACCCGGAAGCGGGCAGCGCAGCACCTCGGCAAAACGCGCCAGCGCGGCTTCCTTGGCAGGGTCGGCCGCGGACGAGGTCAGGATGAGGATCTTGCCGGGGTTCTGCGCGAAGAGTTCCGAGTCCTCGTCGAGGTCCAGACGTCCGGTGACGACCGCGAGCATGGGACGTTCGGCCATGCCGCGGGCCAGGCGCCAGGCGCGCGAGGCCGGATCGAGCAGTTCGCCCCCGTAGCCCTCGGCGCGGATGGTGCCGGCGCCCACCAGGATCACGTCGGCAAACCTGCGCAGCAGCGAAAACACGCGTTTGTCCCCGGCCGATCCCAGGGCCCCGGAAAGCCCGGCGTGGGTGGCGGCGCCGTCGAGCGGTGGCCACGAAGTTGAAGCGGACAAAGGGCGCGGGGCCGGGCGGGGGAGCGTAGAAGTCGAGCAGCTGCCCGTCGTCGGGATCGGCGAGGTGGCCCGGGTACAGCCGCTGCATCAGGCGTCGGCCTCCGACGACTCGACGGGGATCGCCGGTGCAATGCCAGAGCGCCCGGGATGCGCCGGCGCATTGACCTCGCCCATGTTGTGCTTCAGGTAGGCGGGTTCGCGCCAGCCCATGGCGGCCTCCAGCAGGCGGACCGCCGAGGCCGACTCGGGGATGTTGTGCATCCGGATGATCCGGGCGCCGTTCATGATGCACATGGCCGCCGCCGCCAGGGAGCCCGCGGTGCGCTCGGCCTTGGGCAGGTCGAGCGTCTCCCCGATGAAGTCCTTGTTGGAGACCGCGGCGAGCGCCGGGTAGCCCAGCTCGGCGAAGGACTCGAAGCCGGAGGTCAGCGCCAGGGTGTGCAGGGTGTTCTTGTTCAGGTCGTGGCCCGGGTCGATGATCAGCTTGTCGTCGGCGATGCCCAGCGAGCGGGCCAGCTCCACCTTGGACTGCAGGTAGTCCGCCACCTCGGCGACGACGTCGTCGTAGCGCGGGCGCGGGTAGACCGTGCGCGGGGCGGCCAGCGAGTGCGTGAGCACCAGGTGCACGCCGGCGTCCGCCACCACGCGGCCCAGCTCGGGATTGCTCAGGCCGGTGGTGTCGTTGATGACGTCGGCCCCGGCCTCGATGGCGGCGCGGGCGACCTCCGGCAGGAAGGTGTCGGCGGAGATGATGACGTCGGACTGCGCACGCACCGCGGAGATCACCGGGACCACGCGCTGGGCCTCCTCCTGCCAGCTGAGCGCCGGGCCGGGGGAGAAGGGCACCCCGCCGATGTCGATCCAGTCCGCGCCGGCATCCACCGCCGCGAGGGACGCGTCGACCGCGGCCTGCAGGGCAAAGGTCGCCCCGCCGTCGTAGAAGCTGTCCGGGGTGCGGTTGATGATCGCCATCAGGGCGATGCTCGAGGAGAAGTCGATGCTCCGGTGGCCGAAGTGGTGCACGGGGTGTCGCAGCGGCGGTAGGTACATGCTCATGCTTGGTTTCTCCCTTGTCACGGTTGATCCATTCATACCAGTTCACCGGCCGCTTCGGCGTGTTCTGCGTCGCACCTGCCCCACCCGGGTACGGATTCCTCGGTAACCTGTTGCCATGACTTTGAACTTTGCGGGACCCGTTGCAGGTGGCTGGATCGTCGACGCGCTGGAGGCGCAATCGGCGGACTCCGAGGTCGCCGACCTCGTGGCGGGGCAGGTCCCGGCCGGCTACGAGGCCTACGCGCGCATCTTCCACCCGGCGCTGGGGCTCGACGGCGAGGCCGTGCGCTGGGGCAGGATCGCCAAGGGGCGCGGCACCACCATGCACGGCGGCGCCCAGTTCACCCCGGTCTCCGGGATCAGCGAGGACGGCATCGCCCTGGTGGAGGACGCCTGGGAGGGCGAGGCCCCGTCGGGCGACGGCCTGCCCGCCGGCGAGCTTGCGGCCATCGCCCCGATCCTGGCGGCGCACACGCAGACCCCGCGGGAGATCTTCCTTGCCCTGTGGAACGGGCTGGCGTTCATCCACGGCGGGGACCGGATCGAAGTGCTTCACGACGACGACCCGGAGCTGTCCGACGAGGAAAACGCAGCCCGCCGGGAGGCCGCCAACGCCGAGGCCAAGCGCCCCGCCTTCTCCGAGGAGGTCCGCAACGGCCCGACCCTGCAGATGGGCTCCGCCTACAGGTCCTTCTACGTTTTCGAAGGTACGTTCGAAGACCTGGCCAGCCCGCTGTGGGCGCGCACCTCGGAGGGGGAGCAGCGCCAGGCCCCGAACCTTGCCTGGCCAGCGGACCGCGCCTGGCTGCTGTCCACCGAGCTCTACGAGGACTCGAGCATCGTCGCCGGTTCCCGCGCGCTCATCGACGCGCTGCTGGCCTGCCCGGAGATCGAGGCCTACGAGGTCGTCCATCGACACCAGGCTGGACCTGGACGGGGACAACGTGAACCCGATGCCCGTCGAGGTGGAGGGCGACGACGATGACGAAGACGATGACCTGGGCGAGTACATCGAGGGCGAATTCACCAACTGACCCGGAGCAAGTGAACGCGGGGAGGGGTCCTGCAGGGGGCTTGTGAGCAACACCTCTGCGTGGCCCGCGCACCGTGACGGTAGAATTGACCGGTGCGCACCACCCCCGTTTACCTCGACCACGCCGCCACCACTCCCATGTCACCTGCCGCCCTGGCGGCCATGACCCGTGAGCTGGCGCAAACCGGCAACCCCTCCTCGCTGCACGGGGCAGGGCGCCGCGCCCACCGCGTCATGGAGGAATCGCGCGAACAGCTTGCCGCCGCGGCCGGGGCGCACGCCTCGGAGGTCATCTTCACCTCCGGCGGCACCGAGTCGGACAACCTCGCGATCAAGGGACTGTACTGGAACCGCCGCGACGCCGATCCGGCACGCAAGCGCATCCTCTGCTCCGTGATCGAACACCACGCCGTGCTCGACACCGTCGAATGGCTGCAGGCACACGAGGGCGCCGAGGTCACCTGGCTGCCCGTGGACGCCGACGGGGTCATCGACCTCGCGGTGCTCGAGGCCGAAATCAACAAGGCTCCCGAGACCATCGCGCTGGTCACCCTCATGTGGGCGAACAACGAGGTCGGCAGCATCCAGCCCATCGACAAGGTCGTTGCGCTCGCCGAACCCCACGGCATCCCGGTGCACTCCGACGCGGTCCAGGCCTTCACCGCCGTGCCCATCTCCTTCGCCGGTTCCGGCCTGGCGACCATGGCCGTGAGCGGGCACAAGATCGGCGGGCCGGTGGGCATCGGCGCCCTCTTCGTGCGCCGCAACGTGGTCCTCACCCCCGTCCAGCACGGCGGCGGGCACGAGCGCGCACTGCGCTCCGGCACCCTCAACGCCGCCGCGGCCGCCGGCTTCGCGGCGGCAGCCACCGAGGCGGCCAAGGACCTGGCCGCCGAAAACGAACGCCTGGCCACCTTGCGCGACGCCCTGGTTGCAGGGGTGCGCGAGCTGGTCCCGGAGGCCGTCTTCAACGGCACCGAGGACGCCGCGCACGCCGGCACCCGGCTTCCGGGCAACGCGCACTTCACCTTCCCGGGCTGCGAGGGCGACTCGCTGCTCTTCGTGCTGGACATGCTCGGGGTGCACTCCTCGACGGGCTCGGCCTGCACCGCCGGGCGTGCCCCGGCCCTCCCACGTGTTGCTGGCCATGGGCCGCGACGAGGAAACCGCCCGCGGGGCCCAGCGCTTCACGCTCGGGCATACATCGAGCGCCGCCGACGTTGACACCTTGGTGGCCGCGTTGCCCGAGGCATACGCGCGCGCAAAAAAGGCCGGCATGGCCGCACAAGTCAGCAGCATCCAAACAGCAGGGACAGGGTTCACACGATGAAGGTTTTGGCAGCAATGAGCGGCGGGGTCGACTCGGCCGTTGCGGCGGCGCGGGCAGTCGACGCCGGCCACGAGGTCGTCGGCGTGCACCTGGCCCTGTCCCGCATGCCCGGCACCCTGCGCACCGGCAGCCGCGGCTGCTGCACCGTCGAGGACTCCAACGACGCCTGGCGCGCCTGCGACAAGCTCGGCATCCCGTACTACGTGTGGGACTTCTCCGAGCGCTTCAAGGAGGACGTGGTCGACGACTTCATCTCCGAGTACGAGGCCGGCCGCACCCCGAACCCCTGCATGCGCTGCAACGAACGCATCAAGTTCGCCGCCCTGCTGGAAAAGGCGATCGCCCTGGGCTTCGACGCGGTCTGCACCGGCCACTACGCGAAGGTCATCCGCGACGAGGCCGGCAACCCGGAGCTGCACCGCGCCGCCGACTGGGCCAAGGACCAGTCCTACGTGCTGGGCGTGCTGACCCACGAGCAGCTCGAGCACTGCATCTTCCCGCTGGCGGACACCCCCTCCAAGGCCGAGGTCCGCGCCGAGGCCGAGGCCCGCGGCCTCTCCGTGGCCAACAAGCCCGACAGCCACGACATCTGCTTCATCCCCGACGGGGACACCCGCGGCTGGCTGGCCGAGCGCATCGACATGACCCAGGGCGAGATCGTCGACCACGAGGGCAAGGCCCTGGGCCAGCACGAGGGTGCGCACGCCTTCACCGTGGGCCAGCGCAAGGGCCTGAAGCTCGGCGTTCCCGCCGCAGACGGCAAGCCGCGCTTCGTGCTGGAAATCCGCCCGAAGGAAAACAAGGTCATCGTCGGCCCCGAGGCGCTGCTGGCCGTCGACGAGCTGCGCGGCATCAGGATCTCCTGGGCCGGGCTGCCGATCGACGACGCCGTAGCCGGCACCGAGTTCGACTGCATGGTCCAGGTCCGCGCGCACGGCGACCCGGTGGACGCCCGCGCCCGCATCGAGGTGCTTGAAGACGGAAGCAGCATCATGGTTGCGACGCTCATCGAGCCGATGCGCGGTGTGGCCCCGGGCCAGACCATGGTCGTCTACCAGGGCACCCGCGTGCTGGGCCAGGCGACCATCGACTCGGCGCGCTCCGCCGCATGGGACCCGAGCCTGATCGCCTAAGCGCACAAGCCATGAACCCGAAGGCCCCGCGGCCTGGATCATCCAACTCGCGGGGCCTTCCGCGTCGGTGGGGGTTTGGCCAGCATCTACCAGCCGTGCCTCGTCGATACAGCTGTTGACGTGGCGTTCGATGGCGGCAGGAGCGTGGCGTAGCGGTGCCGGTGCCGGGACTTCGTCGGCTTGCCCCGAGGGACCATTGCTACTGCCTGCCAGGAGTGGGAGCATTGTGCGCGGGGGCCGGAACGGCAACAAAGGAGTAGGCCATGTCTGACGGAACTGGACTGATCAAGCGCTTCTATTCGGAGGTGCTGGTGGGCGGGAACTACGATCTCATCGACGAGCTGGTCGCAGAGGGATTCGTCGATCACGAGAGCCTTCCCGGACAGCCTCCCGGCAAGGAAGGCGTACGGTTTTTTGTCGACATGATGCGGGCGGCATTTCCGGACCTGAACGTGAAATCCTCCGAACCGGCGCTTGCCGACGGGAGCCTTGAAGCTGTCCGTACGGTGCTGACCGGCACGCACCAAGGCGAACTGATGGGAGTGGCCGCAACCGGTCGGACAGTCGAAGTCGAGTCGATCGACATCATCCGCACCGAGGGCGGCAAGGTCGCTGAACACTGGGGAATCACCGACTCAATGAGCATCATGCAGCAGCTCGGAGCCCTGCCCGAATAGGATAAGGTGCCACGCGCCGGCACCTACCGGCGTGTCTCCCAAAATGGTCAATGGGTTTTGCCTGGAGCAGGGGAACGCCGAACCGCTGCGCCCGCACGGTGATGCCCGTTGGCCAGAGCCCGGCAAGCAGGGCGTTTTCATCGATCGTCGTTCTGCTCCACCGAAGGTGAACCGGTCGCGAGAGACTTGATGTGGGCGGCGTGGCCGCGGATCGCAGGCTTGTAGCGCTCGATATCCGGCGAGTCGACACCGTCGGCTACCACTTCCAGCAACGACGCGACGGCCTCATCGACGCGGCCGGATGCATGAAGAGTGATCGCCTGGAACACTGCCAGTGAAGGGGAGTCCGGAAACGCTTGCCGGGCACGCTCGAAGACTTCCGCCGAGCGATCGAACTCGCCGAGATTCCGCAGCGTGGATCCATATTGGAGGTAGCATCGGCGCAGCGGGTCACCTGAAAGGCCCGCCCGGAGAGCTTGTTCATAGAAGGATCCGGCCGTTTGCTCCATGCCCGCGGTGTCGTAGGCTCCGCCTACCTCATAGAGCACACGAGCATTGGCTCGGGTGTCTATCCAGAATCGGCAACAGCGCATCGATCGTCGGCTGCATGTTGTTCCGGTCCCGGCCGTCGAAGATGCGGTCAAGCTCCTCATTCAGTGTCATCCACTCATTATGCCGTCGCTGCTCATGTCCCTGGCGGTTGCCTGTGCGGGCAAATCCAGCCTCCGGCGAACCCGTCCCATACGGGGTGCTGAAACATGATGCGGAGGCACCTCTGATCACTGACCCGGGTTCGCGCTTTCGCAGCCTGCCGGCGACCAACTCACGGGCCCGGGTAGCGGTCCTTATCTCCTCGTCGCAAACTGGATTCGGACGTGCCCGAGCTCGGCGCGAGGAATCACCGCGGTCACGACCCCTCCGCCATCCAATTCCGCGCCGATGCCGTACACGAACGGATCCGTGTCTATTTCTGCGGCGGGCACTTCGACTCCATCGACCAAGACGCTGACCCGACGATTCACCGCCCGGACGGTCACGTCCGGTGCGGGCTGGTCCCACGGGTTTCCGCTGAGCCCGCGTTCCTGCCTGAACTGGTTCATGAGGATGTAGTTGACGTGGTCGACCAGCAGCTCGCCCACCGAAGTACGCTCGGATGAGTCACGATGCCAGCTGGTTTGCACGGCCTCCCAGAGCAGCGGATACCGCAGTCGCCCGACATGCTCGACCAGCCACGCGGGCCTCGGCCATGGTGGAACATGCTCGATGGCACTTCTCTGTTGCTCGTCGAGGTCTGCGAGGTTTATGGGGTCGGAATGGTCATTCGGGTTGCGCCAGAGTGTGTAGCTGAGACTCGCTGTCATTTCGCTGTATCCGCGATCGTCCTCGCCGGATTGAAAACCAGCGGTATCCATCTCTTCCAACGAGGGCTGCGGCACGAGCCCCATCACGGGGATGGGCATGAGTTTCAGGAGCCGAGCCTGCTCGATGCGTGGGTCGGGCGCGTCTTCGGGAAGAATCCCTTCAAATCTCATACCCCGATTGTGTACCAAGACACGTGATCATGGGCCTATACATCGGAAAGGATTGCCGGCACACACCGCTCCAAGTTGCATCGTGGCGATCGATGTTCGGAGCGCGGAATCATCGCTGCGTCAGCCGACGTGCAGATCAATTAATGGGGTGGCACCACGTCACGGGGTGCGCAGGAACCAAGAACGCCCACGCCTCAGGGCAGCAGCCAGCCGATCGACCGCGTGAGCCGATGCGGCCGTTCCGACGTCGGAGAAGGACCCCATCCCGCCGTACAAGGTGAAAGCTTTTGCGGAGGACTCACGAAGTGCCTGCCCGTCCTTCGCGTCGATGAACTGCTCCTCGAGCCAGTCGGCGGCGTGGCCTCGATGCTCGTCGTGCTCCGATCGTGCAACGGAGCGGACCTCTGCAATCGCGGAGAGAATTTCATCCCGGACAGCGTCAACGCTCCATCGCTCATTGTTCATTGGGCCTATTTTACGGGCCGAGCCGAGCCGAAATGCCCCTTGTGGCAGTACCGCCAGCACCTGACGGGCCAGCGCAGCCCAGTGTTTCGTGGTGATCCGGCTTCCCCTATGGACACAGGAATCCTAGGCGCGGGCCTGGACAAGATTGGCGAAGGGCAACCTGCCGTGGATTTGGCGGAACTGCTCGTGGTAGTTCGCCTGGGCCGCGTTGAGCTCCTCCGCAGGCAACTCCTTCCATGCCACGAGAAGGTTCCCGGCATCCACCAGCTGCCAGATCAGGCGGCCGTCCCAGTGTCCCGGCGGCTTTCCCTTGCCGAAGTCCACGAATTCCTGGATCTGGCGTCGAAGCCCGCGGTTGCCCTTGCTGCCGGGGCTGGCCTTGCCGATGAACAGGACATCCGCGTCCTCGACCCATTCGGCGGCGAGCTCGGCCTGCGAGAGGGACGGGTTCTTCTTCTTGAAAACCCCGGCGGTGCTTTTGGCGAGGAACCGCGGCTCAAACACGTCGGGCCGCAACACGGCGAAGATCCCCTGATGCTGCGGAATCCGGTTGATCTCAAGTGTGGCGATGGGCCGGAATCCGGTGAACCCGTCGACTTTGAGTGCTTTTTTGTTCAACTGCATCGGGTTCCTTGGATCTGGGTGGGGGGATGGCCGCTGGACGCTTTCCCGTGGGTGCGATGATTCGCAACTTCGATGCTACCGGGCCGGACGTTGCGGACTTTTATCGGATGCCCGGCTGGAGATGGACGCCACAATCATGCCGAACGCAGCGAGCCCTCCGGCGGATACGCAAAAAGTCCCGTTTCCCTGCCGCACCAAGCGGAGGAAGACGGGACCCTGTGGTTCTTGGCCTTGCGGCTATGCCTTGGTCTCGTCCACGATGCCGTACATGTGGGTGGAGATATCCGGGTACTCCAGGCGGGTCTTGCCTGCTTCGAGGGACGGCAACTGCGCCGGGCCGTGGACGGAGCAGTGCACGAAATCGAATTCCGGCCACCACTTCTTGGGCCGTTCGGCCTCGCTGAAGCCGCAGACCGCGCAGGTCAGGTGTACCCACACGGGGCGCTTGCCCTGCTTGTTGGCACGCGACTGGATCAGCCAAGCCGGGGGATTGGTGTTGATCTCGGCGAACTCTGCCTCGCTCAAGCGGGCGGGAATGTTATGTCGCTTGGCCATCTCCATGGAAATTTCCAGGGCAATCGCGGCGTCTCTACGTGTCATCATCGCTTTCAAGCGTAGGCCACAACCCAGCCGTGCAGGGTGCGCTTGGTGAGCACCGTCATGTTTGGGACACACGAATCATCGTTTCGTGAAGATCACGTTTCAGATTCAATGTGGGGCGCGCCGGGTTTTGTTGACATCTCGTGACGCGAATCACTTAGGCTGTACGGGTTGTGGTTTATCCCACAATTCATGCACTCGCACATAGATAAGGATTGCTCATGACCCGCAAGATCAACGGTTTGCGTGTAGCGGCTGCCGTAGTTGGCATTTCCGCGCTGGCCCTCACAGCCTGTACAGGTCCGGCTGCGACCCCGAATGCCACGGGCGGCGGAGCGACGGGCGCGCCCAGTGCCCCGATCACCATGGGAACCACCGACAAGGTCACGTTGCTGGACCCCGCCGGCTCCTACGACAACGGCTCGTTCATGGTCATGAACCAGATCTACCCGTTCCTGCTCAACTCGATGCCGGGTTCGGCCGACCCGAAGACCGACATCGCCGAATCGGCCGAGTTCACCAGCCCCACCGAATACACGGTCAAGCTGAAGGCCGACCTGAAGTGGGCCAACGGCCACGTTCTCGACTCCAAGGACGTCAAGAACACCTTCGACCGCCAGCTGAAGATCGCCGACCCGAGCGGCCCGTCGTCGTTGCTGGGCAACCTCGAAAGCATCGACGACTCCGGATGCCACCACCGTGGTCTTCAAGCTCAAGAGCGCCAACGACCAGACCTGGCCGCAGATCCTGACCAGCCCGGTCGGCCCGATCGTCGACGACGAGGTCTTCCCGGCCGACAAGGTCGTGACCGACGACGACATCGTCGCCGCCAAGGCCTTCGCCGGCCAGTACACCATCGAAAGCTACGCCAAGAACTCGCTGGTTTCCTTCAAGGCCTACGACGGCTACAAGGGCATGCTTGGCGCGCCGGCCAACGCCGCCGCCAACATCAAGTACTACGCCGACTCGAACAACCTGAAGCTCGACGTGCAGCAGGGCAACATCGACGTTGCCTGGCGCTCGCTCTCGCCGACCGACGTCGAATCGCTGAGCAAGGATTCCAAGGTCAAGGTCCACAACGGCCCGGGTGGCGAATTGCGCTACATCGTCTTCAACTTCGACATCATGCCGTTCGGCGCCAAGACCTCCGACGCCGACCCGGCGAAGTCGCTGGCCGTGCGCCAGGCCGCGGCAAACCTCGTTGACCGCGAAGCGATCGCCAACGAGGTCTACAAGGGCACCTACCTGCCGCTCTACTCCTACGTGCCGCAGGGCTTCACCGGCGCCATCGAGCCGTTGAAGGACCTCTACGGCGAGGACGGCGGCCCGTCGCTTGACAAGGCCAAGGCCGTGCTCGAGGCCGCCGGCGTGACCACCCCGGTCGACCTGAAGCTGCAGTACAACCCGGACCACTACGGCCCGAGCTCGGGCGACGAGTACGCAAAGATCAAGGCGCAGCTGGAAACCGGCGGCCTGTTCAAGGTCGACCTGCAGTCCACCGAATGGGTCACCTACCAGAAGTCGCGCGTCACCGACTACCCGGCGTACCAGCTCGGCTGGTTCCCGGACTACTCGGACGCCGACAACTACCTGACCCCGTTCTTCGCCAAGGACAACTTCCTGGGCAACCACTACGACAACCCGGAGGTCGACAAGCTGATCAACGAGCAGCGCGTGGAAACCGACCCGGCAAAGCGCACGGCCATGATCGAAGAGATCCAGACCAAGGTCGCCGGCGACCTCTCCACCCTGCCGCTGCTTCAGGGCGCACAGGTTGCCGTTGCCGGCACCGACGTGACGGGCGTCGAGAAGACCCTCGACGCCTCGTTCAAGTTCCGCTTGGGTGTACTCGCCAAGTAACCAACAACCCGCAAGGCAACACCGCGGGCACCAGCATCCGGGCTCCTTCCCCGTCGCGGGGGAGGAGCCCGGGTTGCCCCGCGGCTTGCGCCTCGGACAGATAAACCTTTCAAGCTAGGACGCATTGTCAATGGCAATCATGAACGACCTCGCCGATGCACCGGCGGCACCCCCGTCGGTGGGCACGGCGGCACCGAAAGCAGGAGGCAGCTTTGCACGCTACCTCGTCACCCGCTTCCTGCTGATCTTCCCCACCATCTTCATCCTCGTGACCCTCGTCTTCTTCCTGATGCGCGTCACGGGCGACCCGATCACCGCGGCCCTGGGCGGGCGGCTCACCCCCGACCAGCTGGCCGAGCGCATCCACGCGGCCGGCTATGACCGCCCGGTGATCGTGCAGTACTTCGAGTACCTCGGCCAGATCTTCACCGGCAACTTCGGACGCACCATCTCCGACAACCGCGCCGTCACCGAGGTGCTTGCCACCTACGGCGCGGCGACGCTGGAACTGGCGTTCTACGCGCTGGTCATCGCGCTGCTGATCGGCATCCCCTTCGGCCTGGTCGCCGCCAAGATGCGCGACCGCTGGCCCGATGCGGTGCTGCGCGTCTTCGCGATCCTTTGCTACGCCACCCCGGTGTTCTTCGCCGGCCTGCTGCTCAAGCTCATCTTCGGGGTCTGGCTCGGCTGGCTGCCGATCGCCGGACGCGCGGGGGTCAACGCCGAGCTGCAGCTGACCTCCCTGCAGAACCCGACGGGCATCTACCTGCTCGACGCCCTGCGCTCGGGCAACATGAGCTGCGGCCTTCGACGTCATCCAGCACGCGGTCCTCCCGGCCGTCGCGCTGGGCCTGCTCACCGCCGGCGTGTTCCTGCGCCTGGTGCGCACCAACGTGATCGGCACCCTGGGCCGCGACTACGTGGAGGCCGGCCGCTCGCGCGGCGTCTCCGAGTACCGGCTGCTCACCAAGCACGCCTACCGCCCGGCGCTGATCCCGATCATCACCGTGATCGGCCTGCAGATCGCGCTGCTGCTCGGCGGCGCGGTGCTCACCGAGACCACCTTCGAGTGGAAGGGCCTTGGCTTCCAGCTGGCCCAGTACCTCAAGGCACGCGACTTCGTGGCGGTGCAGGGCATCGTGGTGCTGCTGGCCGTCATCGTCGCATTCACCAACTTCATCGTGGACATCATCGCCGCGCTCATCGACCCGCGAGTGAGGTACTAGACAATGAGCACCACCATTGCACCCCTGCGGCCGCGCAAGCGTCCGCTGTTCTCCCGCCTGCCGATCGTCTCGCCACCTGCGCATGAGCGTCGGCCTGCAGCGCGGCATGCTCGTTGCGGGCCTGGTCCTCACCGCGGCCTTCCTGCTCACCGCCCTGCTGGCGCCGCTGATCGCGCCCTTCGGGTTCGCGCAGATCTCCGACGCCCAGGGCAACTTCCCGACGCAGCAGCCGCCGGGCGGGCGCTTCATCTGGGGCACCACCGTCGGCGGCTACGACGTGCTTCTCCCGCACCCTCTGGGGCGCGCAGACCGCGGCCTTGGTCATCGTCGTCGCGGTGGTCTTCTCCATCTTCGCCGGCGTGTTCCTGGGCCTGGTCTCCGGCTACATCGGCGGCTGGCTTGACCGCGTGCTGGTCGTGCTGGCCGACGCCATCTACGCCTTCCCGTCGCTGCTGCTGGCGATCGTCATGTCGATCGTGATTTCGCACGGGCAGTCGGGCCTCTGGACGCGGCATCCTGGCCGCGGCGATCTCGATCACCGTGGTGTTCATCCCGCAGTACTTCCGGGTGATCCGCGCCGAGACCGTGCGCATCAAGGCCGAGGCGTTCGTCGAATCGGCCAAGGTCGTCGGCGCCTCCAGCTGGCGCATCATGTTCAGGCACGTGTTCCGCAACGCGACCCGCACGCTGCCGCTGATCTTCACGCTCAACGCCTCCGAGGCGCTGCTGACCCTCGCGGGCCTCGGCTTCCTCGGCTTCGGCATCGAGCCGACCGAGGCCGCCGAATGGGGCTACGACCTCAACCGGGCGCTCTCCGACGTGACCAGCGGCATCTGGTGGACCGGCGTGTTCCCCGGTGCGGCCATCGTGCTCACCGTGCTGGGCCTGACCCTGGTGGGCGAAGCCTGAACGACCTGGCCGATCCGCGTCTGCGGATGCGCCGCAAGAAGAAGCGCGGCAGCGGAAAGGGCCACGGCATGAGCCAGATCGCAAAACCCAAGGAGGCCACGGCCGACGGAACGGTGCTGAGCATCGAGGACCTCGAGGTCGCCTTCGCCACCGACGCCGGCGAGGTCGCTGCGGTGCAGGGCGTCAGCTTCCAGGTCGCCGCCGGCGAGGTGGTCGCCATCGTCGGCGAGTCCGGCTCCGGCAAGTCCGTCACGGCAAGCACCGTGCTGGGCCTGCTGCCCGAGACGGCCACGGCCCGCGGGGCCGTGGTGCTGCGCGGCAACAACATGCTCACCCTCAGCGGCAGCGAGCTGCGTGCCGTGCGCGGCACCGACGTGTCCATGGTGTTCCAGGAGCCCTCCACCGCGCTGAACCCCGTGTACACCGTGGGCTGGCAGATCACCGAGGGCATCCGCGCCCACGGCAAGGTCTCCAAGAAGGAGGCCAAGGCCCGCGCCATCGAGATGCTGCGCAAGGTCGGCATCCCGGAACCCGAAAAGCGGGTCAACTACTACCCGCACCAGTTCTCCGGCGGCCAGAAGCAGCGCGTCGTCATCGCCATGGCGCTCGCGCTGAACCCGGCGCTGATCGTCGCCGACGAGCCGACCACCGCGCTGGACGTGACGGTGCAGGCCGAGATCCTCGAGCTGCTGCGCGAGGTGCGCGACGAGTTCGACACGGCCATCGTGCTGATCACCCACAACATGGGCGTCGTCGCCGACCTGGCCGACCGCGTGGTGGTGATGTACCAGGGCAAGGTCGTGGAAACGGCCCCGTCGCTGGAGCTCTTTGCCAACCCGCGCGAGGACTACACCAAGGCGCTGCTGGCCGCCGTGCCGCACCTGGGCCGCCACTCGGCGTCGGAAGGCATGACCGAACGCGCCGGGCAGGGCAAGCCGGTGCTGGTCGAGGCGACCAACCTGAACATCACCTACCCGGGCCGCATGGGCACCCCGGCCTTCACCGCCGTGGACGACGTGTCGCTGCGCGATCTGCGCCGGCGAGGTCTACGGCCTGGTGGGGGAGTCGGGTTCCGGCAAGACCACGATCGGCCGGGCCATCGCCGGGCTGAACCGGGTCAGCGGCGGCTCGCTGAAGGTGCTCGGGCACGAGATGCTCGGCTTCAAGGAGCGGGACTTCAAGAAGCTGCGCCAGGACATCGGGTTCGTGTTCCAGGACCCCGCGGCCAGCTTCAACCCGCTGCTGACCATCGCCGAGTGCGTCGCCGAGCCGCTGCTGGTGCACCGGAAGATCTCGGCCATCGACGCCCGGAAGCGGGTCGACGAACTGCTCGAGGCGGTGCAGCTGCCCCGGCACTTCGCCGACCGCTTCCCGCACGAGCTCTCCGGCGGGCAGCGCCAGCGCGCCTCGCTGGCCCGGGCGCTCGCGCTGGACCCGAAGCTGCTGATCGCCGACGAGCCGACCAGCGCGCTCGACGTTTCGGTGCAGGCCAAGGTGCTTGAGCTGTTCGAGGAGCTGCAGCAGGAACTCGGCTTCGCGGCCCTGTTCATCACCCACGACCTGGCCGTGGTCGACATGCTCGCCACCTGGGTGGGCGTGCTGTACCGCGGCAAGCTGGTGGAGGAGGGCATCGGGTCCCGCGTCATGGGCAGCCCGGAGCACCCCTACACCAAGCGGCTGATCGCCTCGCTGCCGGTCCCGGACCCCGTCGAACAGGAAGCGCGCCGGATCGCGTTCCTGAAGGCAAGCTAGCAGGGGCCGCACGGCACGGAACGGGATGCGTTGGTTGACACCGGCGCATCCCGTTTCCGTTTAAGGCCCGGTTTCCGGTTCCGGCGCGGCGGCCGGGCGCGTCACGGTTGGGTGCGCACCCGGCGCGAACCATAGACTGGGAAGCATGAGCTCACAGATCAACCCGCAGGCCGCGGACAACGACCGGCAGGTCGACTACGACCCGAAGACCAGCTCCCTTTCCGGGACGGTTCGCGACGAGGTCATGGACGAACTCCTCTCGATCCGCGGAAGCATCGACAACTTCGACGCCCAGCTGGTGTACCTGCTGGCCGAACGCTTCAAGGCCACCCAGCGCGTGGGGCACCTCAAGGCCGTGCACCAGCTGCCGGCCAGCGACCCGGGACGCGAAAAGGCGCAGATCGAACGCCTGCGCCGGCTCGCCCAGGAAGCGCACCTCGACCCGGAATTCGCCGAGAAGTTCATGAACTTCATCATTTCCGAGGTCATCCAGCACCACCAGACGATCTCCGCCTCGCACGCCGAGAACGAAAACTAGATCCGGGCCTTGCAGATGAACCCCACCAACATGCAGGCCGAGGACACCGGGGCGGTTTCCCGGCAGGTCCAGGCCAGCGGGCACGGCCCGATGCCCGGCACCGATCCGCTCGAAAGCCAGCGCATCATCCGCGGCGAACTCGGCGAGCCCAACCTTCCGCACCTGCACCAGCTCCCGGGCCGCGGGGTCGGCTCCGACCCCATCGGCCGCGGCGCGATGTTCCTGGAGGAACTCAGCGTCGATCTGCAGCCGCACGGCTGGCGGCTCTCGCAGGCCCCGGGCATCGACGCCAAGCGCGCTGCCTCGGCCCTGCGCGCGGACCTGAACGTGCTGGGCGATGTCATCGGCGCCGAGGAATCCTCCGGACACGAGCTGAAGATCCAGCTGCCGGGCCCCGCGACGCTGGCGGCAAACCTCTACCTGCACCAGGGCGAGCGCGCGCTCAGCGACTTCGGTGCGCGCCGCGACCTGGCCCAGTCCCTGGCCCTGGGGGCTGCCCGCCACCTGCGCGATGTCGCCTCCGGCACGGGCCGCGAACTCATCACCGTCTACATCGACGAGCCCGACGCGGGCGCGGTGCTCAACGGCACCCTGCCCACCGCCAGCGGCTACCGCACCCTGCGTTCGGTGCCCGTGGCCGAGGTCCGCTCCTGGTGGACCGAGCTCACCGACGCGCTCAAGGACGCCGGGGCGCACCAGGTGATCCTGGGCGGCGGCGGCGAACCCGAGACCTGGAACCGGGTCGCCTCGACGGCGATCGACGCCGGCGTCGACGGACTGGGCGTCAACGCCTCCGACCTGACGGTGCCCGGCTGGGAACTGCTGGCCGGGGCCGTGGAGGCCGGGCGCAGGCTCTGGCTGGGCTGCCTGGCCCCGGACGGGACCTCGCCGGGCGTCGTGGAGGCCGTGGCCACCATCCGCCGCCCCTGGAACCAGTTGGGACTTTCCGACGCACTGCTCGATGCCCTGGTGCTGACCCCCACGAATGGGCTGGACGGCGTCGCGCCGGAGCAGGCAACGGCCGTGCTGTCGCGCCTTTCGGCCTACGCCGACGCGCTGAACCAGGTCCGCGTCGACGCCTGAGCGAACGCCACGCGGCGAA
Source organism: uncultured Actinomycetota bacterium (assembly GCA_963818105.1). Lineage (GTDB taxonomy): Bacteria > Actinomycetota > Actinomycetes > Actinomycetales > Micrococcaceae > Paeniglutamicibacter. The sequence goes on along the minus strand of CAWFRB010000040.1, from coordinate 455,556 downwards.
GACAAAACGCGGAAGGTCCCGGGCAGATTGCCCGGGACCTTCCGCGTTGTCATGTCCTTGGCGGTGTTTGGCCTTGCCGTGCCGCGGGCCTGTCAGCCCCGGGAACGATCCGCCGCGTCGTGGCCGGGGATGGCGTGGGCCGCGGGGTCGTTGAGCTCGACGAGCAGCGCCTGGTCCAGCCGCTCGTGGCGGATGCGCAGGTCCACCTGCAGCAGGGTGAGCAGCACCTGCAGGATCAGCATGCTCGCCGCGGAGACCAGCACGTTGACGATCATGGTGAGCACCATGAGGAGCCACGCGCCGCCGGTGCTTCCGGGAACGGATGCGACCACGCCCGGGATCGACGAGACAATGCTGCCGAGCACCGAAACCACCACGGCAACCACCAGCATGATGCCGAAGATGCGCCACCACGATCCGCGGGTCAGGCGCCAGGACCTGGCCACCGCGTCGCGGATCGTCAGCGACTGGGAGACCAGCAGCACCGGAACCAGCGCCAGCCGCACGCTGACCCAGATCAGGGCCAGGGCCGCGGCGAATCCCAGCAGCAGCAGAGGAGCCAGCACCGCGATTCCCCAGGCCGGAGCCAGCAGGACACCCAGCCCCGCCAGCAACAGCCAGGGCACCAGCGAGGCCAGCGCCAGCAGCAACTGGTAGCCCACCAGCTTCGGGATGGCGGGCCGTGCCAGTGCGTAGCCCTCGCGCCAGGACGTGGGGCGGTCAAGCGTTGCGCGCATCGCGGCAACCGTTGCCGGTCCGGCCACCAGCGCGGAGGCGACCAACTGGACCAGCATCGCCAGGACCGCCGCGGCGGCGTACAGGTACCACGGGTAGGGGAAAGCGGCCCGGAAGACGCTCTCCAACTCCCCGAGGTCGTCGGATTCCGCCGACACGCCCAGCAGCGCATCCTCCAGTCCCATGGCCGGCGCAAACAGCCAACCCAGGAAGACCAGTGCCCAGGATGCCCACGACCGCGTTGACCACCGCTGCGTTGACAAGCGTCGGCATCGGGGAGCGGCGGAACACGGCAAAGGTGCCCTCGAGCAGGTCGGAGAGCGTGAGCGGGCGCAGCTCGATGACGCCGGGCTTGGCCGGGCGCGGGGGCGGCGGGAACTGCGGGTACCCGTAGCCGGGCGGCGGAAGGCCGGGACCGGGGTAGGGGGACTGCCCGGGGTGCGGAGGCGGGGTTGCTCCCCAGCCCGGGGGAGGCGGTCCCCAGCCGGGTTGCCGGCCTCCGGGCTCATCGGGGGAAGCTGCGGGATCCTGCGACATCGAATCGACCTTTTGTCCTTGCTGCGTGGTGTGGAGGGCCGGCACACCCCTCCCGCGCCCGTTCGGGGTGTCCACTCCAGCGTAGGCGCTGGTCCGGGACAAACGGGGCATTGGCCGGCGGCCGTTTCACTGCCGAATTGTGCGCCGGCCTCATGTAGTCTTGTTCCTATCTGGGCTCCGGCGTACATCGGGCCCATGCAGCGCTACGGAAGGGCAGATTATGAAGGCACGCATCCTGGTTGTCGACGACGACGAGGCGCTGGCCGAAATGATCGGCATCGTGTTGCAGAACGACGGCTTCGAGGCCGTGTTCTGCTACGACGGCGCCAAGGCGCTGGGCATCTTCCGCGAGGTCAAGCCGGACCTGGTGCTGCTGGACTTGATGCTCCCGGGCCTCGACGGCATCGAGGTCTGCAAGCTCATCCGCGCCGAGGACGACGTCCCGATCGTCATGCTCACCGCCAAGTCGGACACCGCGGACGTGGTGCGCGGCCTGGAATCCGGTGCCGACGACTACGTCCCCAAGCCCTTCAAGCCGGCGGAGCTGGTGGCACGCGTCCGTGCCCGGCTGCGCCCCACCGAACAGCACGCCCCCGAAACCCTGAAGATCGGGGACCTGAGCATCGACGTCGCCGGCCACCGGGTGACGCGCGAGGGCGCGCCCATCGGGCTGACCCCGCTCGAATTCGACCTGCTGGTCGCCCTGGCCCGCAAGCCGTGGCAGGTGTTCACCCGCGAGCAGCTGCTCGAGCAGGTCTGGGGCTACCGCCACGCCGCGGACACCCGCCTGGTCAACGTCCACGTCCAGCGCCTGCGCTCCAAGGTCGAGCTCGATCCCGAACGCCCGGGCGTCGTGCTGACCGTGCGCGGCGTCGGCTACAAGGCCGGTCAGGTCTGAGCCAGCAGACGACGGGCGACGCCCCGTCCGCACAGCCCACGGAAACCGCAGCGGAACCGGCACCGGAAAACACCGACCCGGGTGTCCGCTCGTTCATGCGCCGCACCCTGGCGGCGGTCAAGCACGCCAAGGCGGCGGTGCTCTCCCGCTGGAGCCGGTCGCTGCTTTTCCGCACCGTCACCTCCGCGGTGCTGCTGACGGCGCTCGCGCTGCTGGCCGCGGGCGGCTTCCTCTCCAACCAGATCGCCGCCGGGCTGTTCCAGGAGCGCTTCCACCAGGTCGAGTCCGAGTCGGTGCGCGGCCTGAACCAGGTCAAGGCGATCTTCGATTCCGCAGCCACCACCGACCGCGCCAGCACCCACTCGCTGGTCACCAACACGCTGAAGATCCTCGAGGGCGACGGCGCGCTGGTGCCCCGCGACTTCGTGCTGGTGCCGCTGCCGGGCGACGACAACCTGTACGTCGGCCCCACGGCCAGCGGCAACCTGACCTCGCGCATCGTCCCCGAGGCACTGGCCGCGCAGATCCGCGAATCCAACGCCATCTACTGGCAGTCGATCGAGGTCAAGAAGGGCTCCGGCACCGGCCCCGGGCTGATCTTCGGCACCCGCGTCACGCTGCCGCCCGGGCGCGAATACGGGCTCTACCTGGTCTACGACCTCACCAGCGTGCAGAACACCCTCGACTTCATCAACCGGGCCATGGCCCTGGTCGGCGGCCTGCTGCTGCTGGTGGTCGGCGGCATCACCTGGTACGTCACCCGCGGCGTGGTGCGGCCCGTCGCCGATGCCGCGCAGGTGTCGGAAAAGCTTGCCGCCGGCGAGCTCCAGGAGCGGATGACGGTCAAGGGCGAGGACGAGATCGCCCGCCTGGGCACCTCCTTCAACCACATGGCCCAGTCCCTGCAGGACCAGATCAACCAGCTGGCGACCCTCTCGCAGATGCAGCAGCGCTTCGTCTCCGACGTGTCCCACGAGCTGCGCACCCCGCTGACCACCGTCCGCATGGCCGCGGAGGTCCTGCACGACGCCCGCGAGGACTTCGACCCGATCAACAAGCGAAGCGCCGAACTGCTCTACAACCAGGTCGAACGCTTCCAGATCCTGCTCAACGACCTGCTTGAGGTCTCCCGCTTCGACGCCGGCGTCGCGGTGCTGGACGCCGAGCCCACCGACCTGGTCGCCGTGGCCCGGCGCGTCATCGACGCCGCCACCCCGCACGCCGAGGCCATGGGCTCGCTGCTGCGCCTCTCGACCCCCGCCGGCGGCTGCGTCGCCGAGATGGATTCGCGGCGCATCGAACGCGTGGTGCGCAACCTGGTCATGAACGCCATCGAGCACGGCGAGGGCAACCCCATCGACATCTCGGTCGCGGGCAACGAATCCGCGGTGGCGCTGACCGTGCGCGACCGCGGCATCGGCATGAGCCCGGAGGCCAGCACCCGCGTCTTCGACCGTTTCTGGCGCGCCGACCCGGCCCGCGCCCGCACCACCGGCGGGTCCGGCCTCGGCCTGTCGATCGCCACCGAGGACACCCGGCTGCACACCGGGCGGCTCGAGGCCTGGGGCGAGCGCGGCGTCGGTTCCTGCTTCCGGCTGACCCTGCCCCGGTTGCTGGGGGAGACGATCACCGGCTCCCCGCTGCCCCTGGAACCGATCGTGCTCGCCGACGCGGTGGTGGACAGGAACATGCTGATCACCTTCCCGCTGACCGGCGAGATCCCGATCGTCGGGTTCAAGCCGCTGCAGCCGATGATCTCGTCGGACCCCAAGGCGGGCACGGAACCCGTGCCGCCGGCGGGGGAAGAAAACCCCACGGGAAAGCAGGAACCAGATGCCTAGGCCACTGACCGGATTCCGCAGGGCCCTGGCCCTGCTGCTCGGGTTGGTGCTGGTGCTCTCGGGTTGTTCCGCCATCCCGCGCAGCGGCCCCGTCCAGGCCCTGCAGGTCGAGAACGGCTCCGAGGGCCAGGGAAGCACCTTTTCCCCGCCCGGCCCCAAGGTCGATGCAAACCCGCGCGAGATCATCGAGGGGTTCATCGAGGCGGGCATCGCGCCGCAGGACGACTACAAGGTCGCCCGCGAATTCCTGAACCCCAAGCAGTCCGGGGTGTGGAAGGGCGCCGTGCAGACCCTGGTCTACGACGCGCGCCCCAGCGTGATCCCGGGCGCGAAGCCCAACACCTACACCATCCAGCTTGAGGTGGTGGCCCAGATCGACGCCAACGGCGTGATGACGGAACTGCCGCCGCACTCCACCCGCGCGGTGGACATGACCCTCGAGAAGCTCGACGGCCAGTGGAAGATTTCGGACCTGCCCGACGGCACCATGATCGACAGGGATTCCTTCGACGGGCTGTTCGCTGCCCAGCCGATCTACTTCTACGACGCGACCTACCACTACGCGGTCCCGGACATGCGCTGGTTCCCGAAGCGGACGGGCCTGGCCGCGGCCATGGTCGAGGCGCTGCTCAAGGGTCCGGCGCCGTACCTTGAAAACGCCGTGGTTTCGGCCTTCCCCAGCGGCAGCTCGCTGGCGCGTTCGGCCGTTCCCATCGAAAGCCAGCGGGCCACCGTGGACCTGAACTCGGCGACCTTCATCGATGCGACGGAACTGAGCCGCCAGCAGATGCAGCAGCAGCTCGACCTCACCCTCAAGGGGCTCAGCAGCATCCGCACGGTGGTGATGACCGACGAGCAGCGCGAGGTGAAACTCGGGCCGCAGGACCCGCAGTTCTTCGAGGCCCAGGTCAACGCGCCGGTTCCGGACACCCAGATCGGCATCGTCGACCAGACGCTGTACTACGTCAAGGGCAAGTCGATCTCCCGGGTCGCCATCGACGACATCTCCGCATACGACCCGCGCGACCCGGCCATGAGCCCGCTGGGTAACCGCTATGCGTTCCTGGACGGCACGTTCAACGCGGCTCTTCACCGTCGACGACCAGGGCCACAGCAGGATCGTGGCGACCGGCACTGCGCTGGTGCGCCCGAGCATCGACGCCAGCGGCTGGACCTGGACGGCCGACCACGGGGCAAAAACCAGGATCCTCGCCGTTCCCGAAGACACCCTGCTCAACGGCAAGGTCAGGCCCATCGCCGCGGACTGGCTCAACGACTCGAGCGTTTCCTCGATCCGCATTTCGCGCGACGGGGCACGCGCGCTGATCGTTTCCTCCAAGCACGGGGTGTCGACGGTGAGCATCAGCGGCATCCTGCGGGACAGCGACGGCACGCCGCGCGGCTTCGCCCCTCCGATGCACCTGTACCCCTCGGTCCCCGTGACCAGGGCCGTCTGGGACTCGGACTCCAGCATCATCGTCGCGGCCTCCGATCCGACCGAACGGGTCGAGGCGGAGCGGATCAACCTCGGGGGCAAGCCCGAGAAGTTCCAGCCGCTGTTGGGCATGGTCGGGCTTTCCGCAGGCCCGGGCGAGCGGCGCCCGGTCTTCGCCGAGACCACCGACAAGCTCTACACGCGTGTCGGAAACTCCTGGCACAAAATGGAGGAGTCGGCGCGCGACCTCTCCTACCCCGGATAGCGGCCGCACGCCGGGCGGATTCCGCCGGCCGCAACCACGGGACCGATATCCCCAATTCGCGCGGCCCCGGATGCACGGTGTTTTCCCGTGCCCCATGCTGGGGGACATGGGTTCGAACGACACGGGTTCCTTCGCGGGCGCCACGTCCGGGTCGCCGCCATCGGCAGCCGCGCAACACCATGGTGGCCGAAACTGCTGGACCGGCTGTGGTCGGCCAGGGAAACCCGGATCCTCCGGTCGGCGCTCCGGGGGACCGGGGCCCTGCTCTTTCCGGTGCAATGCGTTTGCTGCCGGCGCCCCGATGCCTCGTTGTGCCGCCCGTGCGCCACGGGCCTGCGCCGGGCGGGGCTGCACCCCGGCCGCGTCGAGCGGCATGCCGAGGCCCTGCCGCTGAACCAACGCGGGCAGGCGCTGCCGGTCGTTGCCGCGGGAAAATACGAGCATGAGCTGGCATCGGTGCTCCTGGCCTACAAGAACCACCAGATGGTTTCCCTGGGCAAGGTGCTGGCCCCGGTGCTTGCCTCGGCGCTGCGCGCCGGCATCCTGGAGACTGGCGAACCCCCGGGAACAGGTGATCCTGGTTCCGGTCCCCACGCGCCGGCAGGCACTTGCCAGGCGGGGCTACTGGCCCGTGGGCCTGCTGCTGCGGCGGGTGGCGGCCGCCGGGTCGCTGCCGGCAAACGTGCGGGTCGCGCACCTGCTGAGGTACGGGATCGGGAACTCCTGGGGCGCCGCGCAGAAGGGGCTGGGCCGCCGGGGCCGGACATCGGTGCGCAACACCATGCGGATGCGCGCCACGCCCGGGGCAAGAAAGATCTTTTCCTCGGGTGCGCAGGTGCTTTTTGTCGACGACGTGTTGACCACGGGCGCGACCCTGGCCGAGGCCCACCGTTGCCTGGCGGGCCGGGGGCTGGTGGTGTGCGGCGCCGTGGTGTTGGCAAGCACGACGGCACCGGCCGGAAATCGATAATTACGCTCAACGCGATGAAGTAATAATCGGAACATCCTTGATTATCCCTGCATCTGTCATAGGGTGAAGTATGGGCACCCCGATAGGGGAAACGAACCCATCTTCAGCGACTGAAAGGAGTGGTTTTTCAGTCGCTGTTGTGTCACCTGAGCAATGATGGAGGACACCATGGAGATGACGATCAGCGGACGAAACGTAACGGTTTCCGATCGCTTCCGCGAGTACGTGGACGAGAAGATCGACAAGGTCGATCAGCTTGCGACGAAGATCCAGCGCTTGGACATCAAGGTCACCAAGGAGCCGCACGCTGCTCGCAACGCCGACAGCGCCCTGACCGTTGAATTGACGGTCCTGGGCCGGGGCCCGGCAATCCGCGCCGAAGCGAAGGCCGCAGACAAGTTCGCCGCCTTTGACACCGCGTTCGCAAAGCTGCTCGAGCGTCTGCGCAAGGCACGGGATCGTCGCAAGGTCCACCACGGCAGCCGGACGCCCAAGGCCGTCCACCAGGCAACCAGCGGGCTGGAGCCCGCCGCCAGCTCCATCCCGCTGCATGAGGCAACCCGCATCGCGCAGCAGGAAGAGGAGACGCGTCTTGCCGCCGAGGCGGCCGAGGCCAGCGCCAGCCCGATCGAGATCCGTCGCAAGGTCTTCCCTGCAGAGTCGATGAGCGTCGACGACGCCCTGGACCGGATGGAAATGGTCGGCCACCCGTTCTACCTCTTCATCGACGAAGCGACCGGTGCACACTCGGTGGTCTACAACCGCCGCCAGTACGCCTACGGCATCATCACCCTGGATCCCGAGGCCACCGACGAGGCAACCCTGGAGACCCGCCGCTACCGGGACGCAGCCCCGGTCAACGCATAAACAACAAGGCAACTACGATGGGCCTATGACCACGATTCTCTCGACGTCCCAGGCCCGTCGAATCGCCCTCGCAGCCCAAGGGCTGCACCGGGCACGGCCCACCGCACCAGTCACGATTGGTGCGGTGGGCCGCACGTTTAACCGACTGGAACTGCTCCAGATCGATTCGGTCAACGTACTCACCCGCGCGCAGTACCTGCCGCTCTTCTCGCGGCTTGGCCCCTACGAGACCTCGCTGCTTGACGATCTCTGCGTCGGGCAAGCCACGCAAGATCCTCGAATACTGGGCGCACGAAGCGTCCCTGGTCAGGTCCGAACACTTTGCCGACCTGGTGCCGTGGCAGCGTCGCACCTGGCCGGGAAGCCTCGGCGCGCTTGACGACGCGGGACATTCGCTCTCGCGGCGAGATCCAAGACCTGCTGCACAGCTCCCCGCCACTCACCGCCCGGGAGGTCTCCGAGGAATTGGGCCATGAGCACCCAAAGGAAACGGTCGAATGGGGCTGGAACTGGTCGGCCGTCAAACGGGTGCTGGAAGCGCTCTTTGCCGAAGGCATCATCACCGCCTCGGGGCGGAACAAGCAATTCGAGCGCCGGTACACGGCGCTGGAGAAGGTGCTGCCGGAATACCGGGAGCGAGTCCGAACCGGTGGATCCGCGGGAGGCCATGGAACGCCTGCTTCTGGCATCCGCAAAGGCCCACGGGGTCGGCACGGCGCACTGCCTGGCCGACTATTTCCGGTTGCCCGTCAGGGAAAGCGCGGCGGTCCTGGAAGACCTGAGCGAGAGGTCGATGCTGGTCCGTGCCGGCGTGAACGGACAAAAGGACACGTTCTACATGCTCCCGGACACCGTCATTCCGCGGCGCGCCTCGGCGCGGGCACTCCTAAGCCCCTTTGATTCGCTTGTTTTCAACCGCAAACGCATCGAAAAGCTTTTCAATTTCAATTACCGGTTGGAAATCTATACCCCGAGTGAGAAACGCACCTATGGCTACTACGTGTTGCCATTCCTGCTGGGGGAGAACCTCGTGGGGCGCGTCGACGTCAAGGCCGACCGCCTCGCAGAAATCCCTGCTCGTGCGCGGGGCCTATGCGGAACCCGATGCCCCGCCCGAAACCGCCGATGAATTGGCCGAGGAATTGCGCCTGATGGCGGAGTGGCTGGGACTTGAAGATATTGACGTTTCTCCGCGGGGAAATCTGGCAGCAGCCTTGGAGTTTTCGCTAAGCTCGCCCAAATTCGCTGATAACCACAAGTGAAAGCAATCTCTCACGTAGACTGAACACGCCAGAATTCCTGTGCTTGAGATTTGGGAGCTGCCTCGTGGCATCAATGCTTGAACGTATCCTGCGTACCGGCGATAAGAAGACGCTGAAAAAGTTGCGTGGATACGCTGACGCTATCAACGTGCTTGATAGCGAATTCCGTGCCCTTAGCGATGCCGAGTTGCGCGGCGAGACAGATAAATTCCGGGCGCGAATCGCCGATGGCGAATCGCTGGACCACCTGCTCCCGGAGGCGTTTGCCGCCGTCCGCGAAGCAGCGGACCGCACCCTTGGCATGCGCCACTTCGACGTGCAGCTCATGGGCGGCGCCGCCCTGCACATGGGCAACATCGCGGAAATGCGCACGGGTGAAGGCAAGACCCTTGTGGCCACGGCTCCCGCCTACCTCAACGCACTCAGCGGCAAGGGCGTCCACGTTGTCACGGTCAACGACTTCCTCGCCGAATACCAGTCCGACATCATGGGCCGCGTCTACCGCTTCCTGGGCCTGACCAGCGGTTGCATCCTTTCAAACCAGGATCCCGCGCAGCGTCGCCAGCAGTACGAATCCGACATCACCTACGGAACGAACAACGAGTTCGGCTTCGACTACCTGCGCGACAACATGGCCTGGAGCGCCGATGAACTCGTGCAGCGCGGCCACAACTACGCCATCGTCGATGAAGTCGACTCGATCCTCATCGACGAGGCCCGCACCCCGCTGATCATTTCCGGACAGGCCTCCGGCGACGTGAACCGCTGGTACACCGAATTCGCCAAGCTGGTCAACCGCCTCTGCCATCGACGTCGACTACGAGGTCGACGAGAAGAAGCGCACCATCGGCGTCCTGGAATCGGGCATCGAAAAGGTCGAGGACTACCTCGGCATCCACAACCTCTACGAGGCATCGAACACCCCGCTGATCGGCTTCCTGAACAACGCCATCAAGGCCAAGGAACTGTTCAAGAACGACAAGGACTACGTCGTGATCAACGGCGAAGTCATGATCGTCGACGAGCACACCGGCCGTTCGCTGGCCGGCCGCCGCTACTCCGAGGGCATGCACCAGGCCATCGAGGCGAAGGAAGGGGTGGAGATCAAGGCCGAGAACCAGACCATGGCGACCGTGACCCTGCAGAACTACTTCCGCCTCTACGGCAAGCTTTCGGGCATGACCGGCACGGCCCAGACCGAGGCCGCCGAGTTCATGTCGACCTACAAGCTCGGCGTCGTGGAAATCCCGACGAACAAGCCGCTGCTTCGCAAGGACCAGCCGGACCTGATCTACAAGAACGAGATCGCCAAGTTCGACGCCGTCGTCCAGGACATCGCCGACGCGCCACGCCACCGGCCAGCCGGTCCTGGTGGGCACCACCAGCGTGGAAAAGAGCGAATACCTGGCCCGCCTGCTGGCCAAGCAGGGCATCCGCCACGAGGTGCTCAACGCCAAGCAGCACGCACGCGAAGCCGCAATCGTCGCACAGGCCGGCAAGAAGGGCTCCGTCACCGTTGCCACGAACATGGCCGGCCGCGGCACCGACATCATGCTCGGCGGCAACGCCGAGTTCCTGGCCGTCTCGGAGATGGAACGCCGCGGCCTGGACCCGGAGGAAAACTCCGAGCAGTACGAGCTGGAGTGGGACGACGTCTTTGCCGCGGCGAAGAAGCAGGTCGCAACCGAGGCCAAGGAAGTTTCCGAATCGGGCGGCCTCTACGTGCTGGGCACCGAGCGCCACGAATCGCGCCGCATCGACAACCAGCTGCGCGGCCGCTCCGGCCGCCAGGGCGACCCGGGCGAGTCCCGTTTCTACCTGTCGATGACCGACGAACTCATGCGCCGCTTCAACGCCGGTGCCGCACAGCGCATCATGAACAACCCGTCGATGCCCGACGACGTTGCGCTGGAATCCAAGATCGTCTCCAAGGCCATCGAGACCGCCCAGGCGCAGGTGGAGGGCACCAACGCCGAACAGCGCAAGAACGTCCTGAAGTACGACGACGTGATGAACCGCCAGCGCGAGGCCATCTACGGCGACCGCCGCCGGATCCTGGAAGGCGGCGACCTCCACGAGAAGGTGGCGCACTTCCTGGAGGACGTGGTCAAGGCCATGGTCACCGAGGCCACCGCCGAGGGACACGCCGACGACTGGGACCTGAAGCAGCTGTGGACCAACCTGAAGCAGCTCTACCCGATCTCCATCACCCTCGACGAGGTCATCGCCGAGGCCGGACACCGCAGCTCGCTGACCCCGGAGTTCCTGGAACGCGAGATCCTTTCCGACGCCCGCCTGCAGTACCAGGCGCGCGAGCAGTCCGTCGGCGAGGAAAACATGCGCGAACTGGAGCGCCGCGTGGTGCTCTCCGTCATCGGCCGCAAGTGGCAGGAACACCTCTACGAGATGGACTACCTCAAGGAGGGCATCGGCCTGCGTGCCATGGCCCAGCGCGACCCGTTGGTCGAGTACCAGCGCGAGGGCTTCATCATGTTCCAGACCATGATGGAATCCATCCGCGAGGAGAGCATCGGCATGCTCTTCAACATCGAGGTTGAGACCAAGCAGGCACCCGAGGTGTCGCTGCCCGGCGTCACCGACGCGCGCTCGATGACCAGCGGACCGGTGCTGAACACCCCGGGCCTCGACGCCCCGGCCCGGCCCTCCACGCTGCGCTACACCGCGCCGGAGGAGAGCGGCGAGGCCTCGACGCACATCGAGCGCACCCCGGGTGCCGCCGCGCCGAAGCCCGAGGGCAACAACAAGAAGAAAAAGGGCAAGCGCAGCTAGCCGATTTCCAGGGCAGTAACCTGCCACCGTCCGTGCCACCGCTCTATTCTCAGGGCGGTGGCACGGACTTTTTGCATGTCCAGCAGTACCACGGCCGCCTCGAAAACCAGCGGCAGGACCTGGGAAATGCGGATGCGCAGCACCCTCGGGTTGCTGTAGCAACACACGCCCGGGTCCGGTTGGCTGCTCCTGCCCGATCCGCAGGTGGTGCTCGAGCTTGCCCATGCACTCGGGGTTCAGGGCGTTGACCAGTTGGCGCGCCGGACGGGCCCCGGCCAGCACCTCCAGCACCGCCGGGGCCACGGCATGCACGATGGTCGCCACCGACTCCTCGACGTTCGCCATGGACGCGGCCTTGGGGAAGATCTTCTCGATGAGCGGCCGGACCTCCGCGGGGACCTGGTCGGGATCCGCGTCGGCGGCGTCCGTGTGCCAGCCCGGGACCGTTTCGGGCGTCGGTGCATCAGGGATGGGCGCCGGAACGGGTGCAGGTCCGATGGTGCACCGCTGCCTGCGCGGCGCCGCAGTGCCCCGCAGTGCCTGGGGGAAGCGCCTGCCGGTGGTGCGCGGGGCCGGCACCTCGCCTGATTCGGTCCACACGCCCTCGTGCAGCAGGACCGCGGGGGTGTTTCTGGTGGCCGGTTCGATCGTGGTGATGCTCATGGCGTGCTCCTGGGGGGACGTGGTGCGGGTGGTTGCCTTACGAACGGGTGCTGCGGGATTCCGGCTCGGTGAGGACCAAGCCGACGGCGAGCCTGTCGGGGTTGGGGCCGATGAGTTCGCGGTTGGCCGCATACCATTGCGGCCAGGATTCGGCGATGTCCCCGGCCGTGGCCTCGGGGTCCAAGTGCCGGGCGGCAATCGACCAGAGGGTGTCGCCGGGGCGGACGACCACTTCCTGCGATTTGCGCGTGCCGCCGCCGAGCAGGCGCTGCAGCGGCAGGGAAATCCGGTGCGGAAGCCAGCCGGGGGAGAGCACCGTGGACTCGTCCGCAGTCGGTCGCCCGCACCGTCCCCGGGATCCCCGTGTGGTTCCGGGCTTGCCGTCGTCTCGGGGCCGGTTGGTTGGCCGGCGAGCATGCTGGGCGGTGGGGGCGTGGGGTGCTGCCGCGTTGGCCGACGTGGCCAGGAGGAGGGAGCCGCCGATGGCCGCCACGCCGAGCCTGGCAAGGAACCCCGGGACCAGCCGGGCAATTTTCGCGCCGAGGCGACGGTGGCCCAGCCTGGCGCTCAGCGTGGCCAGCAGTGCCAACAGCATGCCGAGCAGCAGCCAGACCATGATCACCGCGCCGAGCAATCCCAGCGCCAGCCCGGTCAGCCGTTCGAGGGAACCCGGGGTGAGTTCCCCGTCCACCGAACGTGCCCAGGTCCAGCCGCCGGGAAATGAGGCGGCTGCCGAGCAGCATGGCCAACGACAGGCTCGCCGTCGCCGCCACCATGAACACGTCTTTTGTAGCTTGTTTGCGCATCTTAACCTGATTTGATGTTGTTTGAGGTGATTTGATGTCTTGTGTTTGAACATGATGGCACTTCGCGCGTTGCGGCGCTAGGGGTTCCGGCGAACGAATTCCGGACCTAGGGTGTGCCCATGAGATGGGAATCGCTTTTTGAGGATCTGGAGGCGCAGCTTGAAGCCGAGTCGGCGCGTGAAAAGACCAGCGAAATGCAGGAAGCGGTGCGCGTCGAACGCGCCCGCGAGGCATTGATCCAACGCCTGTCGCCCCAAATCAACGCGCACGTGGAGGTGCAGCTGCTGGGCGGGGACAGGCTGCACGGGCGGCTGGCGGCGCTGGGCAAGGACTGGTTCATGCTGCGTCGCGGCGAGATCGAGGAACTGGTCCCGATCCACGCGCTGGCCGGCTGGACGCAACGGACCCAGGGGCAGCGGCAGGATGCCGGCGAGCCACGCATCGGACTGGGCCAGGCCCTGCGCGTGCTGGTGCGGGACCGCGCGCGGATCAGCGTCGGGGGCATCGACGGTTCGCTGCTGGCCACCGGAACCCTCGACCAGGCGGGACGGGACTTCCTGGAAATCGCCCGGCATGAGCGCGACGAGTACCGCAGGGCGCCGGCGCTCCAGGGGTCCAGCCTGGTGCCGATTCCCGTGGTGGCATGGGTGCGCAGGGAAAACTGATAACCAACATTTTGCCGACCGGGGCTTTTCACCGGTCGGGGTGCGGGCGTAGGGTTTCGGCTCAAGGGCCGGGAATCGTCGGGGCGGCCCTGGCGAGTCAAGGGGGACTCGGTCAACGAGGATTCAAGGGGGAGAACGCCATGGACCGGGTTCAGGACCGCGTCGCGGGCGAAGCGCGCCGCATGGCACGACCCACGTGGAAGGACCCGCGGCTGCTGATCGGCATCCTGATCGTGCTGGCCTCCTGCGTCGGGGTGATCGCGCTGACAAGCACGCTGGACAAGACGGTGCCCATGTACGTGGCCAAGGCCGACATCTCCCTGGGCGAGGAGCTCACCGCGGAGAAGCTCACGCGTCGCCAACGTCAAGCTCGACGCGCTGGGGGAGCGCTACCTCGCGGCGGACCCGAAAATGCTGGCCGGGCACCGGGCCAACGCGCTGATCCGTGCCGGCGAATTGATCCCGTCCAGCGCGATCGGCCTGCAGGACGGGACAAACCGGAGGCCGGTTTCCGTGAACCTTTCCGATGCGCTGCCCGCGGCAATCACCGCCGGGTCCCACGTGGATGTGTGGGTCTCCTCCAAGGACCGCGCGGCCAACGCCTTCGCCGCCCCGACGCTGCTGCTGCCCGCGGCCGAGGTGACGTACCGGGCCGAACGCCCCACGGGATTCGGCGGCACCGCCGGCACCGTGGTGGAGCTGCTGGTGGTGGACGACTCGCTGGCCGACCTGCTCGAGGCGATGGCCAACGACGCGCGCATCACCGTCGTCTTCAACCCGGCGGCGAGTTCGTGATGAACATCTCGGTGGTCATCTGGGCCGATGACGGGGAACTGATCGAACGCCTGGAGAGGCAGCGCGGGATCCTCACCGTGGCCCGGACCTGCATCGACATGGTCGAAGTCATCGCCTCTCAGCGAGACGGGGCTGGCCGATGCCGTCATCCTGGCCGGGGTGCCGGACCTGGTCGAAACCCGGGACATCGATGCGATCACCGAACGGGGCGTCCCCGTGGTGGTGCTGTGCGACGACCCGGCCCAGGCCAACCGGCTGAACAGGGCCGGGGCCCACGTGGCGGCGGTCGGCATCGACGCCGTGGAGCTCGGCGTGCTCATCCAGCGGGCGTGCGGGGAACGGCAGCGCGGCGCCCGGTCCGACGGCGCCAAGGCAACGCGGAACCGGCCGGAAGCCCCTCCGGCAGGCGCGGCGCGGATCGTGGTGTTCTGGGGGCCCAACGGTTCGCCCGGGCGGTCCCTGGTGGCGCTGAACTATGCGGTTGAATGCGCGCTGGATGAACGCGAGGTGATCCTGCTCGATGCGGACACCTACGGGGCGACCCAGGCCGTGCAGCTGGGGTTGCTGGACGAGGCGGCCGGGCTCGCGCAGATCTGCAGGACCGTGGACCAGGACCGCTTCGACGCCCACACCCTGGAGCGCATTTGCGCGCCGGTGGTGATTGCCGGGGCCAGGATGCGCGTGGCCACCGGGCTCCCGCGGGCCAACCGGTGGCCGGAGCTGCGTCCCACCGCGCTGCGCCGGGCGGTGCTGGCCCTGCAGGAACGCTGCGACGTCATCGTGATCGACGTTGCGGGACCGCTGGAACTCGACGAGGAGCTCAGTTTCGACACCGCCGCGCCCCAGCGCAACGGCGTGGCCGCGGCCATGCTCCGCATCGCCGACGAGATCTACGCGGTGGGCCAGGCGAACAGCATCGGGGTGCCCCGGCTGATCCGGGCGCTGGATGAAATGCAGGCCTCGGTCGGCGAACTCGCCGTGAAGGTGGTGTTCAACAAGGTCTCGGCCGCCAGCGTCGGCTCGGCCCCGCACCGGGCGCTGGCCGAGACCTGGGCGCGCTTCGGGCCCGCCCAGCCCGTCGTGGCCTACCTGCCGCACGATCCCGATGCGGTGGAATCGGCGCTGCTTGCCGGAAGCGCCCTAGCAGAAATCGCGCCGCATTCGGCATTGCGCATCGGCATCGCGGGCCTCGCGGGCAGAAAAATCAAGGCCCGGACCCGCATTTTGCCGCGGCGCGCCGCGTCGAAGTGACGATCGAAACCTAGCGGGATAGTGTTGTAACACTAGCGTTACGCAACGGAGCGAAACGTACATCTATACACGGAGGCGTTCTTTTGAACACGTCGGAGTCCAGCATGTCCGAAACATTCATCGCTGAGACACTCACTGCCGATCTAGTAGCTACCTACTACGGCCAGTTAGCACCAGAAGATGCAGCGGCATATTCGCCGGAGCAGCTCGAATCCAGGGTGGCGGCACACCTGGCCGTCGGCTGGGAGCGTGACCCGAAATCAGCACGGGTTTCGATCACCCGGCATGCGGGCACCACCATGGTTTATGTGGTCACCGACGACATGCCGTTCCTGGTGGATTCCGTGACCGCGGAAATCGTGCGCCAGAAGGCCGCAATCAACATCGTGGTCCACCCCACCTTCGTGGTCAGCCGCGATTCCGAGCACGGCCGCATCACGTCGCTGGAAACCGTTCCGGCCCACGAGCACCTGGCCAGCGGCGACACCGCCGCCATGCCGAGCCTCTCCGCACTCGTCGCGGAAAACCGCGACACCGCCATCGAATCCTGGATCTCCGTCGAACTCGGCGGGGACCCGAGCGACGAGACCGTCGAAGCCCTGGTCGCCGGCCTG
This sequence comes from uncultured Actinomycetota bacterium, assembly GCA_963818105.1. Taxonomy (GTDB): domain Bacteria; phylum Actinomycetota; class Actinomycetes; order Actinomycetales; family Micrococcaceae; genus Paeniglutamicibacter. Next base: position 439,162 of record CAWFRB010000040.1, on the reverse strand, counting down.
GAACGCATCCTCGTTGACGTGCGTGCCGCCGTCGAGGACTGGTCCGCCATGCGCAACAAGGCCCACGAGATCGCCGATTCGCTGGCGCTTGTCACCGGCGCCGAGGAGATCCCGGACCTCAACGCCGCCGTGGACCTGCTGCACTGGCTCGACGACGGAAACTTCACCTTCCTGGGCTACCGCGACTACGACCTGGTCACCGAGAACAACGAAGACGTGCTGCGCATCCGCCCCGACTCCGGCCTGGGCCTGATGCGCAACACCGCCTCCGCCCGCAACACCCAGCACCTGACCAAGCGCGGCCGCGCCATGGCCCGCGACAAGCGCGCCCTGGTGATCACCAAGGCCAACTCCCGCTCCACCGTGCACCGCGGCGTCTACCTGGACTACGTGGGCATCAAGCGCTTCGACGCCCAGGGCAACGTCAACGGCGAGCGTCGCTTCATCGGCCTGTTCGCCTCCAGCGTCTACACCTCCTCGGTGCGCAGCGTTCCCGTGGTCCGCGAAAAGGTCAAGGCCGTGCTGCAGCGCACCGGCTTCGCCCCGGACTCGCACTCCGGCAAGGACATCGTCACCATCCTTGAGACCTACCCGCGCGACGAGCTCTTCCAGATCTCCGTCGAGGACCTCACCGACACCGTGCTGGGCATCCTGCGCCTGCAGGAACGCCGCCGCACCTCGCTCTTCCTGCGCCCGGACGTCTACGGACGCTTCATGTCCGCGCTGGTCTACCTGCCGCGCGACCGCTACACCACCGGCGTGCGCCTGCGCATCGAAAAGGAACTGACGGAGGCCTTCAACGCCGAGTCCGTCGACTTCGAGGTGCGCATGAGCGAATCCTCGCTGGTCCGCCTGTTCTACCGCATCCGCCTCCAGCGCCACGGCCTGACCCCGGTGGTCGACCGCGCCGCGCTGGAAACCCGCCTGGTCGCCGCCGTGCGTTCCTGGTCCGAGGGCATCTCCGAGGCCGCCACCGAGCGCTACGGCGCCGAGGCCGGCACCGCACTGGCCTCCAACTGGGCCGAGGCCTTCCCCGCGGCCTACCGCGTGGAGTTCGAGGTCGAGGAGGCCCTGGCCGACATCGAGCGCTTCGGCGTCTACGAGGAGCCCGACCACGTCGGCCCGGTCATCAAGCTCTACGTGCCCGAGGAAGACGAGGATTCCGAGGTCAACGCCCGGATGAAGCTCTACCTGACGGCACCGCTCTCGCTCTCCAAGATCCTTCCGGTGCTGCAGAACCTGGGCCTGGAAGTCATCGACGAGCGCCCGTTCGCCGTCAGCCCCGCGCGCGCCGAGGAACGCTACCTCTACGACCTGGGCCTGAAGTTCCCGGCCGGGATCGACCCGCTGGCCGCCGAGTCGCTGCTCGAGGCCGCCTACGGCGCGATCGTGACCGGCGTCGCCGAGTCCGACCACCTCAACCGCCTGGTGCTGCGCGAGTCCATGGGCTGGCGCGAGGTCGTCGCTGCTGCGCGCCTACGCCAAGTACCTGCACCAGCTGGGCGTCTCGAACTCCTACTCGTTCGTTTCCGACACCCTGGTGGCGAACCCGGACGTCACCCACGGCATCGTCGCGCTCTTCAAGGGCACCTTCGACCCGTCGCTGTCCGCCGAGGAATCCGCCGCCGCCCGCGAGGCCGCACACGCCACGCTGGCCGAGGCGCTTGAAAAGGTCCCGACGCTGGATGCCGACAAGCTGCTGCGCCGCTTCGTGAACGTCATCGAGGCGACGCTGCGCACCAACTACTACACCGACCCCGCGGCGCTGGCCTTCAAGCTGATGCCGGGCAAGATCGACGGTGCGCCGTTCCCGCGCCCCAAGTACGAGATCTGGGTCTGCTCCCCGCGCGTCGAGGGCGTGCACCTGCGCTTCGGCGAGGTCGCCCGTGGCGGCCTGCGCTGGTCGGACCGCCGCGACGACTTCCGCACCGAGGTCCTGGGCCTGGTCAAGGCGCAGATGGTCAAGAACGCCGTGATCGTGCCGACCGGCGCCAAGGGCGGCTTCTTCGCCAAGCAGCTGCCGAACCCGGCAGTGGACCGCGGCGCCTGGATGGAAGAGGGCAAGTCCGCCTACCGCATCTTCATCCGCTCGCTGCTGGAGATCACCGACAACCTGGTCACCGACGCCAACGGCGAGACCGTGGTGCCGCCGGCAAACGTCGTGCGCCTGGACGGGGACGACACCTACCTGGTGGTCGCCGCGGACAAGGGCACCGCGTCCTTCTCCGACATCGCCAACTCGATCTCCGAGGAACGCGGGCACTGGCTGGGCGACGCCTTCGCCTCCGGCGGCTCGATCGGCTACGACCACAAGGCCATGGGCATCACCGCCCGCGGCGCCTGGGAGTCCGTCAAGCGCCACTTCGCCGAGTTCGGCGTCGACACCCAGACCGAGGAATTCACCGCCGCCGGCGTGGGCGACATGTCCGGCGACGTGTTCGGCAACGGCCTGCTGCGCACCCGCACCGTGAAGCTGGTCGCGGCGTTCGACCACCGCGACATCTTCCTTGACCCGAACCCGGATGCCGGGGCTTCCTTCGACGAGCGTGCGCGCCTGTTCGAGCTGCCGCGCTCCTCCTGGGCCGACTACAACAAGGACCTGATTTCGGCCGGCGGCGGGGTCTTCTCCCGCTCGCTGAAGTCCATCCCGATCTCCCCGGAGGTCCGCGACGCGCTCGGCCTGGGCGCCACGGTCAGCTCCATGGCCCCCACCGAGCTGCTCAAGGCCATCCTGGGCGCCCCGGTCGACCTGCTCTACAACGGCGGCATCGGCACCTACGTGAAGGCCTCCACGGAGACCCACGCCGAGGTCGGGGACCGCGCCAACGACGCGATCCGCGTCGACGGCAAGCAGATCCGCGCCAAGGTCATCGGCGAGGGCGGCAACCTGGGCATGACCCAGCTCGGCCGCATCGAGGCGGCGCTGCACGGCGTCCTGCTGAACACCGACGCCATCGACAACTCCGCGGGCGTCGACTGCTCGGACCACGAGGTCAACATCAAGATCTTCGTGGACCGCATGGTCCGCGCCGGCAAGATCGACAAGGACGAGCGCGTTCCGATTCCTGCACTCGATGACCGACGAGGTCTCCCGCCTGGTGCTGAAGACCAACTTCGACCAGAACGTGATGCTGCTCAACGACAAGCAGGAGATGGCCAGCTGGTCCCCGGCCTTCGAGCGCCAGATGGATTGGCTGGAGGAGCACGCGGACCTGAACCGCGAGCTCGAGTTCCTGCCCACCAACGAGCAGCTCGAGGAACGCCTGGCCGCGGGCCAGACGCTGACCGTGCCGGAACTCTCCGTGCTGGTCGCCTACGCGAAGATCCAGCTGGCGTCCGCGCTTGCCGTGTCCGACCTGCCGGACGACCCGTACTTCGCGGCCACCCTGCGCAACTACTTCCCGGTCCAGCTGGCCGAACGCTTCGGCGAGGAACTCGATTCGCACCCGCTGCGCCGCGAGATCATCGCCACGGTGATCGCCAACGACATGGTCAACGTCGGCGGCACCACCTACGCCTTCCGCGTCATGGAGGAAACCGGCGCCACCGAGTCCCAGGTCGCCAAGGCCTTCGTCGCGCTGCGCGACATCTACGCCTTCGACGCGGAATTCGACGCGATCAACGCGCTGGCACCGTCCTTCGACACGCAGACCTGGTGCCGCCTGCACCTGGACATGCGCCGCCTGCTGGACCGCGCCACCCGCTGGTACATCCACCACGTCGACCGCGACGTGCTGGTCAGCGATTCCGTGCGCGGCGTTCGCCCCGACCGTCCAGGCCCTGCGCCCGGTGGTCGGCTCGCTGCTGCGCGGTTCGGACGATGCACGCGTGAGCGCGCTGAAGACCGAGGCGCTGGGCTGGGGCCTCGAGAAGGGCCTGGCCACCCGTTGGGCCGAGCAGTTCGAGTCCTTCGTGCTGCTGGACATCGCCGCCATGGCGACCCGCACCGGGCTGGACGCCGGGGAGATCGCCAAGATCTACTACGTGCTCTACGACCGCTTCGGCGTCGACGCGCTGCTCGAGCGCGTCACCGCGCTGCCGCGTGCGGACCGCTGGCAGGCGCTGGCCCGTGCGGCCCTGCGCGACGACCTGTACTCGACGATCATCGACTTCACCCGCGACGTCATCGAGGTCTCGGACGATGCCGAATCGGACCCGGCCGTGCGTGTGGATGCATGGGACTGCCGCGAACGGGGCTAATCTTGAACGTGCAAAGAACATGTTCGCGGAAGTGAACCGACTCGAACGCGATGACATGGCGTCCCTGTCGGTGGCTCTGCGACTGTTGCGTTCAATCGTACGGAGGTAACAGTTGGCCATCTTCACGGACCAACTTCGAGAGTCAGCTGATTTTGGGCCTGGAGATGAAGACTGGCTTCACCTCTTGGTGGGGGACTGGCAACTGGTCGCCGATCTGGCATTCGCCGATCTGGTGCTGTGGTTTCCGGTCCCGGACGGGACGTACATGGCGCTTGCCCATGTGCGTCCCTCCACCTCGCACACCGTCTTCCACACGGACTTCGTGGGGGAGCGGATCCGCAAGGACCTCAAATCCCTCGTGGACGAGGCCTGGCGGACGCAGGCAATCGTGCGTTCGGACCGCGGGACGGGGCAGGAAGAGCACTCGATGCTCATCGAAGCCGTCCCGATGGTCCGCAACGGGCGCACCCTGGCAGTCATCAGCGTGCACGTCGACCTGTCGGGTTCGCGCATGCCCTCGCGCCTTGAACTGACCTACAAGCAGTGCGCCGAGGACCTGCTGAAGATGTGCACCCAGGGGCTGTGGCCGGACTTCGCCACGCCCACCGGGTCGCGCCGCGGCGCCCCGCGCGTCGGGGACGGGTTCATCCGCCTCGACGCCGACGGCGTCGTCCAGTATGCGAGCCCCAACGCGGTTTCGGCCTACCGGAGGCTCGGCGCGGCGGACACCCTCGAGGGCAGGTCGCTCTCCGAGGCGACCATGGGCCTGGTGAAGGACCGCCGGCTGATCGACGAGTCCCTGCCGCTGGTGGTCTCCGGCAAGATGCCGTGGCGCACCGAAATCGAATCCATGGGCGTGACCCTGTCGCTGCGCGCCATTCCGCTGCGCGACGCGAGGAAGCGCTACGGCGCGCTGGTGCTCTGCCGCGACGTGAGCGAGCTGCGCCGTCGCGAGAAGGAACTGGTGTCCAAGGACGCCACGATCCGCGAGATCCACCACCGGGTGAAGAACAACCTGCAGACCGTTGCCGCGCTGCTGCGCATGCAGTCGCGCCGCATGAAGTCGGAGGAGGGCCGCCAGGGCCTCGACCAGGCCATGCGCCGGGTCGCGACGATCGCCGCCGTCCACGAGACCCTCTCGCAGGGCCTGAGCGAGAACGTGGACTTCGACGAGCTGATCGACAGGCAGTTCCGGATGATCGTGGAGATCGCCTCTCCCGGCCAGAAGGTCAACACCGAACGCACCGGGGCCTTCGGCGGGCTTCCCGCCGAGCTGGCGACGCCGCTGTCCCTGGTGATCAACGAGCTTGTCACGAACGCCGTGGAGCACGGGCTGGCGGACCGGGACGGCACCGTGGTGCTGAACGCGGAACGCTACAGGGACCCGCTGGGCGAGGACTTCCTCCGGGTCACCATCAGCGACGACGGGGTGGGCCTGCCGCCCGAGCCGCGCCAGGAGGGCCTTGGCCTGCAGATCGTGCGGACCCTTGTCACCAGCGAGCTGAGCGGAAACATCTACTGGGAGGACCGCAGCGGTCCGGGCACCCGCGTGGTCATCGAATTGCCGGTGGCGGCGCGGCGCTAGCTTCACCCGCGAACAAGGACAGACGCGAAGGGCCGGCCCACCGAATTGGTGGGCCGGCCCTTCGCGTCTGTTTCGCCGGGCGTCTGCGCCTAGAAGCGGTTCTGCAATGCGAGGATGTTTGCGACGTAGCGCTTGGTGTCCGGGTACATGCCGTACTTCTTCACGCCGGCAGCCCCCTGGTAGTAGGAAGCGATGCCGATTTCCTTGGACGGGCTGTTGCGCTGGTGGTGGCGGATGATGGCGATGCCGGCCGTCACGTTGTCCTGCGGGTCAAGCAGGTTCAGCTTGCGTCCCACGAGCCCCTCGGCCCACTGGCCCGCGGACGGGATGACCTGCATGACGCCCACCGCGTTGGCGGGGGAGACCGAAGCCATGTTGAAGCTTGATTCCTGGAAGGCGTGTGCCAGGGCCAGGGACGGCTCGACACCCATGGCGCGGGCGGTCGATGCAACCATTGCCTGCATTTGGGCCCGCGAGGGCAGGTTTGCCGCAAGCAACGCTCGTTTGTTCTCGTTTGCCGAATTCACGGTGCCCGATGAGTACGTGCGGCCCAGGAAGGTGTTCCCGACCAGCGGCTTGGAGGACGTCGGATTCACGGCGGAGCTGCTCTGAGCCGTTGCCGGAGGTCGTCAGGCGCTGTCCGATGGAGAGCGTGGAGCCGTAGCTCAGGTTCTTGTTCAGCTTCAGCAGCGTGTTCACCGGCGTGTTCGTCTTGTTGGCGATGCCGATCAGGGTGTCGCCGGAGACGACGGTGTAGCTGCCCTGGCTTGCGGCCGGGGCCTTGGGCGCGGCTGGCGCTGGCCGAACCGCTGCGGAACCGCCGGAAACCTTCAGGACCTGGCCCAGGCGAATGATCGTGGATGAGCCGAGGCCGTTGAGGCCATGAACGAGGAAACGGACATGTTGTGGCGCAGGGCGATGCCCGAGGGCGTGTCGCCGGCCCGCACCACGTAGCTGCCGGCCTTGCTCGTCGAGGAGCCCTGTGAACCGGGCTTCGATGCTGCGGAGCCGCCGGCGGAGGAGAAGCGCAGGGTCTGTCCGATGTGGATCAGGTCCCCGGCGGGATTGCCCGCGGCGCTGCGCACCTCGGCCAGGGACTTGCCCAACCGGTTGGCAATGCCGCCGAGGGTGTCACCGACGACGACCTTGTACTGGGAAACGGTCTTGGCCGCTCCGCTGGCTGCGGTTCGCTGGGCGGTTGCCGCGGAGCCGGAGGACTTCAGACGCAGTGTCTGGCCCGGGAAGATGTTGTCGGAGCGAAGGCCATTGGCCTTCTTGAGGTCCGCAACCGAGACCTTGGTGCGAAGCGAGATGTGCGAGAGCGTATCGCCCTTTTTGACCGTGACGGTTTCGCTCTTCTTTGCCATCGGAGTGACTGACGTCGGAATGTGGGACGCCACCAGGTGTGCACTGATCCGGGCCTCGGCGGCCTTGACCATGGCGGGGGTGGCGAGCCTGGGTTGAAGTGCATCACGGGTTGGCAGTGGTGCAGCGACGGCAGGGGTGGCGAGAGTTCCAAGAACCACGGCAGGAATTGCCGCGGTGGCGACTGCGCCGCCGATTGCTCGGACATGGCGGTTCTGTGCGATGGACATGAAGCGATCCTTTGGGTTAGGGCAAGGGCGAATCGTTCGGTCGCAAGTGAATTCACAGGAAGAGCCTTGTGAATCATGTGACTCAAGTTGCGAGTGTGACTCCTGTGAATTTACACCACAAGCTGAAATTTGTGAAAGATCCCATGCAAAAAACTTCAATATGGGTCCAGATATGCCGCTGGATGTGGCACGCTGGATTGGTGAGCAATATTGAGAATCTCGTAGCCGAGTGGCTGCCCCTGCCCGACCTAGCCGAAGCGCTGGATATTTCCATCAAGAAGGTCCACAGCCTCATCGACGAACGCGCGATCATTTGCGTCCGCGTGGGCGCGCGCAACATCCGCTCGGTGCCCGCTGATTTCGTCCTCGACGGACAACTCGTGGATAGCCTGAAGGGAACCATTTCGGTTCTCAAGGATTCGGGTTACGAGGATGAGGAACTGCTGGTGTGGCTCTTCACCGCCGACGATTCGCTGCCGGGCACCCCGATGGAGGCCCTGCGTGCAGGTCGCAAGACCGAAATCCGCCGCCGCGCCCAGTCGCTGAGCTGGTAGCAGGTACTTCGCCCGGGACGCCGTGAATCCATGGAGCCCGGGCCAGGTTAAACATCAAGGGAGTGTTCGCGCCGGTTGACGGCGGGAACACTCCCTCTTGTTTATGTCCGAATGCTCGGAGCCTTCCGGCACGGTCCCAGACGGCGGGCGACTCCTAGGAGGTGCGGCGGATTGCCGCCAGCCCCAGGGTGCGCAGGGCGTGCCGGGCCATCGGTGAAACCTCGAGTTCCTCCAAGGCTGCAAATCCCTGGTCGGAAAGCTGTGCGATGGATTCCTCGGTTGCCGCCAGTGCCCCGCAGGATTCCAGCAGTTCGCGCATCCGGGTCACCTCTTCATCGGAGAGGTCTTCGGCGCCGAGCCGGCCCTGGATGAATGCCTGGTCCTGGTCCGATGCCAAGGTCAAGGCATGCGCAATGATTTCGGTGCGCTTTCCCTCGCGCAGGTCGTCGCCCGCGGGCTTGCCGGTCACGGCGGGATCGCCGAAGACACCCAGGACGTCATCACGCAGCTGGAACGCCTCGCCCAGGGGGAGCGCAAAGCGGGAATACTGTTCCAGGAGTTCATCGCTTGCACCGGCCAGTGCGCCGCCGAGCAGCGTCGGGTTTTCCGTCGAGTACTTGGCCGACTTGAAACGCACGATGGTGCGGGCGCGCTTGACGGCGTCCGCCGGGCCGTAGGCGGGGCCCGCGGATTCCTCGAGCACATCAAGGTACTGACCGGCCATGACCTGGGCACGCATCCGGTCGAAGATCGACCGGGCCTGTGGAACCGATGGCTCGATGGTTGCAAAGAGCTGTTCGCTTAAAGAGAGGCACAGGTCCCCGGCGAGGATCGAAGCGGCCTCGCCGAAACGCGGGGCGTCGCGGTGCCACCCCGAGGCCCTGTGCAGGGATTCGAAGCGGCGGTGCATGCTTGGCTGTCCGCGGCGGGTATCCGAGCGGTCGATCAGGTCATCGTGGATGAGGGCTGCGGCCTGGAAAAGCTCGAGGGCCGCGCCGGCCCGCACGATGTTTTCCTCGTTCGGGTCTCCGCCGGCACCGACGAAGCCCCAGAAGGCAAAGAGCGGGCGAAGGCGCTTGCCGCCGCGGGTCAGGTCGCTGATGGCGGTGACGATTTCGCCTGCTGCCGGTGCGATCTGGGAGATGACTTCGTGCTGTTCTGCCAGGAACGTGGTCAGTAGTTCTTCGATGCGTTCCGAGAAGCCTGCGGAAAATACCCGAGCCTGTTCGGGGTCGAAGGTGTCCGCAGCAAAAAGAGTCATGTTTCCCATCCCATAGATTGCGCAACGTGGTTTGGGGTTAACTCTAGTACGCGCGGGCAAAACGCCCGCAGTGTCGGAGCCGCTCACTAGACTGGGGAGCATGGGACAACAACGGGTTCGGGCGATACTGCATGTGGACATGGACGCCTTTTTCGTGTCCGTTGAACTGCTGTCGCGACCGGAACTGGTCGGCCAGGAAGTCATCGTCGGGCCATCCGGGGGAGCGGTCGGTGGTGCTCTCCGCGTCCTATGAATGCCGTGCCAAGGGCGTGAAGTCCGCGATGCCGATGAGCCAGGCCGTCCGGCTTGCCCCGAGGGCCACGGTCATCGAACCCACCCACGGGCTGTACTACAAGTACTCGGCGCGCATCATGGAAATCTTCTACGAGGTGACTCCGCTGGTGGAGCAGCTCAGCGTCGACGAGGCTTTTCTCGATGTCACCGGCAGCATGCGCCGGCTCGGCCCGCCGGAAGCCATCGGGGAAATGATTCGCTCACGGCTTCGCTCGGAGCTCGGGCTTCCGGCAAGCGTCGGGATCGCGACAAACAAATTCGTGGCAAAGGTCGCGTCGACCCGCGCCAAGCCCGACGGGATGCTGGTGATCAGGCCCGAGCAGACCCTTGATTACCTGCACACCCTGCCCGTCAAGGCGCTGTGGGGCGTCGGGGCCAAGACGGCCGAGGTGCTGAGGGAAATGGGCATATCCACGGTTGCCCAGCTCGCACAGACCCCCGAAAGCACCTTGAAGAAGCGCCTCGGTGCCACCGGCACCCACCTCTACAAACTGGCGTGGGGACATGACGATCGGGAGATTGAAACCGAGCGCGAAGAGAAAAGCATCGGTGCCGAAGAAACGTTTGCCGTGGACGTCCATGACGGCGAGATCATCAAACGCGAGATCCTGCGTCTGGCGCACCGGGTTGCCACGCGACTGCGAGAAGCCGACAAGGAAGCTGCAACTGTCGCCCTGAAACTGCGTTATGAGGACTTTTCCACCCTTTCGCGCAGCCGAACCTTGCCATCGCCCAGCAACGCCGCCGGTGTTCTCGCCGCGGCGGCGGAAGGCCTGCTCGAGAAACTCGGCACCAGGCCCATGGCCGTCCGGCTGGTGGGAATCCGCGCTGAAAAATTGCGCAACGCCGGATACGGAATGCAATTGAGCATCGACCCGCAGGACGACAACTGGCGTCAGGCCGAGGTTGCCATGGATCTGATCCGCTCCAGATTCCCGTCCGGCGCCTTGCGTCCTGCCTCATTGCTGGAGTCTGCGCACAACGAAAAGACGCAGGGACACGCCGACTGAAGTGGATGCCGTGAGGGGACTGTGAGTTGAATCCTGACTACCTTATTAACAAGTTTCAGGACTATTCTTGATCTAGAACCTACTGACTGAAATTGTCGGGAACATTGTCAAGATGTAGTTCGTTCCATAAGGTAAGGGCGAAAGCCATGACCGTGAAGTGAAAGGAAAGAGACGATGCCACTTTCCGAGCATGAGCAACGTCTTCTGGAGCAGCTGGAGAAGCAGCTACATGAGGATCATCGCTTCGCCTCGACAATGAAAACTGTGTCGAGCGCGGGGAACTATTCAACGCGCAACCTAGCATTGGGCGCGTTGATCGGTATCGTCGGGATCGGCGTCTTGATCGCCGGCATCTCGAGCCAACTCATTATTGTTGGCGTATTGGGCTTCATTGTGATGTTCGGCGGTGTTTACTTGGCACTTTCGCGCAAGGGCGGAGCCAGGGGGTCGAAATCGGCGGAGAAGGCAAAGACCGCACAGAAATCCGGTTTCATGAGTGACCTAGAGAGCAAGTGGGAACAGCGCAAGCGCGACGAGCAAGGTTCCTAGATCCCGGTATTGGATTTGCCCTGGGCGCCCACCCCAGCAGTAATAGAATTCGCTAAGGCTCCGCATAGTGCGGAGCCTTAGGCTTTTAACTCCCTGTCTGATACTTGCCGCCGAGCATCAACGCCGGCGAAGCCACCAAGGGCTACCCCGCTTGGATGCAAACGGTGTTCGACGCGCCCGACGCGCCGAGTATGCCCAATCGAAATAATTTTTATTCCGGGGTTGGCGGCGGCCCGCCAGGCGGGGTGTCCAAGGCCTCGTTTTTCCCTCCACACTTGCCCCCGCGGCCCCTCCACTTCCTTCCACCGCTGCCGGAGCCCGTCCCAAAAACCCCGTATTCACGCAGATTTTGCAGTCCGTATTTGTGTTTTGTGTCACGGGTTCATTTTTGGGGATTCCCGACTGTGGTTTTTCCCTCCACTTCGCTCCCGCGCCCGGAATTCCGCGGAAAATCAATGGTTTTTCGGGTCTTGAGCGTGTCGGAATGGCCGAATGGCCGTTGACAGTGGAGGGGTGTGGAGTAAAGTGGAGCGAAATAGAGGGAAATGGAGTCGATGCTCCTTCAAACCGAGAGGCGGTCTATGTGTTCCTAGGAACGTATACGCCGCGCCTTGACGAGAAGGGAAGATTGATTCTTCCGGCCAAATATCGTGATGAATTAGCAAATGGTCTAGTTCTGACTCGAGGGCAGGAGCGTTGCATTTACGTTTTTAGTCAGCGTGAATTTGAGAAGCAGCATGAGCAAATGAGCCAGGCGCCGATCTCTTCACGACAGGCACGAGACTATGCACGTGTTTTTCTTTCCGGTGCTTCTGACGAACTGCCGGACAAGCAGGGCCGGGTCACCATTCCGGCAATGCTCCGCTCCTATGCGGGATTGGACCGTGAGGTCACGGTGATTGGCGCGGGCAACCGTGTTGAGATCTGGGACTCCACCTCATGGAACTCTTACCTCGAAGAGCAGGAGAACGTCGTTCTCCGAGACAGATGACGAAGCATTACCCGGTTTCTGATCACTTCGGTGATTAGGTACCTGCAAATGGCTTGGATGAGATCTCCAGCCGCCCAGTCGATGTCCATCCTGGCTTCACTTCCCCGAAGCCAGGCGGGACATGCATGGGTCGGAGGGGGCTCTGATTCAAGCCAGTGCCCGAGCAACAATGCCCACGCGAAAGGGGTAGCAGTGAATCCTGACGGAGCCGCAGAGCGACCCGCCTCGGAACGACACGTTCCTGTCCTGCTTGACCGATGCGTTGGGTTGCTGGCACCCGGAATCGAAGCCGGGATTGCGGCTCGCGGCCGCGCCGTCGTGGTGGATTGCACCCTCGGCATGGGAGGCCACTCGGAAGCCTTGCTTCAGCGTTTCCCCGATCTGCACCTGATCGGTCTTGACCGGGACGAACAAGCGCTGGCCCTCGCCGGCGCACGCCTCGAACCCTATTCGAACCGCACCGATCTCGTTCACGCCGTTTACGACGAAATCGCGGACGTTGTCGAAGATCTCGGATTCGACGGAATCGACGGGGTTCTCTTCGACCTCGGGGTTTCCTCGCTGCAGCTCGATGAGCGGGAGCGAGGTTTCGCCTACTCCTACGACGCACCCCTGGACATGCGGATGGATACCTCGCGCGGCCCCACGGCGGCAGATGTTGTCAACGAGTACAGCGAGACCGAACTGGTTCGGATCATTCGTGCTTGGGGCGAGGAGAAATTCGCCGGGCGGATTGCCTCCTCCATTGTCGAAGGCCGCAAGGTCAAGCCCTTCGCAACCACCGAGGAACTCGTTGCGGCCATTCGCTCGGTAGTCCCCGCCGCGGCGGCACGTACCGGGGGACACCCCGCAAAGCGAACGTTCCAGGCACTTCGCATCGAAGTGAACGAGGAATTGGACGTCTTGGAACGTGCGATCCCCGCAGCAATGGGGGCGTTGCATGTCGGCGGCCGCGTCGTGGTGATGAGTTACCACTCGCTGGAAGACAAGATCACCAAACGGCATTTCGCTGCCGGCTCCAAATCTTCGGCACCCGCGGGCTTCCCCGTGGAGCTGGAAGAACACAAGGCGCAATTCAAGGTCCTCACGCGAGGCACCGAGAAGCCAACTGACCAAGAAATCGCAGAAAACTCACGTGCAGCTTCAGCGAAGCTGCGAGCCGTGGAACGCATCCTGAAGAGGAACTGAGTATATGAGCAACCGGACACCCAACCGCGTACGTTCCCGCACCTTTGACGTGCCACCGACGCAGGGTGCCAACGCGCTCAGTTATGCCCCGGAGCCGATACCGGCGTCGAGGCCCGAATCTTCTTCGACGAAGCGACGCATCACGCTTTCGGTCGTGCCCTCGCTTTCAACGAAGCGTCGCATTCCGCTCCTGGTGACGCTGCTCTTGATGATTCTCGCTTCGGCCGTGATCGTTCTTCTTCTCAACGTGTTCATTGCCAACGGCCAGTACACGATGGTTGGCCTCAAGGGGCAGGAACGCACGCTCTCCCAGGAGAACGAGGCGCTGCGCCAGGAAGCCCAGTACCTGGAGGCCCCGCAAGTGATTGCGGAGAAGGCCACCAAGCTTGGCATGGTCAAGCCGGGTACGCCGGCCGCGATCAACCTCGATACCGGCAAGGTCACGGGGAAAGCAACGGCAGCCGTGAAGCCGGAGAAGGGCGCAAAGATCTCAGGCGTCCTGGCCACACCGCTCATGCCCGAAGCCGATGTTCCCACGGCCAAGGAACCCCAAGTCGGAGCCGAACAACCCGGAGGCCGCAGGGGGATCCGCATCGACGACCGCCCCGACCCAGGAAGCGCCCGTCCAGGCTGAGGAAGTTGCGCCCCCGGCCGCGAAGCAGCCGGTGGAAACCGGCACGCAGGGGCGTCCGTCGTTCACTCCCCAGCAGCTCAACGGGGGAACCATCCCGGCCCCGACCATGAAGACCCCCGGCCGCTAGCCGGCTGCCCCTGGCCGTCGAGCCACGCTAAAGCACCACCAATCCTTTCGGTATGAGCTGAGGAAAGCATGTCAAAAAAATCCCCAACGAATACCGGAACGACGCACCACAGGGTGCGCATTGTGCTGGTTTTCTCCATGGTGGCCTTGCTGCTGATCGGCGGACGCCTGTTCTTCGTTCAGTCGCTGAATGCCTCCGCCGTGGCCGCCACGGCCGTCGAGTAGCGCACCCGCGAACAGGTGACGGTCCCCAAGCGCGGGCAGATCGTGGATTCAAAGGGCAGGATCCTGGCGACAAGCGTTGACCGCTACGACCTGGTCATCGACCAGCGCAAGGTCGAACCGGACAGGACGATTGCCCGCAAGAAGCTTGACGGCAGCTCGGGCGGCGAAAAGGTCACCGTCGAGCAGGCCGTCAACGAGCTTGCGGAAATCCTCGGCCAGGATGTCGACGTGGTCCGCACAGCGGTCGTGGGCGCCCCGGGAGCCAAGCCGAACGCGAACTCCGTGGTCGCCAAGGGCGTCACCCCCGAGGTGCGCAACGCCGCGATGGAACTGCGGATCCGCACGCTCACCGGGCAGCTGCGCAGCGAGCGTCTGTACCCCAACGGCGTGATCGCCGGCCCGTTGCTCGGATTCGTGAAGAACACCGACGACCAGACCTCACTCGAAGGTGCCGAAGGCCTGGAACTCAGCCAGGAGAAGCGCCTCAAGGGCACCCCGGGCAGCAAGACCTATGAGATCGGTGCCGACGGCGTCCGGATCCCGATGGCCGGCATGTCGGAGACCCCGGCCGTGGACGGACAGGACGTCGTGCTGACCGCCGACACCGACATCCAGTTCATCGCGCAGGAAGAAGCCCGGAAGAAGCAGCAGCAGTTCAACGCCGAGTGGGTTTCGGTCACGGTCGAGGAACTGAAAACCGGCCGGATGATCGCCATTGGCGACTCAAACCAACTCGACCCCAACGACCCCAGCGCCACCGAGGCGGAGTTCCGTACCTCCGCGGCCATCACCCAGGCCTTCGAGCCCGGTTCCACCGGCAAGGCTCGCGACCTTTGCCGCGGCCTTCGAAGAGGGTGTCATCAAGGGGACGGACGCATTCAAGGTCGCCAATTCCTACAAGGTGAACCACGAAGTCATCAACGACTCGTTGAAGCACCCGACCTACGACATGACGGCCGCGGGCATCTTCGCACGCTCCTACAACACCGGAACGGTGATGGTGGGGCAGAAGATGAGCAACGAAACCCGCTACAAGTACATGAAGAAGCTCGGAATCGGCTCGGCCATCGACATCGGGATTTCCGGTGCCAGCAAGGGCATCCTTGCCCCGTGGCAGGACTGGGAACGCCGCCAGCAGTACACCACCATGTTCGGCCAGGGCTACACCCAGACGGCGCTGCACACCTCGCAGATCTTCCAGGCCGTCGCCAACGGCGGAGTCCTGATCGAACCGAAGCTCATCGATTCCTACGTCAATGCCGACGGAACGGTGGAGAAGACCCCCGCGTCCAAGACCCGGCGCGTGTTCTCGGAAAAGACCAGCAAAGAGATGCTGCGCTTGATGGAGACGGTCGTCCTTGAAGGCACGGGCACTAAGATGGGTGTGTCCGGCTATCGTGTGGGCGGAAAGTCCGGAACGGCGCAGGCCGCAGGACCTTCCGGAAAATACGATGGATACACCAGCTCGTTCGCGGGTGTGGCGCCGTTGGACGACCCGCAGTTCGTAGTGACAGTCACCATGCATCGTCCCAAGGGCGATTGGAAGAGCTGGTCCGTCGGAGACACCTTCAGCGAGGTCATGAGCAAGACACTGAACGCCTACAACGTTCCGCCGAGCAATTCGAAGCCCAACGGGTACGACGTGTTCATCGGATCCGAACAAAAGAAATCTTGGTAATGCCTGAAGTCCTCACCCCCCGCGCGGCAGAACAGCTTCTGCGGCCGCACCGCAAATCGCCCACGGCCCTGGGCGCCATGCTCGAATACCTCCACGAAACCGGCCGGGGAGCGAACATCATCGGGGACGGGCAACGGCAGGTCACCGGCATCTGCCTTGACTCCCGCGCGGTGCTGCCCGGAGACCTTTACGTGGCGGCGCCGGGCGCCAAGTTCCACGGCGCCCAGTTCGCCGCGGCCGCGGCGGAAGCCGGCGCGGCCGCGATCCTCACCGACATGGAAGGCGAGGTCACTGCCTCGGCGCTGGGCCTGCCGATGGTGCTGGTCGAGGACGTACGCGAAGTCGTCGGCGAACTCTCGGCGCTCATCTACGGGACGGACGTGAACTGCCCCGAGCTCTTCGCGCTGACCGGGACCAACGGCAAGACCACCACCACCTACATGATCCGTTCCGTGCTTGCGCGCCCTGGGCCGTGAAACCGGCCTGGTGGGAACCATCGAGATCGCCGCGGGCGATACGCCGATCCCCAGCATCCTCACCACCCCCGAGGCGCCGCAGCTGCACGGGCTGATGGCCCGCATGGGCGAAATGGGCGTCAACGCCGCGGCCATGGAGGTATCCTCGCATTCGCTGTCCTACAAGCGCGTCGACGGCCTGCGCTTCGCCGTGGCCGGGTTCACCAACCTGACCCAGGACCACCTGGACCTGCACGGGTCCATGGAGGACTACTTCGAGACCAAGGCCGCGCTCTTCGACCTTGAGCGCAGCGACCGTGCCGTGATCACCATCGACGACCCCTGGGGCGTTGCCATGGCAGAGCAGGCCACGGCCGCGGTGTGGACGCTGGCCTCGGATGCCGCAAACGCCGACGCCGACTGGATCATCAGCGACATCGCGCCGTCGGGCCTGGGCCACAGCTTTGAACTGCACGGCCCCAAGTCGCAGGTGTTGCGCCTGAAGACGGGCCTGCCCGGGGACTTCAACGTCTCCAACGCGGCACTGGCGGTCCTCATGGTGTTGGCCTCCGGCGTGCCGCTGGCCGAACTGCAGGCGGCGCTTGACGCGGCAAACCCGCTCACCGTGGAGGTGCCCGGACGCATGCAGGTCATCGCCGAGCGACCTGCATCGATTGTTGATTTTGCCCACAACGCCGACGCCCTGGCACGGGCCCTGGGCTCGGTCCGTTCACCGGTTCCCGGCTCCCGCGTCATCGTGGTCTTCGGGGCCACGGGGGAGCGCGACGCCACCAAGCGGCCGATCATGGGTGCCGTGGCCGCGAACCATGCCGATGTTGTCATTGTCACGGACGACGATCCCCACGGCGAGGAAGCCGCCCCCATCCGTGCGGCGATTTTGGCCGGGGCACGCGGGGAAATCGCCGCCAAGGGGCTGTCCAGCCAGGCGCTCGAGGTCTACCCGCGGGCCGAGGCGATTGCCGCCGCGGTGGCCATGGCGACGGAAGACGACACCATTTTGGTGGCCGGACGCGGGCACGAGGTCTTCCAGGAAGTCATGGGCATCAACCTGGAACTCGACGACCGGGAAGAGCTTCGCCGTGCCCTGCTGCTGAACGGTTTCCGTCCGCTGGGCCAAGGCACCGATTCCTTTGATTCCAAGGACGAAGGGTAAAGTCCTACCTGTCATGATTGATCTTCTTTCCGCCGAAATCGCCGAAATCACGGGCGGGCGACTCACTTCCACGGCCTCTGCCGACCATCAGGTCCTCGGGGTCACCACCGACTCGCGAGAGTGCAACGAGGGCTGGCTCTTTGTGGCCAAGCCCGGCGAAGCCTCCGACGGCCACCACTTTGTGCAGGCCGCCATCGACCGCGGTGCGCTGCTGGCCCTGGCCGAGCGCGAAACCACTGCGCCCGACGGGTCGGTGCACCCTGCCGTCATCGTGCCCGACGCGGTCATCGCCATGGGCCAAATCGCCGCGGCCATCGTCGCCCGGCTCAAGGAACGCAACGGCCTGCGGGTTGTCGGCATCACCGGCTCCGCGGGCAAGACCACGACCAAGGACCTGCTCTCCGAGCTGCTGGCCACCGCCGGCCCCACGGTTGCCCCGGTCGGTTCCTACAACGGCGAGGTCGGCGTCCCGCTGACGGTCTTCCGTGCCACCGAGGACACCAAGTTCCTCGTGGTCGAGATGGGCGCCACCGGCGTGGGCCACATCAACTACCTCACCGACATGGTCCACCCCGAGGTCGGGGTGGTGCTGGGCGTCGGTTCGGCGCACGCCGGCGAGTTCGGCGGCGTCGAGAACATCGCGATCGCCAAGGGCGAGATGGTCGAATCCCTGTCCGCCGACGGCCTTGCCGTGCTGAACCTCGACGACCCGATGGTCGCCGCGATGGCTTCGCGCACGATCGCCCCGGTGCTGAACTTCGGCGTGCAGCGCAACGCGGACCCCAGCGCCGCCGGCGTGTGGGCCCGCGACGCGGAGGTCGACGCCAACGGGCACCCGGTCTTCACCCTGGTGCTGCGCGACGGTTCCGAGTTCCCCGTGCGCTCGGGCCTGATCGGCCGCCACCACGTCACCAACATCCTTGCCGCGGCCGCCGTGGCCGAATACCTCGGCGTCGAGGGCGCGCAGATCGCCGCAACGCTGCAGGGCCTGGGCCCCGCCAGCCGCTGGCGCATGGAACGCACCGAACGCGCCGACGGCGTGAGCATCATCAACGACGCCTACAACGCCAACCCGGACTCGATGCGCGCGGCCCTGGTCACGCTCGCCGAACTCGGCCTGCCCAACGAGGCCGGCGTCGCGCGCCGCACCTGGGCCGTGCTGGGCGAAATGCTCGAGCTCGGCAGCGACTCGATCCACGAGCACGACCTGCTGGGCCGCGCCGCGGTCCGCATGAACATCAAGAAGCTGCTGGTTGTGGGGCGCGGCGCCAAGGCCGCCTACAACTCGGCGGTGCTCGAGGGCAGCTGGGGCGACGAGGCGTACTTCGCCGAAGACGCCGACGCCGCCGCCGAGATCCTCAACGACAACCTGCTCCCGGGCGACATCGTGCTCTTCAAGTCGTCAAACGGTTCCGGACTGCGCCACCTGGGCGACCGGATCGCAGAAACCAACAACGGTGCCCGCACCGCGAAGGAGGGCTCGGAGCAGTGATTGCCCTAATCATGGGAGCCGGCATTTCCCTGGTCTTTACCATGGCCACCATGCCCGTATTCATCCGCCTGCTGACCAAGAAGCAGTACGGCCAGGTGGTCCGCGACGACGGACCGACGAGCCACGCCATCAAGTCGGGCACCCCGACCATGGGCGGCGTGATCATCGTGCTGGCCGTGATCCTGAGCTACTTCCTCACCCACGGCATCCTGACCCTCATGGGCCGGGCCACCTCCGGCGTCACGGCCAGCGGCCTGCTGGCGCTGCTGCTCTTCGCCGGCATGGGCCTGGTCGGCTTCCTTGACGACTTCATCAAGATCGCCAAGAAGCGCTCGCTGGGCCTGCGCGCCTGGGAAAAGATCGTGCTGCAGGCCGCCGTCGGCATCGCCTTCGCCGTGCTCGCACTGAACTTCCCCAACGCCCAGGGCCTCACGCCCGCCTCGACGGCGATTTCCTTCGTGCGCGACACCAACATCGACCTGGCCTTCGCCGGGCCGCTGGCGGGCCTGATCCTGTTTGTGCTCTGGTCCAACCTGATCGTCACCGGCACCACCAACGGCGTGAACCTCACCGACGGGCTCGACGGCCTGGCCGCCGGCGTCTCCATCATGGTGTTCGGCGCCTACACGCTGATCGGCATCTGGCAGAACAACCAGGCCTGCGGCCTGCCGGCGTCGGGCAACGTCTGCTACACCGTGCGCGACCCCATGGACCTGGCGCTGCTCGGCGCGATCCTCTGCGGCGCGCTGATCGGCTTCCTCTGGTGGAACGCCAAGCCCGCGAAGATCTTCATGGGCGACACCGGTTCGCTGGCCATCGGCGGCGCCGTGGCCGCGTTCGCGATCCTCTCCCGCACGCAGCTGCTGCTGGTCGTGCTGGCGGGCCTGTTCGTGATGATCGCGCTGTCGGTCATCATCCAGGTCGGCTTCTTCAAGCTCTCCGGCGGCAAGCGCGTCTTCAAGATGGCGCCGCTGCAGCACCACTTCGAGCTCTCCGGCTGGGCCGAGGAGAACGTCGTGGTCCGCTTCTGGATCCTCGGCGGGCTCTTTGTCGCCGCGGGCATGGGCATCTTCTACTCCGAATGGGTCGTGGGACTGTGACTTTGACTGATCTTGCCAAGCTGACCAGCTGGGAATCGGACTGGGCGGGGCTGCGCGTCGTCGTGGCCGGCCTGGGCCTTTCCGGCTTCTCCGCCGCCGACACCCTGATCGAGCTTGGCGCCCGCGTGGTGGTCGTCGACGGCGCCGACACCGAGGTCAACCGTTCGCGTGCCGACACCCTGAAGATCGTCGGCGCGACCGACGTGCTGCTGGGCGCCGCGCACACCGACACGCTTCCGCCCATCGACGGCGAGGCCCCGCAGCTGGTCATCGCCTCGCCCGGGTGGAACCCGCGCCAGCCGATGCTTGCCGCGGCCGCCGAGGCCGGCATCGAGATCTGGGGCGACGTCGAACTCGCCTGGCGCGTGCGCACCAAGGAGGGCCGCAAGCTCGCCGAGTGGGTCGTCATCACCGGGACCAACGGCAAGACCACCACGGTGGGCATGACCGAGTCGATCTTCAAGGCCGCGGGCCTGCGCGCCATCGCCGCGGGCAACGTGGGCACCCCGATCCTCGACGCGATCCGCGACCCCGAGGGCTTCGACGTGATCGCCCTGGAGCTCTCCAGCTTCCAGCTGCACTTCACCCACACCATCTCCCCGCTGGCCTCCGTGGTGCTGAACATCGCCGAGGACCACGTGGACTGGCATGGCGGGTTCGAGAACTACAAGGCCGACAAGGCCAAGATCTACGAGCGCACCCGCGTGGCCGCGATCTACAACGCCGACGAGCGCGTGATCGAGGCCATGGTCGAAAACGCCGACGTCGTCGAGGGCTGCCGCGCCGTCGGTTTCACCACCGGCGTGCCGTCGCTGAGCATGGTCGGCGTGGTCGAGGACCTGTTGGTGGACCGCGCGTTCATCGAGGACCGCCGCAACTCGGCGGCCGAACTCGTGGCCCTGGACCAGATCGGCGAGGTCGTCCCGCGGCACACCGCCGCCAACGCCGCCGCCGCCGCGGCGCTGGCCCGCGCCTACGGCGTGGAACCCGCGGCCGTGGCGCTGGGGCTGAGCAACTTCGATGCGGGGGACCACCGCATCCAGGCCGTCGCCCGCCGCGACGACATCCTGTGGATCAACGATTCCAAGGCGACGAACCCGCACGCGGCCAGCGCCTCGCTGGGCGCCTTCGGCTCCGTGGTGTGGATCGCCGGAGGGCTTTCCAAGGGCGTTGACTACAACGACCTGGTGAAGGCCCACGCCAAGCGGCTCAAGGCCGTGGTGGTGATCGGAACCGACACCGCGAAGCTCGTTGAGGCATTGGAGCGACACGCGCCGCAGGTGCCGGTGATCATGACCGCCGTGCGCGAAACTGGAGAAGAGGCAACCGGATCCGCCCACGGCTGGGCCGTGATGGCCGAGGCCGTGAACCAGGCAGCGGCGATCGCCGAGGCCGGCGACACGGTGCTCATGGCACCGGCGGCGGCCTCGATGGACCAGTTCTCCTCCTATGCACAGCGGGGCAACGCGTTTATCGACGCGGTTCGCGCACTCATGGGAGAAGACACCAAGTAGTTAAGGAGCAGTCGTGAGCGGCAAAACACAGGCCCCGCGCGGCAAGGGCGGCACTGCCGGAAAAGCGGTCAAGCCCGGCCGGGACCGTGAGCCGCGCGGACTTGCCAAGTTGTTTTCGAAGGCTCGAAGACCCGTCGCTGCGCGGTGCCCAGATCAACTACTACGTTGTCCTGGGCAGCACGCTGGCGCTGACCCTCCTGGGCCTGATCATGGTGCTTTCCTCCTCCTCGGTGGAGGCGATCGCCCGGAACAAGTCGCCCTTCGACGACTTCAGCAAGCAGGCCATGTGGGCCGTGCTCGGGCCTGTTGTGCATGGCGACGCTTGCAGCTGCTGCCCACCGACAAGCTCAAGAAGCTGGCCTGGCCGGCGCTGGGGATCGCCACGGTCCTGCTGATGATGGTGCTTGTCTTCGGCGAGGAAATCTACGGCAACAAGAACTGGCTCTTCATCGGCGGCTTCTCCGTGCAGCCCTCCGAGTTCGCCAAGGCGGCCATGGCGCTGTGGGGCGCGGCGGTCGTTGAACGCAAGGCCCACCTGATGGACCAGTGGAAGCACGCGGTGATGCCGCTGGTGGCGCCGTTCGGCGGACTCATGCTCGGGCTGGTGCATGATCGGCAAGGACCTGGGCACCGCCATGGTGCTGATGCTGATCCTGGTGGTGGTGATGTTCGTCGGCGGGGCCCCCGCCAAGATCTTCGGC
This sequence comes from uncultured Actinomycetota bacterium, assembly GCA_963818105.1. Classification (GTDB taxonomy): domain Bacteria; phylum Actinomycetota; class Actinomycetes; order Actinomycetales; family Micrococcaceae; genus Paeniglutamicibacter. Next base: position 416,836 of record CAWFRB010000040.1, on the reverse strand, counting down.
ATCGGCGGCGGCGTCGTCGGCCGTCGGCCTGGCCGTTGCCGTGCTCGTGGCCCCCACGCGCCTGGGCCGCGTCACCGCCTGGCTCTTCGGCTGCGGCCGCCGATGGCGCCAGGACTATTGCTACCAGGCGCAACAGGGAATCTACGCACTGGCCTCCGGCGGCTGGTTCGGGCGTCGGCCTGGGCCAGTCCCGGCAGAAGTGGTCGCACATCCCCGAAGCGCAGAACGACTTCATCTTCGCCGTGCTCGGCGAGGAAATGGGCCTGCTCGGCACGCTCTTCGTCGTGCTGCTCTACACCATGCTCGCCGTGGCGATGTTCCGCATTGCCGTGCGCTCCGAAACGATCTTCGGCCGGGTGGCCGTCAGCGGCATCATGGCCTGGATCATCGGCCAGGCATTCGTGAACATCGGCATGGTCATCGGGCTGCTCCCGGTCATCGGCGTGCCGCTGCCGTTCATTTCCTCCGGCGGCTCGGCCCTGCTGGCAACGTTCCTGGGCATCGGCGTCGTGTTGTCCTTCGCCCGCGAACAACGCATGGGCAAGCAGGGCCGGGCGACACCGGGCATGCTCGCGGGGTTCATGGCCAGGCTCCGCGGCGCCAAAGCCAACTAACCACATCCGCTTGCGCGCCGCCACCGTTTGCACGAGGCCCCCGGGCCCGTCGCGGGGGAGCGGCGCCCAAGCTTGAGAACCGAAAGTAGTACAAGGCAGACATGACTGAAGAATTACGCGTGGTGATTGCCGGCGGCGGAACCGCCGGACACGTTTCCCCGATGATTGCGATTGCCGACGCCCTGCGCCGGATGGCGCCCGGCGCCGAGATCACCGCGGTCGGCACCGACAGCGGCCTGGAAACCAGGCTGGTCCCGGAGGCCGGCTACGAGCTGCGCACCATTGCCAAGGTCCCGATGCCCAGGCGTCCGTCCATGGACCTGCTGAAGCTTCCCTTCCGCTTCTCCGCCGCCATCAAGGCCGCCGGCAGGATCCTTGACGAGGCGGGTGCCCAGGCGGTGCTGGGCGTCGGCGGCTACGTCTGCACCCCCGTCTACCTGGCGGCCAGGAAGCGCAAGCTGCCGATCTTCGTCCACGAGGCCAACGCGCGCGCCGGCCTGGCGAACAAGGTCGGGGCACGGTACGCGACAGGGTGTCGGTGCGGCCTTCGGCGGCACCGGGCTTCCCGGCGCCAAGGTCGTCGGCATGCCGATGCGCGGCAACGTCGCCACGATGGACCGCGCCGCCCTGCGCGAGGGCGCCCGCGAGGCCCTGGGCCTTGCCCCCGGCGTCCCGGCGCTGGTGGTGACCGGAGGTTCCTCCGGCGCCGCCTCGGTGAACGCCGCGATCGCCGGGAGCCTGCCGGCGCTGGCCGCGGCCGGGATCCAGGTCCTGCACATCACCGGGCGCGACAAGGTCGTGCTCGACGAGTCCGGCAACCCGCTGGCGGCCCCGGGCTACCGCCAGGTCGAATACGTCGACTCCATGGACCAGGCCTACGCCGCCGCGGACCTGATGGTTGCCCGCTCGGGCGCCGGAACCGTGTGCGAGCTTGCCGTCGCGGGCACCCCGGCGGTGCTCGTCCCGCTGCCGATCGGCAACGGCGAACAGCGGTTGAACGCCGCGGACCTGGTCGCCGCCGGCGGCGCGCTGCTGGTCGCCGATGCCGAGTTCACCCCCGAATACGTCGCCGCCACGGTGATCCCGCTGCTGCTGGATGCCGCCGCGCTGGACCGGATGGGCAAGGCCGCCGCCGAGCCAGGGCCGCAGCGATGCGGCCGAGGTCATGGCGGCAATGATTCTTGACTCACTGGGACGCCAAACCCCTCCGCGCCCCGCCGTCATGGGAAGCTAGTCACATGCAGGAATTACATACTCTTGACCAACTCGGCAAAGTCCACCTGATGGGCATCGGCGGCGTGGGCGTCTCGGCCGTTGCCAGGCTCATGCTGGCCCGCGGGCTGACGGTCTCCGGAACCGACGCCAAGGAACTTCCGGTGCTCGATGACCTCCGCGAGGCCGGGGCGCGCATCCACGTCGGCTACGCCGCCGAAAACCTCGGCGATGCCGACACCGTGGTGATCTCCTCGATCATCAAGGCCGGCAACCCGGAATACGACGAGGCCGTTTCCCGCGGCCTGCGGATCCTGCACCGCTCCCAGGGGCTGGCCGCGACCATGGAAGGCCACCACGTCATCACCGTGGCCGGCACCCACGGCAAGACCACGACCACCTCGCTGATCGCCTTCATGCTGCGCGAGGCCGGGATTTCCCCGACCTTCGCCATCGGCGCCAACATCGCCAGCCTGGGCTTCAACGCCGAGTACGGCGAGGGCAAGGTCTTTGTCGCCGAGGCCGACGAATCCGACGCCTCGTTCATGAACTACCAGCCCGACGTCGTGGTGATCACCAACATCGAGGCCGACCACCTGGACCACTACGGTTCGGTCGAGGCCGTCCACCAGTCGTTCCACGACTTCGCCTCGCTGCTGCCCGCCGACGGCCTGCTCATTTGCTGCGCCGACGACGAGGGCTCCCGCGCCCTGGCCGCCCGCATGCGCCGCGAGCGCCCGGACCTGCGGGTCCAGACGTACGGCTTCTCCGAGGACGCCGACCGCCGCCTGCTCGATGCGCACCCGCGCGACAACCGTTTCGCCTGCACCCTGGAATGGGGCAGCGGGCAGGAAGCCGACCTGGAGATCGCGCTGCCGGGCAACCACAACCTGCTCAACGCCGCCGCCGCCTTCGCGGTGGGGCTGGACTGCGGGCTGGACCCGGAAGCCGCCGTCGAGGGCCTGGGCGCCTTCACCGGCGCCGCGCGCCGTTTCGACTTCCGCGGCGAGGCCGGCGGGAGTGCGGGTCTACGACGACTACGCCCACCACCCGACCGAGGTCCTGGCCGCCCTGCGTGCCGCCCGCGCCGTCGCCGGGAACCGGCGCCGTCCACGTGCTGTTCCAGCCGCACCTGTTCAGCCGCACCAACGAGTTCCACCGCGAGTTCGGCCAGGCGCTGTCGCTGGCCGACACCGCCTACGTGCTCGAGATCTACCCGGCCCGCGAAACCCCGATCCCGGGCGTGACCAGCGAACTGGTCACCAAGGAACTGGACACCGCCGGCGGCCTGGTTTCCATGGGCCAGGCAGCATCCGTGGTTGCCGCGTGCGCCAAGCCGGGCGACGTCATCATGACGATCGGCGCCGGTGACGTCACCGAGCAGGGGAGCGCAATCCTGGCTGAATTGCGCGCGCGTCTGGGTAGCTGATGGCCGCCAAGCCCACGCGTGGCGGCGGGTCCAATGTCGTGGACCTGCCGCCCGATCCGCGGCTGCGCACCCGCAAGCGCTGGATCATCGGAGTCTCGGTTGTCGCGGCCGTGGTTGTTTCGCTGGTGCTGGTCCTGAGCTTCTCGCCGATCCTGGCCATCAAGAACATCCAGGTCGAGGGAAACTCGCTGGTGAAGGAAAAGGACCTCCAGCAGGCCCTGGAGCCCCTCCACGGGGTGCCCCTGGCGCGCGTGGGCACCGGCCGGGTCATGGACCTGCTCGGCGGGCAGCCTGCGGTCAAGGACGCGATCGTGCAGGCGGAGGTGCCCGACACCCTGAGAATCCAGATCATCGAACACCATCCGGTGGCGGTGCTGACGGAGGGCTCGAAGCGCTCGCTTGGTGGGGCCCGAGGGCCAGGTTCTGGCGGTGCTGGGGGCGAAGGACAAGCCCAAGCTTCCCGACGGTGAAATCCAATGCCGTGATTAAGAACCCCAAGGTGTTTTCGATGCTTACCCAGGTTCTCTCGGAACTACCGGATACACTATTGGCGACCGTGGATCACGCAACGGCCACGAGCAAGGACTTCATTGAGCTGAAGCTCAAGGACGGCACCTTGGTTATCTGGGGTAACGACCAGGAATCCACGCTGAAAATCAAGGTCCTTGAGGCGCTTTTAGGGGCGCCCAAGGACAAGGAGTCACCGATTAAGGTGTACGACATTTCCAGCCCGCAACACCCGGTGGCCCGGTAACGGTCCTCCAAACGTGTAAAACACAGAAAAATCAACGACTTTGGAGCGACACGCGGCCTTGGTTGTTGCATGTGCGAACCACGAACCATAGCGTTTTAATAGCGGTTGCTTGACATAACTATAACCTTCCAGTTGAGGGTTAACGTTGGTCCGGTTGAGCTTCCTCGGTCAGCAGCACATCGAACAAGGGAATCAGGACGTGGCAGCTCCACAGAACTACCTCGCCGTCATCAAGGTCGTCGGCATCGGCGGTGGTGGCGTCAACGCCGTCAACCGCATGATCGAAGTTGGCCTGCGAGGCGTCGAATTTATTGCAATCAACACCGATGCGCAGGCACTGCTCATGAGTGATGCAGACGTCAAGCTCGACGTTGGACGCGAACTCACGCGTGGACTTGGCGCAGGCGCCAACCCCGATGTGGGACGCCAGGCGGCCGAAGACCACGGCGAGGAAATTGAAGAAGTACTCCGCGGCGCGGACATGGTCTTCGTGACCGCAGGCGAAGGCGGTGGCACCGGCACCGGTGGCGCGCCGGTCATCGCCCGCATCGCCCGCGGCCTCGGCGCACTGACCATCGGTGTTGTCACCCGTCCGTTCACCTTCGAAGGCCGCCGCCGCGCGAACTCCGCCGATGCCGGCATCGAAGCACTGCGCGACGAAGTCGACACCCTGATCGTGATCCCGAACGACCGTTTGCTCTCGATCTCCGACCGCAACGTTTCGGTGCTTGACGCATTCCGCCAGGCCGACCAGGTGCTGCTTTCCGGCGTTCAGGGCATCACCGACCTGATCACCACCCCCGGCCTGATCAACCTCGACTTCGCCGACGTGAAGTCGGTCATGCAGGGTGCGGGTTCGGCTCTCATGGGCATTGGTTCGGCACGTGGAGAGGACCGTGCCGTCAAGGCCGCGGAACTCGCCATCGCCTCGCCGCTGCTTGAGGCGTCCATCGACGGCGCCCACGGCGTTCTGCTCTCCATCCAGGGCGGATCGGACCTGGGCCTCTTCGAAATCAACGAAGCAGCCCGCCTCGTGCAGGAAGTCGCCCACCCGGAAGCCAACATCATCTTCGGCGCCGTCATTGACGACGCCCTGGGTGACGAAGCGCGCGTCACCGTCATTGCCGCAGGCTTCGACCAGGTCGACGCGACCAGCGCACCGCAGGCCGCACTGCCGGCCCGCACGGTCCCGGCCGCGCCCGCCGCGGCTCCGCAGGCTCCCTCGGTTGCACCGGTGCGCGAGGAAGTTCGCGCAGCAGTGGCAACGGTGGAGCCGGCATTCGAGGAACTCCCCGCCATCGTCGAGCCGGATCTTTCGGCCACCAACGATGACCTGGATGTCCCGGATTTCCTGAAGTAAAGAAGCAAGTCACCTGATGGGGGAGTTGCCCGGTCCTATGTTGCGTTACCAATCCGCATTGGCTCCAAGCCTGCAAATTGCTTTCACTTCGATGGAACAGGGCAACCTCGCCTTCCATGTTCCGGATGACCGTGACGCCGTGCTGCTGCGGCGTCGCGGTCTGGAACAAGGCCTGGGCCTGGGTGAAACTCGTTTCACCTACATGGACCAGGTGCATTCGGCGGATGTCGTCTCGGTCGACGGACCGCCGGAGACCTCCGGCACCGCCACCTGCGATGCGCTGGTATCGCCACAGTGCCCTCGAGCCCTTGGCCGTCATGGTCGCCGACTGTGTTCCCGTCGTTTTCGCCGGCATCACCGGGTCGGGCGCGATCAGCGCGGTGGCCCACGCCGGACGTCGCGGCCTGTTGGACGGAATCCTGTCCAACACGGTGGCGCGGATGGAATCCCATGGCGCCACGAAGCTTGAAGCGTGGATCGGACCGTCAATCTGCGGATCCTGCTACGAAGTCCCACGGCAACATGGCCGAAGAATCCGAAATGCCTGCGTCCCGGCATTGCCTGTGCCACCCGTTGGGGCAGCGCCGGCCTCGATCTGCCCGGCGAGGCCCGCCGGGAGCTCGAGTCGCTCGGCGTCCTGGTGACGGCAAGCGGCGTTTGCACTTTCGAAAACGAAGACTACTTCTCCTACCGGCGGAACCCGGACACCGGCCGGTTGGCCGGCCTGGTTTGGTCGGGCAAATAGGAATTCCCGCAAGATCCAGCTCCTCGGCGCATGGCCCGAAGCCAGGCCGGGATTGTCCGAGGCGGCCAAAGCCACATTGCGACACACCGACGCGAAGTATCCGATGTACTCGGGCACCGCCGAATGGTGCGGTAGCGTCGAATTAGCGGAGAGACTTGCGGCCGGCAAAACCGACCGCGCACGATTAAAAGGAGAAGACCATGGCTGGCGCACTGCGCAAGACAATGATCTACCTCGGACTCGCCGAAGGCGACGAGAACTTCGAGACGGAGCAGCGCGATATCGAAGCGCGTGAAGAAGTGCGCGTGGTTGAGCCTCTTCACGAGGAACCGGTTGCCGTCCAGCCTGCTCCGGCGGCACCCGTCGCCCCGCGACCTGTCATTGAAAACGAATACCGGGCTCCGGTAACACCCATCAAGCGCGCGCCTTCAGCTCGGGACGAGGACGATTCATTGCGTCAGATCACCACGGTTCACCCACGTTCATACAATGATGCAAAAATCATTGGCGAGAACTTCCGTGACGGCATTCCTGTCATCATGAATGTCACGGACATGGGTGAAGCCGATGCCAAGAGACTGGTTGATTTCTCGGCCGGGCTTGTTTTTGCGCTGCACGGAAGCATCGAGCGGGTCACCAACAAGGTGTTCCTGCTCTCACCTTCCACCGTCGAGGTTTTGGGCGAGGACAAGAAGCAGTCCGAAGACCAAGCCACGTTCTTCAACCAGAGCTAGCGGCAAAGGTTCGTATAAAACGTGGAGCTTATCTTCGCACTGCTCTATATAGTGCTTACCGTGTTGCAAGTCATGCTCTTGCTGCGCATCGTGCTGGACATCACTGAATCCTTTGCCCGCTCCTGGCGCCCCCGAGGGCATGGCCCTGGTGGCGGTTTCGATGATCGCCCGGACCACGGATCCGCCCATGCGTTGGCTCCGCTCCCGCGTCAAGCCGCTCGATATCGGGGGAATCCGGCTGGATCTGGCGTTCATAATTTTGTTCCTTGTCGTCATTTTCCTGAAACTGGCTGTCGGTTATTTGGGTCGAATGGCGGCTGTGGGTTAATGCTTCAATAGAAGCCGAAGTAGGCCGCGACAAGTGGTAACTAATGAAAATTCCTGCTGGAAATGTTCGTTAGATTTAGTCATTAGTGGTTCAGTCGTTATAGTGTTGTCGCATTAGGCACAACGACTGCACCGGTTAGCGTGTCAATAAACGGGTAAGTGTACTCGGGCCGCACATCAGCGGTTCGGGGAGAGAACCAAGTATCGAGGTGACCAGATGGCTCTCACGCCAGAAGATGTAGTCAACAAACGATTTCAGCCAACTAAGTTCCGCGAAGGCTACGATCAGGATGAAGTTGACGATTTCCTAGACGAGATCGTTGTCGAACTACGTCGTCTGACGCAGGAGAACGATGAACTGCGTCGCCGCCTGAGCGAAGCCGGCGTTGCCGACGGAGACCTGGCTGTGCCGGCTCCCGTTGCAGCAGCACCCGCCGCCAAGGCAGCCGAAGCCGACAAGGCCAAGGCAAAGGAAGCTGAAGTCAAGAAGGAAGAAACCCGCGCTGCCGAGGCCCCGAAGGCCGCCGAGCCGGCAAAGGTTGTGGCAGCAGCTCCTGCCGCTTCGGCCACGACGGCCGAATCCGCAGCAGGCGTTCTCGCCATGGCACAGCGCCTGCACGACGAGTACGTGTCCGCCGGTGTTGAACAGCGTGACAAGATCATTGCCGAGGCGCAGGTCGAGGCCAACAGCCTTGTATCCGACGCCGAGGAAAAGAGCCGCAAGACGCTTTCCGCCCTGGAGCAGCAGAAGACTGTTCTCGAGCGCAAGGTTGAGCAGCTGCGTGGATTCGAGCGTGACTACCGTGCACGTCTGAAGACCTACATCGAGGGTCAGCTGCGCGATCTTGAGGCCAAGGGCTCCATGGATTCCCCGGAATCCAAGGACAACGGCTAATCTGCCAATCCCTGCCTCACATATTGATGGCTTAAGATTGTTGGCGGTCGGGATATCCCGACCGCCAACAATGCGTTAAAGGACATAATGGAAAACAGTTCCGTACCACCAGCGCCACAGGATTCGACGGCATCCGGAATCCTTGGTGGACCCAAGAGGCAATTGATTCTGCTGACCACCGCACTGGCAGTGATTGCCTTGGTATTGGATCAGGTCACCAAACGTATTGTTGAAAGCAACATGTACGAGGGCCAAGTGATTGATGTCTTCCCGCCGCTGCTGCGTTGGTACTTCATCCGCAACTCGGGCGCCGCCTTCTCCATGGGGGAGAGCGTGACCTGGATCTTCACCATCATCCAGGCCGCGGTACTCGTTTACGTGGCGGTCTTCCTGGTGCGCAAGATCGGTTCCCTGCCGTGGGCGCTGGCACTGGGCGGCCTGATGGGTGGCGTTGCCGGAAACCTGACGGATCAGGCTCTTCCGGCCACCGTCCTTCGGCCACGGCCACGTCGTGGACTTCATCGCCCTTCCAAACTTTGCGATCTTCAATGTCGCGGACATGTTCATTGTCTGTTCCATGATCGGCATTTGCCTGCTTCTTTTCACGGGCAGGGAAGTCGACGGCAAGCGCGCGGAGCACGCCAAGAAGGCGAAGCGGACCGCACGAGGCCGAACCCGAAGCGCAGGGCAACGAATGAGCGAGGGACGCGAAGAAACCTTCCTGGTCGAACCCGAGGAAGCGAAACTCCGCCTGGACGCGTTCCTGGCCGAGCGGCTCGGGGTTTCCCGTACGCAAGCCGCGCTGCTCTGCGCCGAAGGCAACGTCAAGGCCGGTGGCAAGGTCGTTGGCAAATCGCGCAAGACCATCGCCGGGGAACAGATCGACGTTTACCTCCCGGTTCGGCCGGACCCACTAGAAATCAGGGTAGAACTCGTGGAAGACCTAAAGATCATTGCCGATGACGATGACTACGTTGTCATCGACAAGCCAGTCGGCGTTGCCGCGCACCCGTCCCCGGGCTGGGTCGGCCCCACCGTCGTCGGTGCCTTGATTGCCGCAGGCTACCGGATTTCCACCTCCGGTTCCGCCGAGCGCCAGGGCATCGTGCACCGGCTGGATGTCGGGACCAGCGGCCTGATGGTCGTGGCGAAGACCGAGCGGGCCTACACGGCGCTGAAGCGAGCCTTCAAGGAACGCACCCCCAAGAAGATCTACCACGCGGTGGTCCAGGGGCTGCCCGAACCACTGCAGGGCACGATCGACGCCCCGCTGGGCCGCCACCCCGGCCACGACTGGAAGTTTGCGGTCCTCGAAGAAGGCCGCGACTCCGTCACGCACTACAAGGTCCTCGAGGCCTTTGGCCGGGCCTCGCTCGTTGAGGTGACACTCGAAACGGGCAGGACCCACCAAATCCGCGTGCACTTCAGCGCGTTCCGCCACCCGTGTGTCGGAGACCAGACCTACGGCGCCGACCCGAAGCTTGCGGCGGGCCTCGGACTGACCCGCCAGTGGCTGCACGCGCAAACGCTCGGCTTCTTCCACCCGGTCTCGGGTGAATGGGTCGAGTACACCAGCGACTACCCGGTGGACCTGAACAACGCGCTGGAAATGTTGCGGGACGGCGAATTCTAGGTTGTTTCGAGTGGCACCTGTTGAAGACAACAGGTGCCACTTTTCACATCCCCGGCAAGACGCCAGCGGCGGCCAACAAGAACGCCTAGACTGGATCGGTGGCTAGCTCTAATCGCGATGGATTCGTACACCTTCACACGCACACCGAATACTCAATGCTTGACGGTGCTGCACGCCTGACCGAACTCTTTGAGGAGACCAACCGGCTGGGGATGACCGCTCTGGCCACCACCGACCACGGTTATCTCTTCGGTGCCTTCGACTTCTGGAACAAGGCAACCCAGGCCGGCATCAAGCCGATCATCGGCATCGAGGCCTATGTGACCCCGGGTACCGCACGCGACGACAAGACCCGTGTCAAGTGGCGCACCGACGAAAGCCAGAAGCGCGACGACGTCTCCGGCGGTGGCCTCTACACGCACATGACGTTGCTGAGCTACAACAACACCGGCATGAAGAACCTCTTCAAGGCCTCCTCCATCGCCTCCCTCGACTCGGTGTTCGGCAAGTACCCGCGGCTGGACCGCGACCTGCTCAACACCTACCACGAGGGCATCATCGCCACGACGGGGTGCCCCTCCGGCGAGGTCCAGACCAAGCTGCGCCTGGGCCAGTACAACGAGGCCAAGGCCGCCGCCGCGGAATTCCAGGACCTGTTCGGCAAGGAAAACTACTTCTGCGAATTCATGGACCACGGGCTGGACATCGAGCGCCGCGTCACCCAGGACCTGTTGCGCCTGGCCAAGGAACTGAACATCCCGAGGGTTGCCACCAACGACCTGCACTACACCCACGAGCACGATGCCAAGGCCCACGAGGCCCTGCTGGCCATCAACTCCGGTTCCACCCTCGATGAGCCCACCTACGACCAGGGCGGTTCGCGCTTCGCGTTCTCAGGGCTCCGGCTACTACCTCAAGAGCCCGGCCGAAATGCGCCACCTCTTCCGCGAGATGCCCGACGCCTGCGACAACACCCTGCTGATCGCCGAACGCGCCGAAGTCTCCTTCGACACCGGCGCCAACTACATGCCGCGCTTCCCCTGCCCGGAGGGCGAGGACGAAACCAGCTGGCTGATCAAGGAAGTCGACAAGGGGATGCACTACCGCTACCCCAACGGCGTCCCGGAGGCTTCGCGCAAGCAGGCGGACTTCGAACTCGACGTCATCATCAAGATGGGCTTCCCCGGCTACTTCCTGGTCGTTGCCGACTTCATCAACTGGTCCAAGGACAACGGCATTCGCGTTGGGCCCGGCCGTGGTTCGGGTGCAGGTTCCATGGTCGCCTACGCCATGCGCATCACCGACCTTGACCCGCTGGTCCACGGGCTGATCTTCGAACGCTTCCTGAACCCGGAACGTGTCTCCATGCCCGACTTCGACGTCGACTTCGATGATCGTCGCCGCTCGGAGGTCATCAGGTACGTGACCGAAAAGTATGGCGACGAACGCGTGTCGATGATCGTGACCTACGGGTCCATCAAGACCAAGCAGGCGCTGAAGGACTCCTCGCGCGTGCTGGGCTACCCCTTCTCCATGGGCGAATCGCTGACCAAGGCGCTGCCGCCCGCCGTCATGGCCAAGGACATCCCGCTCAACGACATCGAGGACCCCAAGTCCAAGCGCTACTCCGAGGCCGGGGACTTCCGCCAGCTGGTCGCCACCGACCCCGAGGCCGCGCGCGTCTTCGAGACCGCCAAGGGCATCGAGGGGCTGAAGCGCCAGTGGGGCGTGCACGCCGCCGGCGTCATCATGAGCTCGGACCCGATCATCGATGTCATCCCGATCATGCGCCGCATCCAGGACGGCCAGGTCATCACCCAGTTCGACTACCCGACCTGTGAAGGCCTGGGGCTGATCAAGATGGACTTCCTGGGGTTGCGAAACCTCACCATCATTTCCGACGCCCTGGAAAACATGAAGGCGAACCAGGACGTCGACCTGGACCTCGAGCGCCTGGAACTCGACGACGCCGGCGCCTACGAATTGATGGCCCGCGGCGACACCCTGGGCGTGTTCCAGCTCGACGGCGGGCCCATGCGCTCGCTGCTCAAGCTCATGCGCCCCGACAACTTCGAAGACATCTCCGCGGTGCTCGCGCTGTACCGCCCGGGCCCGATGGGCGCGAACTCGCACAACAACTACGCGTTGCGCAAGAACAAGCTCCAGGAAGAAACACCGATCCACCCGACCCTGGAGGAACCGCTGCGGGAGATCCTGGGCGGGACCTACGGTCTGATCGTGTACCAGGAGCAGGTCATGTCCATCGCGCAGAAGCTGGCCGGCTTCTCGCTGGGCCAGGCAGACATCCTGCGCCGCGCCATGGGCAAGAAGAAGAAATCCGAGCTGGACAAGCAGTTCGCCGGATTCTCCCAGGGCATGATCGACAACGGGTTCACCATGGAGGCCGTCAAGGCCCTCTGGGACATCCTGCTGCCCTTCTCCGACTACGCCTTCAACAAGGCCCACTCGGCCGCCTACGGCGTCATCTCCTACTGGACCGCGTACCTCAAGGCCCACTACCCGTCCGAATACATGGCTGCGCTGCTTGACCTCCGTGGCGGACGACAAGGACAAGACGGCCATGTACCTGAACGAATGCCGCCACATGGGCATCACCGTTCTGGCACCGGACGTGAACGAATCGGCGCTGAACTTCACCCCGGTGGGCACGGACATCCGCTTCGGCATGGGCGCCATCCGCAACGTCGGCGCCAACGTCATCAACGCCATGGTCGAGGCGCGCAAGGAAAAGGGCAACTTCGAGAACTTCTCGGACTTCCTGCAAAAGGTCCCGGCGGTGGTCTGCAACAAGCGAACCATCGAATCGCTGATCAAGGCCGGCGCCTTCGACTCCATGGGCCACGCCCGGCGCGCCCTGGTGGCGATCCACGAAGAGGCCGTCGACTCGGTCATCGCGGTCAAGCGCAACGAGGCCGCCAACCAGTTCGACCTCTTCAGCGCGTTCGACGACCCGTCGGTCGCCTCCGGGCATGACGGTCTCGGTGCCGGACATGCCGGACTGGGAAAAGAAGGACAAGCTCGCGTTCGAACGCGACATGCTCGGACTCTACGTCTCGGACCACCCGCTCAAGGGCCTGGGCGGGTTGCTGGAGCAGAACGCCGACATGTCCGTCACCCAGGTGCTCTCCGACGACGGCCCGCAGGACGGACACACCGTCACCATCTGCGGCATGATCACCTCGCTGCAGCGCAGGATCGCCAAGAAGTCGGGCAACCCGTATGCCCGCTGCGAGATCGAGGACCTGTCGGGTTCCATGGAGACCATGTTCTTCGGCAACGCCTACGCGCCGATCGCCAACGTGCTGGCCGAGGACCTGATCGTCGTGGTCAAGGGTCGGGTGCAGAAACGCGACGACGGGTCGATCACGCTCAACGCCCAGGAACTCACGGTGCCCGAGATCCGCGAGGACGGCGAAAGCGGACCCGTGGTGATCTCCATGGCCGCGCACAAGGCCACCGAGGACGTGGTCTCGGCGCTCGGCGACGTGCTGCGCGTGCACCAGGGAACCACCGAGGTGCGCGTGAAGCTGCACGGCAGCCGCGGCACCTCGCTGATGCGCCTGGGCATGGAGTACCGGGTCAACCCCAACTCGGCGCTCTTCGGCGACCTGAAGGTGCTGCTCGGCCCGACCTGCCTGGACGGCTAAGGCCAAGCCGACGACCTAGCGGTACGCGGAAGGCGCCCGAGTGGTCCACCCGGTTCAGGGGGACTACTCGGGCGCCTTCGTGTATGCCGGGGCCAGGGCGGGGTAGAAGTCGTCCCACTTGACCGATTCGACGTCTCCGCCCTCCAGGTGCACGAGCAGCCGCTGCAGGTAGTACTCCCAACCCGGCCCGAGGTGCTTGGGTCGTCCGACGGCCCGAGCTCATGGATGAACGTGATCTTCTTCGTTCCCGGCCGGCGCGAAAGCTCCATGCCAAGAACCCATGGCCCTTGTTCGGTCTCGACGGTCACGAAGAAATTGTAGGGAGGCCTGCAGTGTAGGACGTGCACGCTCCCGGCAGCCGCTTCCAAGCCCTCCTCGAGGAAAGCGAACCGCAGGTCGCCGCTGTCCGTGTTCCCGCGCAGGATCCCCACCCAGGAGCGGAGGCCCTCGGCGGTGGTGAAGGCTTCCCAGATGTCACGGATGTCGTACTACCGAATCGAGTTCGATGACGATGCTCCGAGCCGCCGGTGCGGAACCAGAACCCGACGCCGCCGTGGGCCTGTGTCATGGGTTTTCCCTCCGCTGGTCTGAAGAGCCAGTGCGGTCCTATTCGGACGGCCCTAGTGTAGGCCGGGGCCAGGGCGGGGTAGTAGTCGTCCCACTTGACCGACTCGACGTCGCCGCCCTCCAGCGAAACGATCGCCCGCTGGACGTAGTATTCCCAGCCCGGCCCGATGGTGCTCGGATCGTCGGTCATGCCGAGGTCCTGGATGAAGCGGATCGTGCTCACCCCGTCCTGCCGGGACAGTTCGAGCCCGAGGTTCCACGCGCCGTACTCGCTGTCCGTGGTGAAGGACAGCTCGTGCGGTGCCCTGCAGCGGTGGATCACGCAGGTTCGCGGGCGACGCCTCCTGTCCGCCCTCGACCATGGAAAACTGCAGGTCGCCCGCTTCGCGGCTTCCGCGCAGGACTCCCACCCAGGGCTCGAGGCCCTTCGGGGTGGTGAATGCGTCCCAGATTTCCTCCAGGCCGAACCCGACCTCGCGTTCGATCACGATGCGCAGTCCGGTCGGCGATGGCTCGAATCCGCCATGTGGCTGTGGCATAGGGTTCCCCTTCTGATGTGTGAGTTTGTGCTGGTTGCAGACTATGGCACCGGGACGCGCCGGGGGAAGCACGCCTGAACAGCGGGACCGTCGTTTCGATTGTTAAGTGGGAGGCTACGCACTTTTCGCGGTGCCGGCCCGCCGACCCTATAAACTGGTGCGGTGACTAGCAACGCCAGCCCCCAGACCTTTTCCGCGCTCCAAGACCTAGATCTGCGGGGTGCCGCGTTGGACCATGCGAGCCTCAAGGCGGTGCTGCCGCGCCCCGAGCTGAACTTCGCCACGGCCGCCGAGGCCGTCGAGGGCATCATCGCCCGCGTGCGCGCCGAGGGCTTCGCCGCCCTGAGCGAGCTGGCCGAACGCTTCGACGGCGTCACCCAGACCCACACCCGGGTGCCGGCCGAGGCCATGGTCCGCGCCCTGGAGGAACTGGACCCGAAGGTCCGTGCCGGGCTTGAGGAATCCATCGCCCGCGCCCGCGCCTTTGCCGCGGAGCAGGTTCCCGGGGACAGCGAGGTCCGCTACGCCACCGGCGCGACGGTGACCCAGCGCTGGGTTCCGGTGCGCCGCGTGGGCCTGTACGTTCCCGGCGGCCTGGCCGTCTACCCCAGCTCCGTGATCATGAACGCGGTTCCCGCCCTGGCCGCGGGTGTCGGCTCGCTGGCCATCGCCTCGCCGCCGCAGAAGGAATTCGGCGGGCTGCCGCACCCCACCATCCTGGCCGCCGCACAGCTGCTGGGCGTGCGAGGAGGTCCACGCCATGGGCGGGGCCCAGGCCATCGCGGCCCTCGCCTACGGCGTGCCGGTTGCCGAGGGCGAGGACGCGGCACTGGCCATCGAGCCGGTCGACGTTGTCACCGGACCCGGAAACCTCTTTGTCGCAACCGCCAAGCGCCTGGTCAAGGGCGTTGTCGGAATCGACGCCGAGGCGGGACCCACCGAAATCGCGATCCTGGCCGATGCCACGGCAAACCCCGGCTACATCGCCGCGGACATGATCTCGCAGGCCGAGCACGACCCGAACGCCGCGGCCGTGCTTGTCACCGATTCCCCGGAACTGGCGCAGTCCGTGCGCGAGGCACTGGAAACCCAGTGCAACACCACCAAGCACTCCGAGCGCGTGCGGGTTGCCCTGGGCGGAAACCAGTCGGCGGTGATCCTGGTCGACGACCTGGAATCCGGCATCGCCGTGTGCAACGTGTACGCCGCCGAACACCTGGAAATCCACACGCGGGATGCCGCCGGCGTTGCCGGGCGCATCACCGCTGCCGGTGCCGTCTTCGTCGGTTCGCACTCACCGGTGAGCCTCGGGGACTACTGCGCCGGGTCCAACCACGTGCTGCCGACCAGCGGAACCGCGGCATTCGCCTCGGGCCTGAACGTGAACACGTTCCTGAAGGCAATCCAGGTCATCGACTACGACCGCGCGGCGCTTGAGCGAGGTGGCCGGGCACGTGATCGCCCTGGCGAACGCCGAGGACCTGCCGGCGCACGGCGACGCCGTCGCGATTCGTTTCGACAACGCCTGAAAATCATCGGCCGTCAGCGCGCCAAAGTGACGCAAGCCACTACATGTGGTAATGACAATGTTGTGATTAGGCTATATGTGGTTCTAAACTGAAGCGGAGCACTCATGTGTTTCGCCAAAGACCCCAAAGAAGGAGTGCCGTGTACTGCCCATATTGCCGGCATACCGATTCGCGTGTCGTAGATAGCCGGCTCACCGACGACGGCACGGCAATTCGCCGCCGCCGCCAATGCGCAGCCTGCGGACGCAGGTTCACCACCGCCGAAACCACGAGCCTGAACGTGCTCAAGCGTTCGGGTGTCGCCGAACCGTTTAGCCGGGCCAAGGTCATCAACGGCGTGCGCAAGGCCTGCCAGGGCCGTCCCGTCACCGACGACGACCTGGCGGTGCTTGCCCAGGAAGTCGAGGAAACCGTACGCTCCAGCGGGGCCGCGGAAATCGATGCACACCAGGTGGGGCTGGCCATCCTGGCGCCGCTCCAGCGCCTGGACGAGGTGGCCTACCTGCGGTTCGCCAGCGTCTACCAGGGCTTTGAATCGCTTGAGGATTTCGAGCAGGCCATCGACAAGCTGCGGCGCGAACGCGAAGAACGTCCGACGGGCAAGCAGCGCCCGCTAAGCGCCAAATAGCATCAGCTGGACCACCGAAAACGGGTGGCGTTCCGGGGCAGAAGCCCGGGAACGCCACCCGTTTTGTGTATGCGGCTCGGTCAGCTGGCGAGCTGCTCGGAAATCACCGACTGCAGGGCCGAACCGACGATTCCCGCGTTGTTCTTCGAGGAAGCGACAACCATCGGGGCATTGACCGAAATCTTCGGAAGGTAGTCGTCGGCCCGCTTGGAGATGCCGCCGCCGATCACAAACAGGCTGGGGGAGAGCAGGAACTCCACGTGGGTGAAGAAGCGCTGCAGGCGCTCCGCGTACTCGTCCCAGGACAGGTCGTCGCGTTCGCGCGCCGAGGCCGAGGCCTTGGTCTCGGCAACGGCCGAGTCGATTTCCAGGTGGCCCAGTTCGACGTTCGGTACCAGCACGCCGTTGTGGATCAGTGCCGAGCCGATGCCGGTGCCCAGCGTGATGAGCAGGACGGTTCCGTCGACGCCCTTGCCGGCGCCGTAGCGGACCTCGGCCAGGCCGGCTGCGTCCGCGTCGTTCATGACGTGGACCGGGCGGCCCAGGCGCTCGGTGAGCAGCGAATCGACATCCGTGCCGATCCAGGACTTGTCCACGTTGGCGGCCGAACGGGCCACCCCGTGGTGGATGATCGCCGGGAAGGTGACGCCCACCGGGGTGTCGGTGGCCGGCGCGCCCTCGCGGGAGGAAAGCTCCTCGACGATCTGGGCCACGACCTCCGCGACCGCGGCCGGAGTCGCCGGCTTGGGGGTGTCGATCCGGAAACGGTCGCCAATCAACTTGCCCCGTGGTCAGGTCGACGATGCCGCCCTTGATGCCGGTGCCGCCGATGTCGATGCCGATGGCGACCGTGGTTTGCTTCTTCACGCTTTTAGACATGCTTATACTCGGGTTCTCTCTCGTGCGGGAAAGGTCCTGCCGTTAGGGCAGGGTGAGGATTTCGGCGCCGTCCTCATTGACGAGCAGAGTGTGTTCAAACTGTGCGGTGCGTTTGCGGTCCTTGGTGGTGGCCGTCCAGCCGTCCTCCCACATGTCCCATTCGATGGTTCCCAGGGTCAGCATGGGCTCGATGGTGAACGTCATGCCCGGCTCGATCAGCCGGTTGTAGGCCGGCGCCGCATCGTAATGCGGGATGATCAGCCCGGTGTGGAAGGATTCCCCGACGCCGTGGCCGGTAAAGTCCCGAACCACACCATAACCGAATCTTTTCGCGTATGCCGAAATTGTGCGGCCTATGACGTTTATTTCGCGGCCCGGCATGACCGACTTGATGGCGCGGCGCAGGGATTCCTCGGTGCGTTCCACCAGCAGGCGCGATTCCTCGTCGACGTCCCCGGCCATGAACATGGCATTGGTGTCGCCGTGGACCCCGCCGATGAAGGCGGTGATGTCGATGTTGATGATGTCGCCGTCCTCGACCACGGTGCTGTCCGGGATGCCGTGGCAGATGACCTCGTTGATCGATGCGCACAGCGACTTGGGGAAGCCGCGGTAGCCCAGCGTGGAGGGGTAGGCGTTGTGGTCGAGCAGGAACTCGTGCCCGATGCGGTCCAGCTCGTCGGTTGTCACGCCGGGAACCACCGCCTTGCCGACCTCGGCCAGCGCCTGCGCCGCGATCTTCGAGGCGATGCGCATCTTGGCGATGACCTCGGGGCTGCGGATTTCCGAGGCATCGGACTTCCGCGGCGCCGGGCGGCCGACGTATTCGGGGCGCTGGATCGAGGCGGGGACGGGGCGCTGTGGGGTCTGGACGCCGGGTTTCAGGGACCCGACAGGTGCTGTTGACGCAAGAGGCATAACGCCTATTCTAGCCGTGCACCCAAGCCGCGGGCACATGGGTCGGTTGCGGACCGTTCGGCCGCGCGGCCCGGGGCTGTAGGGTGGGCATTAGCCACGCAAAACAGAGCCAAAGGAAGGCGGACAACCAGATGAGCAAGGAACTCCCGGGTGAGGGCGAATACTGGTTCAACATCGTTACGGGGCAGGTCGAATCCGGTCCGCAGGCGGACTGGTCCCAGCTGCTGGGGCCCTACAACTCCCGCGCCGAGGCCGAACAGGCCATGACCAAGGTGCGCGAGCGCAACGAACAATGGGACGCGGAAGACGAGGCCGAGGACGAAGACTAGGTCCTAGTCCTCGAATTCGTGCTCGGGCGCCGGGAACGTGCCGGAAACGACGTCCTGGTGGTAGGCGGTGGCGGCCTGCGAAACGATGGAGCGCAGGTCTGCATATTTCTTCACAAAACGTGCGCTCTTGCCGCCGCCCAGCCCGAGCATGTCCTGCCAGACCAGGACCTGGCCGGTGGTGACGGGACCGGCGCCGATGCCCACCGTCGGCACGTGCAATGCCTCGTCGACGCGACGGGCGGTCTCGGTGGGAACCATTTCCATCAGGACGGCGAACGCGCCGGCGGCCTCCAGCGCCTGGGCGTCGGCGATCAGCGCGCCCGCGGCATCCCCGCGGCCCTGGACCCGGTAGCCGCCCAGTGCGTGCTCCGACTGCGGGGTGAAACCGATGTGTGCCATCACCGGAATGCCCGCGGCAACCAGGGCCCGCACATGCGGCGCAAAGTAGGTGCCGCCCTCGATCTTCACGGCATGCACCCCGCCCTCCTTCATCAGGCGCACGGCCGAGGCCACTGCCTGTTCGGGGGAGACCTCGTAGGAGCCGAACGGCATGTCGCAGACCACCAGGGCGCGCTTGACACCCGAGGTCACGGCCTTGGCAAAGACGACCATCTCGTCGAGGGTGATCGGCAGGGTGGAGGAGTAGCCCACGACGGTGTTGGCGGCGGAATCCCCGACCAGCAGGACCTCGATCCCGGCCTCGTCGAAGATGCCGGCCATCATGGTGTCGTATGCGGTGAGCATCGCAAACTTGCGCCCCTCGGCCTTGGCCTTTTGCAGGTGGTGGACGCGGACGCGGCCGCCCGGGGCCTGCGCGGCGGACGTGGTGTTTGCGGGGACTGGGGGATGAGCACTCATGGGCAAGAGACTAATGCACAATGCCCGAACACGTAGCACCGTGTCATGTAGCGAAAACCGTATAAAGTGATGGAGGCGGCACTTTCCGCCCCAATATTGAAGCCGTTGTGGAAGGAACCCGCCGTGGATCGCCAGCAGGAATTCGTCCTCCGAACCATCGAAGAGCGCGACGTGCGCTTTGTTCGCCTGTGGTTCACCGATGTGGTGGGTTCGCTGAAGTCGGTGGCCCTGGCCCCGGCCGAGGTCGAGGGAGCCTTCGAGGAAGGCCTGGGCTTCGATGGGTCCTCCATCGAGGGGCTATCACGCATATACGAATCCGACATGCTCCTGCAGCCGGATCCGGCCACCTTCCAGATCCTGCCGTGGCGCGGGGAAACCGAACCCACCTCCCGCATGTTCTGCGACATCCTCACCCCGGACGGACTGCCGGCGGCCGCCGACTCCCGCCACGTGCTCAAGCGCCAGCTGGCCGTGGCCTCCGAGATGGGCTTCACCTGCTACACCCACCCCGAGATCGAGTTCTACCTGCTCAAGTCCTCGGAGATCGGGTGCCGACGGCTACCCGGTGCCGGTCGACCGCGGCGGCTACTTCGACCACGTCACCGGCGGCGTCGCCCAGGACTTCCGGCGCACCGCGGTGACGATGCTCGAGGCCGTTGGCATCTCCGTGGAGTTCTCCCACCACGAGAACGGCCCGGGCCAGAACGAAATCGACCTGCGCTACGCCGATGCGCTGCAGACGGCCGACAACGTGATGACCTTCCGCACCGTCATCAAGGAGGTGGCGATCCAGCAGGGCATCTACGCGACCTTCATGCCCAAGCCGTTCTCCGACGAACCGGGCTCCGGCATGCACACCCACTTCTCCCTCTTCGAGGGCGACACCAACGCCTTCTTCGAGGCCGGGCGCGAATTCCAGCTCTCGGACACCGCACGCCAGTTCATCGCCGGCATCCTGCGCCACGCGCCGGAATTCACGGCGGTGACCAACCAGTTCGTGAACTCCTACAAGCGACTGTGGGGCGGCGGCGAGGCCCCGAGCCACAGGTCCTGGGGCCACAACAACCGCTCGGCGCTGGTCCGCGTCCCGCTGTACAAGCCGGGCAAGGGGCAGAGCGCCCGCGTGGAATACCGCGGCATCGACTCGGCCACCAACCCGTACCTGGCCTACGCCTGCCTGCTCGGTGCCGGCCTGAAGGGCATCCAGGAGGGCTACGAGCTCGAGCCGCAGGCCGAGGACGACGTCTGGGGCCTGAGCAGCGCCGAACGCCGCGCGTCCGGCCACGACCCGCTGCCCGGTTCGCTGCACGACGCGATCCGCGCCATGGAGGAATCCGAGCTGGTCGCCGAGATCCTCGGCGAGCAGGTCTTCAACTCCTTCCTGCGCAACAAGCGCGACGAGTGGGAAGCGTACCGGCAGAATGTGAGCCCGTTCGAGCTGCGCCGCTACCTCGGGATCCTCTAGGAGCCATTCGTGAATCCCACGCGGCGGCTCATCTCCGCCGGCTTTGACGACCTCGAACGTGCCAAGCGGTTCCTGGCGGCCGAGGAACTCTCCGGGGTCGACCTCAAGGAACTCGTCGGGAACCTGGCCAACGCGGCCGACCCCGACCTGGCCCTGCTGTCCCTGGTCCGGCTGATCCCGCACGCCCCGGCCGCGGTGAAGCTGGTGGAAAACCCGCGCACGGCCCCGGGCCTGCTGCGCGTGCTCGGCGCCTCCGACGCCCTGGCCGGCTTCATGATCCGCGAGCCCGGGGCGCTGGCCGTCTTCGAGCAGGTGCCCGACGCGCAAATCAAGGGCTGCGCCGCCGAAGACCTGCGGGAGCAACTCCTGCTGGCCGTCGGCGCGGACCCGGGATCGGCCGCCGCGCCGGTGGCCACGCTGTCCGGGCCCGAGGGCTACCGGGCGCTGCGTGTCGCCTACCGCCGGGCGCTGCTGTCGCTGGCGCACCGCGACCTCGGGGCGGCCAACGCGCTGGATGCGATGCCGGTGGTGGGCCGCGAGCTCGCCGACCTTGCCGCCGCGGCCATCGAGGCCGCGCTGGCCATCAGCCGGGCCGAGGCCGCCGAGCGCTTTGCCGCGCAGGACGTCGCCGCCGTGCGGCTGGCCGTGATCGGCATGGGCAAGTGCGGCGCCCGCGAACTGAACTACGTCTCCGACGTCGACGTCATCTACGTGCACGCGAGCGACGGGCTCGACGAGCAGCTCGCCTCGGGCATTGCCGCGGTGCTGGCGGCGGGCATCTCCCGCGCCATCGATTCCACGGGGCCGGAGCCCGGCCTGTGGGAGGTCGATGCGAACCTGCGCCCCGAGGGCAAGGACGGCGCGCTCTCGCGCACCCTCGAATCCCACGCCGCCTACTACAAGCGCTGGGCCGCCTCCTGGGAATTCCAGGCGCTGCTCAAGGCCCGCGCCATCGCCGGCGACGCCGCGCTGGGCGCCGACTACGAGGCCATGGCCGCGCCGCTGATCTGGTCCTCCTCCGAACGGGCGGGCTTCGTCGAATCGGTGCAGGGCATGCGCCGCCGCGTCACCGCCAACATCAAGCCCGAGGAACTCTCGCGCCAGCTCAAGCTGGGCCCCGGCGGCCTGCGGGACGTGGAGTTCACCGTCCAGCTGCTGCAGCTGGTGCACGGCCGGGTCGACGAGTCCCTGCGCGTGCGCACCACCACCACCGCCATCGGCGCGTTGAGCCGGGCCGGCTACATCGGCCGCGACGACGCCGAGAGCTTCGACGGGTCCTACCGCTTCCTGCGCGTGCTCGAGCACCGCATCCAGCTGGTCAACCTGCGCCGCACGCACCTGATGCCGCAACAGGGAGTCGGGCCAGCGGGTGCTTGCCCGCGGGGTGCGTTCGATGCTGGGCGTGGAACTTGCCACCGCCGCGAAGCTGCTGGAGCGCTGGGGCGAAACCAAGCGCGAGGTCCGCAAGCTGCACGAGCGGATCTTCTACCGCCCGCTGCTGAGCACCTCCGCCAACCTCTCCCGCGACGAGGTGCGCCTGAGCCCGGAGGCGGCCCAGGCCCGCCTGCGCGCCCTGGGCTACGTCGACCCGAAGGCCGCCATGCGCCACATCGACGCGCTCACGGGCGGGGTCCGGCGCCGGGCCGCCCTGCAGCGCCAGCTGCTGCCGGTGCTGCTGGGCTGGATCGCCGAGGGCGTGGACCCCGACGCCGGGCTGCTGGGCTTCAGGCGGCTGAGCGAATCGCTGGGGGAGTCCCACTGGTACCTGGGCATGCTGCGCGATTCGAACGCGGCGGCCGAACGGCTGTGCAAGATCCTGTCCAACTCCCGGTTCATCACCGACCTGCTGGAGGTTTCCCCGGAGTCGACGGCCTGGCTGGGCTCCGACAAGGACCTGCAGCCGCTGACCTTCGAGGCCCTGTGGGCGGAGATCTCCTCCAAGCTCAAGCGCAACCTCGGCACCGACCCGGCCATCCGGCTCATCCGGGTGATCCGCCGGCGCGAGATGCTGCGCATCGCGCTGGCCGACGGCGCCGAGGTCATCGACCAGGACGGGGTGGGCCGCGCGCTGGCGGACAACGACCGCGCCGCGGTGCTCGGCACCCTGCGGGTGGCGCAAAACCTCGAGTACGAGACGACCGCGCAGCTGTGCGAGGTGCTGGTGGTCGCCATGGGGCGCCAGGGCGGCCGCGAAATCGGCTACTGCTCGGACGCCGATGTCATGTTCGTGCAGCGGCCCCTCGAGGGGGCCGACCCGCAGGCCGCCCAGGAGCAGGCGCTGCGCATCGTCACCTCGCTCGGCTCGTTCCTGGCCAAGCCCATGACCCCGGCGATCCAGGCCGAGCCGCGGCTTGAGGTCGACGCGAAGCTGCGCCCCGAGGGCCAGAGCGGCCCGCTGGTGCGTTCGTTCGACGCCTACCAGGAGTACTACAAGCGGTGGGTCCATGTCTGGGAACGCCAGGCCCTGCTGCGTGCCGCGCCCATGGCCGGATCCGACGAGCTGGCCGCGGACTTCATGGCCATGGCCGACGAGGTGCGCTACGGGGAACCCATCGGGGAGGAGCAGGTCCGGGAGATCCGCCGGATCAAGGCCCGGGTGGAGGCCGAACGGCTGCCGCGCGGTGCCGATCCCGCCCGCCACCTCAAGCTGGGCCGCGGCTCGCTCAGCGACGTCGAATGGCTGGTCCAGCTCATCCAGCTGCAGCATGCGGCAACCATTCCCGCGCTGCGCACCACCTCGACGCGGCCCGCGCTGCAGGCGATCGCCGAGGCCGGCATCATTCCGGCGGAGGACGTCCAGATCCTCGACCACGCCTGGGCCCTGGCCACCAGGATCCGCAGCGCGGGGGTGATCTGCACCGGCCGGGTGACCGACGTGCTGCCGCATTCCTGGCGGGACATGGAAGCCGTCGCGCGCTGGTGCGGCTACTCGCCGGGGGAGGCCGCGGTGATGGAGGACGACTACCTCAAGGCCACCCGGCGGGCGCGGCAGGTTTTTGAGCGACATTTTTACGCCTTCGAGGACTAAATCGCCGGAACCCGGGGCATAGTAAGTAGCAGCACCCGTTGCCGTCACTTCGAAAGGTAGGCACCCCTGCCATGCACATCACCCGAGCCGAAATGGATGACCTGGTCGAACGCGAGGCGGCCAAGGCCGCTGCCTCGTCCAACGGGCGCAGCGCCGTGGCGGTGCTCAAGGACGGGCGGCTGCGCCACACCCTGATCACGCTGACCGCCGGATCGAGCCTGAACGAGCACCCCAAGCCGGAGTCCGCGACGCTGCTGGTGCTGCGCGGCAGCATCGTCGTCAGCTGGGAGGGGCAGTCCACGGCCATCGCCCACGGCGGGCTGTTCGTGCTGCCCGATGCGCTCCACGACGTGCTGGCCGAGGCGGACAGCTCGTTCCTGCTGACCACCATCGCGGGCTAGCCGGGGTCCGGGGGCATTGCCGATGTCTGTGGTCGTTGCGCTGGCGGCCGGCGGGATGTACAGGAACGATGACGAGGACGGCGCCCAGGTCGCCTACAAGATCCTCGGGAACGGAGCCCTGGCCATACTCGTGAAGCCGGTGGGCGGCGAGCTGACGATCCTGCGCGAGTTCTCGCCGGCAGGCTATGCCTGGGTCGAGGGGAAGCGTTTCCTGGGCGATGTCGAAAGGCTGGGCGGAACCGACGGCATCGTCATGTTCGGCTGATCGCCGCCGGGACAGGAAACACCTGACATATCGAACTTGATACAACTAAAGGGAGCCAACGACATGTGTCGTTGGCTCCCTTTGGTGCGGGCTAAGGCCCGGTTGTCACCGTGGGCTGATTAGCAGCCGTAGTACAGCTCGAACTCGTACGGGTTCGGGCGCAGCGACAGCGGCTTGATTTCGTGTTCGCGCTTGTATTCGATCCAGGTGCGGATCAGGTCCTCGGTGAAGACGTCGCCCTCAAGCAGGAAGTCGAAGTCGTTTTCCAGGGCCAGCAGGGCTTCTTCGAGCGAGCTCGGGGCAACCTGGATGTCCTTGGCTTCCTCGGCCGGGAGCTCGTAGAGGTCCTTGTCGATCGGGTCTGCCGGCTCGATGCGGTTCTTGATGCCGTCGAGGCCTGCCATCAGCTGTGCGGCGAATGCCAGGTACGGGTTCGAGGCCGCATCCGGTGCGCGGAATTCGATGCGCTTGGCCTTCGGGTTCGATCCGGTGATCGGGATGCGGATGCCGGCGGAGCGGTTGCCCTGCGAGTAAACCATGTTGACCGGGGCTTCGAAGCCCTTGACCAGGCGGCGGTAGGAGTTCACGGTCGGGTTGGTGAAGGCCAACACGGCCGAGGCGTGCTTCAGCAGGCCGCCGATGTACCAGCGAGCCATGTCCGAGAGGCCGGCGTAGCCCTTCTCGTCGTAGAACAGCGGAATGCCGTTGGCCCAGAGCGACTGGTGGCAGTGCATGCCCGAGCCGTTGTCACCGAAGATCGGCTTCGGCATGAAGGTTGCGGACTTGCCCCAGGCATCGGCCACGTTCTTGACGATGTACTTGAACTTCAAGATGTCATCGGCCGAGTGGGTCAGCGTGTTGAACTTGTAGTTGATCTCGGCCTGGCCGGCGGCGCCAACCTCGTGGTGGCTGCGCTCGACCTCAAGGCCTGCGGCCTCGAGCTCAAGGCAGATGGCGTCGCGCAGGTCGGCCTGCTTGTCGGTCGGGGAGACCGGGAAGTAACCGCCCTTGAAGGGGGTCTTGTAGCCCTGGTTGCCGCCCTCTTCCTTCTTGCCGGTGTTCCACGGAGCCTCGATGGAATCGACCTTGTAGAAGGAGCCCTGTGGCTTGGATTCGTACTGCACGTTGTCGAAGATGAAGAATTCGGCTTCGGGTGCGAAGAATGCGGTGTCGGCGATGCCGGTGGAGGTCAGGTAGGCCTCGGCGCGCTCGGCAACGCCGCGCGGGTCGCGGTGGTACGGCTCGCCGGTGCGCGGGTTCACGATCGAGAAGTTGAACGCGAGGGTCTTTTCCAGGCGGAACGGATCGACGAAACCGGAAGTCACGTCCGGGATCAGCTGCATGTCGGAGTCGGCGATGCCGGCGAAGCCGCGGATCGAGGAACCGTCGAAGAGCTGGCCGTTGAGGAAGAAGTCAGCGTCGACCGTGCGGGCCGGGACGTTGAAGTGCTGCTGAACGCCGGGGAGATCCGTGAAACGGATATCGACGAACTTGACGTCTTCTTCGGCAATGTATGCCATGACTTCTTCTGGACTCTTGAACATCGTCAGGGGCTCCTGTGTGGTTTCATCGGTGTGCGGCTGGGGTTGCCGTGGAAGGGAGAAGACCGAGTCTTCCCTTCCTTCGTTATCAACCATAGACCGTTGCCGTTACTCTACTGTGTCTCGATTGTTTCAAGTACGTTACACGGAAGAGGATTTCATCCTCGAGTGCATGAGGTGAATCACACTGACGGTTGGCGGTGTGGCGTGGCTTACCCGAAAGCCCTGGAAATCCGGGGCTCCGGAGCGCAAGTTGGCGCACCCCGGTAGTCTGGTAGATGTGGAAAGAAAAGATTTTGGCTCGTGGCTCGAGGGCCCGCCGCAACTGAGTAACCAGGAATGGCCAGGCAAGCGACTGGGGCGTCCCGAAAGCGGACCGGGCTCCGTGGCGCGGATCGGACGGCGCGTTGGCGCCCTGCTGGTTGACTGGGGAATCGCGATGCTGATTTCGCTGATCTTCTTCAAGGCGGACACGACGGCGAACCTGGTGATCTTTGCCGCCACGCAAATGCTCTTCGTCGGAGTCACCGGACACTCCATCGGCCACCGCATCTTCGGGATGCAGGTCCAGGGCATGGACGGGACCGCGGTGAAGCCGCTGACCGGAATCATTCGGACCTTGCTGATCTGCCTGGTCATCCCGCCGCTGCTGAGCGATTCCGACCAGCGCGGCTACCACGACCGGCTGGGCAAGACGATTCTCGTACGTATCTAGTTCGGCATCGTGCCGGGTTGGAAATGGTTAAACGAGTGAGGGGCTGGAACCAAGTTGGTTCCAGCCCCTCACTCATTTAACGAGTGCTGTTCTTTAGCGTCCGCGACGATCCGGGCGGGCCCGGTTCGGGTCGATTCCCTTGGGGATCGGCAAGCGAGCGCTGCCCAGGGTGCTCAGTCGCTTGTCGACGGCGCTGATCTCCAGCTTGGTGATCGACTTGGGAAGCTTCTTCATCGCCTTGCCGACCTCGGCCAGGGGAACCTGTCCTTCGTCGCTGCCGGCGTTGATGACGTGGATCGGAACGTTGGGAAGAACGCGGTTCATGCGCTTGCGCTCGGCGTCAACCAGCGTGCGAACGCGCGTGGTCGGACCCTCGGTCACGAGCACAACGCCTGCGCGACCGATGCCCAGGAAGACCAGGTCCTTGGTGCGCGGGTTGACCGCAACGGGCTCGTCCTTGAGGATCCAGCCGCGGCGAAGCACGCTCATGGCCGCGCCGGCAGCGCCGGGACGTCCTTCGAGCTGCTTGAACGCGGCCTTTTCGGCGCGGCGGGAAAGAATCATCGTTGCAGCCAACAATGCCAGCGGGATCGAGATGAGAAGCGCGGTGATCCAGTTCTTGATCAGCAGGCCAACAATGAGGCCCACCACCAGAACGCCAAGGGCCGCCAGAATCATCAGCCAAACGACCATCGGGTCGTTCTTGCGAGTCATCTGGAAGACCTGACCCAGCTGTTTCAGCCGGCCTGGTTCCTTAGTGGCCTTCTCGGCCTTTGGCTTGCGCGAAAAGAGTCCGCGCTTTGGGCTTGCAGCCTCGCTCGAGGCATTATCGGTGTTTTTGGCCATAGTGGTTCAATTCTACGCGATTCGAGGGCTGACTATGTGCCGACCAGAGAAGACGCCTCCTGCCGCGTGTCTCCGGAACTTTCGATGTGGGCCAGGGCCTCGGGAATCGGCAGCCCCTTCTTGCGCATGGCGCCGGCCCACAGGCGTCCGGCGCGGTAGGAAGAACGAACCAGCGGGCCGCTCATGACTCCGAGCATGCCGAGTTCCTCGGCTTCCTGCTGCAATTCCACAAACTCCTGCGGCTTGACCCAGCGTTCCACCGGGTGGTGGCGTTCGGTCGGGCGCAGGTACTGGGTGATGGTCAACAGGTCGCAGCCAGCATCCACGAGGTCCTTGATGGCCTCGGTGACTTCTTCGCGGGTCTCGCCCATGCCCAGGATCAGGTTGGACTTGGTGATCATCCCGTTGGCGCGGCCCTGGGTAATGACGTCAAGCGAGCGCTCGTAACGGAAGGCCGGGCGGATGGACTTGAAGAGGCGGGGCACCGTCTCGAGGTTGTGGGCATAGACCTCGGGAGCCGAGGCGCAGATTTCGTCGAGGAATTCCGGTTTGCCGGAGAAATCGGGAATCAGCAGTTCAACGCCGGTGCCGGGGTTCAGCTGGTGGATGCGGCGGACCGTCTCGGCGTAGAGCCAGGTTCCCTCGTCCTCCAGGTCATCGCGGGCGACGCCCGTGACGGTTGCGTAGCGCAGGCCCATCTTCTTGACGCTCATGGCGACCTTGAACGGCTCGGCACGGTCGACGGCCTGCGGCTTGCCGGTGTCGATCTGGCAGAAATCGCAGCGGCGGGTGCATTCGGAGCCGCCGATGAGGAAGGTCGCTTCCTTGTCTTCCCAGCATTCGAAGATGTTCGGGCAGCCCGCTTCCTCGCAGACGGTGTTCAGGCCCTCGGACTTGACGAGCTTCTTCAGTCCCACGTATTCGGGGCCGATGTTGACCTTGGCCTTGATCCAGGCTGGTTTCCGTTCAACGGGTGTTGCGGAGTTGCGCTGTTCAATGCGCAGCAGGCGGCGGCCCTCGGGTGCAGCGGTCATCGGTTGGCTCCTTCAGGGGTGGTCGATGTCAATGACACGATGGGGCTCAGCAAAGCATCGAGTTCTTTCTCGACACGGTCAATGACATCGGCTGGAGTGATGGTGGTTCCAGTTTCTTCGCTGAGGTTTGTGACCCCGGCGTCGGTGATTCCACAAGGGATGATTTGTGCGTATGGGGAGAGGTCGTTGGAGCAGTTGAAGGCGAAGCCATGCATGGTGACGCCATGGTCCACGCGGATGCCGATGGCGCCGAGTTTGCGGTCTTGGGCGCCATCGGTGCCCAGCACCCACACGCCACTACGGCCCTTGATGCGGGTGGCGGGAACGCCGTACCCGGTGGACACGTTGATCATTGCTTCCTCGAGGACCGAGACGTACTCGCGGATGCCCTTCATGTCCAGCAAGCGGACGATTGCGTATCCGACGAGCTGGCCGGGGCCGTGCCAGGTCAGCTTTCCGCCCCGATCAACGTCAATGACGGGTGTTCCGTCCACTGGCAGGTCTTCGGGTTCCGTCAGGCGGCCCGCGGTGTACACTGCTTCGTGTTCCAGGAGGAAGACCACGGGGCCGGAGTTTCCGTGCGTGACTTCCTCGTGAACGCGCCGTTGCAATTCCCAGGCCTCGCGATAATCGACCAGCTCCGGAGCCAGGCCAATTCGTTCGAATTTGATGCTCATGGCCAATACGGTACGCCTATCGATGACCGCCTTCGAATTCGCAAAGACACGGATCTTGTGGATAACCAAAACCAAATTCTTCTATGAAGCGTAGAACTAATGCATGGAAACGCGTGACGAACCGCAGCAACAACCGCAAATTGCCGGATATGACACCAATCGATATCTGGGACAAGGCGGAAACGGAACAGTATGGGTTATTCAAGACACCGATTCGGGTGAGGAATTGGCCGTAAAGATCATCGGATATGACGAATCGTTGCGACGGATTGGTGCCGGGAATTGAATCTGCGTCATGAATTTCTGGTGCACGAGCACGGGATCGTGGACTACCTCCCAAGGCCCGGGAATCTTGATGGAGTATTGCCCGGCCGGCAGCGCCGCCGCGGTGGTTGCGGCCCGCGGACCGCTGAGTGTTGGCGAGGTGTTGACGGTGATTGCACCGATTGCCGAGGCCCTGCAGTTTCTTCACGAGCAGGGAATGACCCATGGCGACGTGAGTCCAAGAAACATCCTTTTCACCGCCGAAGGGAAGCCCAAAGCTCGGCGACTTTGGAACCCACGCGATCCGCGGCGAAACCCCTGACGATTATGGGACAAACGGATTCTGCGCGCCGGAAGTCGCAGGGACTGCCGACCCCGGTGAACTTGAACCCGCCCGTGACGTCTACGCGTTGGCGGCTTGTACGTGGTACCTGCTGACCGGGCGGGCTCCGGCGCCGGCAACAAACAGAATCCCGATTGGGGCGATGGTTCCGGAAGTAAATGACAATCTCGCGGTCCTTCTTGAGGATGGGCTTGCCGTCGATCCGATGCGGCGCCCCAGCGCAGGGCAGTTCGCCCAGCGGATCTTTTCCGGTGGTGAGCCGACTGCCGTGGAGCTTGGTTCTGCAGTTGAACCGGAGGCGCTCAGGCACATGATCACCACACGTCAGTCGTCCCGAAAAAGAACCCCGTTCGCACGGTTCAAGCGGTCCGAAACGGGGAAGGAACAAGCGAACGGCGTCCCAAGGGATCGTCGTCGCGAAAGGGCCGGGCGAAAGCCAGCGCACAATCCTCCGGATTCTCCGACGCTGGCGGGGGAGCAAGCCCGGTCGCGCATCCGCCGTCAAAGGCAGCGGGAGAACACGTGAGGCCCAAGGGCATCGGATCCATTCGCTGGAAAGCGGAAGGCGAAAACTGGTGGTTGCCGGCTCTGCTCGGGATCGTGGTGGTCGCATCAGGGGCTGTTCTCGCCCAGTCGATGGACCTCCCCGTCTCCCAAGCCGATGCCCACGAAATCGAGTCCCCGGTCGACTGCCGTGCCGGTGCCGGAGCAGCGCATCAGGCGGAATGCGTCCAGGACCGGGAAGCGAACGCGACGAAATACTCATGGCCGCAGCGGATCTGACGTTGCGGCGGGACCGAATCTTGTTGGACGCCGATGCAAGGGCGCTCAAGAACATCCACGTGCCGGGTTCCCCGTCGTTGGCTCGCGACAGGGAAATCCTGGCGCTCATGAAGCGAAACGGGTTGAAGCTTGAGTCACTGCAAACGTCAATGGAAGATGCATCCGTTGTGGCCGTCGGGACAAACGGCAGTGCGTTCGTGGAAGCAACCAGCAAGCAAAGCGGTTACCGGTACGTGGACGGCTCCGGGAAAGCCGTTTTCACCGCAAAAGAGCTGGAGCGGCAGCCCGTGCGTCTTGAACTGCGCAGGGACAAGGAGAACTGGAAAATCTGGGATGTCGATTCGATGCCGAAATGGCCAACCGTGACGGGCATGGCAAAGCGGGTGCGCTGGTTCGCGCAGATTGGATCCATGCGAACCAGCAACACCCGCCAGTGGTTATGCCAGACGTGCATCCAGGGTGATGGAAGGAACCGCGGCCAGGGCCGCAGACACGGGACAGCCTTCCTTGGCGGCGTGGGCCAACTTCTGGAATTCCCCGTCGTCCAGACCCGGAACCGTGGCCACCAGCGTCAACCGAATCTCGCTGATCCTTGCACCGTCGCTGGTGTCGAAATCGACTTCCGCGGTGGTCACAAGCTTTTCGGCAACGTGGCCCGAGTCCTTCAGCATGCCGCTGAGTGCCATGCAGTAGCAGGATGCATGCGCCGCGGCGATGAGTTCCTCCGGGCTGGTCTTGCCCTCGGCGGCCTCGGCGCGTGCCCGCCAGGTCACGGGGAAGGTGCCGATCCCTGAGGTTTCAAACGTGGTTTCCCCGGCGCCCGAGACCAAATCCCCGGTCCAGACGGTGCTTGCGCTTCGTGTTACTGCCATGGTGACAACTCCTTGGATTTGCAGAGGAATCGGAGCTTGCGCTCCATGTGCCATCCTATGGCCGTGCACCTGGTAACCGAAAGGGCGATTGCCGGGCGTGCGGCGGTTGACGGTGGATCCCGTGGACCATCCCTCGCAATGCCGGTGTCGAGGACAGCGAATCCCTGGTTAAACGCAGTTGCGGTGTGCGCCAACAGGCACACACCGCAACGGATCATGCGACGTATCGGGGGATTAGACCCAGAGAACGGCTACGGCGATCGCGATCAACGCGGTGCCGCCGGTGCCGTGGGCAAGCCCGGTCGGGACCGGCTGGCCGTTCTTGATCTTCTTGCGGCCCAACAGGGCGGCAACGAAGACGCCGATTGCCAGCAGGAGCTTGACGGCAATCTTGATGTGGTTCAGCTCGGCATCCTGCATTTCGGCCAAGCCGACGAGCAACAGACCGGTCACCAGCTGGGAGATGGCACCGTACCACTGCCAAATGTTGACGGTCGGCGTCTTGAAGTTGGCGAGCCAGCCGCCGAAGATCGCCGCTGCACCCAAAATGTGCAGGAATACGAGGAATGCATGCAAAAAGGTCATGTCCATAGCCTAATCGAAATTCGACGGCGCGTAGAACTTGGTTTGCACGAAAGTGTCCGATGACATGGTGGTACGACTCGGGGCGGCACTCCGTGGTGGAGTGCCGCCCCGAGTGGCGAAGCCCTAGGTCTTAGAGACCGAGGTCGGCTGCGAAGGCGCCTTCTTCAAGGCGTGCCTTCAGCGTCTGCAGGAAGCGACCTGCATCGGCGCCGTCGACCAGACGGTGATCGTAGGTCAGCGACAGGTACATCATGTGGCGGATGGCAATGGTGTCATCGCCATCGGCGTTGGTGACAACGACTGCGCGCTTGACGATCGCACCGGTGCCCAGGATTGCTACCTGAGGCTGGTTGATGATCGGGGTGTCGAACAGTGCGCCAACCGAACCGATGTTGGTGATCGAGAAGGTGCCGCCCGAGAGCTCGTCCGGACCGATCTTGTTGGTGCGGGTGCGGTTTGCAACGTCGGCGATCTTGCCGGCCAGGCCGGCAAGGTTCAGGTCGCCCGCGTTGGAAATAACCGGAACCAGCAGGCCCTTGTCGGTGTCTACTGCAATCGCCAGGTGCTCGGCGTTGTGGTAGGTGATTTCCTGGGTGTCTTCGTTGTACTCGGCGTTCAGCTTCGGGTGCTGCTTCAGTGCTTCGGCAACGGCCTTGGCGATGAACGGCAGGAAGGTGAGCTTGGTGCCGTTGGTTGCCGCGAAGGCATCCTTGGCCGTGTTGCGCAGCTTGAAGATGCGGGTCATGTCGACCTCGTGCACCTGGGTCAGCTGGGTGGAGATGTCCAGCGACTCGCGCATGCGGCGGGCGATGACCTGGCGGATGCGCGGAGCCTTGGCAACGGTGCCGCGCAGCGAGGAAGCCACGACGGGGGCCGCTGCTGCGGCCGGGGCGGCGCTGCAACAGGTGCTGCCGCTGCCGGAGCCGAAACGGTCTTGGCTGCGGCTGCTGCATCGATGACGTCCTGCTTGCGGATGCGACCGCCAACGCCGGTGCCGGTCACGGTGGACAGGTCGACGCCGTTCTGGTTTGCCAAGCGGCGAACCAGCGGGGTGACGTAGCCGTCGTTGCCTGCGGCTGCTGCAGGTGCAGCGGCAACAGGTGCGGCCGGAGCTGCAACAGGAGCGGCCGGGGCAGCAACGGGTGCCGGTGCGGCAACCGGGTGCCGGAGCTGCAACGGGAGCTGGTGCTGCAACCGGAGCTGCGACAGGGGCCGGTGCTGCAACAGCCGGAGCGGCCGGAGCGGCTGCGCCTGCAGCACCGATGATTGCCAGGATGGAGCCAACTTCAGCGGTCTCGTCCTCGGCAACGCGGATTTCCAGCAGGGTGCCGGCAACCGGGGAAGGAACCTCGGTGTCGACCTTGTCGGTGGAAACCTCAAGCAAAGGCTCGTCCACTGCAACATCGTCGCCGACGGCCTTCAGCCAGCGGGTGACGGTGCCTTCGGTGACGGATTCGCCCAAAGCCGGAAGGGTGATTTCGGTGCCCGATGCCGGTGCGGCGGGGGCGGCCGGTGCTGCCGGGGCAGCCTCTGCAACCGGAGCCGGTGCGGCTACCGGGGCCGGAGCCTCAACAGCTGCGGGTGCCTCGGCAACCGGAGCTGCGGCGGAACCCGAGCCGTCGCCGATGCGAACCAGTGCGGCTCCAACATCTGCGGTTTCGTCTTCTGCGACGAGGATCTCTTCGATGACGCCGGCAACCGGCGAAGGGATCTCGGTGTCGACCTTGTCGGTCGAAACTTCCAGCAACGGCTCGTCGACCTCAACGCGGTCGCCGACCTGCTTGAGCCAGCGCGTAACGGTGCCTTCGGTGACACTTTCACCCAAAGCGGGCAAGTTCACGGTTTCAGACATCTTGTTCCCGTTCTCCTAAAAACTAAATTTTGTGTGCGAGAGATCCGCGGGTTTCCCGCACATCTCGTGGGAGGCGTTGCCTCCGAGTTTAGTGCACCGCGCACGCGTACCTTTCGGTTCGCGTGCGCGGTGCAGTAATTGTGACTAACCGTGCAGCGGCTTGCCGGCCAAGGCCATTGCGGCCTCGCCGAGCGATTCGTTCTGCGTCGGGTGTGCGTGGATGAGCTGAGCAACATCCTCCGGGTAGGCTTCCCAGTTCACGATGAGCTGTGCTTCACCGATCTGCTCGCCGATGCGGCCGCCGATGCCGTGAACGCCGACGATCGGGCCGTTCTTGACGCGGACCATCTTGATCAGGCCGGAAGTGCCCAGGATGGAGGACTTGCCGTTGCCGGCAAGGTTGTATTCGGTGACCTCGATCTGGTCGGCGCCGAACTTTTCCTTGGCTGCAGGCTCCGAGTAGCCAACCGAAGCGATTTCCGGTTCGCAGAAGGTGACCTTCGGGATGTTGATGTCCTCGACGACAACCGGGTTCAGGCCGGCGATTTCTTCGGCGACGAAGATGCCGTGCTGGTAGCCGCGGTGTGCAAGCTGGACGCCCGGGACGATGTCGCCGATGGCGAAGATGTTGCCCACGCCGGTGTGGCAGCGCTCGTTGATGAGCACGAAGCCGCGGTCCATCGGGATGCCCTGCTCTTCGTAGCCCAGGCCGGCGGTGACCGGGCCACGGCCAACGGCGACCAGGACGATGTCTGCTTCGAGGACCTTGCCGTCGGCCAGGAAGACCTTGACGCCGTTGGCGTCCTGCTCGACCTTTTCGAAGAAGACGCCGGTGTTGAACTTGATGCCGCGCTTCTTGAAGGCACGCTCCAGGTTCTTGATGATCGAGGGATCTTCGTTCGGAACCAGGGAAGGCAGGCCTTCAACGATGGTCACGTCGACGCCGAAGGACTTCCACACGGAAGCGAATTCAACGCCGATGACGCCGCCGCCGAGCACGATGGCGCTCTTCGGAAGGGTGTCCATGTTCAGGGCTTCGGTGCTGGTGAGCACGCGTCCGCCGATTTCCAGGCCGAAGGTCTTGGACTCGGAGCCGGTGGCCAGGATGATGTTCTTGCCCTTGTAGGCAACACCGTCAACGTCGATGGTGTCCTGGGAAACCAGGCGGCCGTTACCTTCGATAACGGTGACCTTCTTCATCTTCAGCAGACCCGTCAGGCCCTTGTACTTGCCGGCGACGATGCCGTCCTTGTAGCTGCGCACGGCGCCGAGGTCGATGGACTCAAGGGTGGTGTTGATGCCGTACTTGGCACCTTCGCGAGCGTTTTCGGCCAGTTCGGCCGAGTGCAGGTACGCCTTGGTCGGGATGCAACCGGTGTGCAGGCAGGTGCCACCGAGCTTGGCCTTCTCAATCAAGCCGACGGTGAAACCCAGCTGGACGGCGCGCAGTGCTGCCGAGTAGCCGGCGGAACCGCCGCCGAGAATGAGGATGTCGAATTCTTGCGTTGCTGCCGATTCGGCCACGTGAACGCTCCCTCGTTATGAGTTGTGGCCAACGTGGTGGTCGGCCATGGTGTGTGGGGGTGATTCCACGCGCCCGTGTTGCGGGCGCGGAGAAACTGTAATGCAAGTGATCTATCAGAATTACCTTAGCCCCATGAAACCGACAGGGCCACCTGCCGTGATACACATTGCCGTCAACTGTGACGGGTTACACAACGCCGGGGTGAAACGGAAAAGTTCCGGAAAAACCCCGGCGTCGTGCACGCCTCGTCCATGGGGGCAGGTGGGACTACTTTCCTGCGGCCATTTCCTCGGCGAAGGTCACCAGGGTGCGCACCGAGGATCCGGTGGCGTTCTTGTGGGTGTAGCCGAAGGCGGCGGCCTCGTTGAAGGCCGGTCCGGCGATGTCCATGTGGGCCCACGGGATCTTCACGCCGTCGACCTCGCCGACGAATTCGTTCAGGAACGCGGCGGCGGTCATCATGCCGCCCATGCGTTCACCGATGTTGGCCAGGTCCGCGACCTGCGAGTCGATGCTCGGGCGCAGTTCCTCGGGAATCGGCATGGCCCAGGCGGCCTCGCCGGCGCGGTCGGCGGCGGCAACCACGGAATCGCGCAGTGCCTCGTCGCCCATGACGCCCGCGGTGCGCACGCCCAGGGCCACGACCTGGGCGCCGGTGAGCGTGGCGACGTCGATGATTGCATCCGGCTTCTCGGCGCTGGCCGCAACCAGGCCGTCGGCCATGACCAGGCGGCCCTCGGCATCGGTGTTCAGCACCTCGACGGTCTTGCCGCCGAACATGGTGATGACATCGCCCGGACGGGTCGAGCCGCCGCCGGGCATGTTCTCCGCAAGGCACAGCCATGCGGTGACCTTCACGGGAAGGCCCAGCTCGGCGATGGCGACGATTGCCTGGTGGATCGTCGCGGCACCGGCCATGTCGTTCTTCATGGCGTGCATGCCGGCCGCGGGCTTGATGGAGATGCCGCCGGTGTCGAAGGTGATGCCCTTGCCGACGAGGGCCAGGTGCTTGGCGGCCTTGGCGGGGGAGTACTCGACCTTGACCAGGCGCGGGCCGCGATCCGAACCGCGTCCGACGCCCGTCAGGCCGCCGTAGCCGTCCTTTTCCAGCTTCTTGTCGTCAATGACGGTGACCTTCAGGGCGAGGCCCTTGGCGGTGTCCTTGACTTCCTGGGCGAAGGATTCCGGGAACAGGACGTTCGGGGCGGTGTTGACCAGGTCGCGGGTTGCGCGCACGGCGCGGCCGATGACGGCTGCGCGCTTCAGTGCCGCGGGCAGCTCCTTGTCGGCCGAGGCGGCGGTGGCGATGACGGCCTCGCTCAGCGGCAGCTTCTTGGCCGGGGTCGAGCGGTGGTTGGAGAAGTCGTAGGCGCCCATGGCGATGCCCTCGGCGACGGCTCCGGCCTGGGCGACGGTTGCGGCCGGCAAGGCGAACAGCACGGTGGAGGTGCCGGCAAGCTGGCGGGTCGCCGAGCCGGCGGCGCGGCGCAGCGCCTCTTCGGTCAGGGTGGATTCCTCGAAGTTGCCCAGGCCGATGAAGGCGAGGAGCTCGGCCTTGGTTTCGGCGGTTGCCGGCAGGAGGGTCAGCTCGTCTGCGGCGCCGCTGGCATTGAGCAGGTTCAGGGAAGCCTGCAGCGACTCGGTCACCTTCGGGCTGAACGGCGAGGCCACCAGCGTCGGGCCGTCGGTGCCCTTGACGACACCAAGGACCAGGGCGCCGGCGCCGATGCGCTTGATGTCGGTGGAAACGGCGGTCAGCTTGAGATCGCTTGAGTTGATCACGAAACGATTCCTGTTCGGTAGATTCTGTGGGTGCAGTGAAAGTACGTGTACCTCGGGGTAGCGCCATCGGCGCCGGGCCCCAAGGTCGTTGGCGGTCCCGTTGCCGATTGGGCTTTACCGATCGTATCCCTGAGACGGAGCACACACCGCATTTGAGGCCGAGTCGGCCTAGAATTGAGGGTGGTCACGGGAAGAAATCACGCACTCCCTTGGTTGACCCTTCTGTAACGGGAATCGATCCGATCTGGTTGAGTCCCCACGTCCACTCCTGTTGGGTTCGGGTGTTTGCTTGCGCGCACGTCCAAGCGCATGCCTCCGGGACATCGGAGAACGCCAAGACAGCAACCTGAAAGGAGCAGCGGCAATGCTTGAATACCAATCCCTGGTCCGGTTCGAAGATGTCGACCTGGATGCCCTGGAATTTCAAGGCCTGGACCTGCTGATTGGAATGCGCGGCCACGCCGATGCCGGCCATGTGGCTCTCGCAGGTGCGCACCGAATTGCTCGATTCGCTCAACCCCCGGTTGATTGCCTCCTTCGACACCGACCAGCTGATCAACTACCGCGAGCGCCGGCCCCAGATTTCTTTCCTCGGCGACCACTTTGCCGCCTACCAGCCGCCGCGCCTGGAGCTTTACCTGCTCACCGACGGGCTGGAGCAGGACTTCCTCTTCCTGACCGGCCCCGAACCCGACCTTGCCTGGGAACGGGTGTCGCAGGCGGTCGTCGCACTGGTCGAGGCCCTGAATGTCCGCCTGACGGTTTCCTTCGGCGCCGTGCCGATGCCCGTCCCGCACACGCGCCAGATGGGTGTCACCGCGCACGGAAACCGCAAGGACCTCATCGAGGGCATTTCCACGTGGTCGCCCACCGCCGAACTCCCGGCCAGCCTGGTCAACCTCATCGAGGTGCGGCTTGATCGAGGCCTCGCGCGACGTGGTCGGCTACTCGATGCACACCCCGCACTACCTTTCCGAGGCCGAATACCCGCAGGTTGCCGTCGGGGCGCTGGAGTACGTCGGTGCCGCCATGGGCCTGGGCCTGCCCACCGACCGGCTGCGTGAAGCGGGCCGCCGGCTTGAAGGCCAGATTGCCGAGCAGGTTGCCGGCAGCCCGGAGGTGCAGAAAATGGTCGAGGGCTTTGAGGAGCGGTTCGACCAGCACGTTCCCGAGACGGAGCGGCGCTCGCTGCTGGTGAGCCTCGATGCAGAGGTTCCCGACGGGGATGAACTGGCGATGGCCGTCGAGGCCTTCCTTTCCGGCGTGGACGACCAAGGTGGCCCGGCCGCCACGGATTCCTAGTGGGCAAGCCGGCCCACCACGATTCCGCACGATCCTGGCTGGTCTGGGGCGCTGCGTCGGGGCCTACCTGATCGCCGTCACCCAGCGAACCAGCTTCGGTGTCGCCGGGCTTGAGGCAACCGAGCGCTTTGACGCCTCGGCCTCCATCCTTGCAACGTTCTCCGTGGTCCAGCTTGTCGTCTATGCGGGATTGCAGATCCCCGTCGGCGTGCTGGTCGACCGCTGGGGCCCGCGCGCGATGATCACCGGCGGTGCCGCACTGATGCTGGTCGGCCAGTTGCTTCTGGCGATGGCCGACTCGGTGGGTGCCGGACTCGTCGGCAGGTTCTTCGTCGGCGCCGGCGATGCGATGACCTTCGTTTCGGTGATCCGGCTGCTGCCCATCTGGTTCTCCGGCTACCGGATCCCGATGCTCACCCAGGTCACCGGCATGGTCGGCCAACTGGGCCAGCTGCTCTCGCTGATCCCCTTCGTGGCGCTGCTTCACCTGTGGAGCTGGACCCCCGCGTTCCTCTCGCTGGCGGCGCTCTCGGTCCTGGCATTGCTGCTTGCGTTGTTCCTGGTCAGCGACGGGCCGCGCGCCGCGGGCCCGCGGCCCGTCCAACCCAGGGTCCGCGCCCTGCTGTCGCATGCGTGGAAGGAACCCGGCACCCGCTTGGGCTTCTGGACGCACTTCACCACGCAGTTCTCCGCCAACGTCTTCCTGCTGACGTGGGGCTACCCGTTCCTGGTCTCGGGGCAGGGATTGTCCCCGGCGCTTGCCTCGGGGCTTCTGTCCATCTTCGTGGTCGTTGCGATGGTCTTCGGCCCGGTCCTGGGTGCGGCGGTGGCCCGGTATCCGACCCAGCCGGTCCAACATCGCCTTCGGCGTCATCCTGGGCATCGCGTTGAGCTGGCTGGCGGTCGTCCTTTGGCCAGGCCGGGCGCCCCTGTGGATGCTTGTTGTCCTGATCGTCTTCGTCGCCATCGGCGGCCCGGCCTCCATGATCGGGTTCGACTTTGCCCGCACCTTCAATCCGCAGCATGTCATTGGCACAGCCACCGGCATCGTCAACGTCGGCGGATTCCTGGCCGCCCTGGTATCCGTTTACGTCATTGGCTGGCTGATGGACTTCCAGCAAAAGGCCGCCGGGCCGGGCGCCGAGCTGTACAACCTCGATGCCTTCCGCTGGGCCATGTCGTTCCAGTTCCTCGTGATCATCATCGGTGTCATCGGCATGTTCGTCACCCGGGGCAAGGCGCGCCGGAACCTGGCGCTGCGCGGGGAAGTCCTTGCCCGGCGGTGCGGCAAAGGGCGTCCCGGGCAAGCTAGCCTCCGGCACTGCCCCGCACAGCACTGGTGCCCGGAGCGTGGACCGCGGCGCTCCACAGCCGGCCCCGGAACCCGGACGGCGGTTCGCTGCCACACGCACCATGTGGTGCATGACTACTTCACCTTCGGCATCGAATTTTTCCCTGGCCAGCCCCGACGAGGTGCTCGCCTACATTCCGCACGCGCTTGGTTTCTACCCGCGAAACTCGGTGGTCTTGTTGATCATGCAAAAGGCGGGGCTGGCGGCCACGTTGCGCGTCGACCTGCCGGCGGGCCACCACGAACCATCCGACGAGCGCATCTGGGTTGGCCAACTCGTGAACCTGGTCCACAAGGTGCCGCGGGCCGACGCCGTATTCGTCGCCTTCTACACCGAGCAGTCGCCGGAGAACGCCGCGGATTGGCCGCCGCGCCACAAGTTGCTCCAAAAGCTTGTCACGGCGTTGATGCGCGCCGGCATCCAGGTGCGCGACGGCTGGCATGTCGGGTCCGAGCGGTGGCACAGCTACTTTTGCCGCAGCGAAGAATGCTGCCCGGCGGAGGGCTTCGCGCTTCCGGACCTTGCGCTGACCGAAACCCACCTGCGCATGGTGGTTGCGGGTTCCGCTCCCGAGGAACAGCTGTGGGACGGCGGCGGCGTTGCCGAGTGGCCAAACAAGGAAGCGGTTCGTGCGCAGGTGTCGGAAATGCTCGAGGGCTTTTCCGGATCGGCGTCGCGGGAGCAATTCATTGACGGCTGGGCTCGGCTCCTGGATGCCGATCCCGCCGTTGCCGAACAGCGGATGCGCGGAACCGATTCCGTTGTGCGGGGCGTTGCTTGCCTCGTTGCACGACAAAATGATCCGGGACCTGTTGCCCTATCTGGCCGGCAGGGGAGCGGGGCGCTGCCCTGCAAGCCTTCCGCGAGGTCACCGGGGCCGTCGACTTCGGTGGGGCATCACAGGACTTTTCCGATTTCCTGTTGGGAACCGCGGGTGCGCAACCCGATTGGGAAAGGATGGATCGGCTCTGGTTCATCTGCCGCGACCTTTTGGGTGTTGCCGCGGGACAGGACCATGCGGCTCTGCTGTGCCTGCTCGGTTGGCTCGAATGGGCCAAGGGGCGGGGGAGCTCGGCGCTGAACCTGCTTAAGGCGGCGTTGCGGACGGATCCCGGCTACAGGCTGGCGCAACTGTTGCTGCGGTTGCTTGAGGCCGGCGAAATGCCGTCCTGGGTTGCCGACCCGGAAAGGGCCTGGCACAGGAAACTCGACGGGCGGCTCAGCGCCTAGTC
Organism: uncultured Actinomycetota bacterium; assembly: GCA_963818105.1. GTDB lineage: Bacteria > Actinomycetota > Actinomycetes > Actinomycetales > Micrococcaceae > Paeniglutamicibacter. The sequence goes on along the minus strand of CAWFRB010000040.1, from coordinate 375,354 downwards.
GCAAAGACCCTTTGTAGGGAAAATCTCCCGACAAAAACGGGGCACGGTGAATCCCCGGCCAGCTGAAACATGAGACACTGTTAACCAGCAGACCCGGTTGGGTTCGTGATCCATGGCTCTTAAGCAGTTGTCACCGGTTTTCCGGAGGGAACAAATGGCGGGAGTAAGGCGTTCTATTCCGTAGACCCTCACTCCCGGCTCGCCTTCATTTGGCGGGACGCGGACTTGACAGGGTCATAGTGGTGTTACCGGTAGGTGGCATCGCGGACGAACCGTGAGAAAGGTATTTCGTGTCATCTTCTGAGACGACCACCAATGGCCAGGCTGCCGAAGCTGAAGAGCCGACAGCAGCAGCCGCCAAGGCTGCTGCACCCGCTAAGAAGGCAGCCGTGAAGCGGGCTCCGGCGAAGTCCCGTGCCAAGGCAGCAAAGGCCGATGAAGACACCGACGTCGAAGACGTCGACGTTGACGGCGACGATGCCGACGACGCCCCTGCCGCACCCAAGGCAGACGAAAACTCCAAGGGCTTCGTGCTCTCGGCCGACGAAGACGATGCCCCGCAGCAGCAGGTCATGGTCGCCGGCGCCACCGCCGACCCGGTCAAGGACTACCTGAAGCAGATCGGCAAGGTTGCCCTGCTGAACGCCGAGCAGGAAGTCGACCTTGCCCTGCGCATCGAGGCAGGCCTGTTCGCAGCGGAAAAGCTGCTCGCCGACGACGGTTCGATGGACAAGCGCCTGCGCTGGGACTACGAGCAGATCATCCACGACGGCAAGATCGCCAAGAACCACCTGCTCGAGGCCAACCTGCGCCTCGTGGTGTCGCTGGCCAAGCGCTACACCGGCCGCGGCATGCTCTTCCTGGACCTGATCCAGGAAGGCAACCTGGGCCTGATCCGTGCGGTCGAGAAGTTCGACTACACCAAGGGCTTCAAGTTCTCCACCTACGCAACCTGGTGGATCCGCCAGGCGATCACCCGCGCCATGGCCGACCAGGCCCGCACGATCCGCATCCCCGTCCACATGGTCGAGGTCATCAACAAGCTCGCACGCGTGCAGCGCCAGATGCTTCAGGACCTCGGTCGCGAACCAACCCCGGAGGAATTGGCCAAGGAATTGGACATGACCCCGGAAAAGGTCGTCGAGGTTCAGAAGTACGGTCGCGAACCGATCTCGCTTCACACCCCGCTGGGTGAAGACGGCGACTCGGAATTCGGCGACTTGATCGAAGACTCCGAAGCCGTAGTGCCTGCCGATGCCGTTTCCTTCACCCTGTTGCAGGAACAGCTCCACTCGGTTCTCGACACGCTCTCCGAGCGCGAAGCCGGCGTTGTGGCCATGCGCTTCGGCCTGACCGACGGCCAGCCGAAGACCCTGGATGAAATCGGCAAGGTTTACGGCGTGACGCGTGAGCGTATTCGCCAGATCGAATCCAAGACCATGTCCAAGTTGCGTCACCCGTCGCGTTCGCAGGTTCTGCGCGACTACCTGGACTAAAAGTCCCCGTTCGGTGCGCCGACGGTTGCTGGGTATTTACCCGGCGACTGCCGGCGCACCGTCGTTTAACGCCGGATACGGTCCAAGCCGAAAAGCGGTCCGGCGTCTGGGTTGAAAGTTGGCCGAGCTGGCTTAAGACAAAGGATGGGCCCGGCGAAAATCGCCGGGCCCATCCAAAAGTCATTCGCTGTCAGTCCCTGTCGGCAACAAGTGCCAACGGGACGGATGCGGACTAGTCCTCGTCGTCGTAAACGGGCTTCTCGTAGAGGCGAGCCGTTTCGTCTTGCCATTCAATGGTCAAGGGGCGAAGCTTCGCTTCAACTGCGCGAGCGTGGTGTCCGCAGAAGTAGAGTTCGCCGCCGGAGGTCCCCAGCACCGCACGTACAAAGGCCTGTGCCCCGCAGCGGTCGCAACGATCGAGCGCATTCAGCTCTCGGGTTACCGTTGTCGTTGTCATGATGACCTCCTTCATTCGTTGTGTATCTAATAGAACCAGTAAATCTCCGGTTTTCTTCTCGATACTTCGGGCTTTCGCTCACCGCGTAGCTGAATCAAGGGTGAGCTGCGGCTCAAAGAAGTGGCGCGATCAGCGAAATGGCGGGGCTGGGCACTATTGTGGATAGCGTCGTTCCGACGTTTTTGAGGAGTACTAAAACCGTGGCCATCAGCAGTGACTACAACGCCCGACACCTATCTGTCCTGGAAGGTCTCGAGGCGGTACGCAAACGCCCGGGCATGTACATCGGTTCCACCGATTCGCGCGGCCTGATGCATTGCCTGTGGGAGATCATTGACAACTCCGTCGATGAGGCGCTGGCCGGCCACGGCCAGTCAATCAACGTCATCCTGCACCCGGATGGATCCGTGGAAATCCACGACGACGGCCGCGGCATCCCCGTGGACATCGAACCGAAGACCGGGCTCTCCGGCGTCGAGGTTGTCTTCACCAAGCTCCACGCCGGCGGCAAGTTCGGCGGCGGTTCCTACACCGCCTCCGGCGGCTTGCACGGTGTTGGCGCCTCCGTGGTGAACGCGCTTTCGGCGCGACTGGACGTCCAGGTGGACCGCGGCGGCAAGACCTACGGAATGCAGTTCCGCCGTGGCGAGCCCGGGCGGTTCAAGGATTCGGGCAAGCCGAAGCCGGATTCGGTCTTCGAGCCGTTCTCCGATGCCTCGGTGCTCGACATCGTGGGCAAGGCCAAGCGTGGTGTCACCGGTACCCGTGTGCGTTACTGGGCGGACCGCCAGATCTTCACCCCCGACGCAAAGTTCTCCTACACCGAGCTCCAGGCCCGCGCCCGCCAGACCTCGTTCCTGGTGCCGGGCCTCAAGATCACCCTCCGGGACGAACGCCGTTTGGCGGGCACCCCGGGCGAAGAGGGAACTTTCGAGGAAGTCTTCCACCACGACGGCGGCATCTCCGAGTTCGTTGACTACCTTGCCAACGATGCTGCGGTCACCGACATCTGGCGTTTCCACGGTTCGGGCACCTTCAAGGAATCGGTTCCGGTCATCGACGAGTCGGGCCATAGCCGCATCACCGAGGTGGAGCGCGTCTGCGACGTTGACGTGGCCCTGCGCTGGGGGATCGGCTACGAAACAAGCGTTCGCTCCTTCGTGAACATCATTTCCACCCCCAAGGGCGGAACGCACCAGACCGGTTTCGAACAGGCGCTGCTCAAGACCTTCCGCAAGGTCATCGAGGCGAACTCCCGCAAGCTGAAGGTCGGCAACGACAAGATCGAGAAAGACGACGTGAGTGCGGGCCTGACCGCCGTGCTGACGGTGCGCCTGGCCGAGCCCCAATTCGAGGGGCAGACCAAGGAAATCCTGGGCACCTCCGCGGTGCGCCAGATCGTTTCCAAGGTGATTGAAAAGTCCCTGGGTGCGCAGCTGAACTCCACGGCCCGCGGCGACAAGACCCAGGCTTCGATGCTGCTGGAAAAGGTCGTCAGCGAAATGAAGTCGCGTGTTTCGGCACGCGTCCACAAGGAGACCCAGCGCCGCAAGAACGCCCTGGAAACCTCCTCGCTGCCGACCAAGCTTGCCGACTGCCGCAGCACCGACGTGAAGCGTTCCGAACTGTTCATCGTCGAGGGCGACAGCGCATTGGGCACGGCAAAGCTGGCCCGCTCCTCGGACTTCCAGGCACTGCTGCCGATCCGCGGCAAGATCCTGAACGTGCAGAAGGCTTCGGTGGCGGACATGCTCTCCAACGCCGAATGCGCAGCCATGATCCAGGTCATCGGCGCGGGTTCGGGCCGCAGCTTCGATATTTCCGCCGCACGCTACGGCAAGGTCGTGTTGATGACGGACGCCGACGTCGACGGTGCGCACATCCGCACCCTGCTGCTCACGCTCTTCTTCCGCTACATGCGCCCGATGATCGAGCACGGGCGCGTGTATGCCGCGGTTCCCCCGCTGCACCGCATCGAGGTGATCAACGCCGGGTCCAAGGCCAATGAAATGATCTACACCTACTCCGAGGCCGAGATGCACCAGGTGCTGGACAAGCTTGCCGCCGAAGGGAAGCGCTACAAGGAACCCCTGCAGCGCTACAAGGGCCTGGGTGAAATGGACGCCGACCAGCTGGCCGAAACCACCATGGATCCGCGCCACCGCACGCTGCGCCGCGTCGGCCTGGCCCAGGCCGAGAGTGCCGAGCGGGTCTTCGACCTGTTGATGGGTTCGGACGTCGCACCGCGCAAGGAGTTCATCATCGGTGGTGCCGAGCGCCTGGAGCGAGATCGCATCGACGCATAGCGGTCGGTTCGCGATGCAGTGTGGCGGGTCCCTTGGGGGCCCGCCACACTGCATTTAAGGTGCGGCGCCGAATCGCTCCGGCGCAGTGGATCACTCGAAGAAGCCCGGAACGATCAGCAGGGTGGTCGGCACCGCGAAGAGGATGATTGCCGTGGCAATGATGAAATTGCGCAGGGCGCTGTTCAGCGGCGGTTCGGGCGTGAGCAGGCGCTCGCAGGCGTGCGCGAGGAAAGTTCCTCGGTGGGCCCCCCGGGCGTGCCGGTCGGCGGGATCGCCGCGTGCTTTGCCGCCTGGTCGCCCAGGGCGCCGGTTGCGACGGTGAGCAGCGCGCGAAGCAGCGTGGGGGACTGGACCTCGCGCAGTGCCGCGTCATCGGCAAGCATTTCCACGAGTTCCTGGACGGCGGCCAGCGAGAGCCTGGACGTGGGCAGCCAGGGCAGTGCGTCGTTCCATGAGGTGAACGCGAGCAGGAGCAGGTCGTGGCGCTGGTCCAGGTGGGCCCGTTCGTGGGCCATGACGGCCCGCAGCTCGTCCGGGCTAAGCTTCTGCACCAGCCCGCGCGAGAGGACCGTGACGGAACCCGAAAAGCTCGGCAGGCAGTAGGCAACCGGCGTTTCGTGGTCCAAAACAAGTGTGGCCGGATCCGTGGGGGATTTTTCCGACAGCAACGACAGGATGTGCCTGTGCCTGGCGCGCTGGCGGCTGATTCGCCAGGCCGCGCGGATCAGCGTCAGGACAAGGTGGAATCCCGAGCAGTGCCGCGGTGCTCAGCGCGAAGATGTGCACGGGGCCGGGCGAATTTACGTCGGGGTCGCCCATGAGGAGTTTGATGCCGCCGACGGAGGCGGAAATCAGGGTGTCGCCCAGGGGGTTCAGGCCCCAAAAGAGCATGGCGCCGATCATCGAGAGGCCGCCGGCGAGTGCTATCGCCTGCCATACCACCATGGCGGCGAACGGGTGATCGTGCGCTCCAGCGGGCACGCGAAAGCGCGACGGGTATGGGCCATGCCAAAAGGATGGCCAGACCCGCCAGGAGATATGAGGTCAGCAGCACGATGCCCGGCTGTCGGGTGTGGGGTTAGGCGCTGTGCGGGGTGTCGAGCAGCTGGCGCAGCGACTGTGCTTCCTCGGCGGAGATGCCGCCAATGAAGCGAGCCAATACGGCCTCGCGGTCCATGACCGTGCCCAGTGCTTCGTTCATCAATGCCACGGTGTGGTCCTCGCGGCTGGTGACGGAGGTGTAGCGGTGCGGGCGGATATCGCGTTCGCGCGCCACGAGCCCCTTCTTTTCCAGTCGCGCCAGAACCGTCAGGACTGTGGTGACGGCAAGTTCCTTGCCCTCGACATCGCCGGGTGCGGCAAGCTGATCACGAAGTTCGTTGGCCGTGAGAGGGGACGTCGAGTCCCAGAGGAGATCCATTACTGCTCGTTCAAGGTCGCCAAGAGTGGCCAATCTAAGTTCCTTACGCATTCGAAACAGGGTCCCTGCGGACAACGCAAGATCCCGTGAGCGGCACGAAAGACCACTCACCAACTCCAGTTTACAGTGTGGCGGCTAAATGTTCTACAGTGAGTAGAACGAACTTCTACGATGCGTAGAAAACAAAGTGTAGACTCGGATCGTCCGAGCAGATGAGTGTTGAGAGGTTGGCCGTGGATCCCCTTGAAATCGCCAGATGGCAATTTGGCATCACCACCGTTTATCACTTCCTGATGGTCCCCCTGACGATAGGCCTGGGGCTGGTGGTCGCCGTGATGCAAACGGCGTGGCATCGCACGGGCAAGGACGAATACCTGCGCATGACCAAGTTCTGGGGAAAGCTTTTCCTCATCAACTTCATCATGGGCGTTGCCACGGGAATCGTGCAGGAATTCCAGTTCGGCATGGCATGGAGCGAATACAGCCGCTTTGTCGGTGACGTCTTCGGGGCCCCGCTGGCGATGGAGGCGCTGCTTGCCTTCTTCGTCGAATCGACATTCCTCGGTTTGTGGATCTTCGGCTGGGGCCGCCTGCCCAAGCGCATCCACCTCGCAACCATCTGGTGCGCCTCGCTGGCCACGATCCTCTCCGCGTACTTCATCCTCGTCGCGAACTCCTGGATGCAGCACCCCGTCGGCACCGAAATCGTCAACGGCCGCGCCACGATGACCGACGCATGGGCCGTCTTCACCAACAACACCGCACTGGTGACGTTCCCGCACACCATCTTCGGCGCCTTCGCCGTGGCCGGCGGATTCCTGCTCGGCATCTCCTGGTACCACCTGCACAAGCGCCGCGCCGCCGGAATCGACACCGTGGATGCGGACGGGACGCGTCGTGGTCGGAGAGGATGCAAAGCTCGGCAAGAACCGCGACAAGGTCGACTACCAGGTCTGGATCAAGTCGCTGCGCATCGGCGCCGTGGTCGCCATCGTCTCCTTCCTCGGTGTGGCGTTCTCGGGCCACGTCCAGGCGCAGCTCATGTTCCAGCAGCAGCCGATGAAGATGGCCGCGGCCGAGGCCGCCTGCCACGACGGAACCGGATTCTCGATTCTCTCCATCGGCGACCTCAGCCAGCCGGGTGCCACAACGTGCGAAGACATGGTCGCGGTCTGGGAAATCCCGGGCCTGCTCTCCTTCCTGGCCAACGACAACTTCACCACCGAGATCAAGGGCGTCAACTCGCTGCTTCCCGAGTACCAGGCGAAGTACGGCACCCACCTGCCCAACGACCCGATGTACGGGGACCGTGCCGGCAGCGAAATCAACTACCTGCCGGTCATGGCCGTGACCTACTGGGGATTCCGCCTGATGATCACCCTCGGCGGCCTCTCCGCTGTCGCCGCCGGCGTGGCCCTGTGGCTCACCCGCAAGGGAACCGTCCCGGACAGCAAGTGGATCTCCCGTCTGGCGCTCTTCGGCATGCTGGCACCCTTCGGCGCGAACTCCGCCGGCTGGATCTTCACCGAGATGGGCCGCCAGCCCTTCGTCGTGGCGCCAAACCCCAGTTTCGAGGGGATCGACCAGGTGTTCATGTTCACCGCCGCGGCGGTTTCCCCGGGAGTCAGCGCCGGAGAAATGCTCTTCTCGCTCATCGCGCTCACCCTGGTCTATGCGGTGCTGCTCGTCGTCGAAGTGGTCCTGTTGACCAGGTTCATCCGCGGCGGCGTCGGCGCCGCAATGCCGGAGCTGAACGACCACCCCGACGACGGGCACAAGGACACAGATGTGCTCTCCTTCGCCTACTAACCGCACTGATTCAAGAGAGGACATTTAACGTGGATTTCCTACCCACCCTGTGGTTCATCCTGATCGCCGTGCTCTGGATCGGCTACCTCTTCCTTGAGGGATTCGACCTGGGCGTCGGCATGCTCATGAAGACCTTCGCCAAGAACGACAAGCAGCGACGCGTGCTGCTGAACACCGTCGGCCCCGTCTGGGACGGCAACGAGGTATGGCTGCTGACGGCCGGCGGCGCCACCTTTGCCGCCTTCCCCTACTGGTACGCCTCGCTGTTCTCCGCCCTCTACGTCCCGCTGGTGCTGGTGCTGATCGCGCTGATCTTCCGCGCGGTCTCCTTCGAGTACCGCGGCAAGGCACACACCCTTGCGGCCCGGAACTTCTGGGACTGGGCCATCTGCCTGGGATCGTTCGTCGCGGCCTTCGGCATCGGCGCCATGCTGGCGCTGAGCACCACGGGCCTGCCGCTGAATGCCAACGGCGACCGCGTCGGCGGTGCCTTTGCCTGGTTCAACATGTACGCGGTGCTCGGCGGACTCGGCGTGGTGGCCTTCTGCCTGATCCACGCGCTTTCCTTCCTGACCCTGAAGACCGACGGGGAGATCCGTGTCCGCGCCCGCAAGCTGCTGGGCCGCTGGCTGCCGGTGGCCCTGCTGCCGCTTGCCGGTTGGGCGATCGCCGTGGTGGTGCTCAACCGCAGCGGGATCGCGCTGGTGCCGCTGGCGCTTGCCGTGGTTGCGCTGGTCGTCGCCTGGCTCAGCGCCCTCAAGCACCGCGAGGGCCGCGCCTTCATCGGCCTGGGGCTCTTCCTGGTCATGGGCGTTGCCACCATCTTCATGGCCGCGTACCCGAACGTGCTGCCCTCGACGATCGACGCCGCGTACAACCTGACGGTGTCCAACGCGTCCTCGACCCCCTACACGCTCAAGCTCATGAGCATCGTGGCGGCGTTCGGCGTGCCGCTGGTGCTGGCCTACCAGGGCTGGACGTACTGGGTGTTCCGCAAGCGCATCACCGAGTCGCACATCCCCGAAGCGCACGTCGTCACCTCCATCGTCTAGCCGGACCACCCGGCCGGCCGCACAGAAAGCAAGACACGACACCCATGAAACCAGTATTGCCCGCAGGAACCGGATCACGATTGGTGCTGGCGCTGCTCGCCGGGCTGGCGGCCCTCAAGGCCGTCGGGCTGATCCTGATTGCCGACGCGCTTGCCACGGCCATCGCACAGCTGGCGGGCACCGGCAGCGCCGACGTCCAGAGGCTGCTGGCCATGGGGCTGGCCGGTGCGCTGCTGCGGGCCGGGTGCCGTGTGGGGCACCCAGTTCGCCGCACGGCGGGCCGGGCTGGGCGCCAAGGAGAAGCTGCGCGGGCAGCTCATGGCCGCCGGGCTGTCCGGGCGGGATGCGGGATCCGCATCCCGCCCGGAGCACGGCGCGCTTGCCGCGCTGGCCAGCCGGGGGCTCGACGGGCTGGACAACTACTACACGAAGTACCTGCCGGCGGTCGTCGCGGCAATGGTCATCCCGCTCATGGTGGTGGTGCGGGTGCTGGTTGCCGACTGGGTTTCGGCGCTGATCATCGTGCTGACCCTGCCGCTGGTGCCGGTCTTCATGATCCTCATCGGCCTGCACACCCAGGACCGGGTCAAGGCCGCGGCCGCGGGCCTGGACAGGCTGTCCAACCAGCTGCTGGAACTGGCCCAGGGGCTGCCGGCGCTGATCGGCCTGCGCCGGGCCAAGGGCAAGGGCCGCGCCCTGGCCCAGGTCTCCGAGGGATACCGGGAAAGCAGCATGAAGACGCTGCGCACCGCCTTCCTCTCCGGCCTGGCCCTGGAACTGATCGCCACCATTTCCGTGGCAGTCGTCGCCGTGTTCATCGGCGTGCGGCTTGTCTACGGGCACATGGGACTCGAGGCCGGCCTGCTGGCGCTGATCCTGGCCCCCGAGGCCTACCTGCCGCTGCGCGAACTCGGCGCCGCCTACCATTCCTCCGAGGACGGGGTCGAGGCCCTGGAACGCAGCGAAAAGTTCATCAACGGCGGCACCGGCGGAGGCCGGCAGCTCGCCGCGGCCGCGGCCGGCCCGCGGCAACGTGCTGGAAATCCGCAACCTGACGGTGCGCCACGCGGGCCGCGGCGAACCGGTCCTGCGCAACGTGGACCTGGCGCTGTCGGCGGGGCAGGCGCACGTGCTGGACGGGGCCAGCGGCACCGGCAAGAGCACGCTGCTGCACGCGGTGCTCGGCCAGCTCGAGGGCGCGGTCGTGGAAGGCGGCATCGCCGTGCGGCCCGAACGCACCGCCTGGATTTCCCAGCACCCGCGGTTCACCGAGGAAACCGTGCGCGGCGAGATCATGCTGCATGCCGGAAATTCGCTGGACGCCGCGGGCCTTGAGGCCGTGTGCCGGGACGCAAACATCGGGCACCTGGCCGACCGCCGGCTCGTGGACTGCAGCCCGGGGGAGTTGCGCCGCGTAGCCGTGGCGCGCGTGCTGGCACGGGTGGCCGCGGACCCGGAAGTCGATCTGGTGCTTGCCGACGAGCCGACCGCCCACCTTGACGAGGTTTCCGCGGCCCGCATCCGCGCGGCGCTGCAGCGCCTGACGGACCGCTGCGCGCTGCTGGTTGCCAGCCACGACCGGGTGCTCGCCGCCGCGTTGCGCGGCCAGCGGCACCCCGCGCGCAGCCGGCCAGATGGCCGAACCGACGTCGGACGCGCCCGTCCCGGAAATTTCCGCGGCTCCAGGCAGCGGAAACCCCGGCAACCGAGACCCCTCCGGCAGGCGCACGCTGGCGCACTGGAAGCTGCTGCGCTCCCTGCCGTGGTTCCGCGGCGGCATGGGGCTGGGCCTGCTGCTGGCAACGCTCGCCGCGCTCTTCGGCGTGGGGCTGACCGGGATTTCCGGCTGGCTGATCGTCACCGCCAGCCACCGGCCGCCCATGCTGCACCTGATGGTTGCGATCGTCGGCGTGCGCACCTTCGGCATCGGCCGCTCCGTGCTGCACTATGCCGAACAGCTCAAGATCCACGACGCCGTGCTTCGCTTCTCCGGAAACCTGCGCCAACGGCTCTGGGACGCGCTGGTCGCCCAGCCCAGGATGTGGGGCAGGCTCACCCGCTCCGGCGCGGCGCTGGGACACCTGGTGGCCGAGGTCGACGAGGTCCGCGACGCGGTCCCGCGCGTGCTGGTCCCGCCGGTTGCCGGCGTCGCCACCTGGGCCGTGATCAGCGTCGGCATCGGGTTCTGGGCCCCGCAGGCCCTGGGGCTGGCCCTGCTGCTGGGCCTGCTCGCCTTCGTGGTGCTGCCCCTTGCGGTCCTGGCCGTCGAAAAGCGCACCACCATTGCCGTGAGCGAGCACCGCATCTGGCTCGGCTTCAGGGTTCCCACGCTGTTGCGGGCCGCCGCGGACCTGCGCGCCAACAACGCCACCGGCACGGCGCTGGCCGAGTTCGCCCGGGAGGATGCCAAGGCAACCGCCGCGCTGCGTGCCTCCGCCCGCGGTGCGGGGCTGGCCCAGGGCGGCGCCGCGCTGCTCTCGGCGGTCGCCGCGGTCCTGGCGGTCGCCGTGACAACCGGCGGCGGGGAGGCGGCCGCGATTGCCGGACTGCTGCTCCTGGCCTTGGGCGAACCGATCGCCAACACCGCCACCTCGGTGCAGCAGCTGCCGCAGCTCGACGACGTGCTCAAGCGCGTCTGGGTCAACCTCGAGGGGGCGCACGCCGAATCGCCCGAGGCCGCCGGGGAGCCGCGCGAGGCGGAAAACCCCGCCGGCCCGGCAACCAACGCGGCAACCCTCACGGGCCTCCGCCTGCACGATGCCAGTGCGGGATGGGACGAAGGCCAGCCGGTCTTCGAACACGCAAGCGTCGCGGTCGAAGCGGGCAGCTGGGTCGGCCTGACCGGGCCCTCGGGATCGGGCAAGTCGACGATGCTCGCCACGTTCCTCGGTGCGTTGCCGCCGCTGGCCGGCAGCCTGCAGGCCCGACGCGGCGACGGGCCGATGGACGGAGGCAACGGCCACGGACCTGGCAGCCGTGTCGTGGTGCCCGCAAGAGGCGCACCTCTTTGACTCCTCGGTCCGCTCCAACCTCGGACTGGGCAGGGAACTGCATGACCAGCCCACCGATGCCGAACTGGTTGCCGTGCTGGAACAGGTCGGCCTGGGGGATTGGCTGGACGCCCTGCCCGGCGGGCTTGATGAACGCATCGGCTCCGGCGGCCACCACCTCTCCGGCGGACAGCGCCAGCGCCTGGCCGTGGCCCGCGCCCTGGTCGCCCGCTCCCGGGTGCTGCTGCTCGACGAGCCCACCGCCCACCTCGGTGCCGACGAGGCCGTCGAACTGATCGCGGACCTGCGCGGGGCGCTGCGGGACTGCGCGGTGCTGGTTGTCACCCACGACGCCGCCGTCGCCGCGCTCTGCGACAGGGTCTTCGATCTGGCCGCGCTCAAGGGCGTGGTCCCGGCCGGGGCCTGAACCGGGCCGCCTGCAACGCCGAAGGGGCGTTCCGTGCCTTCGGCGTTGTCAGGCACAAAGCCCCTGGTTCGTGGTTGCGGGCCCGCGTAGCGTGAAGTCACGCCCCGGACTGTGCGGTTGTTCCAGCCGGCGCGGGTTCAGATGGTTTTCCCGATCGGGAGGGTTTGAGATGAGCGATTCCACGGTGGCAGGAGACCATGTTCCGCTGTCGGCGCCGTACTACGGGGCCAGCCTTCCGATCGCCTTCAAGCGGTTCTGGCAGAAGTACGCGACCTTTTCCGGCCGGGCTAGCCGCAGCGAGTTCTGGTGGTGGGAGCTGGTCGGCGCCATCGTCGGGCTGGTCCTGTATTCGATCTACATCCCCTCGCTATTGGCCGCATCGTCCGAGCGATCCCGGGGAGCCGGCTTCCACCTGAACGGCGGAATGATCCTTTTCATCGTGCTCGCGAGCCTCTGGGGGCTCGCCACGATCGTGCCGTCGCTCGCCCTTGCCTGGCGCCGGCTGCATGACGCGAACTTCAGCGGCTGGTTCTTCCTGCTTGCGCTCATTCCCGGCATCGGCGGGATCATCCTCCTGTGCTTCGCCCTCGTGCCCTCGAACCCGCTCGGCGTGCGCTTCGACAAACCGGAAACGCCCGGACCTGGCGCGACCTGAACGTCGGGCGGGAACCGGGCGTCCGCTTGGACCCGCCCTTTTATGCGGTATGGGCCCTCACCGGCTCGGGGCCGTTGGCCGGGGCCGCCAACGGACCTCATCCCGCTTCGCGAACGGAGGAACCCCCCATGTCTACTCGTCGAAACAAGTTCCTGATGATGTCGGGCGCAGCGCTCACTGCCGTGCTGCTGGCGCTTTCCGGCTGCAGCAGCCCGCCCGGTGGCGACAAGCCGCCCACGCCTGCGCAGCCCGCCACCGAAATTCCGGGCACTGTGCCGGAACCATCGATGCGGCGCGACCCGAAGATTCCCGGATGGCTGTGGAGCCAGTAAACCGGGCCGGAGGAAACACGAAACCGGATTGCGAACACGCAAAGAAGCGAAGGCCGACAATGGTTTCCGGCTGCCTCGTCCACCATGTTCCGCGGCACGGCGATTGCCCATATCCAAGAGGCGGATGAACTCCGCGCCTCCATGCTGAACGTCTGAATCGGTCGTTGACCCGCGGACAAGTGAATCCGCCGCCACGTGTCCCGGGAAAGGAACGCGGCCGGCGATGAATCCGTATCCGGGCCGTCCGGCCAACGACCCGTGCTCCGCGGGTCGTCGCACTCGTTTCGAGGGGCAACTCGGGAAGGCCACTGACAAGGCGATAAGTATAGGTGTTTTCAAGCATGCTGAGTGTTCTTCGAGTATGGAAAACCTGAATCCAAGTAGTCGGCGACAATCAATTGGGTATCCATTACGCGTGAGCACTCGGCATGGGATTGCCTAACGTTTGAAGTAATCCAGACGTACTCGTTTGGGTGATGGTGATGACATCCGGTCTACATGGTTCACGGCTTCCAGAGCCGAGACGCTCTGGGGGCAATTGGATCCATGTATCCGGGTTGCTTGAAATCATCGGCTGGAGTCGGCGATTGGTTTATCGCGTCTGGGGATGCTTCCGGCAAGCGCAGGTTCCTGCCGGCCAAGAGTGAGGGGAACTCTTTCGCACGATCAACAACCGCAGGAACCCTGGGGAACCTGTTGGGCGGTTCGTTGTTAGGGCGCTGCCGTTCGCGGAGCATCGCGAAGAGGCAAGTGGTGATTGGCGCGGCGTTTGGCCGCACCCAACGACAACAATTGCCTTCACAACCAAACCGGAGAACGATTCAATAATTCCAAAATAATTTGTATATACCTTGGGGGGAATCTAAAATGACTTTGATGAACAAACATGAGGATTTGCAGGAGTTCTTGGGGAACCCTGAATCCAGCTTCGTCGATGATCTACCTTCCGGACAGCCGCCCTAAGGTGAGCCTCATCATCCCGACACTCAACGAGGCGAAGAACCTCGTCCACGTGCTGCCGACCATCCCGGACATCGTGGATGAGCTGATCATCGTCGACGGGGAATCGACCGACGGCACCCTGGACGTCGTGCGTGAACTCCGGCCGGATGCGGTGATTGTGCTTGAGCAGCGCCATGGCAAGGGCCACGCCCTGCGGGCCGGCTTTGAGGCCGCCCGCGGCGACATCATCGTGATGATGGATGCCGACGGTTCGATGGACGTGGGGGACATCGTGGTCTTCGTCGCATCGCTTCAAGCGGGGGCCGACGTGGTCAAGGGATCCCGTTTTGTGCAGGGAGGCGGCAGCAGCGACCTGACCTTGCTGCGCACCGCCGGCAACCTCGCACTCACCCAAGCGGTTCGAATGGTCTTTGGCGGGCGCTACTCCGATTTGTGCTACGGCTACATGGCCTTCTGGCGCCACGTGCTTCCGGCCTTCGAGGGCGAAGTCGGAGGCTTCGAGGTGGAGACCTTCCTGAACATCCGGGCCCTGGCCGCGGGCCTGCGCGTCGTGGAAGTCGCCTCGTTCGAGAGCTCGCGAATCCACGGGGAAAGCAACCTGCACACGTTCCGGGACGGGGCACGCGTACTGCGGACCATCTACCGCGAACGCCGCGGGCTGACACGTGCCCGCTCCGGCCTGGGCGTGCCGCGTCCGGCCGTACACGCAATGGTGGGAGCCGCCTACCTGGCACGTCAGGCGGAAGATGTATGAGCCCCGTTACGACTTCGGTCGTGATCTGCACATACACTGAGCGGCGCTGGGAAGACCTTGTGGCATCCGTGGCCTCCGTGCGGGGCCAAGGCCTGCCATGCGACCAGCTGGTTGTCGTTGTCGACCACAACCCGGAATTGCTGGAACGGGCGCGGTTGGACCTGGACGGCGTCGAGGTGGTTCGCAAGCACGGGCCCGCGTGGGCTTGTCCGGGGCGCGAAACACCGGGATCGGCGTGGCCCGCGGCGAGGTGGTGGTGTTTCTCGATGACGATGCAACCGCCGATCCGCAATGGCTGGAGCGGCTTGTCGCACCGTTTGCCGATCCGCGGGTGCTGGGAGTCGGCGGTTCCGCGGTCCCCGTCTGGGAGAGCGCCGAACCGGCATGGTGGCCGGCGGAGTTCGGCTGGGTGGTCGGCTGCAGCTACACGGGCCTGCCGGGGGAGCGCGCCTGCGGTGCGCAACCTCATGGGGTGCAACATGTCGATGCGCAGCACCGTCCTGGAAGCCGTCGGCGGCTTCGACACCGGGCTGGGCCGCACCGCGGCCGGCGCGGCGGGTTGCGAGGAGACCGAATGGTGCATCCGCGCTTCCAAGGTTTCCCCGACGGCGTGTTCCTCTATGAACCGGATGCCGTCGTCCACCACCGGGTCCCGGAGGCGCGGGCCTCGTGGTCGTACTTCCGCACCCGGCTGCCACGCCGAGGGCGTCTCCAAGGCGCGGGTCGCACGCACTGCGGGCCCTTCGCGGGCACTCTCCGCGGAACGCTCCTACGTGGGCAGGACCCTGCCCGCCGGGGTGCTGCGCAACCTCGCCGCGGGGCTCCGCCTGGACCGGTTCGGTCCGGCCAGGGCCGGGGCGATCGTGGCCGGCCTGTCGTTCACCACTGCCGGTTTCCTGAGGGCGCGGTTCGCCGGCCCGGGCGAGCCGGTGGCGGAACTGCCGGCGGTGCCGCCGGTCCTGCCCCTGGTCATCGACCTGCAGGATCCGGCCGCGGCGCTGGACGCCCTGGAGCCCGGCGCCACGCACCGAAGTGCGTTGTGCCTGGTCACCAGCGGCGGCGACCCCGTCGCCAAGCTGCGCATCGAGCTTTCCGGGGAGGAACCGCTCACCGCCGAGCTGGTCCGCCGGCGCGATGGCCGAAGCGGCACCCCGGGCCGATGCCTCCCAACAGCCGGCCCGAACGGCCGACCGCGGCGGCACCGGGCGACGGGATCCCGGCGACGGTGGTCATTGCCACCCGGAACCGCCCCGGGCAACTCGTCGAATGCCTGGACTCGGTCCTCGCCGGCACCGCGTCCGCGCAACGCATCATCGTCGTGGACAACGCCCCGTCGGACAACCAAACCGCCGAGCTGATGGCGCTTCGCACCGCGCAGGACCCGCGCCTGGTCTACGTGCGTGAGGACAGGCCGGGGCTGGCCCACGCCCACAACGCCGCCCTGCCGCACATCGACACCGACATCGTGGCCTTCACCGACGACGACGTGCTGGCCGACCGGCGCTGGCTCGAGCGGATCGTGCGGGTCTTCGCCGAGGATGCGCAGGCCGTGTGCGTCACCGGCATGATCGCGCCCCGCGAGCTCGAAACGCTTCCGCAGCAGTGGGTCGAGGGCAACGAGACCTACGACAAGGGCCTGCGGCCGCCGGGTGTTTGACCCCTCGCGGGGCAACGGCGAGAACCCCCTGCTGCCCTACGCCTCCGGGGCCTGCGGCTCCGGGGCGAACATGGCCTTCCGGACCTCCTACCTGCAAGGTGCCGGCGGTTTCGAGACGGCCCTGGGCACCGGCACGGTGGCGATGGGCGGGGACGACCTGGCCGCCTTCTACGACGTGCTGGATTCCGGGCACCGGATCGTCTACGAGCCGGCGGCCATCGTGCTGCATCCGCACCACCGCGAGTATGCCGCCCTGCGCCGCCAGGTCTACGGGTACGGGGCCGGGCTCGGGGCACACCTGACGCGTTGCCTGCTGCGCGATCCGCGCATGGTCCTGGTCCTGGCCCTGAACGCGGCATCCCTGCAGGCCCGGGCCGCCCGGATCCTGCGCCCGCCGGCCGTCGAGGGCCTGCCTCCGTGGCCGAAGGACCTGTTGCGCGAGCACCGGCGGGGCTTGCTCTCCGGCCCCGGCCGGTATGTACTGAGCCGGTACCGGCTCAACCGGGCAGCCAGGCAGGCGGGAAAGCGATGAGCCAGGACATCCCGATCCTTCTGTACCATTCCGTCAGCGACGAGCCCCCGGCCGACTTCAAGCCGTGGGCGGTGGGCCGCGGAATGTTCGAGGAACACCTCGACATGCTCGTCGAGCTCGGCTACGCGGGCCTGACCGTCGGCCAACTCATGGAACTGACCCGGGCCGGGGCGCCCGGTGCCGGAACGCGGCCGTGGTGGTGACCTTCGACGACGGATTCTCCGATTTCGCCTCGAACGCCTGGCCGCTGATGAAGGCCAGGGGCTTGCCCGCCACCCTCTACGTCACCGCGGGCCTGGTCGGCGGCAGCAGCGAATGGCTCGAACCCAGTGGGCGCCGGCGGGCTGCCCATCCTGGGGGCGATCGACATCGGGGCGCTTTCCGACGACGGCGTGGAGATCGGTGCCCACAGCATGACCCACCCCCAGCTGGACGCCGTGGGGCGCGGGCGGGCCTGGCGCGAAATCCTCGACAGCAAGAACGCGCTGGAGGCGATCGTGGGCAGGCCGGTCGAGACCTTCGCCTACCCGCATGGCTACCACGACCGGGCGACCAAGAAGATGGTCGCCGATGCCGGCTACACCTCCGCCGCCGCGGTGCGCAACGCGCTGAGCCACGCCGGGGACGACAGGTTCGCCCTGGCCCGGTACACCGTGATGGCCGACTGCACCGCGGAACACCTCGCGGGCGTCCTGGACGGGCGCCACGCCAGGCGCGCCCCCCGCCGGGAGCGCCTGCGGACCGCCGTGTGGCGGGAAGTCCGCCGCTTCCGTGCAAGGAGCGGAGCAATGACGGTCCAAACAGCCCTGACCAAGCCCCTGGTGGTTTCGCCCGTTCCCCGGGACAAGTGGCGCAGCGTGCTGGCCGGCGACCCGCTGGCCCTGCCCGAGCATTCCCCGGAATGGATCGACGCGCTGACCGACGACGGCCGCTACCGCGATGCCAGCCGCCTGTACACCTTTGCCGACGGCCGGGAAGCGATACTCCCGCTCGTTGCGCGCCGCGGTCTTGCCGGCATCGGCGGATGGCTGCTGTCCTATCCCTTCGGGCTGGGGCATGGGCGGACTGGTCGGGGCCGGAATCGACGCGGATGTTGCGCGCGCCGTGCTGGGGGACCTGCGCCAACAGCACTGGCAGCGCGTGGCCATCCGCCCGGATCCCCAGCGCTGGCAGGCCTGGGCGGAAGCCCTCGACGGGGACGTGCTCACGATTCCGCGGCGCGTCCACGTCATCGACCTGGGCGGGGGCGTTGAAGCGGCGTGGCATGGCCTGTCCAATTCGGCGCGCCGGCACGTCCGGACGGCCGAACAGCACGGGGTGCGCATCGAAACGGGCCACTCCGGCGCCCTGCTGCGAGGACTACTACTCGTTGTTCCTCGCTTCGGTGGACCGCTGGGCCGAGCACCAGCACGAGCCGCGGGCGCTGGCCCACGCACGGGCCAAGCTGCGCGACCCGCTGGCCAAGTTGCAGTTCATCGGCCGGCACCTGGGAGAGGGCTTCCTGGTGACGCTCGCCTACATCGACGGCAAGCCCGCCGCCGGGTCGATCACGCTTTACGGCCGGACGGCCCACTACACCCGTTCGGCCATGGACCGGGAACTGGTCGGCAGGACGGGTGCCGGGGAGCTTGTCCAGTGGACGACCATCAAATTGGCCTGCGAACGCGGGTGCGCCGTCTACAACATGGGCGAGTCCGGCCAGTCGGCCGCGCTGGCACAGTTCAAGGAGAAGTTCGGGGCCCGCCCCTTCGACTACGCCGAGCTGCGGCTGGACCGGCTGCCGTGGACCCGTGCCGACGCCGCGCTGCGCCGTGCGGCCAAGCGCGTCCTGGGATTCCGCGATGTTTGACCGCCGCGCAAACCGAGCATGCGGCCGCCGGTTGACCGGTTGACCGGTTCCGCCCGAGCAACGAGCGTTGAGAGATGGTGCGCCCCATGATCAAACACCTGGTTGCCTCGCCCGTTCCGCGGGAGAAGTGGCACAGCGTCCTGGCCAACGACCCGGGGGCCCTGCCGGAGCACGCCCCGGAATGGATCGATGCCATGGAGGCGGACGGGCGCTACCGCGATGCCAGCCGCCTGTATTCCTTTGCCGACGGCCGGGAGGTGTTGCTGCCCTCTGGTCGCAGCGCCGCGGCCTTGCCGGCGTCGGCGGATGGCTCCAGTCCTACCCGCCGGGATGGGGCATGGGAGGGCTCGTCGGGGACGACGTCGACGCCGACATGGCCCGCGCGGTGCTGCACGACCTGCGCCGCCTGGGCCGCCAGCGCGTGTCCATCCGCCCGGATCCGCAACGCTGGAACCCCTGGGCCGAAGCCCTTGACGGGAACGTCCTCACGATCCCGCGCCGCGCGCACGTCATCGACCTGGCCGGCGGGGCCGAGGGAGCCTGGAACGGCCTGTCCAAGTCGGCCCGCCGCGGCATCCGGGCCGCGGAACGGGAAGGGGTGCGCATCGAAACGGGCCACTCCGGCGCCCTGCTGGGGGAGTACTACTCGCTGTTCCTCACGTCCGTGGACCGCTGGGCCGCGCACCAGCACGAACCGCGGACGCTGGCCCACGCGCGGGCCAGGCGGCGCGACCCGCTGGGCAAGCTGCAGTCGATGGGCCGCCACCTGGGGGAGAACTTCACCGTCACGCTCGCCTATGTCGATGGCAGGCCGGCGGCCGGGTCCATCACGCTTTTCGCCGCAACCGCCCACGACACCAGGGCGGCCATGGACAAGGAACTGGTCGGGACGACCGGTGCCGGGGAACTGGTCCAGTGGACGACCCTCCAAATGGCCTGCGAAAGGGGCTGCGCCGAGTACCACCTGGGCGAGTCCGGCCAGTCGGCTCGCGCTGGCCCGGTTCAAGGAGAAGTTCGGGGCCGTGCCCCACGACTACGCCGAGCTGCGGCTGGACCGGCTGCCCTGGACCCGCACCGATGCCACGCTGCGCCGCGCGGCCAAGCGCGTCCTGGGATTCCGCGATGTTTAGCCGGCCCTGGGCCACGGCGCTGGGCGCCTGCCTGGCGCTTGCGCTGGTTCCGCTCCTCGGATCCAGCGTCCGCCCGCAGGTGATCGACCAGGACAGCGGCTCGTTGGCCGCCGCCGTGGAGCCGGGCGGCTTCGCGATGCCACCGGTGGCGGCGCCCCGGGGCAAGGATCCAAGCCGCCGACGGAAAACCCAGGGCAGGATCCTGCTGGACGAGGACTTCGACGGCACCAAGCTCGACACCACCATCTGGAACACCTGCCATTGGTGGCAGGAGGACGGCTGCACCATCGGCTCCAACGAGGAGCTCGAGTGGTACCTGCCGCAACAGGTGGCCGTCTCCGACGGGGCCCTGCAGCTGACCGCCGAACACCGCGCGATCTCCGCATCCGACGGCAAGGACTACGGCTTTGCCTCGGGCATGGTCACCACCGGGCCGCCGGCCCACGAGAAGGCGCCCAAGCTGGCGTTCACCTACGGCAAGGTCGAGGCCCGGTTCCGGATACCCACCGGACAGGGGCTGTGGCCGGCCATCTGGCTGCTTCCGGCCAACGAGGACTCCACGCCCGAGATCGACATCCTGGAGGTGCTGGGCCACGATGCGGGGCGGCTGCGGATGCGCCTGCATCCCAAGGACAGGGACGCACGCTCGATCGGGAAGAAGTACGTCCTCCCGGACGGGTACACCCTCGCCGGGGGATGGCACACGATCGCCGTGGACTGGTCGCCCGGCAAGCTCGTGTACTACCTGGACGGGCGGCAGGTGTGGCAACTGGTGGACGAGCAGGTGCCCGACGAGCCGATGTACCTGGTCATGAACCTCGCGGTGGGCGGCGCCTACCCGGGGCCGCCCGACGCCGACACCAAGTTCCCGGCCGTCTTCGGCATCGACCACGTCCGGATCCGGAGCAATGACTAACGTGAAAAACGGACTGGTGGCCTCGGTCAAGGCGCGGATGGGCGATCCGCTGCGGCGCAGCGCCGACGCGCTGATCATCGGCACCGGGCTGACCTCGCTGCTGGGCCTTGCCTTCTGGGCGCTTGCCGCGCGCTGGCTGCCCACCGAGGCCGTGGGCGTGGGAGCGGCGCTCATGTCGACGGTGACCCTGCTGGCCAACTTCGCGACCCTGGGGATGCGCAACGGGCTGCTCCGCTTCCTGCCGGCGGCCGGCTCCGGCACCCTGCGGCTCATCCTGACCTGCTACGCGTTTTGCGCCGGGGCGGCCATGCTCGCCGCGGGGATCTTCCTGGCCGGGCAACCCGTGTGGGCGGAAAAGCTCGGGTTCCTGCGCGAAAGCCCGCCTGGCCGTGCTCGCGTTCGTGCTGGGCACGGCCGTCTGGGTCGTCTTCGTGCTCCAGGACCAGGTGCTCATCGGCCTGCGGCGCACCGGCTGGGTGCCGATCCAGAACGGGGTCTCCTCGGTGCTGAAGATCGCCGCGCTGCCGCTGCTCGCCTCGACGGTGGCCTGGGCGGTCTTTGCCGCCACGGTGCTCCCGGCAGTGCTCGCGGTGCTGTTCGTCACCGCCCTGGTGCTGCGGTTCGCACGGCAGGCCGCCGCCCTGGATCCCCGCCCGCCCGCGGAGGCCCGGGTCCCGCTGGCCCGGCTGGTCAGGTTCGCCGCCCCCGACCACCTGGCGTCGCTGCTCTGGTTTGCCACCACCGACGTGCTGACCCTGATCGTGCTCCACGTGGCGGGCGCGGAGGCCAGCGCCTACTGGTTCATGGCCAACACCGTCGGGTATGCGCTGTACCTGGTCACCAGCAACGTCGGCAGCGCGCTGATCGCCGAATCGGTGCACGACCCGGACAACGCCACGGCCCATGCCCGCAGGGCCCTGCTGCACAGCGCCCAGCTGGTCGTGCCGGCCGCGCTCGCCGGGATCCTGCTGGCCCCCCTGGTGCTGCACCTGATGGGCCCGCACTACGCCGAAAACGCGACGGGCGCCCTGCGGCTCATCCTGGCCTCGGCGATCCCGCAGCTGATCGTGGGGATCGGCATCAGCACCGCCCGGGTGCGCGGGGACATGCGCACCGTGCTCGGGGTGTACGCCTTCACCGCCGCCGCCACCTGGGGCGGATCCTGGCTGGCCCTGGGCTGGTGGGGGCTCACCGGCATCGGCGTGGTGATCCTGGCCAACCAGAGCCTGGTCGCGCTGTTCCTGCTGTGCTCCGGGCGCTCGGGACTGTGGGCGGACCGCCGGGGATGGCGGTCGTTCGCGGCCGCGGCCGGGCAGCTGCCCCGCGCCCGGCGGCAGTGGCGCAACGCCCGGCGCAGCGGGCGCCTGGTGGCCCCCGCCCTGGCGCCTGCGGGCTGCCGGCCGACGCGCCGACCCGGCTGCTGACCTCGGACTCCGACACCCTGGTGCTGGCCGTCGGCGGCGCGGAGGGGGAACGGGTGGTCAAGATCGCCATCTCGCCGGCCGCCTCGCGGGGCATCGACCTGCATGCCGCGGCCGTGGAAGGCCTCGGCGCGAAACTCGGCGGCGACCTGGCGGCGCTGCTGCCGCGGGTGGTGCACCGTGCCACGCTCGACGGCCAGCGGGTCCTTGCCGAGACCCGGCTGCCGGGCCGGCCGGCCACCGACTTCGCCACCGACCCGGCCGGCGGCGAAGCCGTTGCCCGCGCCGTGCTCGCCACGATGGGCAGGATCCACTCGGCAACGGCCGCCTTGCGGGACATCGACGAGGGGTTGCTGGCCGATTGGGTCGATGGCCCGATCGCCGCGATCCGGCAGGCGTACGGCCTTCCGGGAGCCGCGGCCAGGCTGGACAGGCTGTCCGCCGAATTGCGCGGGGCCTGGCTTGGCCGGCAGGTGCTCACGGGGTGCGTCCACGGGGACCTGTGGCCGGGCAACGTGCTGGTGGCCGGGGAACCGGGGATTCCCCGCGTGAGCGGCATCGTCGACTGGGAAAACGCGCGCACCGTCGGGCTGCCGGACACCGACCTGGTCCACTGGTGGCTCACGACGCAACCCGGCGAGCTGGGCAGCGCGGTGCTCGAGGCGCTGGAAAGGCCCGATGGCCTCAGGTCGGGGCTGGCCCGGCTGGGCGTGGAACTTCCCAACGGGGATCTGGAAATCGAGCACCTGGTGTTGCAGACTTGGCTGTGGCACGTCGAGGCGGGCCTGGCCCGCGCCTCGACCAACAGGGTCGGGCTCGTCTGGCTGGCCCGCAACGTCGGACCTGTCATCAGGTTGTTCGACGTCGACAACAGGAAAACAACGGCTGGGGGCATCCGGTGAGTGTAGAGAGCCACGCGGCGCTGCCGGTTTCACGGGTCCCGCAGGAGCCCGACTGGGCCCGCGGCCCGCCCACTCGCTGCCGCGGCCCGCCGGCGGGCGCCTCGCGGGGTTCCGCCGGGAGCTGGTGTTCGTGGCCGTGCCGCTGGTGGCCGCCGCACTCTGGATCCTGGGTTTCCGGGGCGCCGACCCGCGCACCATGGGTGCGCTGGGCTTGCTGACCCTGTTCACCCCGCTCACGGTGGCGGCGCTGGTGCTGCTGCTGGGCGGGTTCCTGGCCAGCCTGTACCGGCAGCGGCCGGAATGGGTGCTCGGCATCTACCTGGTGACCTACGTCGCCCTGATGCACGGCACGCCGCCGGTGCTTTACGGCACCCTCCGGTATGCGTGGGCGTACAAGCACGTCGGCATCGTCGACTACGTCATGCGCAACGGCTCGGTGGACCCGGGCATCGAGGCCGGGCAGATCTACCACAACTGGCCCGGCTTCTTCACGGGCGGCGCCCTGCTGACGGAGCTCTCCGGCCAGCCGGACACCCTCGGCATCGCCTCCTGGGCGCCGGTGGCCTTCAACCTGTTGAACCTCGTGGTGCTGCGCTTCGTCTTCCGCGGCCTGACCCGAAACCGCACGGTCATCTGGCTGGGGCTCATGTTCTTCCTGCTCATCAACTGGGTGGGACAGGACTACTATTCCCCGCAGGCCGTGGCCTACGTGCTGTACCTGGGCCTGATCGGGGTGATGCTCCGGCGGATGCCGCGGCGGGCCATGATCTGGCCGTTCGTCGTGATCGTCGCGGCGATCGCCGTCAGCCACCAGATCACCCCCATGATGATGCTGCTGGCGGTCTTCGCGCTGATCGCCCTGCGCCGCACCAAGGGCTGGTACCTTCCCCTGGTGGCGGGCGCCATCACCGCGGCCTGGGCGCTGACCGGGGCGCTGGACTACACCCTGCCGAACCTCATGGACCTGGTGTCGGAATTCGGCAACGTCGTGGGCAACGCCGACCAGACCCTGGAAAAGTCCAGCGGGCAGACCAGCCAGGCGGACCTGCAGGTGGTCTGGGGCGGCAGGTTCACGGTGGCCGTCTCGGTGCTGGCCTCGCTGATCGGGGTGTGGCGCCACCGGACGACCGGCGGCCTGCTGCTCACCGCCACGACGCTCATGGTCCTGCCGGGCGTCCTGGTGCTGACCACCGGGTTCGGCGGCGAGGTGCTCTTCCGGGCCTTCCTCTTCGCGGCCCCGTTCATCGCCATCCTCGCCGCCCAGGCCTGCATCCCGCGCGACGGCCGCGGGTTCCCGGTGCGGAGCCTGCTGACGGCCGCCGCCATCATGGCCATGGTCGCCCCGGGGTTCCTGCTCGGGTACTACGGGAAGGAACGCGAGAACTACTTCACCCCCCAGGAGGTGGAGGCCTCGCGCTGGGTGTACACGCACGCCGCGCCGGATTCGCTGCTGGTCGAGGGCAGCACGAACTACCCGGGCCGCTTCATCGACTACGACAAGTTCACCTATGTGCCGTTGGACCGCGAGCCGGAAGACTCGACGGCCGAAATGCTCGACGACCCGGCCGCCAAGTTGGCGCGCTGGTTCGCCGACCCGAAGTACGCCGACGCCTACGTGCTGATCACCCGGGGACAGAAGCTCGCGGTCGACAACGGAGCGTCCATGCCGCCGGGCAGCCTGGACCGGATCGAGGAATCGTTGCGCCACTCCAAGGACTTCAAGATCGTCTTCCAAACGCGCGACGCGATCGTTTTCGCGTCGTCGGACGAGGGAGCGGCGAAATGAGCCGCCGGCGGTTGCTGCTGACCGAGGCCGCCGTGGTGGCCGCGGCATTGCTCGTGCTGCTCGTCATCGAGGTGGCCTGGGTGCGCACGGTCTGCGCCGCGGCATTCTGCCTGCTTGCGCCCGGGTACGGGTGGGCCCGCAGGATGCACCTGAAGGACCGGGGCGACACGCTGGCACTGACCGCCGTGTTCAGCATCTGCGCGACGATTGCCGTGGGAACCGCCATGGCGGTGACCGGATGGTGGTCGCCCGTGGCGGGATTCGCCGTCCTGGTGCTGATCGCCCTGTGCGGTTTCCTGCCGTTCCGCCGCCCCGCCGCCGACCACGCGGTTGCCGCCCCGAAACCCGGAACCTTCTCGCTCGAGGTCGAAAAGGTTTCCCGGCTGCGCGTGGATTACCCCGCCCGCGATCCGGAAAGGGAATCGCCGGATGCGGACCGCGCCGCGGGCCCCGGGGTGCGGGGATGAGAACCCCGGCGGTCCCCTGACGTGGACGGCCCCGAAACCAACCTGGAAACAGGGCCCGGAAAAAGGTTCCGGCCGCCCGGCCCGGCCCTCCGGCACCCCTGGCTGGCGAGTCGGCACGGCGCTGGCGGCGCTTTGCCTGGCGGTGCTTCCGCGCCTTGACATGCTCGGGCGCGGGTCGATCCCCGTCGCTGCAGGCATTGGTTCCGGCGCTGTGCCTGGCCGCGGCGGTCGTCTCGATGCTGCTGGCGCTTGGCCGGCGGCGGGTTCCCGCACTGCTGCTGCTCGCGGGGGCCGTGCTGGGATTGCTGCCGGCGCTGGTGCCCGTCGCCGGCCTCCCCGCGGCCTCCTCCGCGGCACCGATCACGGTGTTCAGCGTGAACGTCGAGCATTCGCAGGCGGACGTCGGCCGCCCTGGCCGACACCATCAAGGCACGTCACGCCGACGTCGTGGTACTCGTCGAGGTCGATGAACAACTGATCGGCAACCTGCTTGCCCGCGGCGTCAAGGGGACCCTGCCCTACCGGTCGCAGACCGTGACTCCCGGGGACACCGCGGGAACGGCCATTCTTTCCAGGTTCCCGTTGAAGCAGGAATCCCGGATTCCGGTGGCGGACGGGATCGATGCCTTCGACCAGCCCGTCGGCCGTGATCGAGCATCCGCGCTTCGGGACGATCCGCGTGGCGGCCGTGCACCCCCACGCGCCGGTCGTCGACGGCGCGGGCAAGTGGAAAAGCATCCTTGGGTCGATCGATGCCTGGCAGTCCACGCACACGGACATCCCCATGCTGCTGGCGGGGGACTTCAATGCCAGCCATGCGCACCCGGCATTCAGGGAGATCGCCGCGGACTTCACCGACACTTCCGCCGCCGCGGGCATTTTCCCGATCCCCACGTGGCCGGCAACCGGCCGCCTCCCGGCGTTCACGGCCATCGACCACATCCTCGTCCGCGGCCTGGCCGCCACGGGCTGGCAACGCGTCCCCGTCCCCGGCACCGACCACTACGGAATCATCGCGACGGTCACCGGCATCGAGCCGGGCCGGCCGTGAGGGCGTGGTTCCGGCCCCGGCCCCGAACGCGGCAAGCGCCGTCCCGGACCCCGTGCGGGGGAGCGGGACGGCGCTTGCCGTCGATGTTGCCTGGCGTTGATTCCGCCGTTGGCGCCTAGTCCTCGAGCAGCGAGTCCTGGACGGCCACGCGCTTGGCGGCCTCGACCTGGACCACGCCCGAATCCGCGAACGGCAGGCTGTCCACCTCGGGTGCCACCAGCGGTGCGCGGGTCGCCGGGGCCTGCGGCAGGCCGCCGTCCGCGGGCTCCGCCGGGGTCGCGCCGATCGACCCGCCGAGCACGTCGATGCCCTGGGCCAGCGGCACGCCGGAACCGTCGCGCTTCGCGTATTCGGTCGGCAGCGCACGCACCACGCCGGCGGCCGAGGCGGCGCGGGCCGGGCCGGCGCCGGCGTAGGCCAGCTCCAGCTGGTCCTCGCCCTTCAGGAAGCGGTGCGCCCGCACGCCGGCGGTGGCACGTCCCTTGGACGGGTACTCGGCGAAGTCGGTGACCTTCACCGTGTGGGATGCGGTGCCCGGCAGGGCGTCGGAACCCGTGGCGATCGACACGAACACCGGGTGCTGCGCGGTCTCCGGGAACCACGCCGAAGAAGATCACGGTGTCCTCGGCGCCGAGCTTGATGCCGGCCATGCCGCCGGCGGTGCGGCCCTGCGGGCGCACGGTGTTGGCGGCAAAGCGCAGCAACTGGGCGCCGCGGGTCACGAAGACCAGGTCGGCCTCGTCGGTGGAGACCGCGGCGCCGATGACCGTGTCCTTGTCCTTGAGCGTGATCGCTTCCCACTCGTCGCGGTTCAGCGGGTAGTCCGGGGTCAGCCGCTTGACCACGCCGTTGGCGGTGCCCAGCGCGATGACCTGGTTCAGCGGCACCAGCGCCACCATCTTCTCGCCCTTGGCCAGCTGCGCGAACTCGGCGATCTTCACGCCGCCGGTCAGCTGCGGGAAGCCGTTGGCCGGGGGCAGCAGCGGCAGGTCGACGACCTGCAGGCGCAGCATGCGGCCGGTGGAGGTGATGCCGCCGATTTCCCCGCGCGCCGTGGTGGCCACCAGGGAACCGAGCACGTCGTGCTTGGTGCGGGCCCCCGAGTCGTCGATCGGGTCCCGGTCCACGGTGCGGGCCACCTGGCCGGTGGCCGAAAGCACCACCCAGCACGGGTCGTCCGCGATCTCCAGGCTCAGCGGGGCCGCCTTGCCGGTGCCGACCACGGCCGGCATGGTGGTGCCCTTCAGCGGCGTGCCGGACTCGGATTCCAGCAGCACGGTGCGGCGCGGGGTCGCGAACTTCTCGCCCATTTCCGCCAGCTCGGAGGAGACCAGCTCGCGCAGCACGGGCTCGGAATCCAGGATGGCGCGCAGCTCGTCGATCGCGGCGCGCAGCTCCTCGGCTTCCTTCTCCAGCTCGATGCGGGAGAAGCGGGTGAGCTGGCGCAGGCGCAGCTCCAGGATGTGGTTGGCCTGCAGCTCGGACAGGTCGTAGATCTTGATCAGGCGTTCGCGCGCCTGCGCGGTCTCGTCGGAGGAGCGGATGATCGCGATGACCTCGTCGATGTCGACGATCGCGATGAGCAGGCCCTCGACCAGGTGCAGGCGGTCAAGCTTCTTCTGCAGGCGGTATTCCGGTGCGGCGGCTGCACCACGTTGATGCGGTGCTCGACGTAGACCGTGAGCAGTTCCAGCAGGCCCAGGGTGCGCGGCTGGCCCTCGACCAGTGCCACGTTGTTGATGCCGAAGGAATCCTCCATCGGGGTGAACTTGAACAGCTGGGCCAGCACCGCGTTGGGGTTGAAGCCGTTCTTCAGCTCGATGACCAGGCGCAGCCCGTGGTTGCGGTCGGTCAGGTCCATGACGTCGGCAATGCCGGTCAGCTTCTTGGCGTTGACCGCGTCCTTGATCTTCTCGATGACCTTTTCCGGGCCGACCATGTAGGGCAGCTCGGTGATGACCAGGCCGGCGCGGCGGGCGGTGATCTGCTCCAGCTCCACCTTGGCGCGGGTCTTGAAGGTGCCGCGCCCGGTGCGGTAGGCGTCGCGGATGCCGTCCAGGCCCACGATCCGGCCGCCGGTGGGCAGGTCGGGACCCGGGACGAACTTCATGATGGCGGCCAGGTCGGCCTCCGGGTTGGCGATCAGGTGCCGCGCCGCGGCGATGACCTCGCCGAGGTTGTGCGGGGCCATGTTCGTGGCCATGCCCACGGCGATGCCGGTGGTGCCGTTGACCAACAGGTTCGGGAAGGCCGCGGGGAGCACCTCGGGCTGCATGAACTGGTTGTCGTAGTTGGGGACGAAGTCCACCACGTCCTCGTCCAGGTTCGCGGTCATCGCCACGGCGGAGGAATCCAGGCGGGCCTCGGTGTAACGCGGGGCGGCGGGGCCGTCGTCCAGCGAGCCGAAGTTGCCGTGGCCGTCGATCAGCGGCAGGCGCAGCGCAAAGTCCTGGCTCATGCGCACCATCGCGTCGTAGATGGCGGTGTCGCCGTGCGGGTGCAGCTTGCCCATGACCTCGCCGACCACGCGGGCGCTCTTGACGTGGCCCTTGTCCGGGCGCAGGCCCATCTCGCTCATCATGTACAGGATGCGGCGCTGCACCGGCTTGAGGCCGTCGCGGGCATCGGGCAAGGCGCGGGAGTAGATCACCGAGTAGGCGTACTCCAGGAAGGAGCCCTCCATTTCGTTGGTCACATCGATGTCGATGATGTGCTCCACGAAGTCCGCGGGCAGTGGTTCAGGCTTTTTGCGCGCCATATTAAGTGTGAATCCTCGGTTCGGTACTGATGCCGGCCCTTGTCAGGGACCGATTAGTGTGGTGCTTCGGTTTCGGCGCGTCGATCGTGCAGCAACCGCCGCCGCGCCCGATAGGCTAAGCCTATGGTGGATGGTCGTAAACCCGGTGAATACCCGTCCCATTGGGAAGCGGATGTTGTCTTGCGCAATGGCTCAACGGCACACCTACGCCCGATTCAACCCAACGATTCCGACGGTTTGCAAAAAATGCACCAGGGCCAGTCGGAATCCTCGGTCTACATGCGCTATTTTACGTACAAATCGGCGCTAACGGCTAAAGAGCTCAAGCGTTTCACCGAAGTCGACCACGTGGACCGGGTCGCATTCGTGGTGACCCGGGGCGAAGACATCATCGGGGTGGGCCGCTACGACAGGCTCGACGACCCGGCCGAGGCCGAGGTCGCGTTCAACATCTCCGACGCGTACCAGGGCATGGGCGTCGGGTCGATCCTGCTCGAGCACCTCGCCGCCGCGGCCCGCGAAAACGACATCGAACGCTTCTCCGCCGAGGTGCTGCCGGAGAACCGCAAGATGCTCACGGTGTTCGCCGAGGCCGGCTACGCGGTCAAGCGCCACTTCGACGAGGGGGTCGTCATGCTGGAATTCAGCATCGACCCCACGGAGAAATCCCGCGCCGTGATGGAGGCGCGCGAACACCGCGCCGAGGCCAAGTCCCTGGGCGGGCTGCTGGCCCCGCGCTCGGTGGCCGTGATCGGCGCCAGCCGCGAGTGGGGCTCCATCGGCTACACGCTGCTGAACAACCTCATCGAGGGCGAATTCAACGGCCCCGTCTACGGGGTCAACCCGGAGGCCTTCGAACTCGGCGGCATGGTCAGCTACGGCACCGTGCGCGAAATCCCCGGCCCCGTGGACCTCGCGGTCATCGCCGTGCCCGAGGACGAGGTCCGCGGCGTCATCGAGGAATGCGCGCTGGCCGGGGTCAAGGGCCTGCTGGTGGTCACCGGCGGCTTCGAGCAGGACGGCGAGGCGGGCCTGGCGCGCCAGCGCGAACTGGTCCACCTGGCCCGGGCCAACGGCATGCGCGTGATCGGCCCCGCCTCCCTGGGGCTTGTCAACACCGATCCCGCCATCCGGCTCAATGCCTCCGTGGCCCCGGGCATGCCCAAGCGCGGCTCCCTGGGACTCTTCAGCCAGTCGGCCGCCATCGGCGTGCTGCTGTACGCGGCGGCCTCGCGCCGCTCGATGGGCATCTCCTCCTTCGTCTCGGCGGGCCACCGCGCGGATGTCTCCGGCAACGACGCCATGCAGTTCTGGGAGGACGACCCCGGGACCAACGCCGTGGGCCTCTACCTGGAATCCTTCGGCAACCCGCGCAAGTTCTCCCGCATCGCCCGCAGGCTCTCCAACTCCAAGCCGGTGATCGTGGCGAAGTCCGACGTGATGGGCCTGCGCCTGCCGCCCGGGCACGCGGTGCGCACCACGCAGGCGCCGACCGCGGCGGTCGATGCGATGCTGCGCCAGTCCGGCGTCATCCGGGTCCGCACCAACGAGGAACTCATGGAGATCGCCCAGATCGTCGACGTCCCAGCCCATGCCGGGCGGCAACGGCATCGCCGTGGTCTCCAACTCCGTGGCGCTGGCCTCCGTCGTGGCGGACGCGGCCGGGCAAAACGGCCTGCAGGTCATTGTCCAGGAAGCGGAGATCAACCTGGAGGACGGCCAGTCGCGCGCGCTGCCGCGCCTGGCCGCGCTGATCGGTTCGGTGCTGGCAAACCCGGAGGTCCACTGCGGCATCGTCACCCTGCTGCCCTCGGTGGGCGTGATGACCGATGCCCTGGCCGAATGCATCCGGCGAGGCCGCGGCCGCCGCGGGCAAGCCGGTGGTGGCGGTCTTCACCGGCATCATCGACGCCTCGATCCCCGCCGAGGGGCTGCTGGCCACCGGGACCGGCGAGGACGGAACCAGCCACGGGCTGCCGTGCTATTCGAGCCCGGGCGCCGCGGTGAACGCGCTGGCCGCGATCGTGCGCTACGCGGCCTGGGTCGCCCGCGACCAGGGCGAAGTCATTCCCCCCGAGGGCATCAACGTCGGCGCCGCCGCCGACTTCATCGAGCAATCGCTGGCCTCCGTCTCCGGGCTGGACCTTTTGCACCTGCCGCGCGCCGCGGCCGCCGAGTTCCTGGGCCACTACGGCATCTCGGTGCTGGAGTCGGCGAAGTTCGGCACCGAGGACGAGGCCGTCGCCGCGGCCGAACGGCTCGGCTGGCCGGTGGCGCTCAAGGCCCGCGACGAACACCTCCGCCACCGCCTGGACCTGGGCGGGGTGCGGCTGAACATCATGGACGAGGCCTCGCTGCGCGGAAACATCGGCCACATGCGCGAGGTGCTTGCCCCCTACGCGGCCCACGAGCTCGAGGTCCAGTCGATGGCACCGGCCGGCCAGGGCTGCGTCATCCGCGCGGTGGAGGACCCGCTGCTGGGCCCGGTGGTCTCCTTCGGGCTCTCCGGGGATGCGGTGAACCTGCTCGACGACTGGGCCCACGGGATCCCGCCGCTGACCAACGTCGACCTCGCCGACCTGGTGCGCGCCCCGCGTGCCTCGGCCCGGCTGCGCGGCTACCAGGGCCTGCCCGCGGTGGACGTGGCCGCGCTGGAGGACCTGCTCAACCGGGTCGCCACGCTGAAGGACAACCACCCGGAGGTCTCCCTGCTGGAAATCAACCCGGTGATGGTCACGGAGCGGGGGACCATCGTGCTGGCCGTCGACGTGTGGATCGGCAACCCCGGGCAACGCACCGATTCGGCGCGCCGGGCCATGAGCCACTAGCGCATCCACGCCCGGCAGGCACGGGCGGCCCCGCGGCGCGGGGCCTTAGGTAGACTTGAGGGCATGACCCCCCTTTCTTCGGCCAAAGGCCGTGACCTGCAAGCTGACCTCAACCGTGCCGGGTTCTACCCGAAAATGGTTTCGGACATCATTGACGAGGTGCTCGACGGCCGGGAACCGGGCGACCACCTGGTGCACCTGGAAACCCACTTCGACCACAACGAGGTCCACCGGCACATCACGGTGCTGGTCCTGGCCCAGGACGTGCTGTTGGTCGCACACGTCGACGACCAGGAGCTGGATGACAACGGCAAGGAGGTCATGGCCCAGATCTCCACCGAACTGGTCCAGCTGGCCAAGGTCACCACGGTGGCCACCAGCTACGTCTACCACCAGCCGCAGAACTACCGCACCGGGGACACCGTCAAGGAGCTGACCCTGGGCATCGCCTGGGCCGGCGCCCAGCGCATCGACCTGGCACCGGCCGGATGCCCGGACCCGGCGTGCGACGCCGACCACGGCTACACCGGCACCAGCCAGCAGGAGGACCTGGTGCTGCGCGTCAGCGCCGAGGCCGACGGCGTCGCCGCGGTCAACGCCGCTCGCACCTTCGCCAAGGCCATCCGCCGCGCCTCCGCCCCGCGCGGCAACGCCGTCGAGGCAAAGCTCCAGGCCGCCCCAGCCGCCACCGAGGTCCGCGGACGCGTTGGCTCCCGCTTCGGCCGCAACACCCACCAGGGCTAAGGCGCAGGCACGCACACGTGGTTACAAGCACCCGGCTGACCCCTGCCACCGAACTCCCGCCGCCGCCGCCCTACGGCAGCAAGACCATTGCCGAGCTGCTGCCCAGCGCGGCCGCCGCACTGGGGGTCGAGGGCTTCGAGAACACCCTGGGGCTCCCGGCAGCCTCGCGCGTATGCGTGGTGATGATCGACGGCCTGGGCAAGGCGCTGCTCAAGGCCCGCGGCGGGCACGCCCCGTTCCTGCGCAAGCTGACGGAAAACTCGCAGACCCTGCAGACGCCGTTCCCGTCCACCACGGCAACCTCGCTGACCTCGCTGGGCACCGGGCTGGCCCCGGGGCTCCACGGCATCGTCGGCTACGACGCCGTTGACCCGGCGCGCCGGCGCGTGGTCAACCAGCTCAGCGGCTGGCCCGCGGACCTGGACCCGGCGGCCTGGCAGCCGCACGAGACGGTCTTCGAGCGCGTCGCGGCCCAGGGCGTGCACACGGCCACGGTGAGCATGTCGCAGTTCAAGGAGTCGGCGCTGACCCGGGCCGCGCTGCGCGGCACCGAATTCACCGAGGCGAACGGCCCGCACGCGCGGGTGCGCGCGGCCACCGAGATCCTGACCGCCAACCCCCGCGCGCTGCTGTACTGCTACTGGAACGAGCTGGACAAGGCCGGGCACCGCTACGGCAAGGACTCCCTGGAGTGGGGCCACGCGCTGGAGGAAGTCGATTCGCTGATGCGCACCCTGGCCTCCCGCGTCCCGGCGGGAACGCTGTTGCTGCTCACCGGCGACCACGGCATGGTCGACGTGCCGGAAAAATGGCGGATCGACTATTCCGAGTACCCGGAACTCGTTGCGGGTGTCGAGCTCACGGCGGGGGAGCCGCGCGCGGTGCAGCTGCACTTCGCCGCCAACACCGGCGACGCGCAGCGCGCGGCGGTGGCCGATGCCTGGCGCGAAAACTTCGGCTCCAAGGCGTGGGTGCTCACCCGCGACCAGGCGATCGACCACGGCCTCTTCGGGCAGGTCGACGATTCGGTGCGCGAGCGCATCGGGGACCTGCTGGTCCTCGCGGCGGAGGACGTGGCCTTCCTCGACGGGCGCCGGGTCAACCCCGCGGCCTTCACCATGATCGGGCAGCACGGTTCGATGACCCGTGCCGAACGCGAGATCCCGCTGCTGACCCTGGCCAGCCCCAAGGCCAAGAAGTAGCTGCACGGACCAAGCCCGGAAGACAAAAGCGGAGCTCCCCACGCGGTTTCGCGTGGGGAGCTCCGCTTTTGTGCGGGTGCTGCCTAGTCGTTGTTGTTGCGCCGGCCGAAGACGATTTCGTCCCAGCTGGGAACCGAGGAACGCTTGGCCTTCTTCTTGCCGGCTGCGTCCTCGTCGCCCGAGCCCTCGGCGTCGGCTTCCTCGTTCGGCTCGGCGGCCGGACGCAGCGCCGGAACCACCGAGATCTGCGTGGTGCGGGTGCTCACCCCGTCGTAAAGCCTGGGCAGTCCGCCGGTCTCCGGGTTCGCCGGCCCGGCGAGGCGCGGATCGTCGTCCGGGTGCGGTGTTCCGGGGCGCTGCGTGGACGGGATGCGGGTGAGCATCGCCGCAAGGTTGTCGTCGCCGGCTTCGTCGAGGCCCAGGCGCTGTCCGCGGCGTGCGCTCAGGACGTCCAGGAGTTCCTCGGAATCGGCGACCGCGGCTTCGAAGTCCACGGCCTCGGTTCCGTCGGCGTTGGCCTCCACGTCGAACGGGTGGTCCACGACGGCGGACAGCCGGCGCGGGCCGACCTGCTGCGTCTCGATCGGCTCAAGCTCGCTGAGCACCTGGGCCCAGCGGTTGGCGTTCTGCAGGGACTTGCGTCCCGGGTTGAAGATCCAGCGCGCCAGCGAATCCTCGCTGATGGATTCGACGTTCAACGCGTCGGCCGAGCCGGGAACATCGAACGTGGCGACAATGTCCCACGAGCCGTCGGTGGAGCGCCATGCATCCCATTCCAGGGAGGCGCCGTCGATGCCCAGCGAGTGTGCCCGGTAGGCGACCATCTCGCCGAGGTTCGCGGGCTCTTCGCCGAAGATGCTGCGGTAGCCCTCGTGGGTTTGCGGGGCGGAGACCTCGACGTTGCGGGCCTGGGTGGCGATGTACTCGCGTTCGGCCAGCACCGGGCCCTCGTAGCGCATGATGTGCTCGATCGACATGCCGGAGGCCGCAGCGACTTCCTCGGCCGTCGCCCCGGCGCGGATCCTTGTCTGGATTTCGCGGGGCGAGAGCGGTGCGGCGGGCACCTCGGTGCGGTCGGCTCGGGCAGCACGAGTCAACGCACTGCGCAACGCTTCATCGATGGGCAGCGCAAAGCTGTTGCCATCCTCGCTGCTCAGGTGCAGGCTTTCACCGTTCTCGTGGATGCCCACCAGTCGGAGTTGACGCATGACTATCCTCCACAAACCGTCGTGTATTGGGTAAAACTCTGCCACCTGTGGGCGCAATTACCTAAGATCTGCCTTGGTGTGGCGCGGATCGGCTTTATGATTCTTCCCATGGAGCGGCGTGTAACCGCTCACGAACGTCGTCAAAAACGGCTGGAAGTCCTTGTTTTCGGTCACGGAATCCCTGATCACGGGCAGAAAAGTGGGATGATGAACAGCCTTGTTCCCTTTCGGGCACAAAAACGGGTGCGCCGGTGTTGAACCATAGGCGCAACCATACGCGTGGATGCCACGGGGCGGGAAACAACCCGGACCGCGGCGCCCAACCAGAACTACAGCTTGAACCAAGCGGAGTGTGAAGCAGCAATTATGGCAACCGACTACGATGCACCTCGGAAGCATGCCGAAGAGGACGAGAAGCCCGAGGCCCTGCCGGAGCTGAAGGCCCAGCGCAGCGCCAACACCTCGAACCTGATCGACGAGGACGAGGTCGATCTGGCCGACAGCTACGAACTGCCCGGCGCCGATCTTTCGGGCGAGGAGCTGCAGGTCATGGTGCTTCCGGCCCAGGCCGACGAGTTCACCTGTGCCTCGTGCTTCCTCGTGCGGCACCGTTCGCAGATCGCCCTGGAAAAGGGCGGCTTGCTCTACTGCACCGACTGCGAAGGCTAAGGCCCGACGGCAAGAAAAAATGGCGTGGTTCCCTCCGGGGGAACCACGCCATTTCCTTGTCCAATCGGAACCGGGGTGCAGGCTATTCGTTGTCTGCGGCCTGGGCGGGGGAGCCGTCGGCGGGC
The DNA here is from genome assembly GCA_963818105.1 of uncultured Actinomycetota bacterium. Lineage (GTDB taxonomy): Bacteria > Actinomycetota > Actinomycetes > Actinomycetales > Micrococcaceae > Paeniglutamicibacter. Next base: position 339,448 of record CAWFRB010000040.1, on the reverse strand, counting down.
TCATCCGCAGGCTTGTCCTCGCTGCGCGCGGCCTCGGCCTCGCGGAACTGGACCATGACGCCGCCCAGGGCCGCGGTGAGTTCCTCCGGGCGACGGGTCGAGGTCAGCCAGTAGGGGGTGGAGTCGCGTTCGTCGGTGATCTCGATGCGGACCACCGGGTCGATCCAGCCGCGGATGCACATGAAGGCGATGCCGTTCAGGCCCGGGCCTCGCTGGTGGTAGGCGGCCGAGCCGCGGTATCCGGTGACCTCGCCGACGAACTCGCGTTCGATGCTCGCCCGGCCCACGCGCACGGTGTCGGCGGTGACCTCGATGGTCGGGGTGCTGGTGAGCAACCCGAAGGTGATGAGCGCAAAGGCGACCAGTCCGGCGGTGAGGCCCCAGGTGATGCCGATGGGCATGAATGCCACGGCGGCGGTGGCGCCCAAGTCCCAGCGAGATCAGCCAAATCCACCAGGACGGCCAGAGTTTTTCCTGGAAGATTGCGGGGGCATGGGACGGTGTTGAAGAATTCTCGGCCATACCTACAAGCATAGGCCGTGGCAACGGGGGCGGTTGCCACGGTCGGCCCGCCAAGGCACTAGAGTTGGAGTGCACGAGTGGAGCCGTTTTGCGGCCCGAGAACTAGCACCCCCTGGAGTGAAAAACATGTCCGAATCGAGAGTCGATATTGCCCTGCGAATGCTGGATCCGGAACTTCCGGTGCCCAGCTACGCTCACGAGGGCGATGCCGGTGCGGATCTGTGCGCACGCGAAGACGTGACGCTGGCCCCGGGGGAGCGCGTCCTGGTTCCCACCGGCGTCTCGATCGCACTGCCGCTGGGCTACGTCGGACTGATCCACCCGCGCTCCGGACTTGCCACAAAACACGGCCTGACCGTGGTCAATGCGCCGGGAACCGTCGATGCGGGTTATCGTGGTGAGTTGAAGGTCACATTGTTGAACACCGATGTGCGGACACCCATTGCGCTCAAGCGCGGGGACCGGATCGCCCAGCTGGTTATCCAGAAGGTTGAGCGGGCCACCTTCATCCAGGTCGAAGAACTCGATGAAACGGTGCGCGGCGCAGGCGGCTTCGGTTCCACCGGTGGCTTCGAGACCGCTTCCACCCAAAGCTAAAGCCCGCACCGCAATCTGACGGTCGACAAAGCAGAGAGCCACTTCCATGATTTTCAAGCGCAAGAACAAGGCGGCAGTCGCCGAGGCGCAGCCAGAGCAGACCATCGCCGAGTTGAACGCCGCAGCGTCGAAAGACCTTGGAGTCGATTCCGCCGACGAGGTTCAGGCCCAGGCGCCGGCCGAGGTCGCGGACTCCGCCGAGGCGCAGGGAATTGCGCCGGCACCGGCCAAGCAAAACCCGGACGAGGGTCCCTTCGACGGGGACTTCATCGAGGACCACAGCGAATACCTGGACATGGGCGCCCTGCTGATCAAGCCGGTTCCCGGCCTCCAGCTGCGCCTCGAGGTCGAGGAATCGACCCAGCGCGTGATCGCCGTGGCCCTGGAGATGGGTTCCTCGCGGATGCAGCTGCAGGTTTTCGCGGCCCCGAAGACCGACGAACTGTGGCCGGGCATTTCCACCCAGATCGCCACCGGCATCGCCGACCAGGGCGGGGAAACCGAAATGGTTTCCGGCCGCTTCGGCAGCGAACTGCTGGCCCGCGTGCCGCAGACGGCGCCCGACGGCCGCCAGGGCTACGTGGTGTTGCGCTTCCTCGGCATCGATGGCCCGCGCTGGTTCCTGCGCGCCGTCATCGGCGGTGCGGCGCTGACCGATCCGGAGGAGGCGAAGGCCATGGAGGACGCGTTGGCCCAGATCGTGGTGGTCCGCGGCGACGTCCCGATGCCCCCGACCGAATTGCTGCCGTTGACCGTGCCGCAGGGTGCCCTGACGCACCCCGATGCCGCAGCGGAAACCCCGGGCACCGAGCGCCCCGAGCGCGGCCCGGAAACCACGCAGATCGGCTAGGACTCCCGTGCCGAAGGAACGCGCGGCCAGGCTCCGGAAGAATGCAGGTTCCCCGCCCGCCGCGGCGGAGGACCTGCCCGGTGCCCTCGAGCGTACCCAAACGGTGGAATCCCTGGCGCAATTGCCCGAGCGCGGGCACGTCATCCACCGGGGCTTCGTGGAATCCATCACGATCCTGCCGGCCCAGCAGGCGCCGATGTTTGCCGTCTCGGTGGTCGACCGCCCGGCACCGCCCGGCGGACGCCGCGCCGCGGTGCCGCACCTGCGGCTGATTTTTGTCGGCCAGCGCAGGGTGCCGGGGATCTGGGCCGGAACCCGGTTGCGCTACGAGGGAATGGTCGCACCGATCGACGGCGTGCCGACCATCTACAACCCGCGCTACGAGATCCTGCCCGGGCCGCGGCCCCGTGCCCAAGCCCCGGCCCGGTGCCTGACCAGCCCGGGCGACCGACCCAGCCCCAGCCCCCGTTCGGCCGCCGGCCGCACCGCACCCGAGGAACATTCCCCCCATGAGCGATCCCACCCCGAACACCCCCGAACCCGAGGAGCACGCCCCCTCGGCCGAGGACATTGCCGCGCGCATCGGTGCAAACGCGGGCATCGAGCGCCGCGAAGACGGCCAGATCGACGTGCTCAAGACCATTGGCGGGGTGCGCGGGCTGGTCGAGTCGCTGCTCCCGGGCCTGGTGTTCCTGTCGATCTTCATCCTGAGCCAGCAGCTGAACATCGCGCTGATCGCCTCCGTGGCGGTCGCGGTCGGTTTCACCGTGGCCCGGCTGCTGCGCCGCGGCACCCTGGTCCAGGCGCTGACGGGCCTGGTCGGCGTGGTCATTTGCGCCGTGGTTTCCCGGGCGACCGGCGAGGCCAAGGACTACTACGTCCCGGGTTTCTACACGAACATCGCCTATGGCGCCGCGCTGGTCATCTCCATCCTGGTGCGCTGGCCGCTGATGGGCGTGATCTTCGGCTTCATCCGCTCCGAAAACACCGCCTGGCGTGCCGACAAGGTGCGGGCCCGGCAGTATGCCTGGGCCACCTGGATCGTGGTCGGCGTGTTCGCCGCCCGCCTGGCGGTGCAGGTCCCGCTGTACTTCGCCGACAACATCGCAGCGCTCGGGGCCGCCCGCCTGGCCATGGGCGTGCCGCTGTACGCGGCGGGCCTCTGGGTCGCCTGGATGATTTCCCGGCCGCTGAAGAACGCCGCAGACACCGCGGAGACCCCGCAGGACTCCTGAGGCCGTAGCCCCCGGAATGATGATTCCGGGGGAGCGGGGGCTATTCGGTCCCGGTGCTGCGCAGCACCGTGCGCAGCTGGTCCTCCGCCACAATGGTGGTGACAAAGAACAGCTCGTCCCCGCCCTCGATGACGTCGTCCTGGCTCGGGGTCAGCGGGATGTCGTCGCGCAGGATCGCCACGACGGTGGCGTCGGTGGGCCACGGCACCATGCCGATGGTGTGCCCGATGAGCGCCGAATCGTGCGGCACGGTGAACTCGACCATCGAAACCACGCCCGACTGCAGGGTCATCAGGCGCACCAGGTCGCCGATTTCCACGGCCTCCTCCACGAGGGCCGTCATCAGGCGCGGGCGTGCTCACCGCGACGTCGACGCCCCAGGCGTCGTCGAACATCCAGTCGTTCTTGGGGTTGTTGACCCGGCCCACGGTGCGGCCGACGCCGAACTCGCTCTTGGCCAGCAGCGAGACCACGAGGTTGACCTTGTCGTCGCCCGTCGCCGAGACGACGACGTCGACCTCCTCGAGCTTCGCCTCCTTGAGCACGCTCAATTCGCAGGCGTCGCCGAAGAGCCAGCGGGCGCCCCGGACCCCGGCGCGCGATACGACCTCGGGCTTTTCATCGATGAGCAGCACTTCGTGCCCGTGGGAGATGAGTTCCTTGGCGATGGAACTTCCCACGGAGCCTGCTCCGGCAATCATGACCTTCATGGGGGTGTCTACTCCGTGACTGGTTTCGGCGCGGTGGACAGGGCTTTTTCGATTTCGCTGGTGGCATCCACGGGCATCATGGCGTGGACGATGTCACCCTGCTGCAGGCGCGTGCCCGGCACGGGCAGCATGCCCTCGCCGAACCGCGAGAGGTAGGCGATGCGGATCGGGGCCGCGGCCTCCAGGTCTTCCAGCGCGTGGCCGAACCAGCCCTCGTGGACGTTGACCTCGCCCAGCATCAGCCGGCCGGAGGCCTCGCGGAAGTCCCCGCGCAGCGCGTGCTCGGGAAGGATGCGGCGCAGCACCTGGTCGCTGCTCCAGCGCACGGCGGCAACCGTGGGGATGCCCAGGCGCTGGTAGATCTCGGCCCGTCCCGGGTCGTAGATCCGGGCGACGACGTGCGGGACGTGGTAGGTCTCCCGGGCCACGCGGGTGGCCAGGATGTTCGAGTTGTCGCCGCTGGACACCGCGGCGAAGGCGTAGGCCTGGGCGATGTTCGCCCGCTCGAGGGTGTCCCGGTCGAAGCCGACGCCCGAGACCTTGGTCCCGGAGAAGTTGCGGCGAAGCCGGCGGAAGGCCGCGTCGTCCTGGTCGATGATCGCCACCGAATGCCCCGCATCATCCAGGGTGTGGGCCAACGTGACCCCGACCCTGCCGCAACCCATAATGACAAAATGCGCCACGCGCCCGACCCTGCCTTTTCCCTTGGTGCAACACCGATAAACCTGCGGCGGCCCGTGGGGCTGGCCCTCCGGACGCGGCCGCTAACGGCCCAGTCTTTCATGGAAAAGCGGGTCGATGCGGGATTCCTCACGTTCGGTCCCGGGGTGCGGTGTATGACAGGGCGGGTCAAAGCGGCTAACTTTGGATCGTGCTTTCATTCCTCGACGCCGTTAAGCGGATTCTGGTGGGGCGCCCGTTTAGGACAGAGCGCCTGAAGCAGGCGCCGCTGCGTAAACGCCTTGCCCTGCCCGTTTTCGCGGCCTCGGGGCTGTCCTCGATCGCCTATGCGCCGGACGAGGTGATGCTGACCCTGGCCCTGGCCGGGGTCACCGCCATGACGATCTCGCCGGCAGGTGGGCCTGGTCATCATGGTTGTCATGTTTGTGATCATCGCCTCCTACCGGCAGTCGGTGAAGGCCTACCCGTCGGGGCGGGGCGACTACGAGATCGCGTCGGTGAACCTGGGGCCGAAGGCCGGGACGACGGTTGCCGCGGCGCTGCTTGTCGACTTCGTGCTGACCGTTGCGGTGTCGATCTCCTCCGCCGCGCACTACGTCATCGCCGCGTTCCCCGCGCTGGCCGGGAAGCAGGCCTGGATCGCCACGGCCGGCGTCGTCATCCTCACGCTGCTGAACCTGCGCGGCCGGGGGCGTTCGCGCCTGGCCAACGCCGCGCCCGTGTACCTGTTCATCGGCGCGCTGCTGCTGATGCTGGCCCTCGGCGGGATCTTCGCGGCCATGGGAACCCTGGGGTCGGCCCCGAGCGCCGGCTTCGAGGTCATCCCGGACCCCGCCTACCCGCACGGGCTCACCGGCGTGGCCGGGATCCTGCTGGTGCTGCGCGCCTTCTCCACCGGCTCGGCGGCCCTGACCGGCGTGGAGGTCCCGATCTCCAACGTGCACACCCTGGCCGAGCCCAAGGCCAGCAACGCCGCGGCCCTGTTGCTGATGCTGGGGCTCATCGCCGCGGTGCTGACGCTCGGGACCATGTACCTGGCCCGCGCGGTGAACGTGCACGTGGTGGAGAACCCGGCCACGGGGCTGCGCCTGGACGGCGGGCCGGTTCCCGCGGACTACATCCAGCACCCGGTGCTCGGCCAGCTGGCCCACGCGATCTTCGGCGGGGGATCGGTCGGCTTCTTTGCCATCGTGCTGCTGACCGTCGCGGTGCTGCTGGTCGCCTCGCACACCGCCTTCAACTCCTTCCCGAACCTGGCCTCGCACCTTGCCACGGACGGCTACCTGCCGCGCCAGCTGCGCACCCGCGGCGACAGGCTCGGGTTCTCCAACGGCATCCTCTCGCTGGCCTTCGCCGCCATCGCGCTGATCTGGGTCTTCAACGCCCACGTGCCGACGCTGATCCAGCTCTACGTGGTGGGCGTCTTCGTCTCCTTCACGCTCAGCCAGCTGGGCATGATCAAGCACTGGGGACGCGCGCTGGCGATGACCCCGGACAAGCGCCTGCGCGCCCGCATCCGGCGCTCGCGCCTGCTGAACCTGGTGGGCTTCGTGCTCACCGCAGCGGTGCTGGCCATCGTGCTCGGGACCCGGCTCATCCACGGCGCCTGGCTGGCCGTGCTGGGCATCGTGGTGCTGTACGCGCTGATGGATTCGCTGCACCGGCACTACGTCGCCGTCGACGAGGAGCTGGCGATCGACACCGGGCAGTCGCCCACCGCGCTGCCGGCGCGCGTGCACGCCCTGGTGCTGGTCTCCACGGTGCGCAAGCCGGTGCTCCGCGCCGTGGCCTTCGCCCGCGCCTCGCGCCCCTCCAAGCTGGACGCGATCGTGGTGGACGCCGATTCCGAGCAGACCGAGGCGAGCATCGCCGAGTGGGAGCGCCTGGGCATCCCGGTTCCCATCACGGTGCTGGCCTCCCCGTACCGCGAGATCGCCCCGCCGCTGATCGAATACATCCGCTCCATCAAGCGCGATTCCCCGCGCGACTTGATCGTCGTCTACATCCCCGAGTACGTGGTGGGCCGCTGGTGGGAGCAGCTGGTGCACAACCAGACGGCGGTGCGCATCAAGAACCGCCTGCACTACGAGCCCGGCGTCGTCGTCGCCTCCGTGCCGTGGCGCCTCTCATCCTCGGATTCGGCCGCCTACGGCGGCTCGACCGAGCAGGCCTCCCCGGGCCACAAGACCATTTCGGCATTACCGCCAGTTTCCAACGCGAAAGAATGAACCCCATGAGCACCGACACGAACATCCTGCGAGTACGCCTCGGCGCTGCAGCCCACGGCGGACACAGCGTCGCCCGCCACGAGGGCCGGGTGATCTTTGTCCGCCACGGCATCCCCGGGGAAGAGGTCAGCATCGCCCTGCGCGACTCGGGGGAGAAGTCCCGCTTCTGGCGCGGCGACGTCATCGAGGTCCACGAGGCCTCCGAGCACCGCGTGCCGCACTTCTGGGCAGCCGCCGATTCCCTGCGCGCCGCCGAGCGCGGCATCCTTCCGGTGGGCGGGGCCGAGTTCGGCCACATTTCCCTGGAACACCAGCGCGAGCTGAAGGGCCAGATCTTCACCGAGCAGCTCGAACGCCTGGGCAAGATCGATGCCGCCGAGCACGGCTTCACCGGCGTCCGCGCCCCGGAGGGCGAGAGCGAGGACGCGCTGGGCTGGCGCACCCGCACGGCGTTCGCCGTCGATTCCAAGGGCCGCCTGGCCATGAGCCCCTTCCGCTCCAACGACCTGATCCCGGTCAAGGAAATGCCGCTGGCGCACCCGAAGGTCAACGAGCTCAAGCTCTGGGAGCTGCCGCTGCTGGGCATCAGCCGCGTCGAGGTTGCCGTCGGCTCCGGCGAGGACGCCGGCGTGCTGGTGCTCTTCGTCGAGGACGGCACCATTGCCGGTGCCGCGGGCCGCGCGGCCAAGCGCCTGCCGGAGTGGGCATCCGCCGCCTCCGTCACCCAGGTCGGCGGCTCGGTCGCCGACGGCCGCGGCGAGCTGCAGCGCCTGCGCGGCCGCACCTGGCTTTCCGAGTCCGTCGCCGGGCACGACTACCGGATCACCGGCGAGGGTTTCTGGCAGATCCACCGCCTGGCGCCGGCCACCCTGGTCGAGCGCGTCATGGCCCACCTGGCCCCGGGCTACGGCGCCCGCGTTGCGGACCTCTACGCCGGTGCCGGGCTCTTCAGCGCCCCGCTGGCCAAGGCCGTGGGCGACGACGGAATGGTGCTCTCCATCGAGGGCGCCCCGGGCACGAGCAAGGACGCCGTGAAGAACCTGCGCGAATTCCCGCAGGCCGTCATCTCGCAGGGGCGCGTCGAGAAGACGCTGTCCAGGGAGCTGAACACCCGCAAGGCCAAGCTGGATTCGATCGTGCTCGATCCTCCGCGCACCGGCGCCGGCAAGGCCGCCGTCTCCGCGATGGTCCGTTCGGGCGCCAAGAAGATCTCCTACGTTTCCTGCGATCCCGCGTCGTTCGCGCGCGACACCGCGGACCTGGTTGCCGCAGGTTTCCGGCTGAGCGAGGTCGACGTGATCGACCTCTACCCGCACACGCACCACATGGAAACCGTGGGCCTTTTCGAGCGCCACTAGTCGTGGATGTGACTCCGTTCGGCCCGAACGTGTCGGGTCGACGGGGTCTGGGCGCGTGTGGGGGATAGACTGTCTATAGCTCTGCCGCGAACCAACGCATGACAATCTCAGTTAGGACTCCCTAACTGGAATTGGATGCCCGCGTGCAACGAAGATGAGAATCTGGCGAGAGGAGTCCCAATGAGCAATGTGGACAGCTTTGGGGCCAAAGGCGTACTGGACGTCGATGGCAACGAATATGAAATTTTCCGGCTGAACGCAGTAGAAGGTGCGCAAAGCCTTCCGTACAGCCTCAAGGTTCTTTTGGAGAACCTGCTTCGCACCGAAGACGGTGCGAACATCACCGCGGACCACGTCAATGCAATTGGCCAGTGGGATGCAAACGCCGAACCGAACACCGAAATTCAGTTCACCCCGGCACGCGTCATCATGCAGGACTTCACCGGTGTTCCTTGCATCGTTGACCTTGCCACGATGCGCGAAGCCGTGAAGGAACTCGGTGGCGACCCGACCCGTGTGAACCCGCTCGCACCTGCCGAAATGGTCATCGACCACTCCGTGCAGATCGACGTCGCCGGCAACGCCGGTGCACTCGAGCGCAACATGGAAATCGAGTACCAGCGCAACGGGGAGCGTTACCAGTTCCTGCGTTGGGGCCAGACCGCATTCGACGACTTCAAGGTCGTTCCCCCGGGAACCGGCATTGTGCACCAGGTCAACATCGAATTCCTGGCACGCACCGTCATGACCCGCGAGGTCGACGGCGTTCTGCGCGCCTACCCGGACACCTGCGTCGGCACCGACTCCCACACCACCATGGTTAACGGCATGGGCGTGTTGGGCTGGGGCGTTGGCGGCATCGAGGCCGAGGCAGCAATGCTCGGCCAGCCGGTTTCCATGCTGATCCCGCGCGTTGTCGGCTTCAAGCTCAACGGCTCGATCCCGGCAGGCGCCACCGCAACCGACGTCGTGCTGACCATCACCGAAATGCTGCGCAAGCACGGTGTTGTCGGCAAGTTCGTCGAGTTCTACGGCCAGGGCGTTGCCCAGGTTCCGCTGGCAAACCGCGCCACCATCGGCAACATGTCCCCGGAATTCGGTTCCACCGCGGCAATGTTCCCGATCGATGACGTCACCCTTGATTACCTGCGCCTGACCGGCCGCTCGGCCGAGAACGTGGCCCTCGTGGAGGCCTACGCCAAGGAACAGGGCATGTGGCACGATGCCAACCGCGAAATCCGTTTCTCGGAATTCCTGGAACTGGATCTGTCCACGGTTGTTCCGTCCATCGCCGGCCCGAAGCGTCCGCAGGACCGCATCGAGCTCTCCAGCGCCAAGGAACAGTTCCGCAAGGACATCCACAACTACGCCGCAGGTGCAGCCGACGAGCTGAACATCGGCCGCCCGTCCACCTCGGTTGAGGTCAACAAGGCGGACGGCACCACGTTCTCGATCGACCACGGCCTGGTTTCCATCGCCTCGATCACCTCGTGCACCAACACGTCCAACCCTTCGGTCATGCTTGCCGCAGCTTTGCTGGCACGCAAGGCCGTTGAAAAGGGCCTGACCGCCAAGCCATGGGTCAAGACCTCGGTCGCCCCGGGCTCGAAGGTCGTCACCGAGTACTACGAAAAGTCCGGCCTCATGCCGTACCTGGAGAAGCTCGGCTTCTTCGTCGTGGGCTACGGCTGCGCAACCTGCATCGGCAACTCCGGTCCGCTGGATGCCGAGATCTCCGAGGCCATCCAGGCCAACGACCTCGCCGCCACCGCAGTGCTCTCGGGCAACCGCAACTTCGAAGGCCGCATCAACCCGGACGTGAAGATGAACTACCTGGCTTCCCCGCCATTGGTCATCGCCTACGCCCTGGCCGGCACCATGGACTTCGACTTCGAAACCGATGCCCTGGGCACCGACGAGGCCGGCAACGAGGTGTTCCTCAAGGACATCTGGCCGACCCCGACTCGAGGTCCAGGCAACCATCGATTCGTCGATCGACGAGGGCATGTTCGCCAAGGGCTACGAGGGTGTCTTCGACGGTGACGATCGCTGGAAGGCGCTCGACACCCCGGCAGGCAACACCTTCGAATGGGCCGAGGATTCGACCTACGTCCGGAAGCCACCATACTTCGAGGGCATGACGGCAACCCCGGCATCCGGTTGAGAACATCTCCGGCGCCCGCGTGCTGCTGAAGCTGGGCGATTCGGTCACCACCGACCACATCTCCCCGGCCGGTTCCTTCAAGTCGGACACCCCGGCCGGCCAGTACCTGCTGGCCAACGGCGTGGATCGCAAGGACTTCAACTCCTACGGCTCGCGCCGTGGCAACCACGAGGTCATGATTCGCGGCACGTTCGCGAACATCCGCATCCGCAACCAGATCCTGGACGGCGTCGAGGGTGGCTTCACCCGCGACTTCACCCAGGAAGGCGCACCGCAGGCCTACGTCTACGACGCGGCCCAGAACTACACAGGAAGCCGGCACCCCGCTGGTCGTCCTCGGTGGCAAGGAATACGGTTCGGGCTCCTCGCGTGACTGGGCCGCCAAGGGCACCGCACTGCTGGGCGTCAAGGCCGTCATCACCGAGTCGTTCGAGCGTATCCACCGCTCGAACCTCATCGGCATGGGCGTTCTTCCGCTGCAGTTCCCGGTCGGCGAAAACGCCGACACCCTGGGCCTGACCGGCACCGAGACCTTCTCCGTCGAGGGAGTGACCGAACTCAACAACGGCACCACCCCCAAGACCCTGAAGGTCACCGCCGTGGCGGAAGACGGCAAGACCGTCTCCTTCGATGCCGTCCTGCGCATCGATACCCCGGGCGAAGCAGATTACTACCGCAACGGTGGCATCCTGCAGTACGTCCTGCGTCAGATCTCCGCCAACTAACCAGTTAGCGAAGACCGACGCACGCAAGGGCGGGTCGGCTTGGAGAATATCCAGGCCGACCCGCCCTTGCGGCATTTAAGGCAGCATCGGGCTCGAGCCCGGTCGGGCTGGCCGACGTCGGTTCGCGTCGGCGGAGGCCCGGTCAGACCTGCTTGCCGGCAATGACCTTCCGGGCGGCGGCCAGGTGCTGGGACGTGCATTTCCCGCCGTATCCGGCGAACCACGTGCGGGTGTACCCGGAGCCGGCGATCGTACTCGGAGCCCGTCAGCTTGGCGCCCATGGCGACGGCCATGCAGTCGGCCATGTGCTCGGCCCCGTCGGCAGTCCGGGGTTTCCCGTACACGGCGTTCATGCGCCGATCCAGCTTGGCAAAATCGTACTTGTAGGCCCGGTACTGCAGGATGTGGGCGCACTCGTGGTACTGGACCGCAAGGGCCATGGGGTGGTTCGGGTCGATCTTCTTGCCGCCGAAACCGGTGGTGTCCAGGGTGATCTTTTCCTTCATGTGGCCGGCCCAGCCGCTGGCCTCGGCCATGTTGGGCTTGTTCGCCCCCACCGTCATCGGCACTCCCTTGCACCACTTGGCAATGTTCTTTGCCGCGGAGGCCTTCCAGCCCAGCTTGCCGAGCGGAACGCCCGCGGCAACCTTGGCCACCCGGGAGGACTGGACCCACCCGGACTTGCCCGCGTACTCGACCTTGACCCGCCCGTTGGACCTGGCATTGGTCCGGGTGCCCAGCGTGTAGTCGGCCGGGATCTTCGCCAGTTGCTTGGTTGAACCGGCCGAGGCATACAGCGGGGTTGCGGAGGAGGTCTGGTACTTGGCCATGATGGCTCGCCGGATATCGGCGGACGCGGCCCACCCGGTCTTGCCGGCTCTGGAGAGCTGGACGTATTTGCCGCTGGTCCGCCCGGTGGAGATCAGTTCCTTGCCCCGGGCCACGCCGCCACGATGGTGCCCTTGCCGGGCGAGGAGCGCAGGCTGGTCTTCCGGAGGGCTTCGTACCGGTGCCGGGGAAGCGTTTGCGCGGCGGCCGGTTGCGGCGCGGCCGGCGCGGAAACGGAGAACGCGGGGCCGGCGGGCTGGCCCGGCGGCGACAGCCGGGGCCGGAACAACCAGCGCCAGCGCCAGCGCGGCGGCGACGGACAGGGCATGGAATCGCATGGCAATGATCCTTGCAGGCGTGGGATGCACCATGGACCGCCGGAGAATCCCAGGGGAAACGTGGCACTTGTTGGCCACGAGGCCAGCTTACGGAAAATTACGGATCGCGCAATGGCCCCGGGGCAACGGAACCGGCGCCATGCCCGATCCGGTGCCGGGGGATCAGCTGCCTGTCCTGGCCGAGTCCCTCGTTCAACGACGCGACCCGCGCCGCAAGGTCGTCGCGCAGGAACTCCATGCGCTCGCGCTCGGTGGCGAGTTCCTCCGGCGCCCGGGCGGGAATCCAGCGTTCCATCTCGACGCCCTCCAGTTCCGGAACCCGGGCCTCGCCCACGATGATGACCCGGTCCGCCGCCCGCAGGCGTTCCTCGGTCAACGCCGACGGAACCTCGGCACGCATGTCCGCGCCGGCCTCAAGGACCACGTCTGCGGCCAGCTCGTTGATGTGGTGGGCGGGGATCAGCCCGGCGGATTCCACGTGGACGCCTGTCCCCGCGGCCTGGCGCAAGCAGGGCGGCGGCCATCTGCGACTTGCCGCCGTTGGTGTTGCAGACGAACAGGACCGTGGGCTGTGCAGCGCTGTCTGGGGAGTTCATTCGGGGTCTTGTCCTCTGCCTTGAAACGGGGGACACCGGACATCGGTGCCCCACTGATCTTACGCAGGCGGGCCGCGTTGGTGCCCCGCGCCACTGTGGCATCCGCCGCTATGTTGCCCCGGCGGCAAATCCGGGGCGGTAAGATTGAATGGGTATTTGTCACTTCGAAAGGACCGCCTCCGTGTCATTGCTTCAGACCATCAACGAACCACGCGACCTGCAGGGTTTGAACATGGTCGAAATGCACCAGCTGGCCGACGAGATCCGGACGTTCCTCATCGACAATGTGGCACGCACCGGCGGGCACCTTGGCCCCAACCTCGGCGTGGTCGAGCTGACGCTCGGCATCCACCGGATCTTCGAGTCCCCGCGCGATTCCATCATCTTCGACACCGGACACCAGTCCTACGTCCACAAGCTGGTGACGGGCCGCCGGGACTTCGCCACGCTGCGCCAGCAGGGCGGGCTTTCCGGATACCCCGAACGCGCCGAGTCCGTGCACGACATCGTCGAGTCCTCGCACGCGTCCTCCTCCCTTTCCTGGGCCGACGGAATTTCCCGCGCCCGCAAGCTCACCGGCGAATCGGACCGCTACGTCGTGGCCCTGGTCGGCGACGGGGCGCTGACCGGCGGCATGGCCTGGGAAGCCGTCAACAACATCGCCGCCGACAAGGACCGCCGGGTGGTCATCGTCGTCAACGACAACGGCCGCTCCTACGCGCCGACCATCGGCGGCCTGGCCGACCAGCTCGCGGGCCTGCGCCGCCAGCTCGACAAGTTCCGGACGCTTCCGGCCTACGAACACACCATGGACAAGCTCAAGGTCCGCCTGAAGGATTCCGGCGCCGTGGGCCAGTTCGCCTACAAGTCGCTGCACGCCACCAAGAAGGGCGTCAAGGACTGGTGGGCGCCGCAGGGGCTTTTCGAGGACCTCGGCATGAAGTACCTCGGCCCCATCGACGGGCACAACCAGGCCGCGGTCGAAGAGGCCCTGCAGCAGGCCAAGCACTTCTCCGGGCCGGTCATCGTCCACGTGCTGACCGAAAAGGGCCGCGGCTACGCGCCGGCCCGCGCCGACGAGGCCGACCAGTTCCACGCCGTCGGCGTCATCGACCCGGAAACCGGCGAACCGCTGAAGAAGGCCTCCGCGCGCTCCTGGACCTCCGTCTTCGGCGAGGAAATCGCCGACATCGCCGACGAGCGCGAGGACATCGTTGCCATCACCGGCGCCATGCTCCAGCCGGTGGGACTCAAGACCATGTCCGAACGGCACCCGGACCGCGTGCTGGATGTCGGCATCGCCGAACAGCACGCCATGACCTCCGCCGCGGGCCTTGCCTTCGGCGGCCTGCACCCGGTGGTCTGCATCTACGCGACCTTCCTGAACCGGGCCTTCGACCAGCTGCTCATGGACGTGGCGCTGCACAAGGCCGGCGTCACGGTCATCCTGGACCGCGCCGGCGTGACCGGCCCGGACGGGCCAAGCCACCACGGCATGTGGGACATGGCCCTGATGCAGATCATTCCCGGCGTGCACCTTGCGGCCCCGCGCGACGCGGTGCGCCTGCGCGAGGAATTGCGCGAAGCCGTCGCCATCAAGGACGCGCCGACCGTCGTCCGCTTCTCCAAGGGCGAGGTCGGTCCGGAAATCGTTGCCCTCGAGCGGCTGCACGACGGCGTCGAGGTGCTGGCAAAGCTCGGCTCCGGCGAGGAACGCGACGTGCTGATCGTCTCGGTCGGCGCCATGAGCGAACTCTGCCTGGATGTCGCCGGCCGGCTGAACGCCCAGGGCGTCACCGTCACCGTCGTGGATCCCCGCTGGGTCCTGCCGGTGCCGCGTTCGATCATCGGCCTGGCCGCCCGCCACCGCATCGTGGTCTGCGTCGAGGACGGCGTGCGCGCCGGCGGCGTGGGTTCCCGGATCCGCCAGGAAATGCGTGCGGCGGGCGTCGACACCGCCCTGAACGAGGTCGGCCTGCCCACCGAGTTCCTGGCCCACGGCACCCGCGGCGAGGTCATGGACCGCGTGGGCCTGAGCGCGGCGCAGATCGCCAACGACACCCTGGCCCAGGTGCTGGGCACCAAGGTGCCGTTCGCCCGCCCGCTGCCCGGCCAGGACCTGCCCACCGGACAGATCCCGCAGCTATGAAGCCGGCAGCGGTGATCCCCGCAGACCTTCCCCGCGACCCCGCGCACGCCGCGGCCGGCGACATCGTGGTGGCCCGCGCCTGGAAGTACGACGGGCAGCCCCACTGGGTGGTCCCCGGCTACTACCTGGGCAGCGACGTCCACGGCCACTGGATCTACCAACCCGCGGGATCGCTGGTCTCGCGCCCCGGCCACGGGCACTGGGCGGACACCGACGCGGTGTGCCTGGTGCCGCGCACCGGGTACTGGGTCGGCACGTTCTACGACGACCCGGCCGCGGAGGACCTCCGCATCTACCTGGACCTCTCGTCCCACATCGGCTGGCGCGAGCTGGCCCGCGGGGGATGGGAAGTGAACTCCGTGGACATGGACCTGGACGTCATCGAATCCCGGGAACGCGGGGTCTACCTGGACGACCAAGACGAATTTGCCGAACACTCGGCGCAGATGGCCTACCCGCAAGAGCTGGTGGCGGCCATCGAGCATGAAGCAGCATCACTTCTGGATCTGGTCGGCACCGGGCAAGCGCCCTTTGACGACACCATGACCGTTTGGTTTACCCGCGGCCGCGCCGCATATTCCGACGCAACATCCCGCTAAAGGAGCACCACCACATGTCAATTGTCCGCACTTACCGCCGCGACGAAGACGGCACCCTGAATTTCCGCGAAGCCTGGTTCTCCCAGTACGAGGGTGAAGAGCTGGGACAGTTCGTCGTCAACCACGGCACCGTCGGCCACCAGTCCAAGACCGAGACCGCCAAGGACGTCACCGAGGCGACCGCACAGGGCCTGCTCGATGCGTTCAGCGAACAGTGCACCGAGGACGGCTTCCTGCCGCTGACCGAAGCCGACCAGCACTGGGTCATCGTGCAGTACACGCTGAAGTCCGTCGAAGGCACCGACCGCGACAAGTACCTGGAAATCACCGCCAAGGAATCCCTGACCGGCCACCTGGCCTGGCGCGGCCTGGGCACCGTGGAGTCCTCGGACTACGCACCGCGCAAGCTGAACATCCGCATCCTGTCCCCGGAGCCCAAGCGCGCGGTCTCGGCCATCAAGACCTGCCTGCGCGAGGCGAAGCTCGACTTCACCAAGCTCACCATCGCCACCGCGCCGTTCGACGGACTGGACAACCTCAAGCAGGCCCACCCGTTGCCGGCCAAGGGAACCTTCTCCCTTTCCTAGGTCTCGACGGCCATGTAGGTCTCGATGACCATGGCCAAGGGCCGGGTGCGGCAACGAATCAATCGTTGCCGCACCCGGCCCTTGCTGCATATGCAGTCGTTGCACATGCGAAAGGGCGCTTGTCCATTCCCGGTTTCCCGGGGATGAACAACGCCCTTTGCGCGTCAGTCCTGCGCCAACAAGGCTAGTGCCTAGTCGGTTCCCGAATCAAAGGCGGCACGCTCCAGCGAGCGGTCCTGGGCCAGTTCGTCGGCGTCTGCTGCTTCGGCGTCGACGATCGCCGAAGCTCCGCCTGCCTCCAGCTTGCCGACGAGTTCGACGGTCTTGTTGCCCAGCAGGCCCTGGGTGGCGTACTGCTCAAGACGCGAGCGGGAATCGGCGATGTCCAGGTTGCGCATGGTCAGCTGGCCGATGCGGTCCAGCGGGCCGAATGCCGAGTCGCCAACGCGCTCCATGGACAGCTTGTCCGGGTGGTAGCTGAGGTTCGGGCCCACGGTGTCCAGGACCGTGTAGTCGTCGCCGCGGCGCAGGCGCACGGTGACGGTGCCGGTGACGGCCGAGCCGACCCAACGCTGCAGCGATTCGCGCAGCATCAGGGCCTGCGGGTCCAGCCAGCGGCCTTCGTACATCAGGCGGCCCAGGCGGCGGCCTTCTGCGTGGTAGTTGGCCACGGTGTCTTCGTTGTGGATCGCATTGAGCAGGCGCTCGTAGGCAATGTGAAGCAGGGCCATGGCCGGTGCCTCGTAGATGCCGCGGCTCTTGGCCTCGATGATGCGGTTTTCGATCTGGTCGCTCATGCCCAGGCCGTGACGGCCACCGATCTTGTTGGCTTCGTCGACCAGCGCCACGGCGTCGGCGAACTCGACGCCGTTGATGGCGACCGGGCGGCCCGCCTCGAAGGTGATCGAGACGTCTTCGGTCTTGACCTCGACCGACTCGTCCCAGTAGCGCACGCCCATGATCGGCTCAACCGATTCCAGGGAGGTGCTCAGCAGCTCGAGGGTCTTGGCCTCGTGGGTTGCACCCCAGATGTTGGCGTCGGTGGAGTAGGCCTTTTCGGCCGAGTCGCGGTACGGGAAGTTGCGCTCAACGAGCCATTCGCTCATTTCCTGGCGGCCGCCGAGTTCGGCGACGAATGCCGGGTCCAGCCAAGGCTTGTAGATGCGCAGCTTCGGGTTGGAGAGCAGACCGTAGCGGTAGAAGCGCTCGATGTCGTTGCCCTTGTAGGTGGAGCCGTCGCCCCAGACGTCAACGCCGTCCTCGCGCATGGCGCGAACCAGCAGGGTGCCGGTGACGGCGCGGCCCAGCGGGGTGGTGTTGAAGTAGGACTTTCCGCCGGAGCGGATGTGGAAGGCGCCACAGGCCAGGGCAACAAGGCCCTCTTCAACCAGTGCCGGCTTGCAGTCGACAAGGCGTGCGGCTTCTGCGCCGTACTCCAGGGCGCGGCCCGGGACTGCATCAATATTCGGTTCATCGTACTGACCAAGGTCGCCGGTGTACGTGTAAGGGATCGCACCCTTTTCACGCATCCAGGCAACGGCAACGGACGTATCGAGGCCGCCGGAGAACGCGATACCTACGCGTTCGCCAACGGGCAGGGAGGTGAGGACTTTAGACATGTTCCCCATCCTATAGGGTCTATTGGGCGTTTCCGGGGAACTCTGCAAGACGATCCGGCGACATACTGTGCCGCGGGGCGCGGGCCGTGCTTGAATTTTCTGGGGCCTGTGGTCCCCGGTCCCCGGCGGCGACGCCGCCGCGGGCGGCAGTGCAGTGCATAAATATTTGAGAGGGTGAATCCTTATGAGTTCGGTGGAACATCGACGTTTGGGCAATTCCGGGCTGGCGGTTTCGGTCGTCGGATTGGGCTGCAACAACCTGGGTCGGGCCGGCACCGCCACCCAGACCCAGGAGGGAACCGACGCGGTCATCAACGCCGCACTTGAGTCCGGAATCACATTTTTCGATGTCGCCGATGTCTACGGCATGGAGCCCGGACTCTCGGAAACCATGCTCGGCAAGGCGTTGGGGTCGCGCCGCGACGAGGTCGTCATCGGCACCAAGTTCGGCCTGGACATGAACGGGGCCAACGGCAACGACTTCGGGGCCCGCGGTTCGCGCCGGTACATCATCCGGGCCGTCGAGGCGTCGCTTCGACGCCTGGGCACCGACTACATCGACCTGTACCAGTTCCACACCCCGGATGAGCAGACCCCGATCGCCGAGACCCTTGCGGCGCTCGACGACCTGGTGCGGGCCGGCAAGGTGCGCTACCTCGGGCACTCGAACCGGGCCGGCTGGCAGATCGCCGAAGCGGAATTCACCGCCAGGATGCAGGGCGGCGAGCGCTTCGTCTCCACCCAGAACCACTACAACCTGCTCGACCGCCGCGCCGAACTCGAGGTGGCCCCGGCCGCCGAGGCCTTCGGGCTGGGCCTGTTGCCGTACTTCCCGCTGGCCAACGGCCTGCTGACCGGCAAGTACTCCTCGGGGGAGGCCCCGGAAGGCAGCCGGCTGACCCACGCCCGGCAACACCTGATGCACACCGTCGACTTCGGGCAGCTGCGCCGCTTCTCCGACTTCGCCCGGGAGCGCGGCTTCAACGAGCTCGAGGTCGCGTTCTCCTGGCTTGCGGCCCAGCCGGCGGTCGCCAGCGTGATCGCCGGGGCCACCCAGCCCCGAACAGGTCCGAGCAGAATGCGCGCGCGGTCTCCTGGAAGCCGGGACCCGAGGACCTGGCCGAACTCGACGAGATCTTCCCCAAGGTCCCCAAGATCGCGCTGTTCTAGCCGATGACCGAGCCATTGAACCCGCCACGCGTCCGGATCCTGCTCGACAACGACACCGGGATCGACGACGCCCTTGCCCTGGCCTACCTGGCCGCCTGCCCGCACGTGGAGATCGTCGCGATCACCGCCACGCCCGGCAACGTCGACGCCGACCAGGTCGCCGCGAACAACCGGGCCCTGCTGGCGCTGTGCGGGCAACCGCAGGTGCCGGTGCTGATCGGGGCGCGGGAACCGCTGCGCGTCCCGCTGGTCACCACCCCGGAAACCCACGGCCCGCAGGGGGTCGGCTACGCCACGCTGCCCGACCCCGGCCCGGCCGACGCCGGAACCTGATGCGGGAGCGGGACGCCGTCGACTACTGGATCGAGGCGGCCCGCGCCAACCCCGGGGAGCTGACGGCCCTGCTGACCGCCCCGCTGACCAACTTCGCGCACGCGCTGCGCCGCGAGCCGCGGCTGCCCTGGCTGCTGGGGAAGGTCGTGATCATGGGCGGTGCCTTCTACTACCAGGGCAACACCACCCCGACCGCGGAGTGGAACACGCACGTGGACCCGCACGCCGCCGCCGAGGTCTATGCCGCCTACACGGCCGCCGCCGAGGCCGGGCTCGAGCCGAATCCAAGCTGCCGATCGTCTGCTCGCTGGACACCACCGAGCGCTTCGAGATGCAGCCGGCGCTGCTCACCGAGCTGGCCGAGGCGGCCGGCTGCGCCGAACCCGAGATCGTGCTCGCCGGGGACCCGGAGGGGAAGCGCAGCACCGCCTCGAACCCGCTGGTGCGCTACCTCTCCGACGCGCTGCGCTTCTACTTCGAGTTCCACCGCCTCTACGACCAGGGCTACATCGCCCACGTGCACGACTTCTTCGCCGCCGGGATCGCCGCCGGCACCCTCGAGTACCGCAGCCGCCCGGCGACGGTGGACGTCGAAACCGAATCGAAGCTGCTGTTCGGGACCACCGTGGCGGACTTCCGCTCGCTCTGGGGGAAGCCGGCCAACGCCCACGTGGTGTCCTGGAACGACCCGGAAGCCGGGTTCGCCGAGCTCGTCGAGCGGCTCGGCGCCCTGGCCCGGCGGCTGGAGCCGGCCGGCTGAACGGACCGGCGGGCGGCCGGGGGAGTGTGCGCACGTCGGCTAGAATCGTTCCCCGGGTCAAGGTGACATAGGCCCGTCGATCACTCTCCCCGGCGCCACCGGTGTTCCCGCTGGCGCCTTCGTATCCGAGGAATTCCCCCATGTCACCGAACCTGACCCTGCCCGAGACCGCCACCGGGACCCCGCTGCGCCGCCGCCTCCTGGCCGCCGCCGGAGCGCTGCTGCTCGCCGGCACCTACGCCACCCTGGTGCTGACCCAGCCGGCCGGCCTCACCGACGGCCTCGGCGCGTCCGTGGCCCTGGCGACCTTCGCCGCCTACCTGGTCGCCGCGCTCCTGCTGCTGGCGGCCGTGCTGCCCGAGCTGCCCGTCTCCACGCTCACCCTGATCCCCGTGGCGCTGGCGCTGAACATCGTGCTGGGCCAGTTCGTCGGCTCCGTGATGGTCCCGCTCTACCTGGACTCGCTGGGCACCGTGCTGGTCGGCTTCCTGGCCGGACGCCGGGCCGGCGCCGCCACCGGCGTGCTCGGCACGCTGATCTGGTCGCTGTTCAACCCGACGGTGCTGCCCTTCGCCGCCGGCGCCGCGCTCGTCGGCTTCCTGGCCGGCACCGCCGCCCGCTTCGGCGCGCTGCGCCGCCCCTACCTGGCCCCGGTGGCCGGCCTTGCCGCCGGCGTGCTGGTCGGCGTGGTCTCCGCCCCGGTCGCCGCCTTCGTCTTCGGCGGCACCTCCGGCGTCGGCACCGGCGCGGTGGTCGCCGCGTTCCGCTCCATGGGCGACTCGCTGCTCTCCGCCGTGACCAAGCAGGCGCTGATCTCCGACCCGGGGGACAAGGCGATCGTCTTCCTGCTCGCCGCGCTGCTCATCTACGCGCTGCCCGGGCGCCTGACCGCGGGCTTCGCCTTCGTGCGCCGCCACAGCGTGCTCGGCCGCCGCAGCTCCCGCTAGCCAATGCCCCGTGCCCCGCACCGCTGCCGCTGCACCCCTTCACCGTGCTCGCCCTGGCGGCCGCCGTCACGGCCACCACCGTGGCCGCCGGCCGCTGGTGGCTCAGCTGCGCCGTGCTGCTCGGGTGCCTGCTGCTGGCCGCGTGGGCACGCCGCGCCCGCAAGCTGGCCGGGCTCGCCGCCGCCATCCTGCTGCCCGCCTGGGGTTCCCAGCTGCTCATCCACGGGATGGTCGACACCGCCGGCAGCCACGTGCTGGCCGCGGCCGGCCCGCTGCGGATCACCGCCGAGGGGCTGGCGACCGCCGGCGCAGCTGGGGCTGCGCACCGCGGTCCTGGTGGTCGCCGGGCTGCTGTGCACGCTGCTCATCGACCGCCACGACCTGGTCGCCGCGGTCGACCTCTCGCCCGCCCCGCCCCAGCTGGGCTACCTGCTGGCGGCCACGCTGTCCCTGCTGCCCCGCATGGCCGAGCGCCAGCGGGCCATCGGCGAGGCGCAGGCGCTGCGCGGGGCCGCCGCCGGTTCCGGGCTCCTGGGCTGGTGGCGGCGCGTCACCCTGCGCGCGGTGCCGCTGGTGCTCTCCTCCCTGCAGGACGCCGCCGACCGTTCGGCCCACCTTGCGGCACGCGGCTTCCCGGCCGCCGGGCCGCACACCCGTCTGCGTTCCGTGCCGGATTCGGCCGCCCAGCGACGGCTGCGCCGGGTTGCCCTGGCCTGCGTCGTGCTGGGCCCGCTGGCCGTCCTGGCCCCGACCTGGGCGGGACTGGCATGAGCGAGGCCGGCATGGGCGCGCGCGACACCGCGGTGCTCGGGATCGAACTGGCGAGGTTCCGCTACCACGGGGCCTCCCGCGACACGCTCGCCGGGATCGACCTGTCCCTGGCTCCCGGATCGCTGACGGCGATCGTGGGGGACTCCGGGTCCGGCAAGTCCACGCTCGGTGCGGTGCTGGCCGGGATGCTGCCGCGGCACGACGGCGACGAGCTGGAGGCGACGCTGCGCCTCGCCGGGCGGGAGATCCGCCACGGCGCCGGCAGCAACGTGCGCATCGATCCGGTGGGGTGGGCCCGCCAGGTCGGGATGCTGCCCCAGGACGCCCGCCACTACCTCTCCGGGGTGCGCGAAACCGTGGAAGAGGAACTGGCCCTGGGCCTGGAGAACGCGGGGGTGCCGCGCGAGCGGATGCGGGAGCGGATCGCCGCGCTCGCGGACCGGCTGGGACTGCATGCGCTGATGGACCGCGACCCCGGAAAGCTCTCCGGCGGGCAGGAGCGCCTGGTGGCGCTGGCCGCGCTCGCGCTCGGCGAGGCGCCGGTGCTGGTGCTCGACGAGCCGCTGGCCGGCCTGGACACCGCGGCGGCGGCCCGGGTCTCGGCCCTGGTGGGCCGGCTGCGCTCCGAGGGCACCGCGGTGGTGCTGCTCACCCGCTTCATGGACCGGCTGGCTGCCGGTGCCGATCGGGTGCTGTCGCTGCGCGGGGGCCGCTGCCACGAAGCGGCGGACATCGCGGAAGTCGCACCCGCCGTACCTGCCTCACCCGCACCGGCCCGGCGACAGGTGGCCGACGCGCCCGCCCTGCTCGAGTTCTCCGGGGTCCACCTTGGCTACCCGGGCTCCGCCGGACCCGTGGTGGCCGGCCTGGACCTCCAGCTGCGGGCCGGGGAATGCGTCGCGCTTGCCGGCCCGAACGGGACCGGCAAGACCACGGTGCTCAAGGCCGCCGCCGGCCTGATGCGCCCCGCTGCCGGACGGGTGGCCGGGAGCGCGTCGCCGGGCGGGTCCGTGGGCCTGCTGCTGCAGAACCCCGTCGACCAGCTGTTCGAGCGGACGGTCCGCCGCGAGGTCGCGTTCGGCCTGCCCAAGCGTGGTCCCCAGGCCGCCCGGATCCCGGAGGTGCTGGCCTCGCTGGGGCTGGCCGACGAGGCCGAGACCCACCCCTACGAGTTGCCGGCCTCGGCCCGCCGGCTGGTCGCCCTGGCCACGGTGCTGGTGCGCGAGCCGACGGTGCTGTTGCTCGACGAACCGACCGAGGCGCTGGACGCGGACGGGTTGGCCCGGCTGCACGCGGCGATCGGGTCCGTGCTGGACCGCGGCGGTGCGGTGCTGCTTGCCACCCACGACGAGGCGTTCATGGCCGCCACCGCGCACCGCGTGCACCGGATGGAACCGGCCGGTCACGCCCGGACCTAGGGTTGGTTGGCCCGCATCAGGGTGCTGGCCGCACCATATGCGTCTGGGGGAGTCCTTTCGATGCGGTGGCCACCGCATCGAAGGACCCAATGCGGGATTCCACAAGGTGGGACGGTCCCGAGGACTTGCCCCCACCGCTGGCGGGCACCCTGCTGACTTGGCGCTTTGACTATTGGCACATTGATTCCTTGTCGGCAGGGGAACGCCCCGCGCTTTCCTTGGCCCTCTACACTGTCGGTAGCCCCGAATCAGCAATGCCACGAAAGGAACATGGAACTTGATTGACTCTTCTGACATGACCGCCAATGGGGGCTGGTGGCTTGCATTGGCCATTGTGACCGCAGGGCTGGCTGAAACCAAGGGCCGGCGCCGATGGATATGGTTTGTTCTTGGCCTGTTTCTCGGTCCAATTGCCACCGCGCTTGTCGTCGTCTGGGCCCGCCCCTCCGTAGCACAGGACCGCTAACCCGGCTGGACCAGCCGACCAGTACAGTCCTCCGGTCAGCAATGCCCTTGTGGCCGATGAAACTTGGGTTGTGTGTTCAGTTGGGTTCCGCTGTCCATCGGGCGTGCAGGACACAACCGAAGGATCAGGCTTTCACCGCACGCCCGGCGGTAGAGGTCCAACAAGACCCCAACATGCCGTGGTTTGAGAATTCATCCGCAGTCCATCACTCGAAGCTAGGCGAGGCGACAGGCATCCACTGGTGGAATCACCAAGGCAGAAGTTACGCGAGGCACGCCGTGGTGGCCTCGTTGGTCCTCGCCGGAATCGGGGACCTGTGGTGTTGTGTGCAGACGCCAGGTGCTGCATCATCCTGTGCTGGCCGAAGGGCCGCTGCCGGGTCGGCTCGCCGCCAGCAACTGGATGGTTAGCGCCCCGCTCTGGCCTTCGGACGGTGGCGAGAAAGGCTGCAACGCCGGCGCGGCCCGCAGGCGGCCTCCCATTGCGGTCCCGGGAGGGCTAGCATCGTGCCATGTCGAATATGTGGAAAGAATTCAAAGCATTTGCCATGGGCGGCAACATGTTTGACCTTGCCCTTGGCTTCATCATCGGAATCGCATTTGCTGCCCTGGTGGAGAGCCTGGCCAACGACATCCTGCTGCAGCTCGTGGCAGCAATCTTTGGCACCCCGGACTTCACGGCGCTGAGCTTCACTCTCAACAATGCCGAAATCAGGTACGGCAATTTCCTCACTGTGCTGATCCGGTTCCTGCTGCTGGCGCTTGTCTTGTTCGGGATCGTCAAGCTCCTCAAACGCTTTGGCATGGGCAACTTCCGTGCCCAGGGCCAGCAGGAATGCCCGTACTGCAAGGAATTCGTGGCCATTGACGCCATCAAGTGCAAGTACTGCACGGCCGACATCGAGCCCGGTCAACTTGAGGAAGAAGACGTCGAACTGCTCAAGAAGCGCGAGGGTTGGCAGAACCCCAACGACGGCATCGCCTGACACGGACCCCAGCCGTTGGTCACGGAGGCCACGTACCGACGCCCGGGTGCGCCGGGCGTCCCTGAAAACTTCCAATGCGAGGGAGCAGTGAGTTGCTCAACCGGCGCGGCAGCAACATTCGTCCGGGCAGATCCGAGCCACGCCTGGGCCTCACAGCCTTTTAGAAACCATGACGAGGACCGGGAAGCCTGAGCGACGCAGCATTGCCCTGAACCCAACCCGTCCGTTTGAACCAACCGTTACTGGGCAAGGTGAGCGGGCCGAGGTTTCAGTCGTTGAACACAGACCAGCAGATGTCGTTGCGGCGGGCTTGGTCCTCGACGACGAGGTCGTAAAGTCCGTAGGGAATCTGTCGGCGTTGCCAGTCGCGCTCAGCCTGGCCCGCCTCTTTTCCCTTCCCCGGGGGTGCATCGGACTGGACCGCCTTGATGGCGTAGGCAGCGGCACCGAGGTCATGCTCGGGAACATGGGCAACACAGGCTGCCTGGCCGGCTGCGTACGCCGCAAAGCGCGCGGCTCCCCGCAGCGGGCGGGCAGCACCCATGGCGTGCCCGCCGACCGCACGGGTGTCCATCATCTTCGCCTGGCCGCGAGCCCAAGCCCGTGCCGCTTCAATCGCATCGCGAGGTCGGGTGTCCCCGCTGTTCGATTCCTCAAACAAGGGCAGCACGTGTTCGGCGCAGGTGGCCGCCCACAATGCCAGAAGCCGGTGGTCGGATTCTGTGAGCGTCCCACCCCGGCGGACGCTCACGAGCCGAGGGTCACGAACAGCGGGAAGGATCATGCGGCTACCTTACGCCGACACCATATTGCAACGACAACCTGGCGAGGTGTCTGCTAATGCTTTCGTATTTCGAACCCACTACGGGGTCTTGCCGCCCGGGATGGTCGTCGACGACCATCCTTGACCAGCCCCTCTGTCATTTGCACGAGATGTCAGAAGCCGTGCATTTCAGGAGGCCGCGGCAGTCCTTGCATGGCCACCGTGCCCCGACCTCGGCGCCGCTGATATGTCCTTTCGTGAGAAAGCGTTTGGCTTCAAGTGAACGATCCGGCCAAATCCCTCGTCCTAGTAACTGGAGTCGGTCCTGATCTCAAAAACAAACCCCCAGAGGAGCCACACTTAATGAACAAACGGATCATCACAACCATGGCGGCGCTATCCCTGATCGCGCTGGCCCTTACCGGCTGCGGCGCCGCGACAGACACCGCCGGCGCAAAATCCACGTCCACGGGTGCCGCGGCCGATTCGAATCAGGTGGCTCCCGAATACAGCGGAACAGCATTTGACGCCGAGATTACCAACAACTCCCTCGCGGTGAGCCCGGATGAGAAGACCGCGGTGGTCTCGGACAGCCGCGAAAAATCGATCAGGGTCTATGACCTGGCCGCAGGTGGACTGATCAAGAAGATCGGTGGCTTCGGCACGCCACGGAACATCGTGTTTATCAATGAAGGCTCGCAATTTGTCGTCTCTGACAGCACCCTCGGCACCCTCCGTTTCTACGGCACGGAGGACTACGCGCTGCAGGATGAAGTCGTGGTTGGGCCGGGAGCATTCGGAACAGCGGTAAGTCCTGATGGAAAGACCATGTATGTGAACAACCAGGCGCATAGCTCCGTCACGGTCGTCGATCTTGAGGCACGGAAACCGACTGACGTAATCACCGGCTTTTCCCAGCCAAGGCAAGGCATCAAGGTATCCCCGGACGGAAAACGAGTCTTTGTGACGAACTTCGAGGGGGACAAGGTCACCGTTGTCGATGCCGACAGCAAGCAGATTCTTCGCGAACTGACCGGATTCTCCAAGATCCGGGGCATCTCAGTGACCGCTGACGGGAACACGCTGTATGCCGCTAACAGCGGGCGCAACAGTATCTCCGTGGTCGACTTGCGGAACGGGGAAACAACGAACGAAATCGAAGTCGGCCGCGAGCCATACGGCGCAGCGCTGTCGCCGGACGGCGCACTTCTTTTTGCCAGCAACAAGGCCGACAACACAATCGACGTCATCGACGTCACCGAAAACACGGTCGTGAAGACCCTAGAAGGCTTCAAGGAACCCCGCCAGGCGATTGTCTTCAGCCCTGACCAAAACCGGGCGTACGTGTTGAACCGGGACCTTTCTGTTGCCCGCGTGAATGTAGAAGGCCTTTCCCTGACGGACACGATCCGAGAATAGACAGGACAAGGCATAGCCCACGCCTGTCCCAGGACGGGCTTATCAATTTCTATGTAGACGCAGGAATGCTGTGCGAGGACCCCGTGCGACATGAGTCCAGCCGTTGGGAGATGCCATCGGAACCCTGTCGTCAAGGTCATAACGCACGCGCGATTCTTCAGAAGGCTGGATAGATGCTCCTAAGTACTTTTACGGGAGTGGTCCTTGCCTTCGTCGCGATGGGCCTGATGCTCGCACGAAGCAGGCTGAAAACCCGGCGATCACCCGCGCAGTCGGGCAACAGGGCCGGCTCAAGGGTGTTGCTGGGTCCTGATATTGCACCCGGCCATCCTTTTCGTTGGGTTCTGCGCGTACATGGGCAGTTTGGACATGAACGGTGCGGGCGTTCCGGGTGTGGCCGCGTGGGGTGTTCTGTGGCCTCTCGCCGTTGAAGCATCGTCCATGGGTCATCCGTACAGGGTGGCGCGCCTGCTGCGGGCTTACGCAGGCAACCAGTATGTTCTGCCCATGACCAACGGCCACCGGCGGTACCGGCGGATGATGAAGCCATTGCGGGCAACGGAAACGAAGCTGTTCCTGCTCATTGTTCCCGTTGTTGCGGTGGGCATCATGCTGACTGCTATGTTCGCCGAATCGTTCTAATCGCAATGCAACCGTGCGTATTCGTTCTGGCATTTGTCCCTTTTGGCCGGAATCCGACCGTGGATACGGCAACATGCTCGGCAGGCTTTGAAGCGAGCATTCAGGCAGCCATATCTCGAATGTGGTCGCCTGAATAGGTCCGGCCCGATCTTCCGCAGGTGGCACTCCTCGCATGGTGCCCGACGAAAGCGGCTTGGATTGATCGGAATCAAACAAGTAGCAATCGTGCCTGACTAGTGCATAGACTCGACCACCATGGGTGATAGCCAAATTGAAATCGACTGGGAATCTGCGCGAGCGAGCAACCGGGAGAACTGGGAAGACCGAGTTCCCCTGCACGAAGCGGCATATGCGATCGGCGACTTGGACGATCCCGACCACCTGACCGGAGTCATCCGGACCGACTTGGCAGCACTCGCGCCCTTCCTCCCGGACGGCACGGTCTCAGGTTTGGAAGTGTGCCATCTCCAGTGCCACATCGGTACGGACACGCTGTCGCTGGCCCGGGCAGGGGCACGGGTCACCGGCGTCGATTTCTCCCCCTCCGCCCTGGAATCCGCCGCCGGACTGGCTGATCGACTGGGCCTCGAAGCGTCATGGGTCGAGACCGACGTCCTCGACGCCCGTGCCGCAGTCGACGGCGACTTCGACCTCGTGTACACCAGCATCGGAACCATCACGTGGCTTCCCGACCTGGACCGTTGGGCAGCCCAAGTGGCGGGGCTCCTGCGGGCCGGAGGGATGTTTTACATCCGTGACGGGCACCCTTCCCTCTACGCCATTGATGAGCATGCCGACGGACTACAGCTTCGCTACCCATACTTTGGCAACGGCCAGGCGCAGGTGTGGGACGACGAGTCCACCTACGCAGGGGACGGCAAAGTGGCACACCCCCGAACGTTCCAGTGGGCCCATTCCATGTCCGAAATCGTCAACTCCCTCATCGGGGCGGGGCTGCAGATTCTTCGTCTCGACGAGGGCACGACGCTTCCGTGGAAGTTCAGCCCCCGCATGGTCGAAGTCCCGGACGGCTTCGCGTGGCCGGAATCCGAGCGTGATCTTGTGCCTTGCACCTACACGATCGTCGCCCGGAAAACGGCTAAATAGACAAAGCAGACTGGCCGTGGCCCGGTACATGGCAGGGCGCGGCGCAACCATCGTCATCGCCGCCACGGTGAACGCGTCGAATCCACGGGCCATACGAGCCACTTGCCACTGCCGACAAATATCTGCTCAGTAAATACATCTCTGAATCATGAATCATCTGCGGGAAAAAGGTTTCATGCTTTCTAAGCGAGTCATCTCGAAGGGCGACTTGCGAGTGAGCGTGTCGATTTTATTTTTACCCATGAAAATGAGTTAAGGCTGTTAGTCTCATAAAAATTCTTTTTCATATTCTGAGATCCGGAGGAAATGTTAAATGTCCCAGGACACCAATTACGACACCTTTGCCGAGGCGTACTCGGCGGAGAACGAAACCAGCCTGATTAACGCATTCTACGAACGACCGGCGATGCTAAAACTCGCGGGAGACGTCCGTAACCATCGCATTCTTGATGCCGGTTGCGGCTCCGGGCCGCTCGCGGAAGCGCTCTGTGATCGCGGTGCCAACGTGACAGGATTCGACTCCAGCGAAGCGATGATCGGCTTGGCCCGAAAAAGACTTGGTGAAGAGGCGGAACTGCTCGTAGCCGACCTTGGCCAGCCCCTTCCGTTCGCCGATGACACGTTCGACGATGCAGTTGCCTCGTTGGTCTTCCACTATTTGGAAGACTGGGTGAGCCCGCTCAATGAGTTGCGGCGCGTCCTGCGGCCGGGAGGCAGGCTCATCATGTCCGTAAACCATCCGATTCTCTACCCCTGGACAAATCCCGGCACCGACTACTTCAAGCCCACGAAGTACTCGGATGAACACACCTTCAATGGCCAACCCGGCACTCTGACGTATTGGCACCGGCCATTGCACGCCATGACGGATGCGTTTAGCAAGGCCGGATTCCAAATCGAGGTAGTAAGCGAACCACCGTTCTCGACCGACGCGCCTGCGGAAATCATCCCGCCACAATTCAAGGACCGGACTTCGTTCCTGAGCTTCATTTTCTTCGTGCTGCGCGCGAAATGACGGTGACTCTCTCCAAAACCTGTAGGTAAGAACCGCGCTGTCCGTTAGGGGCTCCCCGTACGGTGCAAACGCCACCGAAATTCCCGAGCTCGATGAGTCCACGTGGTTCTTCAGCCGCCGGATTCCCTTAGTGCCCGCCCGCGAAATGCCTGATGAACGGGCGGGTGCTAACGGACACCGGAACCGCGGACTGGACCCCTTGCGAGAATTCATGTTCCGTCTACCTCAGACCCTTGGTCCGAGGTAGACGATTCAACCGGCGTGCTTCAGTAACCGCGCGAGGTGTCGGCCAGGTCTTGCGTCGATTCCAGCGAGGAAATGAACTCGTCTGTGGTGGCCGGGGTTGAGAACATCGGGTAGTTGAACCGCACCGCGGACTCGCCCTCTTCCACGCTCGTCGCGGCGACTGCGTCGGTGAGCGTCACGACCTCGAAGCCGCGCTCATAGGCGGTGCGCATCGTGGATTCAACGCAGCAATTGGTGAGGAAACCGGCCAGCGCTACCTTCCGGATTCCCTTGGAGCGGAGGATGAAGTCGAGGTTGGTGCTGCCGAAGGCATCAAGGCCGCGTTTTCCCTCAATGACGATGTCGGATTCAACGGGCGCAAAGCGGTCGTCGATTTCCGCGCCCCACTGGCCCTTGACGAATGCCGTGGCGTCGACGACTCCCTTGAGGATGCCGTAGGGGTGGGAGGATATCTCGTTGTAGCCCGGTGCGAAGCTGATCGGCGCGTGGATGACCGTGGCCCCGTTTTCGCGCGCGGCGGCCAGCACCTTCGCCGCGTTGTCCAGTGTCGAGTTCGCTTCGATGGAATCCTTGACGGCGTCATGAAGCACGCCGCCGGGGGAGGTGAAGTCGTTCTGGAACTCGATGAAGACAACCGCTGTGGATTCGTTGGACATGACGGGACTCCCTTGTTGGTGCATGCTTGCCGGAGGTGGCATCACCAGCGAATCTAATACGCCCCGCGGCGTTGGGGAAGGTGGCTTGGCACCGCAGCATCGCACCGCGTCTAGGGTTGTGGCCATGTGGAACGACGTGCCGGTCCAGGAACCGGAACAGGGCTGGGAACTTCTGCCGGAAAACGGCTGGTTTGCGATGATCGGCTGGGCTTGCGGCGTATCGAACATGCGCAGGTTCCCCGGCAGCGATGAAGGAAAGACTGTTCGGGTCACCTGCATCGAGCACGGCACGGAAAGAACCTACCTCGAACCCTTCAGCGCAGAAGACCGCGCCGACGTCGACGAATCGGTCAATGGGTACCTCGCCGATGCGGGGATTCCTCCCCGGCCATCCGGTTTCGATTGGTACCTGAGGGTTCCCGAGCGCCTGGCCGAGGGATCCTCGTGCCCTGGATGCGCTGAGCTCGCGGATCCTCGCAACGGCAGCAGGCAAACGAAACCCGCCCCGACCAAATCCTGGAAATCATGGAATCGGTCGTGGGCGGGTTCTATGTGCGGGGAAACCCGTAGCGGCAGCCAAGGCCCGGCATGGGCGGATATCGGACCTAGACGAAGATCAGCACGTCCTGGCCCTTGATCTGCGCGGCAATGCGTTCCAGGGCGCCACGTGCCGGGCCCGCGATGGCCTTGCCGTCCGAGGGCTGGAAGTAGGAGCCGTGGCAGGGGCAGTAGAAGTCCTCGCCCTGGGGCGCCTTGGTGGTCACCGCACAACCCTGGTGGGTGCAAATGGCGGTGTAGGCCAGCACCGTCTTTTCATTGGGGCGGAAGAGCAGGAAACCCGCATCCTTGGTCTTTCCGTCGGCACCGGTCCGCGGCGCGGTGACGGAGAGCCGGGTCCCGACCCCCAGCTCCGAAAGCGTGGCCACGACGGTGCCCGCGCCGCTGGGTTCGGGCGGGGCCGAAGGGACGTTGTTCGGCGCTGCGGATGAGCCGTCGCCGCACGCTGCCAAGGCAACGGCGGCACCGGCCGCCATGGTGGATCCAACAAAGGCACGACGGGTCTGTGGAGAAATGGAACTCATGCCCTCCATCATTCCACGGGTCGGCGGCCGGCCCGGCTACAGGTAGATCTTGACCTTGTCGCCTTCGATGCTTGCTGCGTATCGGGTCAGGGCCTTGGGCGCGGGACCCTGGGTGACCGAACCATCCAACTTGGAGTACTCGGACCCATGGCACGGGCAGATGAAATTCTTGCTGTCGCCGGTTCCCACCTTGCACCCCTGGTGTGTGCAGACAGAGGTGTATGCCAGGACCGTCTTCTCATCGGGACGGTAGAGCAGGTAGTTGTGCCCGTTGACCGTCACGGACGTGGTCCCCAGGACCGGGAGCTTGGACAAGTCGGTGGCGTCGTACGCGGTCCCGGTGGGGGAAGGGATCGCGTCGGAGGACTTGCCGGACCCGCACGCAACCAAGGTGGCGGCGGCACCGGTCGCCAAGGAGGTGCCAAGAACAACCCTGCGGGTGGGCATCAAAGTGATGTTCTGTTTCATAAGCACAGTGTTGCGTACAAACGGCGCAACGTCGATGGATGGGGGAGGGTGAATCTTCGCGGACCCGATCCCGGCCACAAGCAACGGGTGGCCCGGAAGCAAACGCTCCCGAGCCACCCGTAAACCAATGCCCGAGGGCTAGCCCTGGTGGAACTTCTTCCCGTTGACTCGCTCGGAGGCACCGACCTGGTCAAGGTACGGGGTGATGCCGCCCAGGTGCATCGGCCAGCCCGCGCCCATGATCATGCACAGGTCGATGTCCTCGGGGCCCGCCACGACGCCCTCGGCCAGCATCAGGCCGATCTCCTGCGCCAGGGCGTCCTGGGTGCGGAGAAGCAGCTCGTCGGCCGTGCTCGGGCTCGACCCGAATGTCAGGAGCTTCAGCGTTGATTCGGGGATCTCCTGCCCGCCATCGGCCGTCGGCACCCACAACGACTTGATGCCGTGCTCGATCAGCACCTGCAGGTTCTTCGAGACGCGGAAGCGCTCGCCGAATGCCGCGTTCAGGGAACCGGACACGTGGTGCGCCACCGGGATGCCGACCATGGACAGCAGGGTGAACGGCGTCATCGGCAGGCCCATGGGGCGCAGCGCGGTGTCAGCGACCGTGGCATCGGTGCCGTCGTCGAAGGCGTTGGACACCTCGCCCATCAGGCGCAGCAGGATCCGGTTGACGACGAACGCCGCCTCGTCCTTGACCAGCACGCTGGTCTTGCGCAGCGCCTTGCCCAGGGCGAACGCCGTGGCCAGGGCAACGTCGTTCGTGTGTTCGGTGCGCACGATCTCCAGCAGCGGCATCAAGGCCACCGGGTTGAAGAAGTGGAAACCGACCAGGCGCTCGGGGTGCTTGAGGTCCCTGCCCATCTCCGTGACCGACAGCGAGGAGGTGTTGGTGGCCAGGATGCACTCGGGGGAGACGACGGCCTCCACCTCGGCGAAGACCTGCTTCTTGACGGCGAGCTCCTCGAAGACGGCCTCGATCACGAAGTCCGCATCGGCGAAGGCGTCCTTGGTGGCCGAGCCGGTGACCAGGGCCTTGGTGCGGTTTGCCGCGTCGGGGGAGATGCGCCCCTTGGCCAGCTGCTTGTCGACCTCGCCGTGGATGTAGGCCAGGCCCTTGTCCACGCGTGCCTGGTCGATGTCCGTGATGACCACGGGCACCTTCAGGCTCTTGGCGAAGAGCAGCGCCAGCTGGCCCGCCATGAGCCCCGCGCCCACGACGCCGACCTTGGTGACGGGGCGGGCGAGCTTGGCATCCGGCGCCCCGGCGGGGCGCTTGGAACGCTTCTGCGTCAGGTCCAGGAAGGAGTACACGGTGTTGTGGAAGGCGTTGGTCTGCATGAGCTCGGTGAGCGCGGCGATTTCCAGCTGCGCGGACTCGGCCTGGCTGATGCCGGCGCCGGCCTCGAAGACCTCGATCACCTTGGCCGGTGCCGGGGCGGCGTTGGAGGTCTTGGCCTCGACGAACGCGCGGGCCTTGGCGGCGGCCGCCGCCCAGCGGGCCGCGACGGCGGGATCGGTGGCGGGGTCCACGGCGTTGGGCCGCTTGACCTCGAGGGTGCCCTCAAGCACGCCGCCGGCCCAGAGCAGCGACTGCTCCAGGAAGTCGGCGGGCCCGAAGAGGGCATCGGCGATGCCGATCTTGGCCGCCGCAACGCCGTTGAGCGAGCGGTTGTTGTTCAGCGGGTTTTCGATCATGACCGTCATGGCGGCCTCCGGGCCGGTGAGCCGCGGCAGCCGGTAGACCCCGCCCCAGCCCGGGACCAGGCCGATGAAGGCCTCCGGCAGCCCGATGCCGTTGGCGCCCGAGGACACCGTCCGGTAGGTGCAGGCCAGGGCGATCTCCAGGCCGCCGCCCAGGGCGACGCCGTTGATGAACGCGAAGGTCGGCACGCCCAGGTCCGCCAGCAGGTCGTAGGCCGCGTGCCCCAGGGTGGCCATGGCCGCGCCGTGCTCGGGGGAGGAGAGGTGCTTGACGCCGGACAGGTCCGCCCCGGCGACCAGGAAGTACGGCTTTCCGGTCACGGCCAGCGCGTCGATTTCCCCGGCCGCGGCGCGCGCCTTCTGCTCGGTGAGCACGCCGTGCAGCTCGATCAGCGTGCTGGGGCCCAGCGTCGTCGGCTTGGTGTGGTCGAGCCCGTTGTCCAGGGTCAGCAGCGCCAGCCGCTTGCCGCCGGGCAGGAGAACGTCGGTGACCAGCGAGTGGGTGATGATTTCGTTCGGGATCGCCGCCGCGAGGGCGGAGAAGTTTTCGATGGTGCCCTGGCTCATGGCTAGGCGTCCTTTCCAAAGTCGGCGTGGTGCGGGTTTTCCCAGACGACGGTGCCGCCCATGCCCAACCCGATGCACATGGTGGTCAGTCCGTAGCGGACCGAGGGGTCTTCCTCGAACTGGCGGGCCAGCTGCGTCATCAGCCGCACGCCGGAGGATGCCAGCGGGTGGCCCACGGCGATGGCCCCGCCGTAGCGGTTCACGCGGTCATCCTCCTGGTCGATGCCGAAGTGGTCCAGGAAGGAGAGCACCTGGACGGCGAAGGCCTCGTTGATCTCGAACAGCCCGATGTCTTCGATGCCGAGCCCGGCCTGGGCCAGTGCCTTCTCGGTGGACGGGACCGGGCCGATGCCCATGACCTGCGGCTCGACCCCGGCGAAGGCGTAGGAGACCAGGCGCATCTTGACCGGCAGGCCGAGTTCCTCGGCGGCGTCGGCGCTGGCCAGGATCGCGGCAGTGGCGCCGTCGTTCAGGCCCGCGGCGTTGCCGGCGGTGACGCGCCCGTGGGCGCGGAAGGGGGTGCGCAGCTCGGCCAGCGAGTCCAGCGTGGTGCCGGGGCGCGGCGGCTCGTCGGTCGTGTGAAGCTTCCAGCCCTCTTCGGGGCGGCGGGCCGCGACGGGAACCAGGTCCGGCTGGATCTGCCCGGCGCGGTAGGCGGCGTCGAGCTTTTCCTGGGAGGCGACGGCGTAGCGGTCGGCCCGCTCCTTGGTGATTGCCGGGAAGCGGTCGTGCAGGTTCTCCGCGGTGTTGCCCATGTTCAGGGCCGCGGGGTCCACGATGCGCTCGGAGAGGAAACGCGGGTTGGGGTCCGCGCCGGCACCCATCGGGTGGTTGCCCATGTGCTCCACGCCGCCGGCGATGACCACGTCGTAGGCGCCGAAGGCGATGGACCCCGCCGTGGTGGTCACCGCGGTCATGGCCCCGGCGCACATGCGGTCGATGGCGAATCCGGGCACCGACTGGGGCAGGCCCGCCAGCAGTGCGGCGGTGCGGCCGATGGTCAGGCCCTGGTCGCCGGTCTGGGTGGTGGCGGCGATGGCCACCTCGTCGATGCGCTCGGCCGGCAGCGAGGGGTTGCGGCGCATCAGGTCGCGGATGCACTTGACGACCAGGTCGTCGGCGCGGGTGCCGTGGTAGATCCCCTTGTCCCCGGCCTTGCCGAAGGGGGTGCGGACGCCGTCGACGAAGACGACATCGCGGACCTGGCGCGTGGCCTGGCGGGTGTTCACTGACTGTGGGCTCACCGGTGCTCCTTGCATTGCGGGGGTGGAATGTGATCCACCCCATACGCTACTGGTCGGTAACTTAGAGTGCAAGTGGCAACGCGGGACAAGAACGGCGGGCCGCGTCCGGGCATGAAAAAACCGGCATCCCCGCGGTGGTGCCGCGGGGATGCCGGTCGAGGTGTTTAGCGCGCGGCCAGCTTGTCAGGATCCAGCAGGGCCACGGTGATCACCGGGGCCACCAGGTCGATCTGCCACTGGCGGGCGCCGAGCTCGCGCAGGGCCTCGGTCACGGTGTCCAGGTCGATCTCCGCCGGCGGCTTCCAGCACAGGCGGCGCAGGTAGTCGGGCGTCAGCAGGTTCTCCAGCGGGATGTTCCAGGCCTCGGCGGTGCGCGTGATCCGGGACTTGGCGGTCTGCAGGCGCGCGGCGGCAACGGGGTCCTTGTCGGCCCAGACGCGCGGCGGCGGCGGTGCGTTGGACGGCACCTGGTTCGGCGGCAGGTCCGTGGAGAAGCGGGCGTCCTGCAGGGCGCGCAACCAGCGCGGGGCGTCCTTGGCAGCCGAGCGGCCGTGGAAGCCCGGGGTCTTCAGCAGCGCCGGAACGCTGGTGGGCATGGCCTTGGCGGCCGCGACCAGCGCGGAGTCCGGGATCAGCCGGCCGGGGGCGACGTCGCGGCTGCGCGCCAACGCCTCGCGGGCCTCCCACAGGTTCTTGACCGCGGCAAGGGTCTTGCGGTCGCGGATCTGGTGCAGCCCGGAGGTGCGGCGCCACGGGTCGGTGCGCGGGGGAGCTGCCGGCGCCGTGCGCACGGCCTCGAACTCCTGCTCGGCGAAATCGAGCTTGTCGCCGGCCTCGAGGATCTTGATGAGCTCCTCGCGCAGCACGTCCAGCACCTCGACGTCCAGGGCCGCATAGCGCAGCCACGGCTCGGGCAGCGGGCGGGTCGACCAGTCGGCGGCCGAGTGTTCCTTGGCCAGGCGCAGCCCCAGCAGCGACTCGACGGCCGGGCCCAGGCCCACGCGCGGCAGCCCGGCGATGCGCGCGGCGAGTTCGGTGTCGAAGAGCCGTGCCGGTGCCATGCCGAGCTCGGCCAGGCACGGAAGGTCCTGGGAAGCGGCGTGCAGGATCCAGGTCTCGTCGCCGATGGCTTCCTGGATCTCGTCCAGGTTCTCGAACGGCTCGGGGTCGATCAGCCAGGTGCCCGAACCTTCGCGGCGCAGCTGGACCAGGAAGGCGCGCTGGCCGTAGCGGAAGCCGGAGGCGCGCTCGGCGTCGACGGAAACCGGGCCGGTGCCC
The DNA here is from genome assembly GCA_963818105.1 of uncultured Actinomycetota bacterium. Lineage (GTDB taxonomy): Bacteria > Actinomycetota > Actinomycetes > Actinomycetales > Micrococcaceae > Paeniglutamicibacter. The sequence continues at coordinate 302,621 of CAWFRB010000040.1, read as the reverse complement.
GCGGCAATGGCGCGCGCGGCACGCTTGAGCCCGGGAACCGTGACGATGACCTCGGGGACGCCGTCGCGCGGGGTGTCCAGCAATGTCGGTTCGGCAACAACCTCCCCGGCCTGTGGTTCTGTCGACTCCTGGGATGCGGCGTCGAGGCTGGGGGCATCTGTTGCGCCGGGGCGCTGGGCGTGTTCGGTACGGGTCATGGTGCATCCAATTCTAGTACCGAATGCCGGCGCGGGGGGATTTGGCGGCCACGCGGGCCGTTCGGGCCCCTCAGGAAAAGCGGCGGTGCGGCAGCGCCGTGACGCCGCTGGGCAGCGGGGGCAGCCCGGCAAAGGTGCAGACCATCTCCGCCCACGCCTCAAGGTGCGCCGAGATGTTCTCGTTCCCGGGGGTCCAGGACGCACGCAGCTCGATGTCGATGGTGTCGCTGCGCTCGGCCAGGGTTCCGTAGCTCTCCGAGAGCACGCGGGTGGCGGTGCCTCCGGCCTGGCGGTATTCGGCCCCGGACTCGGTGAGCGCGTCGACCAGCCAGGTCCAGGCCACCGAGCCGAGCATGGCGTCGTTGCCCATTTCGGACTCCATGCGGGCCCTGATGTAGGTCACGATGCGGAAGTCGCCGTCCCAGAGGGCGGATCCGGCCGGGTCGTGCAGCAGGATGAAGCGGCCGGTGGCGAGCTCCTCCCCGTGGATCACCTGGTGCGGATCGGCTCCCGCCCTGCCCGCGCCCAGGGCGCTGCGCGGCACGCGCTCGTGGACGTCGGCGGCCAAGGCCAGGGCGTAGGGGGCAAGCCGTGCCGGTGCCGGAATCTCTTCCAGGCGCAGCTCGCTGCGGCAGCTGGTGCGGCGCACCGCGGCCAGCGCTTCGAGGAAGGCTGGCGGCACTACTGATATCGGTCCATGGGAGCTCACATGGCGAGTCTAAAGTGCCGCGGGGCTTTGTTGCGTCAAGGCACGCCGGGAGGGGATTGGCTCGTGTCGCCGCCCTCCCGGCGCCGCGCGGTTGCCGCGGGGGCGGCAGCGCCTAGAGCGCTGCCATTTCTTCCTTGAGCGCCGCGACAAAGGCGTCGATGTCGGCCTCGGTGGTGTCGAAGGAGCACATCCAGCGGACCTGGCCCGCGGCGCGGTCCCAGTCGTAGAAGCGGAAGCGCTCGCGCAGCGCGTCGGCCGCGGCGTTGGGCAGCGCGGCGAAGACGCCGTTGGCCTGCGTCGGGTAGACAAGCTCCACGCCGTCCACCAGTTCCACCGCGGCGCTGAGCTTCGCGGCCATGGCGTTGGCGTGGGTGGCCGAACGCAGCCAGAGGTCCCCGTCGTACAGGGCCAGCAGCTGGGCGGAAATGAAGCGCATCTTGGAGGCGAGCTGCATGTTCATCTTGCGCAGGTACTTCATCGAGTCGGCCGGGCCGGGGGACAGCGTGACGATGCCCTCGCCGAACATGATGCCGTTCTTGGTGCCGCCCAGGGACAGGATGTCGATCCCGGTGCCGGTGGTCATCTCGCCCAGGCCGACGCCGAGCGCGGCCGCGGCGTTGGAGATGCGGGCGCCGTCCATGTGCACGCGCATGCCCAGCGAGTGGGAGTGGGCGGTGATGGCGCGCAGCTCCTCGAGCGTGTACAGGGTGCCGAGCTCGGTGGACTGGGTCAGCGAGACGGCAAGCGGCTGGGCGCGGTGCTCGTCGCCCCAGCCCCAGGCCTCGCGGTCGATCAGCTCCGGGGTGAGCTTGCCGTCCGGGGTCGGCACCGAGAGCAGCTTCATGCCGCCCACGCGTTCCGGGGCGCCGTTCTCGTCGGAGTTGATGTGGGCGGTGGCGGCGCAGATGACCGCGCCCCAGCGCGGCAGCATCGACTGCAGGGCAGTGACGTTGGCGCCGGTGCCGTTGAAGACCGGGAAGATCGTGGCCTCCGGGCCGAAGTGCCCGTTGACGACCTCGCCGAGCCGCTCGGTGTACTGGTCCTCGCCGTAGGAGACCTGGTGGCCGCCGTTGGCCTCGGCCAGTGCCGCAAGCACCTCCGGGTGGACGCCGGAGTAGTTGTCGGAGGCGAAGCCGCGCACCGAGGTGTCGTGCAGGGGGGAAGTCACGGGGAAAGGTCCTAACTGGTCAAAAGTGTAGATGGCATGGGCAAAAAGCCCGTGCGTCCGTAAAAGTGTAACGCCGCTCTCAGAGCGCGGGCAGCAGGATGCGTGCCCCGTTGAGCGTGGCGGCGTCGGTGGTGAAGAGGGAAACGGCTGCGGCACCGAGCGCGGCGACGTCGGTGAAGCCCGCGACATTGCGCTCGGGGTGGGCCGCCCGGGTGGCCTCGTCGCTGAAGGCCTTGATGACCCAGCGCACCGCGGCGGCGCGCTGGGGTTCCGGGGCGGCCTTGTTCCCCGATTGCGCGGCCGTCATGGCGGCGGCGACGGAGCGCATCCAGGCCTCGGCGCCGGCCTTGGCGGTGGTGTAGTTGGCGTTGGACCCGCTGGGCGCATCCACGGCGGTGGCGCTGACGATCGCCACGCGGCCGCGCGGGGATGCCAGGAGGTCCTCGTGGAACACCCGGGTGGTGTTGCGCAGCGTCGTGACGATCTGGGTGTGCAGGAAGTCGGCGTCGTCGTCCGACTGCCCGGCCAGCCCCTTGCCGCCGCGCCAGCCGCCGACCAGGTGCAGCAGCCCGTCGATGCGGCCGCGTTCGGTGTCGATGAGCTGGTGCATCTCGGTGACGGCCGCGTGGTTGGCCAGGTCCACCTCGTAGCGCCCGTGCACGAAGGGCAGGCGTTCGGCGAGCCGGTCCGCGTTGGAGCCGGCCGCCAGGACGGTGGCCCCGGCGTCGCACAGGGCGCGGGCCGCCGCGACCCCGGCCGGGGAGGTGGCCCCGGCGATGAGTACTGTCAGATCGGATAACGTAGCCATGATCGAGAGTGTAGACCTCACAAGTAGCTGTGGTGCAAGGGTCCCGCGAGGGACCCTTGCACCACAGGGGGGATTAGAGTGCGCTGGTGCCGGTCATGCCGATGGTGGATTCGATGACGGGGGTCATCTTCTTGCCCAGGGCCTCGTAGAACATCGAGAGCGGGAACTCGTCGTCCAGCACCTGGTCGGTCATCTCGCGCAGCGGCGCGGTCAGCGGCAGGGCGTCGGGGCCCTTGGCCCAGACCGAGGCCGGGTGCGGGGTCAGCGTGGCCGAGACCAGCTCGTAGGCGGCGAGCCAGTGGGCGATCTTCGGGCGGTCGATCGAGCGCCAGTACAGCTCGTCGATGGCGTCGCCGAGTGCGGAGACCACGGCCGGGACCGCGTCCCAGTCGATGGCCAGCTTGGTGTCGGTCCAGTGCAGCACGTGGTGCTGGTGCATCCACGCGAAGAGCAGCTGTCCGCCGACGGCGTCGTAGTTGCGGTGGCGGGTGCCGGTGATTGCGAAGCGGAAGATGCGGTCGAAGATCACCGCGTACTGGACCAGCTTGGCGTGGTGGCGGGTTGCCTCGTCCTGGGACTCGTCGCCCTGGATCTTCACGCATTCGCGGAAAGCGGTCAGGTCGCAGCGCAGTTCCTCCAGCGAGTACAGGAAGTACGGCATGCGCTGCTTGATCATGAACGGGTCGAAGGGCAGGTCCCCGCGCATGTGGGTGCGGTCGTGGATCAGGTCCCACATCACGAAGGTTTCCTCGGTCAGCGACTGGTCGCCGAGCATTGCCGCGGCATCGGCGGGCAGTTCGAGGTTGGTGATCTCCGCGGCGGCCTTCAGCACGCGGCGGAAGCGTGCGGCCTCGCGGTCCTGGAAGATGGCGCCCCAGGTGAAGGACGGGGTCTCGCGGATCGCCACGGATTCGGGGAAGAGCACCGCGGAGTTGGTGTCGTAGCCCGGGGTGAAGTCCAGGAAGCGCAGCGGGACAAAGAGCTTGTTGCCGTAGTCCCCGGCCTCGAGCGCAGCCGATGAACTCGGGCCAGATGACCTCGACGAGCACGGCCTCGAGCAACCGGTTGGTGGAGCCGTTCTGCGTGTACATGGGGAAGAGGACCAGGTGGCGCAGTCCGTCCTCGCGCTGGGTCTGCGGCTGGAAGCCCATCAGGGAATCCAGGAAGTCGGGCACGCCGAAGCCTGCCGAGCGCCAGGTGTTCAGGTCCCGGACGAGGGCTTCGAGGTACTCGGCGTCGTGCGGGAACTGGGGCGCAAGGGTGTGGACCGCCTCGACGATCGATTCGACCAGTTCGGCCGCGCGGGCGTGGTCGGCTGCCTCGGGCACCGATCCATCCTTGACCTGGAGGGTCTGGAACTCGGTCGCGGCTAGCTTGAGGGTAGTCCAGGCTTCGGAGGATACGAGCTCGGAGTTTGACAGCGGCTTGGGAAGAGTCGCGTGGGTCATGATCTGACACCCCTTTCGGTGCGGATGGGCGTGCCGCGGGTTGCTCCGCGGCCTTCTGTATCCAGCCTACTGAGATGCGATGGTTGCTGATCGAAAATATGCCCAAGCATTAATTTCTCTAATGCTCCGAACCGTTGTGAAGCTCCAAGGTGCGACTCGGGGGAATGCTCGGGCGGGAACGGCCGGCCGCCGACCGGTCCCGCCCGGCAAAATCGGGACGCTACTTGGTGGTTTTCAGCCGAAGGGAGACCGAGTTCATGCAATAGCGCTGGTCGGTGGGCGTATCGAACCCCTCTCCCTCGAAAACATGCCCAAGGTGCGAATCGCAGGCGGCGCAGCGAACCTCGACCCGGACCATGCCGAGGGTCGAATCGCGGATGTACCGGACGCGGTCCTCGGCCAGCGGCGCGAAGAAGGACGGCCAGCCGCAGCCGGCGTCGAACTTGGCGTTGCTGGTGAAGAGCTCGTGGCCGCAGGCGCGGCAGGCATAGACACCCTCCGTCTTGGTGTCCCAGTACTCCCCGGTGAACGGGCGCTCGGTGCCGGCCTTGCGAAGCACCCGGAACTCGTCGGGGGTCAGCTCGCTGCGCCATTGCTCCTCGGTCTTTTTCACCGTGGGTTCCTCCGGAGCCGGGGAATTCGTCTGAATGCTGGCTATCGCTCATGATGTGTTCAACACGGCATGGGCCGTGGTCATTCCCGGAATCAACGCCCGTTGGCCGGCGGGTATCCGCGCCCGCCGGCGATTCGAGCGGAGAAAAAGCCGCACGGCCGCAAGGCAGCGGTGCAAAGATTTGCGATGATGTAACCATGATGGCAAAACAAGCACCGCGTCTGCCGCGTACCAAGTCAACGGGCAAGGGCCTGAGCATCGCACTATTGGGTGTCGGCGTGGGCGCCGCTGCCGGATCGCTGTTCGCCGGCAGCGTCTCGGCCCTCGCCGCGTATTTTGCCCGTCGGGTGGTCACCCCCAACGCGGTGCCGGAGGAGAGCCTGGCCATCCTGGCCGTGGTCCCGACCGACGAAGGCCAGGACATCATCCTTCCCGCCAACAAGGACTCGACGGCCCCGGGCCGGTATTCGCTCTTCTTTTCGGCCGATCGTGGGCACGCGCGCCTCGGCGAACCCAAGGGATACCGCACCGGCGACGGCACCGTCACCCGCCCGGTGGAGGAGGTCTACTCCGGGGACCTTTCCGCCGCGGTGCGCGGCAGGCTTTCCGGCGTCGTCTTCAATTCGCCGGCCGACGTCGGCGTGGAATACACCGAGATCGAGATCCCCACGGAAAACGGGGGAGCCCCGGCGTGGTTTGTCGCCGGGACCGACCGGGCCGACACCTGGGCGATCTGCGTGCACGGGCGCGGGGCCAACCGCAAGGAAGGAATCCGCGCGCTTCCCACGCTGGGCGAGCTGGGGCTCAGCGCACTGCTGGTCTCGTACCGCAACGACGGGGTCGCCCCGGCCGCGGTCGACGGGCGCTACGGCCTGGGTGCCACGGAATGGCCGGACGTCGATGCGGCGATCGACTATGCGCTTTCCGAGGGCGCCAGGGAAATCATGCTCTTCGGCTGGTCCATGGGAGGTGCGGTGGGGCTCCAGGCCGCCGACAGGTCGGGCAACGCCCGCAGCATTTCGGCGATGGTGCTTGACGGCCCGGTGATCAATTGGATCGACGTGCTCTCCCACCAGGCCAAGCTCAACCGGATCCCGGAGGCCGTGGGGACGGTTCGGCCAATGGCTGCTCAGCAACAAGGCCGGCCGGTGGATGACGGGGTTGGCCGCGCCGCTGGACCTCAAGGAACTGAATTGGGTCGAACGGCACGACCAGCTGCGCATCCCGACGCTCATCATGCACAGCGAGGACGACGACTTCGTGCCCATCGGCCCCTCGGAGCAACTGGCCGAGCTCAACCCGGAAACGGTGGTCCTGAAGCGGTTCACCCGGGCGGGCCACACCCGCGAATGGAACGTCGATCCCGAACGCTGGGACCGGGAGGTCAAGGAATTCGTGGGCGCGGTGCTGAACTCGACCCGGCCCGGGGAGCCCGCCGAAGTGGCAGGTTAGTGGTGGGCGATGTGCGCGAGCTGGGCGTCGGTCAGGCGCTGCAGGTCCGCCGGCGCCAGCTCGATGTCCAGCCCGCGGTGCCCGCCCGAAACGTAGATGGTTTCATGGGCCATCGCGCTTGAATCGAGGATCGTTCGCGAACGCTGGCGCTGGCCCAGCGGTGAAATGCCGCCCACCACGTAGCCGGTGCGGCGTTCGGCGGCCACCGGATCGGCCATTTCCACCTTCTTGATGCCCAGTGCGGAGGCGATCGCCTTCAGGTCCAGGGACTGGTCGACGGGCACGATGCCCACCACCAGGGCCGAGGCGCCTTGTTCTCCCGTGGCGACCAGCAGCGTCTTGAACACCCGGTTCGGTGCCACGCCCAGGGCCTCGGCGGCCTCCAGGCCGAAGGAAACCGCGGCCGGATCGTGGGTGTAGGGGTGCAGCGTGTAGTCGACTTTTTCGCGGTCCAGCAGGGTGGTTGCCGGGGTGCCGGCCGCTGCGTGGCTTTTCTTCTTCGTCATCGCCTGTTCCTCAAGAAGGGTTTGGGCAACGGCCTGCGCCGATGCCCAAACTCGATTCCCGTCACGGTGAATGGCGTGTGCCGCCACCGGTGTTGCTACTCGTTGGGCGCCGCGAGGCGTTCGTTCACCTGTCGCTTGATGCGTGCCAGCATTGCAGTCATGCCGCGCAAACGCAATGGAGTCAGCGCGCGGGTGAGCCCCAACTGGTTGGGCATGTCATCGGGAACGGACAACACCGCTGCCGCGGGAAGCCCGCTGAGCCCCTGGTGCAGGATCGAAGCGAAGCCGCGCGTGGTGGGTGCCTCCGGCGGGGCGGAGAAGAACAGCGAGACGTTTTGCTCCCCGGCCGGCTCGACCTCGATGGCCAGGAACAGCGGCGTCTGGCACTCGACGACCTGTTCGAGCAGGTCCGGGTGGTCGGCGAGGTGCTGCGGCAGCGCGGGGAGTTCGTCGGAGAATTCCAGCAGGAGTTCCAGGCGCTCGCGTTCGGTGACGGCCTGGAAGTCGTCGACGATTTCGGCAAGTTCCTTGGGAAGGTCGCTCATGGCACTATGCTCCGATTCCGGCGGGTACGGCACCGGGTTCCGAGCCCTTGACGATGGGCACGCGCACGGCATTGCCCCACTCGGTCCAGGAACCGTCGTAGTTGCGCACGTCCTCGAAGCCGAGCAGGAACTGCAGGGCGAACCAGGTGTGGCTGGAACGCTCGCCGATGCGGCAGTACGTGATGACCTTGTCCCCGGGGGCCAGGCCGGCCTTGCCGAGGTAGATCTCCTCGAGCTCCTCGCGCGAGCGGAAGGTTCCGTCCTCGGCCGCGGCCAGGGCCCACGGCACGGACGCGGCCGAGGGGATGTGGCCGCCGCGCAGCGCGCCTTCTTCCGGGTAGGCGGGCATGTGGGTGCGTTCGCCGCTGTATTCCTCGGCGGAACGGACATCGATCATCGGATTGCCGAAGTGCTCGAGCACCTGCGGCAGGAACGCGCGGATGGTGCTGTCGTCGCGGGTGACCACCGGGTAGTCGGACGGGACGACCACCGGCTTTTCGCGGGTGATTTCCCGGCCCTCGGCGATCCACTTGTCGCGGCCGCCGTCGAGCAGGCGGACATCCTCGTGGCCGAAGAGGGTGAAGACCCACAGCGCGTAGGCGGCCCACCAGTTCGACTTGTCGCCGTAGATCACCACGGTGCTGTCGCGGCTGATGCCCTTGGAGGACATCAGCGCGGCGAAGGCCTCGCCGTCGACGTAGTCGCGCGTGTCCTCGTCGTTCAGGTCCGTGTGCCAGTCGATCTTGATGGCGTTGGGGATGTGGCCGGTGTCGTAGAGCAGGAAATCCTCGTTGGATTCGACAATGACCAGGCCCGGGGCGGAGAGGTTTGCCGCCAGCCAGTCGGTGGACACCAGCCGTTCCGGATGGGCATAGCTGGCGAACCGGGGATCGGTGTCGATGGGCAGGCTCATGATGAATTGACCTCGCAACAAGAAAAAGGGGAAAGAATACTGCACTACCAGCCTAGCGATCCGGGAAGGGCAATGGTGGCCGGGGCGGTCATCTTGTGCCATATTTCGCTTCCAGCGTCCGGGTATGCGGCGGCGGCGGGGCATCGGCGTGTGATGAGTCTCATTTGCTGGTTGCCGATTCACTTGGCGGTAAAATAGCGGGGGCGTGTTCCGCGCGCCGATCATCACCACACCTCGACGCTAAGGACCGTTCCGCCGTATGGCCACGATTGCGCATCTTTCCCAACGGACCCCAACGGTCTCGATTGAAGAGCTGCTTGCCGGCTTCCACCCGTCCTACCGTTTCGGCGAGGTGTCGTTCGAGACCTACCGCCCGGATCCGTCGGCGCCGTCCCAGGCCGAGGCCGTCACCAAGCTCAAGCACTTCGCCAGCCACATCGGCGCCGCCAAGGGCGGCCTCCTGGGCAAGCTCTTCGGCAAGAAGAAGACCCACAAGTCGGGCATCTACCTCGACGGCGGATTCGGCGTCGGCAAGACCCACCTGCTCGCCTCGCTGTGGCACCTGGCCCCGGGCCGCAAGGCCTTCGGCACCTTCGTCGAATACACCAACCTGGTTGGCGCGCTCTCCTTCCGCCAGACGGTCGAGGTGCTCAGCACCTACTCGCTGGTCTGCATCGATGAATTCGAGCTGGACGACCCGGGGGACACCGTGCTGATGTCCCGCCTCATGCGCGAGCTTTCCGACGCCGGCGTGAAGATCGCGGCGACCTCCAACACGCTTCCCGGCGCCCTGGGCGAGGGCCGCTTCGCCGCGGTGGACTTCCAGCGTGAAATCAAGGTCCTGGCCGAACAGTTCGACGTGCACCGCGTCGACGGCGTCGACTTCCGCCACCGCGGACTGCCCGACGCGCCGGATCCGCTGGAGGATTCGGCCATCGAGGTGTTCGCCAAGGAACGCTACGGCGACAAGACCTTTGCGATCGACGAATTCTCCGAGCTGGCGGAGCACCTCTCCAAGGTCCACCCCAGCCGCTACCGTGCATTGATCGGCGACACCGACGTGCTGGTGCTGCACAACGTCGAAACGATCACCGAGCAGTCCGTTGCCCTGCGCTTCGTGGTGCTGGCCGACCGCCTCTATGACAAGGACGTGCCGATCGTTGCCTCGGGCAAGCCGTTCAGCGAGCTCTTCACCCCGGAAATGATGGCCGGCGGCTACCAGAAGAAGTACTTCCGCGCCGTCTCCCGCCTGACGGCGCTGGCCCGCGAAGGCCAGGCCGGGGAACCCGCGCTCTAAGGGCAACCGCCCCTGGAAACGGCCAAGGCCGCGTTGCCCATGCACTCGATGCATGGGCAACGCGGCCTTTTCGCGCCAGGAATGTGTACCGTGCGGTCAGCCGTGCTTTCGCTCGATGAGGAAACGCAGGGCCAAGCCGGCCAGCAGGGCCCAGAAGGCGCCGCCGATCCCGGCAAAGCTGAGCCCGGACCCTGCAATCAGGAATGCGACCAACGAACTCATGCGGCTCGACGGGTCCGCCAGCGCCGAGGAGGCGGCCGTGCCCAGGGTTCCAAGGAGCGCCAATCCGGCCGCGGCTTCAAGGAGGCCCGCGGGGCTGGCGGATGCCAACGCCGTGATGGCTGCCGACGCCAGGCCCAGCAGGATGTAGAAGCCGCCCGAGGAAACCGCGGCGATCCAGCGCCTGGAGCGGTCCTCGCCGGCTTCTTCGCCGGCGGCAAGTGCCGCGGAGATGGCCGCGAGGTTGATTGCATGGCCGCCAAAGAGCCCCGCTATCGAGGTCCCGATGCCGGTGCTGAGCATCGATGCACGCCACGGCGTTTCATAGTCGAAGCTCGCCAGCACCGCCACGCCGGGGACGTTCTGTGAGGCCATGGTCACGACAAACAGCGGCAAGGTGATTCCCGTGAATGCCTCGATGCTGAACGCCGGGGCGGTGAACACGAGGCTCGGCATCAGTTCACCCATGGCACCGGATCCGGTGGCCTGTCCCATGGTGATCCCCGCGATGGCCAACGCGGTGGCCATCGCGGCCGGAACGGCCCACCTGGGGCTGAAGCGCAGGAAGACCAGCCACACCAGGATCACCGGGGCAACGTAAAGCGGGATGTCCGAAAGCGCCACAAAAGGGGCCAGGCAGAGCTTGAGCAGCACGCCGGCAAGCATCGCCTGGGCCAGGGGGACCGGTATGGAAGCCAGCAGCCTTCCCAGCCAGGGGATGGCCCCGGTCGCCGCAATCAGCACACCGGTCATGATGAATGCGCCGACCGCCTCGTTCCACCCCAGGTTGAGGCCCGCGGCCCCGGCCAGGAGGGCGGCGCCCGGGGTCGACCACGCGGTGGTGATGGGCCGTTTGGTGAACCATGCGAGGCCGATCGCGCAAATGGCGAACGTGATGGTGAGCGCAAAAAGGCCGGAGGCCGCCTGAGCGTCGGTGGCGCCCACGGCCTTGAGTCCGGTCAGGACGACGGCAAACGATGAGGTGTATCCGACAAGGGCCGTGACCAGCCCCGCCATGATCGGTTGCATTGTGCTCGAACGCCGTGCGGGGCTTTGCTGAACGGTATGGGTCAAGACGTAACTTTCTTCAAAAACAACAAGTGCCGGTTCTGCCTCTCGGCAGTACCGGCACCCGTTTGTCGTGCCTACGGCACAAGTCCTACATGGATTGGAGGAGACTAGGCGGTCGGAGCCTGATCGGTCGGAGCCTGATCGTCACCATCGACCTTGTCGAGGAGACCCTTGGCGCCATCCTGGACCTTGTCCACGTGCTCGGCGAACTTGCCGCCGGTCTTTTCGTCGATAAAGTCGCCGGCCTGGTCAATGCCACCGCTGATCTTCTCCGAGTTGTGGTGAATCAGTTCGGTGGCCTTGTCCTTCAATTCTTCGGCCTTGCCCTTCAGCTCGTCAAAAATAGACAAAAGGCACCTCCTCTCAATTTTGGGGGCTAGGCATGCCCCCGACTGAGATTCATCCTATGTGCAATAAGCCACAAATCAACAGGCCACACGCCGAAATTTGCGACAACCGGCATCAGATGCGCCATGGCGCGTCACAAATTGCGGGCTGCATCCACGTGATGCGGCCAATGCCCGGAAACAATTACGCTGACCTGAAACGCCGGAGATTCGGGCTGTGTGGCGTGGGAGCCGGGGGACGGCTTAACGGAAAAAGCCGTTCGGTTCCGAAGAACCGAACGGCTTTTATTCCGAGTGGACAACGAGGTTCGAACTCGCGACCTCAACCTTGGCAAGGTTGCGCTCTACCAGCTGAGCTATGTCCACATGAGCGATCGATACAAATAGTATAGATCTTCGTGGGCGATACTGGGTTCGAACCAGTGACCTCTTCCGTGTCAGGGAAGCGCGCTACCGCTGCGCCAATCGCCCAAAGTTGCTGCACCTGAACTCTACATTGAATTCCTGTTCGATCAAATCGACGGGAAACCAACTGCGTGAATCCAGGTACTGCCTTGCTTCTTTGGAAAGCCAAAGAATAAGGACCCCTCTTCGAAAGAATTGAGGTCCATATTTCTTGGAGTGGACAACGAGGTTCGAACTCGCGACCTCGACCTTGGCAAGGTCGCGCTCTACCAGCTGAGCTATGTCCACGTGAATAATCCACACATAAAGTGTTGACTGTTCGTGGGCGATACTGGGTTCGAACCAGTGACCTCTTCCGTGTCAGGGAAGCGCGCTACCGCTGCGCCAATCGCCCAAAGTTAATGCCTGGCTTCTTTGGAAAGCCAAAGAATAAGGACCCCTCTTCGAAAGAATTGAGGTCCATATTTCTTGGAGTGGACAACGAGGTTCGAACTCGCGACCTCGACCTTGGCAAGGTCGCGCTCTACCAGCTGAGCTATGTCCACGTGAATAATCCACACATAAAGTGTTGACTGTTCGTGGGCGATACTGGGTTCGAACCAGTGACCTCTTCCGTGTCAGGGAAGCGCGCTACCGCTGCGCCAATCGCCCATACTTCTTGCAAAATTCCTACGAGGTGGGGACGGGATTCGAACCCGCGTAAACGGCTTTGCAGGCCGGTGCCTCGCCTCTCGGCCACCCCACCATAACCAACGAATAGTAAACTACCAGTCGGCTGGATCGGTAAACCGATCCGGTGAATCTAATGCGAGTGGACAACGAGGTTCGAACTCGCGACCTCGACCTTGGCAAGGTCGCGCTCTACCAGCTGAGCTATGTCCACGTGTGAATCGCTTTCCGCCCGGTTCGTTTCCGTTCCGTTTGGCTGCGCTCCAACGAGTAAAAACTCTATACGACGTTTACCCAAAGTTCCAAATCGAGGGTTCCTTGCGGCCGAAGGAGCAAATAATCCGCATGATCTCGGGGTTTGCAACTCTCGGCCACGGGCCCAAAAACGGCAAATCGTCGTCAAAGCATGAAAAAATCTTTTTATGACTTCTCCAGCGCTGGCACAGCAGACCGATTTCGGACGCATGTACGCCCGGAAAATCGGCGAACTTCCCGAGGTTCCATCCATCACCACGGTCATTGCCCAGGAAAAGATGGACTTGGACGGTTGGATCGGCCACATGGCGGCGACCGCAGTAATCCAGGACGAACGGCTCGGCGGTGCCGTGGGGAACAGCGCCAAGCTCAAGGCGCTGGCCCGGCAGGCTTCCAGTGCCGCCGCGCAATACCGCGACGCGGCCGCCGCACGCGGGGACCGCGTCCACCAGTACTGCGAACAAATCGCCTTGCGTGCACTGGGCCAGTCGCACCAGGCGGCCCAGGCGCGCGAGGCCCTGGCCGAAAACGGCGAGGAAGCATTTGCCGGACGGTTCGATGAATGGTGGGAGCAATACCAGGTGCAGCCCCTGGCCGCGGAGGTCACCGTCTGGAACAGCAGCATCGGGTACGCGGGCACCCTTGACCTCGTGGCAACCATCGGCGGGCGCCTGTGCCTGATCGACTACAAGACCCGCGGAACCGACAGGGAAGGCCGGGTGAAACCGTTGGATCCCAAGGTGATCATGCAGCTTGCGGCCGGTGCCAAGGCGGAGGAAATGGTTGTCGATGCCGCGGCCGGCACCTGGGAAGCGTGGAAATACTCACAAGACCCCATGCTTCTGGGGGTGGCGATCGGCGAGACCGAGGTGCAAACCGTCATGGCCAATCCCGAGGTGCTTCCCGCCTATTGGTCGAAGTTTTGGTCGCTTCGACAGGTCTGGGGTGCGAGCCAGCGGGTGCGCGATGCCGGTTCGGCCCTGCACGTGGTGGGCCCTCCCGCAACACCGGAGAGCGAGTCCGCTCGGTAGACTTGATCGAAGGCGCGGCCACAAACTGAGTGTGGCGCGTCCCTACATCCACAGCACATTGCCGGGACTCAGCCGGCGGAAGGGAGACGGATCCCCATGACCGTCTTAGGTATTCGCATCGTTGGCGATCCAATCCTGCGCACGCGGGCGGACGAGGTCACCGAATTCGGCCCCGTATTGCGCAAGCTTGTCGCGGACATGGACGAAACCATGGAAAACGTCGAAGGCGCAGGCCTTGCCGCCCCGCAGGTCGGCGTATCGCTGAGGGTTTTCACCTACCAAATCGCCGGCCAGCGCGGACACATCATCAATCCGGTCCTTGAGCTCAGCGATGACGACCAGGACGACATCTCCGAAGGCTGCCTGTCGATTCCGGGCCTCGGCTACCCGGTGACCCGCCGCCGTTGGACCCGTGCCACCGGCGTGGACGTGGACAACAACCCCGTCGTCATCGAGGGCGAGGGCTTCCTGGCCCGCTGCCTGCAGCACGAGACCGACCACCTCGATGGCATCCTGTACATCGACAGGCTCACCGGCGACCTGAAGAAGGAAGCCTTCCGCAAGCTGCGCAACACCAACTACAACAGCGTCGCCGCAACCACCGTCAACCAGCGTTCGGCGGCCCTCGGTTCGAGCTTCGGCGCCGGCGCCAGCTTTGGCGGCCAGGCATGAGGGTCCTCTTTGCCGGAACCCCGCAGGTTGCCGTCGAATCCCTGAACCGGCTGGTTGCCGACGGATTCGACGTCGTGGCGGTGCTCACCCGCGAGGACGCCCCGGTGGGACGCAAGCGCGTGCTGACCCCGTCGCCCGTCGCCGCGCGCGCCGCGGAACTGGGCCTGGAAATCATCCACGCCAACCGCATCGACGAGCAGACCCAGGAGCGCCTTGCCGCGCTGGACCTGGACATCGCGGCGATCGTCGCCTACGGGGGACTGGTCCCCGAAAAGGCGCTGACGATTCCGCGCCTTGGCTGGATCAACCTGCACTTCTCGTTGCTGCCCGCATGGCGCGGCGCGGCCCCGGTCCAGCACTCGATCATGGCCGGCGACGACATCACCGGCGCGGTCACGTTCCAGCTCGAAAAGGGCCTGGACACCGGGCCGATCTTCGGCACGCTCACCGAAACCATCGACCCCGCCGACACCTCGGGGGAACTGCTGGGCCGGCTGGCGATCTCCGGCGCGGTGCTGCTGTCCCAGACCCTTGCCGGCCTTGACGCGGGCAAGCTCGTGGGCGTCGAGCAGCAGAGCGAAACCTCCTATGCGCACAAGCTGACCCTGGTCGACGGCAAGGTCGACTGGTCGCTTCCGGCGCTGGTCATTCGCCGGCGCATCAACGGAACCACCCCGGACCCGGGCGCCTGGACCGAGCTGGACGGCCAGCGGTTCAAGCTCGGGACCCTGGTGCCGCACGCCGAGGTCACCGACCTGGCCCCGGGCGAGGTCCGGATCGAGCCGGGCAAGAAGCCGCGTGTCCTGGTGGGCACGGGGTCGCACGCAGTAGAACTTGGCCTGGTGCAACCACCGGGCAAGAAAATGATGAATGCAGCAGATTGGGCGCGAGGGATTCTCGCTTCCGGAACCGTGGATGAGGTGAAATTCGCATGAGCGAATTCGGACAGGGACGTTCCGACCGTCCGCGACGCAACGAAGGCAACCGCGGCGGAGGCCAGGAACGTCGAGACGACGCAGGACGCACCCGCAACCGCGGAGGCAGCGGGCAGCGCCAGTTCAGCGCATCCGCACCCTCGGCCCGCGGACGCCGCGCCGACCCGGCGCGCCTGACGGCCTTCGAGGTGCTGCGTGCCGTGGCCGAACACGACGCCTACGCAAACCTGGTGTTGCCGACCCGCATCCGCGACCACCGCCTTGATCGCCGCGACGCGGGCTTCGCCACCGAACTGACCTACGGCGCCCTGCGCGGGCAGGGACTGTACGACGCGATCCTGTCCCGCTGCGTCGACCGCCCGCTGGACCAGCTGGACCCGGCGGTGCTTGACGCGCTGCGCCTGGGTGCCCACCAGCTGCTGGCCATGCGCGTTCCCAACCACGCGGCCCTCGACGAAACCGTCTCGCTGGCCCGCATGGTCATCGGCGCCGGAGCCTCGGGCCTGATCAACGCCGTGCTGCGCAAGGTGTCGCTGAAGGACATGGAAACCTGGAGCGCCGAGCTGGTTGAAGGCATCACCGACGAGAGCGCGGCCGCCGCACTTGTCCACTCGCACCCCGAATGGATCGTTCGCGCCCTGCGCCAGGCCCTTGTTGCCCACGGCCGCGAGGCCAGCGAGATCAACGACCTGCTCATTGCCGACAACCTTGCCCCGGTCGTGAACCTGGTGGCCCTTCCGGGCATCGGCTCGCTGGAGGAGGCGATCGACAACGGCGCCGAGGTCGGCACGCTTGTCGCCGATTCCGCCTACTACCAGGGCGGGGACATCGCCCGGCTTTCCTCGGTGCGCGAAGGCAGCACCCGCGTGCAGGATGCCGGCTCCCAGCTGGTGGCCCGGGCCCTGGCCCAGGTGCCGTTGCCGGATGCCGGCGAGGACGCCTACTGGCTGGACCTGTGCGCCGGACCCGGCGGCAAGGCGGCGCTGCTTGCGGCGTTGGCCTCGAGCACGGTGCCACGCCTGACCGCCAACGAGCCCGCCGAACACCGCGCGGAACTCGTCAGCAAGGCCCTGGTGGCCGTGGACCCGGACACCTGGATGATCTCGGTGCGCGACGGCCGCGAATACGGCGAGGCGGAGTACGCCGGCGGCTACGACCGGGTCATGGTCGACGCCCCGTGCTCGGGCCTTGGCGCGCTGCGCCGCCGCCCGGAATCGCGCTGGCGCAAGAGCCCGAAGGACGTTGCCGAACTGACGATCCTGCAGGGCGAGTTGCTTGACGCGGCGCTCAGCGCGGTGCGCGTCGGCGGCGTTGTCGCCTACGTGACGTGCTCGCCGCACCCGGCCGAAACCGTCGCCGTGATCGACGACGTGCTTTCGCGCCACGCGAACGTGAAGCTGCTCGATACCGGTGCCGCACTCGAGGCCGCCGCGCTTCCGGGCATGGCATCGGCGTCCCGCAAGGTCGGCGACGGCAGCACCATCCAGCTGTGGCCGCACATCCACCGCACCGATGCCATGTTCATGGCATTGTTGACCCGTACCGCCTAGCCAGACGCACGCCCGCGACCCGGGCCCCCTTCACCAGGAGCTTCAATGCGCACTTGCCAGATCAACCCGTCCATCCTGTCGGCCGACTTCACGAACCTCGAGCGTGAGTTGCACCGGATCCACACCGCCGATGCGGTGCACGTGGATGTCATGGACAACCATTTTGTGCCGAACCTGACCATCGGGCTTCCCGTGGTCCAGCGGCTCAACGAGGTCAGCGATCTGCCGTTGGACGTGCACCTGATGATCACCGATGTCGACCGGTGGGGCCCGGGCTACGCGGAGGCCGGAGCGGCCTCGGTGACCTTCCACGCGGAGGCCTCCGCGGCCCCGGTGAAGCTGGCCAGGGACTTGCGGGCCGCCGGTGCGCGCGCCTCGATGGCCTTGCGTCCCGCGACGCCCATCGAGCCGTACCTGGACATGCTTCCGGAGCTGGACATGGTGCTGCTGATGACGGTGGAACCCGGCTTCGGGGGACAGGCCTTCCTTGACCTGGTCCTGCCGAAGATCCGGCGCACCCGCAGGGCCATCGACGGAACCGGCCTGCCCATTGCCCTGCAGGTCGACGGCGGGGTGACCCGCGAAACCATTCTGCGTGCCGCCGAGGCCGGAGCCGACGTGTTCGTCGCGGGGTCGTCGGTCTACGGCACCGAGGACCCGGCCGTGGCCGTCGACACATTACGAAACCTCGCCGCCCAAACGCCTGTATCCGTGTAATACTAAGAGCTACAACTACACAACGTGCTCCGGGGTCGGTGTAAGTCCGAACCGGCGGTTATAGTCCGCGACCCGCGCCAAAGAAGTTCCTTACGGAATTTCGGAGGCACGGTTGAACTGGTGAAATTCCAGTACCGACAGTTAAAGTCTGGATGGGAGAAGCACGTACACGCAACACTTAAACCCTCACGGGTGGTGCCAAGAAAAGACGGCGGAAGTCTACGGACTACCGGCCCTCAAGTTCAGGCAATCACGTGCAGGATGGCAGTGAACCGTCGTATCGAAACCCCCGGAGCCGCCGCGGCTTGACAGGAGGACGATGGATTTTCTGCGGTGGCTCATTGAAGCTTTCAACTCTTACATCACGATAGGTAGCAGCGCACTGCTGGTACGCGAAGTCGTGGGCAACATCTTTGGCCTGGCTTCCGCCTTGGGCGGCATCCGCCGCAAGGTCTGGGCCTGGCCGGTCGGCATCATCGGCAACGCCCTGTTGCTGACCGTGTTCCTCGGCAGCATCTTCGGCCACGATTCAACGGCCAACCTCTTGGGTCAGGCCGGACGCCAAATCATGTTCATTGCCGTGTCGATCTACGGCTGGTACCGCTGGAAGTCCAGCCGCGATTCGGGCCAAAGCGCGGTCACCCCGCGCTGGGCCAGCAAGAACGAACGCCTCGGCATGGCCGCGATCCTCGTGGTCGGCACCGTTGCGCTGACGCCGGTCTTCGGGGCCCTGGGCTCCTACGCACCCGTGTGGGCGGACGCCTGGACCTTCGTCGGTTCGCTGCTCGCCACCTATGGCATGGCCAAGGGCCTTGTCGAGTTCTGGCTCATCTGGGTGCTTGTCGACGTCGTCGGCGTGCCCCTGCTTTTCAGCGCCGGATACTACGCAAGCGCCTTCATGTACCTGTTCTACGGTTGCTTCACCCTCGTCGGCTTCTTCGTCTGGTGGAAGGCCCAAAACGGCTCCAAGCCAACCATTGAAACGACGATGCCGGATCCCACGGTCAAGGCGGGCGTCTGATGCCGGCGGACCGCCGGATCGCCGGAATGCGGGTTGCCCTGGAACTGGCCAAACGCGGAGTCCGCGGGGCCAACCCGCTGGTGGGCGCCGTCGTCATTGATTCGTCGGGAAACATTCTCGCCACCGGATACCACCGCGGTGCGGGAACGCCCCATGCGGAAGCCGACGCGCTCACCAGGCTCGGCCCCATCCCGGCCGACGCGGCCCGCGAGGCAACCATGCTGGTGACCCTTGAGCCCTGCAACCACGTGGGACGCACCGGACCCTGCTCGCAGGCGATCATCGATGCCGGCATCGGCAACGTCGTCTACGCGGCCAAGGACGAGGGTTCGGAGGCTGCCGGCGGTGCCGCGCGGCTGCGCGCCGCGGGGGTGAACGTCGAACAGGGCCTGCTGGAATCCGAGGCGCTTGACCTGAACCACCGCTGGTTCCTTGCCCGTGCCGGAGAACGCCCCTTCACGACCCTGCACCTGGCCCAGACGCTCGACGGGCGGATTGCCGCCGCGGATGGAACCAGCCAGTGGATCACCTCGCCGGATTCCCTCCTGCCATGCGCACCAGATCCGCTCGCGGGTGGACGCCATCGTGGTGGGCACCGGGACGGTGCTGGCGGATGACCCACGGCTCAATGCGCGCGACGAACACGGCCGGCCCTTCGACCGCCAACCCCGCCGCATCGTGATGGGGGAGCGCGAGATCCCGGCAGGGGCAGCCCTCGCCGCCGACGCGAACTGGGAACAGATCCGTTCCCACGACCCGCGGACGGTGCTTGGGCGGCTGCACGAATCGGGGATCTCCCACGTGCTCATCGAGGGCGGATCCTCGATCATCACGGCGTTCCTCGCCGAAGACCTGGTCGACGAGATCTACCTCTACCAGGCACCCATTTTCCTGGGCGCCGGGCGACAAAGCATCGGGGACCTCGGGGTCGGCACGCTGGGCGACGCCCGTGCCTTCCGCCTTGATCCCATCGACGGTGAATCGGTGCAAATCCTCGGCGCCGACACCCTCACCCACCTAGAACCAATGCCGGTCCGGCTGCCCGCGGGCAGCACCGCATCGTAAGGACAACAAATGTTTACAGGAATCATCAGCGGCATGGGCCGCGTCGAAGCGGTGAACGCCGAACCCGAATCCGACTCCGTGGTGCTGCACATCAGCGCACCGAACCAGACCGAAAACCTCGGCCTGGGCGGATCGATTGCCATCAACGGCGTGTGCCTCACCGCAACCAGCATCGAAGGCGACACGCTCGCGCTCGACGTCATGGGCGAAACCCTCAGGCACACCACCATTGGCGGGCTCAAGGCGGGCGAGGCAATCAACCTCGAGCGTTGCGTGCAGGCCGGCGGGCGCCTTGACGGGCACGTGGTGCAGGGGCACGTGGACGGGGTGGGCACGCTTCTGGAACACGAAACCCTGGGCGCCTGGGACCGCTTCAGGTTCGCCATCCCGTACCCGCTTGCCAGGTACGTGGCCAAAAAGGGATCGATCGCCATCGACGGGATTTCCCTGACCGTCACCGAAGTGGCAGACGCCAACGAAAAGGACCAGTGGTTCGAAGTGGGAATCATTCCCACCACGCTGCGCGAAACCACGCTGGGCCAACGGGAACCGGGCGACAGCGTGAACCTTGAGGTGGACGTGATGGCCAAGTACGCCGAACGCCTTGCCTCCTTTAACCCAGCCGAAGGGGCAACACCATGAGCACCGAAACAATCCGCCTGGATTCCATAGCCTCGGCGATCAGCGCCATGGCCGCCGGCAAGGCAGTGGTGGTCGTGGACGATGCGGACCGCGAAAACGAAGGCGACATCATTTTCGCCGCGGAATTCGCCACGCCCGAACTCATGGGTTGGACCATCCGGCATTCCTCCGGCGTGGTCTGCACCCCGATGAACGGGGACCGGGCCGACGCGCTTGGCCTGCCGCCCATGGTGGAGAACAACCAGGACGCCAAGGGCACCGCCTACACGGTGTCCTGCGATGCCGCCCACGGCGTGAGCACCGGCATCAGCGCGGCGGACAGGGCCCTGACCTCGCGCATCCTGGCCGATCCGGCCTCCGGGCCCGACCTCATTACCCGTCCGGGGCACATCTTCCCGCTGCGCGCGGTGGACGGCGGCGTCCTGGTGCGCCGCGGCCACACCGAGGCCAGCGTCGACCTGTGCGTGGCCGCCGGCCTGGAACCGGTGGGCGTCATCGCCGAACTGGTCCACGACGACGGCTCCATGATGCGCCTGCCCGCGCTGCGTGAATTTGCCGACCTGTGGAACATCCCGCTGGTCAGCATCGAAGACCTGGCCGCGTGGCGCGCCAGCTGCGATGCCGAGCCGGTGATCGGCACCAAGGCCGCGGCCGTGCAGTCGGGCCCCGAGGTCAAGGTCCCCACCCCGCACGGGGAATTCATGGTGCGGGCCTGGCTCGAGCGCGCCACGGGCGTGGAACACCTGTCCCTGAGCGCCCCGGGGCCGGACGGCACGATGCCGTCCGAGCCGCTGGTGCGGGTGCATTCCGAGTGCCTCACGGGCGACGTTTTCGGTTCCTACCGTTGCGACTGCGGCGAGCAACTGGCTGCCGGCCTGCAGGCCATCAACGAATTCGGCGGGGTGCTGATCTACCTTCGCGGACACGAGGGCCGCGGCATCGGACTGGCCAACAAGATCCGCGCCTATGCCCTGCAGGACGGGGGAGCGAACACCGTGGCGGCCAACGAACAATTGGGGCTGCCGGTCGACGCCCGCAACTACGATGCCGCCGCCGCCATCCTTGACGCGCTGGACATCCACCGCGTCAGGCTTGTCACCAACAACCCGCTCAAGGAGCAGTGGTTGAAGGAGGCCGGAATCGACGTGACCGAACGGGTTCCCACCCGTGTGGCGGCACGGCCGGAAAACCTTGAATACCTACGCACCAAGCAGGAATTGCTGCACCACTCGTTGCAGCTGCCGAGCACAGTAACCACCAACCCAGGAGCTGAATCATGAGCGGACACGGAGCACCAGTCATCGGAGCCGACGAGCTAGTCGCGGCAGGCAAGGCGGGCATGCGCGCGGTCATCGTGGCGGCCAGCTGGCACACCCAGATCATGGACGGGCTCATCGACGGCGCCAAGCGTGCCGCGATCGACGCCGGAATCCAGACGCCGGACATCGTGCGGGTCCCCGGCACCTTCGAGCTTCCCGTGGCTGCCGCCCGGCTGGCGCCGGACTACGACACGGTGATTGCCCTGGGCGTTGTCATCCGCGGCGGAACCCCGCACTTCGACTACGTGTGCCAGGGCGCAACGCTGGGACTCACCGATGTTTCGGTGCGAACCGGGGTTCCGGTCGGCTTCGGCGTATTGACCTGCGACAACGAAGAGCAGGCAATTGCCCGTGCGGGGCTGGAAGGCTCCGTCGAGGACAAGGGCTATGAGGCCATGAGCGCCGGGCTGCAGACCGCAGTGGCGCTGACCCGCCGCTGATACCCACGTTGCGTGGCCCGCGGTTTGCCTTCCCCGGTTGCATCGGTTCCGGGGAAGGCGCAACGCGCGGCCCGCGTGAGGTCCCGGGTGAGCGGCGCCTTGGAATCCACGTACCTAAGCCCTCTGCGCGGAACCACCTGCAGGTGCGCGTGGAAAGCGGCTGGTCGTGGCGGCACCGCCCGCAAAGTCATCCTCGCGTCATGTTCGCGCTTGAGCGCGAGTCCTTCGTCACATTGGGGCGGTGGTTGTGAGTGGGCTGGACACGCCGGGCTACGCTGTTTATGTGAAAACTTTTGACACCCTCTTCGCCGAGCTTTCCGAGAAAGCCAAGGCCCGCCCCGAAGGTTCGCGTACCATCGCCGAACTGGACTCGGGCGTCCATGGCATCGGAAAGAAGGTCGTGGAGGAAGCCGCCGAAGTGTGGATGGCTGCCGAATACGAAAGCAATGAAGCAGCCGCCGAAGAAATCTCCCAGCTGCTCTACCACCTCCAGGTGATGATGCTGGCCAAGGGCCTGACTTTGCAGGACGTTTACAAGCATCTCTAGCCGCCGCTTTCGGGGCAGATTTGTGTAACACCCTCCGAGCCGCGGTGGCCAACAAGCAAAAATTTGTTGTCCTGATGCCGTAAAAATCCCAAAGTCAGAAACGAGAAACACCTCATGTTGCGTGTAGCACTTCCCAATAAGGGAGCCCTTTCAGAAATCGCTTCAACCATGTTGCTGGAGGCTGGCTACGTCCAGCGCCGCGACAACCGCGAACTGGTCATGATTGACCCGGAAAACGACGTCGAGTTCTTCTACCTCCGTCCCCGCGACATCGCCGTATACGTAGGCCGCGGCATCCTTGACGTCGGAATCACCGGGCGCGACCTGTACCTCGACGCCGAGGTCAACGACGATGTCGAAGAGGAACTGCCGCTGGGCATCGGAGCCTCGACCTTCCGCTTTGCCGGACCCGTCGGATCCTTCACCCACCAGAGCGAGCTTCAGGGCAAGCGCATCGCCACCAGCTACGACGCACTGCTGCGCAGCTACCTGGCCGAAAGCGGCATCGAAGCCTCGGTGGTCCGCCTCGACGGCGCCGTGGAATCCTCGGTGCGCCTCGGCGTGGCCGACGCCATCGCCGACGTCGTGGAAACCGGAAACACGCTCAAGGCCGCAGGCATGGAGATCTTCGGGGATCCGATCCTGAAGTCCGAGGCCGTGCTGATCGGCCGCACCGGCCGCAACCCCGCCGGGCTCGAAGTGCTCAAGCGCCGCCTGACCGGTGTGCTGGTTGCCCGCCGCTACGTCATGCTCGACTACGACGTGCGCCGCGACCAGGCCGACGAAGCCTGCCGCCTGACCCCGGGACTGGAATCCCCGACGGTTTCCCCGTTGCAGGATTCCGACTGGGTCGCAGTGCGCGCCATGGTCAAGAAGAACCAGACGAACAACATCATGGATGAGCTCTACGACCTGGGCGCCCGTGCGATCCTGGTCAGCCAGATCCACGCCTGCCGCATCTAGTTCCGGCTTTTGCGCCATCCCCTCAAAGAACACCACCTTCATAACTTTTCTAGGAGTTGATCCTTCATGAGCGTTGCGATCCGTGTGATCCCGTGCCTCGACGTGGATAACGGCAGAGTCGTCAAGGGAGTGAACTTTGAGGGGCTGCGCGATGCCGGCGACCCCGTGGAACTGGCCAAGCGCTACAACGCCGCCGGTGCCGACGAAATCACGTTCCTTGACGTGACGGCGTCCTCGGGCAACCGCGAAACCACCTACGACGTAGTCGCCAAGACGGCAGAGGAAATCTTCATCCCCCTCACCGTCGGCGGCGGCGTGCGTGCCGTCGAGGACGTCGACCGCCTGCTGCGCGCGGGCGCCGACAAGGCCTCGATCAACACCGCCGCGGTTGACCGCCCCGAGGTCATCAACGAAATCACCCAGCGCTTTGGGTCCCAGGTGCTGGTGCTTTCGCTCGACGCCCGCCGCACCGACAACCCGGATGTCGCCTCGGGCTTCGAGGTCACCACCCACGGCGGACGCACCGGCACCGGCCGCTGCGCCGTGGCCTGGGCCAAGGAAGCGGCCGAGCGCGGCGTGGGCGAGATCCTGCTGAACTCGATCGATGCCGACGGCACCAAGGACGGCTTCGACCTTGAAATGATCCGCGCCGTGCGTGCGGCGGTCACCGTGCCGTTGATCGCCTCGGGCGGTGCCGGGGGACCGGAGCACTTCCCGCCGGCCATCGAGGCGGGCGCCGACGCGGTGCTGGCCGCCTCCATCTTCCACTTTGGTCCCGACGACATGATCAAGCAGGTCAAGGACGCCATTCGTGAAGCAGGATTCCCGGTCCGCTAGACCTGCAGCCCTGGACGAAACCATGTCCAGGGGTTGGCGGGCGCTGAGCGAAGAAGCCGTGGACGGCTGGGTCTGCCGTTTTTCCGGCGGAGTCACCAAGCGGGCGAACTCGGTGCTGCCCCTGGGCGAGCCCGCGGACTTTGCCGCAGCCCTCGCGGTGGTCGAACACCGCTATGCGGATCGCGGGTTGCCTGCCGTCTTCCAGATCAGCCCCGATTCGATGCCCGCGGACTTGGATCGAGCGCCTTGCCGAACGTGGCTATCTGCTCGATTCGCCGACGCTCGTCCAATACCTGGCTCTCGGTGAAGGCGCCAACGATGGCGGCGGGGGCGACGATCCGCGCATCGAATACTCCGATGAACCGAGCGAAGCCTGGCTCGAAGCCCTGTGGGACGTCGAAGGGCCGCATGCCCCGGAGGCCCAGTCGCTGAGCCGACGCATACTGGCCGAAACGCCATCCGTTTATGCATCCCTGGTCATCGATGGCCGGGTCGAAGCAACCGCCCGGCTTGCCTTGGTCGGGAACCTGGGCGGGATCTACGCCGTCGCCACGAAGGCGGGTTCACGCTCCCGCGGACACGGCCGCGCCGTCGTCCAGGCGTTGCTCACCGAGGCCGCGAACCGGGATCTCGAAGGGCTCTGGCTGCAGGTCGTCGAGTCCAACCACATCGCCCGTGGACTCTACGAATCGCTGGGTTTCGAAACCGTCTCCCGCTACCACTACCGCCAGGCGCCTCCAGCCTGAGAATGCATGACAGGCGGCTGGTTCCCGGGCGTTCGCTCAGCCGTTGGCCGGCAGGATCGCTTCCAACCCGCGTTCCAATGCCGCGCGTGCCGCGGCGGTGTCCAGCTGGTTGGACAGCCAGCGGCTGGAAAGACCTTCAACCAGGGACGTCAGCAGCAAGGCTGTTTCCTGGCATTGCTCGATCGCGGCCCCGGTGTGCCCGCTGACCAGCTCTGCGACATGCGACTGCCACGCGGCCGTGGAAGCGGCCAGGTGCTCGGCCAGCGGCGGCTCGAAGACGGCGATGGCCCTGATTTCGTTCCACACAATTGATTTCGCGCGGACCGACTCGTCGTCCTGGATCTCGGCCAGCAGCAACTCGCGCAACAATCCGTAGGACTCGTTGCCGCCTGCCACTGGTTCCTCGCGCTGTGCGACCGAGTCCATGTTGACGTATTCAAGCGTCGCGGCCAGCAGGCCATCCCTGTCGGTGAAGTGGTAATAGACAAGTCCGGTGGAGATTCCTGCCTGCTTGCAGACGTCTTGCACGCGCATGCCGCGGACTCCGTCACGGGCGATGCAGATGCTGCATGCCTCAAGAATTCGCTGTCTCGTGTCGTTGGCCATGCCCGGAACCAAGCCTTTCAATTGCTGGGACTGCAAGGAATTTTCCGTTTGGCGACCTTGCGGACTTCCATGTACCGTAGGTCACACGTTATCTTTAACTGAACATCCAGTCAATTTCTAGTTTGCTCCTCGACGATCGAGACATTCGGACCCCTCAGCGGTCGAAGTCCGGCGGCGCAGGAGCAAGATCCGTGAGGGGAAACCACCAATGGGCCAGCCGTTCAGCATCCATGAAGCTTCCATCGACGACGTCCTGCATGCGCTCGAGGAGGGCACCGTCACCGCCGTTGAGCTGGTTGCCGCCCACCTGGCCCGGGTGGGACGCTTCGACAGGTCCTCGGTGCGCCTCAATGCCATGGCCGTGCTGAATCCCGACGCCTTTGCCGAGGCCGCGGAATCCGACCGCCGTCGCCGTGCCGGGCAGGCCGGCTCCCTCGAGGGGGTTCCCTTCACCGTCAAGGACAGCTACATGGTCGCCGGGCTCACCGTCGCCGCCGGCTCGCCCGCATTCAAGGACCTGGTGGCCCAGGACGACGCCTTCACCGTGGCACGGATCCGCGAGGCCGGGGGAGTGCTGGTGGGCAAGACCAACATGCCGCCCATGGCCGACGGCGGCATGCAGCGCGGCGTCTACGGCCGGGCCGAAAGCCCCTACAACACCAACTACCTGGCGGCCGCCTATGCCTCGGGCTCGTCCAACGGCTCGGCGGTGGCCACCGCGGCCAGCATGGGCGTGTTCGGCATGGGGGAGGAGACCGTGTCCTCGGGGCGAAGCCCGGCCTCCAACAACGGCCTCTGCGCCTACACGCCCTCGCGCGGCGTCATCTCGATCCGCGGCAACTGGCCGCTGTTCCCGACCCGCGACGTCGTGGTGCCGCACACCCGCGGCATGAACGACATGTTCCGGCTGCTGGACGTGATTGTCGCCGACGACGAAAACACCACCGGCGATTTCTGGCGCGACCAGAAGGCCGTCGAGTTGCCGGCGGCCTCGGACGTCCGCCCCGGGAGCTACGCGGAACTGGCCGACCCCGACGCCCTGAGGGGCAAGCGCCTGGGCGTCCCGCGCATGTACCTCGGCAAGGACGCCGACTTCCCCCTCGCGGTGCGCGACTCGATCCTGGGACTCTGGGAGGCGGCGCGCGTCCCGGCTCGAGGGGCTCGGCGCCACCGTCGTCGAGGTCGACCTGCCCATGATCGAAAAATACGAAGGCAACACCCCGGGCGGCGAACAACTCGCGGCGCTCGGCGTCCTGCCCGAAGGCTGGATGGACACCGAATTCAACGAGATCCTTGCCCATGGCTGGGACACCTTCCTGCGGGCCAACAACGACCCGGCACTGAACCGCCTGGCCGACGTCGACCACACCCGAATCTTCCCGGCCCCCGCAGGGTCGCTGCCCGACCGCTACGAGGAGGTCGAAGACTACGAGAACCGCTACCGCGACGTGGTGAACATGGCGGCCGCCGGATTGCCGCCGATCGACTCCCTGCCGGGCTTCGCCCAGGGGCTTCGGGCGCTCGAGACGCTGCGCAAGGAGCTCTTCGAGGACTGGCTGGAGGAGCGAGGTCTGGACGCAATCGTCTTCCCTGCCAACGCGGACGTCGCGGCCCAGGATGCGGACATCAACACCGAATCCGCGGACCGTGCCTGGGAAAACGGGGTGTTCTTCTCAAACGGCAACTACGCGCTTCGCCACTTCGGCATTCCGAGCATCACCGTGGCCATGGGAATCATGGAAGACATCGGCATGCCGGTGGGGCTGACAATTGCCGGTCCCGCCTACGCCGACAACCAGCTGCTGGCTTGCGGCTACGCATTCGAAGCGGCGGGTTCGCTGCGCCAGTCGCCGGTCCTGGCGCCGCCGCTGCCGGTCGACAGCTTCTGCCGCGCGGGGCGCGCAATCGCCGAGGGCGACCTTGAGCCGTTGGAAGTCACCGTCGGGGCGGAGTTCGACCCAGGGATCCGGCACGAAGGTGCACGGCTGTTGCGCATCTCGGGAACCGTTGCGGCACCGGATGGATCATCGATACGGCTCACCGTCAACGGCGAGGAGGCCCTCGCCGTCCGGGACGGAAAGCAATTGGAGTGCCGTGCACGTGTTGGGTGCCGCCGTCGAGCCCGGGGCCGTCGGCTGGAATCCGGTGGCCAGCGACGCCCTGGTGGTTGTCAGCGTGGTGGCACCGACGGGCCAAGCGGCCGGGGCCTTCGCGGAGATCTAGCGCCGGGCGTTGAACAGTTCGAGTGCCTCGTCGGCGCCCTCGAACGTCACGAGCGCCTCCTCGCGCCGTCCCGCGGCATGAAGCAGCAATTCCTCGGGGCGGCCCATGATGGCCACCGAGGTCTTGGCCTTGCGGGCAACATGGCGCCGCCCGTCGGGAAGCACCAGGATGATGCCCACCTCGCTGCCCCGGTAGTACGCAGAGGCACGGCGGACCAAATCCCGCCACAGGAGCTCTGCGTACTTCTCGTCGAGCACGCGAGGCGCCCAGCGGTCGGTGGCGCGGCGGACGTCCTCGGTGTGGATGAAGTATTCGCTCAGGTTTGCCGCACGGTCGAAGGCCGGCAGGGCAAACGGTGAAAACTTGGGTGCGCCGGCGACGAATTCGTGGACGAGTTCCGCATAGGCGGCGTTGTCGCGGGCCCGGTCGGCCATCGACTTCAGCTCGCGTTCCATCGCGGAGGCCAGCGGCTTGAGGGCCAGTCCGGCGGAGAGCATCGAGTGTTCGCGCAACACCAGGTGCGCGGCGAGGTGGCGGGTCTGCCAACCGGCACACAATGTCGGGGCCGTCGGTCCTGCTGCCAGCAGGACTTCGGCCAGTACTTCACGGGAGGCTGGGACAAAATGCATCACTACGAAACTAACACGTCCGGCGCCGCTTGTGGCCGTATGAAGCGCCATGCGACTTACGGGTTTCGGCGAATCGTTGCGTGCATGCCGCGCGGGTGAATCCCGTTCGGCCAATTGCGCTTCGGTGGCACTAGACTGGAAGTGATGTCGCAGAACCCAGCCTTCGCAACCCCCGTCTCCGTTGACGGCAAATTGTCCGCCGAAATATCCGCGGCCCTGAAAAAGGACGACTCCGGATTGGTCGCGGCCATCATCCAGCAGCATGGCACGCACGAAGTGCTCATGCTCGGGTGGATGGACGAGGAAGCCCTCCGCCGCACCCTCACCACCGGGCGGGTGACCTTCTGGTCGCGTTCCCGCAAGGAATACTGGCGCAAGGGGGACACCTCCGGGCACTCCCAGCTGGTGCGTTCGGTCGCCCTGGATTGCGACGGCGACGCCCTGCTGGTGGTGGTCGACCAGATCGGTGCGGCCTGCCACACCGGAACCCACACCTGCTTCGACGGGCGCGAGATCCCGGCCGTCGTCGGCCGCCGCGTCTCCTGACCAGACACCACATTCGTCCACGCAAGGATAACTAGCCACTCATGCAAGCTCTCGGTGCGCTCTCACCCACCCGCGAGCAGTTCCGCGCCCTCGCCGCGGAACGCCGCGTCATTCCCGTGACCATGCGGGTGCTGGCCGACTCGCTGACCCCCATCTCCATCTACCGCCGGCTTGCCGGCGGCCGCCCCGGAACCTTCCTGATGGAATCCGCCGCGGCCGGCGGAGTGTGGAGCCGCTACTCGTTCATCGGCACCAACTCCCCGGCGACGCTGACCACCCGCGAGGGCAAGGCCCACTGGCTGGGCACCCCGCCGGCCGGCATGCCCACCGAGGGCAACCCGGTCGAGGTGCTGCGCGACACCGTGCGTGCGCTGCGCACCGAGCCGCTGCACGGCCTGCCGCCGCTGACCAGCGGCATGGTCGGCTTCATCGGCTGGGAGGCCGTGCGCCACTGGGAGAAGCTGCCCAACCCGCCGCTCGACGACCTGCACCTGCCCGAGCTGGCCATGAACCTGGTCGGCGACATGGCCGTGCACGACAACACCGACGGCACGCTGACGCTGATCGCCAACGCCATCAACTTCAACGGCACCGACGACGGCGTCGACGGGGCCTACGACCACGCGGTGGACCGCGTGCGCGCCATGCTCGCGTCCCTGGGCGAAGCGACCGAAACCCCGGTTTCGGTGCTCTCCGGCACCGATGTCCCCGCGGACGAGCTGATGGCCGCCGTCACCCACTCCTGGGACGAGGACTCCTACCGCCAGGCCGTGCTGCGCGGCAAGGAAGCCATCGTCGACGGCGAGGTGTTCCAGGTGGTCATCTCGCGCCGCTTCGAGCTCGAATCCCACGCCGACCCGCTGGATGTCTACCGCATCCTGCGCGCCACCAACCCCAGCCCGTACATGTACCTCTTCAGCCTCGAGGACTCGCACGGCAAGGCCTACTCGATCGTCGGCTCCTCCCCGGAGGCGCTGGTCACCGTCAACGACGACCACGTGGTCACGCACCCGATCGCCGGCTCGCGCCCGCGCGGCGCCACCTACGAGGACGACCAGCAGCACGAGAAGAACCTGCTGGCCGACGAGAAGGAACGCGCCGAGCACCTGATGCTCGTGGACCTCTCGCGCAACGACCTGTCCAAGGTCTGCGTGCCGGGCTCGGTGGAGGTCACCCAGTTCATGGAGGTCGAGCGCTTCAGCCACATCATGCACCTGGTCTCCAACGTGGTCGGCAAGCTGTCCCCGGGAACCGACGGCTACGACGTGCTTGCCGCGACCTTCCCGGCCGGCACGCTCTCCGGCGCGCCCAAGCCGCGCGCCCTGCGCCTGCTGGACGAGCTGGAACCGCACCGCCGCGGAATCTACGGCGGCGTCGTGGGCTACCTCGACTTCGCCGGGGACATGGACATGGCCATCGCCATCCGCTCCGCGCTGCTCAAGGGCAACCGCGCCTACGTGCAGGCCGGCGGCGGCATCGTCAACGACTCGGACCTCGACGCCGAGGCCCTTGAAACCATCAACAAGTCGGCAGCGCCGCTGCGCGCCGTCTGGGCCGCGGGCACCATGGCGCCCGCCGGCCAGGAAATACTGGGGTCATGACCAACACCGACAGCAACACCGGCAGCAACACCAAGGGCACCGCCAAGACCCCGCGCTGGGGAACCAAGCGCGTCGTCATGCTGATGGGCCTGGTCGGTGCCGTGCTGGCGCTGGCCACCAGCACGCGCATCTGGATCACCGTCCAGCCCGAGGTCGGCTCGGTGAAGATCCCGCTGATCGAGGTCGCGGGCTCCGACGCCTCGGCGGCCGTCGCCGCGCTCGCGGTGGTGGCCCTGGCGGGTTCGCTGGCGGCGCTGATCGCCGGCAAGGTCGCCCGATACATCATCGCCGGCATCCTGCTGCTGGCCGGCGGCGGCATCGTCGCCTCCGCCATCGCGGTGCTCGCCAACCCCGTCGCGGCAGCCGCCACCAAGGTCGGCGAGGCCACCGGGCTGAACACCGCAGGCGGGGACTACCAGGTTTCCATCTGGCCCTACGCGGCGGCGCTGGCAGGAGTGGTGCTGGTGCTCAACGCACTGGTCCTGGCGATCGCCGGGCACACCTGGGCGGGCAGCAAGAAGTACGCGCGCGACAACGCCGCGGCCGCCCGGCGTGCGGAACAGGCGAACTCCACGGGACCGATCGATGAGATCGACGGCTGGGACTCGCTCTCGCGCGGGGACGATCCCACCTGAGGAACGCGCGCGGGCGGGCAACATGGCACGCCACGGCGTTAAAGAATGGCAGAATAGACAGAAGTTAATCGTCGGGAAAATTCCCGATTGGCACGAGGTGACGAGGAGTATCCCACCATGGCTAACAGCAACACCCAGATCGACCCGATGCACGCCGAAGAAATCGGCCACGGCAACTCAATTGCGGCTTGGACCCTGGTCGGCATCTCGATGATCGGTGTCATCATCGGCGGAATCGCCTTCGCCGGCCACAACCCGACAGTGGTCTACATCGGCCTCGGTGTCGTAGTCCTCGGCCTGATCGCCGGCTGGGTCATGAAGAAGGCCGGTTTCGGCGTGGGCGGCGCCCGGTCGGGTTCCTCGCACTAGTCGTGAGCGTACTTACGGATATCATTGCGGGCGTTCGGATCGATCTGGACGCCCGCCGTTCCATATGCGGCCAGGCCCAGATCGAGGCCGACGCGGCAAACGCCGCCCCGGCGCTCGACGCCTTTGCCGCCCTCGGCGGAGCCGCCAACCAGTCCGATCGTGACGCCGTGTTACGCGTGGTCTCCGAGGTCAAGCGCAAGTCCCCGTCCAAGGGCGCGCTTGCCGACATCCCGGAACCCGCCGAACTCGCCGCGGCCTACGTCGCGGGTGGCGCCTCCGTCATCTCGGTGCTCACCGAGGAACGCCGCTTCGGCGGATCGCTGGCCGACTTCGACGCCGTGCGCGCCGCCGTCGACATCCCGCTGCTGCGCAAGGACTTCACGGTCGACGCGTACCAGATCTACGAGGCCCGCGCCCACGGCGCCGACCTCATCCTGTTGATCGTCGCGGCCCTGGACGACGCGCAGATGCGCGAGTTCCTCGACCTCACCCACGCACTGGGCATGAACGCCCTGGTGGAGACCCACACCGAGGAGGAAATCGCCCGCGCCGTCGCGCTCGGGGCGAAGATCATCGGCGTGAACGTGCGCAACCTCAAGACCCTGGAGGTGGATCCCGCAAACTTCGCGAAGCTGGCGGGGCTGATTCCGCCCGAGGCCGTCATCATCGCCGAATCCGGCGTCAGCTCGGTCGCCGAGGTGCGCGAATACGCCTCCCACGGCGCGGACGCCATCCTGGTCGGCGAGGCGCTGGTCAAGGACAACGACCCGAGCGCGGCCATCAAGCAGTTCATGAGCGCGGGAACGGCCGCGAAGCCGGCACGCCCCGGCGCCTAATTACTTCACGATTCCTCAGCTAGATAAGGATGCCCCCAGATGAACCCGACGACAGGTGAACCGGCAGACGGTTCGCGGAAGCCACGTTGCAGCGCCGGGGGACTCCCTGCGGCATGCCCCCGGGTCCGTACTTCGGCGACTACGGCGGACGCTGGATGCCCGAATCGCTGATCGCCGCCATGGACGAGCTCAGCGAGACGTTCGAGGCCGCCAAGGCGGACCCGGAGTTCGTGGCGCAGGTCAAGGACCTGAACAAGAACTACTCCGGCCGCCCCTCCCTGCTCACCGAGGCCAAGCGCTTCTCCGAGGCCGCCGGCGGCGTGCGCGTCTTCCTCAAGCGCGAGGACCTGAACCACACCGGCAGCCACAAGATCAACAACGTGCTCGGCCAGGCGCTGCTGGCCAAGCGCATGGGCAAGACCCGCATCATCGCCGAGACCGGAGCGGGCCAGCACGGCGTCGCCTCGGCCACCGCCGCGGCCCTCATGGGCCTGGAATGCGTCGTCTACATGGGCGCCGAGGACTGCCGCCGGCAGGCCCTGAACGTCGCGCGCATGCAGCTGCTCGGCGCCACGGTCATCCCGGTGACCGCCGGCTCCCAGACGCTGAAGGACGCCATCAACGAGGCGCTGCGCGACTGGGTCGCCAACGTGGACACCACCCACTACCTGCTGGGCACCGCCGCCGGCGGACACCCGTTCCCGGCCATGGTGCGCTACTTCCACGAGGTCATCGGCGAGGAGGCCCGCGAGCAGATCCTGGCCCAGGTCGGCCGCCTGCCGGACGCCGTCGCGGCATGCATCGGCGGCGGCTCCAACGCCATCGGCATCTTCCACGGCTTCCTTGACGACGCCGACGTCGAGCTCTACGGCTTCGAGGCCGGCGGCGACGGCGTGGACACCCCGCGCCACGCGGCCACCATCACGCTGGGCAAGCCCGGCGTGCTGCACGGCGCCAAGAGCTACCTGATGCAGGACGACGACGGCCAGACCATCGAGTCGCACTCGATCTCCGCGGGCCTCGACTACCCGGGCGTCGGCCCGGAGCACGCCTACCTGGCCGACATCGGCCGCGTGCACTACGAGCCGATCACCGACACCGAGGCCATGGACGCCTTCTCGCTGCTCTGCCGCACCGAGGGCATCATCCCGGCCATCGAGTCCTCGCACGCCCTGGCCGGCGTGCTGAAGATCGCCGCCCGCAAGATCGCCGCCGGCGCGAAGCCGGAGGAAACCATCATCATCGCGAACCTCTCGGGCCGCGGCGACAAGGACGTAGGAACCGCCGCCGAATGGTTCAAACTCATCGACACCGAAAAGGATGCCAAGTGAGCCACGTTTCCAAGAGCGCAGCAGCCATCGCCGCCGCCCGCGCCGAGGGCCGCCCGGCCCTGATCTGCTACCTGCCCGCCGGTTTCCCGGACGTGCAGGCCACCATTGACGCAGCCGTCGCGATGGCCGAAAACGGCGCCGACATCATCGAGGTCGGCATCCCGTACTCGGACCCCGTGATGGACGGCTCGGTCATCCAGGCCGCCACCGTCCAGTCGCTGGCGCAGGGCTTCCGGGTCGCCCAGGTCTTCGACATCGTCAAGGGCATCACCGAGCGTTGCTCGGCCACGGTCATGGTCATGACCTACTGGAACCCGGTGCTGCGCATGGGCGTGGACGAGTTCTCCCGCCGCCTGGCCGAGGCCGGCGGCGCCGGCCTGATCACCCCGGACCTGATCCCGGACGAGGCCGCCGAGTGGATGGAGGCCTCCGACAAGTACGGACTTGACCGCGTCTTCCTGGTCGCGCCGTCCTCCACCGAGGCCCGCATGAAGGCCACCGTCGCCGCGAGCCGCGGATTCGTCTACTGCGTTTCGGTCATGGGCGTCACCGGCGCGCGTGCCGAGGTTTCCGACGCGGCCGCCTCGGTTGTCGCCGCGGCCCACGCCGCCGGCGCCGAGAACGCCTGCGTCGGGCTGGGCGTCTCGCAGCGCAAGCACGTCGAGGAAATCGGCGCCTACTCCGACGGCGTCATCGTCGGCACCGCACTGGTCGCCGCGCTGCGTGACGGGGGAGTGGAGGCCGTTGCCAGGCTCACCGCCGAACTCAGCGGCAGGCCAGTCAGCGTATGACCTCCCTGGCAGCCATCGGCACCGGCGTGCTCGCCTCGATCCCGAGCCCGCCGCCGGAGTTCTCCAAGTTCTCCATCGGCCCGTTGACCATCCACGCCTACGCCCTGTGCATCCTGCTCGGCATCGTCGTGGCCATGTGGCTGACCAACAAGCGCTGGCTCGCCAAGGGCGGACCGGCGGACGTGGTCTGGGACATCTGCATCTGGGCGATCCCGTTCGGCATCGTCGGCGGGCGCCTGTACCACGTGCTGATCACCGACCCGGAGTACTACTTCGGGCTCAACGGCCAAAGCGCGCACCTCTCTGAAATCCCGCAGATCTGGGCCGGCGGCCTGGGCATCATGGGGGCCATCAGCCTTGGCTCGCTCGGCGCCTGGATCGCCTGCCGCCGCGCGGGCGTCAGGCTCCCGGCCTTCCTGGACGCGGTGGCGCCGGGCGTGCTGCTGGCCCAGGCCTTCGGGCGCTGGGGCAACTGGTTCAACCAGGAGCTCTTCGGCAAGCCGACCACGCTGCCGTGGGGCCTGGAGATCGACTCCGACCAGCTACAACTTCCCCCCGGGCCTTCCGCCCGGGACGCTGTTCCAGCCGACGTTCCTCTACGAATCCCTGTGGAACGTGGCGGGCGTGGTGCTGCTGCTGGCGATTGACCGCAAGTTCAAGCTGCGTCGCGGCGCCATGTTCTGGTCCTACCTGATCTGGTACGGCATTGGCCGAACCATCATGGAAACCATGCGCATCGACGCCGCCGACACGATCGTCATCCTCGGCATCGGGCTGCGCGTGCACATGTGGCTCGCCATCGGCATGGTCATCCTGGGCACCGTCGGACTCGTCTATTCGCTCACCAAGCTTCGCCCGCAGCCGGACCCGGGGGTCTACCTCGAGGGCCGCGAGCCCAAGCCGGAAGCCGACACCGAGGACGAAGCCCCGGCTGATTCCAATCGAGGAATCGACTGCGGATACCGAATCGAAAGACGGCTCCGTCAGGTGAAACCGATCGTTGATCCTGAAAATGGAACTGATTCCGCAGGAAAACCGGAAAAGAACGACAACTAAAAACACCAGTTCAAGGCCCCTCGTCAGCTACCGCCCGCGGTATGTGACGGGGGGCCTTGTTATTTCCGGGTAACAATTGGAAGATTCATAAACGCCCTAGTCAACATGCTGTTGAGGCGTATTCGGAAAACTGTTGGAAACAAAACCGCGCCTAAAACCGAAACATGGCGGTGCTACGATTTTTTCACCCAGCGGGCGTAAGATTCGATGCACGAAATCGAACATGGCCCCCGCGACGCAGCAAGGCACGGCGGACATCCCGCCGCATTGCACAAACCACAACGACGTGGCCCGGCCCGCAGGCCGGGAAAAACCCCGCACTCTTGTCGGTGGGAAACACCCTCTCAGCAACCGATCATTTGCGACCCAGAAAACTCTCGGACAACGGCGTCCTTGTATCCCAGAAAAACACGCGAGAAAGGTATGCTCATGAGCATGACCGGAGTCCAGCTGAACGCTTCACCGGATTGTGGCGGGGAAGTATCTTCGCCCTTCACACGGTTCGCAGACGCCCCCGAAGCGCAAGGCCTCTACAACCCCGAAAACGAAAAAGACGCGTGCGGGCTGGCAGTCATCGCCACCCTCAAAAAAGTACCTACCCACGCAATCGTGAACCAGGCACTCGAGGCCCTGCGCAGGCTCGAACACCGCGGCGCCGTAGGCGCCGACGACGGCACCGGTGACGGCGCCGGCATCCTCACCCAGATCCCCGACGCCTTCTTCCGCGCCGTCGCCGGATTCCCCCTTCCTGCCCGCGGACACTACGCCGCCGGCACCGCCTTCTTGCCCCAGGATCCAACGCAGCGGACACAGGCAATCAGCGCCCTTGAGGAACTGGCCATCGACGAGGGCCTCACCGTGCTTGGCTGGCGTGAACTGCCCGTCAACGCCGAGCACATCGGCCCCACCGCCCGCGGCTGCATGCCGCACTTCGCCCAGATCTTCCTCGGCATTCCCGGCGAAAACGTCGCGGAACTCGATGCCCGGGTCTTCCGCGTGCGCAAGCGCGCGCAGAACAAGTTCGGCGTCTACTTCCCCTCGCTCTCCAGCGCCAGCATCGTCTACAAGGGCATGCTCTCCACCGCACAGCTTTCGGCCTTCTACCCGGACCTGACCGACGAGCGCTTCGCGAGCACCTTCGGCATCGTGCACTCGCGCTTCTCCACCAACACCTTCCCGTCCTGGCCACTGGCCCAGCCCTTCCGCGCCATCGCCCACAACGGCGAAATCAACACGGTCAAGGGCAACCGGAACTGGATGCGCGCCCGCCAATCCCAGCTGGCCTCCGCGCTGCTGGGCGAGGTTCCCGAGGAACTCTTCCCGATCTGCAGCCCCGGCGCCTCCGACTCCGCCTCCTTCGACGAGGTCGCCGAGCTGCTCACGCTGTCCGGGCGCCCCATCGCCCAGGCGATCATGATGATGATCCCCGAGGCCTGGGAAAACCACGCCACCATGGACGCGGACCGCCGCGCCTTCTACGAATACCACTCCATGCTCATGGAGCCGTGGGACGGCCCCGCCGCGGTGTCCTTCACCGACGGCAAGCAGGTGGGCGCGGTGCTCGACCGCAACGGCCTGCGTCCCGCACGCTTCTGGGTGACCGACGACGGACTGGTGGTGCTGGCCAGCGAGGTCGGCGTCATCGACATCGCCCCCGAGCGGATCGTCGCCAAGGGCCGCGTGGCCCCGGGCAAGATGTTCCTGGTCGACACCGTCGCCGGCCGCATCATCGAGGACGACGAGGTCAAGGCGCAGATCGCCGCATCCAAGCCATGGGCCGAATGGGTCGCCGCAAACAAGATCCGCCTCTCCGACCTGCCCGACCTCGAGCACGTCAGCCACAACTCGGCCTCCGTGCAGCTGCGCCAGCGGACCTTCGGCTACACCACCGAGGAACTGCGCATCCTGCTCGCCCCGATGGCCTCCACCGGCGCCGAACCGCTCGGCGCCATGGGCTCCGACACCCCGGTCGCCGTGCTCTCCGCGCGCTCGCGCCTGCTCTTCG
Source organism: uncultured Actinomycetota bacterium (assembly GCA_963818105.1). Classification (GTDB taxonomy): domain Bacteria; phylum Actinomycetota; class Actinomycetes; order Actinomycetales; family Micrococcaceae; genus Paeniglutamicibacter. Next base: position 264,886 of record CAWFRB010000040.1, on the reverse strand, counting down.
ACTACTTCACGCAGTCCTTCGCCCAGGTGACGAACCCGCCGCTGGATTCCATCCGCGAGGAACTCGTCACCTCCATGGGCACCAGCATCGGCCCCTCGGGCAACCTGCTGGCCCTGGGCAAGGTCAGTGCCGAACAGGTGTCCCTGGCCTACCCGGTCATCACCAACGACGACCTGGCCAAGATCGCGAACATCCGCGACGACGAGGGCCTCAAGGTCTCGCTGAAGGTCCGCGGGCTCTACCGCCCCGAGGGCGGGGAATCCGAGCTGCGCGCCCGCATCCAGGAAATCTGCGAAAAGGTCTCCGCCGCGATCAACCGGGGCATCAAGTTCATCGTGCTCTCGGACCGCGACTCCAACGCCCAGTGGGCGCCGATCCCGTCGCTGCTGCTCACCTCCGCGGTGCACCACCACCTGCTCAAGAGCGCCAACCGCACCAAGACCTCGTTGATCATCGAGGCCGGCGACGTGCGCGAGGTCCACCACGTGGCAGTGCTCATCGGCTACGGCGCCTCCGCCATCAACCCGTACCTGGCGCTGGAAAGCGTCGAGGAAATGGCCCGCAACGGCGAGCTGGGCACCGTCACGCCCGCCAAGGCGCAGGCCAACCTGATCAAGGCGCTGGGCAAGGGCGTCCTGAAGATCATGTCCAAGATGGGCATCTCCACCGTCGCCTCCTACTGCGGCGCCCAGACCTTCGAGGCCCTGGGGCTGTCCCAGCGCGTCGTCGACCAGTACTTCACCGGCACCCAGTCGCAGCTCGACGGCGTCGGCCTGGACGTGCTCGCCACCGAAACCGCGATGCGCCACGCCTACGCCTACCCGGCCGACCTGGCTCCGGAGCCGCACCGCACCCTGGAAACGGGCGGCGAGTACCAGTGGCGCCGCGAGGGCCCGCCGCACCTGTTCAACCCGGAAACGGTGTTCCGCCTGCAGCATGCCACCCGGGAACGCCGCTACGACATCTTCAAGGCGTACACCAAGGGCGTCGACGACCAGTCCAAGGGCCTGATGACTCTGCGCGGGCTGCTGGACTTCAAGATCGACAAGTCCGCGGCCATCGACATCGACGAGGTCGAGCCGGTCAGCGAGATCGTCAAGCGGTTCGCCACCGGCGCCATGAGCTACGGCTCGATCTCCGCCGAGGCCCACGAGACCCTGGCGATCGCCATGAACCGGCTGGGCGGCAAGTCCAACACCGGCGAGGGCGGCGAGGACGTCGAGCGCCTGCTGGACCCGGCGCGCCGCTCCGCGGTCAAGCAGATCGCCTCCGGCCGCTTCGGCGTCACCAGCCTGTACCTCACCAACGCGGACGACCTGCAGATCAAGATGGCGCAGGGCGCCAAGCCCGGCGAGGGCGGCCAGCTGGCCGCGCAAAAGGTCTACCCGTGGATCGCCCGCACCCGCCACTCCACCCCGGGCGTGGGGCTCATTTCCCCGCCGCCGCACCACGACATCTACTCGATCGAGGACCTGGCCCAGCTGATCCACGATGCAAAGTGCTCGAACCCCGCCGCACGCATCCACGTGAAGCTGGTCTCCGAGGTCGGCATCGGCACCGTCGCCGCGGGCGTCACCAAGGCCAAGGCCGACGTGGTGCTGGTCTCCGGCCACGACGGCGGCACCGGCGCCTCGCCGCTGAACTCGCTCAAGCACGCCGGCGTGCCCTGGGAACTCGGCCTGGCCGAGACCCAGCAGACGCTGATGCTCAACGGGTTGCGCGAACGCGTCACCGTGCAGGTCGACGGCCAGCTGAAGACCGGCCGCGACGTGGTCATCGCCGCGCTGCTGGGCGCCGAGGAATTCGGCTTCGCCACCGCGCCGCTGGTGGTCACCGGCTGCATCATGATGCGCGTCTGCCACCTGGACACCTGCCCGGTGGGCGTCGCCACGCAGAACCCGGAGTTGCGCAAGCGCTTCACCGGACAGGCCGACCACGTGGTGAACTTCTTCGAGTTCCTGGCCCAGGAGGTGCGCGAACTGCTCGCGCAGCTGGGCTACCGGAGCATGGAGGAAGCCATCGGCCAGGCCGAACGGCTCGACACCCGCGCCGCGGTGGGCCACTGGAAGACCGAGGGCCTGCAGCTGGACCGGATCTTCGAGACCGTGGGCTCCAAGCCCGGCGCCCCGCGCCGGCGGACCACGTTCCAGGACCACCACCTCAACGAGCACTTCGACAACCTGCTGATCACCGCGGCCGCACCGGCACTGGCGCACCGCGAGAACGTGTCCATCGACCTGGAGGTGCGCAACACCGACCGGGCCGTGGGCACCATGCTCGGGCACCACGTCACCCGCACCTTCGGCGTTGACGAGCTGGCACCCGGAACCATCGACGTCACGCTGCGCGGCCACGCGGGCCAGTCGCTCGGCGCCTTCCTCCCGGCAGGCATCGTGCTGCGGCTCATCGGCGACTCCAACGACTACGTCGGCAAGGGCCTCTCCGGCGGCCGCATCATCCTGCGGCCGGACGCGGGCAGCGGGTTCGACCCCGCAACCCAGGTCATTGCCGGAAACGTGATCGGCTACGGGGCGACCAGCGGCGAGCTGTTCATCAGCGGCATGGTCGGCGAACGCTTCGCCGTGCGCAACTCCGGCGCCAGCGCGGTGGTCGAGGGAATCGGCGACCACGGCTGCGAGTACATGACCGGCGGAACGGCCCTGATCCTCGGATCGACCGGGCGCAACTTCGCCGCGGGCATGTCCGGCGGCGTGGCCTACGTGCTGGACCTGGACACCCGCAAGCTGAACCCGCTGGCCGTCGCCAACGACGACCTGATCCTCGAGGGACCCGGCGAGGAGGACTGCGAGCTGATCAAGGACCTGCTCGCAAAGCACGAACTGCACACCGGTTCGGCGCTTGCGGCAAGCCTGCTGGCCGATTGGCCGGTCGCCGCCGCACGCTTCACCAAGGTCCTCCCGCGGGACTTCGCCGCGGTATCCCAGGCACGCAACGCTGCCGCCCATGAAGGTTTCGACCCGGATTCAGCAACCACCTGGAACCGGATTCTGGAGGTGACCCGTGGCTAATCCACGTGGATTCTTGGAAGTCCGTGAACGAGTAACCCAGCCCAAGCGCCCGGTGCCCATCCGCCTGATGGACTTCCGCGAGGTCACCGAGCGGCAGAACGACGGCACGCTCAAGGCCCAGGCCGGCCGCTGCATGGACTGCGGCATCGCGTTCTGCCACAGCGGGTGCCCGCTGGGCAACCTGATTCCCGAGTGGAATGCGCTGGTCCACCAGGGCCGGATGGCCGAGGCATCGGACCGCCTGCACGCGACCAACAACTTCCCGGAGTTCACCGGGCGGCTCTGCCCTGCCCCGTGCGAGTCCTCCTGCGTGCTGGGAATCAACCAGCCGGCCGTAACAATCAAACAAATTGAGGTCGAAATCGCGGACACGTTGTTGGCGTCCGGCGACCTCGAGCCGGTGCTCGCCATGCGGCACACGGACAAGCGCATCGCCGTCGTCGGTTCCGGCCCCGCGGGGCTGGCCGCTGCCCAGCAGCTGACCCGTGCCGGGCACACCGTGGCCGTGTACGAGCGCGACGAAAAGATCGGCGGGCTGCTGCGTTACGGCATCCCGGACTTCAAGATGGAAAAGGAAGTCCTCGAGCGCCGGCTGGCCCAGATGGAGGCCGAGGGAACCCGCTTCCGCACCGGCGTTTCGGTGGGCACCGACATCACCTGGGATGCCCTGCATCGCCGGTATGACGCGGTGATCCTCGCCACAGGCGCCACCGTTCCGCGCGACATGCCGATCCCCGGGCGCGAGCTCGACGGGGTTCATTTCGCCATGGAATACCTCGTCGATTCCAACGAGGTTGTGGCCGGGGAGCGCGATGCATTGCGCATCGACGCCGCCGGAAAGCACGTGGTGATCCTCGGCGGCGGAGACACCGGCGCCGACTGCCTGGGCACCGCGTTGCGCCAGGGTGCCGCAAGCGTCACGACCCTGGCCATCGGTGCGCAGCCGCCGCTGGAGCGTCCGGCAAACCAGCCGTGGCCGATGGTTCCGAGGCTGTTCGAGGTCCAATCCGCCCACGAGGAAGGCGGCGAGCGGACGTACTTGGCCGCCACCGTGAACTTCACGGGCGAGCGCGGGAGCGTGATGGGTGTTACGGTAGCAGAGACCGAATTTATTGACGGTCAGCGCCTTCCGAAACCAGGCACCGAGCGGGTTATTCCCGCGGATCTGGTCTTCCTGGCTCTCGGGTTCACAGGACCCGAAGAAGCCGGTCTCAAGGAACAGGCCAACACCGAGTTTGATGACCGGGGCAGCGTCGCCCGCGATGGTTACTACATGACCAACACCCCGGGGGTGTTTGTGGCCGGCGATGCCGGACGCGGACAATCCCTGATTGTGTGGGCCATCGCCGAGGGACGATCCTGTGCCGCGGCGGTGGACAAATTCCTGATGGGCGAAACCCGCCTTCCGGCCCCCGTTGCACCGACGGATCAGGCCATCAGCATGTTGTGAGACGGATGCACCACTACTACGGTGGTTTTCCGACCTGAGAAATGGAAAGGCAGTTAGGCTGACCGTATGAGACGCGCAAAAATTGTGGCCACCTGGGGCCCAGCGATCGGTACCTACGAAAAGACGTTGGCAGTGCTCAAGGCGGGTGTCGACGTCGCCCGCTTGAACATGAGCCACGGCGACCACTCGATGCATGCCGAGAACCTCGGCAACGTCCGTGCAGCGGCCCTTGAATTGGGCCGCCCGGTCGGCATCTTTGCCGACCTGCAGGGTCCCAAGATCCGGCTGGGTCGTTTCATCGACGATGCCAAGCACATCCTGAAGGTGGGGGACACCTTCACCATCGTCATCGCCGATGTGTTGGGGGATGCAACCTTCTGCTCCACCACGTTCAAGGGCCTGCCGCAGGACGTCAACGTGGGCGACATCCTGCTCATCAACGACGGCAAGGTTTCCCTCCGCGCCACCGAGGTCGACGACGAAAAGGTCGTCACCGAGGTGGTCGTGGGCGGCGAGGTGTCCAACAACAAGGGCATCAACCTTCCCGGTGTTGCCGTCAACGTCCCCGCGTTGAGCGAAAAGGACGAGGACGACCTGCGCTGGGCCATCCGTGCCGGCGTGGACATGGTTGCCCTCTCCTTCGTGCGCAACGCCACCGACATCGAGCGTGTGCACGAGATCATGGACGAGGAAGGCCGCCGCCTTCCGGTCATCGCCAAGATCGAGAAGCCGCAGGCGGTGGACGCGCTGGAGGAAATCATCAACGCGTTCGACGCCATCATGGTCGCCCGTGGCGACCTTGGCGTGGAGCTTCCGCTCGAAGAGGTTCCGCTGGTCCAGAAGCGCGCCATTGAATTGGCACGCCGCTGGGCCAAGCCGGTCATCGTCGCCACCCAGGTGTTGGAGTCGATGATCGAATCGCCGACCCCGACCCGCGCCGAGGCCTCGGACTGCGCCAACGCCGTGCTCGACGGCGCCGACGCGGTCATGCTTTCGGGCGAAACCTCGGTGGGCGAATACCCGATCGAGACCGTCGAAACCATGGCCCGGATCATTTCCTCCACGGAGCAGCACGGTCTTGACCGCATCCCGCGTCTGGGCTCCAAGCCCAAGACCCGTGGCGGCGCCATCACCCGTGCCGCAGTGGAAATCGCCGACCAGTTGGATGCCAAGTACATCGTGGCCTTCACCCAGTCCGGCGACTCGGCCCGACGCCTGTCGCGCCTGCGCCCGAAGAAGCCGGTGCTGGCGTTCACGCCGCTGCCGCAGACCTACCAGATCATGACGTTGATGTGGGGCGTCCAGCCGCGTCTGGTCGAGTACGCGGACCACACCGACAAGATGACCGCACAGGTCGACCGCGCACTGCTGCAGGAAGGACTGGCGGAGATCAACGACATCGTCTGCATCGCTGCCGGTTCCCCTCCAGGCCAGGCCGGTTCGACCAACTCGCTGCGCATCCACAAGGTCGGCGACCTCGCGGATGCCGGCCAGCTGGTTGAGGGCAAGCCGATGCCGACCCGCGAAGAGGTCGGCCCCTGGGCCACCGAAACCGTGTCGGGTTCGAAGGCACCCGCGAAATCTAGCAGGTTCCGTTTCCGGTTGAAGTCGGGTCCGCACGCCATCCCACCCACAAGGGTGGTTTGGCGGCGGGCCCGACTTTTTGCATGACTGGCCACGGTTTCCGGCGGCCTTCTTGCAAGATCGCGCGGCCACGTCCAGATGCGTTCGACTGGTGACGGCGGATGGCTCGATCACATGGGTGGATGCCCAAGACGATGCGGGGGTTTTGGCCGCTCAGGAGGAAAACACGCAGGGGAGGCGCCCCGGTTGCGACTGCGTGACGGGAAGCGTGCTGAGGCCGCCTGGAGGATTGCCCACGGGATGGCCGCTGCGTCGCGATGGAGGCCCTGGATGAACCACGCGGGTCCACCTCCGGGGACGTGTTCACAGGGCGTTTCCGGGCGCACTTCCGACGCAGCGAAGGCAGCGGAATGAACCCTTTTCACAATGCGCGCCAGCCCGGAAAAGGGAATGCCGATAAATGGCCTATAAGTGGGTTGAAAAAAGGCAAAAGAAAACCCCGATCCCTTGTGAATAAGGGATCGGAGTCCATCTGTGCCCGAGGTGGGACTCGAACCCACACACCTTTCGATACTGCATTTTGAGTGCAGCGCGTCTACCATTCCGCCACTCGGGCGGGCACATCATTAGAAGCAAGAATTAGCATAATGGATAATCTCTATCTTGAGAAATCCTCGCGTCCTTGCGGTTAACCACTGTACATGCAGATAGGCTTAACCACGAAACCGAGTATTGAAGATTCACCCGGTCACCCCGGGAATGAAGGAGCACCATGAGCGATCTGCCCGAAGTCACCCGTATCGAGGCTGAGCCCAACAATGGCGCACCACGCCGCGTCGTTGTCGCCGAAGATGAAACCCTGATCCGCCTCGACATTGTCGAAATCCTGCGCGGCGAGGGCTACGACGTGGTTGGCGAGGCAGACAATGGCGAAAAGGCCATCGAACTCGCCCGCGAGTTCAAGCCCGACCTGGTGCTCATGGACGTGAAGATGCCGGTCATGGACGGCATCACCGCTGCCGAAACCATCGTCAAGGAACGCATTGCCCCCGTGGTCCTGCTTGACGGCCTTCAGCCAGAAGGAACTTGTCGAGCGTGCCCGCGAGGCGGGCGCCATGGCCTACGTGGTCAAGCCGTTCACCCCGGCCGACCTGGTTCCTGCCATCGAGATCGCCATTTCCCGCCACGAGGAAATCACCGCCCTTGAAAAAGAGGTGGGGGACCTGACCGAGCAGTTTGCCACCCGCAAGCTTGTCGAGCGCGCCAAGAGCCTGCTGACCGAGAAGATGGGCTTGACCGAGCCAGAGGCCTTCCGCTGGATCCAGAAGACCTCCATGGACCGTCGCCTGTCCATGCGCGAGGTTGCCGAGACCGTGATCGACCAGGTCAAGTAACAACGCACAAAGACAATGCCTCTGGGGCCGCGGGAACCGAAATCTCGGTTTGTGCGGCCCCAGAGTCGCACCTTGGGCCCTTGTCGAGGCTGCCGCCAGATTCACCAGAACCCCAGAAAGGCTCGCTTTGTCGAACCACGTTGCCCCGATGGGCGAATGCTTTGAACTCGAGGCCGGAATCGGCGGCCGAAGCCAGTGTGTCGTCGTCACGGAAACCGGAGGTACGCTCCGGGCGCTCAGCGTTGACGGCATTTCACTGGTGCAGGACTATCCGGCGGACTCCGCTGCGCCGTTCAGCGCCGGCTGGAACCTGGTGCCCTGGCCGAACCGCGTGGCCGGGGGCAGCTGGACCCATGAAGGAACCACGCAACAGCTTCCGATCACCGAACCCGAACGCGGCCACGCCCTCCACGGCCTGTTGGCAGACGCCGCCTACCGTCTGGTCGAACGGACCCCCTCGAGCCTGACGCTTGCCGCCGATCTCCAGGCGACGGAAGGCTACCCCTTCGACCTGTCCACCTCGGTTCGCTATGAACTGCACCAGGACGGACTTCGCGTGACGCACCGGCTGACGAACACCGGCCGGCGGAAGGCCCCCGTGGCGGTCGGCACCCATCCCTACCTCCGTCTGGGGGAGGTTCCCGCCGAGGAACTCAAGCTCGTCATCAACGCGGATTCGCACCTGGAAGTGGACGGACTGTTGATCCCCACCGGTGAAATCACTGCCGTGGGCGGCACGCCGCGGGACTACAGGGCGGGGCAAGTCCTGGGCCCGGTGGCGCTGGACGACGTGTGGACGGATTTCCATCGCAATGCCGAGGGGGCTCCGTCCACTACCTGGAAGCGCCCGATGGCAGCCGGGTCGAGATGGCCATGGATGCGGCGTTCGGCTACATCCAGGTCTATACAACCAGCGATTTCCCGTCGGAGGACGGCAAGGTGAGCGCCGTTGCCATGGAACCCATGACGGCACCGGCAGACGCATTCAACAACGGGATGGGACTGCACTGGCTGGAACCGGGGGAGAGCTGGGATATTGGTTGGGGGATCCGGCACCGCCGGGCCCTGCAGGAACGGGACTGACTTGGAGAGGGTAACCCGGATGAAAACACAGGGCGTGGTACTCAGCCTGGCGGTAACCGACGCAACCCGCTCCCACGACTTCTACCGAGAGGTCCTGGGTGCGGACTGCGTCCGGCTGGAGGCGGGCATGGTCTGCATTGAATTGCCCGGGCTCATGCTGTTCCTCGCGGAAATCGCCGGATTTCACCAAGTACTCGCGCGAGGCCAAGCGCGCGCCGCTCCTGCCGGTGCCGGCAAGCGACGCCCTGCTTAGCTGTGCGATCGCCAGCACCGGGGAGGTTGACGAGATCCTCTCGGTGGCGAAGGCCGCCGGCGGCAGGACCTTTGAAGCCCACGAGATCCCCCACGTGAGCGGGCGCCGGCAATACGTGGGAACGTTCACGGACCCCGACGGGCACCTGTGGCAATTGGTCTGCAACCTCACCGATGCGCACGGCGCCGCCGAACTAGAACATTTGTTCTATTCGAAGCGGGAGGGGTCTCCCAGCCCGACGCGGGCGATGACGGCCTCGCCGCTCGAGTAGTCGATGACGGTGGTCGGTTCGATGCCGCATTCGCCCGAATCGATGACGCCGTCCACCACGTGGTCGAGGGCTTCCTTGATTTCCCAGCCCTGGGTCATTGGTTCTTCCTCGCCCGGCAGGAGCAGCGTGCTTGAGAGGATGGGCTCGCCCAGTTCCTCGAGCAGCGCCTGCACCACCGCGTTGTCCGGAATGCGCACGCCGATCGTCTTCTTCTTCGCATTCATCAGGCGGCGGGGGACTTCCTTCGTCGCGGGCAGGATGAAGGTGTAGCTGCCCGGGGTGACGGCCTTGATGTTGCGGAAGACCATGTTGTTGACTTCAACGTACTGGCCCAGCTGCGCAAAGTCCTTGCAAACCAGCGTGAAATGGTGTTTGTCGTCCAGCTTGCGGATCGCGCGGATGCGGTCCATTGCCTCTTTGTTGCCGATCTGTGCGCCCAGCGCATAACAGGAATCGGTGGGGTAAGCGAGCAATCCGCCATTGCGCAGCAGGTCAACGGCCTGTGCGATCGAGCGGGCCTGCGGGTTTTCAGGGTGAACATCAAAAAATCGTGCCATTGAACGAGCTTACGGCCAGGGGCGGGGATAGCGCACCAGACCGCGGCGAAATTTCCAAAAGTCGGCGATCTGCACCATCCGGCAGTGGAAGGTCCGCGTCATGGCCGCTTCGGAAGAATCGTTTATCTGAAGCACGGTTGCGACCTGTGCGGCGGATTGACGATGGAGGGGTGGGTCTGGCCGCACTGCTGGCGGAGTCGGGGTTGATCGGCTACACGTCCGGCGCTGAGGGGACGCAAACCAGATAGTACGTGCGTGCGACGACCAGGATTTGGCAGCACTCAGTTCTCAGCGAAGAATCTTGGCACCCGATGGGGTGCTGTCACCGGCCATCGGACCGTCCGTCGTCGGACCCTGGCTGCTTGCGGCCACCTCCACGCGCCAGGGGGGTCGGGTGCCACTACTTCGCTCACCGGATCGCGAAAACCAGCGGATTGGATGATTCCCAGGGAAATTCAGGGACTTGCGCATTGGTGTGGACCAATACATGGAACGTTTCTGGGGGAGCAGAAGCATCGTTGTCGAGCGGAGCAGTAGGTAACGGGGGGAGAGACTGTCGGCATGTCACTTCGCATCGCCGCGCTCGCCGAATACACTTTTGGTTCCGTTGCCATGTTGCTTGCCTGGACCGAAGAGATTGCCGGGACGCTGCCAGAGCCGGCTTTCCCGGCGCAACGGGCGGAGGTGTTCCGCCGGAACTACTCTTCGGTTCTTTTCGCGGAACCGTTCCCGGATGCGTTTTGGGAAGGTTGCGCGAAGGGCTGCAGGGGTGGCCGGTTGATCTGCGGGAGCCGTGAAGTAGCTCACGCCCAATATGCGGCCCTGCCCTTGCGTCGCCTAATCACGCGCCAAAGTGGGGTTGGGAGGGATTTTCCGGGAATTGACTAGTTTTCTACAGGCCATATGATGAATTGGCGACTTAGGTGACCGGAACCGAAACATTGGGTTAACAATGCGGAGATTCAAGGTGACCGTTTGCGCCTCGGCCCTCGCCCGTAACCCAAGATTGGTTTCTACATGGATCTGACGCTTATCGTCGTCCTAGTCATAGCTCTTGCACTATTCTTTGACTTCACCAATGGCTTCCACGACACCGCGAATGCGATGGCAACTCCCATCGCCACCGGAGCCATCAAGCCCAAAACCGCTGTAGCACTCGCAGCCGTGTTGAACCTCGTCGGCGCATTCCTTTCGACCGAGGTCGCCAAGACCATTTCGGGTGGCATCATCAAGGAAGGCGGAGAAACCGGCGTGCAAATCATGCCGGCGATGATCTTCGCGGGCCTGATGGGCGCAGTCATCTGGAACATGCTCACCTGGTTGCTTGGACTTCCCTCCAGCTCCTCCCACGCTCTCTTCGGCGGCCTGATCGGTGCGGCAATCGTCGGTGCCGGATTCGGTGCCATCGACTACAGCGTGCTGATGTCCAAGGTCCTGCTGCCCGCACTCGTGGCACCGGTGATCGCCGGAACCTCGGCGTATCTTGCGACAAAGCTTGCCTACTCGGTGACCAAGCGCCAGTCCGGCGTCGCTTCCCCGAAGCGCGGCGGATTCCGCTACGGCCAGGTCTTCTCCTCTTCGCTCGTGGCACTTGCCCACGGCACCAACGACGCGCAGAAGACCATGGGTGTCATCACCCTGACGCTGGTCGCCTCGGGTCTGCAGACCGCCGGCACCGGCCCGCACTTCTGGGTCATCGCCTCCTGTGCACTGGCCATTGCGTTGGGCACCTACATGGGTGGCTGGCGCATCATCCGCACCATGGGTTCGGGCCTCACCGACGTCAAGCCCGCACAGGGCTTCGCCGCCGAGACCTCCACGGCCGCAGCAATTCTTGCCTCCTCGCACCTGGGCTTCGCACTGTCCACCACGCAGGTCGCCTCCGGCTCCGTCATCGGCTCGGGCCTTGGCCGCAAGGGCGCCGAAGTCCGCTGGGGAACCGCTGGCAAGATCGCGATCGGCTGGCTCTTCACCCTTCCGGCCGCTGCCCTCATGGGTGCCGCAGCCGCGGCGCTTGCCCACTTCGGTACCGTTGGCCTGGTGATCGTCACCGTCCTCGGACTCGGGTCGCTGCTGCTGATCTGGTTCCTTTCACGTCGTGAAATCGTCGGTCACGGCAACGCGATCAGTGACGTCGATGTTTCGGGTGCCGCAGTGAACATCCCCACGAAGAAGGAACGCCGCAAGATGGCGCGCGCCAAGGCGGAACAGGCCAAGGCAGAGCAAGCCAAGGCAGACGAAGCCAAGGCAGAGCAAGCCAAGGCAGAGCAGGAGAGCAAGTAATGAACATCAAATGGGATGCATTCCTGATCGTTGCCATTGTCACCTGGGTTTCGTCGCTGTTCATCGTCGGCGCCTACTCGCTGGGCGTGCGCATGCTGGCCGTGGCCGAAGATGAAAACCGCTCGACCGGCCTGGCCAAGGGAACGGCCTATCTCTGCTTCGCCCTGTGCGGCGTAGTGGTGCTCTTCGGCATCATCCTGATCGTTCCCCAGCTGAGCGAGAGCATCCTCGGCATTCACTAGCCAAGGCATGGTTGTTCGTGGATAGGATGGGGTGCATGACGCACTTCAGGTACTACGTAGCAGCCTCTGTCGACGGTTACATTGCCGATGAGAACGAGCGCCTCGATTGGCTCATGGAGTTCGACGGCTTTGAAGGCCAGCTCGAAGGCTATGAGGCATTCCTCGAAAACATCGGCGCCATCGTCCTGGGAGCCGACACCTATTCGTGGATGCTCAGGGAAATCGGCGACGAATGGCCCTATGCGGGACTGCCGGTATGGGTCTTCACCCACCGCGAGCTCGCCGCTTTCCCGGGTGCCGACCTGACGTTTGTGCGCGGGGACGTGACCGAATGGGCCGGCGACATCGCCCGCAGCGCCAACGGCAAGGACGTCTGGGTTGTCGGGGGCGGATCCATCGCCGGGCAATTCGCGGATGCCGGCCTGCTCGATGAACTGCTGCTCTACACGATGCCCGTCATCCTTGGCGGTGGCCGGCCGCTTTTCGCGATGCGTGGCACCGCCAAGCTGAGTCTGGCCTCCAGCCGGGAATTTGCCGGCGGGATCCGCGAGACCCAGTACGCATTCATCAAGGCGCCGGGACAGGACCGCGAGTACTAGGAACCGCCCTTAAAGGTGGCTTGCTTCCAACGAAGCAAGCCACCTTTGCGTTTGGCGGGGACTGGAAAAACGCAGGACGCGTTCCGGGCCGAAGCGTTCCTCCAGCTCGCGCATTTGCCGGCGCTTGGCGGGGAAACTCTTGAAATGCCAACGCACGATGGACTCCTTGCCCAGGAAGCGGCCCCACGTCTCGTGGTTCCCGTTGCAGACCGGCTCCCGGCGCACCACGCGGCGGACGGAACGAACCAGCAAGCGGCGCAGCGAGACCAGCCGGGGGTAGTCAAGGCAGACGATGAGCTCGGCGCACGACGACACTTCCGCCCGGTAGGGGCCGTAGGCCGAGTCGAACACCCACTGTTCCGTGGCGGCGGTTGCCAGGACCAGGCGTTTTTGCTCGGCGACGCTGCGCTGCACCCAGCCGGGAAGCCAGCCGAATTCCTCATCGACATAGTGGACCGGAAGGCCCAGGATGCGGCCGAGCTCGCCGGCAAGCGTTGACTTCCCGCTGCCGGTGACCCCCATGCAGAGGATTCGTTGCGGATCGCTTTTCAATCTATTCCCATCGCCCGGATTCTTGATGCGGCGCTTCTGCCCGCACATGCGTTGTTGCCCGAAAGACGGCAACCGCCAAGGAGCGCGATTCCCCAAGCTGCTGCGTTGTGCCGGGGAATCCCTGCGTTGCTACGATCGGAACCGCACACACGCATCACGAAACACCAAAGGGAGTGTCCATGAAGTTCACCAGTCGAGGTGCCGATCGATGCCCCCGTGGAGCACGTGCTTGCCCTGCTCGCCAAACCCAACCACGCCCTGCACTGGCAAGCAAGCCTGCAGCGCATCGAGCACCGCAGCGGCACGCCCGGGGAAGCCGGATCAACCTCCACGTACCATTACCGCTTGCCCAACGGGCGCGAGGTCACCGGTGAAGAAACCCTGCTCCGCAAGGACCCGGACGGCACGGAGGAATCGCTGGTGAAGGCCAAGGGACTGGAACACCGAGTGATGTCCCGGGTCGTGGCGGCCCCGGATGGAACCGCTCGATGGGTCATGGAAAACGACATGCGCTTCACCGGCCCGATGTCATTTACCGCGTTCTTCTTCGGCCCGTCCATCCGCCGCCAGGCACGCCTGGTGTTGGACGAATTCGCCCGCTGGGCCCAGCACAGCTATCGGGCAGAAGGCGGCAGCTAGGCGCCGCCTTCCTCCCTTGTCAGCCCTCCAGCAGCATGTTGGTGATGCGCGAGGTGCAAATGCGGCGTCCCTGCTCGTCGATGATCACGATCTCGTGGGTGGTCAACGTGCGGCCCAGGTGGATCGGGGTGCAGACGCCCGTGACCAGTCCGGTGACGCCGGCGCGGTGGTGGGTGGCGGAGATGTCCACGCCCACCGGGCGCTTCCTGCCGCCGCCGTGCACGGCGGCCGCGAAGGATCCGAGCGTCTCGGCAAGCGCCACGGACGCCCCGCCGTGCAGGATCCCTGCCACCTGCTGGTTGCCCTCGACCGGCATCGTCCCGCTGACGCGGTCCGCGGAAATCTCGGTGAAAACGATTCCGAGCTTCTCCACCAGGGTGCCCACGCCGTGGGCGGCAAGCATCGGCCACATCGCTTCGGGAACCCCGTGCGCGGCCAGCTGCCCGGCGAACGGGTTTGCGTGTTCCGCGCTGGCCTCGGCAAAGGTGCCAGATATCTCGGTCGGGGAGGCGTTGTGGTGTGTGAAATTATCGCTCATGCCAACTAGGCTGGCAGGTGTGAGCGAATCAACCAAACTTGTGGCAACCGATCCCCAGCGACTTCTTGTGATTGACGGGCACTCGATGGCCTTCCGGGCCTTCTACGCCCTGCCGGCGGAGAACTTCGCCCTCGACACCGGACAGCACACCAACGCGGTGCACGGTTTCGTGTCGATGCTGTTGACCATGATCCGGCAGCAGAAGCCCACCCACGTCGCCGTGGCCTTCGACCTTGACACCCCGACGTTCCGCTCGCTGGAATACACCGAGTACAAGGGCGGCCGCAACAAGACCCCCGAGGAGTTCTACGGGCAGATCGACCTGATCCAAAAGGTCATGGAAGCCATGAACATCCCGACCATCACCATGGACGGCTACGAGGCCGACGACATCATCGCCACCCTCGCGGCCAAGGGCGAGGCCGCGGGCCTTGACGTGCTCGTGGTCTCCGGGGACCGCGACGCCTTCCAGCTGATCACCGAAAAGACCCTGGTGCTCTACCCCAAGAAGGGGATCTCCGACATTCCGCCGATGGACGGCGACGCAGTCGAAGCCAAGTACTTCGTGCGCCCGGAGCAGTACTCGGACCTTGCCGCCCTCGTGGGCGAAACCGCCGACAACCTGCCCGGCGTGCCGGGAGTGGGGCCGAAGACCGCCGCCAAGTGGATCAACCTCTACGGCGGGCTGGAGGGCATCCTCGAGAACA
Source organism: uncultured Actinomycetota bacterium (assembly GCA_963818105.1). Lineage (GTDB taxonomy): Bacteria > Actinomycetota > Actinomycetes > Actinomycetales > Micrococcaceae > Paeniglutamicibacter. Next base: position 249,705 of record CAWFRB010000040.1, on the reverse strand, counting down.
TCGACTCCATCAAGGGCAAGGTCGGCGACTCGCTGCGCGAACACGTCGACAACGTCACCCGCAACCGCCGCCTGAACCACCTGCTGCGCGACCTCGAACTGCCGGTGGAGCTCGAGGCCATGGAGCTGGAGCGCCCCAACCGCGATGCCGTCGAGGAACTCTTCGACGCGCTGCAGTTCAACACCCTGCGCAAGCGCCTGTTCGACCTCTTCGGCGACGAGCCGGAGGACGCCCGCGAGGAAATCGTGATCGCCGAACACGCGATGCTCGGCACCGCCGCGGAAATCCACGACTGGTTCGCGAAGCACGGCGCCCAGCTGCTGGGCATGCACGCGGCCACGGTGCCTGCCGCCGGAGGCCTCGACGTGGTCGGGCTCGCCTTCGCCTCCGTCGAGGCCAACGCGTACGTCTCGCTCGAGGAAATCGATGCCGACACCGAGCAGGCGCTGGCCAAGGTGCTGGCCTCCAAGGACTACACCAAGGCCGTCCACGACTACAAGGGCACCTACAAGCTGCTGAAGAACCGCGGACTGGATCTTGCCGGCGTCGACGACGACACCATGATCACCGCCTACCTGATCCAGCCCGACCGCCGCAGCCACGACCTGCCGGACATCGCCCAGGTGCACCTGAAGATGTCGCTGGATGCGACCCCGGCCCCCGCGGACGGCCAGCTGACGCTGGACTTCGAGGGCCCGGACCTTGCCACCCCCGCGGTGCGCGCGGCCCACGTGGTGCGCGAGCTGTCCCTGCACCTGGCCGGCATGCTGATCGAGCGCGGGGGAGACGCCCTGCTCAAGGACCTGGAAATGCCGCTCTCGCACGTGCTGGCGCAGATGGAGATGGCCGGCATCGCCATCGACACCGCCAAGCTCGACGAGCTGTACTCGGACTTCACCATGACGATCGACCTGGCCACCGCCGAGGCCTTCGCCGCGATCGGCCACGAGGTCAACCTCTCCAGCCCCAAGCAGCTGCAGGTGGTCCTGTTCGAGGAACTGGACCTGCCCAAGACCAAGAAGATCAAGACCGGCTTCACCACCGACGCCGAGTCGCTGCAGGACCTGCTGGTCAAGACCGGGCACCCGTTCCTGGTCGCGCTGATGGCCTACCGCGACGCCACCAAGCTGCGCCAGACCGTCGAGGGCCTGCGCAAGGCGGTGGCCGCCGACGGCCGCATCCACACCACCTACGCGCAGACCGTCGCGGCCACCGGACGCCTGTCCTCGCTGAACCCGAACCTGCAGAACATCCCGGTCCGCTCCGAGGAGGGCCGCCGCATCCGCGAGGTCTTCGTCGTGGGCGAGGGCTACGAGACCCTGCTGACCGCCGACTACTCGCAGATCGAAATGCGCATCATGGCGCACCTCTCCGGCGACGAGGGCCTGATCCAGGCCTACCAGGAGGGCGAGGACCTGCACCGCTTCGTCGGCTCGCACGTCTTTGACGTGGAACCGGCGGAGGTCACCTCCGAGATGCGCTCCAAGGTCAAGGCCATGAGCTACGGCCTGGCGTACGGGCTGAGCTCGTTCGGCCTGTCCAAGCAGCTGAAGATCTCCGTCGACGAGGCCCGCAACCTCATGAAGGACTACTTCTCCCGCTTCGGCGCGGTGCGCGACTACCTGCGCGCCGTCGTGGACCAGGCGCGCAAGGACGGCTACACGGAGACCATCTTCGGCCGCCGCCGCTACCTGCCGGAGCTCGCCAGCGACAACCGCCAGCTGCGCGACATCGCCGAGCGCGCCGCCCTGAACGCCCCGATCCAGGGCTCCGCCGCGGACATCATCAAGCGCGCCATGCTCGGCGTGCAGGAGGGCCTGGAGGAGGCGGGGCTCAAGTCCCGCATGCTGCTGCAGGTCCACGATGAATTGGTGCTGGAGGTCGCCCCCGGCGAGCTGGAGGCCGTCGAGGCCATGGTGCGCGAGAAGATGGGCGCCGCCGCCGAGCTGAAGGTGCCGCTGGATGTCCACGTGGGCATCGGCAAGTCCTGGCAGGACGCCGGCCACTGATGACGGCCGGGCACCTGCGCATCGAGAACGTGTCCCTGGCCCGCCGCGAGGACGGCACGGCCAGCGGGCAGTTCGCCGCCTGGATCAACACCGCCGGGGAGGGCTTCTACAAGAAGCCGGCCACGGCGGAGCAGCTGGAGCAAATGCTGCAGGCCCACGAGGCCGATGCGCGGGTGCTCACCGGCGTCTACGACGACACCCGGCCCGCCGGGCTCGTGGACCCGCTGGTGCCCGTGGCCACCTTCGCGTCGTTCGCCCAGACGCTGAACGCCGGCGCCGGGCTGCTTCCGGCGCACCTGGTCACCCTGGTCACGGTGCGCCCCACGCACCGCCGCCGCGGCATCCTGCGTCAGCTCATGACCGGGCGACCTGGGCCGGGCCAAGGCCGCCGGGTTCCCGGTGGCCGCGCTCACCGCCACCGAGGCGACCATCTACGGGCGCTTCGGCTTCGGCCGGGTCACCGAGCACCAGGAGCTGCAGCTGGACGTGCGCGGCGACGTGCGCTTCCACGCGGAACCCGTCGGGTCGGTGGTCCAGCTGGCCCCCGAAAAGCTCGGCGACATCGCGGGGCCGCTCTTTGAGCGCTTCCACGCCTCCCGGCGCGGCTCGGTGGGCCGCCAGGAATCCTACCTGCGCCACGCCACCGCGCGCTGGGGCGAGGACGGCCCCGAACCGGACCCGAAGCAGCGGGCGGCCGTGTACCTGGATGCCGCCGGGGAGGTCCAGGGATTCGTCACCTACGCCTTTGCCGGCTGGGACCCCAAGCCGATCACGCTGAACGTCCGGGACCTGGTGGCGACCACCGAGGTTGCCCGCCGCGAGCTGTTCAGGTTCCTGTCCGCCCACGACCTGGTGGAGCGGGTGAGCTACCCGTTCGCCGCCGCCAACGACCCGCTGGGCTGGGCGCTGGAGGATGCCGCCCGGATCGGCTACGGCGAACGCGGGCACGGGCTCTGGGTGCGCGTGCTCGATGTGCCGCAGGCGTTTGCCGCCCGCGAATACCGGGGCGCCGGGGACTTCACGCTGCGCGTCGAGGACCCGCTGGGCCTGGCCTCCGGGACCTACGGGTTCGAGGTCGGCGACGGCCAGGCCGTGGTCACCCGCCTGGCCGACGACGCTCCCGCCACCGTGTCCTGCGACGCCGTGGCGCTCGGGCCGCTGCTGCTCTCGGCCGCCGGCGTTGCCGAACTCCATGCCGCCGGCCTGCTGCGCATGGAGGACGCGGGGGAGCCGGACCGGCTCGGGGAGCTGCTGGACCTGCCCGGGCTGCCCCACGCCATCAACGGATTCTGAAGAAGAGAGCAACCGTCGACCATGAGTGAAACCGCGACCAAGAACAGCGCGATCCGCATCGAGCGCTTCGCCCCGGAAATCGTCGACGGCGTGCCCACCGCGGCGCACCGACGCCTTCAACCTGGCAACCAGCCGCGGATTCCACGACGGCCCGCCGGAGGCCGACGCGCTGAAGACCCTGGCGGAGATCGCCGTCGCCGACGGCGTCACGTTCACCGCCGTGCACGACGACGCGGCCCTCGCCCCGTCGATCCACGCCGACCAGCCGGTCGCCACCTACGCGGCGTTCCCCGGGACCATCAACGTGGGCGGCGCCGAGCCGGTGCCGGTGCACCAGATCACCTCGGTGACCGTCAGCCCGACGCACCGCCGCCGCGGCATCCTGCGCACCGTGATGACCCAGGACCTGGCGCTTGCCAGGGAAGCCGGCATGCCGCTGGCCGCGTTGACCGCCTCCGAGGCGACCATCTACGGCCGGTTCGGCTTCGGCCGGGCCACCGAACGCGTGAACTTCGCGCTCAAGGTGGACCGCGGCGCGCAGCTGCGCGCGGACGCGACCGGCAGCGTCGTGGAGGTCGCCCCGGCCGACCTGAAGGACCACGCGGCGGCCATCTTCGCGGCCGCCCACGCCCGGACGCTCGGCTCGGTCGGGCACAACCACTTCGACCTGGGCTTCGCCGAGGGCCGGTGGGACGACTACGAATCGCTCAAGCCGGTGAAGAACCTGCGTGCCGCCCTGCACCTCGACGGGCAGGGCAACCCCGACGGATTCGTGACCTACCTGTTCTCCGGCTGGAAGAGCGATCCCTACACGATGGAGATCCAGCAGCTGTGCGCCGTCGACCGGCGCGGCCCGCCGGGAACTGGTCGCCCACCTCGGCGCCCACGACCTGATCGACAAGGTCACCGGACGCGGCCCGGTCGACGACGTGCTGCCCACCGCGCTGGCCGATTCGCGTTCCTACAAGGTCACGGCGCTGGGCGACCACCTGTGGCTGCGCATCCTGGACATCCCCGCGGCCCTCGGCGCCCGCGGCTACTCCTCGGACGGCAGCATCCGGCTGGCAAGTGCGCGACGACCTGCAGCTCGTCGACGGCGCCTGGGAACTCACGGTCACGGACGGGACGCCGGCGGTGCGCCGGGCCCCCGCGGACCTCGCCGTGGACGCGAGCCTCGACGTGCGCGACCTCGCCTCGCTCTACCTCGGCGCCACGAGCGCCACGCGGCTCCACGAGGCCGGCGTGCTCACGGCCCATTCGGCCGGCGCGCTGTCCGCCATGGATGCGCTCTTCGCCACTGCCACCGTTCCCTACTGCCAGGCGGACTTCTAGACATCATGCAGACTCCAGCTTCAAACCCGGTGGGGCGCCGCGTCGTCCTCGGCGCCGTCCTCGGTCTTGGCGCGGGCGTGCTCAGCGCCTGCGTCGCCGACCCGAACTCGCCCACTGTCGCCCTCGAGCTGGGCGCCACGCGGCATCGCCCACCTCCGCGTCCGACGGCACGACGAGCTCCGCACCAGTCCGCACCGCAAGCCAGCCCGACCGCCTCGGCGAGCCGGCCACCGCGATGACCCGGAAGCAGGCCGTCGCCGAATTCGGCGGCAAGCCCGCGGGCGCGTTCGGGCTCGAGGTCAAGGGCATCCACATGGATCTGCCGGCCGGGGCCCGCGGAGCGGCGCTGACCTTCGACGCCTGCGGCGGCCCGCACGGCGAGGGCTACGACCTCACCCTGGTCAAGGCGCTGCGGAAACACCGGGCCCCGGCAACGCTCTTCATCAACCGCCGCTGGGCCAAGGCCAACCACTCCCTGATGCTGGACCTGGTGGCCGATCCGCTCTTCGAGATCGCCAACCACGGCACCTCGCACGCGCCGCTGGCCAGCCGGGGGCAGGCCGCCTACGGGATTCCCGGCACCGCGTCGATCGCGCAGGCCTACGACGAGGTCATGGGCAACCAGCACTACCTGGCGGAGACCTTCGGCGTCGAGGCGAAGTTCTTCCGCTCCGGAACCGCCCACATGGATGAGCTCAGCACCCGCATGACACGTGAGCTTGGACTCATTCCGATGAATTTCACCGTGAACCTCGATGCCGGAGCCACGTTCCCGGTGGCCACCGTTGCCGCTCAAACGGCACTGTTGGGCAAGCGCGATGTCGGGATCGGGCATTTCAACCGCCCGAATTCGGGCACCGGGGCAGGCGTGGCGCGGGCGCTGCCGGGGCTGCTGAAATCCCTTGAATCCCGGGATCTGCGCCTGCTCAAGCTGTCCGAGGCGTTCTAAAAACACGCTTGCATCGTCCCTTGCCGGGCCCGTTTCGGCGGCGGCGAAATCCGACACACCGGCTTGACAAGAGACGCGATTGACGTTTTGACCCGGCAGGGTGTGGGGGAATAGACTAATAGGGCGTGTTTCGGCCTTGCCGTGCCCGCACAAAGCTTAATTCGGAACATGCCGGGACTTCCGGCCGACCGATTCATACAGACTATCCACATCGGAGTCCCTACTACATGACCATCACCTCCAACGAGAAGACCAGTGCTCCAGTTGTTGCAATCAACGACATTGGCTCTGCTGAAGACTTCCTCGCTGCCGTCGACGCCACCATCAAGTACTTCAACGATGGCGACCTCGTCGAAGGCATCGTCGTCAAGGTTGACCGCGACGAAGTTCTGCTCGACATCGGTTACAAGACCGAAGGTGTCATTCCTTCCCGCGAACTTTCCATCAAGCACGATGTTGACCCGGGCGACGTAGTCGCCGTTGGTGACAACGTCGAGGCCCTCGTCCTCACCAAGGAGGACAAGGAAGGTCGTTTGATCCTGTCCAAGAAGCGTGCTCAGTACGAGCGTGCCTGGGGCGACATCGAAAAGATCAAGGAAGAAGACGGCGTCGTTACCGGCACCGTCATCGAGGTGGTCAAGGGCGGCCTTATCCTCGACATCGGCCTGCGCGGCTTCCTGCCGGCATCGCTCGTCGAAATGCGCCGTGTGCGCGATCTGGCTCCGTACATCGGCCAGGAAATCGAAGCCAAGATCATCGAGCTGGACAAGAACCGCAACAACGTTGTTCTTTCCCGCCGTGCATGGCTCGAGCAGACCCAGTCCGAGGTTCGCTCCACGTTCCTCAACAAGTTGGAAAAGGGCCAGGTTCGTCCGGGCGTCGTTTCCTCCATCGTCAACTTCGGTGCATTCGTGGACCTTGGCGGCGTAGACGGTCTCGTCCACGTTTCCGAGCTGTCCTGGAAGCACATCGACCACCCGTCCGAGGTTGTCGAAGTTGGCCAGGAAGTCACCGTCGAGGTTCTCGAGGTCGACCTGGACCGCGAGCGTGTTTCGCTCTCGCTCAAGGCCACCCAGGAAGATCCGTGGCAGACCTTCGCCCGCACCCACGCCCTTGGGCAGGTTGTACCGGGTAAGGTCACCAAGCTTGTTCCGTTCGGTGCATTCGTTCGCGTCGAAGACGGAATCGAAGGCCTCGTACACATCTCCGAGCTGGCCGTGCGCCACGTGGAGCTTGCAGAGCAGGTTGTCTCCGTTGGAGACGAACTGTTCGTCAAGGTCATCGACATCGATCTCGAGCGTCGCCGCATCTCGCTGTCCCTCAAGCAGGCCAACGAGGGCGTCGATCCGGAAGGTGCCGAATTCGATCCGGCTCTCTACGGCATGGCTGCAGAGTACGACGAAGAGGGCAACTACAAGTACCCGGAGGGCTTCGACCCAGAGTCCAACGAATGGCTCGAAGGCTTCGAGACCCAGCGTGCAGCTTGGGAGCAGCAGTACGCTGACGCCCAGACCCGCTGGGAAGCCCACAAGAAGCAGGTTGCTCAGCACCTCGCCGACGATGCAGCTGCTGAAGCTGCTCCGGCCGAGTCCGCTGCAAGCAGCTACTCCTCGGATGCTCCGGCAACCGAGGCCGGCACCCTGGCATCCGACGAAGCACTCGCAGCACTGCGCGAGAAGCTGGCCGGCGCCTAAGCCTTCCTCCGCTTGTGAATCATTGATTCACTCGAGGTAGCTTGAACGAAGGTCCCCTCCACCGTCTGGTGGAGGGGACCTTCGTCGTTAACCAGCCGGTTCGGAAATTCCGGTACCTCGCGGGCTAACCTCGAATCATGGATACTTCCGCATGGATAGCCGTGACCCGGGAAGACGGGGAAACCGTTGGATACCTCGAGCCGCTGACCCCCGACTACGACGTCGTGCAGCCACGCTCGGTTCTTGGCCACGTTGCCGGTGAACCCAGCGACTACCTCGCCGGTGAAGACCTCCTGTGTGAACGAGGAATTTCCGAGTTGATGAAGCCGTCGGCAGCTCAAGGACGCAGCCCGGTGCCTTGTCGGGCCCGCTGGCCATCCTTGAGGTCTCGCCCCATGGAATCGTGGTCGCCGATGCGCTGCTGGTCAAGGCGTTGGCTCCGAGTGAAAAGACCACCGTGAGCTGGCCCGATATCGAGCACTGCCTGACGCCTTCGGTCTCGGGGCCTTAGCGGACGACCAATTCGGTTCCGCCGGTCAGCCTGAGCAATTCCGCGTAGCTGATGGGCATCAGCGAATCCGCGGTGCCGGCGGCAACCCAGAGCTCGTCGAACTCGCGCAACGAGGTGTCGATGACGGTGCGCAGGGGAGCGGGATGCCCGGCAGGTGCCACTCCGCCGATGACCTGGCCCGTTGCCTGCTTGACGAAGTCGGGTGTCGCCCGTTTCAGCTGATACACCGCCCAGTGCTGCACCGACAACCTTGGGTGTCCACGCGCCCCGCGCCGCTGGACATGATCAGCAGCGCCTCGCCCTCGCAGTCAAAGACCAACGAGTTGGCAATTGCCGCCACCTCGCAGCCCAGGTAGTTGGCCGCCGCCGCTGCGGTATGCGTGTGCTCGTCGAGCAGCCGGATCTCTCGCTCAATGCCTGCCCGTTTCAGGTCGGCAACGAATCGTTGGTGTTTCGGGTTCATGGTTGCGGCGGTCTCCTTGCTGGTCACTGGTGTTTTAGCCACCCTAGCGAATCCACGGGGCGTGGCGTTCACCTTTCGACAACGAGCCTCTCCGGGGTCCACGACTGGATCCGGTGACGGGCCATGCCGCCCCCAACCGCGGGGAGCGTGATCTGCGCCTGCCCGTTTCCGGGATCCTCCCAGCGGCACGGTGTCGCCTGCCCGCGGTCGTCGGGGCCGCTGCCGTGCCAGATGCAGGTGCCGTCCGCCCCCAGCTCCACGGCGTCCCGCCAGCGAGCGGGCGGGAACGCGTAGTGGCGGGGGCGGAAAACCATCGTCGAGTCGGTGTCTTCCTCGCGGGAGTGCAGCCAGATGCCGGCAAGCTCCGTTGGCGGTCCGCTCACGGCTCGGCCGACCAGTCCGGTTCCGGCATCATCCACCCGCCTGGTTGGCGGGGTCGCTGCCCAGGGCCGCGCGGATGCCATCCAGGATCGAGGTCATCCGCTGGTAGTCCCGGCGGAGTCCTTCGACCTCCCTCCGAAGCCCCTGCAGCTCGCCGTCGTCCTGCGCCGGCGCGTGCGGCGTCGTGTGTGGCGTCGCGACCATCCCCGAGCGGGGCACCGCGCCGGGCATGGGCCGGACGGAGGGAGTGGGGCCGGGCTGTGCGGCGGGCCGGACGAAAACCGGCGCGGCCAGGAAGGAGGCCCGGGCTCCCTCCAGGCATGAATCAATCCGTCTGGACTGGCCCCGGGTGAACATGAACATGGCTGCGTCATCGGTGTAGTCCATGTAGTTCATGAACATGTTCCCGTCGGGGCCGTTGTTGCAGCGTGATTTGCGGGAACGTCGGCTTGTCGAAGGTCGGGGCCGGCTGGTTCGGCGTGTCATCGACCAAGTCGCTTCCGCTGCAGGAGCCGCGGTCGTCGCCCCAGATGTGCCGCAGGTCCAGCCAGTGGCCGATCTCGTGCGTTGCGGTGCGCCCGAGATCGAAGGGCGACTGCGCCGTTCCACCCGTGCCGAAGCACCAGTTCGCGATGACCACGCCGTCGGTGCTCGGAGGGCCGCCGGGGAACTGCGCGTATCCGAGGATCGACCGCCCGATCGAGTCCCTGAGTTCGTTGCACACCCAGAGGTTGAGGTAGTCGTCGCTGGGCCAGGGGTCTGCTCCGCCGGTCGCACTCGACTTGACTCGTCCAGCTCGGTGGTGAAGAACGGCATGGTCGACTCGATGCGGGTGATCCCGTCGGTCGGGTTGCCGTCCGGGTCCTGGGTCGCGAGCCGGAACTCGATGTTGCAGTCCGCCACCCGGTCCGTCCACACGGCCGGCACCTGCAGCACGTCGGGGTTGCTTGCCCGGAAATCCCGGTTGAGGATCTCGATCTGGCTTTGGATCTGCGCCTGGCCGACGTTCTGGGGAGGATCGGCCGGATGGTGCACCACATGGACAACCACCGGGATGGTGAGCACGCCCCTTCGTGCGACGCTGCGCGTCTGCTGCTCGTAGGCCATTGCCCGGTTGTCGATCTGGGCGCGGCGTTCCTGGTAGGTGATGCTCTGGTTGAGCAGCCGGCGGTGCACCTCCATGGTGCCGCACAATTCGCGGATGCGCGGGTTGGCGAGGTTTGGCTGGGTGGTCTCGCTCATCGTGGTTTCTCCTTCACCTGATCGGTCGGGCAATGCGGATGTCTCCATCCAGTGTCTGTGCGATGAACACGAGGTTCATCCGCAGGATCTCCAGCGCGAGGTCGAGGTCCAGCGTGTCGAGGGTGTCGTGTTCGGTGTGGACGTTGGCATTCGCCGAGTCGGCTCCCTCGATCGTCAGGACGGCCGGGATGCCCGCGTCGATGAACGGCACGTGGTCGCTGTTGAAGGGCTGGAGGCTGGTCTGGACGGCCAGGGACGTGTGCGCCTGGGCGATGTCGGCCAGCGCGTCGATCACGGCCTGGGACACCGCAGCACCCTCGAGCAGCACGGTCGCGTCGGAGGTGTTTTTGCAGGCGATCATGTCCATGTTGACGACGGCGCTGATGCGGGCGCGTTCGGCCCCGTCCAGCCCGCCCACGTAGTGGAGGCTGCCGAACAGGCCCTGCTCCTCGCCGCCGAACAGGATGAGCCGCAGGTCGTGCCTCGCCGGTCGGTTGGCCAGCGCCCGGCCGATGGCCAGCACGCCTGCGCTGCCCGACGCATTGTCGTCCGCACCGGGCGCCGGTGCCGCAGCCCCCTGGATGTTGACGGAATCCAGGTGGGCGGTGACCAAAACCATCTCCCGATCCGTGCCTTGGCCGGGTCGGTCTGCCACGAGGTTGCGGGTCATCCCGCCGGGCACCGCAACTGTCTGGAAGTGGGTGGCGTAGCCGAGATCCTCCAGCCGGTCCCTGGCCCACTCGAGCGCGCCCGCGAACTCGGTGCTTGTCGAGTGCCGTGTGCGCAGGCTTGCCAGCGTGCCGAGGTCTTGCTCAAAGTCCGTGCGGGACAGCTGTTCGAGCGGGGCACGAAGCGCCTCGGCGGGGGCAGACGCGTCCCTCGGCCGGGCGGTCCGCTGGTCAAACACCACGGTGTCGGCGGGAAGGGGGCGGACGGCATAGCAGGACGCGTGCGGGCCGTCGGCGAGGGTAGCCGTGTCGGGATCGAATTCGACGACCAGGTAGCGGCCCTTGTCCACGACCACCCGGACGTCGGGGTGGTCCTCCTGGAAGAGGCGGGCAATCTGGGTGACCAGGTGCAGGCGCCGCTCCGGGACGAGCAAGCGGCGCGCGGGCTCCGCCCCTTCGCTGCCGGCGGGCGTTCGCACCACGAGCACGTCGCCGAGTCTCGTCCACTGCACCTCCCCGGTGGCCGCGAGCCGGTTCACGACCGTGTCATGCGCATCCGACGGAACGTCCAGGACAACGGTCTCGACAGGCTCCTCGCTCCCGATGAACGCCTGCACCAAGGGAACGAGTTCGGGCAGTGTCCCCACTTCGCCGTGTGCTTGTCCCGGACCGCGCACGTGCACGGCCCTCAGCCCAAGACTGCGGGCGGCCAGCACGTGGCCGAGGTTTTCGGTGACGAACAGTACGTCGTCGAATTCCAGGTCGGGGTTGGCCTTCGAGGTCGCGGCCCGGAAGACGGCCTCGTCGGGCTTGAACACGCCGACCTCGGTGGACAAGGTGACACGCTCGGCGACTGGCTCGAAAAAGGGCCGGATGCCAAGGTCATCAATCAGCTGGTAGTAGCGCTGCTGGATGATCGGTATGTCCGACGGCCTGTCTGGCATGTCAAAATCCGACACGAGTCCCAGCAACGCCGCCGGGCGATCTCCGGCGCGGAAGGACGCAATGGCCTCAAGTGTTTCCAGCGCCCCGGGGAGCAGGACGTCATTGCTTTCCAAGGTGTTACCGAGATCGAACAGGACGAGTTTCACAACAGTCTCTCCAATTCTTGCCCCCGTCGGCGAGAAGAATCCTTGCCGGCACCTTCGTACAGACATCCTTGTTAGTTTTTACCATCTCGCGTTACTCGGGCGTTACTACTGTCAATGATGCGGTGGCCCGTCATTTCCAGGGGCATTCCGGTGCCGGGTCCCGCCACCCGTGGGCCGATGATTCCGCGAACCGCGTTTTGTGGGGGATTACCAGTGGATGTCGGCGATCCGGTCCAAGGGTTTCCGGTCCCCGGGGGCCTGCCTCGTGGTGGCGACGGGGGTGTCTGCCGTGTGCAAGGTGTCGGGGAATTTGAGCTTGGTGCGCTCCTCGAGTTCGGCGAGGGTGATTTGGTAGACCCTGAATTCGTCCAGGTCCAGAAGGGCCCGAAGTTGGTCGAGGTTCTGGGTCAGCAGGAACGCGCGGGCCCTGAGGACGCCGTTCTCGGTGAAGGCCACGAGTTTCCAGTATTCGCGGGGCAAGGCGGTCCCGCGGTACATGCGATCATCGTCGTGGAAGACGGGTCCGCCGAAGACGCTGACACGCAGGTCATCGACGTCGACATCCTCAAAGAGGGCGTTTTCGAGACGGCCCCAGAGCCCGTCCTGGCTGCTTTGGTTGAAGTCGTCCATTTGCGGGGTGATGTTGCTGTAGTAGAAGGAATCGCGGTTGGCTTGCTTGGCCTCCGGGAGATCCCCCCCACAGGAGGTCGGCGCGCCGGGCGATATGCCCCCGGTCCAAGCGGTTGTCGGCGTATAGCTCGTTGCCTGTTTGCGCGGCCTCGGGAAGCCGGGGGTCCTTCGTGAAATTCATGTCGGCGCGGCTGATCATCTTGATGCTGGCCCCGTCGATGTTCCATGCAACCCAGCGGGCGAACCGCCGTGCCTTGCTGAGGGCAAGCGAGAAATGGGTATAGGGGATGGTTGCGGATCCTTCCCACAGGACCGCGTCGTTGCTGATGCTCGCATCCAGCGTCGGGGCCTGAACAGGGATTCCCAGGAAGTCGGCGGCATATCCGGTGCGTGCCACCTGGGCTTGGGGGACTGGTGCGTTCGTGTCGGTCATGGACTACTCCTCACTGTGGTGGGTTTCCAATGCATCGGTGGAGAACCCTGCCGCCGCTGCGATGGCCTTCATGTCCTGGGCGTCGGCCTCGCAGGCGTTTAGGTGCCCTGACCAGCCTTGGTACTGTTGCGGGTCGACGGCGTTCAGGCCAATGTGAAGTGGTATTCCGCGGGGCATGGTGCTTCCTTCGCTGGCCGGGGGCACTAAGTAGGACCTTGGGGCCCCTAGACTACCCATGGGATTCCAGGTTGCGTCATTGAGGCGTTACGGGCTTGCCCTCCAGCCGAACTGATCAAGCACTAATTCCGGTGTTTGTCTATCGTCTTTAGGCGAATAGCCATTGGTTCCCGGGCTACATACGGTGGCCTTGTCGATTGTTTTCTATCGCTGGGGGACATCATGACCATGGGACTTGTGCGCGCGCTGGAATCGGAATGGAAGGGCGATCCGGGTCCGATGGTCCATCTCATCGGGGATCCCTATGCCACCCTGGGCGGTAGGCAACGACATTTGACGGACGGGCATTCCCGGCTGTTGGCGTACCTGGCGTTCAACGGCGGTGGACACGATCGCCGTTTCGTGGCCCGTACACTCTGGCCGGACGTATGCGCGACACGGGCAACAGGCAACCTGCGGGCGGAATTGTGGCGGCTCCGTCGCGACGGCATCGAACTGGTCGGGTCCGATGAGCACCGGCTGTTCCTGTCCGACGGCGTCATCGTCGATATTCATTTGCTGGACGACTGGGCAACCCGGCTCATTACGGGCAACCTGCGGACCACCGACCTGGCATGGGTGCCCAGAAGCATCTGTACCGCGGAAATCCTGCCGGAGGTTTCCGACGAGTGGATCGATCTGGAGCGCATCAGGCTTGAGCAGCGAATGCTCCATGCCATGGAGTGCATGAGCCGTGAGCTCAGGCTGGCGGGCAGGCACGCCGAGGCCCTGGAAGCGGCCCTTGTCGTGTGCCACGCCGATCCGCTGCGCGAGTCGGCACAGGTCATGCTGTTCGAAGCGTATATCGGCGAGGGAAACCCGCTGGTGGCAAAACGCCGGTTCGAGGAATACCGGCGCCTGGTGCTGGACGAGCTGGGGGTCGAGCCGTCCCCGGAAATCGCCAAACGTCTGGTTTCCTACTTCCGCGGCGACCAGCCCCGATGAAGGAGCCTTTCGGACGGGAGCGCCCTTTGAACGTGCTGACACGGCGATCCTGCACAACGAAAACCTCCGCGCTGCGCTCCGTGGTTCGTTGGTGGCCCATGGCCACCAACGGCGGAACTGCCGGTCTAGTCGTTCACCGGCCACGGGGTGGAAGACGACCTCTTCGGCACGCAGCAGTGAAATGCTCTGCTTGGGATACTCGAGGCCGGCAAAGTATGCGTTGGTGTGGGCGATGACCTGGTCCCCGGTCATGGTCTGGCCCTCGAAGGTCGCGGCCCCCGTGGTGTGGGCATCGCGCACGAGCGTCACGTCGAAGCCCATTGCCGCGGCGCGCTGGGCCGCGGTGCGCACGCAGTAGTCCGACTGGGCGCCGCAGATCACCACGTGCTGGACGTCTTGGGCATTCAGTGCCGCGTGCAGGCCGGTTCCGGCGAATGCATCACGGTAGGTCTTGAAGATGTGGTGCTCGCCGTCGCGGGGTTCCAGCGGGGCGGCGATGCGCCACGGGGTGGAATGGCGGGCAAAGTCCTGCTCGTCCTGCACCCAGAAGATCGGGGTCCCGGTATCGCGTGCCCGGGCTGACCATTTCCTGGATGCGCGCGGTGACCTTCTTCGGGTGAACGCAATGTTCGATCACGCCGTTTTGCATGTCGACGACGATCAGGGCCTTGTTGGGTACCTCGGTGCGCTCATCCATTCCAGAAGTATTGCACCACTTGGGGCCCGAACGATCGAAACTCGCCCATGCGGTCGCCAACGCACTGTTTTGTGGCGAGGGCGAGGGCTAGGGTTTGCCCATGAGCGAGCCACATTCCATCGCGGTCATCGTCGCCCACCCCGACGACGACGCGTACGGTTGTGCCGGTTCCATTGCCCTGCACGAACATGACGAGGGATTCAGGTTCATCCTGGTGTTGGCCACGGACGGCGCCGCCGGCCAGATTTCCGAGGGAGTCCCGGCCACCCCGGAAACGCTCGGCGCATGGCGACGGATGGAAAGCGCAAATGCCTGGCGTGCCCACGGAACCGATTCCGGATCGCCATGAATGGCTCGGCTACGACGACGGGCTGGTCGACGCGGTCGACTTCGATGAGCTGGTCGGCCGCATCAAGGACATCCTGCTCCGTGAGCGGCCGCAGGTCGTGGCCACCTTCGGGCCCGATGGAATCACCGGGCACCGCGACCACATCGCGATCGGCAGGGCCACGGATGCGGCGTTCCACCTGGCGCGACAGGTGCCGGGACCGGGGCTGCGCCGACTTGTCCACGGCGCGGTCCGGGCTTCCACCTTCGAGCGGTGGAATGCCGCGCGGGGCCGCAAGGGGCTCCAAACGTGGGACCCCGCGCTCGAATACCACTTGCGGCCCGTGCCGGACGAGGCCATCGACATCGAGGTCGACACGCGAACGGTGGCCTCCCGCATCGTGGCAGGACTCCAAGAGCACCGCAGCCAACGCCACGTACTCATTGATTCCGACCGGGATGCGCACAGCTGGGAACGTGCCGTGGGCAGGGAGCCTTCCACCATTGCGTGGCCACCGCGGGCACCCGGTGCACCGCTGCTGAGGACCTCTTTGACGGGATCTGAATGGTGCCCATGTAGTCCCTGCGGTTCCAGGGATCACTCGAAATGATGACGTCGCATCCGCCACCTGTCTGGCCTAATCTTGAGCAATTGCTAGTCAAGGGGGAAACCACGTGGGCAAGAGACGCCAACTGGATTCAATGGTGATGTTGCCGCGCTACGTGGTCTCGGAAGCCGAGTGGGCAGCGGTGCCGCGCACGGTGCCGGACCGTTTGCTTCGCTGGGGTGGCAGCTTGCCGTTCCTGGCACTGGTTGTTCGTTGGATTCAGGTTTGCCGGGCTTGGCTTCGACGTCGATCCTGACCTGGAAGCGTATCTCGTCTTTGCGATGTTCCTTGTTGTCCGCGTTTGCCATGGTTGCCGGGAGGTTTGCCCCGTGGGTTTCCCTGCTCGGGACATGGGTCTTGCTTGCCTACGGGCAAAACGGCGCGGCATTCTCGGTGGCCCTGTGGACATGTTTCTTCTGGTTCCTGGCGCTGGGCCTGTTTGCGGGCCTCACGGGCGCACGCCTCTCGTTCCTCGTGCGGCATTGGAGGAAGCAAGCAGCGGGCCAGGTCGCAGTCGACCGAGCGCTTTTGCAAAGTACACGCATGCAGAAGCGGGCCAACGGATCGGCAAAAAGCGTTGCGATTGCCCTTCTGGCGCTGGTGGCCGGCAAGGCGGTCATCTCATTCTTCACGGATGCCAGCCGGGACTTGCGGGCCCTGACCGGCACCGTGAAGATTGGATGACCTGGAATCCGCTCTTGATGCCCATGCTTGGTCTTGGCTTCTGGCTGTTCGCCGCATTGCTTCGGCGGATTCAGGAAGGAATTGCCGGTGACGTCGTCCTGGACATTCCGCTGGATCCCGCGATCGGGCCGCTGGTCTTCCAGCGCGCCGTCCAGGCCATCGATGCATCCGAAGCGCGACGCGATGGCTGCATCTGCGGCGGCAAGAAACGCAACAAACCCGAGGGGATGCCGCCCGTGCTCGACGTCGACGAACAATGCCCCGTGCACGGCATCGAGGCCGTCAACGGACTGGACCAGCGTGGGTTCCTCGCCGTTGCCGCCGAGCCGTGGGTCTGGGGTGCCAATGCGGTGAAGCTTCCGCTGCCCCCGCACGCGCGTCTGTCGATCATTGGGCTGCACGGGTGGGGGAGCCGACCCGCGGTCCTGGGGACACCCGCCAGGACCAACGGACTCGGAGCTTGCCACGCACACCGGCTACCGCCCCTGGAGGGCCGTGGAGGTCTTCAACCGGGCCAAGCGCAAGATCCGTTGGCGCGATCGATCGGATTCCTCCCCGGGCATTGCCTGCCACGGAAGCCGAGGGCGATGACGTGCTCGACCGCATTCGCCTGGACCCGGCGGGAATGCCCGGCTACGCCACCCGCGTTGCCGGGGCCAGGCCGCGCTTCGAACCCGGAGCGATGCCGCAGCCAAACCGCTACGCCCCGAACGCCGAGGCTATGCGCGCGTCGAAACCGTGATGGTGAACTTCGGGTTCCGGGCGACCTGGCGGGTGGGGCCCACCAGCTTTTCCAGCTGCGACCTGTAGCCCAGGTGCGAATTCCAGACGCACCACAGCTCGCCCCCGGGCGCCAGCACGCGGCCGGCGTCGGCAATCAGCTTCAGCGCGATCCCCGCATGCACGGTGTTTCCCATGTGGAACGGCGGGTTGAGCACCACGAGTTCCTCGGACGCGTCCGGCAGCGACGCCAGCGCGTCGTCCTGCACCGGGGCCACCCGGTCCGCCACGCCGTTGGCCGCCGCCGTTGCCGCGGTCGAGGCCACGGCGGATGCCGACTGGTCCGAGGCATGCACCGTGAGCAACGGGTACTTCAGCGCCATGAAGCCGGCGATGGTTCCGTTGCCGCAGCCAAGGTCCACGGCGCGGCCGGCGGTGTCCGGCAGGTCCAGGTGCTCGAGCAGGAACCGGGTTCCCGGATCGAGCTTCGCGCCGCCGAAGGTCTCGGCGTAGGCGCGCAGCTCGAGCGGCTTCTCCAACCCCACGGGGAACGAGCCGTGCAGCGGGAAGCGCGGCGCGGGTCGCTCGGTCGGCCGGGCGCACCCCCGCGGCCGTGAGCACGCGGGACTTCTGCCGCGCCAGCGAGGCGCGTGACGGTCTCGAAGTAGCGGCCCATGACCTCGTTCATGCCCAGGCCCATGTGCTTGATGCGGCCGGTGGCCATCACCGTGACGTCGGCGGAGGCGTGCTCGGCCACGAAGGCCAGCATTTCCTCCAGCGCGTCCAGCGAGCGGGGGAGCTGGATGAGGACCAGCGACGCGCCCTCCAACAGCCCGGCACCCAGCGGCAGGTGGCTGTATTCGCCGGCCAGCTCCGGGAGCAGGCGCTGCGCGTTGGCCTCGATGGCCCGGGCGCCGGAGAGCGCGTCCTGGTGCACGCGCACGCCGCGCACCCCGGCGGCCAGGGCCCCGAGGGTCAGCGCGCCGTAGTGGTCGTTCAGGATGGCGACCCTGCCCGGTTCGGCCGGCCAGCCGGCCTCGGCGGCAAGGTCAAGCAGCAGCCTGTCCGCGGCGTCGAACGCCTGCAGGTTTTCCGCCTCGACATCGGGCCAGCGGCGCAGCGACTCAAATTCCAGTTTCAACGTACATCCACCCATTCGGTTCCCAAGTTTTCGGCAGTGCTCGAGCCGGCGCTGAGCGTGGCGAGCCGGTCCTTGAACTGCTCGATCGCATCGTTTTCGTCGTTCAGTGCCACCCGCAACGTGG
Organism: uncultured Actinomycetota bacterium; assembly: GCA_963818105.1. Taxonomy (GTDB): domain Bacteria; phylum Actinomycetota; class Actinomycetes; order Actinomycetales; family Micrococcaceae; genus Paeniglutamicibacter. The sequence goes on along the minus strand of CAWFRB010000040.1, from coordinate 231,547 downwards.
CCAGGCGCGGGCCGTAGTCGGTGCCCAGCACCTGGATCCCGCCGGCGCGCAGGTCGTTCTCCAGCTTTCCCGCAGCGACGTAGTCCGCGTCCACCCCGAGGATGCGCATGCGCTGGCGGCGGAGAAGCGGGGCCGCGTCCAGGGCGCTGGAGACCGAGTCGGAGTAGGCGCGCACCAGGCCGCCGGCGCCCAGCAGGATGCCGCCGAAGTAGCGCACCACCACCGCGACGATGTCCGACAGGTCGGTGACCCCCGGCGCCGTCTCGCGCTTGGCCAGCGCGTCGAGCATCGGGATGCCGGCGGTGCCCGAGGGCTCGCCGTCGTCGTTGCTGCGCATGGCCATGCGGTCGGGGCCCAGGATGAACGCGCTGCAGTGGTGCCGCGCATCGAAGTGGCTCTTGCGCAGCTCCGCGATCAGGCCGCGCGCCTGCTCCTCGGACTCGACCCGGCGCAGGTAGGTGATGAAACGCGAACGCTTGATCTCCAACTCGTGGACGAAGTCGCCGTCCACCGTCGTATAGGCCGTCGCCACGGATTCGCTGTGCATCACCGATCCATTCTAGTCAGTCGGGGCCGGTCGCTCATTGCCTGCCCCGGGCGCGCGGTGGGAGAATTCCATGCGGGGGCTAGTCGCCAAAAGGGGCAGGGGCCGTGCTGCAACTGAATCTGCTCGGTGAACAACGTCTCACGTCGCTGGGCGTTGACCTTGTTGCCGGCGGGTCCCGGGCGGTGGAGCTGTTGGCCTATCTTGTCCTGCACCCCGGGATCCGCGTGCCGCGCCCGGTGCTGGCCGGGACGTTTTGGCCCGACACCCCCGAGCGCCAGGCCATGACAAACCTCCGCCGGGAACTGCACAACCTGCGGCAATTGCTGGAGGGCGTCGACTGCCTTGCGACCTCCGACGGGGCCATCGGCTGGCTGCCCGCTCCGGGGCTGCGCGTCGATGTGCAGGTGTTCGCCGCGGAACGCGAGGCCGCCCTGGCGGCGGCGAACGAACCCGGACCGCGGGAATTCCTGGCCCACGCGCAGCTGGCCCTGGACGAGTACCGCGGGGATTTGATGCCCGGCAACTACTCGGACTGGGTGCCCGCGGCGCGGGAGCGGATCCGCAGCGAATGCACCGCGTTGTGCGACGACGCCGTCGCGGCGTGGACCGCGCTGGGGGAGGGCCGGCGCGCCCTGGCGGTGGCCGGGCAACGCATCGCCATCCAGCCGCTGGAGGAGGCCGGCTACCGGGGACTGATCCGCGCCCACCTGGCCCTCGGGGACCGGGCGGCCGCGCTGCACGCCTTCCACCGCTGCACCGCCGTGCTCGAGCGCGAACTCGGCGTGGCCCCGTCGGCCGAGACCCGCAACCTGCTGGGACCCAGCCGCACGCCGGCCGCCGGCGTCCGATGCCCCCGGCCGGGGCGCCGGGCGCCCGCCGATCGGACGGGCCCGGGAGATGGCGGTGCTGCGGCAATGCTGGGAGGAAACCCGCGCGGGCCGCGGGGGCCTGCTGGTGCTTTCCGGCGCCCCGGGCGTCGGCAAGACGCATCTTGCCGCGGCGCTGGGCGACCTGGCCCGGGCCACGGGCGCGGTGGTTGCCCAGGCGCGGTGCGTGGACGCGTCGGGCAGGATCCCGCTGGCGCCGGTGGCGGTGTGGCTGCGCAGCAGGGACTTCGCCCCGGTGCTGGCCACCCTGCCCGCGCCGCTTCGGCGCGAGGCGGCCAGATTGCTGCCGGACGCTGCTGGACCGCGGAACCGCGGACCCCGCGCCCCGGGACGGCTCCGGGCGGGCCATGGTCGATGCCTGGCAGCGGTTCAGGTTCTTCGAGGCGCTTGCCGCGACGGTGGAGTCCACCGGGCGGCCCACCCTGTTTGTGCTCGATGACCTGCAATGGTGCGACGCGGACACCGCCGCGTGGATGGCCTTCCTGCTGGGATCCGGCAGGGCCGCGAACCTGCTTGTTCGCGGCGACCCTGCGCGCCGGCGGGGAAAGCGGATCCGCGGCCGTGGCGGGCCTGCTCCAGGGGGCGCGCAGCGCCGGGCTGCTGCGGGAAATGGCGTGTCGAACCGCTCGACGCCGCGGCAAGCGGCGAGCTGGCCGGGCACATCCGCGGCCACGCGCTGGACGAGGCCGAAACGCGGCTGCTGCAGGCGGCCACGGGCGGCTACCCGCTCTACGTCCTGGAGGCCGCGCGCGCGTTCCCGGAGGCCGAGTCGTTTCCGGAGGCGGGGTTCAGCCCCCTGCTGGGGCGGCGCATGCAGCGGCTGAGCCCGCCGGCCAGGCACGTCGCGGAACTCGCGGCGGCCTTCGGGCACGACATCAGCCTGGACCTGCTCAGCGAGGCGGGGGACCTGGAGACCGCCGAGCTGGTGGACGCCATCGACGAGCTGTGGGGCCTGGGCATCCTGCTGCCGGTGGGCTCCGGATACGGATTCGGGCACAACCTGCTGCGCGCGGCCGCGTACGAGGGCGCCACCCCGGCCAAGCGCTGGCTGCTGCACCGCCGGCTGGCCCAGGGCCTGGAGCTGCTCCACGCGGGAAACCTCGACGCCGTGGCCTCCACGCTCGCCGAGCAATACACGCTCGGCTCCAGCCCGGAACGCGCGCTGCCGTTCCACCTGCGCGCCGGGGCCGACGCCGCGCGGGTGTTTGCCAACTCCGCGGCGCTGAAAAGCTACGGCCAGGCGCTCGGGCTGATCTCCGCCCAGCCGGCGGGCCGCGGGCGGGATGAGGCCGAGCTGTCCGTGCGCCGTTCCATGTCCCCTCCGCAGACGGCGCTGCTGGGCTATTCGTCGGCCGAGCTGCTGGGCAACCTCGAACGCATCCGGGAACTCGCCCTGGGGCTGGGGCACCGGGAGGTGCTGGCGGACAGCCTGATCGGGATCTTCGCCGGCCGCTACGTCCAGGGACGGATCGGGCCGTCGTACAAGATCGCCCGCCAGGCGCTGGAGCTTGCCGGGGACGACCCCGACCTGCTGGGCCAGGCGCACTTCGCGGTGGCCGGGGCGGCGCAGGGGCTGGGCCGGGCGGCCGAGGCCATCGGGCACTTCGCCCGGTGCAGCGAGATCGGGCGGCCCGGCTACTCCTACATCCTGGGCACCAGGCTGGAGATCCACGCCCGCGGCTGGGCATCCCACGCGCATTGGCTGGTCGGGGACGATGCCCGCGCCACGGAGCTGGCCGACGAGGCGCTGTCCATGTCCGGGCAGGGCGAGCTTCCCTACACGCGGGCCGTGGCGCTGGCCTACGCCGCCCTGCTGCAGCAGCTGCGCGGGGACACCGCCGCGCTGGAGCCACTCATCACGGAATTGCTGGCGCTGTGCCGCCGCTACGACCTGGCCTACTACGGGCAGTGGGGCGAGATCCTGCAGGGCTGGCTGGCGGGCGGGCCGGAGGGAACGGCGCAGATCCGCGCCGGAATCGCGGCATTGCGCGCCCACGATGCGCTGGCCCGCATGCCCTACTGGCTGTCCCTGCTGGCCGTGAACCTGGCCGCCGAGGGGGACGCCGAAGGGCGCGTGCGCGGTGCTGGACGCGGCCCTGGCCACCGCCGAACAGCACAGCGACGGCTGGTGGCTCCCGGAGGTGCTGCGCCTGCGCGCCGGCCACGCCCGCGGACCGGCGCGCCGCGCGATGCTCGAGCGGGCCCGCGCCCTGGCGGAGCGAGCAGGGCAGCGTGGCGCTGCTGCGGCGGCTGGATGCGAATGCGAACCGGGCGAACGCCTGACGAACGCGCGGGCGCCTAGCGTGGGATCCATCAAGCACCACCCCCAAGCACCAAGCAGGAGAACACCATGAGCGGGCATCCGGAAACCACGGAAGCACCCTTTGCCGAACTCGCGGCGTCGTTGCGCGGAACGCTGACGTTGCCGCAGGACGCGGATACGATGCGGCGCGTGCCGTCTACAACGGCATGGTCGACCGCCGCCCGGCGGCCATCGCCCGGGTCGCGGACACCGCGGACATCGTCGCCTGCGTGAACTTCGCCCGCGAGAACGGCGTCGAACTCGCGGTGCGCGGCGGCGGGCACAACGCCGCCGGGCTGTGCGTCGCCGACGGCGCGCTGGTCATCGACCTGGGCGGCATGCGCTCCACCACGATCGACCCCGCGGCCCACACCGTGCGCGTCGACGGCGGGGCGCGTCTGGGCCGACGTCGACCACGCCACCGTCGCCTTCGGCCATGGCCACCCCCAGCGGCTTCATCGCCTCCACGGGCGTCGGCGGGCTGGCCCTGGGCGGCGGCATCGGCTACCTGACCCGGCGCTTCGGCCTGACGGTGGACAACCTGCTGTCCGCGGACGTGGTGCTGGCCGACGGAACCCTTGTCACCGCCGACGAGAACCGGCACCCGGACCTGTTCTGGGCCCTGCGCGGGGGCGGCGGCAACTTCGGCGTCGTCACCTCCTTCACCTTCCGCACCCACGACATCGGAGAGCACGGAGTGATCATTGGGGGCCCCGTGCTCTACGACCTGGCCGACACGCCCGCCGTCATGCGCTGGTACCGGGAGCTGCTGCCCGCGCTGCCGGAGGAGCTCAACGGCTGGATCGGGCTGCTGACCATCCCGCCGGCGCCGCCGTTCCCCGAGGAGCTCTGGGGCCGCAAGTCCTGCGGCATCGTCTGGTGCTACACCGGCGACCACGCGGCCGCCGACGCGGTGCTGGCCCCGGTGCGCGAGTTCGGTTCCCCGCTGGTGGTGGGCCTGCACGCCATGCCGTTCACCGCGCTGCAGCAGGCCTTCGACGCCGCTCTTCCCGGCCGGGCTGCAGTGGTACTGGCGCGCGGACTTCGTGAAGGAGATCTCCGACGCCGCGATCGACATCCACGCCAAGTACGGCGCCGCCCTGCCCACCGGCCACTCCACCATGCACCTGTACCCGATCGACGGGGCCGCGGCGCGGGTCCCGGCCGACGCGACGGCCTTCGCCTACCGGCAGGGCGGCTGGGCGGGCGTGATCGTCGGGGTCGATCCGGACCCGGCCAACGCGGAGCTGATCACCGGCTGGACCAAGTCGTATTACGACGAGCTGCATCCCACCACCGCCGGCGGGGCCTACGTGAACTTCATGATGGACGAGGGGACCGACCGGATCCGCGCCTCCTACCTGCAGAACTACGACCGGCTGGCCCGCATCAAGGCGCACTACGACCCGGCCAACCTGTTCCGCCACAACCAGAACATCGAGCCCGCGCCTGTTTCCTAGGACAGCCTGTAGGCTAGGGCACATGCTCAATGTTGGTTTGACAGGCGGGATCGCCGCAGGAAAATCCGCCGTCGCGCGGCAACTGGCCGAACTCGGCGCGGTGCTCATCGACGCCGACGCCATCGCAAGGGCCGTCGTGGAGCCCGGGACCCCCGGGCTCGCGGCGGTCGTCGCCGCGTTCGGGCCCGGCATCCTCACCGCCGACGGGGCGCTTGACCGCCCGGCCCTGGGCGCGCTGGTGTTCAAGGACGCCGCCGCGCGCGAAAAGCTGAACTCGATCGTGCACCCGCTGGTGCGCGCCGAGGCCGCCCGCCTGCGCGAGGCCGCCCCCGCGGACGCGGTGATCGTCCAGGACATCCCGCTGCTGGTGGAGACCGGGCAGGCGCAGGACTTCGACGTGGTCCTGGTCGTCGCGGCCCCGCTTGCAGGAGCGCCTGCACCGCATGGCCCGGGACCGCGGCATGAACGAATCCGACGCCCTGGCACGCATCTCCGCCCAGGCCACGGACGCGGAACGCGCGGCCGTCGCCGACGTCGTCATCGAAAATTCCGGCACCGTGGAAGAGCTGCGGGACCGCGTCAACGAAGTCTGGGAGTCCCTCGATGTCAAGTCACGTGCGGAATCCAAGCATGCCCGCTGACCGCGAGGCCGCCAAGGAGGAACTCCGGGTCCTGCTCGAGGCCGAGCAGGCCCGCGCCGACCGGGAGCTGCGCCGCATCAAGTTCGCCTGGCTTGTCAGCGGGCTGAGCTTTGCCGCCGCGCTGGTGCCGTGGCTGTTCCTCGGCGGCCTGCGCGCAATTCGTCTCTGCGGGACTCCGGCTACACCGCCGTGGTGCTGGTTCCGGCGTGGCTGGCGCTGCTGGGCATCGTCGCGGCCACGTTTGCCACGGTGCTGTTCATGATGCGCACCATGCGCGCCTGCTGGGCAACATCGTCGAGCGCGACGTGCGGAAGAACCACGGGTCCGTGCACCGTCGCCCGTGAACACGAATACTTCGCCACCGAACCTTCCTGCTGGTCCCGCACACGGTGACGGACCTCGCGGACTTTCGTGCCCGGCCGGAGCACTACCTGGTGAGTGTCGATCGCGAGGGCAAACGCGCGGCAGCGCTGTGGTTCGACCGCGCCACGCGCAACCCCCACGGCAGCGACGGCCTCGTCCACCTGCTGTATCACGGCCAACAGCTGATCCCGTTGGACCTTTGGGACGAGGTGACGGGCATCTGGCTTGCGCTGCTGGACGTTCTCGAGGGTTTCCTGGCCGCCGGCGACGGCAACGAAACCCTGTCCGGCCAACCGGTCAGCGTCGCCATGAAGGGTACGCCCCGAAGCGCCACGTTCACGGCCAACAGCATGTCCCACAAGGTCGATCCGGCCATACGTCGTTCCGGGCATTCTTGCGGGTGCCGACCGCTACTTCCGCTGGGTCCACCACGCCATCGGCGACGGGCAAGGCGAGGCGCTGGCCCGGATCCGTTCAGCCCAACGCGAGCACCGGCCAACCTGTCCGGCCCGGGGCGTAGCCTAGAAACATGAGTCTTGCCCAGCAAATCAACCGCGTCGTTGCCCCCTTCGAGGTCATCAGCGAGTTCAAGCCCGCCGGCGACCAGCCAACGGCGATCAAGGAACTGACGACACGCATCAACGCGGGCGAAAAGGACGTGGTGCTGCTCGGCGCCACGGGCACCGGCAAGTCCGCCACCACCGCCTGGCTCATCGAACAGGTGCAGCGCCCCACGCTGGTCATGGTGCAGAACAAGACGCTGGCCGCGCAGCTGGCCAACGAGTTCCGCGAGCTGCTGCCCAACAACGCCGTCGAGTACTTCGTCTCCTACTACGACTACTACCAGCCCGAGGCCTACGTGCCGCAGACCGACACCTTCATCGAGAAGGACTCCTCCATCAACGAGGAGGTCGAACGCCTGCGCCACTCGGCCACCAACGCGCTGCTCACCCGCCGCGACGTCATCGTCGTCGCCACCGTTTCCTGCATCTACGGCCTGGGCACCCCCGAGGAGTACGTCGCGGGCATGGTCACCCTGAAGAAGGGCATGGAGCTGAACCGCGACGACCTGCTGCGCAAGTTCGTCTCCATGCAGTACGCCCGCAACGACATGGACTTCCACCGCGGCACCTTCCGCGTGCGCGGCGACACCGTGGAGATCATCCCGATGTACGAGGAACAGGCCCTGCGCATCGAGTTCTTCGGCGACGAGATCGAATCGATCCACACGCTGCACCCGGTCACCGGGGACGTGATCCGCGAGGAAAACGAGATGTACGTGTTCCCGGCCAGCCACTACGTGGCAGGTCCCGAGCGCATGAACCGCGCGATCACCGACATCGAGGACGAGCTGCGCCAGCGCCTGGAGACCCTGGAGAGCCAGAACAAGTTGGTGGAGGCCCAGCGCCTGCGCATGCGCACCACCTACGACCTGGAAATGATGGAGCAGATGGGATTCTGCAACGGCATCGAAAACTACTCCCGGCACATCGACGACCGCGCCGCCGGCACCGCGCCGCACTGCCTCATCGACTACTTCCCCGACGACTTCCTGCTGGTCATCGACGAATCCCACGTCACCGTCCCGCAGATCGGCGCCATGTACGAGGGCGACATGTCGCGCAAGCGCACCCTGGTCGAGCACGGCTTCCGGCTGCCCTCGGCCATGGACAACCGGCCGCTGAAGTGGGACGAGTTCCTCGAGCGCATCGGCCAGACCGTCTACCTCTCGGCGACCCCGGGCAAGTACGAGCTGGGCAAGGCCGACGGCGTGGTCCAGCAGATCATCCGCCCCACGGGCCTGATCGACCCCGAGATCATCGTCAAGCCCACCAAGGGCCAGATCGACGACCTGCTCGACGAGATCCGCGCCCGCGTCGAACGCAACGAGCGCATCCTGGTCACCACGCTGACCAAGCGCATGGCCGAGGACCTCACCGACTACTTCACCGAACACGGGGTCCGGGTCCAGTACCTGCACTCCGACGTCGACACGCTGCGCCGCGTCGAGCTGCTGCGCGAGCTGCGCATGGGCCTGTTCGACGTGCTGGTCGGCATCAACCTGCTCCGTGAGGGCCTCGACCTGCCCGAGGTCTCGCTCGTGGCGATCCTCGACGCCGACAAGCAGGGCTTCCTGCGCTCGGCGACCTCGCTGATCCAGACCATCGGCCGTGCCGCCCGAAACGTCGACGGCCAGGTCCACATGTACGCGGACAAGATCACCGACGCCATGGCGCAGGCGATCGAGGAGACCAACCGCCGCCGCGAGGTGCAGCAGAAGTACAACAAGGACCACGGCATCGACCCGCAGCCGCTGCGCAAGAAGATCGCCGACATCACCGATTCGCTGGCCCGCGAGGACGCCGACACCCAGGAGCTGCTGAACAACCAGCGACTGGCCAAGAACGCCAAGCGTTCGGCCGCCGGCACCAAGAAGGCGCACGAGGTGGTGCGTGCCGACGGCCTGGCCGCGGCCCCGGCGGAAAACCTTGTGGACATGATCAGCCAGATGACCGAGCAGATGCACGCGGCCGCCGCCGAGCTGCACTTCGAGGTTGCCGCCCGCCTGCGCGACGAGGTGTCGGAGCTGAAGAAGGAGCTTCGCCAGATGAAAAACGCAGGTCACGCGTAGGGCGTCGATTGCACGCCTGCGACGTGGGTAAACGAGTCATTCAGTCCGAAACATGAGTACGCTAGACTGTTTCAAGCGTAGGGGAGTATCCCACTTGTGCTGTGGTCGTCAACACGCGAGGCATCGATGCCTCGCCGGGCGCAGCGGTCGTCCCAATCTGAGCGGGCGGCGGAGAGACTTGCGGTAATTTCACGTACCCCGTTTGAAAGGCCCCAACATTGGGAAACCACGGCTTGTCGCTGCAGTTTGAGATTATTTCTCTTTCCGCATTGTGCATCATTCTTCTGCTTGACCTGCTTTACGTAGTCAAGAAACCACACGAACCTTCGATGAAGGAATCCGGCCTCTGGGTCGGCTTCTACGTCACCCTGGCACTGATCTTCGGCGCCGTTGTCTGGTGGCAGGCGGGCCCGGACCTCGGCCAGCAGTTCATCGCCGGCTGGGTCACCGAATACTCGCTGAGCATCGACAACCTCTTCGTGTTCATCATCATCATGGCCCGCTTCTCGGTGCCACGTAAGTACCAGCAAGAAGTGTTGATGTTCGGCATCATCATCGCGCTGATCCTGCGCGGCATCTTCATCATCCTCGGTGCCGCTGTCATCGAAAACTACTCGTGGGTCTTCTACATCTTCGGTGCGTTCCTGCTCTGGACCGCCTGGAAGCAGGCGACCGACCACGGCGAGGACGAGTCCGACGGCGCCAACAACGGCCTGGTCTACAAGCTGACCAAGAACCTGCCGATCTCCAAGGAGTTCGACGGCAACAAGCTGCGCACCACCATCGACGGCAAGCGCATGTTCACCCCGATGGTCCTGGTCTTCGTGACCATCGGCATGACCGACCTGCTCTTCGCGGTCGACTCGATCCCGGCGATCTTCGGCCTGACCCAGTCCCCGTTCATCGTCTTCACCGCGAACCTGTTCGCGCTGATGGGCCTGCGCCAGCTGTACTTCCTGCTCGGTGGCCTGATGGACCGCCTGGTCTACCTCAAGCACGCACTGTCGATCATCCTGGCCTTCATCGGCATCAAGCTGGTCTTCCACGCGATGCACGTCAACGAGCTGCCGTTCATCAACGGCGGCCACCACATCGAGTGGGTCCCGGACATCTCGATCACCGTCTCGCTGGTTGTCATCCTCGGCACCATCGTGATCGCCACCGTTGCCTCGCTGCTTTCCCCGGCCGGCCGCCGCGCCGCCGCCGAGCACAAGGCCACGCAGGAACTCAAGGCTGCAGACGAAGCCGCCAAGGCCGACTCCGAGTAGTCGCCCGGCCCCTGCCTGTCCCCGTCGGGGTCCGCTTCCTTCCGGAGGCGGGCCCCGACGGTCGTTAAGCCCCGCCCGTTGCTAAGCTTGCACGGGTGACTACTTCTTCAAAACCGGTGCTCAATCCCGTTTCCACCCGCGCCCGGGCGCAGCGCCGCGTGGTGCTCACGCTTTCGGCCTCGCAGCTGCTCTCCGGCGTGGGAAACGGCGCCGGCCTGGCCATCGGCTCGCTCATGGCCGTGGAGCTGACCGGATCGAACGCCTTTGCCGGGGCCTCCACCACGGCGATCTCCGTGGCGGGCGCCGTGAGCGCGCTGCCGCTGGCGGCGCTGGCGGTCAAGCGCGGACGCCGGGTGGCGCTGTCGCTGGGCTACTTCCTGGCGGGGATCGGCGCGGTGCTCATGATGCTGGCACCCGTCACCAGGAGTTTTGCCGTGCTGATGCTCGGCGCGGCGCTGCTGGGCGTGGGGTCCGCGGCCAACCTGCAGGCGCGCTTCGCCGCAACGGACCTGGCCGACGACGCCACCCGCGGCCGCGACCTGGGCCTGGTGGTCTGGTCGATCACCGTCGGCGCCGTCGCCGGCCCGAACCTGATCGGCCCCGGATCGGCGCTCGGCGCCAGCCTCGGGCTGCCGCCGATGAGCGGGCCGTTCCTCTTCTCCCTGGCCGGCATGGTGCTGGCCATCGTCATCCTGAACATCGGGCTGCGCCCCGACCCGATCATGCTGGCCCGCGGCTTCGACGAGGCCGCCGGGCACCCGACCGCCAAGGCCATGCCGGGCCGCAAACGCGGCTCGCTGGCCACCGGCCTGGCCGCAGCACGGCAATCGCCCGGCGCGATGCTGGGCATCTCCACGATCGTGGTGGCGCACCTGGTGATGGTCGGGGTCATGTCCATGACGCCCGTGCACCTCAAGGACATGGCCGCGACGCCGGGGCATGCCATGCACCACGGCACCGCCGACATCCTGGTGGTCATCGGGTTCACCATCTCCCTGCACATCGCCGGCATGTACGCGCTCTCCCCGCTGGTCGGCGCGCTGGCCGACAGGATCGGGCGGATCCGGATGATGCTTGCCTCCCAGGGCATGCTGGTTGCCGCGGTGCTGGTCTGCGGCCTCGGCGCGGATTCGCAGGCAGCGGTCACCACCGGGCTGGTGCTGCTGGGCCTGGGCTGGTCGATGGCCACCGTCTCCGGCTCGGCGTTCCTGGCCGAACGGGTGTCACGCGAACGCCGCGTGCTGGTGCAGGGCGTCTCCGACACGCTCATGGGCGCCGCCGGGGCGCTGGGCGCCGCCGGGTCCGGGCTGCTGCTGGCCTGGCTGGGCTTCGCCGGGCTCGGCTACCTCTGCCTGGTCTTCATCCTGGCCGTCACGGCCTTCTGCCTGCGCGAGCTTGCAGTCAGCGCAGAGGCTCCTAGAGCATCCCCAGCTTCTGCAGGGACCGCGCGGTGTCGACCAGCGAGTCCCCGACGGGCCGCGGCGCCCAGCCGAGGGTGCCGACGGCCTTGGCGTTCGACGCGTTCCTCACCACGCCCAGCCGGGGGACCAGCTGGCGCAGCGCCGGGACAAAGACCGCCGCCGCGCGCACCAGCCAGTCGGGCAGCACGCGGGTCGGCATCTTCGAGCCCTCGTCTCCCAGCCGGGTGCGCAGGATGCGCGCCATCTGCTCCATGCCCAACGCCGGGCCCGCGACGGCCAGGAACCGCTCGCCCGCGGCCGCCGGATCGACCATGGCGCGCAGGTGCAGGTCGGCGACGTCGCGCACGTCGACCAGCGCGGTGGAGATCCGGGGCAACCCCGGCATGCCGCCGGAGAGCAGGCGCCGCACCAGCTCGATCGACGCGGAGAGCTTGGGCCCCAGCACCGGGCCGATGATCGCCACGGGGTTCACCACCGCCAGTTCCAGCGTCCCGCCGTCGGCCGCGATGAAGTCCCAGGCCGCGCGCTCGGCCAGGGTCTTGGACTTGGTGTAGGCGCCGATGTCGGCGTCCGGGTTCGACCAGTCGGCCTCCGTGAACTCCGTGTCCCGTGGCCGGTGCCCGTAGCCGACCGCGGCAAACGACGAGGTCAGCACCACCCGCTTGACCCCGGCATCGCGGGAGGCGGACAGCACCCGCAGGGCGCCGTCGCGGGCGGGGACGATGAGTTCGTTCTCGTCCTTCGGGGCGTTGACCGGGAACGGGGAAGCGGTGTGCAGGACGTAGTCGCACCCGGCGACCGCCTCCGCCCAGCCGGCATCGGAGGTCAGGTCCGCCGCGACGATCTCCACCGCGGCGTCGGCCAACCCGGCCATGTCCAGGGCCGCCCAGACCTCCACCTGCCGGTCCATCGAACGCACCGTGGTGCGCACCCGGTAGCCGCGTTCCAGCAGCGCCACGATGCAGTGCGCACCCAGGAACCCGGATCCGCCGGTGACCAAAACCAGTTCATCGCCCATGGAAGCGAAACCTACGCTGGTGTGGCGGTCATTTCCAGCAGCCCGGTCATTTCCAGCAGCTTCGCGAAAATCATCGCGCCCTCGTCGCCGATGCCGTCGTGGTGGAAGTCGGCGGTTTCCCAGACCTTGAGCCCGGCCACCGCGTTGGCGGTTTCCATCGACAGGTCCCGGTCGACGTAGACGTCGTCGGTGTACACGGCCGCGGCCACGGGAACCGTGTTGCGGGCCAGGACCTCGGCGTCGTAGAGCGGCGCCCAGTCCTCGTGCTCGGAGAGGATGCGGGCGGTTTCCTCCAGCGGGCGCAGCACCGGGTCCGACTCGAAGTACCAGCGGAACACCATCTCGCCGGTGAGCAGCGGGACCTCGGCCTCGGGGGAGAATGCGGGGAACTCCTCCAGCACGGACTCGGCCGCCCAGGCGGTCGCGGCGCCCTGCGCGTAGATGGATTCGTGCATCAGCGCGTAGAGCGGGTTGGTGGTCCGGTCGGCCTGGTTCTGGACCTCGGCCAGGAAGGTGTCGGAGAGCCGGTCCCCGCCGGGGGTGTGCACCAGGGCGCCCTCGAAGACGTGGTGCAGCAGGTGCACGCGGGCGTTGCCGCCGAGGAACTGGCCGAGCATCTGCACCATGGCCATGGTGAGCGGACGCCCGTTGGGCAGGTGCTCCGCGGTGCCCCTGAGGTGCTTCGCGATGCGGGCCAGCATCTGGCGGTCCTGCGGGTACCAGGAGAAGTATTCCTCGTTGCGCGCGGCCATGCGGGCATAGGTGGCCCGGTAGACGGTCGCGGCGTCCGCGGTCAGCGAGGCGAGCCCGCCGGTGACCAGGCAGCGCTCCAGCGCCTGCGGGGCGATCGACAGGTAGGTCAGCGTGCAGAAGCCGCCGTAGCTTTGCCCGAACGTGCTCCACTTCTCGATCCCCGAGGGCCTCGCGGACGGCCTCGGCGTCGCGCACGATCGAGTCGGCGCGGAAGTGGGTCAGGTAGGCGGCCTGCGCGGCCGCGTCCCCGCGCAGCGGCAGGGTCTGCCGGTTGGCCGGGGTGCTCAGCCCGGTGCCGCGCTGGTCGAGCAGCAGGATGCGGAAGGTCTTGGCGGCCTCGGCCATCCAGCCGTTCAGCGAGCCGGGGCGCGGGGACTTGCCGCCCGGGCCGCCCTGCAGGAAGAGCAGCCACGGCAGCGCCGAGGGGTCCTCGTGCTCGGTGGAGACGATCTCGCGGGCGAACACGGTGATCGTTTCGCCGGCGGGTTTCGCGTGGTCAAGCGGGACCTGGAAGTAGTGCTCGGTGGTGTCCATGCCGCGGAAGCTGCTCATGCGCCGGCCCCCAGTTCGGCCAGTGCGGCGCCCTCGAGGCGGCGCACGGTCCAGCCGTCCATGGAGCCGGCGCCGAGCGAGTCGTAGAAGCCGATGGCCGGGGCGTTCCAGTCGAGCACGCTCCACTCCACGCGCTTGTAGCCGCGCTGCACGGCGATGGCCGCGAGCTCGCGCAGCAGCGCCGTGCCGTGTCCGCCGCCGCGCGCGGATTCGCGCACGTAGAGGTCCTCCAGGTGGATGCCGTGCGTGCCCTCCCAGGTGGAGTACGTCAGGTACCACAGGGCGAAGGCGAGCACCTCGCCGTCCACCTCGACCACGTGCGCGTAGACCTGCGGGTTGGCGTCAAAAAGGTGCGCGGCGAGTTCATCTTCGGTGTTTTTCACGGCGTCGGGTTCCCGCTCGAACACTGCCAATTCGTGGATGAGTTGGAGTATTGCGGGGACGTCGGCCGGTTGCGCGGGTCGGAGGTTAGGCATGTGACCAAGCCTACCGGGGCGGATTGCGCGCGGTGAAGCCAACGCGTGGGTGCCGCGTCATAAGGTGGGGGCGATCGAATGCTAGAACAAGTTAGAGGGGGGACCCCCATATGATGGGCGGCCACCACGCGGCCACCGGCGCAGCAGCCTGGATCGCGTTGACCACGAGCTTCAAGCTCCCCACCGGCAACCTCCCCGAGATGATCTCGTGGATGCCCGATGCCATCCCGCTGGGCTTCGGCCTGCTGGAACAAACCCCCATCGCCGGCGTCGCCGGTGCCATGGTGTGCGCCGGGGCGGCCCTGCTGCCCGATGCCGACCATCGCCGCGCGACCATCGCGCACTCGCTTCCGCCGGTCTCCAACGCGATCTGCGCGGGCATCGGCGAGGTGTCCGGCGGGCACCGCAACGGCACGCACTCGCTGCTGGGCATCGGCGTCTTCACGGCGCTCGCCTGGGTGCTGGGCCTCTGGACCCTGGACAGCGAGAAGTTCGGGATCATCTACCCGGGCGCCGGGCTGCTCGCGGTGCTGCTGGTGTCCTTTGCGCTCAAGGCGCTGAAGTTCATCCCGGACACCATGGCCAGGCTGCCGTGGCTGCTCTCCGTTCCCGCGGGCATCTTCGTGGCGGTGTTTTCCCCGGACGAGCAGAACTGGCTGGTGATTGCGGTTGCCGTGGGCTGTGCCGTGCACATCCTGGGCGACATGCTCACGGTCGGCGGGTGCAACCTCATCTGGCCCATCAAGATCAAGTCCCCGAAGGCGCTGCGCCGGGTCCCGCTGCTCAAGGACATCTGGAAGCCCAGCGGCCGGATCGCCATCCCGGTGCTCGGCAAGGCGGGATCGGGCCGCGAATGGCTGCTCTGCGTGCCGGTCTCCGCCTACGCGCTGGTGGGCATGGTGGTGCCGATCGTGCTGGTGCTCAGGAACCAGGCACTGTCGCTGAGCAAGTTCCTGGGACTCTAAGGTCCCGACAAACAGCGCAGCCCCTGTTCCCGCTTCCGAAAGGAGAGGGAACAGGGGCTGTTTGCATGGAGACGGAGCCTAGTCCAAACGTCCCACGCTGGTGACGGTGATGACCGGCATGCCGGCCTCGTCGGAATCCGCGAGGTTCACCGTGGCGTCGATGCCCCAGTCGTGGTGGTTGGCCGGGTCGGCGAAGATCTGGCGCACCTTCCAGGTCTGGGCGCCCGGGGTGATGAGCAGCAGGTTGGGGCCGCGGCCGCCGGGGCCGTCGTCGATGTCCTCGTGCTCCTCGAAGTAGGCGTCCATGGCGTCGGCCCAGGCGTCGGAGTCGAAGCCGTTGTGCCCGTCCAGGTCGCCCAGCGCGCCGTCCTGCTCGTCGGCGAACAGCTTCACGCGCTTGAACATGTCGTTGCGGACCATGACGCGGAAGGCGCGCTCGTTGGAAGTCAGGCGCTCCGGGGCCGGCGGGATGATCTCGGCGTCGGGCTCGTGCAGCACGCCGTTGGCCAGCTCCTCCCATTCGTCGAGCAGCGAGGAGTCGATCTGGCGGATCATTTCGCCGAGCCACTCGATGAGGTCCTCGAGGTCCTCGCGCAGCGCATCCTGCGGCACGGTCTGGCGCAGCGCCTTGTAGGCGTCGGTCAGGTAGCGCAGCAGCACGCCCTCCGAGCGGGCCAGCGAGTAGAACTGCACGTACTCGCTGAAGCTCATGGCGCGCTCGTACATGTCGCGGACCACCGACTTCGGGGCCACCTCGAAGTCGCCGAGCCACGGTGCGCCGGCGCGGTACTGCTCGAACGCGTCGCCGAGCACCTGCGCCAGCGGCTGCGGGTAGGTGACCTCTTCCAGGGCCGCCATGCGGGCGTCGTACTCCATGCCCTCGGCCTTCATCGCGGCGATGGCCTCGCCGCGTGCCTTCTTCTCCTGGGCGGAAAGCACCTGGCGCGGCTTTTCCAGCGTGGCCTCGATGACGGAGACGACATCCAGCGCGTAGCCGGCGCTTTCCTCGTCGAAGAGCTCCAGCGCCGCCAACGCAAACGGGGACAGCGGCTGGTTCAGCGCGAAGTTCTGCTGCAGGTGCACGGTCAGCGCGAGCTTGTTGCCGTATTCGTCGGGCACATCCAGGCGTTCGACGACGCCGGTGGCCAGCAGCTCGCGCAGGATGCCCAGCGCCTTGCGCTGCAGGGCGCGCTGCTTGGCCGGGGTCTCGTGGTTCTCGGTGAGCAGGCGGCGGGCCGCGGCGAACGAGTCGCCCTTGCGGTCCAAAAGGTTCAGCAGCATCGAGTGGGTGACCACGAACGAGGAGCTCAGCGGCTCCGGGGTGGAGACGATGATGCGCTCGTAGGTCTTCTCGCCCCAGGTCACGAAGCCCTGCGGCGGCTTCTTCTTGACGACCTGGCGGATCTTCTTGGAGTCGTCGCCGAACTTCGCCAGCGCCTTCTCCATGGATTTCTTGTTTTCGATGGCGTGTTCGGGTGCCTGGACCATCACGGTTCCGGCGGTGTCGAAGCCCGCGCGTCCGGCACGGCCCGCGATCTGGTGGAATTCGCGGGAGTTCAGCAGGCGGGTGCGGATGCCGTCGTACTTGGACAGTGCGGTGATCAGCACGGTGCGGATCGGCACGTTGATGCCGACGCCCAGGGTGTCGGTACCGCAGATGACCTTGAGTAACCCGGCCTGCGCCAGCTGTTCGACCAGGCGGCGGTACTTGGGCAGCATTCCGGCGTGGTGCACGCCGATGCCGTGGCGCACCAGGCGGTTCAGCGTCTTGCCGAATCCCGGGGCAAAGCGGAACCCGGCGATCAGCTCGGAGATCCGGTCCTTCTCCTCGCGGGTGCAGACGTTGATGCTCATCAGGCTGCTGGCGCGGTCGATGGCCTCAAGCTGGCTGAAGTGCACCACGTAGATCGGCACCTGGCGGGTCTTCAGCAGTTCCTCGATCGCTTCCTGGATCGGGTCCTGCGAGTAGTAGTAGTGCAGCGGGATGGGGCGTTCGGCGTGCGCCACGGTGGTCGTGTCGCGCCCGGTGCGCAGCGTCAGCTCGTCCTCGAAGCGGCTGACATCGCCGAGGGTCGCCGACATCAGCAGGAATTGTGCCTGCGGAAGTTCCAGCAGCGGCACCTGCCACGCCCAGCCGCGCTGCGGGTCGGCGTAGAAGTGGAATTCGTCCATGACGACCGGCCCGAGGTCGGCGGTCTTGCCTTCGCGCAGGGCGATGTTGGCGAGGATCTCCGCGGTGCAGCAGATGATCGGGGCATCCTGGTTGACCGAGGAATCGCCGGTGACCATGCCGACGTTTTCCGCACCGAAGATCTTGCACAGGTCGAAGAACTTCTCGGAAACCAGTGCCTTGATGGGTGCGGTGTAGTAGCTGCGTTCCCCGCGGGCGAGCGCATAGAAGTGCGCTGCGACGGCCACCAAGCGACTTGCCCGAGCCGGTGGGCGTTGCCAGGATGACGTTGTTGCCGCCCACGAATTCCATGACGGCTTCATCCTGTGCCGGGTACAGCCCGATGCCGCGGTCCTCCACCCATTTGATGAAGGCTTCGTAGACGGATTCGGCGGTGGCTCCACGCGGGGGAGTGTTCGGCAGCAACTCGGTAAGATTCATGATGTTTCAAGCCTATCGCCTATGTTGCGGTTTCTTTTGGCGGGGCTGGAACGGGACGCATCGTTGCATCTAGTCTGTGGGGATGAAATGGGACCCGGAAAAGTATGTACAGTTCGCCGATTATCGTGACCGGCCGTTTTTCGATCTGACCGGCCGCGTTGCCGCCACGGCACCGAGCCTCGTGGTCGATCTGGGGTGCGGTCCGGGCCCGCTGACACGGTCGCTGGCCGAGCGCTGGCCCGAGGCCCGTGTCGTTGGACTGGATTCTTCGGACGAAATGGTCCGGAAGGCCCGCGCCACGCAGCATGCCCCCGGCCTGGAGTTCGAGCTTGCCGATGCGACCACGTGGATGCCGGATCCAGGCACGGATGTCTTGGTCAGCAATGCCATGTTGCAGTGGATCCCTGGGCACCGGGAACTCATGGCCAGATGGCTGGACGCGCTGCAGCCCGGCGCTTGGTTCGCGGTGCAGGTGCCTGGAAACTTTGGTTCGCCCTCCCATGCGCTCATGCGTGAGCTGGCCGAGTCCGAACGTTGGGCTCCGCAGCTGGCCGGTGTGCTGCGGCACAAGGACGCAGTCGGGGAACCGGTGGACTACCTCAAGATCCTGCTTGCTGCGGGGTTTGAGGCCGATGTCTGGGAAACAACGTACGGGCAGGTCCTCACCGGTAAGGACCCGGTGCTCGAGTGGGTGCGCGGTACCGCATTGCGTCCCGTCCTGGCCAAGCTGAATGCCGCGGAGGCCGCCGATTTTGAAGCGGACTATGCGAGGCTTGTCGCGCAGGCATATCCGTCATTCGAAGGGGCCGGCGGTGACCTGCTGACGATGTTCCCGTTCCGTCGGATCTTCATGGTCGGCCGCAAACGTTGAATTCGATCCAGCTCGGGTGAAGCTCATAGGGTGGGGACATGAGAAAACTCCTCCCGGTCCTGGCCATTCTTGGATTGGCGCTTTCAGCCTGCGCAGGGCCCAGCGCCGATGAGTTCCGCCAACGTGACGTCCAAGGCAATACTGCGTGCATCCATTTCGGAAGCGGATACACGGATAACGGCAGTGTGGGGCGTACGAATATGGGCAAGGCGGCAGAGCATGGTGCCGCGTCTTCAACCGAAGCCATCCGGAATGCGGTTGCCACGGACGCGGCAGGCAAGCCAGTGATAACCGATCTGGAAGCGTTTAAGCGGGCCTGTGAAGCGCAAGGCATGTCGTTCAAGTAGTTTCCGAATCCCGTCGGAGGGCAATCGTCAATGCCCCGCGAACGAACTGTGGATTATTTTTCGCCATGTTGACTAGGTATTTTACGTAACCAGAAAGCAAAGCGAACTCTTCACAAGGCCTCTCAAGAGGCGTATAGTAGTAAATATGTTCGAAGAGTTCGACGGTGAACCATCGAACCCGGAATCGCTGCCAATTGAGCAGGCCGGGGAAATGATCCTTGGGCACAGGCCTTTAGGCCATGCTCCCGAGAATCCCGTTGCCATTCGAAACGCAACCGCAGCCACAGCATGACGAAGCCAAGGATTTTCTTGAAGCCGTCAGGGAGGCTTTGGGTTGTCTGCCCACCGGACATCGATGAATCCTCAGCGGTTTGACGCGCATTGCCGCCCTGGAAAGACTCAAGGCCGCAGCATCGGCGGCCCAATCGGTCGAAGCCAAGGCGGCAGAAGCAGGCCGTGATTTCCCGCCACGAAGCCGAGGGCAAGTACCAAGCCAACCCCAGCCGCGGCACGGGCGCGGAAGTCGCATTGGCGCGGCGCGAATCGCAGTACCTCGGGCCGCAGTTCGTCGCCTACTCCCGATCCATGCTTGAGCACATGCCGCATACGTTCGAAGCATTGAAGCGCGGTGAAATCAATGAAGAACGCGCAATGATCATTGTTCGGGAAACCAGCGAATTTGATCCCATGGTCCAAGAGCTCATTGATCGCGAAATGGCGGGCAAGCCCGGCAATCTCGAAGGTGTCGGTTCAAAAGAACTCATGGCACGCGTCAAAAGACTCGCCTTGGCGTTCGACAACACGATCGAAATGAACAAAAGCTCAGAAGCGCTCCGGAAGCGCTTCATTTCGGTGAGGATGGCTCCCGGGGGATTCATGAGGATCAGTGGTTCACTTCCCATGGAACAGGGTGTGGCCTTGAACGAGGCCTTGGCGGCTGCGGTAGCCAAGAAGCGCTCGCCGGAAGACCGCCGAACCGACATGCAGGTCAAAGCCGACATTCTCGTCGAGCGTGTCACGGGCCAGTCCCGTGCCAATGGAACGCCGTTGTTGGTCAATCTGGTCATGACTGACCGCACCCTCATGCAGGGTGATAGTGAGCCCGCGTATCTCAATGGCTATGGAACCATCCCGGCAGGCTATGCCCGATACCTCGTCACGGGAGACCCGAACCTCTCGCCCAAGGAATCCAAGGCCCAAGTCTGGATTCGACGCCTGTTTACCGCGCCAAGCAGTGGTGAACTTGTCGCCATGGAGTCTTCCAAGCGAATACTGCCCAAGCAACTCAAGCGAATGATCGCAGTCAGGGACCAGTTCTGCAGGACGCCATACTGCGACGCGCCCATCCGACATTACGACCACGTTCAACAAGTCGCGATGGGCGGGAGAACCACCGCCGTGAACGGCGACGGGCGTTGTGCCTGGTGCAACTACACCAAGGAGACCGAGGGGTGGCGTGAGCGCGTGGTTGACGGACTGCGCCACACCATCGAGATCACCACGCCCAGCGGCCAGGTATTCCTTTCGATGGCGCCGCCCTTGCCGGGAACCCCTGAAAGTCCAGCGCAGTCCCCGCCACTGGATAGTTGCTAGACGCCGGCTTCTACCAGCCCCTGCTACGCCATTCCTCAAGATGCGGGCGTTCCTTGCCCAATGTCGTGGAGTCTCCATGGCCGGTAAGCACTATCGACTCATCCGGGTACTGTCCGAAGAGTCGTTCAGTGACATCGTCCAACAACGAGGTAAACCGTTGTGGATCATTCCCGGTATTGCCCACGCCACCAGGGAACAGGGAATCCCCGCTGAAGATCAGGACCGTTCCGCTGCTATCCCGAAGGACGAAGGCAATGGAACCGGGGGTGTGGCCCCGCAGGTGAACGCATTCGAGAACCGTCGAACCGACGAAGACCTTATCCCCGTGGCCAAGGGGAGCATCTATCTTTACCGAGGCACCCTCGAGGATCCCGGCTGCGTCTTCCGCGCCGGCGAATGTCTTGGTTCCCGTGGAGTCGACCATCTCCCGTAGCGCGCGGATGTGGTCCCAGTGCTGGTGTGTCGTGGCAATGCCAACCAGTGATGTCGGAACTTCGGCATCGGACGAAGCAGATTCGATTAGCCCGGTGATCGCCTTCGCGTCGTCGGCGGCATCAATCAGCAACTGCGAACCGTCGGCCTTGGACGTCACGAGGTAAACGTTGTTGGCCATCTCCGAGACGCTAATGCCTCGAACCGTCACGTCATTCAGGTCATGGAAAATTTTGCTCATGGCCACCACTTTACGACGCAACGGCAATCGAGCGGGATAGTCTGAGAAGCAGATCGCCCATCCCCATCAAAGGACCAAATCCATGGATAGCAATCCGCTGGCATTCATCAACGTGGACAGCGCTGACAAGATGGCCCCTTATCTGCAGGTGCGCCAGCAGATCCTTGTCGCAATCGCCAAGGGCAAGCTCAAAGCGGGAACCAAGCTACCTTCTGTGCGGGCGCTCGCCGAACAACTGGGACTCGCGGTAAACACCGCCGCCAAGGTCTACAAGGAACTCGAAGCCAGCGGCGCGGTGGTAACCCGCGGGCGACACGGCACCATCGTCCAGGCGAAGGATGACGAAGGATCCATCGCCGTGGCCGACGCTGCTTCCGAATTGGCGGCGGTTGCCAAGCGCTGGGGAATCAGCGAAAAAGCGGCAATCGGCTATGTCAGGGCGGCCTTTAGCTCGCTGGTTTAACAAAGGCTGGTCTTATTGCTCACATCGACGAGCAATTCGAAGTAGTTTTCGATTAGCATGTTTGGGTGGCTACTTCCCGCTCCCTTGAAACCCCTCGTCCGCACGATCTGACCCGGCTGGTGGTCAAGGGCGCGCGCGAACACAATTTGCGCAACGTCGACCTTGATTTGCCGAGAGACGCAATGATCGTCTTCACCGGACTTTCCGGATCCGGAAAGTCATCCTTGGCCTTCGACACGATCTTCGCCGAGGGGCAGCGACGCTATGTCGAGTCGCTCTCCGCCTACGCCCGGCAGTTCCTTGGGCAGGTGGACAAGCCAGACGTGGACTTCATCGAGGGGCTTTCCCCGGCGGTGTCGATCGACCAGAAGTCGACCTCGAAGAACCCCCGCTCGACGGTGGGAACCATCACCGAAATCTACGACTACATGCGCCTGCTCTGGGCACGTGTGGGCCGCCCGTACTGCCCGGAGTGCGGCGAGGCCGTCACCAAGCAGACGCCACAGCAGATCGTCGACCAGCTGCTGGAACTCGAACCGAAGACCCGATTCCAGGTTCTTGCGCCGGTGGTCCGCGGGCGCAAGGGCGAGTTCGTCGACCTCTTCAAGGAACTGAGCTCCAAGGGCTACTCGCGTGCACGTGTCGACGGCGAGACGATCCAGCTCAGCGAACCGCCGAAGCTTGGCAAGCAGTTCAAGCACACCATCGAGGTGGTCGTCGACCGCCTTGCCATCAACGATTCGGTCCGCCAGCGCCTGACCGACTCCATCGAAACCGCGCTCGGCCTCTCCGAAGGTCGCGTGCTGATCGACTTCGTGGATCTCGACCCGGAAGACGAGGGCCGGATCCGCGCCTTCTCCGAAAACCTCGCGTGCCCGAACGAGCACCCGCTGGCCATCGACGAGATCGAACCCCGGTCCTTCTCCTTCAACAACCCGTTCGGTGCCTGCCCTGCCTGCAGCGGCATCGGCACCCGGTTGGAGGTCGACGAAGACCTGATCATTCCCGACGTGCAGATGCCGCTGGGGCAGGGGGCCATCGCGCCCTGGTCGTTGGGTGCCGCAACCACCGAGTACTGGAACCGGCTGCTCGAGGGCCTCGGAGCCGAAATGGACTTCACGCTTGAGACCCCGTGGAACAAGCTGCCGGCCGTGGCCCGCACCGCGATCATGCACGGCAAGGACCACAAGGTCGTGGTGCAGTACAAGAACCGCTTCGGGCGCGAGCGCAAGTACTCCACGGGCTTCGAGGGCGTGGTGCAGTACATCCACCGCAAGCACCTGGAAACCGAATCGGAGCACGCGCGCGACCGGTACGAGGAGTACATGCGGCAGATTCCGTGCCCCGAATGCAACGGCGCACGCCTGAATTCCGCCTCGCTGTCCGTCCTGATCAACGACAAGTCGATCGCCGCGGTGTCGGCGATGCCGATGCGCGAATGCTCCGAGTTCCTCGAAAACCTGGTGCTCACCGGCCGCGAGGCCCAGATCGCCTCCCAGGTGCTGAAGGAAATCCAGGCACGCCTGCGCTTCCTGCTCGACGTCGGCCTGGAGTACCTGAACCTCGAGCGCGCGGCGGGAACGCTGTCCGGCGGCGAGGCCCAGCGCATCCGCCTGGCCACGCAGATCGGCTCCGGCCTGGTCGGCGTGCTCTACGTGCTCGACGAGCCGTCGATCGGCCTGCACCAGCGCGACAACCGCCGGCTCATCGAGACGCTGACCCGCCTGCGGTCGCTGGGCAACACCCTGATCGTCGTCGAACACGACGAGGACACCATCGCCGAGGCCGACTGGATCGTGGACATCGGGCCCGGTGCCGGCGAACACGGCGGCGAGGTGGTGCACTCGGGTTCCCTGGAGGACCTGAAGGCGAACACCAAGTCGATCACCGGCGACTACCTGTCCGGGCGCAAGAAGATCGAGGTTCCGGCCAAGCGCCGCAAGATCGACAAGAAGCGCCAGGTCACCGTCGTGGGTGCGCGCGAGAACAACCTCGAGGACCTCACCGCGCGCTTCCCGCTCGGCGTGCTGACCGCCGTCACCGGCGTTTCCGGCTCCGGCAAGTCGACGCTGGTCAACGACGTGCTGTACAAGGTGCTGGCCAACAAGCTCAACGGCGCCAAGCAGGTGCCGGGCCGGCACACCCGCGTCGAGGGGCTCGAGCACCTGGACAAGGTCATCCACGTGGACCAGTCGCCGATCGGCCGCACCCCGCGGTCCAACCCGGCGACCTACACTGGCGTGTTCGACCACATCCGCAAGCTGTTCGCCGAGACCACCGAGGCGAAGGTGCGCGGCTACCTGCCGGGCCGCTTCTCCTTCAACGTCAAGGGCGGGCGCTGCGAATCCTGCTCCGGCGACGGCACCCTGAAGATCGAAATGAACTTCCTGCCCGACGTGTACGTACCCTGTGAGGTTTGCCACGGGGCGCGCTACAACCGGGAAACGCTCGAGGTGCACTACAAGGGCAAGACCATTGCCGACGTGCTGAACATGCCGATCGAGGAGGGCGCGGAGTTCTTCGCCGCCTTCACCCCGATCGCCCGCCACCTGCGCACGCTGGTGGACGTCGGGCTCGGCTATGTCCGGCTGGGGCAGGCCTCCACGACGCTTTCCGGCGGCGAGGCGCAGCGCGTCAAGCTCGCCGCGGAACTGCAGAAGCGTTCCAACGGCCGCTCGATCTACGTGCTCGACGAGCCGACGACGGGCCTGCACTTCGAGGACATCCGCAAGCTGCTGCTGGTGCTGCAGGGGCTGGTGGACAAGGGCAACACGGTGATCACCATCGAGCACAACCTCGACGTGATCAAGAGCGCCGACTGGGTCATCGACCTCGGGCCCGAGGGCGGTTCCGGCGGCGGCGAGATCATCGCCGTCGGCACCCCGGAGCAGGTCGCCGAGGTGGCCGAAAGCTACACCGGAAGGTTCCTGGCGCCGCTGCTCGGCTAGGCCGGTCCGCCGTGCACGTATGCCGATTGCGGCATGCGTGTACGGCGGATCGACCCAGTTCATGCGAGAATACGACAGTGATTATTGCTCCCTCCGCCGTTCTGCTTGACCTCGATGGAACCCTTGTGGATCCGGCCGGGGCCATCACCTCGGGCATCCGCCACGCATTGAAGCAGGCGGACGTTCCGGACCCGGGTGAAGAAAAACTCCGCACTCTCATCGGGCCGCCGCTGGTCCTGGGCCTCGCGGAGATCGACGGCGTCGAAGAGCACATGATCGACGAACTGATTGCCGTGTACCGTGCGGAATATGCTGCCACGGGCATGGCGGACTCGCGTCCGTACCCCGGGATCCGCGAAATGCTGGCCGCGCTGCGCGAGGCGGGGATCGACCTGTATGTCGCAACCGCCAAGCCCACGAAGATCGCCCGGCAGCTGCTGGAGATCCAGGGCCTGACCGACGCGGTGGACGGCATTTTCGGAAACGACGACGAGGCGAACGGGAATTCGGCATCCAAGCGGCACATCGTCGCCGCGGTGCTGGAGGCCCACGGGCTCGAGGCCGAACACTGCATCATGGTGGGGGACCGCCGCTACGACATCGAGGCGGCCAACGACCACAACATGGCCTCGATCGGCGCCGGGTGGGGATTCGCCCCGCCGGGCGAGCTGGAGGCCGCCGGGGCCGGGGCCCACGCCAAGGACCCCGCCGAGCTTGCCGGACTGCTGCTGGGCAACGCGGCCGAGGAAGCCATCCGCACACAACTGACACAACAACGACAACGAAGGAGCGCGTGCATAAATGAGCCTGTACACCATGACCCGCTCTTCGATCCGCGGCCTGCTGAACGGCCTGTGCCGCCCCACCGTCACCGGGCTGGAAAACGTCCCGCGCACCGGGCCGGTCATCATCGCCTCCAACCACCTCTCCTTCCTGGACTCGATCATCATCCAGGCGCTGACCCCGCGCGACGTGGCGTTCTTCGCCAAGGCGGAGTACTTCACCACCCCCGGGCTCAAGGGCAAGGCCATGAAGACCTTCTTCGAGTCGGTCGGGTCCATCCCCGTGCAGCGCGGCGAGCAGGCGGCCTCCGTGGCCGCCCTGGAATCGCTCGTCGACATCCTGGAGGCCGGCGGCGGCATCGGCATCTACCCTGAGGGCACCCGCTCGCGCGACGGCAAGCTCTACCGCGGCCGCACCGGCGTGGGCTGGCTGGCGCTGACCACCGGCGCCCCGGTGGTCCCGGTCGGCCTGATCGGCACCGAGAACCTGCAGCCCGCGGGCAAGAACACCATCAAGCCGCACCACTTCACCCTCGCGTTCGGCAAGCCGCTGCAGTTCGAGCACCTGGGCCGCAAGCACCCGCTGCCGCAGCGCCGCAAGGCCACCGACGAGATCGTCGACGCCATCGCGGAGCTGACGGGCCAGGAACGGGTCGACGCCTACAACCAGACACCCATCGCCGAGTAAACACCGCCGAGTAAACACCGAAAGCGTAGACGTGGCAGACCCGAAGAGCTACAGACCCCAGACCGGGGACATCCCGCTGAATCCCGGCGTCTACCGCTTCCGCGACGAGGTCGGGCGGGTCGTCTACGTCGGCAAGGCCAAGGTGCTGCGCTCCCGGCTGAACTCCTACTTCGCCAACCCCGCGGGGCTGACGCCCAAGACCCACGCGATGGTGCACACCGCCTGCTCGGTCGAGTGGACCGTGGTGGGCTCCGAGCTGGAGGCGCTGCAGCTGGAGTACACCTGGATCAAGGAGTACAACCCGCGCTTCAACATCGTCTTCCGCGACGACAAGTCCTACCCGTACCTCGCGGTCACCATGGGGGAGACCTACCCGCGCGCGCAGGTCATGCGCGGGGACAAGCGCAAGGACACCAAGTACTTCGGCCCGTTCTACCCGGCCAAGGCGATCCGCGAGACCCTCGACACCCTGCTGCGCGTCTTCCCGGTGCGCAGCTGCTCCATGGGCGTGTTCAAGCGCGCCGAATCCTCCGGCCGGCCCTGCCTGCTCGGCTACATCGACAAGTGCGCGGCCCCCTGCGTGGGCCGGATCAGCGCCGAGGACCACAAGAAGCTCGCCGCCGAGCTCTGCCAGTTCATGGGCGGGGAGGGCACGCGCTTCATCAAGGAGCTCGAGGGCAAGATGGCCGACGCCGTCTCGCGGCTCGAGTACGAGCAGGCCGCCCGCTACCGCGACGACATCGCCGCGCTGCGCCGCGTCTTCGAGCGCAACGCCGTGGTGCTTGCCGAAAACACCGAGGCCGACATCTTCGCCGTGCACGAGGACGAGCTCGAGGCCGCCGTCCAGGTCTTCCACGTGCGCAACGGGCGCATCCGCGGCCAGCGCGGCTGGGTCGTCGAAAAGGTCGAGGACTCCACCCCGGCCGAGTTCATCGAGCACCTGCTCACCCAGGTCTACGGCGAGGCCGACGGGCGACGACAGGATCCCGCGCGAG
Organism: uncultured Actinomycetota bacterium; assembly: GCA_963818105.1. Lineage (GTDB taxonomy): Bacteria > Actinomycetota > Actinomycetes > Actinomycetales > Micrococcaceae > Paeniglutamicibacter. The sequence continues at coordinate 204,291 of CAWFRB010000040.1, read as the reverse complement.
GTGCTGGTCCCGGTGCTGCCCGAGAACGCGCAGGAGGTTTCCGACTGGCTGCACGAGCGCCGCGGCTCCGCCGTCTCGCTGCGCGTGGCCCAGCGCGGGGACAAGGCCGCGCTGGCCGAAACCGTGCGGGAGAACGCCGAACAGGCGCTGCGCCTGCACAAGTCCCGCCGCGCCGGGGACCTGAGCACCCGCTCCGCCTCGCTGCAGGAGCTCCAGGACGCCCTGGGCCTGCCCAGCCCGCTGCTGCGCATCGAGTGCTACGACGTCTCCCACGTGCAGGGCACCAACGTGGTGGCCTCCATGGTGGTCGTCGAGGACGGGCTGCCCAAGAAGAGCGACTACCGGAAGTTCTCCATCACCGGGGACGCCGCGCGCGACGACACCGCGTCCATGTACGACGTGATCTCCCGCCGGTTCAGGAACTACCTGGAGGAGTCGGCCAACATGGTGCCGATGGTCTCCGGAGAGGTGGACATCTCCGACGCCGCGGCCAAGGCCCCGGCCCGCCGCTTCGCCTACCCGCCCTCGCTGGTCATCGTCGACGGCGGCCCGCCGCAGGTCGCCGCCGCCTCCCGCGCGCTGGCCGACCTGGGCATCGACGACATCTACGTGGTCGGCCTGGCCAAGCGGCTGGAGGAGCTCTGGCTTCCGGACGACGAGTTCCCGGTCATCCTGCCGCGCGCCTCCCACGCCCTGTACCTGGTCCAGCGCATCCGCGACGAGGCGCACCGCTTCGCCATCACCTTCCACCGCAAGAAGCGCTCGGTCTCCATGATGGCCTCCGTGCTGGATGACGATCCCGGGCCTGGGCCCGGCCAAGCGCGACGCGCTGCGCAAGCACTTCGGCTCGGTGAAGAAGATGCGCGCCGCGTCCGTGGAGGAACTCACGGAGGTCCCCGGCGTCGGGCCGGTGCTTGCCGCGACGATCCACGAGGCGCTGGCGGACTCGGGCGACGCGGCCCCGGCGGTCAACATGACCACCGGCGAGGTCTTGGACTAACCACCCGCACCGCAATCGCGACTAGGCTAGGAACATGACCACCGAGCTTTCCCCCGTGAAACCAGCAGAGACCGAACTACTAGTCATCACCGGCATGTCCGGGGCCGGCCGGACCACCGCCGCCCATGCGCTGGAGGACCACGGATGGTACGTCGTGGAGAACCTGCCGCCGGCGCTGCTGGGCACCCTGACGGAGCTCGTCGCGCATTCGGGCGGCTCCATCCCCAAGCTGGCCGTCGTGATGGACGTGCGCTCCAAGTCGCTCTTCCCGCAGCTGCGCGAGGCGCTGCACTCGCTCAGCGCCGCCGGCATCACCTACCGCGTGCTGTTCCTCGAGGCCGGCGACGACCTTCTGGTCCGCCGCTTCGAGCAGGGCCGCCGCCCGCACCCGCTGCAGGGCGACGGGCGCATCGTCGACGGCATCGCCAAGGAACGCGAGGTGCTGCGCGAACTGAAGGAAGCCGCCGAGATCGTGCTGGACACCACCGAACTCTCGGTGCACGACCTGGCCCGCTCCGTCACCGAGCTCTTCACCGATTCCGGCCCGATCGTGCTGCGCCTGAACGTGATGAGCTTCGGCTTCAAGTACGGGGTTCCCACCGACGCCAACTACGTCGCCGACGTCCGCTTCATCCCCAACCCGCACTGGGTGCCGGAGCTGCGCCCGCACACGGGCAAGGACAAGCAGGTCTCCGACTACGTGCTGGGCGCCAAGGGCGCCGCCGAATTCATCGGGCACTACATCGCCGCGCTGGAGCCGGTCTTCGAGGGCTACCGCCGCGAAAACAAGCACTACGCGACCATCGCGATCGGCTGCACCGGCGGCAAGCACCGCTCGGTGGCCACGGCCGAGGAGGTCGGCCGGCGCCTGGCCCAGCTTCCCGGCGTCCGCGTCAACGTCACGCACCGCGACCTGGGCCGCGAGTAGACAGCCATGGCGTTCTTCACCGGACCCATCCCGATCCAGCCCCCCGCCCGCTCGGCCGAGGACAACCAGCTGGTCCGCGTCGTCGCGCTCGGCGGCGGGCACGGGCTTTCGGCATCGCTCTCCGCGCTGCGCCGGCTCACCACCGACCTGACGGCCATCGTCACGGTGGCCGACGACGGCGGATCCTCCGGTCGGCTGCGCGAGGAACTCGGCGTGCTGCCTCCGGGGGACCTGCGCATGGCCCTGGCGGCCCTGTGCGACGACACCGACTGGGGGCGGACCTGGCGGGACGTCATGCAGCACCGCTTCACCTCCGCCCCGGACTCGGCGGCGTCGCTCGACCAGCACGCGGTCGGCAACCTGCTGATCGTCGCGCTCTGGGAGCTGCTCAAGGACCCGGTGGCCGGCCTGCGCTGGGCCGGGGCGCTGCTCGGCGCCCGCGGACAGGTGCTGCCCATGAGCACCGTCCCGCTGACCATCGCCGGGGACGTGCTCGAGGACGCCGGGCCGCAGGGCCTGGTGCGCCGCCACGTGGTGGGCCAGGCGAAGCTTGCGACCGCGGGCGGAGAGGGGCTCGTCTCGAACGTCCGCCTCGAGCCGGCCGACGCACCTGCCTGCACCGAGGCGCTCGAGGCGATCGAACTTGCCGACTGGGTCGTGCTCGGGCCGGGCTCCTGGTACACCTCCGTGCTGCCGCATTTGCTGCTGCCGGAAATGCGCCAGGCACTCGAGTCGACACCGGCCCGGCGCCTGCTGACCATGAACCTGGCCACCGACACGGCGGAGACCGCGGGCATGGATGCCGCGGCGCATTTGGAGGTCATTTCGCGCTACGCGCCTGACCTGCGTCTCGACGCCGTTTTGGCGGATCCGTCCACGGTGGCGGATCATGAGAGTTTCACCCGTGCCGCGGCCCGGCTAGGTGCCCGCACCTTTTTCGGTAAAGTAGGGGTTGGTGCCGGACGCGCTGTCCACGACCCCTTGAGACTTGCCGCCGCGTACCACGACGTTTTTACGACGTTCAATACAGACGAGCCCAGCAGTTAGGAAACAATCCATGGCACTGACGGCTTCCGTCAAGGACGAGCTGTCCCGTCTTGATGTTCGGAAATCATCCGAGCGCAAGGCCGAAGTTTCCACCATGTTGCGTTTCTGCGGTGGACTTCACATCATCTCCGGACGCATTGTCATCGAGGCCGAGGTCGACCTTGCCTCAACGGCCCGCCGCCTGCGCGCGGCCATCGCCGAGGTCTACGGCCACACCTCGGAAATCCTCGTGGTTTCCGGCGGCGGCCTGCGCCGAGGCAACCGCTACGTGGTGCGCGTGGTCCGTGACGGGGAGGCCCTGGCACGCCAGACCGGCCTGCTCGACGGCCGCGGCCGTCCCGTGCGCGGGCTGCCCTCGGTCATCGTCAACGGCTCGACGGCCGATGCCGAGGCCGTCTGGCGCGGCGCCTTCCTCTCCCACGGTTCGCTCACCGAACCCGGCCGTTCCTCGGCGCTGGAAATCACCTGCCCGGGCCCGGAATCCGCGCTTGCCCTGGTCGGCGCCGCGCGCCGCCTCGGCCTGGTGGCCAAGGCACGCGAGGTGCGCGGGGTGGACCGCGTGGTCATCCGCGACGGCGAGGCCATCGCCCAGCTGCTCACCCGGATGGGTGCGCACGACGCGCTGATGGTCTGGGAGGAACGCCGCATGCGCAAGGAGGTGCGCGCCACCGCCAACCGCCTGGCCAACTTCGACGACGCCAACCTGCGCCGCTCGGCCCAGGCCGCGGTCGCCGCCGGGGCCCGCGTGGAGCGCGCCCTGGAGATCCTCGGGGACGAGGTCCCGGAGCACCTCAAGTACGCCGGCGCGCTGCGCGTGGCACACAAGCAGGCGAGCCTCGACGAGCTTGGCCGCATGGCCGATCCCGTCATGACCAAGGACGCAATCGCCGGGCGCATCCGCCGGCTTTTGGCCATGGCCGACAAACGCGCCTCTGAGCTGGGAATACCCGGCACGGAGGCGAGCGTTCCACTAGACATGCTGGAAAACTGACCGGCAGCGAGATTTTCCGCTTCAGTGCGGAGATGCAGTAACCACGTTGAATTGCATCCAATTGTTCCGGGTGCACAGAGAATGAGGAGTCATTTTGGCTATTTATACCTTGCCTGAGCTGCAGTACGACTACGCGGCGTTGGAGCCGAGCATTTCGGCGCGGATCATGGAGCTGCACCACAGCAAGCACCATGCGGCGTACGTCGCGGGCGCGAACACCGCGTTGGAGCAGCTGGCGGAGGCCCGCGAGAAGGGCGAGTTCGGGAACATCCCGAAGCTGTCCAAGGACCTGGCGTTCCACCTGGGTGGGCACACGAACCACTCGATCTTCTGGAACAACCTGTCCCCGGAGGGCGGGGACAAGCCGGAGGGCGAGTTGGCCGCGGCGATCGATGACGCGTTCGGTTCCTTCGATGCGTTCCGTGCGCATTTCACGGCGGCGGCGATGAGCCTGCAGGGGTCCGGTTGGGCGTTGCTGGGCTTCGAGGGTCTGGGTTCGCAGTTGGTCATCGAGCAGCTGTATGACCAGCAGGGCAACGTGCCGGTGGCGACGACTCCGTTGTTGATGCTGGACATGTGGGAGCACGCGTTCTACCTGGATTACGTGAACGTGAAGGCCGATTACGTGAAGGCGTTCTGGAACATCGTGAACTGGGCGGATGTGTCGGCGCGTTTCGAGGCCGCGCGCAAGGGTGCGGCGACGTCTGATCGTCCCCGGCAAGTAACAAAGAACTTAACACATGGGCGTTACGCCCATCACATCGAGCGCCGAAATAGCGTAAGATAAAAACAACGTGTTTTTCGGGTCTCACGGCCTGTGTCGTGAGACCCGAAACAACCCGGCCGGCATCAGCCGGCGACACAACGGAGTGTCATTATTCCAAGCCACTCCGTTATGCATGCCCCCTCCAGGGGCGTATCCGGCGGCTGTGGCAACACCACTCTGTCTAGGAGACATTCACGTGACTACCCGTGTTGGCATTAATGGTTTCGGACGCATCGGACGCAACTTCCTGCGAGCCAGCCTCGCCAATGGCGCAGACATTGAAATTGTCGCAGTCAACGACCTCGGTTCGATCAACGATCTGGCCATGCTCGTCAAGTACGACTCCATCCTCGGCCGCCTGAACGAAGAGGTCTCCGTTGACGGTGCCTACATCGTCATCGGCGACAAGCGCATCAAGGTGCTTTCGCAGAAGGACCCGGCCCACCTGGGCTGGGGAGACCTCGGCGTGGACGTCGTCATCGAATCGACCGGCTTCTTCACCAAGGCATCGGACGCCGAAAAGCACCTGCAGGCAGGCGCCAAGAAGGTCATCATTTCCGCCCCGGCTTCCAAGGAAGACATCACCATCGTCATGGGTGTCAACCACGAGAAGTACGAGGCCGACAAGCACCACATCATCTCCAACGCCTCCTGCACCACCAACTGCCTGGGCCCGATCGCCAAGGTGCTCAACGACCAGTTCGGCATCGTCGACGGCCTGATGACCACCATCCACGCGTACACCTCGGACCAGCACCTGCAGGACGCCCCGCACAAGAAGGACCCGCGCCGCGCCCGCGCCGCAGCCCTGAACATGATCCCGACCTCCACCGGTGCGGCCAAGGCCATCGGCCTGGTGCTCCCGGAGCTCAAGGGCAAGCTCAACGGCTACGCCATGCGCGTCCCGGTTCCGACCGGTTCGGCCACCGACCTCACCGTCACCCTGGCCCGCGAGGCCAGCGTCGAGGAGATCAACGCAGCCTTCAAGAAGGCAGCCGAGGAAGGCCCGCTCAAGGGCTACCTGAAGTACTCGGAGGACCCGCTGGTCTCCACCGACATCGTCCACGATGCGCACTCGGCGATCTTCGATTCCGGCCTCACCACCGTGATCGGTTCCACCGTCAAGGTCGTCGCCTGGTACGACAACGAGTGGGGCTACTCCTCTCGCTTGGTTGACCTCGCGGAATACGTCGGCAGCCAGCTCGGTTAGTCCGAGCGATTCGGATAACCTAGTCTCATGACTTCCCACACTCTCGACGAACTACTCGCCGACGGTGTCCTCGGGCGGCGCGTTTTGGTCCGTAGCGACCTGAACGTGCCGCTCGATGGCGTTACCGTCACCGACGATGGGCGTGTACGCGCCTCCATCCCCGTGGTGCAGAAGCTGGCCGAGGCCGGCGCCCGCGTCATCGTGATGGCTCACCTGGGCCGCCCCAAGGGCGAACCGGATGCCAAGTACTCGATCGCCCCCGCCGCCACCAAGCTTGCCGAGCTCTCCGGACTCGACGTGCGTGTTGCCGGCGATGTCGTGGGCGATTCGGCCAAGCAGCTTGCCGCTGAATTGACCGACGGCGCCGTGCTGGTGCTGGAAAACGTGCGCTTCGACGCGCGCGAAACCTCCAAGGATGCGGCGCAGCGCGCCGAATTCGCAGCCGAGCTTGCCGCGTTGACCGGCGAAAACGGCGCCTACGTGAACGACGCCTTCGGTGCGGTGCACCGCAAGCACGCCTCGGTGTTCGACATCGCCGCGTTGCTTCCGGCCTACCAGGGCGACCTGGTTGCCACCGAGGTCCGCGTGCTGAAGACCCTCACCGAGGCCCCCAAGCGCCCCTACGTGGTGGTCTTGGGCGGCTCGAAGGTCTCCGACAAGCTGGCTGTCATCGACAACCTGCTGGGACGCGCCGACCACCTGCTGATCGGCGGCGGCATGGCCTTCACCTTCCTCAAGGCCCAGGGCCACGAGGTCGGCGGCTCGCTGCTTGAGGCAAGACCAGCTGGAAACCTGCCGCGGCTACCTGTCGCGCGCCAAGGAACTGGGCTGCGACATCGTGCTGCCCACCGACGTGGTCGTTGCCTCCAAGTTCGGTGCGGACGCCGAGCACGAGGTGCTTGCCGCGGACAACATCGAGGGCGGCGCCTTCGGTGCCACCGGGCTGGGCCTGGACATCGGTCCGGTCTCCGGGGAAACCTTCGCCAGCTACATCAAGAGCGCCAACACGGTGTTCTGGAACGGCCCGATGGGCGTCTTCGAGATCCCGGCGTTCGCCAACGGCACCCGTGCCGTGGCCGGTGCGCTGGCCGAGTCCGAGGCGTTCAGCGTCGTCGGCGGCGGCGACTCCGCCGCGGCCGTGCGCACCCTGGGCTTCAACGATGACGACTTCGGTCATATTTCAACGGGCGGCGGTGCCTCCCTGGAATACCTCGAGGGCAAGGAACTGCCGGGCCTGACAGCCCTGGAGGGTGCCAAGTGACAACATCGACCAACGGCGTGTTCGACCGGAAGCCGCTGATTGCCGGCAACTGGAAGATGAACATGGACCACGTCCAGGGCATCACCCTGCTGCAGAAGCTGGCCTGGACGCTGGCCGACGCGGAGCACGACTTCGATCGCGCGGAGGTGGCCGTCTTCCCGCCGTTCACCGACCTGCGCGGCGTGCAGACGCTGACCATGGGCGACAACCTGCCGGTGCGCTACGGCGCACAGGACCTGTCGGCGCACGACTCCGGTGCCTACACCGGGGAAATCTCCGGCCAGTTCCTCTCCCGCCTGGGCTGCAGCTACGTGCTCGTGGGCCACAGCGAACGCCGTGCGATCCACGGCGAGACCAACGAACTGCTGGCAGCCAAGATCGCCGCGGCCTACCGCCACGGCGTGACCCCGGTGCTGTGCGTCGGTGAGGGGCTGGACATCCGCCAGGCCGGAACCCACGTCGAGTACACGCTCGAGCAGCTTCGCGGCTCGCTGGCCGGCGTCACCGCCGAACAGGCCGAGACCCTGGTGGTCGCCTATGAGCCCGTGTGGGCCATCGGCACCGGCGAGGTCGCGGGCCCGAAGGACGCGCAGGAACTGTGCGCCGCGATCCGCGTCGAGCTGGCAACGCTGTTCGGCGACGAGGTCGCCGGCAAGGTCCGCGTGCTCTACGGCGGTTCGGTGAAGGCGAACAATGTCGCGCAGATCCTTGCCGAAAAGGACGTTGACGGCGTGTTGGTCGGCGGAGCCAGCCTTGGACGCCGGAGAATTTGCTAACATTGTTAGGTTCGAGCACCACCTGGTGACCGAGTAATCGCCACCAGCTGATTGAAGGGCAATGATGGACGCCATCAAGATTGTTTTGCAGGTACTTCTGGGAATCACCAGCCTGCTGCTTACGCTGCTGATCCTTTTGCACAAGGGACGCGGCGGCGGCATGTCCGACATGTTCGGCGGCGGCATGACCAGCTCGCTGGGTTCCTCCGGCGTTGCCGAGCGCAACCTGAACCGCATCACCATCATCCTGGGTCTGACCTGGGTCACCGTGATCATCGGTCTGGCACTGGTCATGCGCTTCAGCGTCGAATCCTAGCTTTCACCGCATAACGATGAAGGACGGCCTCCCCTCGGGGAAGCCGTCCTTCATTCGTATTTAACCGGAAACAGCTCAGATGAGCGCGGCGGCCGCCTGGTCCATCAGCCACCAGGTGCCCTCGCGTGCCCTGGACGCCGGAGGCGGGGACGCGCTCACGCGTCGCCTCGCCGCCCAGCGCCACGGCCGCGGCGGGCGCCTTGTCGGCGCCGGCAACCACGAGCCACACCGCGCGGGCGGTGTTGATGGTCTCGAACGTCAGCGAGACGCGCAGCGGCGGCGGCTTGGGGGAGTCGTGCACCCCGATGACGGTCGCGCCGGCTGGTCGCGGCCCCCGCGTGGTCCGGGAAGAGCGAGGCCACGTGCGAATCCGGGCCCATGCCCAGCATCAGCACGTCGAAGACCGGCAGGGTCGATGCCGCCCTCGTTGGCCGCCTCCGCGGCAAGCACCGCAGCGTAGGCCGCGGCGGCGTCCTCCGGGGTGGCGAACTCGTCGGTGGAACCCATGGCGTGCACCCGGCCGCGGTCAAGGCCGTGGCCATCGAGCACCGAGAGCAGCACCTCCGCCTGGACCGCGTTGCGGTCGGGGGAGCCGGCCTCGACGAAGCGCTCGTCGCCCCAGTAGAAGTTCACCCGCGACCAGTCGACCGCGGCCAGCGCGGGGGAGTCGGCCACGGCCTTGAGCGAGGCGATGCCCAGCGTGCCGCCGGTGAGCACCACGGTGGCCTCCCCGCGGGTCGCCTGGGCGTCCAGGATCGCGGTGATGAGCCGCGCGGCGACCGCCGCGGCGGTGGCGGGCAGGTCCGGGTGGACGACGATGTGGCGTTTAGCGTTCACTTGGACGGATGCTCCTCAGGTTGGTGCGCTTCAGGCCCACGCGCACGACCTCGCCGAAGACCTCGTCCGGGTCGAGCCGGCGCATTTCCTCGGCCAGGCAGTCGGCCAGCGGGCGCTGCGGCAGCGAAATCAGCTGGGGCTTCTGGCCCGGGCTGGTAGAGCTCGGCCACGTCGCCGACGGGCCGGGAGAGCTCGACGTCGCCGCGTTCGCGGGTGAAACGCACCGAGCGCACGCCCGTGCCCTCCGGGGCGGAGGCGATGGTGACGGGCACGTCCAGGCACAGCGTCAGCCAGGCCGCGAGCAGCACCGTGGAGGGGGAGTCGACGGCGCCCTTGACCGTCACGCCCGTCACCTCGGAGGGATCGAGCTGGTCGAACACGGCGGCCAGCTGGGCGCGCCACAGGGTCAGCCGGGTCCAGGCCAGGTCGGTGTCGCCGGCCCGGTAGGATTCCGCGCAGGGTGAACAGCGCCTTGCGCGGATCGTCCTCGGCACCGGAATCGGTGATGCGGCGGTGGGCGATCTTGCCCAGCGGGGTCTGCGAGGCGTTCTTGGGCACGCCGTGCGGCCACCAGGCCACGATCGGCGCGTCGGGCAGCAGCAACCCGGAAACCAGGGACTCGTCGACGCGGGCCCCGGGGCCGTAGGTGTGCATCACGATGACCTCGGAGGCGCCGGCGTCGCCGCCCACGCGGATCTGCGCGTCCAGCCGGGTTTCGCCGGTGACGCGGCCCTTGACGACCACGAGGATGCGGCAGGGGTGCTCGCGGCTGGCGAGGTTGGCCGCGGCGATCGCGTCCTCCTCGAAGCCGGCGCGGGTGATGACCAGCAGCGTGAGCACGCGGCGAGAGCGCGACGACGCCCTGGGCCTGGCGCATGGAGACCAGCTGCTTGGAGATCTTGGAGGTGGTGGTGTCTTCCAGTTCAACGATCATGGCCGGCGCCATGTCCTTCCGTCGCGGGCCAACAATTCATCGGCCGAGGCCGGTCCCCAGGAACCCGGGGCGTAGGGTTCGGGCTGTTCGGGCAGCGAGGCCCAGTGCTCCTCGAACGGGTCGAGGATGCGCCAGGACTGCTCGACTTCCTCGTGGCGCGGGAACAGCGGCGGCTCGCCGAGCAGCACGTCGAGGATCAGGCGCTCGTAGGCCTCCGGGGAGGACTCGGTGAACGCGTGGCCGTAGCCGAAGTCCATGGTCACGTCGCGCACCTCCATCTGGGTGCCCGGGACCTTGGAGCCGAAGCGGATGGTCGCGCCCTCGTCCGGCTGGACGCGGATCACGATGGCGTTCTGCCCGAACTCGCCGTCCGAGTGCTCCTGGAAGAGCATGTTGGGGGCGCGCTTGAAGACCACGGCGATCTCGGTGACGCGGCGGCCCAGGCGCTTGCCGGCGCGCAGGTAGAACGGCACGCCCGGCCCAGCGGCGGGTGTTGATCTCCAGCTTGATGGCCGCGTAGGTCTCGGTCTTGGAGGCGGGGTTGAAGCCCTCCTCGTCCAGGAAGCCGGTGACCTTCTCGCCGCCCTGCCACCCGGAGGTGTACTGGCCGCGGGCGCTGGAGTGGGACAGGTCCGCCGGAAGGCGCACGGCGGTGAGCACCTTTTCCTTTTCGCTGCGCAGGTGGTCCGCGTCGAAGCTGATCGGCTCCTCCATGGCGGTCAGCGCCAGCAGCTGCAGCAGGTGGTTCTGGATGACGTCGCGCGCGGCGCCCACGCCGTCGTAGTAGCCCGCGCGGCCGCCGATGCCGATGTCCTCGGCCATGGTGATCTGCACGTGGTCCACGTACTTGGAGTTCCACAGCGGCTCGAAGAGCTGGTTGGCGAAGCGCAGCGCCAGCAGGTTCTGGACGGTTTCCTTGCCCAGGTAGTGGTCGATCCGGAACACCGCGTCGGGCGGGAAGACCGATTCGACGATCTCGTTCAGCTCGCGCGCGGAGAGCAGGTCGTGGCCGAACGGCTTTTCGATGACCACGCGGGACCAGCCGGCGGCTCGGCCTCGGTGGCCTCGGCGCGGGCCAGCCCGTGCTTGGAGAGCTGCTCGCAGACCTGCTCGAACGAGTTCGGCGGGATGGAGAGGTAGAAGGCGTGGTTGTGCCCGGTGCCGCGGGTCAGCGCGAGCTCGTCGAGGGTCTCGCGCAGCTTGATGAAGGCGGCATCGTCGTCGAAGCCGCCGGAGATGAAGCGGAAGCCGCTGGCCAGCTGTTCCCAGACCGTCTCGTTGAAGGGGGTGCGGGCGTGGTCGATGACCCAGCCGCGCGCCTGGGCGGCGAAGTCCTCCGGGGCTCCAGCCGCGGCGGCCGAAGCCGACGACCGCGAAGTTCGGGGGAAGCAGGCCGCGGTTTGCCAGGTCGTAGACGGCCGGCATGAGCTTCTTGCGGGCCAGGTCCCCGGTGATGCCGAAGAAGACCAGCGCGGAGGGCCCGGCAATGCGGTTCAGCCGCCGGTCCCGTCGGTCGCGCAGGGGATTGGGATGCTGGCCGGAGGGGCCGGGTGAAGAATCAAGCATTCGAGGAAGCGCCTTCAACTGTTTTGGTGCCGGTGAAGAATGGGGGTGGTGATTGCCCGATCGGGTGTGTGCCGTGCGGCACACACCCGATCGTTGTGGGCCAAGGCCTAAGCCAGGCCCTGAATGATCTTATCCAATTGTGCGATGCCCGATTCCTTGTCGCGCAGGTGAAGGCGCAACACCGGGCGTCCGAGGTCCGCCAGCACCTTGGCGTCGCCGGACGCCTGGGCGGAGATCAGTTCCCCGAAGGTGAACGGAAGCCCCGGGATGCTCAGGTCCATCGCGGAGTCCGCGGTGACCTGCAGGTAGGCGCCGATGCGCGGCCCGCCCTTGTGGAACTGGCCGGTCGAGTGCAGGAAGCGCGGGCCCCAGCCGAACGTCACCGGGCGGCCGGTCGCCGCGGCCAGGGCCGGGCGGATGCCTTCCAGCGACGCGTCGCCGTGGCGGTCCAGGTAGGCCTGGACGCCCAGGTAGCCGTCGGCCGGCAGCGCCGCCAGCAGGGCGCGCAACGCGCCCTCCAGGTCGGTGACGCCGTCCAGCAGCCCGTCGGAGGCGCGGACCTCGATCGAGTCCTGGCTCAGCGCCGCCGGAACGGGTTCCGGGGTCGCCTCCAGCAGCGCGCGGGCGGCGACCTTGGCGGCCTCCACGTCCGGCTGGTCGAACGGGTCGATGCCCAGCAGGCGCCCGGCAACGACCGTCGCGTACTCCCAGAGCAGCATCTGCGCACCGAGCGAACCGGAGATGCACACCGAGGCGGAGTCGGAATCGACGTCGTCGTCGGTGAGCAGGCCGGTGTCGGCGACCAGGCGGATCTGCAGCAGGTCCGCCGCGGTGCTGGTGGTCTCCGGCGCGCCGGCCTCGACGACCACCGGCAGCACGCCGGTTTCCGACTTGCCGGTGGATTCGGCGATGAGCTGTTCGGCCCAGTCGGCGAAGCCCACCAGGCCGGAGCCCTCGTCGGCGAAGATCAGCTTGTTGCGCAGCGGCACGGTGCCGGCCATGGCCGCACCCAGGGCCAGGGCGATGTTGTCCTCGTCGTCCTCGGCCAGGAACTCGGCGGCGGCCGCGGCCTCCTCCAGGAACTCCTCGATGTCCACGCCGGCCAGGCCGGCGGGGACCAGGCCGAACGCGGTCAGCGCGGAGTAGCGCCCGCCGACGTTCGGGTCGCGCGTTGAACACGGCGCGGTAGCCGGCGGCACGGGAGGCCTTGTCCATCGGGGAACCCGGGTCGGTGACCACGATGATGCGGCGCCTCGCGTCGACGCCGGCGTCGTTGAACGCCTGCTCGAAGACGCGGCGCTGCGAGTCGGTCTCCACGGTGGAACCGGACTTGGAGGAAACCACCAGTGCGGTGGTCGCCAGCCGGTCGGCGAGGATGCCCGCGACCATTTCCGGGTCGGTGGAATCGCAGACCACGAGTTCGACGTCGTAGGTCGCGGCGATGACCTCGGGCGCCAGCGAGGAACCGCCCATGCCGGCGAGCACGATGCGGTTCACGCCCTCGGCACGCAGCTCGTCGCGCAGCGCGAGGATGCCGGGCACCAGCGCGGCCGACGTCTCCGCGGCGTCGACCCAGCCCAGGCGGACCGAGGCCTCGGCCTCGGCGGCCGGGCCCCAGAGGGTCGCGTCCTTCGCGGCGATGCGGCTTGCCACGGCGTCGGCGACCAGCGCGGGAACATGCAGTTCGATGGCGGCCTGTGCGGCGCCGGTGGCGATGAAGCCGAGCGAACTCATTTCCCTGCTGCCTTGGCCAGCGAGGCGTCGAGGTCGGTGAGCAGTTCGTTCCAGGCGGCCTCGAACTTCTCCAGGCCCTCGACCTCGAGCTTGGCGACGACGTCGTTGTAGCTCACGCCCAGGGCGGCAAGCTCGTCGAGCACCGCGTTGGACTTCGCGTAGGTGCCGGTGACGGTGTCCCCGGTGACCACGGCGTGGTCGGCGGTGGCCAGCAGGGTCTTTTCCGGCATGGTGTTCACGGTGTTCGGTGCGCACAGCTCGGTGACGTAGAGGGTGTCCGGCAGGGCCGGGTCCTTCACGCCGGTCGAGGCCCACAGCGGGCGCTGGGCGTTGGCGCCGGCGGCGGCCAGCACGTTCCAGCGCTCGGAGGAGAAGGACTCCTCGTACACCTGGTACGCCAGCACGGCGTTGGCCAGGCCGGCCTTGCCGCGCAGGGCCAGTGCCTCGTCGGTGCCGATGGCGTTCAGGCGTGCGTCGATTTCCGAGTCCACGCGGGAGACGAAGAACGATGCCACCGAGTGCAGCTTGGAGAGGTCGTGGCCGTTGGCCTTGGCGGACTCCAGGCCGGTCATGAACGCGTTGATGACCGCGCGGTAGCGCTCCAGCGAGAAGATCAGCGTCACGTTCACGGAGATGCCCGCGGCCAGGGTCTCGGCGATGGCCTCCAGGCCCTCGACGGTCGCCGGGATCTTGATCAGCACGTTCTCGCGGTTGACCAGGGCGTACAGCTCCTTGGCCTCGGCGATGGTCTCCGCGGTCTTGCGGGCCAGGCGCGGGTCGACCTCGATCGACACGCGGCCGTCGGCGCCGTTGGTGGCGGCGGCGATCGGCGCGAACAGGTCGCAGGCGGCGGCGACGTCGTCGCTGGTGATCTTGAAGACGGCCTGCTCGGCGTCCATGCCGGCGGCCGCCAGCTCGGCGACCTGTGCGGCGTAGGACTCGCCGTCGGACAGCGCGGCGTGGAAGATCGACGGGTTGGTGGTCACGCCGACGACGTTCTTCTCGGCGATCAGCGCGGCCAGCGAGCCGGAGCTCAGGCGTTCGCGGGAGAGGTCATCGAGCCAGATGGAAACGCCGGCGTCGGAAAGGGCCTGGGTGTTGGGGTTGCTCACGGTTCTTGGTCCTTCGAGTCGGTCTGGTTACTTGGCCGCGGAGACGGAGCCGGCGGCAATGGAGTCGAGCGCCGCGGCGGTGATCGCCTCGGTGGTGATCCCGAACTCGGAGTACAGGCGCTTGTAGTCGGCCGATGCACCGTAGTGGTCAAGCGAGATGATGCGTCCGGCATCGCCGACCAGTTCGCGCCAACCCATGGCGACGCCGGCCTCGACGGAGACGCGGGCCTTCACGGCCGCGGGCAGCACGGATTCGCGGTAGGCGGCATCCTGCTTGTTGAACCATTCCAGGCACGGGATGGAGACGACGCGGGTGGCGACGCCCTGGGCCTGCAGGGCCTCGCGGGCCTCGACGGCCAGCGAAACCTCGGAGCCGGTGGCCAGCAGCAGCACCTCGGGTGCGACGACCTCGCCGTCGGCGGTGGCGTCGGCGAGCACGTAGGCGCCCTTTTCGACGCCGGATGCGGCACCGAAGCCCAGTGCGCTGCGGTCGTAGACCGGCAGGTTCTGGCGGGAGAGGATGATGCCGGCCGGGTTGGAGGTGGTCTCCAGGATCTTCTTCCAGGCGTAGGAGACCTCGTTGGCGTCCGCCGGGCGGACCACGTCGAGGTTCGGGATGGCGCGCAGGGAAGCGAGCTGCTCGACGGGCTGGTGCGTCGGGCCGTCCTCGCCCAGGCCGATCGAGTCGTGGGTCCAGACGTAGATCGACGGGACGCCCATCAGTGCCGAGAGGCGGATGGCCGGGCGCTGGTAGTCGGAGAAGATCAGGAACGTGCCGGAGTAGGCGCGGGTCGGGGAGGCAAGGGTGATGCCGTTGACGATCGCCGCGGCTGCGTGCTCGCGGATGCCGAAGTGCAGCACGCGGCCGTACGGGTTGCCGGTCCAGGACTCGGTGGAGCGCGAGGCCGGGATGAACGACGCGGCGCCCTCGATGGTGGTGTTGTTCGAGCCGGCGAGGTCGGCGGAGCCGCCCCAGAGCTCGGGCAGCACGCCGGCGACGGCGTTGATGACCTTGCCGGAGGCCGAGCGGGTGGCAACGTCCTTGCCGGCCTCGAACTCCGGAAGGTTCTCGTCCCAGCCGGCCGGCAGCTCGCCGGATTCCAGGCGCGCCAGCAGGGCGGCGTTCTCCGGGTTGGCGGCGGCCCAGGCGTCGAAGCCGGTCTGCCAGGCGGCGCGGTCCGCGGTGCCGCGGTCCTGCACGGAGCGTGCGTGCTCCAGCACCTCGGCCTCGATGGCGAAGGATTCCTCGGGGTTGAAGTCCAGGGCCTGCTTCAGGCCGGCAACCTCGGCGCCGCCGAGCTTGGAACCGTGGATTCCGCCGGTGTCCGCCTTGGTCGGCGAAGGCCAGCCGATGACGGTGCGCAAGCTAATGATCGACGGGCGGTTGGTCTCGGCCTTGGCGGCGCGCAATGCGGCGTCCAGCTCGGCGAGGTCCTCGACGTAGTTGCCGGTCTTGGTCCAGTCGACGCGCTGGGTGTGCCAGCCGTAGGCCTCGTAGCGGCCGAGCACGTTCTCGGTGAACGCGACGTCGGTGTCGTCCTCGATGGAGATGTGGTTCTCATCGTAGACAACGACGAGGTTGCCGAGTTCCTGGTGGCCGGCCAGCGAGGAGGCCTCGGAGGTGACGCCCTCCTGCAGGTCGCCGTCGGAGGCGATGACCCAGACGGTGTGGTCGAACGGGGAGGTGCCCGCCGGTGCCTCGGCGTCAAGCATGCCGCGCATGCGGCGCTGGGCGTAGGCGAAGCCCACGGCCGAGGCCAGGCCCTGGCCCAGCGGGCCGGTGGTGATTTCCACGCCGGCGGTGTGGCCGTATTCCGGGTGGCCGGGGGTCTTGGCGCCCCAGGTGCGCAGTGCCTCGAGGTCTTCCATTTCCAGGCCGTAGCCGGAGAGGAAGAGCTGCAGGTAAAGGGTCAGCGACGTGTGGCCGGGGGAGAGCACAAAGCGGTCGCGGCCGATCCAGGCCGGGTCGCTCGGGTCGTGGCGCAGGTGTTGCTGGAAGATCAAATAGGCGGCCGGGGCCAGCGAGATGGCCGTTCCCGGGTGTCCGTTTCCTACCTTTTCGACCGCGTCTGCGGCCAGCACGCGTGCGGTATCGACGGCTCGCTGATCAAGGCCGGTCCATGCGAAATCGCTGGTGTCTGCTAGTGGCGCCACGTTGTGGGTCCTCCCTATATAAGGTCTGCATCAAAAACTATTGTGGGCGGATTTCCCGCCGTGAAGCACAATGCCGCCGGACCGACCCGGATAATCACTGGGTGGTTTCGGCGGCGTCGCAACCCTCCAACCCTATCGCGATTGGGCCGCGAAATGCCCGTTTGAGACCACAACTTGAAGATTATTGGAAGGCCGTTTCGGGTCCGATGGAGACAAAGAACACCGCGGCGGACCGCGGAGCGGGTGTTCACCGGCCGAATTCTACGTCGCGTAAAAGGGTATGATAGGCCTGTCTGTCTTATTTCCCCGTAGAACTGAGTGCATGTCTGTGAAGACCGTTTCCGTTGAATCCGCAACGACTGCTCGTGCAGCTCGTCAGCCGAATGAATCGGTGGGCGACTTCGTTTCACGCAAGGCCAAGGCGTATCTTGCGCTGACGAAGCCGCGCGTGGTCGAACTCCTGCTCGTCACCACGTTGCCGACCATGATCTTCGCCGAACGCGGCTTCCCGTCGATCACCCTGGTGCTGGCCACGCTCTTCGGCGGCGCCATGGCCGCGGGCGCATCGGGTGCATTCAATTGCTACATCGACCGCGACATGGACAAGGTCATGAAGCGCACCAAGGGGCGCCCGCTGGTCACCGGCGAGGTCACCCCGCGCGAGGCCCTGATCTTCGCCTACCTGCTGGGCATCGCCTCGCTGGTGGTGCTGTGGGTCGGGACCAACCCGCTGACCACGGCCCTGGGCCTGGCCGCGATCCTCTTCTACGTGGTGCTCTACACGCTGATCCTCAAGCGCCGCACCGCCCAGAACATCGTCTGGGGCGGCATTGCCGGCTGCATGCCGGTGCTCATCGCCTGGGCGGCAGTCACCAACAAGATCGAATGGCCCGCCATCATCTTGTTCCTGATCATCTTCCTGTGGACCCCGCCGCACTACTGGCCGCTGTCCATGAAGTACGCGGACGACTACAACGCGGCACACGTGCCGATGCTCGGCGCGATCTCCACGGCCCGCAAGGTCTCCGTCCAGGTCGTCCTCTACGCCTGGGCCACCGTGGTCTGCTCGCTGCTGCTGGCCCCGATGGGCTACGCGGGCATCGTCTACACGGTCCTGGCCGGCGTCAGCGGCGCCTGGTTCATCTACGAGTGCCACGTGCTCTACCGCGAGGCGCAGCGCGACCACGAGCCGGCGGACATGAACAAGAAGGCCATGAAGGTCTTCCACATCTCCATCACGTACCTGACGCTCGTGTTCATCGCCCTGGCGATCGACCCGTTCGTGGGCGGCCCGCTCTTCGGCTAAACGAGTTTCTGCTTCATGGCGGCCTTCCGGTTCAATCCGGAGGGCCGCTTTTTTGTGTCGGCAGGCGGTCTCAGTCCGACCCCCCCGGGTTCGTCGTTGCGCATCGCCGGATCCGTCTCCCACACCAGCATGGTTTCGTAAAGCCTGCGGCCGCACAGGTAGGCGCCCAGTTCGCGCACCTGCGCGATGCGGAAACGAAACTGCTCCTCGGTGGGGTCGATCCATCCGAACCGGCCCGCGCGGTCGCTGATGAAGCCGTTGCACCGAGACGCCCATCGAGAAGATCAACATGGTTTCAAGACCATCGCATCCGCAATCCTGCGAGCCAGGGCAGGACGATTCGCACTCCGACATATGGGCACGATGCCGAGCCGCGATCCCGGATGTCCATGATTGGAACGCCAGCTTGGTGTTCCCAACCATCACGACTTCACCATGGATTAACTCGCGAGTATCCCGGAAGCTGGACACCGCTTGCCGGGTACGCCGGGTACCCGGTGGCAGGCTTCCGTTCAGGCGGGTGCGTCCTGGAACGCGCGTACCTCGACCCGGCCCGCGCACGCCTTGGAGGCGTCCTTGGCCCATTCCAGTGCGGCGTCGAGGTCGTTGGCCTCGATGACCCAGAAGCCGCCGAGGTATTCCTCGAACTGGGCATGCGGCCCGTCGGTCACGACCGGTGTTTCACCGGTGTTGTCGACAGTGGTTGCCGTCTGGATGGGGTGCAGCCCGCCGGCGAATACCCATGCGCCCTCGGCGCGGAGCCTGTCGTTGAAGGCATCGACCGCGTCAATGATCGGCTGGATCACGGCGGGATCCATGGTTTCCATCGTCGGGGCCTCGGCCGTGTCGTGGCTTACCGAGATCATGTACTGCGTCATGTCGATCCTCCTGTTTAGGGGCGGTTCGTGTGGCTGCCAGCCACTCTACCTAGGAGCAAGCGGCCATCCGAAAGGTGTTTCTTATCGACCGCGGGAACTCTCTCCGGCTGTCCGATGCGGCATTCCGGCCGCAACGCCCCGTCATGCGGGGATCGCCGGAGAAGGGACGTATGCGAAAGCAAGAAGAACAAAGCAGGGCTGGGCACGGCAACTCGGCAGTGCAAGATGATGACCACGGCCTTGTCGGACGGCAATAATGCCGGAGTACATGCAACCGAAGTGGGGTACCCGAATCAGCTGGGTCGATTTGCCGGCGCACGTGCGCTCCGGCATCAGGAGGTCCTGGGAGCTCCTGTCGAGGAATCGATCGGCCAGCAGGGAGGATTTTCCCCTGGCACTGCCGACAGGGTGCGCACAACCACGGGCGCCGTGCCTTCGTGAAGGCGGTGAACCCGGCCCTGAATGAGGCCTCGCCTGCCATTCACAGGAAGAAGCGGCAATCACTTCCGTGCTGCCGCGCCGTTGCCGCGGCGTCCCTGATCGGGACATTTGACGACGGAGACTGGATAGCGCTCATCCTCACCGATATTGAAGGCAGCCACCCGCAGGTCCCCTGGCGTGCCGCGGAGCTGGCGCTTGTGCTCGATGCCCTGCTGGGGCTGGCCCGGACGCCGGTCCCGCAAGCCCTGGGGCATCTGCCGAGCTGGCGCAGGAGATGGGCGATGCGTTCAGCTGGGTGGACCCGCATCCGGGAAGACCGGCCGGAGTCCTGCGACCCGTGGATACTGGGGAATCTCGACGCCTTGGAACACCTTGCGGATCTTGGTTTGAACGAACTGGGCGGCGATTCCCTGGTGCACACGGATGTCCGGGCCGACAACATCTTGATCACCCGCGACAACGGGGCCGTTCTTGTGGACTGGCCCTGGGCGTGCGTCGGTTCGGGGTGGTTTGATGCGCTCACCGTCCTCGTCAATGTGCGCGTGTTTGATTCCGCCTTCGATGTTGATTCCGTGCTTCGATCCCACCCTGTTTTTGCAGCGGCCAGCACGGGCGGCGTCGATGGTGTCTTGTCGGGGCTGGGAGCGTATTTCATTGACATCGCCCGGCGCCCGGCTCCGCCCGGCCTTCCCACCGTTCGGGCGTTCCAGCAACAACAAGGCGACGCCGTCATGGGCTGGCTTCGCCAACGACTCGTCCACCCGAGCTAGGTTTTGTCGCGTCCGGATTCATTTCAAGGGAAGCTGCGCGTCCTGACCGGGTCAGGACCCGTAGATGACGGCAAGGTTGATGAAGTCGACGGCGTCCGGCACGGGATTTGTATCGTCGCCGGTCACCGCGTTCAAGACGTCGGAGCGGTTAAGGCGGTGGGGCAGGCCGAATACGTGGCCCATTTCATGGACCACGGTGGCCAATGCCCCGTTATCGGTCGTCTGGTCCAGTAGCCGCGTGTACAGGGTGATGGATGCACTTTCGATGTAGCCACCGTTCCCGTGCCAGTTCATCTCCGCGTCCGTGTTTCGTGAGCGCTTTCCGTCCTCCGTCATGGGCACGCAGTTCGCACCGCTGGAGCAGGTCTGGACAGCCACGGCTTTCAGCAGGGGCCCGTGGACCAGATCGCGGCCGCGTCGGTCACCATCCCGGCGTATCGTGCGGAGAGCTGTCCGGTTTCGAACTCGACCACCAGCTCGGTTCCGGCCGGCTTCTGCCATGGCTTGACCGGGGAATCCTTCGGGTCGACATCCTGCGTCTTCGCGCCCGCGGGAGCCGTGCACGTTGTCGGTCCGACTGTCGGCCCGGTTTCCGGCTGGCCTTGGTTTGTCGGGGAGACGCAGCCCGTCAGTAACAGTCCCAGGGCCAGCAAGATCGCGGACAACACACCGCCGACATTCTGGCGCGCCGACGCCCGTGGAGTGAAGAGGTTCCCAAGTTGTGACCGCCATGTCCGCTCATTGTCTTGGCTTCCTGGTCTTCCGACTTTTTGGATGCGCCCAACTTACAGAGAAAAGCTGGGATTTCTGTGTGTCCTTTGCATTTCGTCGCCCCAATGACGACGATTGTCAGCCCAGGTCGATGCGGTCAGTGACCCGTAGATGGCGGCAAGGTTGGAGAAGTCGACGGCGTCGGGCACCGGATTCGTGTTGTCGCCGGTGACCGAGTTCATGACGTCGGATCTCTTGAGCCGGTGGTCCAGGCCGAGCGCGTGGCCCATTTCGTGGACGATGGTGGCCAGCGCCCCGTTGTCGGTTGTTCTGCCCCAGCGGCTGCGTGTACAGGGTGATGGTTGCGCTTTCCATGTAGTCGCCGCTCCCTTGCCAATCCATTTCCCCGTCCGTGTTGCGTTTACGGTCTCGTCCTCCACGACGGACACGCAGTTGGCGCCGCTGGAGCACGTCTCGACCGCAACCGCGTTCAGGCATGAACTCTTCGACCAGATGGCGGCCGCGTCGGTGACCTTGCCGGCATAGTGTGCGGAGAGCTGGCCGGTTTCGAACTCCACCACCAGCTTCGCCCCGGCCGGCTTCTGCCACGGCTTGACGGGGGAGTCCTCCGGTCGATATCCTGCACCCTTGCGCCCGCCGGCGCCACGCAGGTGTCCGGCCCGAAGGCCGGCTTCTCCTTGGTCCGCCGAGCCGGACGCAGGCCGTCAGGAGCAGTCCCAGAACCAGGCCGAGAGTGAGGGCGGCGGGCATTGCCCGGCGGGACGATGGTTTTCCGGAACTGCGATTGCCGATTCCACTCATCATCTTGGCTTTCTGGTCTTGCGACTGCCTGGATGGGCCCAACCTACAGAACGAAGCTGAGTTTTCGGTGTGTCGATCATATGTTCCGGCCGCGTCCAATGCACTGGCTGTTCTCCGTGCAAAACGTTGTGGGCCGGAAGGCGCGGTTGGACGAGCGGCAACTGCTGGCGACCGTGCGACGAATCTGTGTTTATCTGGTTTTGTGTTGTTTTGTGTTGACATTGCGATCGCGGTGCGCCTAAAGTCATATGAACACAGATCGCCGTGACTCGCGTCACCTAACCCGGAGGCCTCCACATCGTGTTTGCCGAAGAACGCCACCGCCTCGTCACCGAACAGCTGTCCCTGCAGGGCAAGGTCGGTGTTGCCGACCTGTCCGAACGCTTCGGCATCACCCGCGAAACCGTGCGCCGCGACCTCGCCCAGCTGGAGCAGGTCGGCGTGTTGCGCCGGGTGCACGGCGGCGCGGTCGCAGCCACGAAGACCAGCACCGCCGAACAGAGCCACACGGCCCGCACCACCCAGAACCTGGCTGCCAAGCGGCGCATCGCCGCCAAGGCGCTCGAACTGCTCCCGCAGGGCGCCACCTCGATCCTGCTCGATGCCGGAACCACGACCGAACTCCTGGCCGGGCTGCTGGCCGAGGAACTTGCCGGGCCGCGCGCCGAGGAACTCCTGGTGATCACCCACGCACTGCCCATCGCGCAGCGTGTCTCGCCCGCCCTGCCGCTGGAGCTCATCGGGGGCCGCGTGCGCGGCCTCACCAGCGCGGCCACCGGCAGCCACACGCTCGCCCAGCTGGACTCGCTGCGCCCCGACATCGCCTTCGTCGGCGCCAACGGCGTGGACGCCGGCTTCGGCCTGAGCACCCCCGATGCGCTCGAGGCCGCGGTGAAGACCGCGATCGTCGGCTGCGCCCGGCGCGTGGTGGTGCTGGCCGACTCCAGCAAGCTGGGCGAGACCGCGCTGGTCCGCTTCGCCGCCCTGGCCGACATCGACACCCTGGTCACCGACCGGGAACCGGACGCCGAGCTGGCCGCGGCCCTCGAGGCCGCCGACGTCGAGGTGGTGCTGGCATGATCGCCACGCTGACCATGAACCCCAGCATGGACCGCACCATCGAACTGGCCGCGCCCGCTGCAGCGCGGCGGGGTCCAGCGGGCCCTGTCGCTGACCTCGCAGGCCGCCGGCAAGGGCGTGAACGTGGCCCGCGCGCTGGCCGCCGGCGGGCTGCGCACGCCTGGCGGTGCTGCCCGGCGACCCGCACGACCCCGTGGTGCTCGGCCTTGCGCGACAGCGGCCTGCCGCACGTGGCGCTGCCGATCGGCCAGCCGCTGCGCAGCAACCTGACGCTGGCCGAGGCCGACGGCACCACCACCAAGGTCAACGCCCCCGGGCCCCTGTTGGACGCCGGACACCAGCGCGCCCTCGTCGAGGCCGTGCTTGCCGCGGCCGACGGGGCCGAGCTGGCTGGTGCTGGCCGGATCCCTGCCGCCGGGCGTCGCCCCGGAGTTCTACGCCGAACTCGTCGCCGAGGTCCGCGCCCGGCTCGGCGCGCGGGCCCCGCGCATCGCCGTCGACACCTCCGGCGCCCCGCTCGCCGCGCTCTTCGCCGCCGGCCCGGCCGGCGTCCCGGACCTCATCAAGCCCAACGCCGAGGAACTGGCCGAGCTCACCGGGGAGGGCACCGAGGCCGAACTCGAGGCCGACCCCGCACGTGCCGGCCGGGCCGCGCTGCGGCTCGTCGACGGCCGGTGCCGGGGCCGTGCTGGCCACGCTCGGCTCCAAGGGCGCGGTGCTGGCCACCGCGGCCGGCAGCTGGCACGCAACCCATGCGCCCGTCACCGCGCGCAGCACCGTCGGCGCCGGCGACTCGGCCCTGGCCGGGTACCTGCTCGCCGACGCGGCGGGCGGGGGACCGGCCGACTGCCTGCGCCAGGCCGTCGCCCACGGATCCGCCGCCGTCGCCCTGCCGGGCTCCACCGATCCCGGCCCCCGAACACACCAACCCGCGCGCCGTCACCGTCGCCGCGCTTCCCGCTCCACTCCCCACCGAAGGAAAGCCATGACCGCGTCTCATCACCGAAGAGCTTGTCCTGCTCGACAGGAACCTTGGCGGCACCAGCACCGAGGTCATCGCCCAGCTCTCGCCGCACCGTGGTGGCCGCCGGCCGCGCCACCGACACCGCGGCCCTGCAGCGCGACGCCGTGGCCCGCGAGCAGAAGACCGCCACCGGCGTGCCGGGCGGCATCGCCATCCCGCACTGCCGCTCGACGGCCGTCACCGAACCGACGCTCGCCATGGCCCGGCTGGCTCCGGCCGGTCGACTTCGGCGCCAAGGACGGCCCCGCCGACCTCGATCTTCTTCATCGCCGCCCCCGAGGGCGCCGACAAGGACCACCTCAAGCTGCTCTCCAAGCTGGCCCGCTCGCTGATGAAGAAGGACTTCACCGCCGCCCTGCGCGCCGCCGGCAAGCCCGGCGGAGATCGTGGCCCTGGTCGAGGCGGCCGTCAGCCCGGCACCCGCTGCCGCCGTTGCCGCGCTGCCGCCGAGGCCGCGCCGCCGCACCGCGCCGCCGCCCAGGCTCCGGCCGCGCGGCGCCGCCTCGTCGCCGTCACCGCCTGCCCCACCGGCATCGCCCACACCTACATGGCCGCCGATTCGCTGGTGGCCGCCGCGGCCGGAGGCCGGGGTCGACCTGCAGGTCGAAACCCAGGGCTCCTCCGGCGCCACCCCGCTGGACCCGGCGGTCATCGCCGCCGCCGAGGCCGTCATCTTCGCCGTGGACGTCGACGTGCGCGGCAAGGAACGCTTCGCCGGCAAGCCCGCTCATCCAGTCCCCGGTCAAGCGCGGCATCGACGAGCCCGACGTCATGGTGGCCGAGGCGCTGGCCGCCGCGACCGACCCGAACGCACGCCGCGTCGCCGCCGGCACCGGCTCCGCGGACACCGCCGAGGCTCGCCCGCCGGGCGCGAGAGCGCCGGCGCCGCAGCTGAAGCGGGCCCTGCTCACCGGTGTCAGCTACATGATCCCGTTCGTCGCCGGCGGCGGCCTGCTCATCGCCCTGGGCTTCCTGCTCGGCGGCTACGCCATCACCACCGTCGCCGACGACGTCCTGGCCGCGAACACGCTGTTCAACCTGCCCGGTGCCGACGTCGTGGCACAGATCGAGGCAGTTCGGCCCGCTGGGCGTCTACCTCGGCGCCGTCGCCTTCAAGATCGGCGCCCTGTCGATGGGCTTCCTGGTCCCCGCGCTGGCCGGCTACATCGCCTACGCCTTCGCCGACCGCCCCGGCATGGCGCCCGGGCTTCACCGCCGGTGCCGTGGCCGGGTTCATGGGCGCGGGCTTCCTCGGCGGCATCGCCGGCGGCCTGATCGCCGGCCTGGCCGCCCGCTGGATCGGCTCCTGGAAGGTCCCGCGCTGGCTGCGCGGCCTCATGCCCGTGGTCATCATCCCGCTGCTCGGCTCGATCATCGCCTCCGGGCTGATGTTCCTGGTCCTCGGCGGACCGATCGCCTGCGCTGACCGCGGGCCTGAACGGCTGGCTCTCCGGCATGTCCGGCGTCGCGGCGGTCCTGCTCGGCCTGATCCTGGGCCTGATGATGGCCTTCGACCTCGGCGGACCCGTCAACAAGGTCGCCTACTCCTTCGCCGTCGCCGGCCTCGGCGCCGGCGCCGTGGCCAACCAGGCGCCGTGGCAGATCATGGCCGCGGTCATGGCCGCCGGCATGGTCCCGCCGCTCGCGATGGCCCTGGCCACCGTGCTCGACCGCAGGCTCTTCACCCCGGCCGAACGCGAAAACGGCAAGGCGGCCTGGCTGCTCGGCGCCGCCTTCATCTCCGAGGGCGCGATCCCGTTCGCCGCGGCCGACCCGCTGCGCGTCATCCCCGCCAGCATGCTCGGCGCCGGGGTGACCGGCGCCATGATCATGGCCATCGGGCGTCACCTCCCAGGCCCCGCACGGCGGCATCTTCGTCTTCTTCGCCATCGGCAACCTCGCCGATGTTCGTCCTCTCGATCGTGGTCGGCACCGTCATCAGCGCCCTGGCCGTGGTCGCGCTGAAGCGCTACGCCCGCAAGCGCCCCGCCCGCGGCGGTCGGCAACCGCTTGACCGCTGACAGTCGGCGCCGAGCAGGTGGCGGCATGAGCGAGCAGATTCACCGGGGTCGGCGTCAGCGCCGGCCGGGTCATCGGCCCGGTCCGCCGGATGCCCGACGCCCATCGCCGCCCCGGCCGACGGCGCCCCGCTGCCCGCAGGGCGTGAGCGCCGAGGAGGAATCGGCGCGGCTGGCCGAGGCCACGCAGGCGGTCGCCGCGGGGCTCAAGGAACGCGCCGCGGCCGCCACGGGCGACGCCGCGGCCGTGCTCAAGGCCACGGCGCTCATGGCCTCGGACCGGACGCTGCTGAAGTCGGCCGACCAAGCTCGTCGCCACCGGCACCTGCGCGGAGTCGGCGATCTGGGAGGCGGCCGACGCCGTCGCCACCCAGCTGGCGGCCCTCGGCGGCTACATGGCCGAGCGCGCCACCGACGTGCTGGACGTCCGCGCCCGGATCGTCGCGCAACTGCGCGGCGTCCCGGCACCCGGGCATCCCCGACAGCGACGAGCCGTTTGTGCTCGTGCGCGATCGACCTGGCGCCGGCCGACACCGCCACGCTGGACCCGGCGCGCGTGCTCGCCCTGGTGACCAGCGACGGCGGGCCGCAGTCGCACACCGCGATCATCGCCCGCTCGCTCGGCCTGCCGGCGATCGTCGCGGCCCGGGGGACCACGGCCCTGGCCGACGGCGACCTGGTCTTCGTGGACGGCATCGACGGCACCGTCGTGCGCGGGCCCGGCGCCGCGGAAGTCGGCCCTGGCGCGAGGCCTACGCCTCCCGGGACCCGCTGCCGGAATTCGACGGCACCGGCCGACTCGCCGACGGCCACCGCGTCCCGCTGCTGGCCAACGTGGGCGGCGGCGCCGACGCCGTGGCGGCCGCCGCGGCCGGGGCCCAGGGCGTGGGCCTGCTGCGCACCGAGTTCTGCTTCCTGGGCCGGGACACCGAGCCCACCCGCGAGGAGCAGGTGGCGGCCTACCGGGCGGTGTTCGACGCGTTCGGCGGCGCCAAGGTCGTCGTGCGGACCCTGGATGCCGGGGCCGACAAGCCGCTGCCCTTCCTCACCGACGACTCGGAGCCCAACCCCGCCCTCGGGGTGCGCGGCTACCGCACCGACGCCGCCGTCCCGGGGGTGCTGGCCCGCCAGCTCGCCGCCATCGCGGAGGCCGCCGACGGCTCCGCCGCCGAGGTCTGGACCATGGCGCCGATGATCTCCACCCCGGCCGAGGCCGCGGCGTTCGCCGCGATGTGCGCGGACGCCGGGCTGAAGACCCCCGGCGTGATGGTGGAGGTCCCCTCCGCCGCGCTGATGGCCAGGCAGCTGACCTCCGAGGTCGGACTTCGCGTCGCATCGGGACCAACGACCTCACCCAGTACACGATGGCCGCGGACCGCCAGCTCGGCGCGCTGGCCGAACTCAACGACCCGTGGCAGCCTGCCGTCCTGCACCTGATCCAGGCGACCTGCGACGGGGGAGCGGCCGCCGAGGGCGGCGCCAGGCCCGTCGGGGTCTGCGGCGAGGCCGCGGCCGACCCGGCCCTGGCCGTCGTGCTGGTCGGGCTCGGGGTGGCGACGCTGTCGATGAACCGGCGCGCGCTGCCGGCCGTCGCCGCCATCCTCAAGACCGTGGACCTGCCCGGGGCCCAACGCATCGCGAAGCTGGCGCTCGGCGCCGGTTCCGCGGAGCGAGGCCCGCGAGCGCGGTCCGCGCCGAACTGCCCGAACTCGACGTCTTCGGACTCTGACACCCACACTACGAACAAACCCCAACCAAGGAGCAACACCATGGCAGAACGTACAGCCACCATCGCCAGCCGCGTCGGCCTTCACGCCCGTCCCGCGGCCATCTTCGCCGAGGCCGCCGCGGACCAGCCCCTCGAGGTCACCATCGCCCTGGAGGGCGAGCCCGGCCGAGGACGCGCTCGACGCCTCGAGCATCCTCTCGCTCATGGGCCTGGGCGCCGAATACGGCACCAAGGTCGTGCTGCGTGCCGACGGCGACGGCGCCGACGAGGTCCTCGAGACCCTGGCGCGCGTGCTCGAAACCGACCACGACGCCGCCTAGCAAGGCCACAAGGCACGCAAAAGTGCCCGGAACGAAAGCCCCTGAATTGCAGGGGTCATGCCGGGCACATCTTGCGGGGAGATTTCTAGAAGGGGAACTTCTGGGTTGAACGGTCCCACACGTTGATGGCCGCCGCTGCGAGCAGGGAAGCGCCGAGCATGTGGAAGATCACCAGCAGGATCGGCAGGCCGTTGAAGTACTGCGTGTAGCCGATGACGCCCTGCAGGACCACGACCGCGGCCATCAGGATGAGCGGGGTGCGCAGCTGCCTTGTCCTCGCTGTTGCGCATCGCCAGGAACAGCGCGATCAGCGTCGCCGCAACCAGCAGGTACACCGGAACCACGTGCAGGCGGGTGACGAAGTACGGGTCGAACATGTGGCGCGGGGCATTCGCGTCGCCGGCGTGCGGGCCGGTGCCGGTGACAACCGTGCCCAGCACGATCGCCAGGGCGGACGTCGCCAGGATCGTCCAGGCGAGGAACTTCTGGGTGGTGCCCGCGGGCTTGCCCAGCGAGTTTTCCCCGCGGCGCAGTGCGCCGGTCCGGTTGACCAGCAGGGTCGCGGCCATGACCATGGCCGCCGAGACGATGAAGTGCAGCGAGACGACCCACGGGTTCAGCTTGGTCAGCACCGTGATGCCGCCGATGACGGCCTGGGCCGGGATGCCTGCAAGCAACGCGATGGACAGCCCGAAGAGCGTCCTGTGGGTGGCGCGGAAGCGCCAGATCGACATCAGGAACGCAACGGCGATGATGACCAGGACGAAGGTCAACGTGCGGTTGCCGAACTCGATCAGGCCGTGGATGCCCTGTTCCGGGACCGGGGTCATGGAGCCCGGCACGCAGTTGGGCCACTGCGAGCAGCCCAGGCCGGACTTGGTCAGGCGGACGGCGCCGCCGGTGACGATGATGCCGATCTGGGACACCAGCGAGGCGATGGCCAGGCGGTGGACGGTCTTGTTGACAGCGGCCGGCAGCCTGTCCGTCCAGTGGTTGGTCGTGGGGGAGTCGGTACTCATGATCTTGTGCTCCAGATTTCTAGTTCCACTTGAACCAGCGGGTTGCGGCGAAACCGGCGATGAGTGTCCATGCCAGCAGGATCAGGATCCCCGGGCCGGACGCGGTGCCGGAGATCAGTGCTGCACGCAGCGAATCACCCAGTGCGGCCGAGGGCAGCACGTTGATGATCGGGTGCAGGAAGGCGGGAACGCTGGTGGAGGGGAAGAGGATTCCGCCGACTCCGGCCAGCAGGACCCACGCAAGGTTGGTGATGGCAAGCGTGGCCTCGGGGCGCACGGTGCCGGCGATCAGCAGGCCCAGGGCCGTGAAGGCCGCGGCGCCGAGGACCAGCAGCAGGATCGCCCACGGGATTCCGCCCGGGGCGGGCTGCCAGCCCATCAGGAAGCCGGTGCCGCCGATGACGACGACCTGCATGGCCAGCACGGCCAGCACGGCCATGACCTTGCCGTAGATCAGGCCGGTGCGGCCCAGCGGCGTGGTTGAGAGGAAGCGCATGACCCCGTAGCGGCGGTCGAATCCGGTGGCGATGCCCTGGCCGGTGAACGCCGTCGAAACCACGCACAGGGCCAGCACGCCGGGGACCGCGGCATCGATCGGGCGGGCGGCGATGTTCTTGAGCAGGTCGGTGAAGACGAGCCCGAACATTGCCATCAGCGGCAGCACGACCGCGATGACCAGCTGCTCGCCGTTGCGGATCATGGCCAGCGTCTCGTAGCGGCCCTGCAGCAGGATGCGCTTGAAGCGTCCCCACGGCATTCGAGGTGCCGGGCACTGCTTGGGTACTAGTTGACATCGTTTCCCTTGTCGGCAATTTCCAAGAACACGTCTTCGAGGGTCCGCGGCTGCATCAGCAGCGAATCGGGCAGGATGCTCTCCCGTGCCCACCAGTTGGTGAGGCTTGCCAAATCGTGGGCATCGCGCACGCCCTCGAGCCGGTACTGCCCGGGGGCCGGTTCCAGCAGCAGCAGGTGCGCGGGCATCTGGGGCAGGGCCAGCGCGGGGGCGGCGGTGAAGGTCACGGCCTGGGCCGTTGCCTCGTGGCTGGCGCGTGCCGTCAACTCCGCAACGGTGCCCTCGGCGACATTGATTCCGCGGTCGATGATGTAGACGTAGTCGGAGAGGCGCTGGGCGTCCTCCATGAGGTGGGTCGTGAGCACGATGCACAGCCCGGCGTCGCGAAGCTCGGTGATCAGGTCGAAGACGACCTGGCGAGACTGCGGATCCAGCCCGGCGCTCGGCTCGTCGAGGAAGACGACCTCCGGGTTTCCGGCCAGCGCCGCGGCCAGCGCCACGCGCTGCTTCTGTCCGCCGGAGAGCCTGCGGATGGAGGTGTTGGCGAATTCGTTGATGCCCAGGCGCTCGATCAACGCGTTGATGTCGGCGGGACGCTGGTAGAGCGAGGCGACGTGGCGCAGCAGCGGGATCGGGCGCAGCGAGGGCGGAAGGCCGCCGTCCTGCAGCATGACCCCGACGCGCGAGCGCAGTGCGGGGCTGGCCCCGTAGGGATCCTCGCCCAGCAGGGATACCTTGCCCCCGTCGGGACGCAACAGGCCCTGCGCGCACGCAAGGGTGGTTGATTTTCCGGCGCCGTTGGAGCCCAGCAGGGTGGTCACGCTGCCGGCATTCGCCTTGAGGCTGATGCCGTTCAGTACGCGCACCATGCGGCCGTCAAGGGCGGGAACGGGGCCGAAATCTTTGAGCAAGTCCTCGATGACGAGGCTTGGGGGCACATTGGACACCCCGTTATTCTAGGCTACGTAGAAGTTGAACAGCCCACCGCTGTGGCGCACATCGCACCCGCGGAGTCCGGCGCGCCGGGAACCGCGTTTCCACCAGTGGCGAAGTAAGCGGTGCCTTACTAGACTCGCTTGCCGCATTAGCGCATGCTTGTGTTGTGTATTCATCGAAAAATCCCGCGCTGGCCGACGACCCGGCGCGCATAGTTCCCGCATCAGGGGAGACCGAAGAACGCACCCGCGACCGAGTCCTGTATTCCGTTCTTGAGGATGGCCCGGTCAGCGCCGCCGAATTGGGCGAGCGTCTTGGGTTCACACCTGCTGCTGTCCGTCGTCACCTCGATGCCCTTTCCAAGGAAGGGCTGGTCGAGGTCAAGCTCGTGGCCAACCAGCGCACCGGCGCCGGACGCCCGTCCCGCCGCTATGTCCTTTCGCACCGCGGCCAGGCGAAAATGGGCAACGACTACCTGGACATCGCCACCGATGCCCTCACCGAATTGGGCCGCGCCGCCGGCCCCGCCGCCATCGAGGCGTTCGCCGCCCGCCGTTTCGCCGCCATGGAGCGCCGTTACCGGCCCGTGGTTGAGGATGTCGAAGGGCTGGAGGACCGCGCCGAGGCCTTGAGCGAGGCGCTCAGCGCCGATGGCTTTGTCGCTTCCACCCGGAAGGTCGGCGCAAACTCGCCGACCGCCACCATGCTCAGCGTTCAGCTGTGCCAGGGGCATTGCCCCATCCAAGATTTGGCCAGGGAATTTCCCGTCTTTTGCGAGATGGAAACCCAGGCCTTTTCCCGACTGCTGGGCGTCGACGTGCGAAGGCTCTCGACACTTGCCAGCGGCGGGCATGTGTGTACGACCCACATCCCTGTGGGCCGGAACCAAACTCCTCAGCGTGCTGAGAAGAGAACTCGAATCAAGATCACGAAGCAGGAGAGGCCGCGATGACGGATCAGATTGCACAGGAGTCCGCTGACCCCGGCGTGATTGCCGAGATCCTGGAGAAGAATCCCGAACTCCACGGAATTGGCAATTACGAATATGGGTGGAGCGACAAGAACGACGCGGGTGCCAACGCGCGCCGAGGCATCAACGAGGACGTAGTCCGCAACATCTCGGCTCTGAAGAACGAGCCCGAGTGGATGCTGGACATGCGCCTCAAGGGCCTGAAGTACTTCGACCGCAAGCCCATGCCGACCTGGGGTGCAGACCTCTCCGGCATCGACTTCGACAACATCAAGTACTTCGTGCGTTCCACCGAGAAGCAGGCAACCAGCTGGGAAGACCTGCCCGAGGACATCAAGAACACGTACGACAAGCTCGGCATCCCCGAGGCGGAGAAGCAGCGCCTGGTTTCCGGCGTCGCTGCCCAGTACGAGTCCGAGGTCGTCTACCACCAGCTGCGCGAGGACCTCGAAGCCCAGGGCGTCATCTTCCTGGACACCGACACCGCACTGCGCGAGCACGAAGACATCTTCAAGGAGTACTTCGGCTCGATCATTCCGGTGGGCGACAACAAGTTCGCCTCGCTGAACACCGCGACCTGGTCCGGCGGATCCTTCGTGTACGTCCCCAAGGGCGTCCACGTGGAAATCCCGCTGCAGGCATACTTCCGCATCAACACGGAAAACATGGGCCAGTTCGAGCGCACCCTCATCATCGCCGATGAGGATTCCTACGTGCACTACATCGAGGGCTGCACCGCCCCGATCTACACGTCGGATTCGCTGCACTCGGCAGTCGTGGAAATCATCGTGAAGAAGGGCGCCCGCGTCCGCTACACGACGATCCAGAACTGGTCGACCAACGTGTACAACCTGGTCACCAAGCGCGCAGTCTGCGAAGAGGGCGCAACCATGGAGTGGGTCGATGGCAACATCGGTTCCAAGGTCACCATGAAGTACCCGGCCGTCTACCTCGTCGGCGAGCACGCCAAGGGCGAGACCCTGTCGATCGCCTTCGCCGGCGCCGGCCAGCACCAGGACACCGGATCCAAGATGGTCCACATCGCCCCGAACACCTCCAGCTCGATCGTGGCAAAGTCGGTGGCCCGCAACGGCGGCCGCTCGGCCTACCGCGGCCTGGTCCAGGTGCGCGAGGGTGCCAAGGGCGCAAAGAACTCGGTCGTCTGCGACGCGTTGCTGGTTGACCAGATCTCGCGTTCGGACACCTACCCGTACATCGACGTCCGCGAGGACGACGTGACCATGGGCCACGAGGCAACCGTCTCGCGCGTTTCCGAGGAACAGCTCTTCTACCTGATGAGCCGCGGCCTGGCCGAAACCGAAGCGATGGCGATGATCGTCCGCGGCTTCATCGAGCCGATCGCCCGCGAACTCCCGATGGAGTACGCACTGGAATTGAACCGACTCATTGAACTGCAGATGGAAGGGTCCGTCGGTTAATTATGACTGATATTGCAACTCACGTATCGGGCGAAAAGGCCCGCATCGGCGCACCGGCAGCCATTGCCGGTTTCACCGAAGAAGGCGAAAACCTTTCGCCGCTGAACGAAGCAGAGGCATCTGCGCCCTTGGGCGGCGACGCCTCCAAGGCGCACAGCCACGGCGCCGGCGCCGGCATCCCGGATTCCTCGCGTGCAGGTCGTTTGACCAGCTACAAGCTCGAGGACTTCCCGGTCTTGACCGGTCGTGAAGAGGATTTCCGCTTCACCCCGCTCAAGCGCCTCGGCGGCCTGCACAAGGACGAACTCAACGGCGCGGCCCCGGCCCTGACCGTTGAGGGCGCGGCGAACGTCGCCCTGGAAGCCGTTGCCATGACCGACGCCCGCGTCGGTTCGGTCGGCATCCCGGAAGACCGCATCTCGGCCAACGCCTGGAAGTACGCGGCCCAGGCCAACGTGCTGACCATCCCGGCGGGAAGCACCGGCGAACAGGTCATCATGACCATGACCGGTTCCTCCACCGAGGCGTCGGCAGCCCACATCGTGCTGATCGCCGAGCCGAACTCCGAGGCAGTCGTCGTCATTGACCACGTCGGCACCGCGATCGTCGCCGAGAACATCGAAATCGATGTCCGCGAAGGCGCCAAGCTGACAGTCATCTCCCTGCAGGCCTGGGACGAGGAAGCAATCCACGCCTCCTCGCAGCAGGCGAAGGTTGCCAAGGACGCCCACCTGAAGCACGTTGTTGCTTCCTACGGTGGCGACCTGGTTCGCGTGACCCCGACCGCACGCTTCACCGCGGAGGGTGGCGAGATCGAGCTCTTCGGCCTGTACTTCGCCGATGCCGGCCAGCACCTGGAACACCGTTCCTTCGTTGACCACGCAACGCCGAACTGCAAGTCCAACGTGCTGTACAAGGGCGCGCTGCAGGGCAAGGACGCCCACACGGTCTGGGTCGGCGACGTGCTGATCCGCAAGACCGCCATGGGCACCGACTCCTACGAGGCCAACCGCAACCTGGTGCTCACCGACGGCGCACGCGCCGACTCGGTGCCGAACCTGGAAATCGAAACCGGCCTGATCGCCGGTGCGGGCCACGCCTCGACCACCGGCCGTTTCGACGACGAGCACCTGTTCTACCTGATGTCCCGCGGCATCGACGAGAAGACGGCCCGCCGCCTGGTGGTTCGTGGCTTCCTGAACGAAATCGTGCAGCAGATCGGTGTTCCGGAGATCGAGGAACGCCTTGCCGAGACCATCGAGCGCGAGCTCGCAGCCACGGACAACTAGTCCGAGCCCCCACCACCAGAAAATTTCGCCGGTGAAAACCGGCATCAAAGAAAGAGAACGGACTTAAGTATGTCTACTCTGGAAATCAAGGACCTGCACGTCTCCATCGAGACCGAGCAGGGCACCAAGGAAATTCTCAAGGGCGTTTCCCTGACCATCAACACCGGTGAGACCCACGCCATCATGGGCCCCAACGGCTCGGGCAAGTCCACCCTGGCATCGACCATCGCCGGCCACCCGCGCTACACCGTCACCTCGGGCTCGATCAGCCTGGACGGCGAAGACGTGCTGGAAATGAGCGTTGACGAGCGTGCACGCGCAGGCCTCTTCCTGGCCATGCAGTACCCGGTAGAGGTTCCGGGTGTCACCATGACCAACTTCCTGCGCACCGCCAAGACCGCAATCGCCGGCGAAGCGCCGAAGCTGCGCACCTGGACCAAGGACGTCAAGACGGCCATGGCCGCCCTGAAGATCGATCCGGAATTCGCGGCCCGCAACGTCAACGAAGGCTTCTCCGGCGGCGAAAAGAAGCGTGTTGAGATCCTTCAGCTCGAGCTCTTCAAGCCGAAGTTCGCAGTTCTCGACGAGACCGACTCCGGCCTCGACGTCGATGCGCTGAAGGTCGTCTCGGAGGGTGTCAACCGCGCCCAGGCCGAGAACGAGATGGGCACCCTGCTCATCACCCACTACACCCGCATCCTGCGCTACATCAAGCCTGATTTCGTGCACGTGTTCGTCGACGGCAAGATCGCCGAACAGGGCGGCCCGGAATTGGCTGACCGTCTTGAGGAAGAGGGCTACGACCGCTTCCTGAACGTTTCGGCCTAGCCATGAGCGTCTCCAACGAAACGGCCAACGGGTCGGCGCACACGGATCTCGAAGACGTCGAAGAGGCGTTGAAGGATGTCATTGACCCGGAACTCGGTGTCAACATCGTGGACCTCGGTCTGCTCTACGGTCTGAAGTACGCCGACGACGGTGCCCTGCTGATCGACATGACCCTGACGACCGCGGCCTGCCCACTGACCGACGTGTTGGAAGAGCAGGTTTCGGCGGCGCTGGAGTCGGTTGTCGATTCCTACCGCCTGAACTGGGTCTGGATGCCGCCATGGGGTCCCGAGCGGATCACCGATGACGGCCGCGACCAGATGCGTGCCCTCGGGTTCAACATCTAGCCAACGCTTAAACATCTGAGGCGAGCTGCCCTTCCTGCAAAGGACGGGCAGCTCGCCTCAAGTGTTTTAAGCGGCGTTCAGGTTGAGGCAGCTCAGGCGCCGGGCTTGTTCAGGTTCTTCGACGACAGGGTGTCGCACTTGTTGATGTCGCCGGTCTTGTAGCCCTGCAGGAACCAGGCCTCGCGCTGGGCGGCCGAGCCGTGCGTCCAGCCCTCGGGGTTGACCCGCCCGGTGGCCGCCTTCTGGATCCGGTCGTCGCCCACGGCGGAGGCCGCGGAGAGCGCCGAGCGCAGGTCCGACTTCGGTCAGCGGCTTCATGAAGGTGTTGCCGTTGGCGTCCTTGGTCTGGGCGGCGTAGCCGGCCCACATGCCGGCGAAACAGTCCGCCTGCAGCTCCACGCGCACCGAACCGGAGTTTGCCCCGGTGCCGCCCTGCTGCGAGGCGGCCAGGGTTCCGATGGTGTTCTGGATGTGGTGCCCGTACTCGTGGGCCACCACGTATTCCTCGGCCAGGGGTCCGCCGTCGGAGCCGTAGTTGTTCTGCAGGTCGGCGAAGAATGCGGTGTCGAAGTAGGCGACGCGGTCGCCGGGGCAGTAGAACGGGCCCACGGCGCTGGTTGCGGGCCCGCAGGCCGTGTCGACCCTGCCGCTGAAGATTTCCACGCCGGGCTTGGCGACCTTCACGTTGTACTTGGGCAGGTAGGAGAGCCAGAAGCTGTCCAGGGACTGGGTGGTGGCGAGGATGCGGCAGTCCTGGCGCGCGTTGGCGTCGGCGCCGGTCTTGCATTCCGCGATGCCGGGAGCGCCCGTGGCGGTCTGTTCGGCTCGAGGGCTCCCCGCCGATGTCCGAACTGGGCCAGCATGTCGGGGTTGATGCCGAAGATCGCGGCCAGCAGCACCACCAGGATGCCGCCGCCGCCCGCCGCGATCTTGGTTCCGCGGCGGCCGCGTGAATCCTTGACCCGATTGGAATCCAGCCGTGCATCGTCGTTGAAGCTCATGCTCAATACAATACTGGCCTGCGGCTCCAACGGAAGTGAATGCGGGACGGAAGCTAGTTGCGTTCCATGATGCCGCGGGCGGCCAGGGCGTCGGCGGTGCGCTGGGCGTAGGCGACGGTGTTGATCACCACGGGTGCGGCGAGCACCGCCGGGTTCCGGGCCACGCCGCGTGCCTTGGCAGCGTCGGAAAGGTTCTGCACGGAGGTCGCGATCGCCGGGATGCTGCGCAGCATCAGGGCGACGGCCAGCGCCACGGTGGCGGGGTTTCCGCCCACCCAGCGCAGGGGTGTTGCCGCTGCCTCGAGCCCGCTGAGCAACGCCGCCTGCGTGGTGGTCAGCAGGACCAGCCTGCCGCATTGGATGGCGGCGAACATGCCGCTGATGAGGGTCAACGCGAAAACGGGGGAGTTGATCAGCGACTGGTGGACCGCGAGGATCGCAAACACCCACCACAGCTGGCGCAGCGGGGCGGCCCAGGCGCGCAGCACGCGCCTGCCCGCCACCGCGAAGAGCAGCAGGCTCAAGAGCAGGGCCCCCAGGCCGACCGCCGGGACGCGCCAGAGAAGCACGGACGTGCTGACGGCGAGCACCAGCAGGTACTTGGCGAACAGCGGGGCGCGGTGGACGATGCTCGTGCCGGGCTGGTAGTGGCCCAGCAGCATCCGGTGCGAGGCGCTCATGCGCTGATCGATCCGCTGCGCACCCGGCGCCGGTATTCCTCGACGGCCGCGTCCGCCGGCCCGTCAAAGACGATGCGTCCGCCGTGGACCAGCAGGCCGCGGTCCGCGCGGGCCGCGAAATCCAGGTCGTGCGTGGCGTAAACGACCTGCTGGTCCAGCGAGTCGATGGTGCGCTGGAGCAGTTCGTTGTTTGCCAGGTCCAGCAGCGTGGTGGGCTCGTCGGCAACCAGGATGTTTTGCCCGGCGGCCAGCACGCTGCACAGCGCCACCAGTTGCCGTTCGCCGCCGGAAAGGTCGTAGATGCTGCGCTGGGCCAGGTGCTTGAGGCCCAGCGAATCGAGTGCGTCCAAGGCTGCCTCGCGGCGCCGGTCCTGGTTCTTGATGCTTGCCTTCAGCGAGAGCTCGACGTCCTCGACCACGATCGGCATCACCAGCTGGGAGAGCGGGTCGGTGAAGAGGAAGCCCACGTTTTGGCGCACCGACTTGGCCTTGGCTCCGGGTGTCGAAGCCGCGAACGCTCACGGATCCGCTGGAGGGGATGGCCAGCCCGTTGATCATGCGCAACAGGGTGGACTTGCCCGATCCGTTGGCGCCGATCACCGCGATCCGCGCTTCGTCGAGGGCCAGCGTGCAGGGGGCCAGCACGACGCGTGCGGGTGCGTCGGGCTCATCGGCCGGTACGGACAGTCCTGCATCTTCAAAACGAATCACGCTTAACGGTATTCCTTGTTCTTGGTTCGGATCGAATCCGGCTGCTGCCTCGGGGCCGCTAGGCGTTGTAGTTGCGGCGGGCCATCTTCGGGAACGCCTTGAACACGCTCAGCGCGATGCTTGCCGCAACGAAGTTCTTCACCAGGTCGCCGGGCCAGTAGGCCATGTCGACGATGAATGCCTGCTGCAGCGGGATGCCGGCGTTCAGCGACATGCCCAGGATGCCCAGCGGGTGGATGACGAGGATCGAGCCGCCCATGGCGGACAGGAACAGCCAGAGCAGGCGGCGGCGCCGTGAACTTGCGCAGCACCAGCGTGGCAAGCGCGCCGGTGACAAGCGCCGCAATGGGGAAGGCCAGCAGGTAGCCCGCGCTCGGTGCCGCAAGGGATCCGAGCCCGCCGGAGAACTTCGCGAAGATCGGCACGCCGGCCAGCCCGACGGCAAGGTAGAGCGCGGTCGCCGAGGCGCCTCGCAGGGAACCGAGAATGAGTGCCGTGAGTGCGACGCCAAGGGTCTGCAGGGTGATCGGCACGCCCAAGGCGCCCACCGGAACCGCCGGCACCAACGTGAGCACGGCAATGAACGCCGCGAATACGGCGACGAGGGCCAGGTCCCTGGCGCCCATGCGGGCCCTCGGGGATGCGGTGCCGTGTGCGGCCGGGGCCTGCGTGGAGTGGGCCATGGTCGGTTCCTGTTGTTCTCGAATGGTGTTGATGCTACGCCGTTCGGCGTCAGCAATCAACAATACTTGAACACCGTTCAAAAGTCCTGATCACCGTTCAAGCCTGCGCCTATAGGGCGCCGAATCCGGAGCGCGAGAACTACCGTTTTGCCTGCGCGGGAACGACGACCTTGTTGAGGATCAGCAGGATGGACGCGCTGGCCGGGCAGGCGACAAGCGCGCCCAGCAGGCCGGCCAGCGTGCCGCCGACCATCGCGCCGATCAGCACCATGGAACCGGGGATCTTGATGGCCTTTCCGACGATGCGCGGGGTCAGGACGTAGGCCTCGATCTGCATGTAGGCGACCATGATCAGCAGCACGACCAGTCCCGTCGAGGGGGAGGCGATCAGGGCGACGACCGTGACGATGGCCGCGCTGATGACCGAGCCGACCAGCGGGATCATCGTGATCGGCAGCGCCAGGACGCCCAGCACCGCGGCAAACGGCACCTGCATGATGGTCAGCAGCAGGAAGGTGAAGGTCGCGTTGAGTGCCGCGAGGATCGACATGCCGCTGAGGTAGCTGCCCACCGAGGCGGCGATTTCCTCGGAGATTTCCACGACCCGCTCGCGCCGCGAGGCGGGAACCAGGGCGTAGAAGCCGTTTTTCATCTGTTCCAGCGAGGTCACGAAGTACATGGTCAGCACCGTGACAAAGAGCGTGCCGACGACCGCGTTTGCCACGCCGAAGCCGACCTTCAGTGCGCCGTTGCCCACAAACAGCCAGGTCGAGGGATCCGCGATGGTCTTCTGCACCCATTCGAGGCCCGGAACCAGCGCCCCGTCCAACCGCTCGTTCAGCGAGAGGAACCAGGCTTGCTCCTCGATCCGGTCCAGGTTGCCCGGGAGCGAGACGATGAACTTGTGGCCCTCGGTCACCAGGAGGGGAATGACCAGGCTGAAAACCAGGGTGGCGAAGATCAGGAAGCCCGCGAGGACGCACAGCACCGCCTTCACCCTGGACATGCCCCAGCCCTCAAGCTTGCGCACCAACGGATCGAGGCCCAGCGCAATGAAGAAGGCGGCAAAGACCAGGGTGATCGCATAGGTGAGTGACATGACTGCGGCGCCGAGGGCCAATGCCGTCAGGGCGCCCAGCGTCGCGACGAATCCGCCTCGGAATGTGAGTTTCATATGGGGCGTTATCCTCTGCTGCTGCATCAAACCGATTTGTCCTGTACCTTGCTTGTGACTCTAGACGAAAAGCGCGCCGGCTCGATATTCGCCGCGCACAAGGCCCCGCGGGGAGAATGTAAGGATGAACGAAGCCGACAATTTTTCCCGGGATCTCAGTGTGGGGCAGGTGGCGGTCCGCTCCGGTGTGACCGTTTCCGCCCTGCACTTCTACGAACGCGAGGGATTGATCCAGTCGTGGCGCACCTCGGGCAACCAGCGGCGGTTCGACCGAAGCGTGCTGCGCCGCGTCGCCGTCATCCGCGCGGCGCAACGTGCGGGCATTCCGCTCAAGGCCGTCGGCGAGCTCTTTGCCGGGCTGCCGCTTGACGGCGCACCCGCCAAGGAGGACTGGCAGGCAATGTCGTTGGCGTGGCGGGAAGACCTGCAGGAGCGCATCCACCAGCTCCAATCGCTGCGCGACGGGCTGGGCGGATGCATCGGCTG
Source organism: uncultured Actinomycetota bacterium (assembly GCA_963818105.1). Taxonomy (GTDB): domain Bacteria; phylum Actinomycetota; class Actinomycetes; order Actinomycetales; family Micrococcaceae; genus Paeniglutamicibacter. The sequence goes on along the minus strand of CAWFRB010000040.1, from coordinate 164,204 downwards.
CGGTTGCCTCTCCCTGGCCGAGTGCGGGTTCGTGAACCCCAATGACAAGATGGCCGACACCGAGGGCGGGGCGTTGCTGTTTCGCGAAAAGAAGCCAGATTTGACCTAAACCTTGGTTGAGGTTCTAGCGTGGGTGTCTGAGGGTCGCGCACAAGCGGCACGTCACGAGAGGATCCATCCGCAGTGCAGACACAAATCGCCGAACGGACGATGGCTGACCAGTTTCGCGCAGCCTTTGGCAACCACCCCGCAGGGGTAGCGATTGTGACGGCGACGGGGGAGCGCGGGCCTGCGGGCATCACCGCATCCTCGCTGATCTCCGTGGCGGCGGACCCCGCACTGGTGGCCTTCAATGTGGCCGGCGACAAGGGCTCGGCCCACGCGATCCTGAACGCGGATTCCATCCTGATCCACTTGTTGACCGCGGAAAACGCGCAGCTTGCCTCGCTTTTCGCCAGGCCCGGCGATGAGCGCTTTTCGCAGATGGACAACTGGGAGCAGCTGGAATCGGGGGAGCCGCTGATTCACGGCCTCGGCACCGTCTTGCGATGCGAAATTCATTCAAAGACCCCTGCGGGGCCGGCCACGCTGGTCGTAGCATCGGTTGTGGAAGTCATGGACCGCGAGTCCATGGCCGCACCCCTGGTCTACCACCAGCGCGGCTACCACAGCATCGGTGATCATTCACGACTCGCCGTTTAGCCGCTCCCGGTTCCGGGAGCGATTCAGCACGACACTATTTGAGGAGTCATTTTGGCTATTTACACCTTGCCTGAGCTGCAGTACGACTACGCGGCGTTGGAGCCGAGCATTTCGGCGCGGATCATGGAGCTGCACCACAGCAAGCACCATGCCGCGTACGTCGCGGGCGCGAACACCGCGTTGGAGCAGCTGGCGGAGGCCCGGGAGAAGGGCGAGTTCGGGAACATCCCGAAGCTGTCCAAGGACCTGGCGTTCCACCTGGGTGGGCACACGAACCACTCGATCTTCTGGAACAACCTGTCCCCGGAGGGCGGGGACAAGCCGGAGGGCGAGTTGGCCGCGGCGATCGATGACGCGTTCGGTTCCTTCGATGCGTTCCGTGCGCATTTCACGGCGGCGGCGATGAGCCTGCAGGGGTCCGGTTGGGCGTTGCTGGGCTTCGAGGGTTTGGGTTCGCAGTTGGTCATCGAGCAGCTGTATGACCAGCAGGGCAACGTGCCGGTGGCGACGACTCCGTTGTTGATGCTGGACATGTGGGAGCACGCGTTCTACCTGGATTACGTGAACGTGAAGGCCGATTACGTGAAGGCGTTCTGGAACATCGTGAACTGGGCGGATGTGTCGGCGCGTTTCGAGGCCGCGCGCAAGGGTGCGGCGACGTCTGATCGTCCCCGGCAAGTAACAGCTTCTCGGAGCCGTGGTTTCCCTGTCGTTGGCAGGCGGATGCGACAAAGGCCAGGCAATGAACCTGGTGTTCATTGCCTGGCCCTTGCTGTTGGCGGAGGTGCTACTTTCCGATGACCGAAAGCAGTGTCTGGATAGAGGCAAGAAGCGTCGGCGCCTGCTCAATCACCAGCACCAAGCCGAGCCCGATCATGATCAGGCCGCTGAAAAGGGTGACGGCCCGTGCCGCGGTAGGGCGCGAACGCAGCAAGCACCCGTGCGCCGATGGCGACGCCCGAATAGATGAACACGGAAAGCATCATGTGGGAGAGCCCGAAGATCGCCGTTTGTGCCGGAACCGCGAGGGCTGCGTCGGGTCGAACGAACTGGGGGATCAGGGCAAGGTAGAGCAGCAGCGCCTTCGGGTTTGTGCCGCTGGTTCCCAAGCCGCGGAAGAACGCCGGGCCAAAGAGCCGTTCGGCCGGCTTGCCGGCGGTTTGAAGGGGTGTTGCGCGAACCTTCAAGGCGGTCCCGCCGGCGGGTGCCGTTGCGGATGCCTGAACGGAAGCGTTGGCTGCCGCTGGTTCTCCGGTGCCTGGGGCTCGCTGCCACGGTGAATCCGGCTCCCCGCCAGCTTCGCGCCGTCGAAATGCCGAGCCAGAGCAGGTAGGCCGCGCCGGCCAAGGTCAGCCATGACAGCAGTTGGGGCGAGCTTGCGATCAGCGCCGCCATGCCGGCAACGATCAGGATGGTGTGGAAGACGTAGCCGGTGCACAATCCGGCGACCGCGGAAACAACGCGGTACCGGCCGAGGCCGGCGGCAATCGCGTACGCCCAGTCGGCGCCCGGCGTCATGGCGAGCGCAAACGAGACGAACAAAAAGCCTAGATAAACCTGCGGATCCACGGTAATCCCCTTCTGCTTGGAACCTACTGGGCAAGCTTAGGAAAAATCGCGCGAAATGTGCTTGCGAGTTCTTTCGGTTCTTCTGCAGTTGAAGCAAGAAAATATGAGCATCCAGTGAAACTGCTTGTAAAATCTTGCGTAAGGCATCGTTGCATCGATAGAAGCTCGTGATTGGAGCACCACATTGGACGGGATTGATCGCGCGATACTGCGCCACCTGCAGGAGGACGGGCGCATGACGGCCACCGCGTTGGCGCAGGAGGTCGGCCTGACGCTGGCGCCGTGCCACAGGAGGCTTCGAGAGCTGGAAACATCGGGAGTCATCCGGGGCTATCGGGCCGACGTGGACCCGGCCAAGATCAACCTGGGATTCGAGGCGCTGGTGTTTGTCACGCTCAAGGACAGGCAGAACATGAAGGCCTTCGAAATCGAGGTGACCAAGAGCGCCCAGATCGTTGATGCGCAGCGGCTCTTCGGCGATCCGGATTTCCTCCTGAGGGTGGTGGTGGCCGATCTTCCCGCCTACCAGCACTTTTACGACGAAGTGCTCATTGCCCTGCCCGGGGTCGAGAAGCTCACCAGCACCATTGTCATGAAAAACCTGAAGTCCGGAGGCCGGCTTCCGATCTAGCGGGTCGTTGACAGCCTGTAGATCCCTTCGGCGCAAGCAGTCAGGTTCCAGCCTCCGGGGACATGTGTCATGGCGACCTTTGTCAGGCCGGTGGTTTGGGCCTCTGGCTTCTCGCCGCCGGGGATCCAGACCTTGAGACCGCAGCGCGGTGCCGGGGTGGTTCCGGTCAGCTCCAGTTGCGGGCCTTCCGCCTTGAGCGAGATGAGCGCGCCGGGAGCGGCCTGGGGGTAGGCCCGGCTCAGGATCTCGAGGAGGCCGCTCTTGGGCGGCAACTCGCCGCCGTTCGCGCAATCCTGCATCATGAGCGCGTTGCCGACCGGGCCGATGCCGTTTTGCGGGTCGCCGCAGGCCTGCTTCCACACCCAGTAGGCGCTACCGAGCATGTGTTCGTCTTCCGTGTCGGCGTATCTGTTCAGCCGGGACAGCGAGTCGGCGTCCTCGCCCCAGTTGATGTCCTCGCTGCCCCAGTAGCCATACTCGCCGGACCAGAGAGGAGACCCGTACTGGTCGGCAACTCGCTGCGCGAGGGTGAACTGGCGTTCCAGCCGCACGATCGGCGGGATGCCCAAGTCGCGGTCCATGGTGATCGACTCGGCGTACAGGTGGGGCGAGAAGACGACGTTGGTGTCGGTGGTGAAGCCGGGGGTGGGGCCCGAATCGAATCCGAGACCCGACCAGAGGATGCTCGGCTCGATGAAGGCGATCTGCGTGGCGCCCGCGGCGCGGATCTCATCGATCGCCTGGTCGTAGAACTTGCCGAGCAGGTGGGAGGTCGTCACCGGGGCCGTCTCGCCGAACCCGGGTTCGTTGATCAGGTCGTAGCCGGCGACCATGGGCTCGTCGCCGAAGCGGGCGGCAAGCTTGCCCCACGTCTTGGCGAGTGCGGTCTGGACGCCGTCGGTGTTGAAGTAGAAGTTCTGGAATGCGCGGTTTCCCGCGGGGGAGATGTCGCGGCCGGTGAACTGGCAGCGCGGCGCTCCATCGGTGATGGTTGCCCATTCCGGGGCGCCGTCGTAGCCCCACATCGGCTCGGTCCCGGGCCTGCACGTGGTGCCCTCCGCGGAGGGGCCGTTCCACCACCCGTCCTGGTGCATGTCCAGCACGGTGTAGATGCCGTGTTTCTTGGCCCAGTCCACGGCGTCGGTGATTTGCGCCAGGTAGGCGGGGTCGAGCGAGCCGCGCTCCGGCTCGAGCGCCGACCAGGAGATGTTCAACCGCACGACGTTGAAGCCCTGTGCGGCAATGCCGGCGTAGTCGCCCTCGGTCAGAGGCCTGGTCGCCGGCACCTCGCTGCGTGGCCGGTAGAAGTCGACGAGCTGGTTCACGTTCACCCCGCGCAGCAGGACCTGGTTCCCTTTTCCGTCGGTGATGCGCGATCCCTCGGCTCGAAGGACCCCCGCCGGCGGTGAGACCTTTTCCGGGGCCGCGACGGCCGGGGTGAAACCCGGAACCAGGAGCGTCGCGCCCAGCGAAATCATCGCAGCGGATGCGGCAATCAGTTCCGGGACCCGAGCACCTTGGCCCGCTCGGCCTGCGTGCAACCTGTCGGCCGCGACGGCGGCGAGGCCAACGATCCACCCCAGGCACGCTCCGAAGGCCAGCCCGTCGGCGACTGCAAGGTAGGCGACCATCAGTGGCCAGATGTCGCCACCCGGGCCCCTGTCGACGAAGAATCCTACGGCAGCCTGGACCAGACCGAAGATCCCGCCCGCTACGAGTGCGGCCAGCCAACCGCCCAGCACGCCGGGGACGCGAGGGCGCGTCCAGCGCAGGGACAAGGCGGTGGCGGCGGCGATGAGAACCATGGCGATGGACACAGGGACGATGCCGTTCTCCGGCCTCGGCGACGGAATGCCCGGCGCATACGCGGCGCCGGTCCACCACAGGCCGGCCAGAAGCGGCGCGAGCGCGGCAAACAGCGTGGCCGGAGGCCAAATTGATCCGGGCGCCGGTGAAAGTCGCTCCGTGGGGCCGCCGAACCAGCGGGTGAATGCTGCGACGATGAGTGCCGCGGGCGCTGCCTTTGCCGTAACGAAGCTGGCCGCACGTCCCGCAATGGCCGGATCACCTGTCATGACCAGCGCGGTCGCAGCCTGCGCCAGCAATACGGCGAGCACTGTTCCGGCAGCGAGTGTCCAGAACCTGTCGCCAGCGCGAACCGCAACCCACCAGAGAGTGGCGAGCAACACCGGCACGAACACGACATGCGGTGCGAACGACCACGGCCCGGCAGTCAGCGAAGGTGTCGCTCCCGACCAGCCGACCAACGCGAGCAGCCCCGTGGGATCGACAACGGCCTGGATCACGACCAGAACCAGCATGGCGGACAGGGCGACAACGGGACGTCGAACCGATTTCATGGCACTCCATCGTGACGAGCTCACAGGGCTGAACTGGTCTGTACAGCTTCGGGCCGGACGGTGCGGGTGTCAATACCGAACAATAAGTGGGTTTGTGGGCAGTCGCAGGGGTCGCCCGGGAAGGCCTTGGGGCAACTTCGGAGAGCATTGCGTCCCGAGTGAATACTCCGGACGTGCTGCCGAATCGTAGAACGACGATGGGCCCCGCCCCCCATCGAGCGAGGCCCATCGGATTCGTAGATGCCCCTTGGGGCGGGGCATCTGCAATTGCGTGCGCAGGTACTTGGGGGACACCTGCGCCGCCGAAACCCACCAACGTTTTTCAGGAACCGGCGACAGGTCGCATCTGAAAACGGGGTCCCGCTGGACCCGGGGAAGAAGCTGGGGGGCTCTCCTGGGGTCGGTTTGCGGGTCGGGGTTTCGCAACTGTGTGTAGTTGTCCGAGCGACACTACGCCCGAAACCAAACGTTGTCTAGTGTTCGCGGGAGCCCGATTTTTGGACCAATAAACCTGCCGGGTTGATGACCGCGACTAGAGTTCGCTCCCTCTTGAAACGCAAAAAATGCCTCACCTCCGCTCGGGTTGAAAAGGATCCCCCTGTTCCCCCGGCGCCCGAGTTTGGGCAAAAGAAAAGCGGCACCCAGGGAAAAGTCCCGATGGGTGCCGCTTTGATTCTGTGCCCCCGGCGCGATTCGAACGCGCGACCGACAGATTAGAAGGCTGTTGCTCTATCCACTGAGCTACGGAGGCAGGCACAAGAATCATAGCCCAATGAACCACTGAGCTCATATTTCGTCACATAAGGGCGCTGTTCTTCGAAACGACAACAGGGCCTCGGCATGCGGTTAATCCGGCAGTATGATGAAAGGCAATTAAGTCGCAAACGCAACGGTGCGAGCGCCTGCAATTCCCCGCTTCTCCCATCATCATCCGGAAGGTCCCCGTTGCCCAAGCAGCAAGCTGCCACTGACATAGTGCACACCAGGAAGAGCCACTCCACATGGCGTAATTCAATCTTCGGGATCTTCTTCCTGTGCGGGTACGTGTTTGCCAGCTGGGTGGCCCGGCTACCGGCGGTCCGCGTGGAACTCTCGCTTTCCACCGCCGATGTCGGGATCTTGCTTTTTGCGGTTGCCATCGGCTCGATCGGCGGTTTGGCCTTCGCGCCGAACATCCTGGCGCGCATGGGCGTGCGGCGCGGGATCGCCGCGGGCCTGGTGTCCCTGGGGCTGGCCGTGACGGCCCTGGGAGCGGTGGTGGACCTCACGAGCAACGTGGCTGCCGCCATCGTGATCCTGGTGTTCTATGGCTTCGTCTTCAGCGTCACCGACGTGATGATGAACGTCGACGGGGCGGCGGTTGAACGGGCCATCGGCAAGACGCTCCTGCCCATGATGCATGCCTTCTTCAGCCTGGGAACCATCGTCGGGGCCGTCAGCGGCGCGGCGGCGGCCCGGGCGAACGTCGGCATCCTGTGGAACTTCGCCGGCGTCGGACTGCTGATCATCGTGCTCGGCCTGTTCTTCGTGCGCAACGTGACGGCACTGGAACCGGCTGCGGAGAAGCACGCGGACGCGGAGGCCGCGGGAATCCCATGGAGCCGGCGGGTGCTCGGGGTGTTCCGCGACGGACACCTGATGCTGATCGGGCTCATGGTCGCGGGCCTGGCGTTCGCCGAGGGATCGGCCAACGACTGGCTCGCCATCGCCTCGGTCGACGACCACCAGTTCACCGAGGCGGCCGGCGCGCTGGTTTTCGGCGCCTTTGTCACGGCCATGACCGCCGGGCGGTTCTTCGGCGGCCCGTTGATCGACCGCTTCGGGCACAAGCGCGCCCTGGTCTCCATGGGCATCCTGGGGCTGGCGGGCATCGCCCTGTTCATAGTTGCCCCCGCGCCCTGGGCGGTGTTCACCGGGGCGCTGCTCTGGGGCATCGGCGGGTCCCTCGGCTTCCCCGTCGGCATGTCCGTGGCCGCGGCCCACCCCACCGACGGACCGCGCCGCGTGGGCATCGTGGCGATCTTCGGCTATTCCTCCATGCTGATCGGCCCGCCCGTGCTCGGATTCCTCGGGGAGCATTTCGGGGTGCTCAACGCCTTCATCGTCGTGGCCGTGATCCTCTTCCTGACCCTGCTGATCACCCCGCGGGCCACCAACCCGGAGCGCGCGGCACGGGCCATGGCCCAACGGGTCGACTGACCGGCACGTCGACCAACAATCCGGCCAACAAAGCGAGCAGTTCTTGAGAAGTCCCGGCGCGCGGTGCGCTCCTAGACTGGACACCGAAACCGTCGGTCGATGCACGTAGGATCGAGTCGGCCAACACCAACCACGCAACACGATGGAGAGACGATGAGCACGTCCACCGACAGCGACACGCAGCAGGCAACGGCGCACCTTGCCGACAGCCATGACCTGATCCGGGTGCGGGGCGCACGCGTCAACAACCTCAAGGACATCAGCCTGGAGATCCCCAAGCGCCGGCTCACGGTCTTCACCGGGGTGTCGGGCTCGGGCAAGAGCTCGCTGGTGTTCGGCACGATCGCCGCCGAATCCCAGCGCATGATCAACGAGACCTACAGCGCGTTCGTGCAGGGCTTCATGCCGACCCTGGCCCGCCCCGACGTCGACGTGCTCGAGGGCCTGACCACCGCGATCCTCGTGGACCAGGAGCGCATGGGCGCCAACCCGCGTTCCACGGTCGGCACCGTCACGGACGCCAACGCCATGCTGCGCATCGTCTTCTCCCGGCTGGCCCCCCCGCACATCGGCTCCCCGCAGGCCTACTCCTTCAACGTTCCCTCGGTCTCCGGCGCCGGCGCCGTCACCATGGAAAAGGGCGGCAAGAAGGTCAAGGAGCGCCGCAGCTTCTGCATCACCGGCGGCATGTGCGCCGCGCTGCGAGGGCCGCGGCTCGGTCACCGACTTCGACCTCACGGCGCTCTTCGACGCCGAAAAGTCCCTGTCCGAGGGCGCGCTCACGGTCCCCGGCTACAGCATGGACGGCTGGTACGGCCGCATCTTCGCCGGCTCCGGCTACTTCGACATGGACAAGAAGCTCGGCAAGTTCACCAAGCAGGAACTCGAGGACCTGCTCTACCGCGAACCGACCAAGATCAAGGTCGAGGGCATCAACCTCACCTACGAGGGCCTGATCCCGAAGATGCAGAAGTCGTTCCTGGCCAAGGACGTCGACGCCATGCAGCCGCACATCCGCGCCTTCGTGGAACGCGCCGTCACCTTCACCGCCTGCCCCGAATGCGGCGGCACCCGGCTGGCCGAGCACGCCCGCAACTCCAGGATCGACGGGGTGAGCATCGCCGATGCCTGCGCCATGCAGATCAGCGACCTGGCCGTGTGGGTGCGGTCCCTGGACGAGCCGGCCGTCGCCCCGCTGCTGGAGGCGCTGGGGGAGACCCTTGACTCCTTCGTCGACATCGGCCTGGGCTACCTGTCCCTGGAACGCCCCTCCGGCACGCTGTCCGGCGGCGAGGCGCAGCGCACCAAGATGATCCGCCACCTGGGCTCCTCGCTCACCGACGTCACCTACGTCTTCGACGAACCGACGATCGGGCTGCACCCGCACGACATCGCCCGCATGAACGAACTGCTGCTGCAGCTGCGCGACAAGGGCAACACCGTGCTGGTGGTCGAGCACAAGCCCGAGGCCATCGCCATCGCCGACCACGTGGTCGACCTGGGCCCGCGCGCCGGATCGCTGGGCGGGGAAGTCATGTTCGAGGGCACCGTGGAGGGCCTGCGCGCGTCCGACACGCTCACCGGGCGCCACCTCGACGACCGCGCCAGGCTCAAGGACTCGACCCGCAAGCCCGCCGGCAAGCTGGAAATCCGCGGCGCCGACATGAACAACCTCAAGAACGTCGACGTCGACGTGCCGCTGGGCGTGCTCACGGTGCTCACCGGCGTGGCCGGCTCCGGCAAGAGCTCGCTGATCCGCGGCTCCGTGTCCGGGCGCGACGACGTGGTGACCATCGACCAGGGCGCCATCAAGGGCTCCCGGCGCTCGAACCCGGCCACCTACACCGGCATGCTGGAGCCGATCCGCAAGGCGTTCGCCAAGGCCAACGGCGTGAAGCCGGCCCTGTTCTCCGCGAACTCCGAGGGCGCCTGCCCCACCTGCAACGGCGCCGGGGTCATCTACACGGACCTGGGCATGATGGCCGGGGTCGCCAACCCGTGCGAGGAATGCGAGGGCAAGCGCTTCGACGCCCTGGTGCTCGAATACAAGCTCGGCGGCAAGGACATCTCCGAGGTGCTGGCCATGTCGGTGGCCGAGGCCGAGGAGTTCTTCGCCGCCGGCGAGTCGCGCATCCCCGCCGCGCACAAGATCCTCTCCCGCATGCTCGACGTCGGGCTCGGCTACCTGAGCATCGGCCAGCCGCTGACCACGCTCTCCGGCGGCGAACGCCAGCGCCTGAAGCTGGCCATCCACATGGGCGAATCCGGCGGCATCTACGTGCTCGACGAGCCGACCACGGGCCTGCACCTGGCCGACGTGCAGCAGCTCATGGGCCTGCTGGACAAGCTCGTGGACTCGGGCAAGTCGGTCATCGTGATCGAACACCACCAGGCCGTCATGGCGCACGCCGACTGGATCATCGACCTGGGCCCGGGGGCCGGCCACGACGGCGGCAACATCGTCTTCCAGGGCACCCCGGCGCAGCTTGTCGCCGACCGCTCGACGCTGACCGGGCAGCACCTGGCCGCCTACGTCGGGGCCTGACGACAGGCCCCCGGCGCGTCTAGTGCCCGAACTCCATCGGGGACACGGGCGCGCCGGCGGTCCCGTTCAGCGCATCGATCGCCAGGACCTGCTCCGGGGTCAGGTCGAACGAAAACACGTCGAGGTTCTGCGCCATGCGCTCGGGGTCCGCGCTCTTGGGGATGGGAACCACGCCGCGCTGCACGTGCCAGCGCAAGCACCGCCTGCGCCGGGGTGACCTTGTGCGCGTGCGCGGCCGCCACCACAGGCTCGGCCTCCAGCAGGTTGTGCTTTCCGCGGCCCAGCGGCCCCCACGCCTCGGTGACGATGCCGTGCCCCGCGTGGAACGCCAGCCGCTCGTCGTCGATCCAGTACGGCGAGTGCTGGATCTGGTTCACGTCCGGCACCACGCCGGTGGCGTGGATCAGTTCCTGCAGCTGTTCGGTGGTGAAGTTCGAGGTGCCGATGGCGCGCACCCGGCCGGCCTTCAAGAGCTTGACCAGCCCCTCCCACGCCTCGACGTAGCGCCCCTGCGCGGGGTTCGGCCAGTGGATGAGGAACAGGTCAAGGTACTCGACGCCCAGCCGCGTGCAACTGTGTTCCCAGGCGTCGCGGACCCCGTCCACCGAATGCCATTTCACGTTGAACTTCGAGGTGATGAACAGTTCCTCGCGCGGCACCGACGTGCTGCCGATGCCCTCGCCGATGCCCGTCTCGTTGTTGTAGTTCTCGGCGGTGTCGATGAGCCGGTATCCGGCCTCCAGGCCGTGCACCACGGCGGCTCCCGCCTGGGCGTCGTCGAGCGGCCAGGTGCCCAGGCCGATCGAGGGCATGAAAGCCCCGTTGTTGAGTTCTCGAAGGGGGACCGATGCGTGGTTGTCTGGCATTTGGCCATGCTATGGCACTTTTTCGCCCACCGGTAGGGGGTTCCGTGCATCCGCCCGGGCAGCCGCCCATGCACCCTCCGAAAGATTGACTGACGTGGGGCCGGGCGTATGTCGGGCACGGCCGCGACCCAGCCTCCGCGGCGGCGCGACGGGTTGTCCACATCCCGCCCGGTGCCGCCCGCGGGGTCCGCTGGAACCGTCCACACTGGGCAGATGCAGCAAGAGAGCCTTGCTGCATCAGATCCCTGGAGGGCACCATGACCGACCACCTGACGATTCGCGGTGTGGTGGGCACCGAGCCGCGCATCAGCAACGGCACCAGCGGCGCGTCCATCGCCAAGTTCCGGCTGGTGAGCAACGAACGGCGCCAGGACCCCGAGTCCGGCCAATGGGTCGATGTCCACAGCAATTGGTACACCGTCTCCTGCTTCAGGGCGATGGCGTCGAACATGCTGGCCAGCCTCCACATGGGCGACCACGTCGTCGTCTACGGAAAGGTCCAGCTGCGGGAGTTCGACCGTGCCGACGGAACCCGCGGATTCAGCGCGGACGTCGAGGCGCTTTCGCTCGGGCACGACTTGCGTTTCGGGGTCAGCACCTTCGAACGCGTGCGCCGGCAGGACGGCGAGGACGGACCCGGCAGGGGTGCCCGCGGCCGCCACCCGCACGGGGCAGCGGGGGAGACGGACGAGGATTTTCCCGTCACGGGGTGGCCCGAAAACGATGCCGAAACCACAGGTGAAGCGGACACCAACGCCGCATGAGGGCGGGCGGCCAAGTCCCGCACGCGGGTTCTTGGCCGCCACTGTGCCCAAGAACATGGCACACCCGCCGAAACTCACCGGCGGAAATTGTGAGTAAGTCTCCCCAAGGCACTAGCCTTGAGGGCATGGCGGAATTCATTTACACGATGACCAAGGCTCGCAAGGCCGTTGGCGACAAAGTCATTCTCGACAATGTCAGCATGTCGTTCTACCCAGGCGCAAAAATTGGCGTGGTGGGACCGAACGGTGCGGGCAAGTCGACGATCCTTAAGATCATGGCAGGGCTTGATACGCCCTCCAACGGTGAGGCGCGCCTCAGCGACGGATACAGCGTCGGCATCCTGTTGCAGGAACCGCCGCTGAACGAAGAAAAGACGGTCCTGGGCAACGTCCAGGAAGGCGTCGGCGAGATCTACGAAAAGATCACTCGCTACAACCAGATCTCCGAGGAGATGTCACAGGACGGTGCCGACTTCGACGCACTGCTCGAAGAAATGGGCCACCTGCAGGAGGCAATCGACTCCGCCGACGCGTGGGACATCGATTCCCAGCTCGAGCAGGCAATGGATGCACTGCAGTGCCCGCCGGGAGATTCCCCGGTGACCCACCTCTCCGGTGGTGAGCGCCGCCGTGTTGCCTTGTGCAAGCTGCTGCTGCAGAAGCCGGACCTGTTGCTCCTCGATGAGCCCACCAACCACTTGGACGCCGAGTCTGTCCAGTGGCTGGAACAGCACCTGCAGGCCTACCACGGTGCAGTTCTTGCCGTGACCCACGACCGGTACTTCCTCGACCACGTGGCCGAGTGGATCGCCGAGGTCGACCGCGGACGCTTGATCCCTTACGAGGGCAACTACTCCACCTACCTGGAGAAGAAGCGCGAGCGCCTCGAGGTGCAGGGCAAGAAGGACCAGAAGCTTGCAAAGCGCCTGAGCGAAGAACTCGAATGGGTTCGCTCCAACGCCAAGGGCCGCCAGACCAAGTCCAAGGCCCGTCTGGCACGCTACGAGGAAATGGCTTCGGAGGCCGAGCGCACCCGCAAGCTGGACTTCGAAGAAATCCAGATCCCCGCAGGCCCGCGCCTGGGTTCGGTGGTCATCGAGGCCAAGAACCTCAAGAAGGGCTTCGACGACCGCGTGTTGATCGACAACCTGTCCTTCTCGCTGCCGCGCAACGGCATCGTCGGCGTCATCGGCCCCAACGGCGTCGGCAAGTCGACCCTGTTCAAGACCATCGTCGGCATGGAACCGCTCGACAGCGGCCAGCTGCAGGTCGGCGACACCGTCAAGATTTCCTACGTCGACCAGAACCGTGGCGGCATCGACCCGAACAAGTCCCTGTGGGAAGTTGTTTCCGACGGTCTCGACTACATGCACGTCGGCCAGGTCGAGGTTCCCTCGCGTGCCTACGTTTCGGCCTTCGGCTTCAAGGGCCCGGACCAGCAGAAGAAGGCAGGTGTGCTCTCCGGTGGTGAGCGCAACCGCCTGAACCTGGCCCTGACCCTCAAGCAGGGCGGCAACTTGCTGCTCCTCGATGAGCCCACCAACGACCTCGACGTCGAGACCCTGTCGTCGCTGGAAAACGCGCTGCTCGAATTCCCGGGTTGCGCAGTGGTCGTATCGCACGACCGTTGGTTCCTCGACCGGGTCGCCACCCACATCCTGTCCTACGAGGGCACCGATGAGGATCCGGCGAACTGGTACTGGTACGAGGGCAACTTCGAATCCTACGAGGCGAACAAGATCGAGCGCATGGGCCCGGAGGCTGCAAAGCCGCACCGCGTCACCCACCGCCGCCTGACCCGCGACTAATACCGGTCAAGACGAAGGCCCGGTCTCACTGGATTTCCAGCGGAACCGGGCCTTCGTCGTTTTTGCGGGTATCAGTCTTCGCTTGGCAGGCGCAGCATGCCTTCCTGGGCGACGGACGCGACCAGCTGGCCGGCGCGGTTGAAGATGCGCCCGGTGCCCAGGCCGCGGGCGCCCGAGGCGCTGGGGGATTCCTGCACGTAGAGCAGCCACTCGTCGACGCGGAACGGGCGGTGCCACCACATGGCGTGGTCCAGGCTCGCGACGGACATGCCGCGGGTGATCCAGGTCAGCCCGTGGCGGCGCAGGATCGGCTCCAGCAGCGTGTAGTCGCTCGCGTAGGCGAGCGCCGCGCGGTGCAGCGCATCGTCGTCGGGCATCGCGGCGGTTGTCTTCATCCAGACGGCGTTCACGGCGCGGCGGTCGGTGGGCTGCTGGAAGTACAGCGGCTCGCCGACGTAGCGGATGTCGAAGGGCCTGTTGAACGCGAACTCCTGGGCCACCGGGTGGTCGATCTCGCCGATCAGGTCGGCGGTGGTCGGCAGCGACTCCGGGTCCGGGATGCCCTCCGGCATGGTGTCCTGGTGGTCGACGCCCTCCGAGTGCTCCTGGAAGGAAGCGATCATCGAGAGGATCGGCACGCCGTTCTGGTAGGCGTGCACGCGGCGCGCGGAGAACGAGCGCCCGTCGCGCAGGCGCTCCACGCCGAAGGTGATGGGAAGCCGGGCGTCCCCGGCGCGCAGGAAGTACCCGTGCATCGAGTGGATCGGTCGGTCCTCCTCGATGGTCCGGTACGCGGCCATGACGGACTGGCCCAGCACCTGGCCGCCGAATACCCTGTCGCGGGCCTGCGGCGGGGTGTGGCCGACGAAAATGTCCTCGTAGGTGCGGGCTTCGCTGCCTCCCTTGAGGGACAAAAGCTCCAGCAGGGTTTCGGTATTGGTGTTCTGTGTGCTCACGCGGGCTCCCTTGCGCAAAAAGTTATCTGGTTAGACACTATCGCCCCCGGGCCGCGGAATGCCCATGTCGCGGGCGCCGACTGGTGTGAAAAGTGAACATTCACACGGGTACCCGCATTGCGGCGCGGCGGCGGCAGCGTGAAAGTATGGAGGCATGGCCAGTGAAACAGTAGTACTTGCAGACCAGGAAACCGTGGCGGACCTCGGTACGTTCTTTGCCCGCGCCCGCTCGATCGACGACGGCGCGGTGCTGGCACAGGCGGCCGGAAACGTGCTTGCGCTCTACGTGCCCGTGCTTTTCCCCGAGAACCTGGGCGATGCGGTGCCGACGATCCTCGGCATGCGCGCCGTGGCGCTGGGCGGGCCGGCCAGCGCCGAGGGCGTGTACCCGATCGCGGCGATGACCGACAGGCTGGCCCGCATGGAGGGCAAGTCCCTGGAACTGGTGATGCCGCCGGCCGAGGTCGGCGCACCCTGGGCCGGGCGGCAGGTGCCGCGCGGCGGCTGGGAGCGGCTTGCGGTGCTGGAGGACGACGTGCTGCTGGACCGCGCCGCCGAGGGCATGGGCGCCGTGGCGCAGGCGCTGCCGGAAAACGCCGGCAAGCCGGTGCTGGCGACGGTGCGTTCGCGCATCTGGGCGACGCCGATGCGCGACGTGCCGGTGTCGATGCCGCTGGGCATGGCCTTCGGCGCGCAGACCCTGGGTTTCCTGCGCCCCGGCGCATCCTCCGTGCTCTTCGGCTCCGGCGGCTGGCTGCGCCTGAGCAGCTCCGGCGGGCACGTGCTGGCCCGCCAGGGCGGCGTGCTGGGCTAGGCGGTTTTCCGCCCGTTGCCAGTCAACTGCTAGTCCGCGGCGTTCACCAGCGAGTGGGCGGCGCGGTCGAAGTAGTCCCAGAGCGTTGTCTCCAGCAGCGGAGGCAGCTCGCAGCGAATCGACGCGCATAGCGCATGTGCTTGAGCCACACGTCGCGGTTGTGCGAGTTGATCGTGTACGGGTGGTGGCGCATGCGCAGGCGCGGGTGGCCGCGGCGTTCGCCGTAGGTCTTGGGCCCGCCCCAGTACTGCTCGAGGAACAGCTGCAGGCGCATGGCGGCCGGGCGCAGGTCCTGCTCCGGGTACATGGAACGGAATTCCTCGTCCGCGGCCACAGACTCGTAGAACTTCTCCGCCAGCTTGGCGAAGGTCTCGCGCCCGCCGACCTGCGCGTAGAACGTGCCCTCGTAGGCGGCCGGGTCGTGGTCGTCGTTGGGGGAGAGCTTGCCCTCCGGCAGCGCGTTGCTCAGCGAGGCGCCGACCGGACGCAGCTGTCCCACCGGTTCGCCGAAGCGGGTACTGCTGGGCAGCAGCACCGGCTTGGGGGTTTGGATTGCTTCCGGCTGGATGTCGTTCACGATGGCGCGGGTCCTTTCAGCTGCCGGTTCTCCCCGGCGTCGATTCTTCAATTATCCCCGGTTAACGGGCGCGCCGGTGCAGGCTTTCGCGCAGGGCTTGTCGTGCCTCAGGCGCCCAGGTGCTTCATCGCCTCGCGCAGCGAGAGCCCGCTCATGCTGCCTTGGTGCGCATCGACCCACGTGCGCACCCAGTCCGGGTCGGTCTTGGCGTACTGGCGCAGCGACCAGCCCAGGGCCTTGCGGATGAAGAACTCCGGGTCCGCCAGGTTGCAGGTGAGCGCATGATCCAGCAGCCCGGTGTCGGTCTTTGGCCCCAGATGCAGCTGCGCGATCATGGCCATGCGCCGCTTCCACATGAAGTCGTCGGTCGCCCAGTCCCGCAGCATCGGTTCGACGATCCCGGGGTGGGCGAGCAGCGTTTCCCCGTAGCGGCGGGAGCAGCCGTCGACGATGTCCCACCAGGCGCCCTCGAGGATCATGCGCTCGTACAGCGGCAGGAAATCCGGACGGCCCTTGCAGCTGCGGTGCGCGCAGAGCTCGGCGGCCGCGTACCAGTGCTCGCGGTGCGTGGCGTTTTCCCACAGCTCGGTGGCGGCTTCCAGCCTGGCCTCGGCGGTGTCCAGCCCGAACTCGAGCGCGAAGTCCTTGGTGACCGCGCGGACCTGCGGGACCCGCACGCCGAGGAACGGCTGTTGGGTTTTCATGTAGGCCTGCTGGCCCGCCGCCCGGCCCTCCTCGATGTGCGGGACAAGCCGCTGCGTGAGCAGTTCGACGGCGCCGGGCACCAAGCCGGGCACGGCTCTAGGCCTCCGGGGTGACCGGTGCGTGGTGCACGGGGAAGTTGACGCTGCGGGCGATGAAGCACACCGAGTTGGCCTCGCGGTGCAGCGAATCGGCAAGCTCGCGCTGGGATTCGTCGGCCAGGGCCACCCGCGGGTGCAGCGTGGCCTCGAGGAACTCGCCGCTGCCGTCGCGGTTCAGCCGCAGCGTGCCGGTGGCGGCGTCGTCGTACCCGGTGACAACCACCCCGTTCTTCACCGCGATGTGCAGGTAGGAGAGCATGTGGCACTGGCTGAGCGCGGCGAGCAGCAGCTGCTCCGGGTTCCAGCGGTCGCGGTCGCCGTGGAACGTCGGGTCGGCGGTGCCCGGCAGGTCCGGCAGCCCGTCGGCGGACACCACGTGGTCGCGGCCGTAGCCGCGGTAGCTGGCGGTGCCCTCGCCGCGGTTGCCTGTCCAGTGGATGGAGACGGAGTAGTTGTGCAAAGCCAGGTTCATGGTTCCATTCTCTTGCACGTCCGGGAGGTCCGCGCAATTCGTGACCGTCCGAGCGGTCGGAGAGGTTCGTGCCGGACGCCAGAGGGGCCGTGCGTTTTGCGCACGGCCCCCGTGTTCCTGCGTTGTCCTACTCGTTACTTGTCGGCGGCCTGGGCCGCGAGTGAGCGAACCACGCCGTCGCGGGCCTCGAGGACCAGGCGGCGCAGCGCCCGCGAGTCCTCGTCGAGGGTGCCCAGGAATGCGTCTGTCGCATCCAGGGTCCCCTGGCTGGTCTGCGCGGCCGGGTAGAGGCCGACGATGATCTGCTGGGCGATCTCGTAGCTCTTGGTGTCCCACACGGTGCGGGCCGCCTCGAAGTAGTCCTTCGCGTAGCCGGCGATCAGCGCGGCGTCGTGCACGCGGTTGAAGCCGGTGATCGCGGCGCGCTGCTCCAGGTTGGACAGCTCCCCGCCCAGGACGCCCTGCCATGCCGCGGCCTTCGCCTCGGCCGTGGGGATGGCGGCCCTGGCGGTCTGCGCGGCAAGCTTGCCGTTGGCGGTGTTGTCGCCGGCCAGCTCGTCGTCGATTTCCTTCACGCCCACGCGGCCGCCGGCGGCAAGCGAGGACAGCAGCTCCCAGCGCAGGTCGGTGTCGACCTGCAGGCCCTCGAGCACCAGCCCGCCGTCCAGCAGGGCCGCGACGGAATCGAGCTGCGCCGCCGAGTTGGCGCGCAGGGCGAAGGCCTTGGTGAACTGCAGCTGCGAGTCCGATCCGGCCGCCGCCTCGTTGGCCAGGGCCCACAGGCGGTCCGCGGCCAGGGTGCCGACCTCCGCGGCGACAGAGCGGTCGACGTAGAAGTCCAGGGCGGTGTTCAGCTGGCGCAGCAGCACCATGACCACCGAGGAGTCCGACTCGTGGCCGATGTTGTTGAGCACCAGGTCGACGTAGGCGCGTGCCGGGGTCTCGGCGTCGCGCGCCGCGTCCCAGGCGGCGCCCCAGATCAGCGTGCGCGGCAGCGAGGACCCGAAGTCCTTCAGGTGGTTGGTGGCGGTGGCCAGCGAGAGCTCGTCCAGGCGGATCTTGGCGTAGGCCAGGTCGTCGTCGTTGACCAGCACGAGGGCCGGGCGCTTGAGCCCGATGACCGCCTCGACCGTGGTGGAATCGCCGGCGACGTCGAGTTCCTCGCGGTGCACGCGCACCAGCTTGCCGGCCTCGTCGAAGTCGTAGAAGCCGACGGCCAGGCGGTGCGGGCGGATCGTCGGGTACTCGGCGACCGCAGTCTGGGTGATCTCGAACCCGGTGATGGTGCCGTGCATCGTCGGTGGAAATCTGCGCGCGCAGCGTGTTCACGCCCGCGGTCTCCAGCCACAGCTCGGACCACTTGGCCAGGTCGCGGCCGGAGGAGGCCTCCAGCTCGCGCATCAGGTCGGGCAGCTCGGTGTTGGACCAGGCGTGCTTGGCGAAGTAGCTGCGCACCCCGGCCATGAACTGCTCCTGGCCGACCCAGGCGACCAGCTGGCGCAGCACCGAGGCGCCCTTGGCGTAGGTGATGCCGTCGAAGTTCACCTGCACGTCCTCGAGGTCCTTGATCTCGGCGACGATCGGGTGCGTGGAGGGCAGCTGGTCCTGGCGGTAGGCCCAGGTCTTCTCCATGATGTTGAACGTGGTCCAGGACTGGGTGAACTCGGTGTTCTGCGCGGCGGCCAGCGTGGACATGAACTCGGCGAACGACTCGTTCAGCCACAGGTCGTTCCACCAGCGCATGGTCACCAGGTCGCCGAACCACATGTGGGCCAGCTCGTGCAGCACCGTCACCGCGCGGCGTTCGACCATGGCGTCGGTGGGACGCGAGCGGAAGACGTAGGACTCGAGGAACGTCACGGCGCCGGCGTTTTCCATGGCGCCGGCGTTGAACTCGGGGACGAAGAGCTGGTCGTACTTCTCGAACGGGTACGGGGTGCCGAACTGTTCCTCGAAGAACTCGAAGCCCTGGCGGGTGAGCGTGAAGATGTTCTCCGCGTCCAGGTGCTCCATGAGCGAGGCGCGGGCGAAGACGCCCAGCGGGATGGTGCGGCCGTCGCTGCTGGTGAGCTCCGAGCGCACGGACCGGTACGGGCCGGCGATCAGCGCGGTGATGTAGGAGGAGATGCGCGCGGTGGGCGCGAAGGCCCAGGTCTTGGCGCCCTCGTGGGCGGCGGCCGGTTCCGGGGTGGCGGCGTTGGAGATGACGTCCCAGTGGTCCGGCGCGGTGACGGTGAAGGCGAAGGTGGCCTTCAGGTCCGGCTGCTCGAAGACGGCGAACACGCGGCGGGAGTCCGGCACCTCGAACTGCGAGTAGAGGTACACCTCCGCATCGACGGGGTCCACGAAGCGGTGCAGGCCCTCGCCGGTGTTCATGTAGAGCGCGTCGGCGTCGATGACCAGGGTGTTCTCGGCTGCAAGGTTCGGCAGCGCGATGCGCACGCCGTCGGAAACCTCGGCCGGGTCAAGCTCGGTGCCGTTGAGGTTCACCGAGCGGACGGTCGCGGTCACGGCGTCGATGAAGGTGCTGGATCCCGGCACGGCGCCGAAGCGCACGGTGGTGTGCGAGCCGAACACGGTGTCCGACCCGGTGAGGTCCAGGGCGACCTCGTAGGAGTCGACGGTGATGAGTTCGGCACGCGTTTGTGCCTCTTCGCGGGTGAGGTTCATTCCTGGCATGGTCGGCTCAGGCGCCTTTCGATCGGGATATGCGGCAAGTGGTGTTCGACTGGTGTGTTCGACGGCGGTGCACCGCACCAAGACCGCAGGTGTGAAGCAAGCCCTGAACATTGTGTTCATTCTCTCACCACCACCCCACCGCGCCGCAAGTGTGAACCGCAATTTGGACGAAACGCTGGTTTGATGGGTGACATGGGATTGAATGTGGTGCTGCTGGGTTACGGCGCGATCGGGCGCTCGCTGCACGGGATGCTGGCGCGGCATGCGCCGAGCATCGAGGTGCTGGGAGTGCTTGACCGCACCGCCGGATCCACTGGCACCGGGCAGGGAAACGGTCAGGAAACCGGGTCTGCCGCGGATCCGGCCACCCGGCGATGGGTGGGCGATGCCGACTCCCGGTTGCCCGTGCTCACCCTGGCCGAGGCCCTCGAGCGTGCGGATGTCATCGCCGAATGCGCATCCCCGGCCGCGGTGCGCGCGCTGGGTCCGGCCATCATCGTCTCCGGCACCGACCTGCTCGTTGCCTCGCTCGGCGCCCTGGTAGACGCCGGGTTGCGCACGGCACTGCTGGACGCCGGCCCGGGAAAGACCTACCTGTCCACCGGCGCCATCGGGGGACTGGACCTCATTCGGGCCTCCGCCGGAACCATCCAGTCCATCGAACTGGACACCCGCAAGCCGCCGGCCGCGCTGCTGCATGCGGGCCTGACCGAGGCCCTGCGCACCGGGATCAACGAAGCCGCAACCCTGGGGGAACCCCGGACGGTCTTTGCGGGAACCGTGGCCCGGGCCGTGGCGCTCTTTCCGTCAAACATCAATGTCGCGGCGGCGCTGGGGCTTGCGGCCGGAGACCTTGGCCTGGTGCATGTCACCATCACCGCCGACCCGGCCGCCACACAGACACACCATGCGATCGGCATCCGCGGCAGCGCGGGCTCCTACGAGCTGAGCATCGCCAACGCCCCGGATCCGCACAACCCCGCCACCAGCGCGCTCACCGCACGGGCGATGGCCTCCGGGCTGTTGCGGCTTGCCGGCGTCGGCCCGCACTTCATCTAGCCACGGCGCGTGCCAGTGGATCGGGCCGATTCCCGGGCCAGGCGCATTTCCAGTTCCCCGGCACGCGGCGGGTTGGCCCCGGCCCTGCCCACGGTGATGGCTGCGGCCATCGAGGCGGTGCGCCCCAATTCCTCAAGTGCCCCCGGCTCCGTGGGCACGGATCCCGCGGCCACAAGCATTGCAACCAGGGCCGCCATGTAGGAATCCCCGGCACCAATGGTGTCAACCACCGTGGTCTTCACAGAGGGAACCACCACCGATCCATCCTCGGTCGCCAGCAGCGAACCCTCCGCACCCCGGGTGACCACCACCAGGTCGGGACCCAACCGGAGGATCCGCCGTGTGGCCTGCGCGATGTCCAGCCCCGGATAGAGCCAGCGGGCATCCTCGTCGCTGAGCTTGACGAGGTGCGCCAGCCCGGCAATTTCCTCGAACGAGGAGAGCGCCTGCGCATGGGTTCCCAGCAGCGCCGGCCGGATGTTCGGGTCGTAGGTGATGAGGCTATCCGGACGATGGCGCCGCAGCAGCGCCTTCACCGCACCGGCACCCGGTTCAAGGAACGTTGCAATGGATCCGGTGTGGATCAGCGGCGGGGTGCCAAGCGACGGTGCACCGTCAAGTTTCCAGTCGATGTCAAAAAGGTAGCTGGCCGAGCCATCGGTTCCAAGGCTCACCGTGGCGGTGGCCGTGCGGTCCAGCACGCTGGAACCGGGGATGACCGCCACCTTGGCGCGGTGAAGGTGTCCGCGAAGCGCGGTTCCCCGCGCGTCCGTGCCCAGTGCCGTCAAGAGCCCCGTGGCGACCCCGAGCCGCCCGAGCCCGTAGGCGACGTTGGCGGGTGACCCGCCGGGATGCTCGGTGGTTCCCGAAGCCGACTCGACGATGTCGATCAGGGCCTCGCCCACCACGACGACTTCCAATGGCGGCACGGCGTTGGTGGATGTTTCGACCGGTTGCATGTTGATTCCTTTCGCAGGTGCGTGTGCGGGTGGGCGTCCGGACATGCCGGTGCCGGCACGTCGGCGGGGGACTAGGCGTAGGTGCTGATCCTCAGCGCGCCGAGTGTGGCGGTGCCGCCGGTGGCAAAGAGCGATACCTCTTGGCTGTCCGGTGACGGGAATATCAATTGCGTCAGGGTGACCTGCCCGTCGGCGGCAAATACCTCCACCGAGCAGTGATCCACGTAGATCTCCAGCGTGTAGGAACCGTCAACAGCCCGCAGGGGAGCCGAATCGATCGAGGGGAACGATTCATGGAAGCCTGTGGCACCCGAGTTCCTGCGATCAACATAAATGGTGCCCCGGGCGGGGCTGATGCCGATGCGGGTTCCTTCGGTTCCGTTGCCACGGACGACCAGCCCGACCTCCTGCGCGCTGCCGGCCTCCACCGTGAATTCGAGGTGCTGTACGCGGCCCGCGGCTCCGGGAAGCACGACGGTTCCCTCCCGCACCGGGCCCGCAGGCTGGGAAAAGGTTGAAAGCGGTGCCGGTGCCCCGGATGAACCGGTTGCCACGTTCTGGATCAGCCGCGGTTGTCCCTCGATGCTGGCCAGGCTGATCTCGCGGGCCAGCGACATGGGGCTGCGCCACGGTGCCGTCGGGATCTGGTTCGCATAGTCCCAGTTGTTCATCCACCCGATCATGAGCCTGCGGTTCTGCGGGGCATCGCTGAAGGAAACGGCCGCATAGTAGTCCCGGCCCCAGTCGAGCCACTGGTAGTCGTTGATGCGTGCCGCATCTTCCACGCCCTCGGTCACCGTTGTTTCGGAGACAAAACGGGTCCCGTCAAAGCCGCCGACGAAGTACTGCCCGGCCGAACCCCCGTTGGGCCCGCCGGGGTTCAGGTTCACCGTGAGCACCCACTTGATGTTTTCGGGATCCCCGTCCAGCGGCAGCGGGAAGAGATCCGGGCATTCCCAGATCCCGCCCGTGGCGTTGGCCGGGCCGAAGCTGCTGAGCAACTCCCAGCCAATCAAGTCCAGGGACTTGTAGAGCACCACCTGGTAGTCGAGGGCCTCGACGGCGACCATGACCCAGTACCCGCCGGCCTCACCCTCATGCCAGAAAACCTTGGGGTCGCGGAAATCGGGGGAATTGCGGGTCAATACGGGGTTCATCGCGTATTTGGTCCAGCTGTATCCGCCATCGAGGCTGCAGGCCAGGGACTGGGCCTGGGTCCCGTGGTGCTCGGAGGCGGCCTTGTAGGCGCTGGTGTAGATGGCCACCAAGGGGGCCGACGTTGCTGTGCCGAAGCCACTGGTGTTGTTCCGGTCAAAGACGATGCTCCCGGAGAAGATGTCTTCGTGCTCGTCAAAGGTGATCGCCACCGGGTGCTCGGTCCAGCTCAGCAAGTCGGTGGACGTCGCGTGGCCCCAGGACATGTTGCCCCACACGCTATCCAGCGGGTTGTTCTGGTAGTAGAGGTGGTACAGGCCGCCATGGAAGATGAGTCCGTTGGGGTCGTTGAGCCAGGTGTTGCTCGCCGAATAGTGGAAGGCCGGCCGAAAATCCTCGGCGGTCTGGGCGGGTGATGCCGACATGGTGCTCGTTTCTCAGGGTGGTTGTATGTTCCCGGCAATATCCGGTATGCGGTGCGAAGGGTGCGCTGGCTAGCCCTTGACCCCGCTTGAGGCAATGCTGTTGACGAATGAACGTTGGAAGGCAATGAACAGTGCAACGACCGGCAGGGTGATCATCGAGGAATAGGCCATGATTTCGCCCCAGGACACGTTGAGCTGGAAGAAGTACTGGACACCGACCATGACCGGGCGCAATTCTTCGCTCTGCACCACCATCAACGGCCAGAGGTACGAATTCCAGGCGGGCAGGAACGTCAGGATGGAAACGGTTGCGATGGCCGGACCGGACAGCGGCATGATGATTCGGGAGTAGATCTTGAACCAGCCGGCTCCGTCCACGCGTGCCGCCTCGTCCAATTCCTTGGGAATTGATTCGAAGTACTGGTGGAAGAGGTAGATGGAGAACGCATTGGCGACGAACGGGATGATCTGCACCTGGTACGTGTCCAGCCATCCGGTGGTCAGCGACAGGGAGAACCCGTTGATTTCCAGCCAGGGGAGTTTGTTGACCCACCAGACCAACGGGAGGGCAAGGGTTTCGAACGGGACAATCAGCGTGGCAATGATCAGCGTCAGGATGATTCCCTTGCCGCGCATCTGCAAACGAGAAAGTGCAAATGCGGCAAGGCTGTTGATGAGCACCCCGAGGGCGACCGTCACCGCGGAGATCGCAATGGAGTTGATCAGGAAGCGTGCCGCGGGAACCCGCTCAAAGACGGCTTGGTAGTTCTCGGTGGACAAATCGCCAACGGGGAGGAATGCGGCCATCGAGGACAGGTCGCCAAAGATCTGTGCGTCGGGCTTCAGCGAGGACACAAACATGAACAGCAACGGGAAGGAGAAGACGATGCCAAGCAGAACCCGGATTGTCCATGCCGAAATTCCGCGCAGCCGGAACTTCCGGGCCGGGGTCGCTTCTGGGGATTGCGGGGAGGCTTGCTCAAGAATGGTTGTCATGTCAGGACTTCTCTCGGGTGAGGTAGCGCTGGATTGCCGAAATGATGAGCACGAGGACGAAGAAGACCACGGAAATCGCCGCTGCATAGCCGGTCTCCTGCTGCTTGAATCCCGAACGAACCGCCTGGTAGACGATGGTTGTCGTTGAATCGAGCGGGCCGCCCTGGGTCATGACGTTGGTCTGCGTGAAGAGGCTCAACGCCTGGATCGTGATGGTGACCAGGATCAGGTTCCTGGTGGAGGTGAGACCGGGCCAGGTGATGTACTTGAAACGCTGCCAGCGGCTCACTCCGTCAAGGTCGGCTGCCTCGTAGAGTTCGGCCGAAATGGTCTGCAGGCCCGAGAGCCAGATGATCATGTGGAAACCCGCGCCCTGCCACACCGACATCATCATGATGGCCGGCAACGCGGTTGAGGGGTTGTTCAACCAATCCGCGCCCTGGAGCGTTCCGAAGGAGACCTTCGAGATGATCTCGTTGAGCAGTCCGTCCTGGCTGTAGATGAACATCCACAGCAGGGAGACCACCACCATCGAGGTAACCACTGGCAGGAAGTACAGGGTGCGGAAGAAGGTCACACCGCGGACCTTGGCGTTGATGAGGATTGCCATCAGCAGGGCAACACCGGCCTGGAGCGGCACCACGATGATCGCAAAGTAGGCGACGTTCAGCAGTGAACGGTAGAACGTTTCATCGGTGAAGAGCCGGGCAAAGTTATCAAGACCCACGAAGGTTGCCGGGTGCGGGGAAATCAGCCTGGCGTTGGTAAATGCCAGGCCGAAGGACAATACCGCCGGCACGAGGATGAAAAGAATCAGTAGCACCACCGCGGGGCTGAGCATGAGCCAACCGGTGCGTTGTTCGCGGCGCTTTTCGCGCGATGCCGGGCGCCGTGCCGGTGCAGGAACCCGCAGCTGGGTTTCGTCGAGGGGCGTAGTCGAGGTTTTTTGGGCCAACAAGGTATTCATGGTTTTGCTCCCGTGTCTCTCAGGGCTTGAGGGCGCGGCGATGGAGGGGATCCAGCGGGGCACCGCGAAGCTGACTAGTTCTTGTAGCCGTTGTTTGACTTGATGTTCGCGTCAATGTTCTTGACGGCCCGGTTCAATGCCTTCTGCGGGGGCGCGCCGGCGAGAATGTCCTGGGTGGTCTTTTCAAATTCCGAGGAAATAAAGGCGTAGGCGGGGGTCTCCGGGCGGAGCACTGCAAACTTCTTCGAGAAGTCCATGAAGATGCGGTTCGTGCCGCCCGCTTCAAATCCGGGGACCAGCGCGGCGGCAGCTTCCGTCGCGGGGATGGTTCCGGTAGCCGAAGCCACCTTGGCGATGTTTTCCGGCCGCTGTGTGAAGTCGAGGTAATCCATGGCAGCCTTGGGGTTCTGGCAACCTGCGCTCACGCCCCACTGCCAGGAGCCGCCGCCGATCTTGGGGCCTTTGCCCAGGTCAACCGAGGGCATGATGACCAAGTCATCACCCAGTGCCTTGCGGGCGGTATCCGAGGCCCAACTTCCGGCATAAAGGATTGCGCTCTTGTGGTTAATGAAATCCAGGGTGGAGTCCTTGCCGCTCTTTTGCGCCATGTAGCCCTGTTCGACAAGGCCCCTGAACCAGGTTCCCCATGCGACGGATGCCTCGGAATTCAACGCCCCGGCGGCGCTCTGGAAACCGTCGCGGTTGATCAAGTCGCCGCCGAATGACTGCATCAGGGGGGAGTATGCGTAAGGGGTCCATTCGCTGACGCCCGAGGTGCCCAGGTCTAGCGGGTGTTCCCAACGGTCGAGTTGTTTCAGCGAAGCCAACGCGGCATCGAATTCGTCCCTGGTCCAGGGCTTGTCGATGGTTGCCACCCGGATGCCGGCCGCGTCAAGGTCTGATTTCCGGGCCATGAACGTCAGCGCCACGTCATAGGCGCCCACCGCGTAGGTCTCGCCGTTCCAGGCGCCCAGGGTGCTGGGCAGGTTCCGCGAAAGATCCGTTGAGAGTTTCAGCGGGGTCAGGTACTTGGCCCAGGCCCAGTTGGGAACATTCGGTCCGTCGATTTCGACCAGGCAGGGGAGCTTGTTGGCCGATGCCGCGGCCACCACCGAATCATTGTAGGAGTCCTGCGGGAAAGCCTGGATGGTGATGGTGGCTTCCGTTTGGCTGGAGTTGAATGCGTCGACCACTTCCTGGACGGCGCCCAGTTCGGTTGCGTTTCCTGCATTGTGGGTCCAGAGCGTGAGCCGGCCACCGGCCCCATCCTTGTTGCTGGAGCTGGCGGAGCCGCAGGATGCCAATGTGGCTGTCAGCGCCGCAGCCGCTAGGCTTGAGACGAGGACCCTCGTGAAACGAGATTTCATGATGTTCGAATCTTTCTGATGGATTCTTGAGCGGTTTATTCGGTTCCTCAACCTGGGGTGCGTGGCTGTTACAGCAGCCGCGCACCCCGTCAACTTGTTTCAGGATCACCGAGTGGAAGTCGTGTCTTATCCTGGCGTCGGGGGCGCAACTGACGCCCGTTCGATCAGTGGGCAGTCGAGTTTTTGGTGGAGCGGCGAGGCACCGGCCTTGCCCTCGATTTCGTCAAGGAGCCGTTCGGCCGCCCAACTTCCCATCTCGTAATGGGGGAGGGCAACAGTGGTGAGGCCGGGCCAGAGTTCATCGGCAATGAGTTCCAGGTTGTCGATCCCGATGACCGAGAGATCGTGTGGAATTCGTAGCCCCAAGGATCCGGCCGCCTGGTAGGCGCCCATGGCCATGCGGTCGTTGAAGCAAAAAACAGCCGTGGGGCGTGCCTCGGCGGCAAGCATCTGCAGCGCTGCCACGCGGCCGCCCGAGGCATCGGCAGCCGCGGTGATTACCAGGGCCGGATCAAAATCTATCCGGTGCTTCTCCAGCGACTCCCGGTATCCGTGTAATCGTGCGTGGGTGGCGGGGATGTCATCGCGGTTGTTGATGAAGCCGATCCTGCGGTGTCCGGCCTCGATCAATGCTGTGGTGGCTGTCGAAGCCGCGGCGACCTCGTCCGGAACCACCGAGGAGTTGCTTCCGTCCCCCGAAACGGCATCCAGCAGAACAACAGGCGTCTTTTCGAGCTGGGCCGGCAGCACCAC
The DNA here is from genome assembly GCA_963818105.1 of uncultured Actinomycetota bacterium. Taxonomy (GTDB): domain Bacteria; phylum Actinomycetota; class Actinomycetes; order Actinomycetales; family Micrococcaceae; genus Paeniglutamicibacter. Next base: position 136,778 of record CAWFRB010000040.1, on the reverse strand, counting down.
TTCCTGGTGAAACATCCTGGCATATATGAGGCCGTCAATCTGGTGCTGCAGCAGGAAATTGATCTGGTGCTTCTCCAGCTCCAGGTCCATTGAGCTATCCAGGATCATGACGAGCCATCCGCGTTCGTAGGCGGCATCCTGCGCACCCTGGAGCATCTCTCCGGCAAAGGGTGTTGTGGCGATCTCGTCGCTCACCAGTCCCAGGAAGTTCGAGCGCTGGGTCCGCAGGCCGCTGGCCAGCTTGTTGGGTGAGTAGCCCAGTTGCGCGGCCACGCTTTGGATGTGGGCGCGGGTCTGTGGGTTGACGCGGGAGGCATGGGATTCGTTCAATGCATGCGAAACGGTGGTCACCGAAACTTGTGCGGCTGTGGCTACATCCCGGATGCCGACCTTCTTCATCATGACTCCCTGCAAAACGTTTTGGCTGTTGCTTCTGACACACTATGCAAAACGTTTTGTAGTGTCAACCACATGATCGCAGGCGCTCCGCTGGCACACTGGGGGCAAAGGCAAGGCGACCTGACGGCCCACCCAAAGCTCCACCGATCCAGCCGATCCAGCCGATTCTTTCGCAGGGCCAGCGCACTGCGCTTGGTCTGCCCGTCGCGTGCCATTTCCCGACTGCTTGGGGGTATCGGTTATTGATGAGGCTGATGATCGACGTAGTGGCACGCCACCCCAGTCGGCGATGGGTCGCCCCACCTCAGGACCGAATCCCAAGTCCGAAATCTGTATAGGCTCGTTCAAAGCCCCGAATGACAATCCATCCCCCAGGAGGAACCCCGCCATCATGGCCGAATCCATGCACCGGAACCGCAGTTCGATCTTCTGGGCCCTGAGCCTTGGCACGACGGGTGCCGCAATAGCTGCCCACGTGCTTGCGCTGCTGATCTGGCACGACCGCCTTCCGGATCCAATGGCCACGCACTGGAATGGCGCCGGCGTCACCGATGGCACCGGCAGCTTCATATTTCAACTGGTGATCGGGGCGGTGACCCTCGCTTTCATGGGAGTGCTCGTGCCGCTGTGCTCACTTGTCACACCGGGACCCGGGAAAACTTCAGGCGTACCTCTGCTTGCCGGGCTTGGCAATGGCTTGCTGGTCGGTATCTGCGGCCTGTTGCTCTCCGGCACCGTGGGCCAGCTCGATGCGCAGGAGGCCTTGGGAACCCGAATGAACGTCTGGGTGCTGGTGGCCGGCTTGGTGCTCGCAGTCATCTGGGGCGCGCTCAGTGCCTACCTGGTGCGCAAGTCTTTGCCCGTCCCCGCCGATGCGCCGGATGCCGGGCGCACTCATTTCGTGGCAGGGGACACCACATCGGCGATCGCGCCGACCATCCCGCCGGGCACCAGGGTCTCCTCGTCGATTCGCGGTCCCTGGTGGCTCTCGCTGATCCTGGTGGTTTCTGGCGTTGGCATGCTGGTGTTGGGCGGCTATGCAATCCAGGACAGCCCGATTGCCCTGCTCGGCCTGGTTCCGGCAGCATTGTTGCTCCTGTTGGCAACGATTCTGCTCACTTTCGGCACGGTGGTGGCCGACGATGACGGCATCCGCGTGTACGGCTGGCTACTCAAATTCCTGCACGTGCGACCGGAGCAGGTAAACCACGCCGAGGCCTGCGATATCCGCCCCCTCGAATATGGCGGTTGGGGGCTGCGCATCTCGGGTGCCGGAGTCGCGCTGATCACCCGCGCCGGTCCCGGCGTGGTCGTCCAGCGCGCCTCGGGTGCCGACCGCATCTACTCGGTGGCGACCACTGACGATGCACTCGCCATGGCCGCCGTGCTGAACCAGCTGGCCTCCCGGAACGCGCCAGCGGGTTCCTGAGCACCGCACCGGCCAACCGCCGGGTCACGAACTTAGCGGCGCCCCGCCGGTAAAGATAAGCTGGATCCGAACTTTCCCCACAAGCGTCTAAGGACATTTCACATGCGCGTTCACATCGCCACCGACCACGCCGGCCTCGAGCTCAGCGCCCACCTCATCGAGCACCTCACGGCCAAGGGCTTCGAGATGGTCGATCACGGTCCGACCGCCTACGACGCCGAGGACGACTACCCCTCGTTCTGCATCAACGCGGCCCTGGCCGTCGTGGCCGACCAGGCCGAGGGCCTGGACTCGCTGGGCATCGTGCTGGGCGGCTCGGGCAACGGCGAGCAGATCGCCGCCAACAAGGTCGTCGGCATCCGCGCCGCCCTGGCCTGGAACCTGGACACCGCGCGCCTGGCCCGCGAACACAACAACGCCAACGTCGTTGCCGTGGGCGGCCGCCAGCACTCGCTGGAGGAAGCCACCGGCATCATCGAGGCATTCCTGAACGAGCCGTTCTCCAACGTCGAACGCCACATCCGCCGCATCGGCAAGATCGCCACCTACGAGACCACCGGCGAGGTCGTGGCCTAGCCAGGGCCGCACGCATCATGCCCGAAGGCCACTCGGTACATCGACTTGCCCGCCAATTTGACGACGTCTTTGGCGGGCAGGTCCTTGCCGTTTCCTCGCCGCAGGGCCGGTTCGCGCCCGCCGCGAAGCTGATCGACGGGCAGCAACTGGTGTCATCGCACGCCCACGGCAAGCAGCTGTTCCTGGGTTTCGGGAACGACCTTGTCCTGCGCGTGCATCTGGGCCTCTACGGGGCCTGGAGCTTCGGGGGCGACGAACACTTCTCCGGAGCATCCTCCATCGGCGCGCCGCGCCGCGTGGGGGAGTCGGAGCAGGCCTCCACCGCGGACCAGGGCCCCTACGGCGGCCCGCCGGAGCCCGTCGGGCAGGTCCGCGCCCGGCTGGTCTCCGCCCACGGCTGGGCGGATCTGCGCGGCCCCACCGCCTGCGAGGTGCTCACCGAGGAACAGGCAGCCACCGCACGCGCCAAGCTCGGCCCCGACCCGCTCGTCGCCGCGGCCGGGGAATTCAACCTCGCCAAGGGCCGCGGTTCGCACGAGGAAATCACCGCGGACACCGGGGCCGCCAGGCAGGAATTCATCGCCCGCCTGGCGAGGAAGAAGACGCCGATCGGCACCGCGCTGATGGACCAGGCCGTGCTGGCCGGGGTCGGCAACATCTACCGCGCCGAGGCGCTCTTCCGCTGCAACATCGACCCGTTCATGCCGTCCAACGAACTGTCCAAGCCCCGGGCCGCGGCCCTGTGGGAGGACATCGTGTCGATCATGGAAGACGGCGTCCGCGACGGAAAGATCATCACCACGCGCCCCGAACACCGCAATGCCGCGGGCCCGCTCTGGCCGGACAACGCCTACTACACCTACCAGCGCCAGCACCAGCAATGCAGGCTGTGCGATGCCGGCATCGCGCTGATGGAAGTGGCCGGCCGCAAACTCTACTGGTGCCCGGGCTGCCAGCCCAAGGCCCGCAAACGCACCACGCGTTAGGCACGCCGGTCGGAGATGCCCGTCAGGAATCAAGCTGCAGCGGCGTGCCGGCAGGGGTGTGAAACCGGTTGCCGAACGTCCGGCCATTCCGGGCGGGGTTCGCGGGATCCGCGCGGGCTGGGTGCTGGTGCGTACTTGCGCAGTGACAAGGATCGAGGCATTCGGAAGCGCCGATTTGCACACTGCGGAATTGTGGTGCTAAGGTTTTATCCGTTGCCACCGACAAGGTGAAACAACACGGGGATGTAGCTTAATGGTAAAGCCTCAGTCTTCCAAACTGATTACGCGGGTTCGATTCCCGTCATCCCCTCCAAGTGAGCGGCTTGGTTTCTTCGGAAACCAAGCCGCTCTTTCTGTTTTTCAAGGATTTCGCTTTTTGGGCCGGCTTATAGGCAAAAAGTTGGCCCACGCCCCAATACTTGCGGGCGTAAGGTTTGTCCATGCTCACACTGACAGGCACGGAGCGGGTGCCTCGCTGGCCCTACGTGCCATTCGCGATATTGGCCGTCGTACACCTCTATGGGCAGGCCGCCGGCTATATGGCGGTGGCAGACTGGACAAAAACCTGGTTGATGCTTGCCTTGCTGCTGGCATTCCTGATTTCCGCCCCGCGAAGCAATTGGTTGGCGATCGCGCTTGGTGTCACGGCACTGCTGGGATCAAGCCTGGGGGACAACTCGGATCTGGGTGGTTCGGAATTCTTGCGCGGATTGGGTGCTTTCGCCGTTGCACACCTCTCCTACATCGTGCTCTTCTCATGGGGGCTGGGCCTGCGCCCGCGCAATGCCGGAAAGTGGACGCTGCTCTACGTTCCGCTGCTGATCTTCGTGCTGTCCATCGTGTTGCCCCACGCGGGCGGGATGGCGCCGGCCGTCGTCACCTACGCACTATTGATTCTGACGATGGCAATCCTGGGCAGCTGCGGCAATCGCGCAACCGCCCTCGGCTCCGCGCTGTTCGTGATCTCCGATTCGGTCTTGTCCCTCGACCTCTTTGTGCCCGGTTTTCATTTCTGGCAGATCGACCTGGTCATCATGGGCACCTACACGATCGGCCAGGGACTGATCGTCCATGGTGTCGTGCAGAAGCTCCGGGGGCGGTCCTCCGTGGCCGATTCACCCGTTTCGCCGGGCGCGGAAGGCGCATACGTGCCCAAATCGCACTAAATGCAGTAATCCTCGTCACAAAAAGTGCGAAAAGCTGTCCAAAATCGCCAGTTCGAGCGTCAAAAATGGCGAAAAAGCGTGTTTTTGGGCTGCGAATCTAGGGTTTTTGCCTCGAAAACCCCGAAATTCCGCGGATCGACCCCTCGAATTGGGTTTTCGACAAACTCCTAGTATGTTTATTCCGCGCCGTCAACGAAATCCAAACTTCTGGTTGACGGGCCGATTAGTAGAAACAAGCAGTATCTGCATAGACTGTTTCTGCACTAATCGGGGTGTAGCTCAGCTTGGCTAGAGCGCGCGCTTTGGGAGCGTGAGGTCGCAGGTTCGAATCCTGTCACCCCGACTCTGTACCTTCAACCCCGCAACGGTTTCCGTTGTGGGGTTGAAGTCCAGTTAGACCAAACATCACACACCAGGAGTACAACGCTGTGAAGAGCGCCGTCGAAAACCTCAACCCTACTCGGGTCAAGCTCACCGTTGAAGTTCCCTACGAGGAACTGAAGCCAAGCATTGACGAGGCGTACAAGACCATCGCCAAGCAGATCCAGGTTCCCGGCTTCCGTGCCGGCAAGGTTCCGTCTCGCATGATTGATCAGCGCGTGGGCCGTGGCTATGTCCTGGAGACCGCTATCAACGAGGGCATGAACGCTTTCTACCAGAAGGCCGTCACCGAGAACGAGATCGTTCCGCTGTCGCGTCCCGAGGTCGAGATCACCGAAACCCCGTCCGCAGAGGTTGCTGGCGAAGGCCAGCTCGCCTTCCAGGTCGAGATTGACATCCGCCCGAGCATCGAACTGCCGGACTACAAGGGTCTCGAAGTTACCGTTGAAGCTCTCGAAGCCGGCGACGAAGACATCGAAAAGGCACTTGAGGACCTTCGCGGCCGCTTCGGCACCCTGAAGACCGTCGAGCGCCCGGCCGTCGAGAACGACTTCATCACCCTTGACCTGGTTGCCAGCGTTGACGGCGAAGAGATCGACTCCGCAACCGGCCTGTCCTACCAGGTTGGCTCCGGCACCATGCTTGAGGGCATGGACGAAGCAGTCACCGGCCTGTCCGCAGGCGAGGATGCAACCTTCGAAACCAAGTTGGCCGGCGGCGAGCACGCAGGTGCCGACGCACAGGTCAAGGTCACCGTTACCGCCGTCAAGGAGCGCGAGCTTCCCGAGGCCAACGACGACTTCGCCCAGCTGGCTTCCGAATTCGACACCATGGCAGAATTGCGCGAATCCCTCGCCAAGGACGCAGCCGAGTCCAAGGTCATGGAGCAGGGCGTTGCCGCCCGCGACCTCGTTCTCGAGAAGCTTCTGGCCCTCGTTGAGGTTCCGGTTCCGGAATCCGTCATCACCGAGCAGGTTGAGCAGCACTTCGAACAGGGTGCGCACAACGAAGGCGAAGAGCACGACACCGAAGAGCACCGCACCGAGGTTCGCGAGAACACCGAGAAGGCCTTCAAGAACGAGATCGTCCTGGACGCAGTTGCCGAAGCAGAGAAGATTGGCGTTGCCCAGTCCGAACTGATCGACTACATCGTTCAGACCGCCGGCCAGTACGGCATGGATCCGAACCAGTTCGCCCAGATGCTCGACGGCGCCGGCCAGGTTCCGATGCTGGTTGGCGAAGTTCGCCGCCGCAAGGCACTTGCCAAGGTCCTGGAACTGGCAGTCGTCACCGACTCCAAGGGCAACGTCGTTGACCTGAGCTCGTTCGTCAGCGCCGAAGGTGAAGAGGGCTCCGCGTCCTCGGCATCGTCCGCTTCCTCCGCCTCCTCGGCTTCGGCAGCATCCGCAGAGTAACTCCTGCACCGCCCAGGCGGTAAGTTTTCCCGATCGCGGGGTCACCATTGGTGGCCCCGCGATCGTTCTTTAAGCCCACGGCGATGGGCCGGACACGGGCCATGCGCCGACAGCGAACAGTTGCCAATGAACTCCCAAAGTGGCTTGCCAAGGCAGTAATGTTCAAAGAAGTAAAGAGCCAGTGGCCCGACGGACAGAACATCGGGCCACGGCATCACGGAGAGGTATCAGAACATGTCCAGTGACTCCCGCACTCCCACTATGGCTTCGGTTGACCCGGCCGCACGTGAGGACTACATCTACAATCGACTCCTCAAGGAGCGGATCATCTGGCTCGGCTCGGAAGTCCGAGACGACAACGCGAACGCCATTTGCTCGCAGTTGCTCCTGCTCTCCGCGGAGGACCCGGAGAAGGACATCTACCTGTACATCAACTCCCCGGGTGGATCCATCACCGCGGGCATGGCGATCTACGACACCATGCAGTACATCCCCAACGACGTGGTGACCGTGGCAACCGGCCTCGCCGCTTCCATGGGCCAGTTCCTGCTCTCCTCGGGCACCCCGGGCAAGCGCTACGCCACCCCGCACGCCCGCATCCTGATGCACCAGCCATCCGGCGGCATCGGCGGCACGGCCTCGGACATCCGCATCCAGGCGGAACTGATCCTTCACATGAAGAAGGTCATGAGCGAGCTCACCGCCACGCAGACCGGCCAGACCGTTGACACCATCCTCAAGGACAACGAGCGCGACAAGTGGTTCACTGCCACCGAGGGCCTCGAGTACGGCTTCTTTGACCACATCGCCCAGTCCTCCGGCATCGTCTCCGGTGGCGGCGGGGTCGCGAAGTAACGCGACGGAATCCAGCAGACCCAACTGATTTCCCAGGAGACACGATGAATTTCACCCCGCACGCCACCTCCGGCGAAATGCCGTCGGCACGCTACATCCTTCCGCAGTTCGAGGAGCGCACCCCTTACGGGTTCAAGCGCCAGGATCCGTACGCGAAGCTCTTCGAAGACCGCATCATCTTCCTTGGTGCACAGGTCGACGACGCCTCGGCCGACGACGTCATGGCCCAGCTGCTCGTGCTCGAGTCCATGGACCCGGAACGCGACATCACCCTGTACATCAACTCGCCGGGTGGCTCGTTCACCGCGATGACCGCCATCTACGACACGATGCAGTTCATCCGCCCCGAGGTCCAGACCGTGTGCCTCGGCCAGGCAGCCAGCGCCGCCGCGGTATTGCTTGCGGGCGGTGCACCGGGCAAGCGCCTGGCGCTTCCCAACGCACGCATCCTGATCCACCAGCCGGCCATGGGCGGCGGCGAGCGAGGCACGGCCTCCGACCTGCAGATCCAGGCCGAAGAAGTCATGCGCATGCGTGCCTGGCTGGAAACGACGCTTGCCGGCCACAGCAACAAGACTTCGGAAGAGGTCGGCAACGACATCGAACGCGACCTCTACATGACGGCAGAGGAAGCAAAAACCTACGGCCTGATCGACGAGGTTCTTACCCCGCGTAAGATCAAGCCACAGGCTATTTCGCACTAATGTAGCGTCGGCAACGGGTGGTGTGTGGTGTGTGAAATTCGCACCACGCACCACCCGTTCGCCCATTCCGACGCTCCTCTGTCATAGAGTTAAGACAGTTCAGCATTTCCGGTCTCTCGGACCGGTTCTACCGGTACCAGATAAGGGGACCAGCACTATGGCACGCATGGGTGAAGGGTCTGATCTGCTCAAGTGTTCCTTCTGCGGGAAGAGCCAGAAGCAGGTTCGCAAGTTAATCGCCGGGCACGGTGTCTACATCTGCACCGAGTGCATTGAACTCTGCAACGAAATCATCGAAGAAGAACTGGCCGAGGTCGAAGAGGGAACCACCTTCGAGCTCCCCAAGCCCAAGGAAATCTTCGACTCGCTGCAGGAATACGTGATTGGACAGGAAGGCGCCAAGCGTTCGCTGGCCGTCGCCGTCTACAACCACTACAAGCGCATCCAGGGCGGGGCCGCAGCCAAGTCGGTATCCGCGCTGTCCGATGCCAACTCGCTGGACGAAGTCGAAGTGGCAAAGTCCAACATCCTGCTCATCGGTCCCACCGGTTGCGGCAAGACCTACCTGGCCCAGACCCTGGCCCGCCGACTCAACGTGCCCTTTGCCGTCGCGGATGCCACGGCGTTGACCGAGGCCGGCTATGTGGGCGAGGACGTCGAGAACATCCTCCTCAAGCTCATCCAAGCGGCGGACTACGATGTGAAGAAGGCCGAACAGGGCATCATCTACATCGACGAGATCGACAAGATTTCCCGCAAGAGCGAGAACCCCTCGATCACCCGCGACGTATCGGGCGAGGGCGTGCAGCAGGCGCTGCTGAAGATCCTTGAAGGTACCGTCGCCGCGGTGCCGCCGCAGGGTGGCCGCAAGCACCCGCACCAGGAATTCATCCAGCTCGACACCACCAATGTGCTGTTCATTGTCGCGGGCGCCTTCGCCGGGCTGGAGGAGATCATCTCTTCGCGTGCCGGACGCAAGGGAATCGGTTTCGGTGCGCCGCTCTCGGCGCTCAAGTCCGAGGAAGCGTCATATTCGGATGTTCGGCCCGAGGACTTGTTGAAGTTCGGGTTGATTCCCGAATTCATCGGCCGCCTGCCGGTCATCACCACCGTGGAAAAGCTCGACCGCGAAGCGTTGATCAAGATCCTCAGCGAGCCGAAGAACGCCCTGATCAAGCAGTACCAGAAGATGTTCAGGATGGACGGAGTCGAGCTCTCCTTCGAACCCGGCGCCCTTGAAGCAATTGCCGACCTTGCCCTGGCCCGTGCCACCGGTGCCCGCGGCCTTCGTGCGATACTTGAGGAAACCCTCAGCGCCACCATGTTCGAGATGCCCAGCCGCGACGACGTCGCGGAGGTCATCATCACGGCCGATGTCGTGGTCAACGGCGCCGAACCCACCTTGATTTCCGAGCAGCTTGCCGCCAAGCGCGGCAAAAAGTCGGCCTGATTTTCATCACTGATTGAAGCCTGCGCGTATTTGAGCGGGCCATCCGAGTCCACAAAGGAGCAAAGCACTTGTCCGAGAAAACCCGTGTCGATTTTTGGTTCGATCCTGCCTGCCCGTTCGCCTGGGCCACCTCACGTTGGGTGCTCGAAGTCGAAAAGGTCCGCGACGTTGAAGTCGCCTGGAACGTCATGTCGCTTGCCGTGCTCAACGACGGCCGCGAAGGCCTGAGCGAAGAGTACCGCGAACTCCTTGCCAAGGCCTGGGGTCCGGTGCGTGTGATCATTGCCGCCGCTGAGGCGCACGGCGAGGAAGTCATCGGCAAGTTGTACACGGCCATGGGCGAGCTGCTGCACCACGAAAAGGTCACCGACTACGACGAGGTCATTTCCCGCGCCCTTGAAACCGTGGGGCTCCCGGCGGAACTCGCGGCAGTTGCATCGACCACCGACTTCGACGACGCCCTGCGCGTCAGCCACGACAAGGGCATCTCGCAGGTCGGCCAGGACGTGGGAACCCCGATCATGTCACTGAACGGCACCGCGTTCTTCGGCCCGGTCATCACCCGGGTGCCGGCCGGCGAAGAAGCAGGAACGATGTTCGACGCCACGGTGACGCTGGCAGCCTACCCGCACTTCTTCGAGCTCAAGCGCAGCCGCAACGAGAAGCCGGAATTCAGCAACAACTAGGCGGAAAAGCCGTCAAGAGGCAGTACATCTAGGAATTTCCGGCAAGGGCTGGGGTGGAGCACAAACTTCCGCCCTGGCCCTTGCCTGTACCCGCGGAAGTGCGTATAAAAGATATACGCATCACTACCGGAATGATGCCGAACGAAAACCAAAGACGCAGAGACGTGGTCGTGGAATCTCTTCGAACACGGTTGTAGCAGCGATACAACAAGACCTACGTACCGAGGATTTCGTCCGGTTCTCGAATCATCGCTGAAAGAGAACCTGCCGAGTCGAAGCCCCTCCGACATTATTGTTTGTTGGCCGAAGGGGCTTCCCCTCTGTCTGCCGCAGGGTGGGCGGGAACGGGGATTCTCCACCGGTACAGAAACATCGAGGTCGGTGACCGCCATGTGGCGCGGTCACCGACCTCGTTGTTTTGTGCGGCTATGCGGTTGTGGCTAGGCCTGGACTGGTTCCTCGGCCGGAGCCAGCACGACATCGCTGACCGTGATGGAGCCTTCGGCCGCAACGAGGGTCAGGTCCTTGGCGTTGCCGGCGGCCAACAGGTCGCCGAGGCCGCGGCGCAGCAGCTCAAGCTGGGCCTCGGGTGCCGAAACGACACCGCTGAGAACCTCGGTGCGCTGCTTGACCTTTGCCTCGGACTTGGCCTTGCGGATGCCCGAGAGTGCCTCGCCGACGATCGGCAGCACCGCGGTGTCCGCACCTGCAACGGCGTCGGCCAGGTGGGCCGAGCTCGGCCATTCGGCGCGGTGCACCGAACCGGCACGCCACCAGCCCCAGACCTCTTCGGTCGCAAACGGCAGGAACGGCGCGAACAGGCGCAGCACCGCATCAAGCGTGGTGGCCAGGGCGGCAAGCACGGAGGCCTGCTCTTCCTCGCCGCGGGCGCCGTAGGCGCGGTCCTTGATGAGCTCGACGTAGTCGTCGGTGAACGACCAGAAGAACGACTCGGTGATGTCCAGCGCGCGGGCGTAGTCGTAGGCGTCGAAGGCGCGGGTGGCGTCGTCGATGACCTGCGACAGGCGGGCGAGCACGGACTTGTCCAGGCCGTTGGTGATGACCGAGGCGTCGCCGGTGATGACGTTGGCCTCGGTCGCACCGAGGTTCAGCACGAACTTGGAGGCGTTGAGGATCTTGATCGCCAGGCGGCGGCCGATCTTCATCTGGTTGATCTCGTACGCGGTGTCGGCACCCAGCTTGGCGCTGGCCGCCCAGTAGCGCACGGCGTCGGAACCGTAGTCGTTGAGCACGTCGGTGGGGACCACCACGTTGCCCTTGGACTTGGACATCTTCTTGCGGTCCGGATCCAGGATCCAGCCGGAGATCGCGGCGTGCTTCCACGGTGCGACGTCGTGCAGCGCATCGGCGCGCACGGCGGAGGAGAAGAGCCAGGTGCGGATGATGTCGTGGCCCTGCGGGCGCAGGTCGAACGGGAAGACCTTGTTGAAGAAGTCTTCCTCGCGGGACCAGCGGCCCACGATCTGCGGGGTCAGCGAGCTGGTGGCCCAGGTGTCGAGCACGTCGGCGTCGCCGATGAAGCCGCCGGCGACGTTGCGCTGGGACTCCTCGAAGCCCGGGGCCGCGTCGGCGGCCGGGTCGACCGGAAGCATGTCGTCGGTGGGCAGGATCGGGTTCTCGTAATCCGGGTCGCCCGCGGCGTTCAGCGGGTACCAGACCGGCACCGGAACGCCGAAGAAGCGCTGGCGGGAAACCAGCCAGTCGCCGTTCAGGCCCGAGATCCAGTTCTCGTAGCGCGAGCGCATGAAGGACGGGTGGAATTCGATCTGCTCGCCGCGGGCGATCAGGCGTGCGCGGCGGTCCTCGTCGCGGCCGCCGTTGCGGATGTACCACTGGCGGGAGGAGACGATCTCCAGGGGCTTGTCGCCCTTTTCGAAGAAGTTCACCGGGTGGCTGATCTTCTTCGGCTCGCCGTCGAGCAGCTCGGCGGCGACGAGCATCTCAACGACGCCCTCCTTGGCGGAGAAGACGGTCTTGCCGGCGATCTGCGCGTAGGCCTCGCGGCCGGCCTCGGTGGTGATCCACTCCGGGGTCTCGGCGATGACGCGGCCGTCGCGGCCGATGATGGCGCGGGTCGGCAGCTGCAGCTCGCGCCACCAGGTGACGTCGGTCAGGTCGCCGAAGGTGCAGACCATGGCGATGCCCGAGCCCTTGTCGGCCTTGGCCAGCGCGTGCGGGTACACGGTGACGGGGACGTCGAAGAGCGGGGAGGTGACGGTCTTGCCGAAGAGCGGCTTGTAGCGCTCGTCGTCCGGGTTCGCGACCAGGCCGGCGCAGGCTGCAAGCAGTTCCGGGCGGGTGGTCTCGATGAAGATCTGCGTGCCGTCTTCCGCGGTGAACGGGTAGCGGTAGTACGCGCCCGGCATCTCGCGGTCCTCGAGCTCGGCCTGGGCCACGGCGGTGCGGAACGTGACGTCCCACAGGGTCGGCGCCTCGGACATGTAGGCGTCGCCGGCGTTCAGGTTCGCCAGGAAGGCGCGCTGGGACACCGAGCGGGAGACGTCGTCGATGGTGCGGTAGGTCAGGTCCCAGTCGACGGACAGGCCCAGGGTGGAGAAGAGGTGCTCGAAGACCTTCTCGTCCTCGACGGCCAGTTCCTCGCACAGCTCGATGAAGTTCTTGCGGGAAACGACGTCCCAGTCGCGCTGGTTCTTCGCCGGGGTGGCCGGCGGGCGGTAGCCCTCGACGTAGGAGTAGGTCGGGTCGCAGCGCACGCCGTAGTAGTTCTGCACGCGGCGTTCGGTGGGCAGGCCGTTGTCGTCCCAGCCCATCGGGTAGAAGACGTTCTTGCCGTTCATGCGCTGGTAGCGTGCCAGCACGTCGGTCTGCGTGTAGGAGAACATGTGTCCCACGTGCAGCGAACCGGAGGCGGTCGGCGGGGGAGTGTCGATCGAGTAGACCTGCTCGCGCGTGGTCTGCGGGTTGAACTTGTAGGTTCCCTCGGCACGCCAGCGGGCGTCGAGGCGTTCCTCCAGGCCCTCCAGGGCGGGCTTGTCGGGAACGGAAACTGTTGCGGGCGTGTCTGTGCCCAAGGTGTCTTCTGCCATGCGTTCCATTCTTCCATGTCCGCGCCGTTACCCCCAGTCGGGGCGGGGGTGGTGCGCGCCACAAACGCGGCGCGGGGCGCGCACGGCGATGTCCGTGCGCCCCGGGGGCCGGGTCGGCGCGTGGTGCGCCGGTCTCGGGTTACGGTGCGATCCAGAGCGTGGTTTCCCCCGGGACCTGCGTGCCGGCAGCGTGCGCGGCTGCGCCGCTGGAAACGACGATCTTCGAGGCGTCCACGCCCTGCGGGCAGCTCCGCCGGCGCGGTGCCGAAGTTCGTCAGCACGGCCCAGCCGTTGGGGCGGCGGTAGTGGGCCAGCGTGTCGCCGGGCTCCGAGACCCACTCCAGCGATTCGGCGCTCTGCAGGGTGCGGCGCCAGGCGAGTGCGGAGCGGTAGAACTCCAGCGTGGAATCCCGGCCGCCGTCCTGCGCGGAGACCGCGTGGTCGGCAAACCACTCGGGCTGGGGCAGCCAGGGGGATCCGCCGAAGCCGAGGTTCTCTTCGCTCGCGTTCCACGGGCAGCGGCACCCGGCATCCGTCGCGGCCCTTGACCTTGTTGCCCGTGCGGAACCACGTGGGATCCTGCAGCGATTCACGGGGCAGGTCCGCGGCCTCGAAGAGGCCGAGCTCCTCGCCCTGGTAGAGGTAGGCGGAGCCGGGCAGGCCCAGCATGAACAGCGTTGCGGCGCGGGCCCGGCGCAGCCCGCGCGCCGGATCGCCGGCCGGTTCCCGGCCGCCGGAGAGCAGCCAGGCATCCTGGGCCGCACTGTCCGTGCCGTCGGGCAGCGAGTAGCGCGAGGCGTGGCGCACCACGTCGTGGTTGGAGAACACCCAGGTGGACGACGCGCCGGAGGCCTCGGCCTCGGCCAGGCAGCGGGCCACGATGCCGCGGAAGGCCGTCGGCTCGAACGGCGCCTGCAGCAGGTCGAAGTTGAAGGCCTGGCCCAGGCCCGTGGGTTGCGCGTAGCGCAGGCGGCGGTGGGTGAACGGCACCCAGGCCTCGGCCACTGCGGTGCGCGGGGGATCGTACTCGTTGAGCACGCTGCGCCAGCCGGCGTAGATCTCGTGGACCCCGTCGCGGTCAAAGAGCGCGTCGGTGCCGTCGTCGACCATGATTTCCAGCGACGGCTTGGAACGCAGCGGCAGCCTCATGTCCTTCACCAGCGCGTGGGCGACGTCGACGCGGAAGCCGTCCACGCCGCGGTCCGCCCAGAAGCGCAGCGTGGTGTGGAAGTCCTCGCGCACCTCCGGGTTGTCCCAGTTCAGGTCCGGCTGCTCGGAGGCGAAAAGGTGCAGGTACCACTGGCCGGGCTTGCCGGCGTTTTCCCCGGCGGCCTCGGTGACCCGGGTCCAGGCCGGTCCGCCGAAGTGCGAAGGCCAGTCCGACGGGGGCAGCTCCCCGTTTTCGCCCAGCCCGTCGAAGAAGTGGTAGCGGGCGCGTTCGGGGGAGCCCGGCGCAGCAGCAAGGGCCGCCTTGAACCATTCGTGGCGGTTGGAGCTGTGGTTGGGCACCACGTCGGCGATGACCTTGATGTTTGCCGCGTGTGCGGCGCCGACCATGGCGTCGAAGTCCTCCAGGGTGCCCAGCCGCGGGTCCACGTTCCTGTAGTCGTCCACGTCGTAGCCGCCGTCGGCAAGGGCCGAGGGGTAGAACGGGGAGAGCCAGATCGCGTCGATGCCCAGGTCGGAGAGGTAGCCGATGCGGGAGGTGACGCCGGCGATGTCGCCCATCCCGTCGCCGTTGGAGTCGGCGAAGCTGCGCGGGTAGATCTGGTAGACGGCGGCCTGTCGCCACCAATCTGCATCGAGCGCGGTGGTTGAAGCGTTCTCGTTCATTATTTGATGGATCCTCTCATGACACCGGAAATAACCCAGCGTTGTGCGAACAGGTAGACAAGGAGCAGCGGCGCCATCGCCATCAGGTAGGAGGCGAAGGCGGTGGAGTAGTCGGTGTTGAACTGGCTCTGGAAGACGTACTGGACCAGCGGGAGCGTGCGGGTGGTGGGATCGGACAGGATCACCAGGGGCAGCAGGAAGTCGTTCCACGCCCACAGGCAGGTCAGGATTCCGACCGTCGCATTCATCGGGGTCAGCAGCGGGAAGATGACCTTCCAGAAGGTGGTCCAATGGCTGGCCCCGTCCATGATCGCCGCCTCCTCGAGTTCCGGGGGGATCGACTTGATGAACGCGGTGTAGACGAAGATGTTGAAGCTCAGCCCGTAGACCGTGTAGAGCAGGAACAGCCCGACCGGGTTGTCCAGGCCCAGCAGCGCGGTTTCCTTGGTCACCGGAAGCATGATGATCGGGAACGGGACAAAGAGCGCGGCGATGAAGAAGTAGTACAGCGCCTTGAAGAACGGCCGATTCATGTTGCGTGCGATGGCGTACGCAACCATGGAATTGGTGATGATCGTCAGGACCACGGCAGAGGCCG
This sequence comes from uncultured Actinomycetota bacterium, assembly GCA_963818105.1. GTDB lineage: Bacteria > Actinomycetota > Actinomycetes > Actinomycetales > Micrococcaceae > Paeniglutamicibacter. The sequence continues at coordinate 121,232 of CAWFRB010000040.1, read as the reverse complement.
TGACGATTCCGGAGACCAGCAGGGCGTTGGGGAAATTGGTGAGTTCCCATGCCTTGGAGAAGTTCTCGGGGTGGATGCTCGTGGGCAGCTCGAATCCCGTTCCGCCGAGCTGGTCCGGGGACTTCAGCGCCGTGACCACGGTGAAGTACAACGGTATGAGTACCGTCAGCGAGAGCACTGCCACCAAGACGGTGACAGGAACATTGACATTGGAGGTTCTTCGTTTCCTGGCCGGTGCCGCGCGGCTCGGGCACGGATCCCTGTTCGCGGTCCACTGCCCGCCCGGTCATGTTTTGCGTGCTCACGAGAAATCGGCCTCCTTGCGTTGTAGGGTCCGCATCTGCAGCAGTGACAGAACCACGATGACGATCAGGTACACCACGGAGTTGGCCATTTGGTAGCCGTATTCCCCGCCCTGGAACCCTCCCCGGTAGATGACCATGGCCACGGATTCCGTGCTGGTTCCCGGGCCGCCGCCGGTCAGCGCAACGATCTGGTCGAAGGCCTGCAGGAAGCCCTTGAGCGCCAGCACCATGTTGATGGTGAAGAACGCGGAAATCATGGGAAAGCGTGATGGAGGTGAATTGCCGCCAGTGCGACGCCCCGTCGATGCTTGCCGCCTCGTAGAGTTCCGCCGGAACCGTTTGCAGCCCCGCCAGGTAGATGATCACGCTAAAGGCGATCGACTGCCAGGCCGTCACCCCGACAATGCCCAGCCAGGCAAGATCGGGATTGGTGAGAATCGAGGTGGAGAGCCATTCGATGCCCAGGGCCTGGCCGATGAGCGGCAGGTTGTTGGACAGCAGGTAGTTGAAGACGTAGCCGACGATCAGCACCGACAGCACGTTGGGGATGAAGAAGATCCCGCGGAAGGCGGTCTGGAACTTGATCTTCGCATTCAGCAGCAGGGCGATGAACAGCGCGCCGATGTTCACCACGATCGTCGCGGTGACGGCGAAGAGGAAGGTGAACCCGTAGGAGGAGAGGACCCTGTCGTCCCTGAAGAGGTTCACGTAGTTCTCAAGGCCGACGAAGTCCCATTCGCCGTAGCCCGCATAGTTGGTGAAGCTGTAGAAGATTCCGGTCAACGCCGGAATCGTGTGAAGCACGACGAAGAGCAGGAGGGCCGGGACCACCATCCAGTAGAACGTCCGGTTCACGGTTTGGCTTCGGAGTTTGTCCTTGGCCGGGCCCGGTGGCGAGGCGTGGTGCGCCCATGGTCATTCTCCTTTCTTCGTTGAGGTTCGTGCGGCGGCCTTGGCGAATTCGTTGTCTGCCCGGTGGAGGAACGCGGCGGTGTCGCCGTCAAGCATGAACTGCTGCACCATTGCCGTGAACGGAATGCTGGTGGGGATCTGGTGGTCGAAGTAGCCGATCAGGCGGCCCTCGTCGAAAATTTCCTGGACCCCCGCCAGCGCGGGATCGGCAATGGGCCCGGCATCCGCAAGCGGCACGATTGCGGACTGTGCCTTGGCGTAGTCCTTCATCGCCTCGCTCGCGCATCAGGAACTCGATGAACGCCGCCGCTTCCTTCGGATGCTTTGTCTCCCGGCCCATCGCAAGAGTGACGTCGACGCCCGTGACCAGCGTTGTCTCGGCCGGGTTGTTGGTGGTCGGGTACGGGAAGGATGCGATCCTTGCCTCGGGGTTGGCGGCCCGGATCGCGGGAATCGCGAAACTGCCCTGCAGGTACATGGCCGATTTGCCCGCGGCAAAGGCCGCATTCCCGTCGCTGTAGCCGGCGCTGTCGGCGCCGGGTTGGCGGTAGCTGAAGAGCTTGCTTGAGCTTCTCGGCCGCTTCCTTCCCGTCCTTGGCGAAACCATGCGTGCCGGTCTGCGGGGTCCACTTGGCGGCGCGGATGTCTTCGAAGAACCCCTCGGGCTTGAGGTTCCCGGCGAGGTTCACGTAGGCGGGCATGACCGTCCACGCGTCCTTGAGGGTCATGTAGAACGGTGCAACGCCGTTGGCCTTGAAGGTTTCTGCCGCGGCAATGAGCTCATCCCAGGTGCGCGGGACCTTGACGTTGTACTTGGCGAAGATCTCGGGGTTGTAAAGGATCGCGCTGGCATTGTTCGCAAAGGGCAGGCCGTTGGTTTCGCTGCCGTGGCAGGTTCCCAGGGCGTTGAGGATTTGCTGGACCTCCGGCTTGACGCGCGAGGCGGAGGGGAAGGCCGAAAGGTCGGCGAACACGCAGGACGAAGCCAGGTCCGCGAAATTCCCGTTGCCGTTGAGCGTGAGCACGTCGGGGGTCTTGCCCTTGACCAGCAGGGTGCGGATGGCGGTGTCGGGGTCGGGCACGGAGTTGATGACCACGTCGATATCCGGGTTCCGGGCCTCGAACTCGTCGACCAGGGCCTTGAATTCGGCGACCGCCTCCGGCTTGAACTGGAAGAAGTCCAGTTTCACGCGGCCATCGCCGGCAGGGGCGCAGGCGGCCAGCGAGGCTCCAAGCGCCACGGCCAGGCAGGCGCCGGCGACGCGTCGCCACCGCGCCGGGCGGGAATGTTTGGTGTTCAAGGTCGCTCCTTAGGCATCGATCGCATCGAGCATGATCAGCACCGATTGTTCGGGGAACAGGACGGGGGACTGCAGGCCCGCCAGCCCCAGGACGGCACCGCTGAGGACGGGCGGGGTTTGCGTCCAGCAAAGTGCGGATTGCCCGTTGCCGACGGAATCGTTCAACGGTTCGCTCAGCCGCACCCGGTACCTTGCTGCGGGGTCCAGCCCCGGAAGGGTGAACCGCCCGGCGGGGTAGGTGAGCGATGCCTCGCGCAGCGTGAAGACAAAGACGGCACGTGATGCGTCGGCGGCAACCACGCCGCGGATGTCGATGGCCGGGTCCGGATGGTCCGCGTGGACGCTGTCCCCGCCGTGGAAGAGGTCGCGGTTTTCCTTGTGGAAGTCCACCCACCCGGCCAGTTCGGCGCCCAGCTTTTCGTCGATCCCGGAGATGTTCCATTCGATCCCGAAGTGCCCGAAGATCGCGGTGCGCGCCATGAACCCCAGGTCGTGCCTGCGTCCGGTGGAGTGGGATCGCGGCCCGCCGATGTGGGCGCCCATGAGCTCGTAGGGGAGCAGCAGGTTGGTGTTTTCCTGGTTGTCGAGGCGCTCGATCGGATCGATGCAGTCGGAGGTCCAGATGCGGTCGGTGTGCTCGAGGATGCCCAGGTCGACGCGGGCGCCGCCGGAGGCGCAGCTCTCGATTTCCAGGCGCGGGTGCCGGGACTTGAGTTCGCCCAGCAGCCGGTAGAGCGCCAGGGTCGTTTCACGGACCGCCGCGGTGCCGCTGTCCGCGTGGGACGCCTCGAGCAGGTCGCGGTTGTGGTCCCACTTGATGTAGGCGATGGGGTACTGCGTGAGCAGGCTGTCGATGCGTTCGAGAAGGTATGCGTAGCAGCCGGGGTGGGCCAGGTTCAGCACCTGCTGCTGGCGTGCGGCGACCGGCCAGCGGTCGGCAGTGTGGAGGATCCACTCGGGGTGGCTGCGTGCCAGGTCGCTGTCCGGGTTGACCATTTCGGGTTCGAACCAGAGCCCGAATTCCATGCCGAGTCCCGTGACGTGGTCGATGATCGGGGAAAGGCCCTGCGGCCAAACGGCCGGGTCCACGTACCAGTCGCCGAGGCCCGCGGTGTCGTCGCGGCGGCCGTTGAACCAGCCGTCGTCGAGCACGAAGCGTTCGACGCCCACGGCGGCTGCCTTGTCAGCAAGCTCCTTGAGGGTCTGCAGGTCGTGGTCGAAGTACACCGCTTCCCAGGTATTGAGGGTGACGGGGCGCGGCGTGCGGGGATGCTGGGGCCGTGCGCGAAGGTCCCGGTGGAAGCGGGCGGAGAGCTGGTCGAGGCCGTGCCCCCAGGAGCCGAATGCCCACGGGGTGCTGTAACTGCCGCCCGGTTCAAGGCTGAGTTCCCCGGGGAGCAGCAGTTCCCCGGCGGTGATGAAATTGTCGGAGGTGATGGTCCGTTCGGCGCTCAACCGGTGGTTGCCGCTCCACGCCAGGTGGACGCCGTGGACCAGGCCCGAACGGTGCGCAAAACGGGCCTCTCCGGCCAGCATCAACAGGCTGGCGTCGGCACCGGGGCGGCCTCGCCGGCTTTCCCGCACGTGAGAGCCGACCGTCAGGGGGCGTCGCTGGGCGCTGCGTTCCTTGAGGTGGCGGCCGGTGCTGTCCTGGATCGTCGTGGCGGTGTGCGGAAGCGGGAACACCGTGGAGAGCCTGTTGACAAGGTAGGCGTCGGAGCCGGTGTTCGTCAGGGTGTGGCGCTGCGCCAGTACGCCGTTTGCGCTGAGCTCCAGCTCGGTGACCAGCGCGAGCTGCGCGACCGGGTCATCGGCGCTGATGGACAGTCCGTGTTCGCTGGAGCGGATCCCGCTGGTGGTCAGTGCGGTGGCCCACGACCGGGATGCGCGGTGGCCCTCGAGCGCCGGGCCGTGCTGCCATCCGAAGCGTTCCTGGGGAAAAATGTCCAACCGGGCTGGCTGGTCGATCCCGCCGGAGACGCGTTGCGGGCGGGCCGCGCTCGCAAGATCCTGCAGCTCGCTTTCACCCAGCTCGCCGGTGTCGGGGCCCCAGTGGATGATCGTCGGCATTCCGGCGGTGGTCGCGTCGAGGATGACTGAAGTGCCGCCACGGTGGAGCTGGTGGTAGGGCGCGAATGGCTGGGCTGTGGTGGTCATTGATTATTTTTACTCCAAAACTAATCAGTGTGTCAAGCGCCACAGTCGGCGCCGAAAAGTGTCGACAAGTCGCCAGGCCTGTGAGTGCGGTGCGGAATTTTCGGCGGGTTGGATCGATAATTATGGACCAAAATGAAATAAACTGTTCGCATGTCAACGGAAGCCGCAACCAGTAGCGACAAAGCCCCCGCACGTAATTGGTCCGGCGGGCCTCAAGGCCAACGGGCGCCATTGCTCAGCGAGCCGGAGCTGGAAGTGGCGCGGGCGATCCTGATCCATGGCCCCAGCTCCCGCGGAGAGCTCTCGCAGCGGCTGAAGCTCAGTCCCGCAAGCCTGACCCGTCTGAGCAAGCCGTTGCTGGATGCGGGAATCGTGCGTGAAAGCGACCTGATTCTCGACGGAAGCGTCGGACGCCCCACCCGGTTGCTCGATATCCGCCAGGAGGCGAGGTTCTTCGTCGGCATCAAGATCACCGGCAAGATGGCCCAAGGCGTGCTCACCGACCTGCGCGCCAACTCCCTGGTCAGTGGCGCGCGCGAACTCCCGAGCCGCGAGGTGGGGGACGTGCTCGACACCCTGGTGGACCTGATCGGGGATCTCTGCTCGCGAGCGGACCGGCAAGTCTCCGGTGTCGGCATATCCATCGGCGGCCAGATATCCGGAGGGGCGCTCATCCAGCGGGCGCCCTTCCTGAACTGGCGCAATGTTCCGCTGGGGGACCTGTTGGGCCAGCGCACGGGCCTGCCGGTGCTGGTCGAAAACGACGTGACGGCGCTCGTCGCCGCCGAACAGTGGTTCGGCGTCGGACGCGAGGCGGCGGACTTCGCCGTGGTGACCATCGGCGCCGGCGTCGGATACGGACTGGCCATGCACCGTCAGGTGGTGCGCGGACGGGACACCGGTCTGGGTCTTGGTGGCCATTTCCCGCTCGATCCAAACGGCCCGATGTGCCTCGAGGGACACCGCGGCTGCTCCACCGCGATGCTCACGATTCCCAGCATCTGTGCGCAGATTTCCACGGCATTGCAACGCGATGTCGGATACGGGGAAGCCTTTGAGCTGGCGGACGCTGGCAACAAGGTGGCCCACTCCGTGTTGCAGGCGGCCGCGCACGCACTGGGGCGGTTCCTTGCGGCCGCCGCGAACCTGGCCATGGTCAACGTGGTGGTCCTGGGCGGGGAAGGCATCGAGCTGTTCAACAGGTTCGAGCAGAGCGTGCGCACGGCCCTTGCCGCAGACCGGGATCCCGAGGCGAGCGAGGTGCGGATCGCTGTCTTGTCCGGGGAGTTCGACCAGTGGGCAAGCGGTGCGGCAGCGGTGGCCATCCAGAAATACGCCTTCGCGTAACGCCCTGGAGCGAGCGTTCGGGGCCGGGCCGGGGCGCACCGGTTGCCGGGCATTCCGCTATCCGCGGGTTCACTAGAAGATTTGTGCCCTCGGACCTAGGCTCTTGGCATGGGTAACTTTCGATTGCTGCGCGCCTACGAACCCGCCGACGGCGGATACCGGATCCTGGTGGACCGCCTTTGGCCGCGTGGGTTGAGCAAGGAACGTGCGGCCATCGACGATTGGGCCAAGGACGTCGGCCCCGTCCACCGCGCTGCGCGTCGAGTTCGACCACATGCCCGAACGGTTCGAGGAGTTCCGCGACCTCTATGGGCATGAACTGGAAGCCGGCACCGCGGCGGCCGGGGCCGAACGGTTGCTGGACATCGCCGGGAACACCACGACGTGGTCCTGGTCTTCGCGGCCCGCGACCCGGAGCACAACCACGCGCTCGTGCTGCTGGATTTCCTCAAGGCGGTAAGCCGCGGCCGGCTAGGCAAGCAGCCTCCACGCGGGCGGCAAGCGCCAGCAAGTCCCGGTCCCGGTGGGCGCACCCTGGAGCGTGATGCCCACGGGCAGGCCCTGCGCCGTCAGCCCCGCCGGAAGCGTCACCGACGGAACACCCAGACCGTTCCGGACCCGTGTGCCTGGTCATCAGCGGGAAGAGCGGCACCGACTCGCCCAGGTGCTCGACGACGGTGTCATCGCCAATGGGCTGCGGAACCGTCGGCATCGTCGGGAAGAGCAACATGGCAACGCCGGAGGACTCCAACACCCGGGCGTATTCGTCCCGCGCGGATTCCATGAGCCCGCGGGCCGCCGCATAGGCATCCGGGGACACCGGATGCGCCGCATAGTTCTCCAGGATGCCCCGGACATCGGGCGAAACCGCGCGGGCCACCACCTGCTCCCAGGCCTCCCGGGGAGCAAGGCCTTCCGCGGCGGCCAGGTAGGCGGCGAGCAGGCGCGGGGCCTCCCAGCCCACCAGGTCCCACTGGGCGGCATCCGTCAGCGCGAACACCGGATCCAGGTCGACGTCGACGATCGTGGCATGCCCCGACAGCTCCGCAAGCACCTGGTTGAAGCGCAGCTCCACGGAGGGATCCAGGTCCCTCCGGAACGCAGTGGGCACGCCGACCACCGGAAGGGGCCCGTCCCACGCCGACTCCGGCTCGTGGGACACCCAGGCGTCGACCCGCGCCGCGTGGGCGACGCTGCGGGCGTGCACGCCGACGGTGTCGCGCGACCAGGACAGGCCGATCGTGCCGTCGATCGGCCAGCGTCCGGTGCTCGGGCGGAAGCCGACCACGCCGCACGATGCGGCGGGCACCGAGATCGAGCCGCCGGTGTCGGTGCCCAGCGACACCGGGACCAGGCCCGCGGCAACCGCCGCCGCGCTGCCGCCGCTGGATCCACCGGCCGAACGGAGCGGATCAAACGGGTTGCGCACGGGGCCGAAGGCGGCGTTGTTGCTGGTGATCCCGAACGCCAGCTCATGCATGTTGGTCAGGCCGGCGACGCGTCCTCCGTGCCGCTTGAGCACGGCAACCACCAGGGCGTCGGCGTCCGCCAGATGCCCGCCGAAGACGGGGCTGGCGGCGTTCGCCGGCATTCCGCGCACCTCGATGTTCGCCTTGACCGCGAAGTCGAATCCGCCGGCAAGATCCGTGGAGGCGGACGATGCTGCGAAGGCGCGGCTTCCGTGGGTCGGTGGGTCCAGATTCCGGGGTCCAGATCGTCGCTCATGCCGTGTCCTCAGGGGTGTGTAGGGGGGAAGTTCCCGTGGGGAACCCTGCCGGGCACGAGCCTATGCGTGAATCGACTCACGCACCATCGGCAATTCTGCCGACTTGACCTCCGGGCCGCGGGCCCAACAGCGCGGCAAGTTCGCTGCGGCTTCCGACCCCGAGCTTGGCAAAGACCCGGGACAGGTGGGTGCGCAGGGTGCCCATCGAGCAGCCGAGTTCGGCGCATGCCCGGCGGTCGCTCAAGCCACGCGCCACGGCGAAGGCCACCTCCCGCTCTCGCGCGGTGAGCGCCTCCAGCCCCGCGGGGATCCCGGCGCCGGCCGGCGCGTGGCCGTCCGCGGGCAGCAGGCGTTGGATCAGCTCGCCGCCGGCCTGGAGCAGGCGGACTTCCTCGTCGTTGAACGGGGCGCGGCCCGCCGCCCGCCAGATGCGCAGGTCCAGGGTCCCCTGGACCGAGCGGGCGGGAAAGTAGTTCATCCCCTCGACGAGCCCGTCGACGGCCAGGAAATCGTTGTGGAACTCGGTGTCCAGCAAGCGCGCGGGGGCGATGGCGTCGAAGACGCGGAGGGCGCGGCCCGCGGAGCGCATCCTGGGCGTGAGCGGGTCGTGGAACTGGAAATGCCCCAGGTAGTTGCGCATGTTCGCATCGGACATGTTGATCCACACCGGGGCGGCGAAGGAATCGTCGGGCCCGATCCGGCAGGAAGCGAAGAAGTCGGCATCGAGCAAGCGCAGGAGCGCCTGGCCCAGCTCCAGGCGCCGGCCGCGCTCATCGGTCCCCTCGGTGCCGGTGAGCGAATCGAGGAACCCGGAAAAGGCCGAGAGTGTGCCCAATGCGGATCCTTTCCCTGTTGTCGGAGGCCGATGCCTGGGGCCGCGGTGCACCGGTGCCGGCGCGATGCATGCGGGGATCGGCACACCAGACAATAGTGTGCCACGGGCAACGAAACGACACGGTGCTTGGGCGGCGCCGCCGGCGATGGTTAGGCTTCGGTCATGTCACCACGGAATTCACCTGACCAGCACGAAGAAGTTTCCACCGGGCAACGGCCGCTGCACGTGGTTGCCTGCGCCCATGGCACCGACAATCCCGCCGGCCGCCGGCTGGTGGACGGCCTGCGCGAGGACCTGGCAGCGGTGCTTGCCGCCGACGGCATCCACGCGCTGGTCCACGAGGCCTACGTCGATGTGCAGGAACCCCGGCTCGGAGGCGGTGCTCGCCTCGCTGCCTCCCGGCGAGGAAGCCATCGTCGCCCCGCTGCTGCTCTCCGAGGGGTTCCACACCTCGGTGGACATCGCCGAAGCGGTGGCCACCCGCGCGCTGACCCGCACGGCCGCGCCGATCGGCCCCGACCCGCGGATGGCCGAGGTGCTGGCGCAGCGGCTGGCCGAGGCCGGCCACCGGCCCGGGGACGCGGTGGTGCTCGCCGCGGCGGGCACGCGCATCGAGGCCGGGGCAGCGGCAGGCCGCCCGGATGGCCGGACACCTGGCCGGATTCATGGGCCAGCCGGTCACCGTGGCGTATTGCTCGGCGGCCACGCCGTCGGTGCCCGAGGCGGTCGCCGCCGCGCGCGCCGCCGGGGCCGACGGGTCGGCATCGCTTCCTTCCTGCTGGCCCCCGGGTTCTTCCACGACCGGCTGGCCGGCGCCGGCGCGGACTATGTTTCGGGCGCGCTGCTGCCGTCCGTCACAATCGCGAAATGTGTCGCCGGAAGACTCGCGGAGGCCCTCGCCGAGGGGTCCTCCGGCACCGAATAGGTCGCCGTGTGACGACATGACGCTTGCGGGTCGGGGGCGCTGGCGGGCCGCCTCGGAACCGGCCATAAAGTCGGGGCATGACACAGGCAACCGACACCCCGGCCCGCACCCGGCCCGCCCGCCCGGCGGCCAAGCCACACGGACAGTGGAAGATCGACGGCACCGCGCCGCTGAACCCCAACGAGGCGTTCAAGGCGGACGACAACGGGCTGAACGTGCGCGAGCGCATCGAAAAGGTCTACGCCCACGGCGGGTTCGACTCGATCGACCCCACCGACCTGCACGGCCGCTTCCGCTGGTGGGGCCTCTACACCCAGCGCAAGCCCGGCATCGACGGCGGCAAGACCGCCACGCTTGAGCCGCACGAGCTCGAGGACCGCTACTTCATGCTCCGCGTGCGCATCGACGGCGGCACGCTGAGCACCGACCAGCTGCGCACCATCGGCGAGATCTCCCGCGACTTCGGCCGCAACACCGCGGACGTGACCGACCGGCAGAACATCCAGCTGCACTGGATCGACGTGGTCGACGTCCCGGAGATCTGGCGCCGGCTCGAGGCCGTCGGGCTGGACACCACCGAGGCCTGCGGCGACGTGCCCCGCGTGATCCTCGGTTCCCCGGTGGCCGGGATCGCGAAGGACGAGATCCTGGACCCGACCCCGGTGATCCGCGAGATCCGCGAGCGCTTCATCGGCGACGCCGAGCTGGCGAACCTGCCGCGCAAGTTCAAGACCGCGATCTCCGGGCACCCCTCCCAGGACGTCGTGCACGAAATCAACGACATCGCGCTCATCGCCGTCATCCACCCCGAGCACGGCCCGGGCTACGACCTGTGGGTCGGCGGCGGCCTGTCCACCAACGCCCGGCTGGCCGAGCGGCTGGGGGTCTTTGTCTCCGCCGAGGTGGCCGCCGAGGTGTGGCTGGGCGTCGTCTCGATCTTCCGCGACTACGGCTACCGCCGGCTGCGCAACAAGGCGCGGCTGAAGTTCCTGATGGCCGACTGGGGACCGGAAAAGTTCCGCAAGGTGCTGGAGGAGGAATACCTCGGCTACGCGCTGCCCGACGGCGACGCGCCCGAGAAGCCGACCACGCCCGGTGACCACGTGGGCATCCACGAGCAGAAGGACGGGCGCTACTTCATCGGCGCCAGCCCCAACGCGGGCCGGCTCTCCGGCACGCTGCTGCTGGAGCTCGCCGACCTGCTGGAGCGCCACGGCTCCCGGCGGCTGCGCACCACCCCGCACCAGAAGCTGCTCGCCCTGGACATCCCCGCCGAATCGGTGAAGGCGGCCGCCGCGGAGCTCGACGCGCTGGGCCTGGCCACGGCGCCGACGATCTTCCGCCGCTCCGCGATCGCCTGCACCGGCATCGAATTCTGCAAGCTCGCGATCGTGGACACCAAGGACACGACCATCGCCGCGGTCGCCGAGCTGGAGGCGCGCTTCGCCGCCAAGTCGGCCGTGCGCCTGCCGAAGTCGCTGAGCCTGCACGTGAACGGCTGCCCGAACTCCTGCGCCCGCATCCAGACCGCGGACATCGGGCTCAAGGGCCAGCTGCTGCCCGACGGCAACGGCGGCCAGACCCCCGGCTTCCAGGTCCACCTGGGCGGGGGACTGGCCTCCACCTCGCGCGGCGAGGCCGGCCTGGGCCGCACCGTGCGCGGCCTGAAGGTCACCGCCGACGGAGCTGCCCGACTACGTCGAGCGGGTGCTGGAAAGCTACTCGGCCGCCAGCGTCGAGGGCGAGTCCTTCGCCGCATGGTCGCACCGCGCCGCGGACGAGGACGTGTTGTGAGCGCCGCGGACTGGACGGCGGATCGGACGGACTGGACCGCGCGCTGGCCGAGGCAGGCGCCGCGGAGCTGGGCTTCGACGCGCCGGCCGCCGACGTGATCGCCTGGGTGAAGGCGAACTTCGCGACCGCGGAGGTCGCCGTCGCCTGCTCGATGGCCGACGCCGTGCTGCCGGCGGTCGTCGCCGAGGCGCTGCCCGGGGTCGACGTGCTCTTCCTGGAGACCGGCTACCACTTCGGCGAGACCCACGCGACACGCAACGAGGTCGCCGCGTCGCTGGACGTGCGGATCGTCGACGTGCTGCCGGTGCGCACCGTCGAGGAGCAGGACGCCGAGTTCGGGCCGCGGCTGCACGAGCGCGATCCGGGCACCTGCTGCCGGCTGCGCAAGATGGAGCCGCTGGCGAAGGCGCTGTCCGGCTACCGGCTCTGGTTCACCGGGGTCCGCCGCGACGAGGGCCCCACCCGCGCCGACACCCCGCTGGTCACCTGGGACGAGGCGCACGGGCTGGTCAAGGTCAACCCGCTGGCCGCCTGGAGCTTCGACGAACTGACCGGCTACGCCGCCGCCCGCAACGTCCCGGTGAACCTGCTGCTGGCCCACGGCTACCCCTCGATCGGCTGCGCACCGTGCACCCGGCCGGTGGCCGAGGGCGAGGACCCGCGCGCCGGCCGCTGGGCCGGGCTGGCCAAGACCGAATGCGGCATCCACCGATGAGCCGCGCACCCCGATCGACAACCCAAGAACCACACCGACGAAATCGACGAAGGAGCCAGAGATGAGCGCCACCACGACCGCCGCCCCCGTGCGGCCCGGCCCCGCAACGCCGGCACGCCGCACCTGCCCAGGCAGGCACCGACGTGCTCGACGCGCTGGAGGCCGAATCCATCCACATCCTGCGCGAGGTCGCCGCGGAGTTCGAGCGCCCCGCCATGCTCTTCTCCGGCGGCAAGGACTCCGTGGTGATGCTGCACCTGGCCACCAAGGCCTTCTGGCCCGGCGTCGTGCCCTTCCCGGTGCTGCACGTGGACACCGGCCACAACTTCGAGGAGGTCATCGCGTTCCGCGACGAGACCGTCGAGAGGCTGGGCCTGCGCCTGGTGGTCGCCAGCGTGCAGGACTACATCGACGACGGCCGGCTCACCGAGCGCGCCGACGGCACCCGCAACCCGCTGCAGACCACCCCGCTGCTGGACGCGATCTCCGCGAACCGCTTCGACGTGCTCTTCGGCGGCGGGCGCCGCGACGAGGACAAGGCGCGGGCCAAGGAACGCATCCTGTCCCTGCGCGACGAGTTCGGCCAGTGGGACCCGCGCAACCAGCGCCCCGAGCTGTGGAACCTGTACAACGGGCGCCACACCCCGGGCCAGCACGTGCGGGCCTTCCCGATCAGCAACTGGACCGAGCTGGACATCTGGCGCTACATCGAACGCGAGAACATCGCGCTTGCCGCCGCTCTACTACGCCCACGAGCGCGAGGTCTTCGAGCACTCCGGCATGTGGCGGGCCGTCGGGGAGTTCAGCCGGCCGGGCGCCGGCGTGCAGGTCACGACGCGCACCGTGCGCTACCGCACCGTGGGGGACATGTCCTGCACCGGCGCCGTGCTTTCCGACGCCTACACGACCGCGGACGTCATCCGCGAGGTCGCCACCACCACCCTGACCGAGCGCGGAGCCACCCGCGCCGATGACCGCATCTCCGAGGCGGCCATGGAAGACCGCAAGAAGGACGGGTATTTCTAATGAGCACCACGAACCTCGAAACCAGCACGCCGGCAGCCGGCGCGCACCGCCCACGCCTCCGCCCACACGCTGGGCAACCGCGGGCTCTTCCGCTTCGCCACCGCCGGCTCCGTCGACGACGGCAAGTCCACCCTGGTCGGGCGGCTGCTGCACGACGCCAAGGCGGTCCTCGCGGACACGCTCGACGCGCTGGCCCGGGCCTCGGAAGCCAGCGGCTTCGGCGGCGGGGACGGCACGCTGGATCTGGCGCTGCTCACCGACGGCCTGCGCGCCGAACGCGAGCAGGGCATCACGATCGACGTGGCCTACCGCTACTTCAGCACCGGGGAGCGCTCCTTCGTGCTGGCCGACTGCCCCGGGCACGTGCAGTACACCCGCAACACCGTCACCGGCGCCTCGACCGCCGACGCCGCGATCGTGCTGATCGACGCCCGCAAGGGGGTGCTCGAGCAGACCCGCCGGCACCTGGGCGTGATCGGCCTGCTGCGCGTGCCGCACGTGATCGTCGCGGTGAACAAGATCGACTTGATCGACTACGACGGGGACCGCTTCGCGGACATCGCCGCCGACGTGGCGCGCGTGGCCGCCGGGCTGGGCCTGCCGGTGCCGCACACGCTGCCGGTCTCCGCGCTGGTGGGCGACAACGTGGTGGAGCGCTCGGCGCACACCCCCTGGTACACCGGCCACACGCTGCTGGGGCTGCTCGAGTCCCTGCCGACCCGCGACGAGCAGGCACGCGGCGCGGAAGCGGGGCAGACGGCGAGGCCTTCCGCTTCCCGGTCCAGCTGGTGCTGCGGCCGCAGGGCGCGCTCGCCCCGGGACTGGATGCCGGAGGCGTTCCGCGACTACCGCGCCTACGCCGGGGCGATCACCGAGGGCTCCGTTCTCCGTGGGGGACCCGGTCACCATCGCCTCCCCGGGCGCCCCGCGCCGGGAGACGACGGTCGACCGGGATCGACGCCGCGGGGGTCGAACTGGAGTTCGCCGCGGCGCCGGCATCGGTGGCGCTGCGCCTTGCCGACGAGCTGGACATCGCCCGCGGGGACACCATCGCCGCCGCCGGAACGCTGCCCGAGTCCTCCGCCGACCTGACCGCCCAGCTGTGCTGGCTGGCGGCCGCGCCGCTGCTCCCCGGGGCCACGGTGCTCATCAAGCACGGCACCGCGACCGTGCGGGCCCGGGTGACGGGCATCGTCGGGGCGCTGGACCTGGAGGACTTCGGGCTGCTGCCCGCGGCCAGCCTGGAACTGAACGACATCGGCACCGTGCAGCTGCGGCTGGCCGGCGAACTGCCCACCGAGCCGTACGTGCGCCACCACCGCACCGGGGCGTTCCTGGTGATCGACCCGCAGTCCGGCAACACGCTCGCCGCCGGGCTGGTCGGCCGAACGGGCCGCCGAAGCCGACGCCGAGCACTACACCGCAAAACCGAACACCGATACAGAAGGAAACCCCGACCATGGACACCATCAGGTACACCGCCGAGCCCCCGCACCGCGGCCCCGGCCGTCGTGCGCTGCTCGCCGGCGGCACGGGCCTGCTCGGCCTGCTGGTGCTCGGCGCCGCGGCCACCACCACGGTGCCGCGGCCCGGGGCGGCAGCGGCGGCGCCCGCCGCGCCGGCCGCCGCCCTGCGGCTGGGCTTCTTCGCGAACCTCACGCACGCCCCGGCGCACGTCGGCACCGCCAACGGGCTGTTCGCCCGCGAGCTTGCCGGCTCCGGCACCGCGCTGGAAACCAGCATCTTCGGGGCCGGGCCGGAAGCCGTCGAGGCGCTGAACGCCGGCGCCATCGACGCCGCCTACCTGGGGCCGAACCCGGCGATCGCCGCGTTCACCGCCAGCGGCGGGCGCGGGCTGCGCGTGGTCGCGGGCGCCGCGGCGGGAGGCGCCCAGCTGGTGGTCCGTGCCGGGATCACCGACGCCGCCGCGCTGCGCGGGAAGACGCTTGCCACCCCGCAGCTCGGCGGCACCCAGGACGTCGCGCTGCGCACCTGGCTCGCGGCCCAGGGGCTGAAGACCGACCTGCGCGGCGGCGAGGTTTCCATCACCCCGACGGCCAACGCGCAGACCCTGGAGCTCTTCCGCGCCGGGACCATCGACGGGGCCTGGCTGCCCGAGCCGTGGTCCTCCCGGCTGGTGCTGGAGGCCGGGGCCACGCGTGCTCGTCGACGAGGCGGACCTGTGGGACGGGAAGGACACCGGCGCGCCGGGCAAGTTCCCCACCACGGTGCTCGCGGTGTCCCCGGACTTCGCCGCCCGCCACCCCTCCACCGTCGACGCCCTGCTGCGCGGGCACCTGGCCGCGCTGGACTGGATCAACACCGCCAAGCGGCCCGAGCTGGTCCAGACGCTGAACACCCAGCTGGAGCAGCTCGCCGGCGCCGCGCTGTCCCCGGCCGTGCTGGAACGCGCGCTGGGCAAGCTGGCCTTCACCGCCGACCCGCTGGCCGGCGCCTACCCGCGGCTGCTGGCCAACGCCGCCGCCGCGTCGCTGGCCGAACCGGCGAGCCTCGACGGGCTGGTCGACACCGCGTTCCTGGACCGGGCCCGCGCGGCACGCGACCGCCGCCGGAGCGGGGGCGGCGGCATGAGCATCGTCATCGAGAACCTCTCCAAGGACTACGGCGCGGCGCCCGTGCTCTCCGGCATCAGCACCACGATCGCCGAGGGCGAGTTCGTGGCGGTGCTCGGGGCCTCGGGCTGCGGCAAGTCCACGCTGCTGAACATCATCGCCGGGCTCGAGCCGCCCACGGCCGGATCGGTCAGCGTCCCGGCGGCCGGCGCCGCGTTCATGTTCCAGGACGCCGCGCTGCTGCCCTGGCTCACCGCCCGCGCCAACATCGAACTCGCCCTGGAACTGCGCGGGATCCCGCGCGCCGAACGCCGCCAGCGGGCCGACGGGCTGCTGGAGCTGGTCCACCTGGGCGACGCCGGGGCCAAGCGCCCGCACGAGCTCTCCGGGGGCATGCGCCAGCGCGCCTCGCTGGCCCGCGCGCTCGGCCAGGACCGGCCGGTGCTGCTGATGGACGAGCCGTTCGCCGCGCTGGACGCGATCACCCGCGACCTGCTGCACGACGAGCTCGAGCGGCTCTGGCGCGCCCACCGGCGCACCGTGGTGTTCGTGACCCACAACGTCCGCGAGGCCGTCCGGCTGGGCCAGCGGGTCCTGCTGCTCTCCTCCCGCCCCGGCCGCGTGGCCGCCGAATGGGAGATCGACGAGTCCGTGCGCACCGACCCGGCCGCGGCCGCGAAGCTCACCCAAGACATCACCCAGCGCCTGCGCGAGGAGATCCGCCACCATGCACACTAGCCCCAGCACCACCGCCACTGCCGCGATCGACAACCAGCCGCAGTCGACAACCCGAACGACGCCACCGCGGCAAGCCCGTCGACAACCTGAAGGAACTCGAGGCAGGGCTGGACCACCTGCAGGAGGGCCCGGCGCCCGTGCGCCGGCCCGCCGCCACGCGGGTGCTGCTGCCGCTGGGCACGATCGCCGGCCTGCTGAGCCTCTGGCAGCTGGCCGCCTGGTTCGCCTCCCCGCGCGTGGACCTGTTCCCCGGCCCGCTCGAGGTGCTGGGCACCGCCGCCGGGCTGGCCGCCGACGGCCGGCTGGCCGAGGCGGTCGCGACCTCGCTGCAGCGCGGCGTGCTCGGCTTCCTGCTGGCCCTGGCCATCGGCACCCCGCTGGGGCTGCTGCTTTCGGCCTCCCCGGTGCTGCGCCGCGGCGTGGGCCCGCTGGTCTCCGGCCTGCAGGTGCTGCCGTCCGTCGCCTGGGTGCCGGCGGCCATCATCTGGTTCGGCCTCACCGACGCCACCGTCTACTTCGTGGTCGTCATGGGCGCCACCCCGTCGATCGTCAACGGGCTGCTCTCCGGCGTCGACACCGTCCCGCCGCAGTACCGGCGGCTCGGCACGGTGCTCGGGGCGTGCCGCGCCCAGGGCCTGCTGCGGATCGTGCTGCCCGCGGCGCTGCCCGGCTACCTGGCCGGGCTCAAGCAGGGCTGGGCGTTTTCCTGGCGCTCGCTGATGGCCGCGGAGATCATCGCGGTCGGCGGGTCGATCGGCTTCGGCCTCGGTTCGCTGCTGCAGCAGGGCCGCGACCTGTCCTCGATGGCGGTGGTCGCCTGCGCGATCCTGGCCATCCTGGTGGTCGGCATCGTGATCGAGCTGCTGGTCTTCGCCCCGCTGGAACGCAGGCTGCTGCGCCGCCGCGGCCTGGCCCCCGGAGCCGGACGATGAACCGCCCGACCCCGCCCAACGACACACACCCGAACTTCCACCCGAACTTCCACCCGAAGGAGCAGGCCATGACAACACCCAAGAGTCACCCATCCACCCGCTGGCCCTGCGCCTGGCCGGCAAGGACGTGCTCTGCGTCGGCGCCGGAAAGGTGGCCGCACGCCGCATCGACCAGCTGCTCGAGGCCGGCGCGAAGATCACCGTGATCGCCCCGGAGGCCGTCGCGCCGGTCGCCGAGGCCGCGGCCGCGGGGAAGCTTCTCTGGCTGCGCCGCGGCTACGAGCCCGGGGACCTGGACGGCATGTGGCTGGCCCACACCGCCACCGGCAACAAGGCGCTCGACGCGCAGGTGTCGGCCGACGCCGACGCGCGGCAGACCTGGTGCGTCAACGCCTCCGACCAGACGGCCTCCAGCGCCTGGACCCCCGCCGTCGCGCGGACCGGGGAGGGAACCACCGTCGCGGTCACCGCCGGCGGGGACCCGCGCCGCGCCGCGGGCCTGCGCAACGCCATCGCGCTGGCCGCCGACACCGGGCTGCTGCCGCTGCGCCGCCGCCGCTCCGGCGCCGGATCCGTGGCCCTGGTCGGCGGGGGCCCGGGCGATCCCGGCCTGATCACCGTCACCGGGCGCCGGCTGCTGGCCGCCGCCGACGTGGTGGTCGCCGACCGGCTCGGCCCGCGCGACCTGCTCAACGAGCTCGACCCGTCCGTGCGCATCATCGAGGTCGGCAAGGCCCCGGGCGACCACCTGGCCACCCAGGACGAGATCAACGCGGTGCTGGTCGCCGAGGCGCAGGCCGGCAACCGCGTGGTGCGGCTCAAGGGCGGCGACCCGTTCGTGCTGGGCCGCGGCGGCGAGGAAGCCGCCTACTGCCGCGAGCACGGCGTAGAGGTCAGCGTCGTCCCCGGGGTCACCAGCGCCATCTCGGTGCCCGCCGCCGCCGGAATCCCGGTCACCCACCGCGGGGTGGCCACCGGCTTCTCGATGGCCACCGGGCACGAGGAGCTCTCCGAGCTGCCGGCCCGGCCCGACCACACCCTGGTCCTGCTCATGGGCGTGGCCCGGCTGGCGCGCAACACCGCCACGCTGCTGGGCCGCGGCCTGCCCGCCGACACCCCGGTCGCGATCATCGAGCGCGGCTGGTGCCCCGACCAGCGCATCACGATCGACCGGCTGGACTCCATCGCCGCCACGGCCGAACGCATCGGCGTGGCCAACCCGGCGGTGATCGTCATCGGCGACGTGGTGCGGGTCAGCCCGCACGCCGCCGCAGCCCTGGCACCGGCCGCCGGTGTCCTGCCCGCCCGGCAGCTGCTGCCCGTCGGCTGAGAAGTCCCGTCGGCTGAGAAGTCCCGTCGGCGGAGCAGTCCGCCAGCCCCACAGAACACCACCAAGACAGCTACACCCCCAGGAGGACCCCCATGACAGAGAAGAACACGCCGGCCCCCGTGAGCACGCCCGCCGCCTTCGCCGCCCGCCCGCTGCGCGTTGCCATCATCGGCGCCGGCCCCGCGGGCGTCTACGCCGCGGACATCCTCACCAAGGCGGAGCGCGACTTCGAGCTCGCGATCGACCTCTTCGACCGCTACCCGGCACCGTACGGGCTGATCCGCTACGGCGTCGCCCCGGACCACCCGCGCATCAAGGGCATCGTCAAGGCCCTGCACAAGGTGCTTGACCGCGGGGACATCCGCTTCTTCGGCAACGTCGACTACGGCACCGACCTCACGATCGCGGAGCTGCGCGAGCACTACGACGCGGTCATCTTCGCCACCGGCGCCATCAACGACGCGGACCTGAACATCCCCGGCATCGAGCTGGAGGGCTCCTACGGCGGCGCGGACTTCGTCTCCTGGTACGACGGGCACCCGGACGTGCCGCGCAGCTGGCCGCTTGAGGCCACGCAGGTCGCGGTGCTCGGCAACGGCAACGTCGCCCTGGACGTGGCCCGCGTGCTCTCCAAGCACGCCGAGGACCTGCTGGTCACCGAGATCCCGGAGAACGTGTACCGCGGCCTGGCCGCATCCCCGGTCACCGACGTGCACGTCTTCGGCCGCCGCGGACCCGCCCAGGTCAAGTTCACCCCGCTGGAGCTGCGCGAGCTCTCGCACAGCCACGACGTGGACATCGTGCTCTACCCGGAGGACTTCGAGTTCGACGCGGCCTCCGACGTTGCCATCAAGACCAACAACCAGGTCAAGACCATGGTCGGCACGCTCACCAACTGGCTGATCGAGCAGGAGGAGCGCGAGGAACGCGGGGATGCAGCCCAGGGCACCGAATCAGGCCGCCCGCGCCGCCGCCTGCACCTGCACTTCCTGCATTCCCCGGTGGAGGTCACCGGGACCGACGGCAAGGTCAGCGGCATCAGGTTCGAGCGCCAGGAGCTCGACGGCACCGGGAACGCGCGCGGCACCGGCGAGCTCGTCGACTACCCGGTGCAGGCCGTCTACCGCGCCATCGGCTACTTCGGCTCGGCGCTGCCGGAGATCGAGTACGACGGGCGCACCGGCACGGTGCCCAACCTCGAGGGCAAGGTGCTGGACGCCGCCGGCGCCCAGGTGCCCGGGCTCTACGCGACCGGCTGGATCAAGCGCGGCCCGGTCGGCCTGATCGGCCACACCAAGTCCGACGCCGCCGAAACCATCGCCCACCTGCTGGCCGACCTGAACGAGCTGCCGGTGGCGGCCAACCCGGCGCCCGATGCCGTGCCGGCCCTGCTGGCCGCCAAGGACGTCGCCTACACCAGCTGGGACGGCTGGCTCGCGCTGGATGCGCACGAGCAGGCGCTCGGTGCCGCGGCCGAGCCGGCGCCGACCCACGATGGCCCGGTGGCGCGCGAACGCGTCAAGGTCGTGGACCGCGCCGAGATGGTCGCCGTGTCCCGCGGGGTCGACGAACCGGCGGCGTCCCGCGGCTGAGCCGGCCGACCTGGTTGACCTGTCCGTGCGGGTCCGGTCTCGCGCCCGGCCCCGCACTGGCTAGAATTTGAGCATGTCACCACAGATTTCACATGCACCCAATACGCATGCAGCAGTAGTCACCGGCGCCTCCACCGGAATCGGCGAGGCCACGGTGCGCGCCCTGTGCGCCGCCGGCTGGACGGTCTTCGCCGTTGCCCGCCGCGCCGAACGCCTCGCGGCGCTCGCGGCGGAAACCGGCGCCATCGCCGTTCCCGCGGACGTCACCGACGACGCGCAGGTCGCGGACGCTGCTCGCCGCGGTCCAGGCCGGCGGCGGCATCGACACCCTCGTCAACATCGCCGGCGGCGCGCGCGGCGCCGACTACCTGGGGGCCGCGAAGAACGAGGACTGGGACTTCATGCTCCAGGTCAACGTCATGGGCACCATGAAGCTGACCCGCGCCTTCCTGCCGATGCTGCGCGCCCACGGCGAGGGCACCGTGCTGAACCTGACCTCCACCGCCGCGCTGGCCAGCTACGAGGGCGGCTCCGGCTACAACGCCGCCAAGGCCGCCCAGCGCGCGATGACCCAGGCCCTGCGCCTGGAAGAGGTGGAGAACAACATCCGCGTCATCGAGGTGCTTCCCGGGCTCGTGCACACCGAGGAATTCGCGCTGCGCCGCCTCGGCGGGGACGCTGCGGCCGCGCAGGCCGTCTACCGCGGCGTGGACAAGCCGCTGCTGGCCTCCGACGTCGCGGAGGTGGTCGGCTACGCGGTGAACCTGCCGCACCACGTGAACCTCGACGAGATCGTGATCCGCCCGGTGGCGCAGGCCGCCAACCACAAGCTGATCCGCAAGACCAGCTAACAGCTTCGACCGGCACCACTGATCAGGGGGATCAACAACGACATGGGGTTTTTCAGACGCTGCGGCGGCTACTTCCAGGCTCACATTGCAAACCTGCTGTGCGGATTGGCGCTGGCGTCGCTGGCGCTGACCCCGTCGCTGGTGCCGCGGCCCACGGTGTTCCAGGGGTTCCTGGCCGGGCTGTGGTTCATGGTCGGCTTCCAGCTGGGGTTCGCGGTGCGCGGCCTGTGGCGGGTTCTCGCCGCGAAGTTCCCGAAGAAGAACCCTAGGAGCCGACGCCGACGGCGACGCCGCGGCCCGTGGCTCGAGGTCCCGCAACGCGGCCATCATCCCCGCTGCCGTGGGGATCGGCCTGCTGGCCTATGTGGTCGGCTACGGGGCACTGGTGGTCTCCTGGCAGAACCGGGTCCGCGAACTGGTGGAGATGGAGCCTGTCGACGGCGCAGGGTACGCCGCGTTCCTGGCGGGCATGGTCGTGACGATGGCCGTGTTCTACGGCATGGCCAGGGGCATCGGTGCGCTGCGTGCGCTGGCCGGACGCTGGGTGGCGCGGCGTGGCGGTTCCGAACGCCGGGCGCGCTGGGCCTCGCGCGCCACGGGACTGGCGGCGGTGCTGGCCCTGGTGCCGGGCTGACCGGCGCCGGGCTCGCCGCCGTCGGCAGGATCTACGCGGACCGCGACGCGGCGACGCTTGCCGGCAGCGTGCAGCCGGTGGTTGCCGACCGCTCCGGCGGCCCCGGATCCGTCGTCGCCTGGGACGGGCTGGGCCGGCAGGGCCGCGCCTTCGCCGGCGGCGGCCCGAGCGCCGCACAGATCGCCGGTGTCACCGGCACCCCCGCGATTGAACCGGTCCGCGTCTACGCAGGGCTTTCCCAGGGCGGCGATGCGCGCGAGCGGGCCGCGACTGGTCGTCGAGGAGCTGGAGCGCACCGGCGGCTTCGAGCGCGACGTGCTGCTCGTGGCCACGCCCACCGGCTCCGGCTGGCTTGAGCCCCAGGCCATCGCGTCGCTGGAATACCTGTACGGCGGGAACACCGCCACTGCCTCGATGCAGTACTCCTTCCAGCCCAGCTGGGTTTCCTTCCTGTTCGACCCGGACCTTGCCGCCGAGTCCAGCAGGGCGCTCTTCGACGCGGTCCACGCCCGCTGGCAGCAGCTGCCGGAAGGCAAGCGGCCGAAGCTTGCCGTCTACGGGCTGAGCCTCGGTGCACAGGGCATGTCCGGCAGCTTCGAGAACCTCGATGACCTGCTGGCCCGCACCGACGCCGCGCTGTTTACCGGCCCGCCGGCGAACTCGCAACCCTGGCGCGGGCTGCAGGCGAACCGCGATGCCGGCAGCCCGGTGTGGCAGCCCGTCTACCGGGGCGGGGAGCAGGTGCGCTGGCAGTCCAAGCCGGGCGACTTCGCTGCGCTGGGCGGAACCTGGCAGCAGCCGCGGATCGGCTACCTGCAGCATGCAACGGACCCGATCACCTGGCTCGACCCCGCGGTGATCCTCCATCGCCCCGAGTGGCTGGCCGGGCCCGCGGCCTCGGGCGGCCGCGGCGCCGACGTGAGCGATTCGATGCGCTGGATCCCGGGTGTCACGTTCCTGCACCTGGTCACGGACATGCTGGTCAGCGAGGCGGTTCCGCCGAGCCACGGGCACAACTTCGGGGACGTCGCGGTCGACGGCTGGGCGCAGGTGCTGCCCGGCCACGGACGCAGCGATGCGCAGCTTGCCTGCGATCCAGTCGGTCATCGAACGGATCGACACGCACGATCCCATCTGGGAGTAGCGGTTTTCGGTACGGGGCATGGGCGGGTTGGATTCGAATTCCTCGCACGTATCCAACCCGCCGGAGCGGCGGTTTAGGGTTGTTACGACCAAAACTGTCGACAACAAGTGCTTCGCCCAGCCGGCGCCCTTACCTGGGATTGCGTCGAAGGCAGATCAATTCTTTCCTTCCGGACACGCGACCGGGTTGGTAGCGTTGCACCATGCGGACCACGTATTGTGCGAAGAACAGCGATGACGCCCCCCGGACATGATGCGGCAAAACGCCCGCCACGTGACCGCCGCTGGATCGGGCGCGCCATACCCGGCGCTGCCAGACAACCCGTGGTCAAGGTACTGCGCGCCTACGATACCGAGTACGCGATCTACGGCATCGTACTTGTCAGCGCCCTGCTCGCGATCGGATGGAAATACAACACCGACCTGGAAGTACTGCTGTTCACCATGGGGACGGTCGGTGTTTTCTGGATGGCGCACATCTATTCCGGTGTGATCGCACGCCACATATCGTCCGAGCACGAAGGCAGGGCGATCTGGTCCGCGGTGTTGGACTCCGCCCGGCATTCCGTGGGCATGGTACTTGCGACGCTCCTGCCGGCGTTCTTCCTGCTGCTGGCTACGGTCGGGGCGATGGACGAATACGTTGCCTACTACATCGCCCTGTGGGTCGGCGTCGCGGTCCTAGCCGTGCTGGGCTACGCGAACTCGGCCAGACGCGGAAGCCGCTGGCCCCTGCGTCTGCTCAACACGGCCACGACCTCGGCATTGGGGCTGGGCATTATCTGGCTTAGCACGCTTGTGCATTGAGTTGTTCCGGACCCGGGCCGCGGCCGCACTGTTCGCCGCGACAACCCCAATGACATTCGTTTAGGGACTAGTAGTCCTTGGTTGGGTTGGTGTCCGTTGGTTGCACAACTTAACCAAGAACCAGTAGGGGTGGTACGGCGGGGTGAAAGATCCAGTTGCGCCTGGGTATCTGCAGCGGGTCCACCGATTTCGGCTGGATGACATGCGGCAGCCCCTTGAGCATCACGATGCGGAAGTGCCCGGCGTGGTGGTCCACGTGGCAGCGCACGCAGAGCAGGCAGCCGCGCGAGACATCGGTCCTGCCGCCGGCGCTCCATTCGTCGATGTGGTGCGCCTCGGTCCGGTTCACCGGCATCGAGCACCCCGGGTTGGCAGCAGCCCTTGTCCCGCACGGCGATGGCGCGGCGCTGGGCCCGGTTGAAATACCGCCGGGTCCTGCCCAGTTCCAGCGGGAACCCCGTCGCCGTTGAGCACGACCGGGATGATCCCGGCGTTGCAGGCGAGGCGCCGGCAGTTGGAGGCCGAGAGGTCCTCGCCGTGGTCCGTCACCCCCGCGTTTTCCAGCTGGCCCCGGAGGGACTTGAAGTCGATGGTGACCGCGAGGGTGAAGTGCGGCAGCATCGGCATCTGCCCATCGGGTCCTTTGCCGGGCTTCGGGCCCTTGTTCCTGCCGCGCGATCCGGTGGACGTGGTGACGATGCGGATGGAATCGAGCACAAACCGGTGCAGGCGCGCGGCGCGCTGGCGGCGGTAGGCCTCATCGAGGGTCTCACCGGGAAGCAACTCGAAGCCCGGCTCCAGTTGGTGCCCCATGCCGGGCAATGAGCCGGAAGGCTCCTCAAACCCGGACACCGGGCGCCGCGACCACAGGGGTCGCGGGGTCGATGGCCCACTCGGGAATCGGCAGCGGCGGATGCCTGCTTCCGTGGCGGCAGGTTCAATGGTGCCGGCCTTGGTCATGGGGTTGTTCAGGGCATCGGCGGCCGTGGCGAGCAGCTCGTGGCCCTCGGCGTCGGTGATGACCCGGTACTCGTACCCCTTGTAGGTGTGCCCGAGGTAGTGGATGCCGGTGAACAAGGACTCCTGCTGCTCGCGTTGCTGCACGACGCCTGCATTGAGCCGCTTCTGCTGGTCCTTGACGAGCTTGTCGGTGCCCTTGGCGTCGCGGGTACGCACGGCGTCGGCCAATTCCCCCTCCAGGCCCTTTGCGACGGACGCCGGGTCCGGATGCCGCTGGATCTCCGGGGACATCGACCTCGAGCTTTTCGGCCAGCGCGGCAACGGTCCTCGGATCCGCCGCAGCCTCGTGGAACACCTTTCCCAGCTGCGGGAACTTCGGCGGAACCACCTTGCCGTTGAATCCCGTGCGGGGAAGCAGGTTCTCGGCCGTCTGAACCCGGTGCATCGCCTGGTAGTGCGTGAGGTTCTGCTGGTTCTTGAGGAATTCGGCCTCATCCCTGTACAGCGGCTTGCGGCCGGGAAGGCTCGGTTTCATCGGCAGGGAGACCGCGTTCGCCGGCCATGAAAGCGGCGGGTTCGGCAAGGATCTCGTTGACTTCGGCCAGCGGGGCTTCGGTGATGGTATGCAACCGGGCGATCGGTGGCACGGGCGGCGGCGAGGACCTGCCCGTAGCCACTGATCCGGTAGAAGTCCTCGGCGAGGGCAATGAATGCCGCGGCGCGGACCTGTGAGGAACCGACAGATGCCGCCGCCCTGTCGAGGACCACCCGGAACACGGGTTTCAGGGCGGCGAGCAGGCGCAGCGCATCGTCGGCGGGAACCCGGTCCGGGTGCCCGCAGACGATGGCGTCGATGGCTGCCACGATGCTGGCCGTGAGGTCCTGCTGGGTGCTCATGGCACCAAGCATGGACGATGGCGCGCCGCCGCGGGGGAGCCGCCGTAGGGAATGTGGACAAGTGTTTCCGGATCGTGTTCGGGGGCCGGGGTCAGCCGAAGTCCAGCGTCACCAGCACCGCCGCATGGTCGCTGCCGGGGATCCGCCGCGTGGCGTAGCCGCAGGTCTGCACGTCGGCGGAGGTGAGCACGTGGTCGATCACGATGCCGGGGGAGTACTGCCGATCGCGCGGCCAGGTCGGCTGCAAGCGTGCCAACCCGCCCGTCGAGGCGTCGGCCAGCCGGGCCGCGGGGTTTGCGTGCAGCAGGTCGCGGAACTCGCGGTGGTCGTAGGTGGCGTTGAAGTCCCCGGCCAGGATGCGGGTGCCGCCCCCGGCGTTCACGCCCGCCAGCGCGGCGAGGTCGTGGCGCCAGGCGTCGACGGTGTCGGGCAGCGGGGGAAAGGTGTGCACGTTGGTGATCTCCACGCGCCGGTCCCTGCCGTCGGAACCGAAAACGGTGAACGACGTGGTGGGGTTCCCGAACGACATGGAGTCCGATCGCGGAACGTCGCGGGTCGTGAGCGGGAACCGCGAGAAGGTCCCCGCCCCGGCGGCGCCGCCCTCGGGCACCTGGACGCGTGTGCGGAAGCAGTTCGGCCAGTCCCGCGGCCTCCAGCGCCGCACCGAGCGCGGGCGTGAACTCCTGGATCGCCAGCAACTGCACCTGCTCGCGCCGGACCGTCTCGACGATGGCGGCCGCATCCGCGCGGCCCAGCCTGGCGTTCAGGCTCATCATGCGCAGCCCGGGGGCTGGTGCAGCTGCAGTTGCGCGTGCCACGCGCGGTTCCGGGCCGGGGTGCGAACGGCGCGACAAGCAGCACCGCCAGAGCGATGGCCGATCCCGCGGCCATCGACTGCAGGAAACACTCGCCGGGCGAGCGCAAAAAACAGCAGTGCCCCCAGCGCCGGAACGAGGAACACCGGGGTCAGCGAAAGCAGCTGGACCCACGGGGTGCCGACGGACACGCCGGACAGCCGGAGCCCCAGCAGCAACAGCACCGGGAAGAGCAAGGCCCAGCCGATTCCGGCGGCCCAGGTCCGGCGGCGCGGCAGGGGCGGGGCGGGTTCGGCGGCAAGCGGGTGCATCGGACAAGGATAGCCGGGCGCGCTGGGTGCCCGCCGGTAGCCCGCCGGGTTGAAGCTTCGGCGCCTCGTCGCGCTAGACTGGGAGCAACACGACGTCGACCCGGCCATCACCGGTGAGTCCTCGGAAGAACGGCCACCCGCAGCACGCGGGCGGGCCCAGTAGAACCGAGCGGGTAAGCCCGTCACAGCAGTCAATGAGCGGCCGGATCCGGCCCCGGGACACCGGGGAAGGAAGGCAAGCGGGGTGGTACCGCGACGTGGAGTGACCAATTGCTCCGTCGTCGTCCCTGTGTTGGATGAAGCCCGGCGCGAGTGTGCGCCACCGATCCCAGGACTGCCGCAGATGACCAGCTACCCCAAGGCCTCGACCGACCCGCATGGCGTGACGCCAGCCTCTCCCCGTTTCCCGGAGATCGAGGAGCGGGTCCTTTCCTACTGGAAGAACGATTCGACCTTCCAGGCCTCCATCGACGCCCGCGATGCCGGCGTCGACGGCGCCAACGAGTTCGTCTTCTACGACGGCCCCCCCTTCGCCAACGGCCTGCCGCACTACGGCCACCTGCTCACCGGCTACGTCAAGGACCTGGTCGCCCGCTACCAGACCCAGCGCGGCTCCCGCGTGGAGCGCCGCTTCGGCTGGGACACCCACGGCCTGCCGGCCGAGCTCGAGGCCATGAAGCAGCTGGGCATGACCGACAAGGTGCAGATCGAGTCCATGGGCATCGACAAGTTCAACGACGCCTGCCGCACCTCGGTCATGAAGTACGCCGACGAGTGGCAGAACTACGTCACCCGCCAGGCGCGCTGGGTCGACTTCGAGAACGACTACAAGACGCTGAACGTCGAGTACATGGAATCGGTCATCTGGGCCTTCAAGCAGCTGCACGACAAGGGCCTGACCTACCAGGGCTTCCGCGTGCTGCCGTACTGCTGGAAGGACGAGACCCCGCTGTCCAACCACGAGCTGCGCATGGACGACGACGTCTACAAGGACCGCCAGGACCAGACCGTCACCGTCTCCTTCCCGCTGCTTGCCGGCGAGTCCGAAATCTCCCGGGAGCTCGCGGGCGTGCAGGCGCTGGCCTGGACCACCACCCCGTGGACGCTGCCCACCAACATGGCGCTGGCCGTCGGCCCCGAGGTCGTCTACGCGGTGCTGCCCGCCGGCGAGAACGGCGTGAAGGCGTCGAACGCCACCGGCGACTTCATGCTCGCCGAGGACCTGGTCGGCGCCTACGCCAAGGACCTGGGCTACGCGGACGCCGCCGCCGCCAAGGAAGCGGTCACCAAGCGCTACACCGGCAAGGAGCTCGCCGGCATCAAGTACGCGCCGCTCTGGGACACCTTCGCCGACGTCGAGACGTACAACACCGCGCAAGCCTGGCAGCTGCTGGTCGCCGACTACGTGACCACCACCGACGGCACCGGCATCGTCCACCAGGCCCCGGCCTACGGCGAGGAGGACCAGAAGATCTGCGAGGCCGCCGGCATCCCGGTGATCCTCTCGGTCGACGAGGGCGCCAAGTTCCTGCCGCTGTTCAAGGGCGGGGAGCTGGCGGAGATCGTCGGCGTCCAGGTGTTCGACGCCAACAAGGCCATCACCAACCTGCTCAAGAACGACGCGCGCCTGATCAAGCAGGCCTCCTTCGAGCACTCCTACCCGCACTGCTGGCGCTGCCGCACCCCGCTGATCTACCGCGCGATCTCCTCCTGGTACGTCGAGGTCACCAAGATCAAGGACCGCATGCTGGAGCTGAACCAGCAGATCAACTGGATCCCGGAGAACGTGAAGGACGGCCAGTTCGGCAAGTGGCTGGAAAACGCCCGCGACTGGTCGATCTCCCGCAACCGCTACTGGGGTTCCCCGATCCCGGTGTGGGAATGCGACGGCGAGGAGTGCACCCACCGCGAGGTGTTCGGCTCGCTGGACGAGATCAAGGCGGCCTTCGGGCGCCTGCCGCTGAACCACGAGGGACAGCCGGACCTGCACCGCCCGTTCATCGACGACCTCGTCAAGTCCCACGAGGGCTGCGCGGACGCCGGCACCATGCACCGCGTCGAGGACGTGCTGGACGTCTGGTTCGACTCCGGGTCGATGCCGTACGCCCAGGCGCACTACCCGTTCGAGAACAAGGACTGGTTCGACACCCACCACCCGGCGGACTTCATCGTCGAGTACATCGGGCAGACCCGCGGCTGGTTCTACACCATGCACATCCTCTCCACCGCGCTCTTCGACCGCCCCGCGTACAAGAACGTGATCAGCCACGGCATCGTGCTGGGCTCCGACGGGCAGAAGATGTCCAAGTCGCTGCGCAACTACCCGGACGTCAACGAGGTGCTTGACCGCGACGGCTCCGACGCCATGCGCTGGTTCCTGATGGCCTCCCCGATCCTGCGCGGCGGCAACCTGGTCGTCACCGAGCAGGGCATCCGCGAGGGCGTGCGCCAGGTGCTGCTGCCCATGTGGAACGTCTGGCACTTCTTCTGCCTGTACACCAACGCCGCGAACAACGGCGCCGGCTACCAGGCCAAGCTGTCCTACACCTCGAGCGACCCGCTGGATGCGTACATGCTCGCCGCCACCGGCGACCTGGTCCGCGAGGCCACCGCGAAGCTCGACGCCTACGACATCTCCGAGGCCGCCGAGACCATCCGCCAGTACATGGACACGCTGACCAACTGGTACGTGCGCCGGTCCCGCCAGCGCTTCTTCGACGAGGACACCAACGCGTTCGACACGCTGTACACCTGCCTTGAGACCCTCACCCGCGTGACCGCCTCGCTGCTGCCGCTGGCCAGCGAGGAAATCTGGCGCGGGCTCACCGGCGGCCGCTCGGTGCACCTGGCCGAATGGCCGGACGCCGATCCTGTTCGGCAGCAACGACCGAGCTGGTCGCCGCGATGGAGGCCACCCGACGCATCGCGTCGGTCGGTTCCTCGCTGCGCAAGGCCGCCAACCTGCGCGTGCGCCTGCCGCTGGCAGGGCCTGACCGTCGCCGCGCCGAACGCCGCAGCGCTTGCCGGCACGTTCGCGACCATCATCGCCGACGAGCTGAACCTGCGTTCCGTCACGCTGATCGACGCCGCGGAGGCCAACGCCGCCGAGTACGGCATCAGCCAGCAGCTGGTCGTCAACGCCCGCGCCGCAGGCCCGCGCCTGGGCAAGAACGTGCAGATGGCCATCAAGGGCGCCAAGTCCGGCGACTGGTCGGTGTCCGACGCCGGCACCGTCACCGCCGGCGGCCTGGAACTCGAACCCCACGAGTACACGCTGGAAACCGTGGTCGCCGCGGGCGACGGCGAGGAATCGATCGCCGCGGCCGTGCTGCCCGGCGGCGGGTTCCTGGTGCTCGACACCGAGGTCACCGCCGAGCTTGCCGCGGAGGGAACCGCGCGCGACATGATCCGCGCCATCCAGTCCGCCCGCAAGGACGCGGACCTGCTGGTCGGGGACCGCATCCGCACCGAAATCACCGCCGATGCGGCCACCGTGGCCGCGCTGCACGCCAACGCCGAGCTGATCAAGGGCGAGACCCTGAGCACGGGCCTGGTGCTGCACACCGCCGAAGACGGAACGCCCGTGAGCGTATTCGTCGAAACCGTGGCGGCCGCCGAGGCCGCCGGTAAAGAAATGGGACCCACCACGTGAGCACCTACGGCAAGTACACAGTAGAGGGCGTCTACGCCGAGCTGCTGGCACGCGCACCGGAAAACAAGATCGAGCCGCGCATGGAGCCGATGCGCCGCGCCATGGAGATCCTCGGGGAGCCCAACAAGGCGTTCCCGATCATCCACGTGACCGGCACCAACGGCAAGACCAGCACCGCCCGGATGATCGAGTCGCTGCTGCGCGCCCACGACCTGCGCACCGGCCGCTACTCCTCGCCGCACCTGAGCTCCGTCACCGAGCGCATAGCGATCGACGGCGACTCGGTGGACGACGAGACGTTCGTGCGGATCTGGCACGAGATCTCCCCGTACCTGCAGATCGTCGACGACGAGCTGGCGGCCAAGGGCGAGAACCGGATGACCTTCTTCGAGGCCATCACCGTCCTGGGCTTCGCGATCTTCGCCGACGCCCCGGTGGACGTGGCGATCATCGAGGTCGGCCTGGGCGGCATCACCGACGCCACAAACGTGGGCGACGGCCAGGTCTCCGTGGTCACCCCGATCTCGCTGGACCACACCGACCTGCTGGGTGACACCACCGAGCTGATCGCGCAGGAGAAGGCCGGCATCATCAAGCCCGGCGGCTTCCTGGTCTCCGCGGCCCAGCCGGCCGACGCCGCGCAGGTGCTGCTGGATACGGCCCGCGAGCTCGAGGTGCCCTACAAGTTCGAGGGCGTCGAATTCGGCGTCGAGAACCGCATCGTCGCCGTCGGCGGCCAGCAGCTGGACCTGCAGGGCCTGGCCGGGCGCTACCCGGGCATCCTGCTGCCGCTGCACGGCGAACACCAGGCGCAGAACGCAGCCGTCGCACTTGCAGCGGTTGAGGCGTTCATCGGGGGAGGCGAGACGGAGCTGAACCACGACCTGGTCATGGAGGGCTTCGGCGCCGCCACCAGCCCGGGCCGCCTCGAGGTCATCCGCACCGCCCCGAGCGTGCTGCTCGACGCCGGGCACAACCCGGACGGCATCCGCGCCTCGGCCAAGGCCGTCAAGGAGGCCTTCGGGTTCACCAAGCTGGTGCTGGTCATCGGCATCCTCGCCGAGAAGGACGCCCCGGCGATGCTCGCCGAGCTGCGCGAGCAGTACATCGACCTGGTCGAGGACATCTGCATCACGCAGTCCAACTCCCCGCGCGCCATCCCCGCCGGCGAACTGGCCGGAATGGCGCTGGAGGCCGGCTTCAACGAGGAGGACCTCTTTGTCACCGAGCGCCTCGACGACGCCCTGGAATGGGCAGTCGGCCGCGCGGAGGACAGCGAGGACTTCGGCGGCGGCGTGCTCGTCACCGGATCCATCACGCTGATCGGGGAGACCCGCATGCTGATGGGGGGAAAGTAGGACATGGCAAAAATGACCAAGGCGCAGCGTGAATGGCGCCCGGGCCAGCCGAAAAAGCCCCGCTCCACCCGTGTGATGTTCGCCTCAACGGTGCTCACGCTGGAGGCCTTCCTGGCGTTCTTCGTCGCGCTGGCCTACTCCGGGCTTCACCGCGAGACGACCAGCCCGGTGCTGGCGCTCGGCGCCGGGCGCCGTGCTGGCGCTGGCCTGCATCTTCACCTGCGCCCTGCTGAAAAAACCGCTGGGATACGCCATCGGCTGGGCGCTGCAGCTCGTCTTCATCCTGACCGGCTTCCTCATGCCGGAGATGTTTGTCATCGGCCTGTTGTTCGCCGCCACCTGGTGGTACGCGGTGACCAAGGGGCACTCGATGGACGTGGAGACCGCGCGGCGCGCCAGGGAACAGGCCGAGTGGGACGCCGCGCACCCGGAGCCCGACGCTTCGTAGGCCGCGCACAACCGTAGAATCAGTACCAAACACCGTTTTTTGCACCACTTACCCGTGACAGGAGCAGCTTCATGACCATTGAACGCACCCTCATCCTCATCAAGCCGGACGGCGTCAAGCGCCAGCTGACCGGCCAGATCATCGCCCGCGTCGAGGCCAAGGGCTACGGAATCGCCGAGCTCAAGCAGGTCCACGCGACCCGCGAACTGCTCGAGGCGCACTACGAGGAGCACGTGGGCAAGCCGTTCTACGAGCCGCTCGTGGAGTTCATGCTCTCCGGCCCGGTCGTGGCCATCATCGCCGAGGGCCACAACGTCATCACCGGCTTCCGCTCGCTGGCCGGCACCACCGACCCGACCACCGCGGCCCCGGGCACCATCCGCGGCGACCTGGGCCGCGACTGGGGCCTGAAGGTCCAGCAGAACCTGGTCCACGGTTCGGACTCGGTCGAGTCGGCCGCCCGCGAGATCGGCATCTGGTTCGCCTAAGCGTGAACGCCTAGCGCCAACGCAAGGGCCCGGCACCTTCCCCTTCGGGGGAGCGGTGCCGGGCCCTTGGCGTATCCGGACGGGATTTACTCCCGGCCGGCCCGCACGGATCCGATGAGCGAGTCGATGCCCAGCGCCAGCGCCGCGCCGATCGCGTAGGCCAGCAGGTCAAGCGGGACAAAGGTGGACCCGAGCACCAGCCGGACCGGCGGGAAGGCCGCGGCAAGCGTCGCCGGGATCGAGGTGATCTGCAGCAGCTCGATCGGCAACGCAGAAGGCCAGGGCGATCGCCGCGTTGGACCAGGGTGCGGCGCGCGGACGCAGGAACACCAGCAGGACATAGACCAGCACCGCGTAGAGCACCCCTCCGGAGAGGTCGGCAGCCGGCCCCGCGCCAAGGAACCTGGCGCCCAGGCCCAGCACAACCACCGGCACAACCAGCAGCCCCGCGGCCAGCCGCCGCCTGCGTGCCCGCGGGTCAGCCACCGAAGAACGCCTGCGGGAAGCGAAGGACGACGCTGGCGGCCGTCAGGATCAGCAGCACGATGGTCAGCACCCACGTCCATTCGGCGAGGAACCGCTTGAGGCCCGCGGGGGCCGGGATCACGCCGTGGGCCACGTTGCGGGCCGTGGTGAACATGAACATCGGGATCATCATCGCCCACACCACCATGCAGTACAGGCACAGGGCGTTGATCTCGTACAGGGCCTGGGACCAGAGCCAGACGATGAAGACCATCGCCAGGGTCACGCCGGCCTGCAGCCCCAGCCAGTACCAGCGGGCAAACCGGGCCCCGGCCAGCAGGGCCATGCCGATGGTGATGACGATGCCGAAGCCCACGATGCCCAGGAACGGGTTCGGGAAGCCCAGCAGCGCCGCCTGGGCTGGACTTCATGACGGTGCCGCAGGAGACCCACGGGTTGAAGTCGCAGCTGGTCACGTAGTCCGGGTTCTTGTACAGGGCCACGCGTTCGAGCACCAGGATGCCGGAGGCGATCCAGGCGACGCCTGCGGTGAGCACCAGGAAGAGCCCGAAGGGCTTGGCCCGCCGCAATGCCGGAAGGCCTGCCTCGTCGATGCTTGTCGAGTCCGCGTCGGCTCGGGACGTGCTCATCAATAACTCCCTTGGTTTTCCTGCAGTGGTTCGGCGGCGCCGGCAAAGCGGTGCCGATGCTTGAAGTCTAGTGGTCGAAGCCGTGCGAACCGGCCCCCGGGCGCGGCAAGCCGCATGTCAAGGCGGAGTCGCCGGCGGGGCCGAAGGCGGGATCCGTGGGCCGCGCGACATGCCCGAACGCGCCGAAATGCGCAGATGGGTCCGCCGGAGTTCCACGGTATGAGACAATTGCAGTGGTTGTTCGCGGATCCACAGTCTGCTTTCAACCCAACGACAGGCTTTCAAGCCCGATTGCGATGCATCTGCTGCGTAGAGACCGCCTATACGAAGGTCTGAGCGAATACCGCGATTTGGTCGCCGCAACAAAAAGCGGCTTGTTTGGAAAAGCGCCGTTGGTTTTGCCGGATGCCGCGCCCCACAATGGTTGGCGTACCCTGCAAGACGAGAAAACGACTTCCGCTAGGACACGCGGCCACACCGGCCCGGTTACTGCGAACCAACCAAGGCTCGGCGAGCTATCTGTGGGAGCAGCCGATCCATGAGGAGCACTCTTTTAACATGGCAACAAATCGCGACGAATCAAAAGCGGCAGGTCAGGCCCCCAAGGGACGAACCCGCACCAGCCGCCCTCGCAACACCTCCAGCGAACCCACGGTCCCGGCCCGCCCGGTGCGCCGTGCGATGACCCTCGCCGAACTCAACGACGCGGCGGCGGCACCAACCCGCAAGACCCGCGCCAATGTTGCGCCGCGCACCACCCAGGCACGCACCACCCCGGCACGCCGCCGCCCGGCCGCCAACGCCAAGACCGAGGCCCCCGCGGCAGCGGCAGTCGTCGAAACCGCGGCCGTCGCACCGGTTGCCGCCGCACCCGTGAAGAAGGCCCCGGCCAAGCGCGGCCCGCGCCGCGCCACCTCGGCCGTCACCAGCCCGGTCGCCAGCACCGACGCCCCGGTCGGCCTCATCGAAGCGGCCCCCGTTGCGGCATCCGCCGCCGAGCCCGTCGCCGAAGCCCCGGCCACCGTCCCGGCGCAGGTCGAGGAAAAGGCCGAAGCGAAGGCCCCGGCCAAGCGCCCGACCCGTTCACGCTCCCGCCGCGCCTCGGCACCCGCCGGCGACGCCGCCGGCACCCCGGTCAAGGAAGCCGCCGTTGCGGCTCCCGTGGCCGAGGCCCCAGTTGCTGAAGAAGCCGTTGTTGAAGCAGCAGTTGTTGACGCACCGGTTGTCGAAGCGGCCGAAGAAGTTGTCGTAGTGGCGGAGGCCCCGGCCGAAGAAGCCGTGGAAGCCCCCGCAGAGGCGCCTGCCAAGACGGCGCGCAAGCGTCCGACCCGTTCCTCGCGTTCGGCCAAGGCACCTGCCAGCCGCAGAGGTTGTTGCCGAGAGCCCCGGCCGCGGCCGAGAGCATCGTCGAGGCCGTCGCCGCGGAGGCCATGGCCACCGCCGGAACCGAATCCGCCGGCATCACCGATCCGTTCGCGATCCCGGAAATGGCGCTCTCCGTGCTGTTCCAGGCTCCGGACCTGTCCGCCGTCGCACCCGTTGCCGCAGACGAGGACGAAGACGAGGATGCTGCTGGCAACCGCCGCAACCGCCGTTCGCGTTCCCGCACCCGCGCCGAGGGCGAAGCCGCCGAGGGCGTCGAGACCGACGAGGACGAGGCCGATGGCGACGCCGTCGTTTCGCGCCGTCGCCGTCGCCGCCGCCGCGGCGAGGCCGACCTTGAACTTGCCGGTGGCGAGCAGGACGATCCGCCGAACACGATCACCCGCGTGCGCGCACCGCGCACCGTCGCTGGATTCGGTCATGTCCAACAAGGTCACCGCCGTCAAGGGCTCGACCCGCCTGGAAGCCAAGCGCCAGCGCCGCCGCGATTCGCGCGAGTCCGGCCGCCGCCGCCAGGTGATCACCGAGGCCGAGTTCCTCGCACGCCGCGAATCCGTCGACCGCCAGATGATCGTGCGCCAGCGCGAGGACCGCATCCAGATCGGTGTCCTGGAGGACGGCATCCTTGCCGAGCACTTCGTCTCCAAGACCCAGCAGGATTCGCTGATCGGCAACGTCTACATCGGCAAGGTGCAGAACGTGCTGCCTTCCATGGAAGCCGCCTTCGTCGACATCGGACGCGGCCGCAACGCCGTGCTCTACGCCGGCGAGGTCAACTGGGATGTCGCGGGCCTCGACGGCCAGCCGCGCCGCATCGAGCACGCCCTGAAGTCCGGGGACACCGTGCTGGTGCAGGTCACCAAGGATCCGGTGGGCCACAAGGGTGCCCGCCTGACCAGCCAGATCTCGCTGCCGGGCCGCTACCTGGTCTACGTGCCGGGTGGCTCGATGACCGGCATCTCCCGCAAGCTCCCGGACGTGGAGCGCAACCGCCTGAAGAAGATCCTCAAGGACCACCTGCCGGAAAACGCGGGCGTCATCGTCCGCACCGCGGCCGAGGGTGCCTCCGAGGAAGAGTTGATGAACGACATCAACCGCCTGCGCGCCCAGTGGGAAGGCATCGAGGCCGCCTCGACGTCCACCAAGACGCTGGCCCCGGAACTGCTCTACGGCGAACCGGACCTGACCATCAAGGTCGTCCGCGACGTGTTCAACGAGGAC
The DNA here is from genome assembly GCA_963818105.1 of uncultured Actinomycetota bacterium. Classification (GTDB taxonomy): domain Bacteria; phylum Actinomycetota; class Actinomycetes; order Actinomycetales; family Micrococcaceae; genus Paeniglutamicibacter. The sequence continues at coordinate 84,941 of CAWFRB010000040.1, read as the reverse complement.
TTCACCAAGTTGATCGTCTCCGGCAACGAGGCATGGGACACCATCGAGGCCTACGTGACCTACGTGGCCCCGGACCTGATCTCGCGCCTGGAAAAGTGGGAGAGCAACGAGGACATCTTCGGTTCCTTCCGCATCGACGAGCAGATCCACAAGGCGCTTGACCGCAAGGTCTTCCTGCCCTCGGGTGGCTCGCTGGTCATCGACCGCACCGAAGCCATGACCGTTGTCGACGTCAACACCGGCAAGTTCACCGGCTCCGGCGGCAACCTCGAGGAAACCGTCACCAAGAACAACCTGGAGGCGGCCGAGGAGGTCGTTCGCCAGCTGCGCCTGCGCGACATCGGCGGCATCATCGTCATCGACTTCATCGACATGGTGCTCGAGTCCAACCGCGACCTGGTGCTTCGCCGCCTGGTCGAATGCCTGGGCCGCGACCGCACCAAGCACCAGGTTGCCGAGGTCACCTCGCTGGGCCTGGTCCAGATGACGCGAAAGCGCATGGGCACCGGCCTGCTTGAGGTCTTCGGTGAGAACTGCGAGGCCTGCAACGGCCGCGGCGTGATCACCCACGACGAGCCCGTTGAGCACCGCCGTGCGTTCAACTCCGCCGGCGAACCGCATGCAGCGGTCGAGCCGCGGCCAGGAGAAGCCTTCGCGGGCCGAACGCCGCCGCCGCAACCGTGCATCGGATGAGCCGACCCCGGTCGAGCACGCCGCCGAGGCTGCAACCGAGGTCCATGCCGTGGAGCCGGAGGCCAACGAGGCCAAGGCAACCGCGGCTCGCACCGCCTTTGCCAACATCGCCGCCGCCGCGCACGCCGCCCACGAACACGAGGATGCCGCGGCCGAGGCCGCCGACGCCACGCTGACCGTGGGCGGGGAGCAGGTTGTCGTGCCGAACGCACGCCGCCGCCGTGCCGGTTCCGAGGCTTCGGCCCCGGAGCTGACCCTGGAGAACCTGGAAGCAGCGCTTCCGGACAATTCCCCGGTCGAGCGGAGGCCGACGAGGACGCCGCAGGCGCCACCCGCGCCCCGCGCAGCCGTAGCCGCCGCAAGAGCCGTTCCAAGGCCACTGCCGGCCCGGAGCAGGCTGCCGCAGGCCCCCGAGCAGGCTGCACCGGTCGTCTCCGGCGTGGCAGGCCAGGCTTCCGCCGCAGCACCTTCGGAAACGAAGGCCGTTGTGGCGACCTCAAAGACTTCGGGCATCGAGCCGGTGGCGCGCGTCAAGCGCAGCCGCCGTGCCACGAGCCCGCAGGGCGGGTCCGACGCCGCAGTTTCTGTGGCATCGGACACGCTTGCAACACCGGGTTCTGCCCATGTTGCTTCGTTGGCAGATATCCCAAAGGCCGCTCAGCCCCTAAACGACGCCAATGCGCCGATTATGCTGGGTGTCGGGGTACCGGTCAACGAGTTGAAATAATTGGGTCTTGACGACTTGCTGGGGTAAGTTGTATTTGCCCCGGCAGCGCTTTTTAGCGTAGTCTGGATCCTCGGTGCGAACGCCAGCTATCGGATTCTTCCGCTCGGCGTGCCAGCACAGCGCAATCCTCGTTAGTATTTGAGGTAGTGATGCGCAGCAAGACATATTGAACGTCGAGTAGAAGTGAGTACCCACGTGGTGTACGCAATTGTCCGCGCTGGCGGCCGCCAGGAAAAGGTTTCTGTTGGAGACCTCGTTACCCTTGATCGCCTGAAGGCTGCCCCAGGCGCCTCCATTGAAATGCCAGCCCTGTTGCTGGTAGATGGCGAGAAGGTAACTTCCGCAGCCGACGAGCTGGCCAAGGTTAAGGTGACCGCTGAGGTTATTGAGAACCTTCGCGGCCAGAAGATTGTCATCCAGAAGTACAAGAACAAGACCGGTTACAAGAAGCGCCAGGGTTTCCGCGCTATGTTGACCAAGGTCAAGGTCACCTCGATCGCTTAATTGCGGTTGATTCCAAGAATTCTCAATACCTGAAGGTAGGCATATTCAATGGCACATAAGAAGGGCGCGAGTTCCACTCGCAACGGTCGCGATTCCAACGCCCAGTACCTTGGCGTTAAGCGCTTCGGTGGTCAGGTCGTTTCGGCCGGCGAAATCATCGTTCGCCAGCGTGGCACCCACTTCCACCCGGGCGCCGGCGTGGGTCGTGGCAAGGACGACACCCTGTTCGCACTGCAGGCCGGAGCTGTCGAATTCGGCACCCGTCGCGGCCGTCGCGTCGTGAACATCGTTATCGCTGACTAATTAGCGCATAACCGCATTCATTACACATTGGAGGGTGGGCCGCACGGCTCACCCTCCTTGTGTTTTTCCAGAACATCTCATGTTTCTTCGGTCGCTACAATAAAGATCGAATGAAACTCTTCACCCCCTTTTTGCTAGGAGCTTTCAACCGTGGCAGCCTTCATCGACCGAGTGGTCCTCCATGTCTCCGGTGGTACCGGTGGGCACGGCTGTGTCTCCATCAAACGCGAAAAGTTCAAGCCCCTCGGTGGTCCTGACGGAGCCAGCGGCGGCAACGGCGGCGACGTGATCCTTCGCGTCGACTCCCAGACCACCACGCTGCTTTCGTACCACCATTCACCCCACCGCAACGCCGGCAACGGCGAAGGCGGCAAGGGCGACCTCCGCCCGGGCAAGAACGGCGAATCCCTCATCCTTCCGGTGCCCGAGGGCACCGTGGTCAAGAACCGCGCCGGCGACATCCTCGCCGACCTCATCGGCGAAGGCACCGAGTACATCGCCGCCGCCGGTGGCATGGGCGGCCTGGGCAACGCCGGGCTCTCCAGCCAGAAGCGCAAGGCCCCCGGCTTCGCACTGCTGGGCATTCCCGGCGACGAGGCCGAGATCATCCTCGAGCTCAAGTCCGTTGCCGACGTCGCCCTGGTTGGCTACCCGTCGGCCGGCAAGTCCTCGCTGATTGCCGCGATCTCCGCGGCACGCCCGAAGATCGCCGACTACCCGTTCACGACCCTGATCCCGAACCTCGGCGTGGTCGAAGCCGGCGATGTCCGCTACACCGTTGCCGACGTCCCGGGCCTGATCCCCGGCGCCTCGCAGGGCAAGGGCCTGGGCCACGAATTCCTGCGCCACGTCGAACGCTGCGCCGCACTGGTGCACGTGCTCGACTGCGGCACTCTTGAAGCCGACCGCGACCCGGTCACCGACCTGGACATCATCCAGGCCGAGCTCGACGCCTACGAGACCGACTCCTCCTTCGCCGGCGCCGATGGCCAGATCATCCCGCTGAACGAACGCCCGCGCCTGATCGCCCTGAACAAGGTCGACATGCCGGACGGCCGCGACATGGCCGAGTTCGTGCGTCCGGAACTGGAAAAGCGCGGCTACCGCGTCTTCGAGGTCTCCGCAATGAGCCGTGAAGGCCTGCGCGACCTTACCTTTGCCATGGCCGAACTGGTCACCGAGGCCCGCGCCAAGCTCGAGGCGGCCCCGCTGGCTGTCCCCGTCGAGGTCGTGCGTCCGCGCGGCGTCCGGCAACAAGGCCGGGTTCGTCATCCGCAAGGAAGAGCGCAACCTCGAACCGCTGTACCGCGTCATGGGCGAAAAGCCGGAGCGCTGGATCAAGCAGACCGACTTCCGCAACGACGAGGCCGTCGGCTACCTTGCCGACCGCCTGGCCAAGCTCGGCGTCGAAAACCAGCTGTACAAGATCGGTGCCCGCCCGGGCGACGCCGTGGTCATCGGCTCGGAAATCGACGCCGTGGTCTTCGACTGGGAGCCGACGATGGCTGCCGGCGCCGAACTGCTCGGTTCGCGCCGTGGCCAGGACGTGCGCATCGAGGAATACGGTGCACGCCCGTCCCGTGGCGAAAAGAAGGCCATCCACTCCGACCGCAAGGACGCCAAGGCCGCTGCCCGCGACGAGCTGGAAGCCGAGCGCAAGGCCGGCATCTGGACCGAGTCGGTGAACTACAAGCACCAAGAACCCAAAAAGGGGGAGTAGGAAACCACCGTGCGCGCCACAAACCACCCCTCGGGCATTGACGAACGCCAGGACATCCCGCGTGCCTCGCGCATCGTGGTCAAGGTCGGCTCCTCGTCGTTGACGACGCTCAACGGCGGGATCTCCGAGGAAGCACTCTCGAACCTCGTGGACCGGCTCTCGGCGGTCAGCACCGCCGGGACCCAGCTGATCCTTGTCTCCTCCGGCGCGATCGCCGCCGGCCTGGCGCCCCTGAACCTGGGGCGCCGGCCGCGCGACCTTGCCACCCAGCAGGCCGCGGCCTCCGTGGGGCAGGGCCTGCTGATGGCCAAGTACACCCAGGCGTTCGCCGCCCACGGTGTCACGGTGGGACAGGTCCTGCTCACGGCCGACGACCTGATCCGTCGCCAGCAGTACGCCAACGCGTTCCGCGCGTTGAACCGGCTGCTGGCCCTGGGCGTGGTGCCGATCGTGAACGAGAACGACACGGTGGCGACCCACGAGATCCGCTTCGGCGACAACGACAGGCTTGCCGCCCTGGTGGCGCACCTGGTCAAGGCCGACGCCCTGATGCTGCTCTCCGACGTCGACGCCGTCTACGACGCCCCGCCGAACGACGGGGGAGTGCGGATTTCGCGCGTCGACAGCAACGCCGACCTGGAAGCCGTGAGCATCGGTTCCACCGGCGGGGCCGGGCTGGGCACCGGCGGCATGGCCACCAAGGTCGAGGCGGCCACCATGAGCGCCGAGTCAGGGATCCCGGCGCTCGTCACCTCCACCGCCAATGCCGCAGCGGCGCTGGCGGGGCAGGACGTGGGAACGTGGTTCTCCGCCCGCGGCGGACGCCGCTCCACCCGCATGCTCTGGCTGGCCCACCTCGCGGCCACGCAGGGTCGCCTGCTGCTGGATGCGGGCGCGGTCAGGGCCGTTGCCTCGGGCGTCGCCTCGCTGCTGCCGGCCGGCATCACCGGGCTGCACGGCTCGTTCGAGGCCGGGGACGCGGTGGAAATCACCGACGCCCAGGGCACCGTGATCGCCCGCGGCCTGGTGAACTACTCCTCGGAGGAACTGCCGCAGATGCTCGGGCGCTCCACGCACGAGCTCGCGCAGGACCTCGGAACCCAGTACGAGCGTGCCGTGGTGCACGTGGACGACCTGGTCGTCGTCTAGCACCATCCGCCGTTGCACTCCCGGCCGGGCCCGTCCTTGACACAAAGGGCGGGCCCGGCCGCTTGGTGCGTAGACTGATATGCATGAGCCAGATAGTCAATGCATCCCTGAATCTTAGCGACGAGACAGCCGCGGCCGGAGGGCCGGAGGCGGCAGTCGCAGCGGTGGCCGCCATGGCCGACCGCGCCCGTACCGCCTCGCGCGTGCTGGCCCGCGCGGACCGGAACTGGAAGGACCGCGGGCTGTTGGCGATCGCCGCGGCCCTCGACGAGAAGCGCGCCCGCATCATTGCGGCGAACGCCAAGGACATCGAGGCAGGACGCGCCAACGGGACGTCCGACGCCATGCTGGACCGGCTCAAGCTCGACAACAAGCGCGTCGACGGGCTGATTGCCGCCCTCGAGGAACTTGCCGGCCTGCCCGATCCGGTGGGCACCGTGCTGCGCGGCCAGACGCTTCCCAACGGCCTGCGCCTGCGCCAGGTGCACGTGCCCATGGGCGTCATCGGCGCCATCTACGAGGCCCGCCCCAACGTGACGGTCGACATCGCCGGCCTGGCGCTCAAGAGCGGCAATGCCGTGCTGCTGCGCGGCGGGAACCGCCGCGGCCGAATCGAACCGGGCGCTGCTGGGCCTGATCCGCGACGCCCTGGAATCGGTGGGACTGCCCGCCGACGCCGTCGCCTCGGTCGACGCCTACGGGCGTGACGGCGCCGACGCCATGATGGGCGCGCGCGGAAAGATCGACGTGTTGATCCCGCGCGGCGGCCGCGAACTGATCCAGCGCGTGGTCACCACCGCCAGCGTCCCGGTCATCGAGACCGGCGAGGGCAACGTGCACATCTACCTGGACGAATCGGCCGACGCCAAGATGGCGGTGCCGATCCTGCTCAACGCCAAGACCCAGCGCCCCTCGGTCTGCAACACCGTGGAGACGCTGCTGATCAACGCCAAGTCGCAGGCCGCCGGCCAGGTGCTTGCCGCGCTGGCCAAGTCCGGGGTGCGCCTGCACGTCGACGCGCGCGCCGCGGCACTGGCGGGCTCCACCCCGACCATCCCGGCCGTGGATGCGGACTGGGACACCGAATACATGGACATGGACCTGGCCGTCGCCGTCGTCGACGACCTCGATGGTGCCATTAGCCACATTCGCCGCCACACCACCGGGCACACCGAGGCGATCCTGACCAACAACCTGGCCCACGCCGAGCGCTTCATCGCCGAGGTCGATTCGGCCGCCGTGATCGTCAACGCCTCCACCCGGTTCACCGATGGCGGGCAATTGGGCCTCGGCGCCGAGGTCGGGATTTCCACCCAGAAGATGCACGCGCGCGGCCCCATGGGCCTGCGCGAACTGACAACCACCAAGTGGATTGTCCAAGGTGATGGGCATGTTCGTTCGTAGCCACGCGCCAAGGTGGGTACGATAGAAGCTAACGAGACAAATAGTTTGAACACCGTGTCGTGCGTTCGCAGCGAATCCGGCACACAACATCCTGGAGAAACATGTTTACCCAGTCCCTGAACGCGGCTATTCTTGCTTCCGAATCGGCCGAGGGCATCCCGACCGAGACCATGGCCCTGATCATCGGCGGCGGCATCTTCCTGCTCTTCATGCTGATGCTGCTGATCACCATGTCCTACACCAACGTCGGCAACCGCCACGAGGTCAAGGCCGAGGCCGACGACACGCACCGCCAGCACGCCAACAAGCACGGCCATCACTAGCCGTCTCGAGGCCGAGCGCACGGACCGCCCATTTCGCCTAGGCGTCATGGGCGGCACGTTCGATCCGATCCACCACGGCCACCTGGTTGCGGCCAGCGAGGTCGCCTCGGTGTTCGACCTGGACGAAGTCGTGTTCGTTCCCACGGGCACGCCCTGGCAGAAGTCCGACCGCGAGGTCGCCGAGGCCGAACACCGTTACCTGATGACCGTGATCGCCACGGCGGCCAACCCGCGGTTCACCGTCAGCCGGGTGGACATCGACCGTCCGGGTCCGACCTACACGATCGATACCCTGCGCGACCTGCGTGCCCAGCGTCCGGATGCCGAGCTGTTCTTCATCACCGGCGCCGACGCCATGGCGAAGATCCTCAGCTGGAAAGACGCCGAGGAACTCTGGACGCTTGCACACTTCGTCGGTGTGACGCGGCCCGGGCATGAACTTCCCGTGCTGGACCGGAACGACATCTCCCTCATGGAGGTGCCGGCGATGGCGATCTCATCCACGGATTGCCGCGAACGCGTTCGCACGCACCATCCGGTGTGGTACCTGGTGCCGGACGGCGTGGTCCAGTACATCGGCAAGTACAAGCTTTACAACGACAAGAACTACGCAGTAAACGGCCAGAAGTAGGACGGCCGGGAAATGGACAAGATGAGCGACGAGACCGGGCCCGCGCTCAGCAGGCGAGCCCTGCGTGAGCAGCGCCGTGCCGAGGCCGAAGCCCAGCTTGCCCGACAGGCGGAAGGCAAGGAGCCGAAGGCTGCCGAACCGATCGGGAAACCGGTGGTCGTCAAGCCTTCGGCGCCAGCGCCTGCGGCAAAGCCGCGCGCGGGCCAGACCGGGGAAGCACGGCCTTCGGCCACCCCTGCCGCCCCTGCTCCAGCTCCCGTGGCTCCGGCCCCCGCCAAGCCCGTGGCTTCCAAGCCGACTCCCGCGCCGGCGGCCGTGCAGGCACCAAAGCCAGCCGCAGCCCTCAAGGAAGCGCCTGCCAAGGCTGCTCCTGCGCCCGTGGCCAAGGCGGAACCGGCAAAGACCGTTCCCGCCAAGGCGGAACCGGCCAAGGCCGAACCCGCAAGAATTGAACCCGCAAAGGCTGCTCCGGCCGTTGTCGCCCCGGACAAGATCGCCGAGATTGCGAGCAGCCGCCGTGCCACCGGGGGAGAAGTCGACGCCGTGCCGCAGCGCGCGGAACGCACCTCCCTGCAGCGCGCCCGCGACCGCGAGGCCCTGCGCACCAGGCGTCGCCTGGAACAGGAAGTCTCCGAACTTTCCGCCAAGGAACCTTCCGCCGGGGACGACCCGGCCCCGCTGACCCGCAAGCAAATGCGCCTGCAGACCCTCGGCGCCGCCGCGGGCACCACCCTGGTGGAAGAACGGGCCGACGCGGCGCCTGCCGCCGACAACGCCCCGGAAGCCGGTGCCGCGGGGCCTGCCCAGGGCAGGCCCGCAACCGCCGGCCCCGCCAAGACCAGCCGCGCAGCGGCAAAGTCTGCTGCGGAAAAGCCCGCAGCCGCAAAGCCTGCCGCGGCCAAGGAACCGGTGCCGTCGAAGCCCGCCGCCGCCACGCCGCAAATGAGCGTCGAGGACGCCCTGGCGTTGCGCCGCCGATCCGGCGGGGCCGCACCGGTGGACCCCGCGCTGATCCAGCCTGCCGAGGACCTCGGCGACGTGGATCTGGAGGTCCTGGCCCAGCAGCGCGAACTTGCGGCGCGCGCGGCCATCATCAGCCGCCGTGCCGCCGAGCGCCAGCGCCTCGAGGAATCCAACTCGCAGCGTGCAGGCCAGCGCCGTTCGGACCCGTTCACCGGTTCCATGAACATGCTGCGCGACGAGGACATCGAAAAGAAGCTGGTCAACACCGGCATCTCGGGCCCCGAAACGCGCGGTTTCCACATTTCGATGACGGACCAGGGGACCATCGTCGATGCCCCGGGCTCGTCGTTCGCACGAACCAAGACTTCGGCTTCGGGCGCGCCAGCGCCTGCGGCCAAACCTGCTGAAAAGCCTGCGGCTGCTACTCCGGCCCAGGCAGCTTCCCGTGAGTCCAAGTCACTGGGAGCAAACCCCGCTGCTGCAGCAGCACGAGCAGGAGCGGCGCCGGCAAAGCCCGGTGCCTTCGCCCCTGCCAAGCCGATGGCCGCGGGCAAACCCGCGCCCGCGGCACGAGCGACACCGAAGGCCCCGCCCCTGGCGGAGGCCCACGGTGCCGCCGACGTTGAGCCACGCGTTTCCCACCCGCCCGTGCGAGCCGTTCGCGCGCAGGGCCTGGAACCGCTTGACGCGCAGACCGCCGGAATGCGCCGTGCCAACAACATGTACCTGATGGTCATCGCGGCATTGTCCGTTGGAGGCGCGGCGCTCGTCGCCGGCCTCATCATGATCCTCAACTCCAACTAGCGCGCCCCAGCGGCCGCGACCAAACACTCAAGGAGAATCCCATGAGCGCCCACGAACATTCCATCAACCTGGTGAAGGCGGCAGCCCTTGCCGCCGCGGACAAGCAGGCCGAAAACCTCATCGCACTGGACGTCAGCGAGCGCCTCGGCGTCACCGACGCCTTCCTGATCGCCTCGGCTTCCTCCGAGCGCCAGGTCAACTCGATCGTCGACGAGATCGAAGACAAGCTCGACGAGCTCTTCGAGATCCGTCCGGTGCGCCGCGAAGGCCGCGGCGCGGGCCGCTGGGTCCTCCTGGACTACGTCGACGTCGTCATCCACGTCCAGCACAACGAAGACCGCGTCTTCTACGCCCTCGAGCGCCTCTGGGGCGACTGCCCGTTGATCGAGCTGCCGACCACCGGCGAGCCGGCAACCGACATGTCGCACGTCGAAACCCTCCCGGACGTCCTCTAGGACTCCTCGATTTGCGTCACGCAATTGTCGTGACCTATGATGGATGAGTTGCCCGCGAGGGTGGCTCCCATTCGGGGGTATGGCGCAGTTGGTAGCGCGTCTGCATGGCATGCAGAAGGTCAGGGGTTCGAATCCCCTTACCTCCACCGAAGAAAACCCGCCGGATCATTGCGATCCGGCGGGTTTTTCTTTTCTCCGGCCTGATTCACCCGGTACGGCCGGGAGGATTCGGTTTAGACTGCTTCGTAGGACTCGCGGGCCGACCAGACTGATCCACGCCGCGGGCCCTGTCGGGAGACGCACGATGAGGACCCTGCGAACTGGTGGAGGGAACCGAAGACCATTTTTCCGGACGCTGGGAATTGCTTGCGCGCTGCTGCTGGGCATGACCGGCTGCGCCTCGGGAAACGGTTCGCGGATCAACGATGCCCCCGGCAAGGCAACGAACACAGCCACCATGGCCTTGCCTCCGAACACGGCCCCCAACTGGATCTGGCCGTTCGCCCCCATCGCGGACTTCTCGGTGACAAACATTTCCAGTCTGCAGCAGCTCTTATTCCGGCCGCTGTATTGGTTCGGCAACGACGGCAAGGCCGAGGTCAACGATTCCCTGAGCCTCGCGGCGGAGCCCGTCTACGGCAACGGCGGCAAGACCGTCACCATCAAGCTCAAGGACTACGGCTGGTCAAACGGCACGCCCGTCACCTCCGCCGATGTCATGTTCTGGTTCAACATGGCCAAGGCGGAAAAGACCAATTTCGCCGCGTATGTTCCGGGGCAATTCCCGGACAACATCGTCTCGGCTTCGGCCCCCGATGCCCGGACGGTGGTTTTCACCACCGACAAGGCCTATAGCCGGGAGTGGTTCCTCTACAACCAGCTGTCGCAAATCACCCCGATGCCGCAGTCCTGGGACATGACGGGCACTGGTGCCAAGGGCACCTGCTCAACGCAGGTCTCCGGGTGTCCCGCCGTCTACGACTACTTGGTCGGCCAGTCCATGGACCTGCCGACCTATGCCAGCAATCCGCTGTGGCAGGTTGTCGACGGGCCGTGGACACTGAAGAGCTTCAATTCCGACGGACACATCACCTTCGTGCCCAACACCAAGTACTCCGGGCCCGTCAAGGCTACCCTGGCCGAATTCAGGGAGGTGCCCTTCACCACCGATTCGGCGGAGTTCAACGTGCTTGGCGGGGCGGCAACGCTAGACGTCGGCTACCTGCCGTCCCAGGACCTTTCCTCGCCGCGTCCGGCAAACAGCACGCCCGACCAGGCGGGGCCAAACCCGCTGGACAAGCGCTACACCCTGGCGCCCTGGAACCTCTACGGCATCAATTACTTCCCGATCAACTTCAACAACCCGACGGTCGGCCCGATCTTCAAGCAGCTGTACTTCCGCCAGGCCCTGCAGTCGGTGGTCGACCAGCCGGACATCCTGACGGCCGCGGCAAAGAACTACGGCTTCCAGACCACGGGCCCGGTGCCGCTGTTTCCCGACGGCCCGTTGGTCTCCCCGCTGGAGAAGGACAATCCCTACCCGTTCAGCATCGACGCGGCCCGGAAGTACCTGACGGACAACGGCTGGGGCCTTGCCCCGGGTGCCGCAGCAACCTGCAGGAATCCCGGGACGGGCGCCGGCCAGTGCGGCGCAGGAATCGCCGCCGGGCAGGAACTGGCCTTCACCCTGTTGTATTCCAGCGGCCAGCAGGGCATCGAGGTCGCCATGGAATCCATGAAGTCCAACGCCGCCCAGGCGCGGCATCATCCTGAACCTGACTCCCGCGCCGTTCAACTCCGTCACCGGCACTGCCGTCCCGTGCTCCGGGGCCACCTGCACCTGGGAAATGGGCAACTGGGGCGGCGGCTGGGTGTACGCGCCCGACTACTACCCGACGGGCGAGACGATTTTCCAGACCGGGGCAGGTTCCAACAGCGGAAGCTACTCGAACCCCGCGATCGACAAGTTGATCCTCGCCACCACCACCCAAAGCGGCACCGCGGCGATGCAGGCCTACGAGGATGCGGTGGCCAGGGACCTTCCGGTGGTGTGGCAGCCGAACTACACGTACAGCCTGACCATGATCGCCAACGCGCTGAAGGGCGTCACCCCGCAGAACCCCTACGCAACATCACGCCCGAGGCCTGGCACTACTGAGCCGAGGGCCCGGCGAACCGCCGGGGAAAAGTGGAGGTCCCATGAAAAGGAGCGGAATCCCGGCGGGACGGGCGGGCCATGATCGGCTACGTCCTGCGCCGCCTCCTGCAATCCATCGCGGTGATCCTCGTGGTGACGGTCATCGTTTTCATCCTGTTGCACCAGCTGCCCGGCGGCGCCGCACGGGCGATTCTGGGGCCGCGGGCCACCGCAGCGCAGATCGCCGCGTTCAACGTCGCAGAACGGCTACAACCGGCCGCTGTTCATGCAGTACTTCAGGCAGCTGGGCCAGTGGGCCACCGGGCAACTTCGGCTTCTCCGTGCAAGCTCAACCAGTCCGTCAGCTCGCCTGCTGGCCGAACGGCATGCCCAAGACCGTCATCCTGGGCGTGCTCTCCCTGGCCCTGACGCGTGGTCGTGGCTGTGCCGCTTGGGCATTTACCAGGCGGTGCGCCGCAACAAGCCCTTCGACTACATCGCCACCGGGCTGTCGTTCATCTTCTACGCGGCCCCGACGTTCTTCATCGGCGCTGATCATGATCGAGATCTTCTCCCAGCATCTGGGCTGGTTCCCGCCCGAGGCCCCGCAGGCCGACGGGGTCGGTGCCCATCTTTGCCCAGTTCAACGCGATGGTGTCTGCCCGTTGTCACCCTCGCGCTGCTGAGCATTGCCGGGTTCTCCCGCTACATGCGTTCCTCGGTCCTGGACAATGTCGACCAGGACTACGTGCGCACGGCGCAGGCCAAGGGCGCGACGCCGTCGCGGGTGCTCTACCGGCACGTGCTGCGCAACGCGTTGATCCCCGTCGTCACGCTGCTGGGGCTCTGCGCTCCCGGCGGTTTTTGCCGGCGCGCTTGTCACCGAGTCGATCTTCAACTTTCCCGGCATGGGACTGCTGTTCTGGCAGGCGGCCCAAGCCGACGACTACCCGGTGCTGCTGGGCGTCGTGATCCTCACGGCCTTCGCCACCGTGGCGGGGAACCTGCTGGCCGACGTCTCGCTGGCCGTGCTTGATCCGCGGGTGAAGCTATGACCGCCATCAACGCCCGGGCACCGGTCCGGCGCCGATGCGACACGGAAACGATGCGCACGGCGCCGCGGCTGCCGGCCGGCCGGGCCAAGAGCATGTTCCGGCTTGGCCTTGAGGTCTTTATCCAGAACAAGCTGGCGGTCGTCGGACTGGCGGTCCTGCTGCTCGCCGTGCTGTTCTGCTTCCTCGGGCCGGTGCTCTACCCAACCGACCAGGTCACCGTGAACCTGCTCAGCGTGAACCTGCCGCCTGGCCCGGGCACCCGCTGGGCACCGACGAGACCGGGTACGACCAGCTGGCCGGCTCATGGCCGGCGGGCCAGGTGTCGCTGGTCGATCGGCTTCGCGGCGGCGCTGCATCGCCACGATCGTCGGCACCCTGTGGGGCGCGGTGGCCGGGTTCTTCGGCGGCTGGATCGATGCGGTCATGATGCGCGATCGTCGATGCGGTGCTGTCCATCCCCATCCTGTTCCTGCTGCTCTTCCTGGTCACGATCGTCGAGGCCCAGCATCCCGGTCATGATCTTTGTGCTGGGCGCTGACGGCGTGGCTGGTGCCGGCCCGCCTGGTGCGCGGGGAGGCGCTGACGCTGCGGGTGCGCGAGTACGTGCAGGCCGTGCGCGTGATGGGCGGGTCCATCGTGCGCATTCGGTGCTGCGGCACATCCTGCCCAACGTGATCGGCACGGTCATCGTCAATGCGACGTTCCAGGTGGCCGACGCGATCCTGCTGGTCGCCTACCTCGGCTACCTGGGCCTTGGCATCTCGCCGCCGGCCACCGACTGGGGCGGCATGCTCAGCGACGGCACCGCGTACGTCTTCACGAACTTCTGGTGGCTGATCTACCCGCCGGGGATTGCGATCATCATCGTCGTGGTCGCCGTGCAACCTGGTGGGCGACGGGCTGCGGGACTCCGTCGAGGTCAGGCTGCAACGGCGCTGAGCGCCAGGGACAGCAACCAACGGATTACCGCCACGCAAGATTGGGGAGCAGGGCATGCCGCTACTTGGAGATTCGCAACCTCAGCACGGACATCCGGCTGAGCTAGTCGGTGGTGCACGCGCTGGACGGCGTCAGCCTGCACGTCGGACGCGGGCGAGATGCCTGGGGCTGGTGGGGGAGTCCGGCAGCGGCAAGACCATGACCGCGATGTCGATCGAGCGCCTGCTGCCGCCCGGCGGGCACATCGTCGCGCGGCGAGATCCTGCTCGACGGCGTGGACCTGGTCCAGCTGCGACGAACCGCGGCTGCGCCAGATCCGCGGCGGCGACATCGGCATGGTCTTCCAGGACCCGATGACCTCGCTGAACCCCGTCATCACGCATCGGGGACCAGGTCGCCGAGCCGCTCGTCGCTGCACCGGGACATGGCGCAGGGCCGAGGCGCTGCGAGCGGCGCGGTCGAGATGCTCGGGCTGGTCGGCATCCCGAGCGCCGGAGCGGCGCGCTCGAGGACTACCCGCACCAGCTCTCCGGCGGGCAGCGCCAGCGCGTCATGATCGCCATGGCCCTGGTCTGCCGGCCCGAAGCTGCTGATCGCCGACGAGCCCACCACCGCCCTGGACGTGACGGTGCAAAAGCAGATCCTGGAGCTGGTCGCCGGCGCTGCGCGCCGAGCTGCAGCATGGCCATGATCCTGGTGACCCACGACCTGGGCGTCATCGCCGGCAACGCCGACCGCGTGGCGGTCATGTATGCGGGCAAGGTGGCCGAGACCGCCGATGTCGCACACGCTGTTCGCCGCCCCCAAGCACCGGTACACCGACGCCCTGTTCCAGGCCCTGCCCGAGCGCGCCGCGGGCACCGGGGAACGGCTCTACTCCATCCCCGGACTGCCGCCGGATCTGTCCGAGCCGCCGCCTGCCTGCCGGTTCGCCCCGCGCTGCCGCTTTGCCGTGGACGCATGCCGCGCCCTGGTGCCGCCGACCACCAGGCTGCAGACGCCCAACGGCCCGCAGGAGTTCGATTGCTTTGTCCCGCGCACCACGCCGCTTGCGGTGCCCGAGCCGGTGGACCTGCGCACCGTGGTCGCCTGAGCGCGGAGCCGGAGCCCGCGGAGGCGACAGCCGATGTTGCAGGCACCGGGCCCTGGGAGGCGCCCGTCGACTGCTCCGTGCGCCCGACGACCGGGATCCCGCTGCTGCAGGTGCAGTGACGCTGGTGAAGGACTTCCCGGTGACGGCCGGGGCCATCCTGCGCCGGCACGTGGGCGACGTGCAGCGCCGTGGCCGACGTCTCCGTGGCCATTCCGCGCGGCACCACGTTGGGGCTGGTGGGGGAATCCGGGCTGCGGGAAGACAACGCTCGGCCGGCTGGTGGTGGGCCTGGAGGTGCCGACCTCCGGGAGCGTCCTGTTCCGCGGCCGAAGCGATCAGGCCGGCTGCGCGGCAGCGAGGCCAAGGAGGGGCGGCGGAACGTGCAGTTCATGTTCCAGGACTCCTACGCGTCGCTGGATCCGCGCATGCGCGTGCGCGCAGATCCTGCGCGAACCCCTGGACATCCAGCACGTGGGCACGCCGCAGGGACCGCAATGCACGGGTGGACGAGCTGCTGGCTGCCGTCGGGCTGCCGGCGCGGGCCGCCGAACGGTATCCGCACGAGTTTTCCGGCGGGCAGCGGCAGCGGATCGGGCTGGCGCGGGCGCTGGCCCTGCAGCCGGGGCTGATCGTGGCCGACGAACCGGTGTCCGCGCTGGATGTCTCCATCCAGGCGCAGGTGCTGAACCTGATGAAGGACCTGCAGCGGGACCGCGGGCTGACCTACCTGTTCATCAGCCACGACCTGTCGCGTGGTGCGCTACCTCTCCGACGTCATCGCCGTCATGTACCTGGGGCAAGATGGTGGAGGTGGGGCCGGCCGCGGAGATCTACTCCAGCCCGCTGCACCACTACACGCGCGGGCTCGATCGACACGATCCCCGTCGCCGGACCCCGTGATCGAGCGGCAAAAGGCCAAGCTGGGCGTGCGCGGCGAGCTGCCCTCGGCCATGAACCCGCCCAGCGGCTGCCGCTTCCGCACCCGGTGCCCCATGGCGCAGGAGATCTGCGCGCAGGAGGTTCCGCCGCTGCAGCCCGGCGGCGGGTCCGGTGCCGCTCCCGCTGCGGGATGTCACCGCCGCGACGGAGGCGGCGGTTGCGGCCGGAACCGTGCCGCACCTGGCCGCCTGCCACTTTCCGCTGACCTTCGCCCATTCCGCCCGCCGTGTGGACAGCGGATGGCGGTCCCGCGGCTGAGCCTGCCCACAAATTGGGCCGTTCGCTGCATGACCCGGCGCGCCGGACCCTTGCTATCATGTGGAGCGGATCCGCATGGCACGGCACGGCAACCACGCCGGCGGCGGAAGCCTGCGGACAGGATCGAACCGAATCAGGGAAACTGGGTGCGGTGCATGATGAAGCGGTGCATGATGAACAATTCAAGGGTCGCGGTTGTTGTGGCCGGCGCGTTGATCGCCGTCTCGGGCTGTTCCTCCGGAGGACCGGCCGGACCCACCACCGGTGCCGCGGGAACCAGCGGAACCGCCACCCCCGCCGGCCCCGCATCCACCGGCGCGAGGCGCCAGGCGCCCGGCTATGCGGCATGACGCTGCAGCAGCAGCTCCCCGAGGTGATGAAGGCCAACGCCATCCCCGGGGTCGTCGTGCTGATCAAGTCGCCCACGCGCGGCGACTGGTCGGGCACCTTCGGCACCGCCGAGATCGGCAAGCACGTGCCGATGTCGCTCAACGATTTCTTCCGGATCGGCAGCAACACCAAGACCATGACCTCGACGGTCATCCTGCAGCTCGTGCAGGAGGGCAAGCTCAAGCTGGACGACCCGATCGCGAAGTTCCGGCCCGACGTGCCCAACGGCGAGAACATCACGATCGCCCAGCTGTCCGAGATGCGCAGCGGGCTCTACAGCTACTCGTTCGACAAGGGCCTCAACGCGACGCTCGACAAGGACCCGCAGAAGGCCTGGACCCCGGACGAGCTGCTGGCGATCGCCTTCAAGCACCCGGCGAACTTCGCGCCGGGCCAGGAATACGACTACAGCAACACCAACATCGTGCTGCTCGGGACGGTCATCGAGAAGCTCACCGGCATGAGCGCCTCCGAGGCGTTCCAGAAGCGGATCTTCGAGCCGCTCGGGCTCAAGAACACCGCGCTGCCGGTGAACACGGACTCCGCCCTCCCGAGCCCGCACGCGCAGGGCTACCAGTTCGGCACCAACGACGAGACCATCGACTCCTACGCGGTTCCCGCCGCCAACTTGCCGGCCGCGCTCGACGGCACCCTCAAGCCGCTGAACTACACCGACGCGAACCCCTCGTGGGCCTGGACGGCCGGCGGGGCCATCTCCACGCCCGACGACCTTGCGGTGTACGTCAAGGCGCTGGTGGGCGGCGGCCTGCTCGATGCGAAGACGCAGAAGCTGCGGATGGACAGCATCCGGCCCCGGTTGCCGGCCAGCCGAACGGCGTCGGCTACGGGCTCGGGATCGCCCAGTTCGCCCCCGGCATCCTGGGGCACGACGGACAGCTTCCCGGGTACTCGTCGTTCATGGTCTACAACAACAACACGGACGACACGATCATCGTCGGCACCAACCTTGCCGCCTCGCCGGTCGACGGCGCAGAATGCCGCGGTGGTCCTGGCCAAGGCATCATCGCCACCCTCTACGGCGCCTCCGACGTTCCCGGCGGGAACCCTGCCGCGCCCCAGAGCGGGTCGCCGACACCTTCCGGGTAACCGGACGGGCGGGGGGCCCCGGTTCAGTCCCGGTGCGTTTCCCGCCACCAGTCAACGGTGGCGCGTGCGCCGTCGGCCAGCGGGGTGGGCGAGAGCCCGAGCAGGGATTCGCTCCGGCGGGAGTCCATCACGAAGGGGTTGTCGAACTGGTAGGCCATTTCGGCAAGCTCGCGCGTCGCGGGGTGCACCAGCCCGACGGCCCGCAGGATTCCGCCGGGCATCCCGGTGACCCTGGGCGCGGGAAGGTCTGCCGCCGCCGCGTAGGCTTCCGCCATGGCCCGCTGGCTGGACGGCGGCGCCGTGGGCGCATGGAGCACGCCGTTCCACAGGTCCTCCCGCTCCGCGGCCCGCACCATGGCCGCGGCAAGGTCCGGCATGTAGGTGAAGGAATGCGGCAGGGCCGGGTTGCCGATCGCCAGCAGCCGCCGGCCGCCGAAGACGGATTCGAGCATCCGGGCCCCGGCGTGGGCGGTCTCGACGCGGGGTCCGTAGAAGTCGGAGGCCACCACCGAGACGGTGTTGGTCCCGGAGGCCGCGCGTGCGTTCAGCAATGCGGTGCGCACCCCGCGCTTGCCGCCCGCGGCATTGCGCGGCGAGTCCTCCGCCATGGGTTGTCCGGGGTTCGAATAGGAGTACAGGCTTTCGGGAAAGACCACCGGGATTCCCCGTTCGCCGGCCGCGGCCAGGACCAGTTCCTCGGCGCGGGGGAGCGTCTCGGTCCAGGCCTTGGCGGAGTAGGCGGCGTGGATGCAGTGGAACACCGCGGTGGCGCCGTCCATGGCCTCGGCCACCTGGGCGGGGTCGAGGACGTCGGCGCGCATCCTGCGGATTCCGGGGTGCTCCGGGCCGCCGCCGGAACGGGTCGCCAGCGTCACGCTGTGGCCCTGGTTGGCCAGGGCGAGGGCGACGGTGGTTCCGACGGGCCGGAGCCGGTGACGAGGTAGTGGTTGGACATGGCTTCAAGCCTCCTGGTTCGCAATGTGAGAGCAGTGCTCTCATATTCAGGCTAGGAAGCCCGGACGGATTAAGTCAAGAGCAGTGCTCACTAAAGTTGACGGCGCTCACCATCGTGGTGTGGGATGGGTTCATGCAAGGAACAAGGACCCCGCGTGAACTGGCCCGCGAGCGCACCATGGCCGAGATCATGCGCCTCGGCCGCGAACAACTGGCCAGCCAGGGGCCGCCGCGCTGTCCCTGCGCGCCGTGGCCAAGGACCTGGGGATCGTGTCCTCGGCCGTCTACCGCTATGTCTCAAGCCGGGACGAGCTGCTGACGCTGCTGGTGGTCGAGGCCTACACGGATCTGGGCGACGCCGTTGACGCCGCACTCGAGCACCCGCCGGCGTCGCACGGTGAAAGGTTCGCCGTGCTGGCCCGGGCCGTGCGTGGCTGGGCGATCGCCGAGCCGGCGCGCTACGGGTTGCTCTTCGGCACGCCGGTTCCCGGGTACCACGCGCCCCCCGGGCAGACGGTGCCGGCGGGAACCCGGGTGGTCGTGCGGCTCATGGGGATCGTCGAAGACGCCTGGGTGGCCGGCGGGGTCGCGGTGCGGGATCGCGCCACGGGACCTGCCGCCGGGCCTGGCGGCGGACGTCGAATCCCTGCGGGCCGAGTATTCGCTCAAGTCCCCGGGGTGGCTGGTCGCCCGCGGGCTGGGGGCGTGGTCCGGCCTGTTCGGGGCCGTGAGCTTCGAGGTGTTCGGGCAGTACGGGCCGAACACGCTGGGCGACCCGGCCGAACTCTTTGAACTGACGGTCCGGGACCTGGCCGCGAACCTCGGGCTCGGCGACTGACTGCCGGACGCCGGCAGCCGGGGCGCCGGGCGTGCGTCAGTCCATCGAGTACCCGAAGCGGAAGCGGCACTCCGGGATCCCACGCGGTCTTGAGGGCGCGGAGCCGTTCCACCGTCGGTTCGGCCCAGGCCTTGCGGACGGCCTCCGGCGTTCCGGCAAAGCCCTGGAAGTTGATCTGCGTGCCGCCGTGGGCCCAGGGTTTCATGGCCTCGAGGACGGCATTGCCCGCGGCCTCGACGGCGCCCATGAGCGGCGGCGGGTAGGGGCCGACGACCATCACCGAAAACGCCGCATCGCGCCCGCCGACGGCGTTTTCGTGCTCCGGGCCGCGGGCCAGGGCGCCGCCCAGGTGGCGGATCTCGGCCATGATCAGCGGCACGTCGTTCTCCGGCCCCGCGGCCCCAGCAGGGCGTCGATGGCCCCGGCGTCCAGCTCGCGCAGCAGCAGCGAACCCTCCCAGGCCGGCATCGGATCGGTCGGGTCCTGGTGGACCGAGCCGATGGCCGCATAGGGCATCATGCCCACCAGGTCCACGAGCGGGGTGCCCGCCCGGCGCATCGGTTCCAGCAGGGCCGCCCCGGCAGTCTCGTCGCCGACATGGACAAAGCGCAGGTGGACGGAGAGTTTTCCGCGCAGCGGCTCGGGGATCTGCTCGTCGTCGGGCAACCTGAGCAGGGCGATGGACGCGGTGGTCGACTCCGGCAGCGCATGGACCCAGTCGCCGTAGGCGTGCATGACGGCCGGCGCGTCGGATCCGGCAAAGAAGATCGCGCCGCCGTAGACGTGGGCACGGAAACCAGGTCGAACTCGAGCTCGGTGACGATGCCGACCGAGCATTTGCCTCCCGCGCAGGGCCCAGAAGAGTTCGGGCTCGGACTCGGCGTCGACCTCCACGAGCGACCCGTCGGCCGTGACGAGCTGGATCCCGCGGACCCGGTCCGCGGCGAAGCCGAAGGTCCGGCCCATGGGCCCCATGCCGCCGCCGAGCGTGTAGCCGACGACCCCGATGTCGGGGGACGAGCCGTTGAGCGGGGCAAGCCCGTGGGGTGCGGCCTCCTCGATCACGCGGTCCCACCGCACGCCGGCGCCCACCCGCGCGCTGCGGCGCTGCGGATCCAGCGACCAGCGACTGCATGCCCGAGGTGTTGACCAGCATCCCGCCGTGGGCCTGGTGGGGGTAGCCGTGCCCGGTCGAATGCACGTGGACCGCGAGGTCCGCCTCCTTGGCGTGGCGCACGGCGGCCACGACGTCCCGGGCGGAGCCGGCCAGCACCGCGACATCCGGCCGGAAGGCGTGGGCGAGGTTGAAGCCCCGGCATGCGGCCTCGAAACCCGCATCGCCCGGGACCAGGACGGACCCGTCGAGCTTTGCGCGCAGGTCTTCCGCATCGAAATCAGTGGGTGCACTCATGGTTGGTTCCCTTCCGGTTCACCCCCAAGGTAGCCCAAGAAAAGGCGTACGCCTATGGGTTTCGGTGCCCGTTTCCGCCGCCGGGTCCGCGACCCGGCCGTCGCGGGGTCCGGCATGGGATGCTTGATGGATGGATCTCGAGGTGTCACCGGCGCTCACCATTCCGGCCGCGGAGCTCGGCTGGCGGTTCTCGCGCCCTCGGGCCCGGGCGGCCAGCACGTGAACACCTCCGACAGCCGCGTCGAACTCTTCTGGAACGTCGAGCAGTCCTCGGCGCTCTCCGAGGGGCAGCGGGAGCGGTTGCTCGCCCGCCTGGAATCCCGGCTCGTGTCCGGGGTGCTGACCGTGAGTGCCTCCGAGCAGCGCTCCCAGCTGCGCAACCGCGAGACCGCGCTGGCCAAGCTCGCCGGACTCGTGGCCGCGGGGCTTGCGCCCGACGCGGCCAAGCGCCGGGCGACCAAGCCCACCCGCGGATCGGTGCGGCGGCGCCTTTCCGCCAAGGGGCGGCGGTCGGAAACCAAGAAGCAGCGGCAGCGGCCGTCCTCCGAGTAGCGTCGCCGGCGGGCCTCCGGGCGCTACTCGCCGCGCCGGCGCCGGAAGATGTCGAAGACCACCTTCAGCGAAAGACCGTGGCCACGCCGATCAGCGTGTAGCCGAAGAGCTGGTAGAGGGTCAGGTTGGCCGTGACCATCGGGCCGCCGTTGCTGATCAGCAGCATGGTGGCCATGATGCCCGTGACGCCGGCGAGGAAGGTCAGGATGACCTCGTGGACCATCGAGCGGACCATGTGCCGGTCCTGGGGGTGGGCCAGCAGGCGCATGTTCAGGCCCAGCCGGCCCGCCTCGAGGTCCCCGGAAATCTGGTCGAGCCGGCGCGGCAGCCGCCTGAGCATCGGCAGCAGCGTCATCACCTCGTCGTTCAGCGCCTCGGCCAGGGAGCTGGGGCGGAACACCGAGCGGACGCGGGCCTCGCCGTACTCCCGGGCCTCGGTGATGAGGTCGAAGTCCGGGTCCAGCAACCGGAGGGTTCCCTCCAGGACCGCGACGGCCCTGAACGCCCCGGCCAGCTCGGACGGGACCGAGATGCGGTGTTTTGCCAACAGCGCCACCAGCAGGGTGAAGACCTCGGCCTTGACGGCGGCGCCCGGGCCCATGTACCGGGACATGAAGCGGCTGAGTTCCCGGCGCAGGGCGGCCTCGTCGAAATCCCTCCGGGAGCTCCGCCATGCCCAGAAGGGCATCGCCGATGGCCCGCGAATCGCCGCGGTAGAAGGCCAGCAGCACCTCGGAGACCAGCTGGCGCAGGTCCGAGTCGAGGCGCCCGACCGAGCCGAAGTCCAGCAGCATGATGCGCCCGTCGGGCTGCAGCACGATGTTCCCGGGGTGCAGGTCGGCGTGGAAGACGCCGTCGTCCATGATCTGGTGCATCAGCGAGCGGAAGAGCGCCACGGCCTGGAGGCGGCGCTCCTCGATCGGGTGGCTTTCGATGGTTCCCGGGGCGCTGAGCGTGTCGCCGTCCACCATCTGCATGACGAGGATCCGGCGGGTGCTCAGCTCGGGGTAGTGCATGGGGATGTCCACCCGCTCGGAGGCGGGGTGCTTCAGCTGCGTGGTGCGCAGCGCCGTGATGTTCATGGCCTCGATCTCGTAGTCGAGTTCCTCGCGCAGGGCCTCGGCGAATCCCTCCGCGACCTCGACGAGGCCGAGCGAGCGGCCCCACTCGGTGGACTTCTCGAGGGTCGCTGCCATGCGGACGGTGATGTCCAGGTCCCGCTCGACCAGGGGAACGATGCCCGGGCGCTGGATCTTGACGGCCACCGCCTCGCCCGAATGCAGCTGCGCGCGGTGGACCTGCCCGATCGAGGCCGCGGCCAGCGGCGTCGTGTCGAATTCGGCAAACGCGGCATCCACGTCCTGGCCGAGCTCCCTGTCGATCAGCGCCTGGACGTCGCTCCAGGGCTCGGGCGGGACCGATTGCTGGAGCTTGGAAAGCTCGGTGATGTACTCGGCCGGCAGCAGTTCCGCCCGGGTGGAAAGCACCTGCCCGAACTTCACGAACGTCACGCCGGAATCCTGCAGCGCCAGGCGAAGCGACTTGCCGCTGGCCGCCCGTTCCGCCGCGGCCGCGGGGGTGGCGCCCTTGTTGGGGCGCTTGGCGGGAAGGATCCCGTGGGACAGGGCAATGCGCGTGACCTCGGTGTACCTGCGGGTTCGTGCAAACCGCGCCCGGAGCGAGGCAATCCACTTGTCCGGCCGCACGACGGTGCCGGTGGGGAAGACCAGCTCGGCGACCACCAGGAACAGGGTCGCGACGATCAGCACGATGCCTATCTGCACCGGCAGCAGGGCGATGCCCGGCCTCCGGGTCCTTCCACACGAACCGGGACTCGAATCCGATCTCGGCCCCCAGGCCCAGCAGGCCGGCGACGATGATGCGGCCCAGGCCGACGGTCACGCCCAGCAGCCGCCTGACGAACATCGCCAGGACGATGATGTAAACGACCGCGATCACGGACGCGAACAGGACGCGCCCGAGTATGTCTGCAAACTCCATGCGATCCTCACCAATCAGGCCCATGCCTCGTCCCGCTCCGTGCGGTAGCTCAAACTGTAACCCACGGGTGTATGGTTTTGGCGCAGGTCCGCCGTCCCGCTACCGGGTCAGCGACGCGACGGCGTCGGCGACCTCCGCGGCGTTCTTGCGCAGGATGCGCATGTGGTTCGCCTCGACGACCGAATGCACGCGCACCTTGTCGTTGGCGGCCGTGGCAAGCCCGACGGCGGCCCTCATGGTCCGCATTTCCTCGGCGGGGGACCCCTTGTGCGGGCCGCTGCCGACGACAAAAAGCGCGGGGCAGGTGAGATCCCGGTAGTCGGGAAGCAGCCCGGCATCGATTTCATCGAGTTCGATCACGACGTTTGCCGCCTCGTGGTGGGTCATCCTGGCCAGCAAGCCGCATCGACCCCAGGATGCGCATGGGAACACGCAGCAGCCGGTATTGCCGCCGGACACGTTTTTGGGCCTTCTCGTGGAAGACGCGTGACGGGGAAGGCCCCGTCGACAAGGACCACCCCCGCAACCTCGCCCGGGTGCGTGGCCGCATAGCGGAGCGCGAGCGTGGCGCCGTGGGACCAGCCGACCAGGACGGGCCGGACCAGCTTGGTCGCCTCGATGACGCTGCCGACATCCTCCAGCGCGCCGGAAAACGAGTAGTCGGGCGAGTCGGCGGACCTTCCCCGCCCGCGGGCGTCGAAGGTGACGGTGTGCAGGTCGGGGGAGAGCGCCCGCAGGACGTGTTTCCAGTCGCGCCGCGTCGAGAAGGCGCCGTTGAGGAAAAGGACGGCAGGCCCGGTCCCTGCACCGATGGTGCAGTGGATGCGTGCCGCGCCGGTGTGAACGGTCAGATGGCTGTTCATGTCCAAACCCCCAGATGCCTCGGTCGCCGGGTGCGACTTCCACGTTGACTGTGCCTTTTCCTGTCGTGATCCTATGCTTCGGGTGCCGCCGGAACAACGATTCCGCCCCGGTGCGGTGGTCGGTCCGGGGCGTGCGAACGGTGCCGGCCTAAAC
Source organism: uncultured Actinomycetota bacterium (assembly GCA_963818105.1). Lineage (GTDB taxonomy): Bacteria > Actinomycetota > Actinomycetes > Actinomycetales > Micrococcaceae > Paeniglutamicibacter. The sequence goes on along the minus strand of CAWFRB010000040.1, from coordinate 60,574 downwards.
ATTTTCGTTCTTAGCCGTTTCGCTATTTAGCAAATGTGCTAAATTAAAATCATGAGCGAAAACAACGCCGATGTCTTCACCGCGCTGGCGCATCCCACGCGGCGCCAGATCCTCCAGGACCTTCGGGAGGGTGAGCAGTCGGCCGGCGACATAGCGGCCAGGTTCACGAGTTCCGCACCCACCATTTCCCGCCACCTTTCGGTGCTGCGGGCCGCGGGCCTGGTCACCGAGCGCCGCGAGGCAAACCGCATTCTCTATTCGCTGGCGGGGGAGCAGTTGGCGCTTTCGGTCGGCAACTTCCTCTCCGCGGTGTGCCCCGAACAAATGCTGCTCCGCGGCCTGCGCCACCGGGCGCCCTCCGCGGCGAGCCCCGCCGAAATCTCCACCGGAAGCGAGCCTTGAATCATGAAAATGCCGACGCTGGACGCCACCATTTCACGCCGCCTGCTGATCAACTACAGGCTGGATCCCGAGGTGGCGCAATCCCTGCTTCCCCCGGGACTGCGCCCCCGGCTGGTGGGCGATGCGGCGGTGGGTGGAATCTGTTTGCTCAGGCTTTCGGCCGTCCGGCCGCAATGGATCGGCGCCAACGTGGGCTGGAGCGCCGAAAACTGCGGCGCACCGCATTGCCGTGGAGTGGGACGACGATTCCGGAACCCACAACGGGGTCTTCATCCCGGTCCGGCACTCGTCTTCCCGGCTGCCGGTGGTGCTGGGCGGAACCATCCTGCCGGGCCGCCATGAGCACGCGGGATTCTCCGTTTCCGAGTCGGCTTCCCGCATCACGATCGATGCCCGGGCCGGGACATGCGGGTGCACGCCGACGTTTCGGATTCGACGGAATGGCGCAGCCGACTCTTCGGCACCCTGGGGGAGGCTTCGACGTTCCAGCGCGAGGGATCGATCGGGTGGTCGCCGGCCAAGGACGGCAAGACGCTCGACGGCCTTGAGCTGAGTACGCGGCGGTGGGAAGTCGGGGCGACCGAGATCCACGACATCGGGTCCTCCTATTTCGATTCGTTGCCCCCTGGCGCCGCGGAACTCGACCATGTCCTGGTCATGCGCGATGTTCCCGTCAAGTGGGCGGCGTCGGAATTTCCGAAGCGCAAAACCAGTCCATTTGCTGAATGGCGTGCACATCGCGACACATAGGTCAGCATAAAGTCCATTTACTGGGTTAATGATGTTTGCGGTCGTAGGCTTCCTAGGTATGAGCCAATCTGAGCCGACGTTGCGAGCTGGATCCTCGGTGCTTCATGCGCCCTCCACGGACGCAGCCACCCATGTACCGGCAAGCCGCCTCAGCAAATTGAGTTTCGCCGCCTTGGTTGCGTGCCCGGTTTTTGCGGTAGTGGGTTTGATTATCTATGGACTGCCGGTGTTGCTGTTCATGGTGGCCGGCAGCGGAAGCATGATGGCCTTTGGCTCCTGCGCCAACGCGTTTACGGTTCCGGCGGTCTGCGCCCTGGCTTTGGGGTTCGCCTGTCTCCTGTTTGCCGCCGTTGGCTATTTCGTGGTGTTCTTCAAGCGGAAGTAGCCGGCGTCCGGCCTGTCGGCGGGCTCGCCACATGGCACTGCCTAGGACCTGAAGCCGCGATTGCCGCCTAGACTTGAAGGCATGAGTGATGTTCTGCCTCCGTGCCCCCAGTGTTCAAGCCCCTATGCCTATGAAATGGGCGCCCTCTTGGTCTGCCCCGAATGCGCCCACGAATGGTCGGCAGAAGCAACCGAAATCGATGAGCCGCAGGAAAAGGCCATCAAGGATTCGGTCGGCAACGTGTTGGCAGACGGCGACTCCGTCACCATCGTGAAGGACCTCAAGGTCAAGGGCCAGGCGCAGTCGATCAAGGTCGGAACCAAGGTGCGCAACATCCGCCTGGTCAACGGCGTCGACGGCCACGACATCGACTGCAAGGTCGACGGATTTGGTCCCATGCAGCTGAAGTCCTCGGTCGTCAAAAAGGTCTAACCACCGATTGGGCGGGCCGGTGGCCCGCCCAATGGCCAGGTATTCGAAGTTCCTCACCCTGAAAGATTTTTCATCCATGACTCAGCCCGTGCACACCCCCGAACCTGCAGCTGCCCTCGCAAACTCGGTTGAGGATTTCGAGCACAATCTTGCCTCGATCCGGAAACGCATCGAGGTAGCGGCTCGAAAGGCAGGCCGCGACCCGGCTTCAATTCGGTTGCTGCCCGTCAGCAAGACGGTGCCGGAGGACCGCCTCCGTCTGGCGATCGCCGCGGGCGCCACGTTCCTGGGCGAGAACAAGGTTCAGGAAGTCGCGCGCAAGGCGGAAAGCCTTGCCGACATCCCGGGGCTGAAGTTCTCCGTCATCGGGCACTTGCAGACCAACAAGGCCAAGTACGTGGCGAAGTTCGCCGACGAGTTCCAGGCCCTGGACAACCTGCGCCAGGCCGAGGCCCTGCAGCGTCGTCTCGAGGACGAGGACCGCCAGTTGGACGTCTTCGTCCAGGTCAATACGTCGAACGAGGAAAGCAAGTTCGGTTTGGACCCTGCCGACGTGCAGGAATTCGTGAACCAGCTTCCGCAGTTCGACCGCCTGCACGTCAAGGGCTTGATGACCCTTGCGCTCTTCAGCGAGGACAAGGAAGCCGTCCGTGCATGCTTCGTGCGCCTGCGTGAAATCCGGGACATGCTCCGGGAAACCGCGCCCGAAGGCATGGAAATCGAAGAACTTTCCATGGGCATGAGCGGTGACTTCGAGTTGGCCATCGAGGAAGGCGCCACCGTGGTCCGCGTGGGCCAGGGAATCTTCGGCGCCCGGGCCCTTCCCGCCAGCCAGCTAGTGCTCGGGCTTGCCGGCGAAAGAGTCGCCGCCGAAGCGCCGCCCGAAGAATGCGCCCTGCGGAATCCCAGTGTGATTAGACTGAACCCATGAAACTAGCCGAGGCATTGGCCCAGCGGGCCGACCTAGCAACACGGATGAGCCAGTTATCGTCGCGCATCGAGCAAAACGTCTTGGTGCAGGAGGGGGAGAAGCCCGCCGAGGATCCGTTGGCATTGCTGGCCGAGCACGACAGGCTGGCGGCGGAACTGCAGGAATTGATCGTCAGGATCAACGCCACCAACCTCTCGGTGACAGTGCCGGGCCACGAAAGCATGACGGCCGCACTGGCCCGCCGCGACGTGCTGCGCCAGCAGGTCCGCTTGCGCCAAACCGTTGCAACGCGCGCCTCGGCCCGCTTTGACCGGAGCACCCGCAGCGAATTGCGCTACGTCTCGATCGTGGACGTTCCAGTGATCAGGGCCGAGGCGGATTCCATGGCGGCCCAGCTGCGGGAACTGGATACCCGAATCCAGGAAGCCAACTGGACCAACGAGCTTTCCTGAGTCGTCGGTCCAGTCAGATCGCAAGTCGGTAGTTCGGATTTCAAGAGCGTGCGCAAGGCCTACCGCCGTCCAGGCCTAATTGGATGGCTCTAGCAGGGACTGAAGGACCAGTCCACCGGTTCACGCCGGGCACAGATCATGTCCTTCACGGTGCACACACGCATCAACTCCCAACGGAGAGTCACCTCGCACAAATTATCACCACGCGCAGGCTTGAAGCCCGGATGAGGGTGGGGTTCGGGGACCATGCGATCTTTTGTCCCGGCCCGCAGGGTGAACCTGTGGGCCGGGACTCTCTCATTCCCACAGGTTGTGCCTGCACTCACTGACGCACGCCACATTTTGTGTTTGGAGTCCGGAGGTTTCGACACGCCGAGGGGTGCGACACGCCAAAATAATTAACTGTGGGTTGTTCCTCCACAGGGTGTGGACGCAGGGGGTCTTTTGTTGGATTCCCGGGGTTAAAGTGGGGCAACTTATCCACAGTGCGTGTGGACTGCGGGTGACCGGAATGACAGACGTGTAATACATCATCTTGGGGTATAACCCCTCCGGCCCCACTAGATGTAGTATTGAATTAGCTGGCGAGGCCTAGTGCAAAATCCCCCAAATGTGCGGGGAAATGTATGAATCTCCGCCTCTCGAAGGCTTTGAAGCCACCGAGTCACATCGTCCCGGCGACCGACCCCATTGCAGGGAGTCGCGGGGAGCCGGCCACACCACATACATAGATTTTTTGCACGAGGGGATTTACGGACATGACCGTCACGGTATACACGAAGCCAGCATGCGTACAGTGCAACGCAACTTACCGCGCTCTAGACAAAAAGGGCATCGTCTACCAGAGCGTTGACATCTCGCAGGATCCCGCTGCGCTGGAGCGCGTACGCGCCCTTGGCTACATGCAGGCACCGGTTGTCATCACCGACGCCGATCACTGGTCTGGCTTCCGCCCGGACAAGATCGAAGAGCTTGCCCAGGGCCTCAGCGCTTCCGTGGCCTAACAAGCAACCCCCATAGCTTTACCGATTCAAGCAATTTCGAGGCGATCACGATGCCTACTTCATCGCTGGCAACACCGATGCAAGGATCACGCCCCCGCGGCGGAGGTACTCACCAGCAGCCACTTGATCTACTTTTCTTCCTCATCCGGTTACACACACCGGTTCGCAGGAAAACTGGGGATCGAATCTGCGCGAATCCCGCTGCATGGTCGGGATCCACAACTGGTGGCCACGGAACCATTCGTGCTCCTGCTTCCCACCTATGGTGGGGAAAAGGGGGAGCGTTCGATTCCGCCGCAAGTTGTGAAGTTCCTCAACGATGCACGCAACCGAAACCTGCTGCGTGGCGTGGTGGGAGCCGGAAACACAAACTTTGGAACCACGTACTGCCTGGCCGCAATCAAGATCGCGGCCAAGTGCAACGTTCCGCTTCTATACAAATTTGAACTCATGGGCACCCAAGAAGATGTGACCCGAGTTCGCGAAGGATTGGAAGTCTTTTGGACACGAACGTCGCAGAGCCTGAAATGAAGCAGAATTCTAAGGAATTGCCTGCTGCTTTTCAGGGCTTGGGTTACCACGAGCTGAATGCAATGCTGAACCTTTACGGTTCCGATGGACGCATCCAGTTCGAGGCTGACCGTGCCGCAGCACGTCAGTACTTCTTGGAGCACGTGAACAACAACACCGTGTTCTTCCACGACCTCGACGAGAAGCTCGAGTACCTGGTCAAGCACGAGTACTACGAGCGCGAAACGCTCGACCAGTACACGATGAACTTCATCCGCGACCTCTACCGCGGTGCCTACGCCAAGAAGTTCCGCTTCGAGACCTTCCTGGGCGCCTTCAAGTTCTACACGTCCTACACGCTGAAGACCTTCGACGGCAAGCGCTACCTGGAACGCTACGAAGACCGCGTCTGCATGGTTGCCCTGCACCTGGCCCGCGGCGACGAGGAAATGGCCGTCTCCCTGGTCAACGAGATCATCGAAGGCCGCTTCCAGCCTGCCACCCCGACGTTCCTGAACGCCGGCAAGGCCCAGCGCGGCGAGCTCGTTTCCTGCTTCCTGCTTCGCATCGAAGACAACATGGAATCGATCTCCCGCGGCATCAACTCCTCGCTGCAGCTTTCCAAGCGCGGCGGCGGCGTTGCCCTTTCGCTGACCAACGTCCGCGAGCACGGTGCCCCGATCAAGCAGATCGAGAACCAGTCCTCCGGCGTCATCCCCGTGATGAAGCTTCTCGAAGACAGCTTCTCCTACGCCAACCAGCTTGGCGCCCGCCAGGGTGCAGGTGCCGTTTACCTGAACGCGCACCACCCTGACATCTACCGTTTCTTGGACACCAAGCGTGAAAACGCCGATGAAAAGATCCGCATCAAGACCCTGTCGCTGGGCGTTGTCATTCCAGACATCACCTTCGAACTGGCCCGCAAGAACGAGGACATGTACCTCTTCTCGCCGTACGACATCCAGAAGGTCTACGGCGTTCCGTTCTCGGACATCTCGGTCACCGAGAAGTACTACGAGATGGTCGACGATGCGCGCATCAAGAAGACCAAGATCAACGCCCGCGAGTTCTTCCAGACCCTGGCCGAGATCCAGTTCGAGTCCGGTTACCCGTACATCATGTTCGAGGACACCGTAAACCGCGAGAACCCGATCAAGGGCAAGATCTCGATGAGCAACCTGTGCTCCGAGATCCTGCAGGTCTCGACCCCGTCGGAATACAACGAGGACCTCGGCTACAAGACCGTTGGCAAGGACATCTCCTGCAACCTCGGTTCGATGAACATCGCCAAGGCCATGGACGGCAAGGACCTCGGCGGTACGATCGAAACCGCGATCCGCGCACTGTCGGCCGTCTCGGACATGTCCTACATCAACTCGGTTCCGTCGATTGCCCAGGGCAACGCCAGGACCCACGCCATCGGCCTGGGCCAGATGAACCTTCACGGCTACCTGGCACGCGAGCGCGTCCACTACGGTTCGGAAGAAGGGTTGGACTTCACCAACATCTACTTCTACACCGTGGTGTTCCACGCCCTGCGCGCCTCGAACAAGATCGCCATCGAGAAGAACGAAACCTTCGAAGGCTTCGAGGATTCGAAGTACGCCTCGGGCGAGTTCTTCGACAAGTACACCGAGCAGGAATGGGTTCCCGCCACCGAGCGTGTGCGCGAACTCTTTGCCGGCATCGACATCCCGACCCAGGATGACTGGCGTGCGCTGAAGGCCTCCATCATGGAGCACGGCATCTACAACCAGAACCTGCAGGCCGTGCCGCCGACCGGTTCCATTTCTTACATCAACAACTCGACCTCTTCCATCCACCCGGTGGCCGCGAAGATCGAGATCCGTAAGGAAGGCAAGATCGGCCGCGTGTACTACCCGGCTCCGTACCTGGACAACGACAACCTGGAGTACTACCAGGATGCCTACGAAATCGGCTACGAAAAGGTCATCGACACCTACGCCGCTGCCACGCAGCACGTGGACCAGGGCCTGTCCCTGACGCTGTTCTTCAAGGACACCGCCACCACGCGTGACATCAACAAGGCGCAGATCTACGCATGGCGCAAGGGCATCAAGACCCTGTACTACATCCGCCTGCGCCAGATGGCACTTGAGGGTACCGAGGTCGAAGGCTGCGTTTCCTGCGCGCTGTAGCCAAGTAGTGCTCTAAGCACGGCCGATTCACCACCGGTTGCCAGGTAGCGATAACCTAACAACCGAATGCGTACGACGGCGGGTGTCCACCCGCCGTCGTACGTACACCCGTATTAACCAAAAACTTAGCAAGAATAGAGGGGACGGAAATGACTGAGAAGCTAAAGCTTGCCGGCCACGTCGAAGCCATCAACTGGAACCGCATCCAGGACGACAAGGACGTCGAGGTTTGGAACCGCTTGGTCAACAACTTCTGGCTGCCGGAAAAGGTGCCGCTGTCCAACGACATCCAGTCGTGGAACACGCTCACCGAGGACGAGAAGCTGCTCACCATGCGCGTCTTCACCGGCCTGACCCTGCTTGACACCCTGCAGGGCACCGTCGGCGCCGTCTCGCTGATCCCCGATGCGCTCACCCCGCACGAAGAAGCCGTGTACACCAACATTGCCTTCATGGAATCGGTGCACGCCAAGAGCTACTCCTCGATCTTCTCGACCCTGTGCTCGACCAAGGAAATTGACGACGCATTCCGCTGGTCGACCGAGAACGAGAATCTGCAGAAGAAGGCGCAGATCATCGAGAGCTACTACTACGGCGAAGACCCGCTGAAGCGCAAGATCGCCTCGACCCTGCTCGAGTCGTTCCTGTTCTACTCCGGCTTCTACCTGCCGATGTACTGGTCTTCCCGCGCCAAGCTCACAAACACCGCTGACTTGATCCGCCTGATCATCCGCGATGAGGCCGTCCACGGCTACTACATCGGCTACAAGTTCCAGAAGGGCCTCGAAGGCCTTTCGGAGGAGCGCAAGCAGGAGCTGAAGGACTACACCTTCGAGCTCATGTTCGAGCTGTACGAGAACGAAGTCCAGTACACCCACGATCTTTACGACGGTGTCGGCCTGGCCGAGGACGTCAAGAAGTTCCTGCACTACAACGCCAACAAGGCGCTGATGAACCTGGGCTACGAAGCCATGTTCCCGGCATCGGTCACCGATGTTAACCCGGCGATCCTTTCGGCACTGAGCCCGAACGCCGACGAGAACCACGACTTCTTCTCGGGCTCCGGCTCTTCCTACGTGATCGGCAAGGCCGTGAACACCGAAGACGAGGACTGGGACTTCTAAGTCCTGCTCCACCGGCTTTTCTCAAGGGCGCCAGCTTCCAATTCGGAGGCTGGCGCCCTTTGCTTATCTCTGAGACACATGATTCTGGGGGTCTCGAATTCGTTTTCGCTAGCTGATGTCGCTCGTGTTTCAATCCGGGCGGACCGATTTTGCTGGTGCGGAGGTGACCGAGCGCTGCTTCTCACCGCGGCCCAGACAGGACTTTGATGTGTCTTCCGGCCAAGCTAACCACCGAGTCGGCTGTTCAGGGAACCAGTGAATATTTGGGCCGGGGATTCAGGCAAGCTTGCTCAATTTTGAGCGTTTTCCGCCGAACAGTGAGTGGTCCACGGAGTACCGGCCGGCCCCGGCGAGGACAAACATCAGGCACGAAGCGGCAAGGAGCAGGACAAATTCAAGGCCGTTCTTGGCCACGAAAAAGCCGTTGCCGAGATGCACGATGAACATCGCACTGAGCATGTCAATGATGAGCAGGGCGGCGAAAACCCGTGTCAGCACCCCAAGAACTATGGCGATCCCCCCGACCAGCTCCAGGGTTGCCACCCCGGGGGCTGCAATGTCCGCCAGCGGCACGCCCATCTCCCGGAACGAAGCCTGGGTGCCGGCAATTGTGAACTCATTGAACTTTTGCCAGCCATCATGGCAAAAATCAAACCAACCACAACGCGCAGAATAAGCATTCCAAGCTGAGTCATCATGTACCTGCCTTGGAGGGAGTGTACCCGGCCGCGTGGCCGTGGGCATGCTTTAATTTAGCGCCAGGCTCCTGAATCCACAATGATCCCTCTCGCCAACCCCACATTTCCCGGAAACATCCAGAGTCGACGTTGGACACGTGCTCGGAGCAGGTGCGCGTGGGACCGTTCAGTTGTGATGTGTGTATCGGACTACTGTGCGCCAGTGGTACCGATCTCCACCTCTATACAGAAAGGGTGCCAACTAGTGGGAAGCTCCTGGGGATTCCCGTATGGCAACTCCCTCGATATTTCGGGTGACACAGTAGTCGGAAAATTTCCTCGTATCTTGGAATCTCACACCGGAGTCCTTGTCGCTTCCGAAATCAGATGTATCCGGCGGCTGGCATCTCTGCGGTGGGAGGATGCACAGTCAGGTCTCTGAAAAGTTCCCTGTCGGCGAAGAGCCAACATCCTCCATTTGGATGATTCGTCGGATAACACCTAGTCGGTAGGCTAAAAGCATGCTCATACCTGCCATCATTCTCATCACGGCCGCCCTTGTCTTCTACACGATTGGCGTGTGGGCGGAACACCTCCAAAAAGTCCTGAAGTGGTGGCACGCGGGGTTGTTTGGCTTGGGGCTGATCTGCGACGCCAGCGGAACCTACCTGATGTCCCAAATCGCCGACTCCGGCGAAGTCCAGGCCGTCGGGGTCGGCGCGGGACTCAACACCATCATGGCCGTCACCGGAGCCGCGGCGTTGTTGCTCATGGTGCTCCACCTGGTGTGGGCAATCATTGTTCTGGTGCGCAATCGCGAAGCCGAGAAGAAAGAGCTTCCACAAGTTTTCCCTTGTCGTCTGGGCAATATGGCTGATCCCGTACTTCACCGGAGCCATCGGCGCCAACATGGGCTGACCTTGCCGCGGACAACTCGACTCTGACGAGCTTGCCCAGGGTCGTTGTAGGACCCCGTCGCGCTCTACCGGAGCAGATGACCCCGGCGTATCGTGAGGTGCAGCACTGCGTGCTTCGTTCCCACACGAGGAGGCATCATGTCATCGGGAATTTTTCGGACGAAAAGCATTGAGCAGACGATGCAAGACACCGAGGAACCAGAGCACCAGCTCAAGAAAAACCTTGGCGCACTGGATCTCATCGTTTTCGGCGTAGGTGTCAGCGTCGGAGCCGGCATCTTCGTCCTCACCGGCCAGGCCGCCGCATCGAATGCCGGGCCCGCCATCGCGCTGTCCTTCCTGATCGCCGGCCTCGGCTGCGGATTGGCCGCCCTCTGCTACGCCGAGCTTGCCTCGAGCGTTCCGGCCGCCGGCAGCGCCTACACCTACACCTACGCCACCATGGGTGAACTGCTCGCGTGGATCATCGGGTGGGACCTGATCCTGGAGTTCACCGTCGGCGCCGCGGCACTTGCCACATCCTTCAGCCAGTATCTGGGCGTTATCCTCGACGGAACTCCATTTGCCATCCCCGAAGCGATTGCGACGGCGGAAGACGGCTATCTCAACCTGCCCGCGGGCCTGCTGGTGGTAGGCCTGACGATCGTGCTGATATCCGGGGTGAAGCTCTCCAGCCGCATCAACCAGGTGGTCACTGGAATCAAGGTCCTTGTGGTGCTTGCCGTCATCATTGCCGGAGCCTTCTTTATCAACGTCGCAAACTGGTCGCCGTTCATTCCCCCCGCCCAGGCAGCTCCCGAATCCGCGGGCGGTGCCCTGCACCTGCCGCTGGTCCAGACGCTGTTCGGGCTGGAACCGAGCGTCTTCGGCGTCGGTGGGGTCTTCGCCGCGGCAGCAATGGTCTTCTTCGCCTTCATTGGCTTCGACGTCGTGGCCACCACGGCCGAAGAGACCCGCAATCCACAACGCAACTTGCCGATCGGCATCTTCGGTTCGCTGGCAATTGTCACCCTGCTCTACATGGCGGTGTCGTTGGTCATCACCGGCATGCAGAACTACCAGGACATCGATCCGGAGGACGGCGCCCCGCTGGCCACGGCCTTCGTGAACGTGGGCCTGCCGGTCATGGCAAACCTCATCGCCATCGGCGCCTGCATCGGGCTGATCGTGGTGTGCATGATCCTGTTCCTCGGCCAGACGCGCGTGGGCTTCGCCATGGCCCGCGACCACCTGCTGCCCGCGGCCCTGGCCAAGACCCATCCGCGCTTCGGCACGCCCTACAGGTTCACCATCATCGCCGGCATCCCGATCGCGATCCTGGCGACGTTCGTTCCCCTGTCGACGCTGGCGGAGCTGGTCAACATCGGCACCCTGGCCGCCTTCATCCTGGTGTCCATCGGCGTCATCATCCTGCGCAAGTCCCGACCGGACCTGAAGCGGTCGTTCAGGGTGCCATGGGTGCCGGTCCTCCCGATCGCCTCGGCACTCCTCTGCTTCTACCTGATGCTGAACCTGTCGCTCGAGACCTGGATCCGGTTCGTCATCTGGCTGGCTCTCGGGTTCATTGTGTACTTCACCTACTCCCGGAAGCACAGCAGGCTCAACACCGTGGAGGAGAAGCGGTAGCGGCCTTGGCAAGCGCCCGATGTAGTGGCAAGCTCGCCGGCATATATCCAACGCCAGGCAGGGCGCGGTCCCAGCGGTCTTGAGCCGCGCCATGTCGCCCGTCTTGGGTCAGCCGTTTCCCGGGCATGGCCGGGCCGTAGCCTTGGACGGGTCCCGGACTGGGGCGTTTGGCGGGGGGATCGCAACGGACAGGTGCCTGGTGGCTCCGCGCAACACCCATGGAACGAAGTATTCCTTGGTCCAGGCGAGGTCTCCGGCCCTGGCCTGGCGCCAGGTTTGGGCCGGCAGGGGATCGAACTCGAGGGGCTCGAAGGAGTGGGGAACGTTCAGGCTGTCAAGGACCAGCGCGGCAACTTTCTGGTGGCCGATGGGGGAGAGATGCAGGCGGTCCCGGTCCCACATGCGGGGATCGGACAGGTCCCTCAGCGCCCACAAGTCCACCACCATTGCGTCATTGCGTGTGGCGATGGCCCGAAGGGTCTCGTTGAAAAGGGCGATCTTGGATCGGACGTGGCCCAAGACGGTTCGGGGACCGGAATCCGGTCCGACAAATATCAGCACCGTGGCCCCGGTTGCGCATAATGCTTCTATGGCGGGGTCGACCGCCGCGGCAAGCTTGTCGGGATTGGCGTCGAGGCGTATGAGGTCGTTGCCGCCGGCCTGGAAAGTCACCAAGTCGGGGGCAAGGTGTATCGCCTGGGCCAGCTGCTTTTCAACCACTTGGCGGACCTTGACTCCGCGGATGGCCAGATTGGCATAGGAGAAGTCGGCTTGTCCGCGGCTGAGTTCCCTGGCAACGTAGTCCGCCCATCCGCGGTAGCCGCCCGGACTCAGCGGGTCGGGATCGCCGTATCCCATCGTGAAGGAGTCGCCCATCGCCACGTAGCGGTGCCAAGGGTGTTGCTCAACAGGCTGGGCCAGGTGGATCTCTTCCGGGTTCGGACATTGACGTTTCCCATGGCCACCGCTCCGTTCTCCTGCCTCGAACAACTTTGTGAGCAGGAGGTGCACCTGCCCTTCCAGTCGACACCCCCGGGGACGGCCCATGCCAGTGCACAAAGTCCCGAAGCGTGCCCAACGCGCGATTCGGGTGGGAGGTTGCGCCTGCAGGCAAGGGGGTCGGGACAGGATTCCCTGCGCGTGGGAAGCCCCGAAGCAGGGACGAGCGACGAATCCTGGTCCCAGTCTCCATGCGGTTGAGTTGCGGCGTTGGGTCAATCGGGCACGATGCTTCCTGCAGCCGACGGCTAGGGTAGGAAAGGAATACAACGAGGAAGGCGCTGAGCATGGCCGAGAACACCACGATTAATCCCGCAAGCAGCGTGGCGGAGATCCAGGCAGCACTGGAAAGCCTGCGTGACCCGCGAATCCTTGCGGTGAACGAAAAGCATGGCAACGACCATGCCGTAAACCTGACCAAGCTTCGCGGGCTGGCCAAGCAGATCAAGACCAACCAGGAACTGGCCATCGGTTTGTGGAACACCGGGGATTCGGATGCCCGATTGCTGGCCTTGTTGATCTGCAAGCCAAAGGCGTTTGGACTTCGAGGAGCTCGATGCCATGCTGCGCGAGGCGGTGGTTCCGAAGGTCCAGGAATGGCTGGTCAGCTATGTCGTCAAGAAGAGCCCGCATTGCGAGGCGTTGCGGTTGCGATGGTTCGACGACCTGGACCCCGTCGTCGCCAGCGCCGGCTGGGAACTCACGGTAACCCAGGTCTCCAAGAACCCCGGGCTGCTGGACTTGCCCCGGCTTTTGGAAACCATCGAATCCGAAATGAAGGAAGCCCCGGAACGCCTGCAGTGGGCCATGAACCACACCCTGGCGGAGATCGGCATTTCGCACGCGGAGCATCGCGAACGTGCCCTGGCCATCGGCGAGAAACTGCAGGTGCTGGCCGACTACCCGACGCCCCCGGGGTGCACCTCCCCGTTCGCGCCGATCTGGATCAACTACATGGTCAGCCGCCAGGCATAGTTTCGCCCTGCCGACGGTCGGTCTTCGGCCGGCGACAACGGTTCCCTGCCGGAACACGAAACTGCCCACGGTTTGGCTGGCGCCATGCCGTGGGCAGTCTCGTTGGGCAGCAGGCCTGGGATCGCCGGGACAATCGCCCGCGCACTCCCGGAGCCGGGCTTATCGACCAGTAACCGAGCGCGAACTCGGCGATGACCACCGAGAGCAGGAACGACGCCGTGATGGCCACCAGGCCCACCGGGATGATCTTCCAGCCAATGTTCCTCAGCAACGGCACGTCCTTGCCCAGCGACAGGCCGGCCAGGGTCAGCATGACGGTGGCGATGGAGAGGAAGTCGACGGCCGAGACCAGGTTGGTCAGTGGCTTCGGCGGCAAAGAACCACGGGCTGGAAATGTAGGCGCCGATGGTGGTGATCCAGATGATCGCGGAGATCTTGCGGGAGACCTTGCCCAGGAACAGGCCCAGCAGGACCAGGCCCATGAGGACGGCGTAGCCGCCAATGACGTTCCAGTGCAGGCCCTTGGCCGCCACGGAGGCCGTGCCAAGGCCCAGGATGGTCAGCACGCTCAGGGAGAGCCACAGCGGCAGCTTGACCTCGGCGGAGGACTGCGGCGACCTTTTCGCGGAAGTCGCGGTTGACCTCGTCCTCGGCGGCGGCAGCGGCGCTTGCCGTCGGCCGTGCGGGGCCGCGGTGCTGGCGGCGACCGGGGCCTCGGCGGCACGTCTCTTGCGGGTCAGCAGCTTGTAGAACTTGTCGGCCAGCGGCAGCGAAACGTAGATGCCGACGTAGACGCCCAGGATGGTGGTGATCAGGTTGGAGACGGCGGCCATGCCGAGGATGGCCTGCTCGTCGCCCGGGTAGGCCTCGATGATGCTGGCCGCGGAGGCGGCCATCATGGAGCCGGACCCCACGCCGGCGCCCATGGCCAGGGCCAGCGGGTTGAAGATGCCCCAGTTGGCCACCAGGGAGGTCAGCAGGGTGATGAAGACGGCGCCAAAGAGCGTGCCGAAGACGTACATGGCCAGCACGCCGCGGTACTGGTCGGAGTCCGGGCCGTACTTTTCCGAGACCATGGCGAAGGACGGTTCGCGGTCCAGGGAGAAGGTGGCGCCCACCGTTGCCTTGCCCATGCGCAGCAGCACGGCCAGGGGCAGGGCCAGGAAGACGGTGCCCAGCAGGTGGCCGATTTCCTGCAGCAGCAGGGCCGGGCCGGCCTTGACCAGGACGGGCAGGCTGGGGCCGATGTTGAAGGCCAGGCGGGCCACCAGCAGCATGACGGCCACGCCCACCAGGGCGGAGGCAACCTTCTGCAGGTCCAGGCCCAGCGGCTTGAACTTCTGGATGGAGACCAGCAGGCCGAGGATCAGGCCCCAGACCATGGGGAAGATGACGATCGAGCCGATGCCGATGTTGATCTTGGCCGAGCCGATGAACTGCACGGCCAGGGCGATGACCAGGGCCAGCAGGGCGATGGGCAGTGTGTGCTTCAGTCCGGCCATTGCCGGGTGCGGTGCGAGTGCTCATGCTGTGGGTTCCTCGGTGTGGGCCGGGTGTAGGCGGCGGCGATGAAGCGGGTGCGTTGGTCGGGGTTGCGTGGCGGCGTCGGCCGTGGTCCAGGCCAGGGCCTTGGCCGCCTCGAACATGACGTCGTAGGCCGCCGGGGTGTCGGCCAGGGCTGCGAAGGCGTGGGAGTGGATGGGGACGTCGGCGCCCGGGATGCTCAGCCACGGGTGCAGGCTGGGGATGACCTGGGAGATGTTGCCCATGTCGGTGGAGCCGCCGCCCATGTCCGGCGGCCGGCGAGGTGTCCTTGCCGAAGACGTCCATGGCGGCGGTCCAGTGCGCGGCCAGGTCGTCGTCCTGCAGGAGCGGCTCGTACAGCGGCTCGGTGGATTCGATGGCCAGCGTCGTGCCGGTGGCCAGGGCGGCGCCCTCGAAGCAGCGGCGCACGCGGACCAGCAGGGCCTCGTATTCGGGCAGGGTGAAGGCCCGGCATTCGAATTCCACCACGGCGAGTTCGGGGATGATGTTGGTGACGTGGCCGGCCTCGGCAACGTACATGGCGACGCGGTGGTCGCCCGGGATCTGCTGGCGCAGCAGGCCCACGGCCACCTGGCTCAGCACGGCGGCGTCGGCGGCGTTGACGCCCAGGTGCGGTGCGGCGGCGGCGTGGGCTGCCTTGCCGGTGAACGTGGCCCGGTAGCGGCCCACGGCCTGGGCGCTGGTGCCGGCGGGGTTGTAGGTGACGCCGTCCTGGACCGGGTGGACCATCAGGGACAGCCCCACGCCGTCGAACGCGCCGGCCTCCAGCATGAGGGACTTGCCGCCGCCGTGCTCCTCCGCGGGGGTGCCGATGGCCTTGAGCGTGATGCCCAGCGCTGTCCGCCAGCGGGGCCAGCGCCAGCGCCGCGGCCACGGAGGCGCCGGCGATCAGGTTGTGCCCGCAGGCGTGGCCGATCTTGGGCAGGGCGTCGTACTCGACGCACAGGGCAACGGTCAGTTCGCCGCTGCCCACGGTGGCCGTGAACGCCGTGGGCAGCCCCGAGGTGCCCGTTTCAACGGTCGAAGCCGCCCTCGCGCAGCAGCTCGGCGATGCCGGCGGCGGCGCGGACCTCCTCGAAGGAGAGCTCCGGGTTGGCGTGGATGTCGCGGGCCAGGTCGTGGACCTTTTCGCGCCAGTGACTCGACGCCGGCGGCCAGCTCGGCGTGGACGTCGGCACCCGCCGGGGTGGTGTCGGTGGGGTTCATGGTGGTGTCTCCTTGGGATGGAGTGGGGCTGGATGGATGGGAAGTCGGGACAGGGTTGCTTTGGGAGGAGCGAGACCCTAGTCCAGGTGGATGTCGAGGTCTTTCCAGAGCTGCTGGGAGCGGCGGAGGGTGGCGCGGCTGCGTTCCGGGTGGGCTGCCTGCATGCCGGCCAGCAGGCCGTACACCACGGAGGTGGTGGCCGTGACCGACTGGAAGATAGCCGATGCCCTCGGAGGGGACAACCAGCAGGTGCTCGGCGATGTCGGCCAGGCGGCCCCGGCGCATGTCGCTGATGGCGATGATGGTGGCGCCCGCCCGGTGTGCGGCCTCGGCGGCGGCGATCTCTGGCCAATGGAGCGCCAGATGTTGATGACCACCATGACGTCGCCGGGGCCCAGCGTGTTGGTGCTGGTTACCAGGTGGACGCCCGGCCGGCTTTCCAGGGAGATCGGGTAGCCCATGGTGGCGCCCAGGTGGGCCATGACGCCGGCCGGTGCGGCGTAGGAGCCGTGGGCGACCACGAGGATGGATCGTGCGGCCGCCAGCGTGGCGATGGTGGCCTCCACCTCCTGGGAGGTGTTGGTCTCCAGGGTCAGGCGCAGGTTTTCGATGTCCCGGGTCAGGGCGGCCCGCAGCGGGTTGCTGTGCTCGCCGTGCTGGACCAGCGTGTCCTCGGTGGAGATCTTCACCAGGTAGCGGGAGCGCAATTCGCGCTGCAGGTCCGGCCAGCCCTGGAAACCCAGGGATTGCGCGGTCCGGACCACGGTTGAGTTGTTGACGTCCGCGTGCAACGCGATTTCGGCGATTTCCGCATAGGAAGCCAGTTGCGGGTTGCGCATGATGACGTCGGCCACCCGGTTTTGGGCCTTCGGCAGGGCCGTCTTGGCCAGGATGTCATCCAGCCAGTCGACGCCGGGGGCGGCGTCGGACTGCGCGGTGGGTGTTAGGTGGGGCACGTTGCAATTATGGTTGCAGAATGACCCGTCGTGCAATCCTGATTGCAGGAAAATTGGTTTGTGAAGCCGTTGCGGGATGGTGTCCCAAGCCGCATTCGCCGGACTGCAACCCGGGCCGTGGAGTGGTGATACCTCGGTGATCCGGCTGCAAACCCGCATTGATTTGGGAGAATCCAGGGCGGGGCCGACCCCGGAACCGGGTTGCCGGAATGCTTCACCCGGTCGGTGTTCGTGGGGGTTGGAGCGGCAGCATGACGTTTGGGTGTATCGAGTCGGGCCCATGCCGCGGGCGGCGTTCCACCCGCGGCAGCCGGCAATGGCCTACCAGAGCATGATTGCCGTCTGGCCCGACGCCCCCGCCCAGCTGAGTCGCACACGTGCGACGTATTTCCGGTCCTTGAACAGCTTCACCTGGACTTTTGCGTTGCGGTCCGTGCCGCTGTTGTCGTTGGCCGCCAGGTGGCGGAGTTTCCCCTTGACCTCCTCGAAGAGCACCACGACAGTATCTGCGAACCCGAAGGTCGCCCAGTTCGTACTTGCGCGTTTCGCTCGGGACGATGCTGAAGTTCGCCTGGCCGCCGGGCGCCAGGGAGAGCGGTACGGAGACAAAGGGGCTCAGCGGCGGGTTCGTGGCCTTGAGTTTCGGGTAGAAGCGCAGGATCCACTCCTTGTCGGTGGCCGAGAGCCCGCCGGCGGGCTCCAGCCCGGCGTGGTACTGCGCGGGCTGGATGATCAGCCCGGCGGGGAACCAGTACTCCATCACCGAGTTGGGATCCCAGGTGGAACCCTCGACCTCGGTGGGCTCGAGCTTGCGCAAGACATTGTGAGAAGGTCTGCTCCCGGGGCCAGAAGTTGGGGGAGCCGCCGAAGTAGTCGTAGACCTTCTGCTCGTCCCAGACGATTCCGGCGAACGGGTTCTGGTGCTCGTGGGGCAGGCCCAGGGTGTGCCCGATTTCGTGCAATGCCGTGGTGTGGCCGTAGTCGGTGGTCAGGTCCCAGCCGAAGTTCATGGTCGGCTCGGTGGCGGGAATGCCCAGCACGTCGCGGCCCACATACGACCAGGAGCCGTCGGCCTGGTCGAAGCCGATGCGGACCTCGGCCTCGCTGCGGTCCTGCACCTCGGTGAACACCAGCCCGATGCCCAGCGCCTTCCATTCGGCAAAGGCATCCCGGACGGCCTGTTGCTGGGCGGCGGGCCCATCGAGGAACCAGTAGTGCAGCACGGTTCCGTTGACCCACTTGCTGGACAACATGCGTATGAGCCGCATCCGCTCATCGGGCAATCCGGGCGGCAAAACCAGCGGTGTCCGTGGCTTGACGGTGCAGGCCGGCCGTTCAGTTTCCTTGACCATGGCTTCCTCCTTTTTGGGGACGACTTCCACTTCGGCAGTCTGGCACCATCGGGGGCATTGCATCAAGGGTTGCGTTGCCGCCCGGCCACGGCTGCGGATCCCGGCATTGCGGCGCCGCCTTCCGCACCCGGCACGCCGGCGCCCGCCCCGGAATCGGGGCGGGCCCGGTCGCGGGATCCTAGTTTTGGTAGGCCGGGTAGTCGGTGTAGCCCGCTGGCGTCGGGGCCGTAGAACGTCGCGGCGTCAGGTTCGTTCAGCGGGAGGTCCTCGCGCCAGCGGCGCACCAGGTCGGGGTTCGCGATGGCCGGGCGCCCGACGACAACCGCGTCGGCGAGCCCGTCCGTCCACCAGCGAGATGGCTTCATCCCGCGTGGTGATGGCGCCGAAGCCGGTGTTCAACAGGAAGGTTCCGTTGAACCTGGCCCGCAGGTCCTGGACCAGGGCGCTCGCCGGGTCCTTGTGCAGGAGGCTCAGGTACGCGAGGCCCAGCGGCGCCAGCGCATCGACAAGGATCCCGTAGGTTTCCTGCACGTCGGCCGCGTCGAGCTCAAGGGTGCCCTGGACGTTGTGTTCGGGCGACAGCCGGATGCCGACCCGCTGCGCGCCGATTGCCGCAACGACCGCCCGCGTCACCTCGATGACAAAACGGGCGCGCTTGGCCGGGGAGCCGCCGTAGCCGTCCTCGCGGGTGTTTGCCCCGGCGGCCAGGAACTCGTGCAACAGGTAGCCGTTGGCCCCGTGCAGTTCCACGCCGTCGAACCCCGCCTCGATGGCGTTGCGCGACGCCCGGACAAACTCCTCGACGATGCCGGCGAGTTCCTCGGTGGCCGGGGCGTGGGGGACCGGGAAGGCCTTCTTGCCCTCGTAGGTGCGGGTCTCCCCGTCGATGGCAATGGCGCTGGGCGCCACGACCGGGTGGCCGCCGTTGGTGTCCTCGTGGGTGACTCGGCCGGCGTGCATGACCTGGGCGAAGATCCTGCCGCCCTCGGCGTGCACGGCGGATGTCACTCGCCCAGCCCTTGAGCTGTTCCTCGGTGACGAGTCCGGGCTGGCCCGGGAAGCCCTGGCCGGCGTGGCTGGGGTAGGTGCCCTCGCTGACGATCAGCCCGAGCGAGGCGCGCTGGCGGTAGTGTTCGACCAGCAGCGGCCCGGGAATGCCCTGCTTTCCGGCGCGGATCCGGGTCAGCGGCGCCATGACAAGCCTGTTGGGCAATTCCATGGAGCCGAGTTGCATGGGGGAAAACAGCATGGGGGTGGTTCCTCTCGCGGGACATTGTGTCAATCAACGACAGCGCCGCACCGGCATCATTTATTTCGCGTGTGACCCATGTCGCGAGGCGCTTGCCCGGGCATGTCGGGCCGGAGAGCACCCGATCGCCATGCGCCTGCGCACCAAAATTCCCGGGCGGAATCACGGGACTTAGTGGAGTGGCGAACCGTGTATGAAATCTGTCAATTCGATAGAGTTGCAGCAATGACTACCACTTCCGGGGGACAGGTGCGCCGTTTGCGGCTGCCTGCGGCGCTGCTGACGGCAGCGTTGATTGCCACACCCGCATTCGCAGCTCCGGCTTTTGCCGCTCCGTCCGCTCTTGAAACCACAACCGTCGACGCCGCGGGCGTGGAGCCGGTCGCCGAATCCGAACCGGATCCGGCACCCGCCCCGGCCCAGGCGGCCCCGGTCACCGGCGAAAGCCTCCAGCAGGTGGCCGTCTCGGGGGTTGACGAGAAGGCTGCCGCGGAGCGAAGGAGTCGCGTGAGGAAGCCACCGCGCTCACGCCGCCGAACCTGTCGGACACCGAAGCGGCGATTCCGGCGAAGGACCTCAACGCCGCGGCGACCGAACCCGATCCCGCCGACGACGACCAGCTGGCGGCGCTCTCGGCCGAGCGGACCACCGAGGAGTTCACCGCCGCCGGGCTGACCTGGACCCCGGATGCAAACGACGAAGTCATCGAGGCTGCCGTCCGGGTGCGCGAAGACGGGACCTGGTCCGATTGGACGAGCCTCGAGATGCTCAACCCGGGCTCCGAGGGCGAGGGCACCGAGGCGGGCACCGAGCCGGTGCTCAGCCTGGGCGCGGACGGCATCCAGGCGCGTGTGCTCACGGCCAGCGGCCAGACCCCGGCGAACCTGAAGATCAACCTGGTTGCCGCGGGCACCTCTGCGACGGACGGCAAGCTCAAGGCCGCGCTGCCGCTTCCACCGCCACCTCCGCCGACGGCGCCGCGCTCAAGCCGGCCGTCATCACCCGGGCCCAATGGGGTGCCAAGGAAGTCCCAGGCGAACACCACCGCGCGCCGCTCCGCCAAGCTGCAGGCCATGTACGTGCACCACACCGCCAGCAGCAACAAGTACACCGAGAAGCCCAGGCGGCCGAGCAGATCCGCGGGATCTACGACTACCACACCAAGGTCCTGAAATGGGACGACATCGGCTACCAGTTCATCGTCGACCGCTTCGGCAACATCTACGAGGGCCGTCGCGGATCCATGAACGACTTGATCGTCGGGGCCCAGGCCGGCGGCTACAACGCCAACACCATCGGGGTCTCGGCGATGGGCAACTTCGACGAGATCGAACCGCCGAAGGCCACCGTCGAGGCGCTGACCCGCGTGCTGGCCTGGAAGGGCTACCAGTACAACCTGAACGTCAAGGGCACCACCACGCTGACCACCAGCACGGCCGGGCCATCCACCGCGCAGGTCAAGAACGGAGTCAAGGTGACGGTCCCCGTCATCCTGGGGCACCGCAACACCAACCTGACGGCCTGCCCGGGCCAGTACCTGTACTCGAAGCTCGGTTCGATCCGCACCGAGGTTTCCAAGCGCATTGCCGAGACCACTGCGAAGTACGGCAAGGCCCGAGCGGTGCTGAAGGCGCCCGCCGCCAGCGGCAACTACTCCGGCGACTCTCCCGTGAGCCGCGACGGAAAGATCAAGCTGAGCTGGAAGTCGGTCAGCAAGGCCACCAAGTACCAGGTCATGGTGCGTTCGTTGTCCGACTCGCGGATCTGGTGGGCAGGCAAGACCGCCACCGGGACGTCGGCGGATGTGACCATTGCGCCGGGGAAACCGCGGTCTTCGGCATCCGGGCCAGGGACGACGCCGGACGCGTCAGCTCCACCACGCGGCTCGTCCAGACCACCCGGCCGAAGCCCGCGATCGTCACCCGGAACCTCACCCGGTGGACAACCGACAGCCTTGAACCTGCGCAAGTCGGCCGACGCCGACTCGGATCGCCTGCTGACCATTCCCGCGGGCAAGAAGATCACCGTCACCGCGACGTCGGGCAATTGGAGCAGGACCACCTACGGCGGCAAGACCGGCTGGGTCTCCTCGACCTACCTCAGCAGCCGTGGCCAAGCCCGCCGGGAAGCAGTACCGCTACACGGCCATCGACACCAGGCTGCTGAAGAGCGCAAGCTCCAGCGCGGCCAAGGTGGTGAGCGTGTCCAAGGACGAAAAGGTCCAGTTGCTGAAGACCTCCGGCGGATGGTCCAACGTGAAGCTGGGTTCGAAGACCGGTTGGGTCAAGTCTCCAAGCTTTCCGCCGCGGCGCCCAAGGGGAAGCAGTACCGCTATGCGGCCGTCGGCACCAGGCTGCTGAAGAGCGCAAGCTCCAGCGCGGCCAAGGTGGTAAGCCTGCCCAAGGGCAAGAAGGTCCAGTTGTTGAAGACCAGCAACGGCTGGTCCAACGTGAAGCTGGGTTCGAAGACCGGTTGGGTCAAGTCCTCCAAGCTTTCCAGCAAGGCGCCCAAGAGCCGCTAGCACCGGGCCGCTTGGGGAAGCCGTCCCGGCCGGCTCGAATCGCCCGGAGGTCGGTTGGTGAACACAATGCACGCCTGGTCCTCAGGGACCGGGCGTGCATTGTGCGTTACAGGGGAAAGCGGCTGCCTTGAACCGGCGTCAAGGGCGGCTCGCCGGATCAGTCGGGCCGTTGGGGGAGACGCGGATACGGCAGCCAGTCCCGGACCACGCCGCCGTACGTGCCGGGATCGGGCGCCCAGATTTCCCGCTCCCTGACACCCAGCACCCCGGTCCAGGCCTTGTGGATCAGGTCGTAGTTGTCGACGTCCGCGTCCGTTTCGCCTTCCTCGCGGTAGGTCATCCATTGGTCCCCGCCGGAATGGAAGACACCGAGCAAGTACCGGGTTCCGTCGAGCACCTGACGGTCGTTTTCGGGGGTGCAGCCGTACTGGCGCAGCGAGTCCACGAACTCGGCGACCAGGTCGAGTTCGCCCATTTCCAGCACCGCATAGAAGTTCTCGCGGTGGAAATCGAAGAGGCGCGGTGAGTCGGAGACGTAAATGGGATAGCGGTGGTTGCCGGTTGGAATGTAGGCAATGTGGGTTGCCAGGTAGGCAACCTCGATGAATTCCTCGTTCCGGGCGCCGTCCTTGTACGTGTTCGCCCCGGGAAGCGGGTAGTCCTCGAGGAAGGCCCACAGCTTGGCCGGAAAATCACGGGACTCGGCAGGCATCTCGAGGCCCGGAACCAGCTGGCCCTCGATGAACAAGAGGCTCCAAATCACCATGTCAAAGGTGTCGTCGAGGGAGGCTTTCCCGGTCTGGAACATTTCCTTGTACTCGATCCCCATCGCATCGGTGAGCGTCCCGCAGTCCTTGTAGGCGGCATTCGTGAGCTGCGCCATCTTGGCGATCCTGGCGTCGTCTTCCTGCAAGCGGGTGTGGGCGTAAACGGCAAGCGGCAGCATGAGTTCGTATTCGTCGCACACTGCCGACTTCGGGGTCCGCTTGAGGTACGGCTGCATCAGTGTGGACAGGTTGCGGCGTGCCCCGTCGCGTGCCTTGGTGTCGAGTTCGGGTGCGTTTGCCCCGGAATACGTCACTTCGATCAGGGCCGCCACCGAGTCTTCCCACAACTCCTTGGGTGCCGTGGGGTTCTTGGCAAAGAGATTGAGCATTTCATCCACCCCGGAACGGATGGCGAACGTTGCCTCTTCGGCTTCGCTCACGGACCAGGGTTCGGTGCGTAGATTCTTCTGCTGTGCACTCGTGGGTTTCCAGCTTTCGGGCATGGCACTCGGGGGACATCACGCATGGCAAGCCCGGAGTCCCGGCCGGGGAAGAAGTAGCGGTCATCAGCAACAGGAATACAGCGAGGATCCATTTCATGAAAGCGCCTCCTCATTGAGGTCCTTTTGGCCTGGCAGTCCCAGACGCCGGCCTTCAGTCGAATTGTTGGGATGGCCGACCGCTGGTGGCATGGAGTTGAGGCCAGAGTATCCGCTGTTTCATTGCCGTACCAGATGAATCCGCGGGACGGTAGCATGCACCTGTGCGGGGCGGAGAATGACCGGAATGATGTTTCTGCTTGTCAGGCGCAAAGCCGACGATTGAACGTGTGGGGATATCGTCCGGGTCCGGGTCTTGGAGCCCGGTGCGCCGCAAGGGCCGGGAAGCTACTTCCGTTGCGGTGTCTTCGAGGGTTTTGCCCGGACGTGCATGCGCTCTCCCTGCGGCCCGAAGAGGCTGAGGAACTCCACGGCGTTGGTGTCGGCCCGGCCGAACCAATGCGGCGTGTGGGTGTCGAACTCCGCGGCCTCTCCGGCCGGCAAGACGATGTCGTGCTCGCCCAGGCAGAGGCGGAGCTTGCCCTTGAGCACGTAGATCCATTCGTAGCCCTCGTGGGTGCGCAAGTCCGGGAACGCTGCGGTCGGTTCCCGCCGGGAGCAGGTTCTTGAATGCCTGCAGGCCGCCTCCGGACCCCCTGCTCAGCGGCAGGATCGTCATGCCGTGGTGCGTGATGGGCTTGATGTGGATCCGCGGATCGCCGGTGGCCGGGGCGCCCACCAGGTCGTCGAGCGGCACCCCGTGCGCCCGCGCCAGGGGCAGGAGCTGCTCCAGCGTCGGGCGGCGCTGGCCCGATTCCAGGCGCGAAAGCGTGCTGACCGAGATCCCCGTGCGTGCGGAGAGTTCCTGCAGCGTGGTGTTGCGCGCCGGTGCGCAGGGCCCGCAGCCGCGGCCCTACCTGGGAAAGCGTGTCTTCAATCTCTTGCTCCATGGCGACAGTTTGCCATATCGGCAAAAATGTTTGGAGTCTTCTGGCGATCCGGGTGCACGCTTGACGCAGTGCGGACGGCACGTCAGCGCGACGAATCACAAGGAGCAAAACCCCATGGAAAACCAGGCAAAACATACGACGTGGTCATCATCGGCGGGGGAGCGGCGGGACTGAGTGCCGCCCAGGCATTGGGCCGTGCGCGGCGTTCGGTGCTGGTCGTGGACGCGGGCGAGCCCCGCAACGCGCCGGCGGACGCAATGCACAACTACCTTTCGCGCGACGGCATGAACCCGCTGGAGTTCCTGGCCGCCGGGCGTGCGGAACTGGCCGACTACGGTGTGACATTGTTGCCGATCGGGCAACGGACAGCCGCCGCACCGAGACGGGATTCCCGTCTCGCTGGCACGGCAATCCCCAGGTCGCGGCCCGGAGGATCATCCTCGCCGGCGGGCTGAAGGACAAGCTGCCGGAAATCGAGGGACTGGCCGAGCACTGGGGACAACGACGTCCTGCACTGCCCCTACTGCCACGGCTGGGAAGTCAAGGACCGGCACATCGGCATCTTCGACGATGCCTTCTCGGTGCACCAGGCACTCATGTTCACCCAGTGGAGCAAGAACATCACCCTCTTCAAGGGCCCGGGCCGGGAGCTGGGCTCCGAGGAGCTCGAACAGCTTGAGGCCCGCGGCGTCGCGGATCATCGAGGCGGACATCGCCGCGGTGCGCGGTGCCGCCGGTTCCATCCAGGGCGTGGAGCTCTCCGACGGCACCGTGTATCCGCTGGATGCCCTGGTCATCATGCCCCGGGTCGAGGTGGACCTCTCCGCGGTGGCCTCGCTGGGGCTCGTGGCCTGGAACACCCCACGGGCGTTGGCCAGTACGTCGAGGTCGATGCCATGGGGCAAAGCGAGGTTCCGGGCGTGTGGGTTGCCGGAAGCCTTGCGGACCCGAGGCAACAGGTCGTCATGGCCGCGGCCAGCGGGCTCGGCGTGGGCGCGGCGGTGAACGCCGATCTCACCCGGGAGGAAACCGAGCAGGCGTGGCGGAGCTGCGGCTGCGAGAAGGCCGCACTGCTGTGACTCGGAAAAGTCAGACTCAGAAGAGCTGGCGCCAGTTGGTGGCGGCAAGGTCCAGCAGCTCGTCGCCCTTGTCCGGAAAAGACGGTGCGGATCGGCATAGAGCGCGAACCCCTTGGCCTGCTGCCGCGGTGATCGACGGCGGCATCGAGAGTTCCTGGCGGGCCGTCACCACGTCGATGAGGGCGGGCCCGTCATGGTCCAGCGCGTCGTCCAGGGCCGCGGGCAGGTCCTCGGAATTCTCCACCCGGAACCCGCGGATGCCCAGGGCCGTGGCGACGTCGGCAAAATTCGGGTTGGACAGGTCGGTGGCGAAGGTGACGAAACCCGCGGCCTTCATCTCCAGCTCCACGAAGTTCAGCGACGAGTTGTTGAAGACCACGATCTTGACCGGCAGCTTGGACTGGACCAGGGTCAGCAGGTCGCCCATGCAGCATGGCCAGTCCGCCGTCGCCCGAGAGCGTCACCACCTGCCGGCCGGGGTTCGAGGCCTGGACCCCGATGGCCTGCGGGATCGAGTTGGCCATGGAGCCGTGGTTGAAGGATCCCAGCAGCCGGCGCTTCCCGTTCATGCCCAGGTACCGGGCCGCCCAGACCGTGGGCGAGCCGACGTCGGCCAGGAACACCGCGTCCTCGTCGGCCAGCCCGTCCAGGGTGCGGGCGACGAACTGCGGGTGGATCTGCGCGCCCTTGCGGGCGGGACGGCCAGGTCGTCGAGCTTCTCCCGGGTCTTGCGGTAGTGCTTCTGGGCGTCCTGCAGGTGCGTGCGGTCGGTCTTCCGTGTCCAGCAGCGGAGCCAGCACCTCGAGCGTGTCGGCGACGGTGCCCAGCAGCCCCACGTCGATCCTGGTGCGCCGGCCCAGCTGCTCCCCGCGCATGTCCACCTGGATGATCTTGGCGTTCTGCGGGTAGAACTGCTGGTAGGGGAAATCCGTGCCGAGCAGCAGGATCGCGTCGGCGGAGTCCATGGCCCGGTACCCGGAGGCGAAGCCCAGCAGCCCGGTCATGCCGACGTCGTAGGGGTTGTCGTACTCGATGTGTTCCTTGCCGCGCAGCGCATGCACCACCGGCGCGCGCCAGCAGCTCGGCGACCTCCATGACCTCGGGCGTGGGCCCCGGCAACCCCGGCACCGGCCAGGATGGTGACCGTCTTGGCCGTCGTTGAGCAGGGTCGCCGCCCGGGCCAGGTCCTCCGGGTGCGGCAGGATCGCGGACCTGCTGCGTTGCGATCACGGCCACCCGGGTGTCGTGCGCCTCTGCCAAGCGCCACCTCCCCG
Organism: uncultured Actinomycetota bacterium; assembly: GCA_963818105.1. Lineage (GTDB taxonomy): Bacteria > Actinomycetota > Actinomycetes > Actinomycetales > Micrococcaceae > Paeniglutamicibacter. Next base: position 33,793 of record CAWFRB010000040.1, on the reverse strand, counting down.
GGCATGACCAGCACCGCAACGCCGCGGCGCTCCACCGCGGTGCGCATGGCGATCTCCAGCAGCCGCGGCATCTGTTCGGGGGTGGAAACCATCTCGCAAAAGACCGAGGCCTCGCGGAAGAGTTCGGTGGGGTGGGTCTCCTGGAAGTAGTTGCTGCCGATCTCGGCGCCGGGAATGTGCGCGGCGATGGCCAGCACCGGGACCCGGTTGCGGTTCGCGTCGTAGAGTCCGTTGATCAGGTGCAGGTTTCCCGGCCCGCAGCTTCCGGCGCAGACCGCAAGGTTGCCGGTCATTTCCGCCTCGGCGCCGGCGGCAAACGCCGCGGTTTCCTCGTGCCGCACCGGCAGCCAGTCGATGGTTCCGTCCTTGCGCACGGCATCGGTCAGGCCGTTGAGCGAATCCCCGGCCACGCCGTAGATGCGCTTGACCCCGTTGGCCTTGAGTGTGGCGATCATGGTTTCGGCGACGGTGGGCATGGGGGTGTCCCTTTCCTTGGCGCGGGTTGCTGCGGCCCACCCTACGCGCGGGCCGCGTGTCCGGGCCAATAGCCGGTGCCGCGGAGTCGAGCGCCGCGCGACGCGCCGGATTGCGGGCCGCGTCGCATTGGTGGCTAGGCTGATCACCAAGAGAAGCGGGCGGCAGACGCCGCACGGGCAGAAGGAAACAGACATGACTCAACAACAACAGCCGAACCAAATACGCCGGAACTGGCGGTCGGCGATTTCTACTACCGGCCCACCGGCGAAAACACGTACCGCTCGACGGTCCACGCCCAGGGCGCCTGGAACCCGCACGAACAGCACATGGCGCCGGCCACCGGCATCCTGGTGCACGCGATGGAGAATTTCCAGCCGCGCGCGGACATGCGCATGGCCAGGATCAGCCTGGACATCCACGGCATCATCCACGGCGGGGAATTCGAGGTCCGGACCCGCATGATCAGGCCCGGGCGCACCATCGAACTCATCGAGGGCGAGATGATCTCCCAGGGGCGCACCTGCATCGTGGCCCGCGGCTGGCGGCTGAAGACCCTGGACTCCACGGCGGTTGCCGCGTCCGAGGATGAGCCGGTGGTCCACCCCGAGGAGCTGGTGGCCTTTGACGGCATGACCCCGTGGCCAGGCGGCTACATCCAGGGCCTGGAATTCCGCGGCGCCAACGGCCACCGCCCGGGCAAGGGCGTGGTGTGGATGCGCAACGCCTTTGAGATGGTGGAGGGGATCAAGACACCTCCGACCTGGTGCGGCTGATGGGCATGGTCGACACCGCCAACGGCGTGGCGCCGCGGGTGGCGCCGGGCCCGGGTTCGTGGATGTTCCCGAACGTCGACCTGCAGATCCACATGCACCGCGCGCCCGAGGGCCAATGGCTGGGCATCGAGGCGCAGCAGACCTACGGCGCCGACGGGATCGGGTTGACCTCCGCGGTGCTGCACGACGTCCAGCGGCCCGTTCGGGCGCAGCGAGCAGATCCTCACCGTGCGGCCGCTGCCCGGGCAGAAGTAAATGGACCGCGACCAGGACCACGACCCGTTCCACGTCCGGCTGACCGGCCGCGGCGGCGAGGTCAGCCTGCGCCAGCAGGTGTCCGACGCCGCTGCGCGATGCGCTGGTTGCCGGGACCTTGATCCCGGGGAAGATCTACTCGGCCCCCGCCCTCGCCGAGATGCTCGGCGTCTCCCCGACCCCGGTGCGCGAGGCAATGATCGATATTGCCCGCGAGGGTCTCGTCGAGGCCCTGCGCAACAAGGGCTACCTGATCAAGGGTTTCAGCGACCGGGACCTTGATGAGTTGGCCGCGTTGCGGACGCTGATCGAGGTTCCCACGATGGTGCAGGTGACCCACCAGGCCAGCGTGGCGGAGCTGGAGGAGCTGCGGCCGCTGGCCGAGATGCTCAATGAGACGGCCCGGCGCGGTGCCCTGCGCGAATTCGTCGCCGCCGACACCGAGTTCCACCTGCGCGCCCTGGCGTTGTCCGGGAACAGGCAGCTGGTCAACAACGTGCGCCGGTTGCGTTCGATGGCGCGCTTGTCGGGGTTGCAGCAGCTGGCCGATGCCGGCGAGTTGCTGGCCACGGCCCGTGAACACGGGGAAATGCTCGATCTGATGATTGCCCGCGATGCCGAGGGCGTTGCCGAGTTGATGCGCCGGCACATCGGCCACACCCGCGGCGTCTGGGCCGGGCCAGGCCGAGTCCGGCGAGCGGTCCCGAAGACGCCCGGCGGGCCTGACCCGCCGGATCTGAAACGCCGCGTGTGATCCGCGCCATTTGCATATCCCCGAGTAAAATTTTACTGTTGTCTCTGGCCGTGGCGCATGTCACGGGATAATTTCGTCACAATTGCGCGTCCGGCAGGCACCCCCTCGAAGGGTTTCCGGCCCCGGCCGCGCTGAAGATGGGTAGGGGCACATGAGCCAGCCAGCAACGACAACAGCACCAAAGAAGGTGAGCTACGGGAAGGTCCTCACGGCCAGCCTCAGCGGATCGGCCATCGAATGGTTCGACTTCTTCCTGTACGCAACGGCCGCGGCGTTCATCTTCGACAAGCAGTTCTTCCCCTCGGAAGACCCGTATGTCTCGCAGATGCTCTCCTACCTGACCCTGGCGCTGACCTTCTTCATCCGCCCCTTCGGCGGCATCGTCTTCTCCCACATCGGGGACCGGATCGGCCGCAAGAAGACGCTGGTTGTCACGCTCTCGATGATGGGCGGCGCGACGGTCGCCATCGGCCTGTTGCCGACCTACGACCAGGTCGGCATGCTGGCCCCGGCGCTGCTGATCCTCTGCCGCGTCATCCAGGGCCTGGCCATCGGCGGCGAATGGGGCGGCGCACTGCTGCTCGCCTACGAATTCGCGCCGAAGAACCGCCGCGGCCTGTTTGGCAGCGTGCCGCAGACGGGCATCACCATCGGCATGCTGCTGGCAACCATCGCCTTCTCCCTGGTCAGCCAGCTGCCCAAGGACGCCTTTGAGGCCTGGGGTTGGCGCCTGCCGTTCATCTCCAGCATCATCCTGATCGTCGTGGGCCTGTGGATCCGCGGCGGGCTCGGCGAAACCCCTGAGTTCGAAAAGCAGAAGAAGTCCGGCAACGTCTCCAAGCTGCCGATCGCCGAAACCCTGCGCTACCACTGGCGTTCGGTGCTGATCGCCATCGGCGCCAAGATCGTCGAGACCGCGCCGTTCTACATCTTCGCGACCTTCGTGGTCAGCTACGCCACCGGCACCCTGGACTTCGAGCGTTCCACCGTGCTTGGCGCAGTCAGCGCCGGCGCCCTGGCCAGCACGATCATGATCCCCGTGATGGGTTGGCTCTCGGATAAATGGGGCCGCGTGCGGGTCTACATGGTGGGCGCCGCGGCGATCGGCCTGTTCGCCGCACCGTTCTTCCTGCTGCTGGGCACCGGCCAGGACTGGGCCGTGTTCATGGCCGTCATCATCGGCCTGGGCGTCGTCTGGCCGCCGGTCACCGCGACCCTGGGCACGTTGACCTCCGAGATCTTCTCCACCCGCGTCCGCTACACCGGCGTCACCCTGGGCTACCAGGTCGGCGCCGCGCTGGCCGGCGGAACCGCCCCGCTGCTGTGCACCTTCCTGCTGGCAAAGTTCGACGGCTCCTGGGCCCCCATCGCCATCTACATCGGCTCCATCGCCGTGCTTTCCATCGTCGCCGTCTCCTTCGCCCCGCGCGTGGCGCAGGCCGACGCCGAGATCGAGGCCGGGGAAACCGAGAAAGGCGCACGAGCCGCGAAGCCGCGACCGCGGGGGCAAACAAGCTAATGGTCACCGCAACCGAAACCGCACCACGCTGGTACGGCTCGCGGGAAGTCGCCGCGGCCATCTCCCCGGCACGCGCCCGCGCGCTGATCGAAGCCGCATTGCTTGACGACTTCGACCCGGCCAACGACCCGGCGCGCGTGAACACGCCCGCCGGCGGAGGCCACCTGTTGCTGATGCCCTCGGTCATCGGGGCCTGGGCCGGAATCAAGGTCGCCTCCGTGGGACCGAACAACCCGGAGCATGGCCGCCCGCGCATCCAAGCGACCTACGTCCTGATGGACTCGCTGACGCTGAGCCCGCAGGCACTCATGGAAGGCTCGCTGCTCACCGCCCTGCGCACCCCGGCCGTTTCGGCGGTGGCCGCCAACAAGCTGGCGGCACCGGATGCCGGCACGCTGCTGGTCTTCGGCACGGGCCTGCAGGCCTGGGGCCACATCGAGGCAATGGCCGAAATCCGCACGCTGTCCGAGGTCTGGATTTCGGGGCGCTCCGCCCGGAAGGTCGAGGAGATGGTGGCCAAGGCCCGCGGCCTGGGCCTCGCGGCCCGCGCGGCGGTGGCCGGGGACGTGGCAAACGCGGACATCATCGTCTGTGCCACCTCTGCCGGTGAGCCGCTTTTCGACGGTTCCCTGGTCAAGGACGGCGCCGCCGTCGTCGCCATGGGTTCGCACGAAACGGACCGCCGCGAACTGGACGCCAACCTCATGGGCCGTGCCCGGGTGGTCGTCGAGGACGTCCAGACCGCGCTGCGCGAGGCCGGCGACGTGGTCATGGCCATCGAGGAAGGCCGGCTGGACGCCGGCGCGCTGCTGACCTTGAGCGCACCTGGTGCGCGGGAACGTTGCCCGGGCAACCGACCGCCCGAACGTCTTCAAGGGCACCGGCATGTCTTGGCAGGACCTTGCCGTTGCCGTGGGCGTGCACGGGGAAGCAGCGCCAGAACGTCGGACCTGATTCCGGCGTCACCACTGCAGTTCACTGTGGAAGCGGATCTTGTTGGCCGGCGGACCCTCGATCCCCGGCTCAGCAAGATCCGCTTGTCTTGCAGCCGGGCGGATCCAGTGCTCACGAGGGCGCGGGGAATGCTCACGGCAGGATTTGTTCTGAGCCGCCGGGGTCCGCGGCCGCCTGCTCGGCCCGCCGGAACGCCGCTTCCAAACGGCCGATGGCCTGGAGGTAGCCGGCGCCGGCGTGCTCCGCTGCCGGGGCCTGCGGGCGCCCGGCGCAGCAGCTCGGCCTCGGCCAGCGCCTTGGCCAGGGTGGAAACCTCCGGGACATGCACGTCGTTCATCGCCGGAAAATCGATGGCCGCGGCCGGATCCAGGGCGTAGCGGCCCCAGGCCCTGAGCACCGAGTCGTGCCGCGCCACCAAGCGCGGCATGCTCCGCGTCCCGCCGGGAATCCGACTCGGCGGCCGCCAGTTTCTCCACGCTGCGGGCGGCAAGCCTGCCCGTCGCCAGGGCGCTTGCGGCAATCATGCCAAGGGCCAGGGCGCCGATCCACCGGTCCAGCGATGCGGCAATCAGGAGCATCGGGGCCAGCAGGCAGAATCCGGTGAAGCCGTACCAGAATCGCGCGTCCGGATCCCGTTCCCGGGAGGGCCTGGTGTTCACCAGCCAGGCCGTTGCAATGCCCGACGAGTATCGCCAGCAAACCAAGTGTCTGGGCGACCACTGCGGCACCTCCAGGGCCGACGATCCGGCCCGGCGGGATGCCGAGCCTCCTCATCCCATTCCAGCCCGCCCGGGCCAATGGTCAAGGGGGCCGGTTGCGGCAGTTTCCTAGGAGGCGGCGGCCTCGGCCAGCATGGCCTTGACCGCCTTCTTTTTCATCGGCACGAACCCGGCCTCGAGGTACCTGGCGCGGACCTGGCGGTCGGCGCGGAAGAGCGCATAGCCGCGCTTGAGCAGGAAGCCGATCGGCTTGCGGCGTTCCTTGACGTCGCGGACGAACCGCCGCAGCGCGGTCTGCGACGCCGAGACGTCGATGTAGAAGGCCCTGGACGTCGATGCCGAGCTCGCGCAGCGGCGCCAACACCTCGCTCACGAAGATGCCCTCGGCGACCAGCGGGCCGTCGGCCAGCTCCACCGGGTGCGTCCCGTCGTAGCTGGAGGTGCTGATCGAGTAGTTCGGCACCTGCGTCTGCCCGGTTTCCAGCAGCTCGACCAGGCCGTCGACCGCCTTGTCGCAGTTCCAGGTGCCGGAGTGGTCCCAGTCGACCTCGCCGTAGCCGGTCTGCGGAAGCGGGGAGTCGGCGGTGTTTTCCGAGAGCTCCCGGTAGAAGTTGTCGAGCTCCACGTGGGGTCGGCCGAAGCGGTGGGCAAGGTAGGACTTTCCGGATCCGGAAGCACCGCCAAGCAAAATCAGGGGCATATGTTGTTTCGGCACGGCTTCCATTATTCCTTCGATCGCCCCCGGACCTAGAATCGAGTCCATGAGCCTTTGGAATCCCGATGCCGACCACACGCTGCACGTCCTGCATGATGTGCCCGGCGGGGACCCGGCGGCCGACCTCATGGGAGGCATCGAGCTGCTGGGATCCGTCCGCGACGGCCGCTCGCCCGCAACGCTGCGGCTGTACCGGCCGGACCCCACGATGGCCTTCGGCCAGCGCGACGTCAGGCTGCCGGGCTACGAACTGGCCGTCGAAAAATCGCGCGAGCACGGCTTTGCCCCGGTGGTGCGCAAGGCCGGCGGGCGCGCGGCGGCCTACCACCGCGGAACCGTGATCCTGGACCACGTGGAGCCCGCGGGCGAGGCCATGCTGGGCCACCAGCAACGCTTCCAGGTGCTGGGCGAGCTGTATGCCGATGCGCTGCGGCGCGGAGGCATCGACGCCCGGGTGGGGGCGATCCCGGGGGAGTACTGCCCCGGCGATTTCAGCGTCCACGGGCTGCCGGGCGCGCAATCCCCGGCGCGGCACGCGGTCAAGCTGGTGGGGACGGCCCAGCGGGTCATCTCCGGCGCGTGGCTGTTTTCCAGCGTGTTTGTGATCGAGGATTCCGCGCCCATTCGCGGGGTGCTCGACGATGTCTACCGGGCCATGGAAATCGAGATGGACCCGTCCACCGTGGGCGCCGCGGACGACCTGGTCCCCGGATACACCGTGGAACTGTTCACCGAACACCTGCTGGCCGAGTACGCGCTCCATGCGGAGCTCATCGGTGCGCCGCCGGTCGGCACAATGCAGTAGCTCGGACCGGTGCAGTAGCTGGTGCCCTAGCACCCGTCCCTAGCGTGCGCGCCTGCCCACCGACAGGCCAGCCAGGAACGCGGCGCAGGCGGCGGCGATGGCCAGCAGCACGCAGCCGATGATTTGCTTGGGGCCCATGAGGTACCTGCCCGGCATGAACTCGGAATCGTTCAGGGGTGCATAGGCCATCCAGCCGAAGGTGAGTTCCTCGCTGCTGCCGATCCACAGGCGTGATGATGCCCGCGATGATTGCCAGCAACCCGATGATTCCCACCGTCAGCGGCAGGCCCCGCCCCGGTGCGCGGCTGGGCGGCTTTGCTGCGTCCGTTGGTTCGCTCATGGATCACAGTCTGCCATGCCGCGCCCAAAAGCGCTGCTGGTAGGCGGTTTGGGCTGGCCGGCGTCCCGTTCAGGGGGTCGCGTCCAGCAGCTCGGGGCACTCGCGCCCGTCGTCGGCCGGACGAACCTGTGACACGAGCGGAATCGATCGAACCGGTGCCGTGTTTGGCGCGATACTGGGGACATGACGTTCGCCCGAAGCACCAAGCTCACCATCGTCGGGGCCGGAAGCGTGGGCACCTCGCTCGCCTATGCCGCCCTCATCCGCAATTCGGCACGCGAAATCGTGCTGTATGACATCGCCAGGGCCAAGGCAGAGGCCGAGGTCCTTGACCTGGCACACGGCACGCCGTTTACGGGATCCTCCAGCATCACCGGCGGCGACGACATCGGGCTCGTGGCCGGTTCCGACGTCGTGGTCATCACCGCCGGCGCCAAGCAGGAGCCCGGCCAGACCCGGCTCGAGTTGGCGGGCGTCAACGTGGGCATCCTGGAGACGATGCTGCCTCAGCTCGTCGCACTGGCGCCGGATGCGGTCTTCATCCTCGTGACCAACCCGTGCGACGTGCTCACGGCCGTGGCGGAGCGCATCACCGACCTGCCGGCCGGGCGCATCTTCAGCTCCGGCACCGTGCTGGACTCCGCGCGGCTGCGCTGGCTGGTGGCGGAGGTCGCCCAGGTTGCCCCGCAGAGCGTGCATGCACTGATCGTCGGCGAGCACGGCGACACGGAGTTCCCGCTCTGGTCCACCGCCACCATCGGCCAGACGCCGCTGCTCGGAGTGGAGGGATGAAGCGGGGACGCTGTTGTTTCCCCGCGAGCGCCTCGAGACCCTCACACACGACGTCGTCAACGCCGCGTACAAGGTCATCGCCGGCAAGGGGGCCACGAACTACGCGATCGGCCTCTCGGGTGCCCGCATCGTGGAGGCCGTGCTGCAGGACGAGCGCTGCATCCTTCCGGTCTCCAGCGTGCTGCACGGCTACCGGGGCATTGACGGCGTGGCACTCAGCGTTCCCTCGATCGTCGGGGCCGGCGGTGTCCAGCGGGTGCTGGACACCCACCTCGACGACCGGGAAGAAGAACTCCTCCAGCGCTCGGCGCAGGCGCTGCGCGCGTCCATCCAACGGTTTTCCTAGGGTCGGGCGCGTCGCGCAGTCCCTGCCACGTGGGATGCGCCGGGGTAGATCCTGTGCTCCGGACCGCTCGCGGTGTTCGGGGGCGCCGGCGGGTTCGATCTCGGGCGTCCCGGGTGAATCTTGGCTTCCGTGGACACGTCACGGGGACGGTGTCGAATGCCTGCCGCCGAAGGGCCGCATCGCCCGGGCTCGCGTGGCCGGCAACCCGCCCAGCTTCGACTTGGCCCATGGCGCCCGCGGCCCGGGGTAGGCAGCTGAACGGTCCTTTTTGAGGGTTCTTTGTTGTCACCCGACTCCGATGTCCGTGAATTTGTTGTTCGGACAGCGCTGGCGGAGTTCCTTGGGGGAATCCCTCTGGCGATGGCTCTGGCGCTGGGGAACACGCTGCCTCCATGGCAAGGCTTGCCATGCTAGCAGAGGAGCCAATCTCGGCCGAGTATGGAGGTAGCGTTCCCCGGGAAAGGAAAACGATGCTGGTATTGATCAAGAGATACCCGGTGGTCGTGGTCACGCTGATCGTTCTGCTGGCCACATTGGGCATGTTGGGTACAGGGTGGGGGCAGCTGGCGCAGTTGGTTGCCAGTGCCTTTGCGCTGGGCCTGGCGGTGCACCTGGGCTGGGGTATGGCCAAGGACATTGCCCGGGGCCATTGGGGAATAGATGTCTTGGCCTTTACCGCGATCCTGGCCACCGTCGTGGTGGGCGAATACCTGGCGGCCCTCATCATTTGCCTCATGCTCTCGGGTGGCGAGGCCCTGGAGGACTATGCGCAGATGCGCGCCACGAAATCCCTGTCATCGCTGCTGGAACGTGTCCCGGTATGGGCGCACCGGGTTGAAGCAGACGGAACCATTCACGATGTGCGGGTAGCCGAACTGGTGGTGGGGGACGCGGTGCTGGTGCGCCCCGGAGAAATCCTGCCGGTGGACGGGGTGCTCCTTGACCCCGAGGGCTCTTTTGACGAATCTTCACTTACCGGGGAATCGATGCCGGTATACAAAATCGCCGGCGAATCCCTGCTCTCGGGGGCGGTGAATGGGGCGCGCGCCATCACACTGCGTGCCAGCGCGACCGCTGCGGACTCGCAATACTCGCGCATTGTCGAACTGGTCACCGAAGCCGCTGCCTCGCGGGCTCCCGTCGTCCGTCTGGCTGATCGCTACGCCGTTCCCTTCACGATGCTCGCCTATGTCATTGCGGGTGCTGCCTGGTGGGCCAGCGGCGATCCGGTGCGCTTTGCCGAGGTGCTGGTGGTGGCGACCCCTTGCCCCTTGCTCATTGCGGCACCTGTTGCCTTCATGGGAGGCATGAGCCGGGCAGCGCGCACCGGTGTCATCGTCAAGGACGGCGGAACACTGGAGAGGCTTGCCGCCGTGAAATCGGTTGCCTTTGACAAGACCGGAACCCTGACCCAGGGCATACCCCAGCTTCGTTCCATCCACCCGGTCGAGGGCATGGGGGAGGATGAATTGCTGTCGCTGGTCGCCGCGGCCGAACAGTACTCCTCGCACGTCTTGGCGGCCTCGATCGTTGCGGCCGCCAGTGATCGGTCGCTGGCCATCTCCGCGGTCCGGGACGCCAGCGAGGTGGCCACCCATGGGGTCAGTGCGTTGGTGGGGGAGCGAAGGGTATTGGTGGGCAAGCCGGCATGGATCAAATCCCACGTCCCGGACGTGAGGCATTACGAGCTTGCCTCGGGTGAATCCTCGGTCTATGTCGCCGTCGACGGGCACTTTGCCGGGGTTCTGGTGTTGGCCGATGCGTTGCGGCCAGACGCCGCGGAAACACTGCGGCGACTACGCTCCATGGGCATCGAAGACCTGCTGATGCTCACGGGAGACCAGCAGGCGACCGCCGACCACATTGCCAGCGAATTGGGTTTGACTCGGGTACGCGCCGAATGCCTGCCGGAGGACAAGGTCAACTTTGTGCGCGGGCTGACACGCCGCCCGGTCATGATGGTCGGCGACGGAGTCAACGATGCCCCGGTACTGGCCGCGTCGGAGGTTGGTGTTGCCATGGGCGCGCGGGGGTCCACCGCGGCCTCACAAAGCGCGGACGTGGTCATCATGACGGAGCACATTTCCCAGGCAGCCCACGCAGTGCGCATTGGAAAGGACACCGTACACATCGCAGTGCAATCCATTTGGCTTGGAATCGTGCTCTCCGTACTGCTCATGTTGGTGGCCGCCACCGGAGTATTGCCGGCAATCCTTGGAGCCCTGAGCCAAGAGATCGTTGACCTGCTGACCATATTCAATGCGTTGCGCGCGCTGAAAGGCACTCGAAAGTTCGAAGTTCGAGCAGATTCGCCCTCACAAGGTCATGAGGCAGTCGCCCTGGGAGTCAAGGGGCCCGTAACGTAAAGCGGGTTTGGCTGGCATCTTCCGTCCTAGGATGTGATCCTCGGGCAGGTTGCTTGTGCTTCGCCATCGGCCCCAGGCAACGGTAATTCCGGTCGAATCGCTCTCCCACCGCCGAAGTCGACGGAACCAACACTATGCATCCTACAAACCGGTCACATGGCTTGGGTGCAAGACAGTGTTTGAAAGATTCCCATGCCTCAGCACGCGGTCGGAACTACGCCACGCATTCTGGCCAGTGCTGAGATCCGTGGCGCGCATGGTGCTGTGTAGGAAGTCCGGTTAGTGGCCTTCGGATCCTTGCGGGACCGTCTGTGATGCCAGCACTGCACGCCGCAGGGGGCACGAAGGGATGGCGAACCTGCATATTGCGGCGGCAGCGGCGGTTGTGGCGGCCGCAATGCCGACGACGAAGCTGGCGGGGGAAGGGAGTTCCTGTACCAGGACGACGAGTCCCATGAGGAGGACGAAGATGCCGAACCCCCGGCGCAGGGCGGTCTCGGGGATGCGTCCGGCAAGGCGGGCGCCCAAGAGCGAACCGAGGATCGCCGCGACGCTCACCCCGCCGGTGAGGGCCCAATCCAGTTCCAGTGAAGTCACGTGTCCAGTGAAACCGGCCAAGGAATTCATCGCAATAACCAGCAGCGACGTGCCGACCGCGGCTGTCATCGGCAACCCGCCCAGCAGAACCAGCGCCGGGACGATCAGGAACCCTCCACCCGCGCCCACCAGACCGGTCAACAAGCCAACCGCGCCGCCGGCCGCCAGCGACTTAGCCACGGGGAGCTCGCCCCTGGCGTCTGTGCCCGGGCGTTCTTGGCGACCCCGGATCATGGCTACCGACGTGGCAAGCATCATGAGGGCGAAGGCGATCATGAGGATCGTGCCGGGAAGTGGCCCCCCAGGAAGCCGCCGCCGAAGGCCCCGACCATGCCGGCGGCCCCGAAGACCAGCCCGGTGCGCCATTTCACGCGCTTCTTGCGAGCATGGGTCACGACGCTGACGATGGAGGTCACTCCCACCACGAAAAGGGACGTGGTGATGGCTTCCTTCGGTTCCAGGCCCGCAACATAGGTGAGGATCGGGACGGTGAGGATGGACCCGCCCCCGCCGAGCAGGCCGAGCGAGAGCCCGATCAGCACCGAGAGCAGGAGGGTCAGTGCGAGGGTTACTGTCATTGGAAGGGTTCCTTGTCTGGGTATGAGTGTGCGGGTGCGCGGCGGGGTTGCCGCCGGAGCAGTCGGTTAGGTGACGGGCAGGCCGGCGCGTTGCCAGGCGATCATGCCGCCGGCCATGGTGTCGGCGGTGAAGCCGGCCCCGGTGAGGGCGTCGGCGACGCGGGCGCTGCGGTTGCCGCTGCGGCAGATGACGATGACGGGGCGGGCCCGGTCGATCTCCCCCAGGCGGGCGTCCAGCTCGCCCATGGGGATGTGGATGGCGCCGGGGATCATGCCCTCGGTGATTTCGAAGTCTTCGCGGACATCAAGGATCTGGTCCGTGGCACGTCGCTGGTCGGTGTCGGTGATGGTGATTTCTGGCATGGTCTGCTCCTTCGGGGGTGTTCAAGCGGTGTGCGGGTGGTTTTCGGGCCCGGATCAAGCGACCCGGCCCGGAAACCGGGAGGAAACCGGCTGGCCGCGGGCCAACCGGGTGTGTGCTAGGACTTCTTGGGCGGAAGCTGGGCGATGACCGATTCACGGGTCGGCTCGTTGCCGGTCCTGTTCCACGGCATCTTCGCCAGGGCCTTGCCCATGGCGCAGGTGTTGGTGGCCGCGGAGAAGGTCAGGCCCGCCCCGATGACACCGGCGACCGTGCGGATCTGCGGGGAAAGGAACTTCCCTCCGGCCAGCCCGGCGATCACGAGGGAGCCGGCGGCCATGCGCACCTGGCGTTCCAGGTCCCAGCGCTTGGACCCTTCAACGGTCCGGCCGCCGGCCTGCTTGTAGGCGGGGACGCCGCCGGCCAAGACATGGGCGTTGCCGAATCCGACTCGACGCGAGGTTTGTCTTGGCTTCGGTGGCGCGCACGCCGGACTGGCAGACCAGCACCACCTTGGTGTCAAGCTTCGAAGCAAGTTCCTCGGTGTGTTCGGCCAGCAGCGGCAGCGGCACGTTGTAGGAGCCCAAGATGTGCAGGGATTCGAATTCGGCGGCGGAACGCACGTCAAGCACCACGACGTCGGAGCCGGAAGTGATCCAGTCCTTGAGTTCTTCGGGGCTGGTGGTCTGGGGAACGGGGTTCATGGCTTGTAGGCCCTTTCTGCCGGGCATGGCGCCCGGCCGGTCCCGCATCCGGAAAGGAGGATGCGGGACCGGGAATACGTAGAATTTATGGTTGAGGGATGGGCGGTGGAGAACTTAGGCGTTCTGCATTTGCTTCCAGTCGGCCCAGCCGGCGTAGCTGCCCTCGAGCTCGACGACGTCGAACCCGGCACGGCGCAGCGCGGAGGCGGCCACGGAGTTGCGCACCCCGGACTGGCAGTAGCTCACGATCACGCCGTCGGCCGGAAGCCGGTCGGTGTGCCAGAGCACCCGTCCGGCGCTGAGCTGGACGGAGCCCGGGACGTGCCCGGCGGTGTGCTCGGTCTTGTTGCGCACATCCAGCAGCAGGGCGGCATCGAACCCGGCCAGGTCGGCCGGGGCCAGGGTTTCCGGGGTGTAGCTCGGCAGGCCGTCCAGGGACGTGATGTAGCCGGCGACCTTGTCGATGCCCACACGGATGAGGTGGTCCCACATCTCGGTGGCGCTTTCGCTGTCCGGGGCCAGGAGCACCAGCGGGCGCTGGTCGGTTTCCGGGTCCACGGCCCACGCGCCGTAGCTTGCCGCCTTGTTGCCGGCGGGAATGTTCAGGGCCCCGGCGACGGTGCCCTCGTGGACCAGGGTGTGGTGGCGGGTGTCGACCACACCGATCTCGTCGGCGGCCAGGGCGGTCGCGACGTCCCCGGTGGCCAGCTCGGCCAGTGGTGCGCGGTCGCCCAGGACGGCCGGGCCCTGGCGGTTTTCGCGCTTCATGCGGCCGAAGTAGGCGTGGGCGTCGGGCTGCCCGTCGAGCAGTGCCTCGACGAAGCCGGCCTCGTCGTTTGCCTCCAGGTAGGGGCCCCACCAGGCGAAGTTGCGCTCGTACCCGACCGTGGAGGACGGGATCGCGCCCAGTGCCTTGCCGCAGGCACTGCCGGCGCCGTGGCCCGGGTAGACCTGCACGTAGTCCGGCAGGGTCAGGAACTTTTCCTTCAGCGAGACGAACAAATCGTGCGCCCCGGCAAAGCGGGTGTCGATGCCGCCGGCGGCCTCGTCGAGCAGGTCCGGGCGTCCCAGATCCCCGGAGAACACGAAGTCGCCCGAGAGCAGGAATCCGGGCTCGTCGCTGAAGGCGCCGTCGGTGACCAGGAAGGAGAGGTGTTCGGGGGTGTGTCCGGGGGTGTGCAGGGCGGTGACGGTGATGTTGCCCAGGGTGATGGTGGACTGGTCGAGGAGGCGTTCTGCCTCGAACTCGTACTGCCAGTCCTTCCCGCCCTCGCCCGAGACGTAGATCTCCGCGCCGGTGGCCGCGGCCAGTTCACGGGTGCCCGAGAGGTAGTCGGCGTGGATGTGGGTTTCGGTGACGGCGACGATCTTCATGCCGTTTTTCGCGGCGAGGTCCTGGTACACCCGGATGTCGCGGCGGGCGTCCACCACGATGGCTTCGCCCTTGGCCTGGCAGCCGATGAGGTAGCTGGCCTGTGCGAGGTCTTCGTCATAAATACGTTCGAGAAGCATGTCTCTCCTTGGTGAGGAATTGCATCGGATACCCCATGGGGTATCTGGTTCGCTATCAACGTAATACCCTAGGGGGTATAAGTCAAGCCCGAGTTGAATGCCCACTCTCGGATGGTCGCGTCCAGGCTCCGCGCAAACAAAAGAGTCAATCCTCGGAAGGCGCAAAGAGTATTTCGACCTCTCGAGTGAAAAGGTGCGCGGTGAATCCGTCGCCATGGGCGCCTTCGGCGCGTTCGGGTCGCGGGATTTCTGCCCGGATTGCGGTGCGTGGGCCCTGATTGCTTGACGTGTTGGTCGCACCCGGCCCGGGTGGCCCTTTGGCGCTTGCGGCATTTGACTGCGCGACACATGCATTTGTTCCTCGCGGCTGGCGGGTGTGTCGCAGGGGTACTGAGCTTCTAGTGTATCATTGGAAGTGTCCCGATGGGTAGAAAAGCCGCAAAGTTTTGGGAATTTAAACCCCCAGGGGTATACAATAGAGAACATGACAAGCAAGGAGGCACCCGCCATGGAACTGGAAGCAGTGACATGAAACCCGTAATCAACAGGCTCAAGCGCGCCCAAGGGCAACTCAACGCGGTGATCCGCATGCTGGAGGAAGGCAGCGACTGCCGCGCGGTCGTCACCCAGCTTTCCGCCGCCTCCAAGGCCATTGACCGCGCTGGGTTCTCAATCATTGCCACCGGGCTGGAGCATTGCATGGCGAGCGAGGATCCCACGGCCGACCGCGCCGACCTGGAAAAGCTTTTTCTCTCGCTGGCCTAGTCCCCACCCGCGGAGCGGCCACTTATTGGAGGCTCCAACCGCCCATCTGCGTCAGTCGGGCCGGAGCCCTTTTTAAACCCGTCTAATCAATTGTTTCTTCGGTCGATTATGCTGCTGTCGCGTCTGCCGTGCAACAGATCGAAAACGATTTGCGGCTGGCACCTTCATCACCGGCAAATGATGGTGTGAGACATGGTCCGAAAGCGTTGGGTCGGGGTCGTCTCCTGCCACCATGGAATTCTTCTAGCTGGCCTCGCCGTCCGGATTCCGGCGGTGTCTATGGTGTTTCTCGTAGCTTTGAAACACCGCCGATGATGTCTGCCCCGAGTGGCCGAATTTCCCACGAAGGACTTCGGCCAGGTCATCGAGCGAAGCATGCAGCATGCGGCCAGCGAACCGGAGATCTGCGTTTGTGCTGGTTAGGGCGTCGGAGGCCAATTGCTGTGCGTAGGCAATGGTCGCAGGCAGCGAACCCCGTTGCTTTGCCTCATTGAAGTAGTAGGTTTCATTGAATGCCAGCAGGTCGATGCTGACCGTGGAAACTTTCCTGGCCAGTGATTCGAGCAGTGCGGCGGCATGCCCGGGTTCCAACGACAAGACGCCCAGAGGGCCAGCCGCTTCCCGGAACAAGTTCAGGTCGTGGGCCAGGGCGCGACGACGGCTCAGCGCGGGGTACGTCTGAAGAATCCAGGAGACCGTGGCAGTGAGCAGTCCGAAGCCCGTCACTGCCTGGGCGGCCATGATGAGCCGGAGCAGAGGTGTCGCCGGGACGATTTCACCGTAGCCGACCGTGGACAGGCTCACCATCGAGATGTAGATGGCTTCCGCGAAGTTGCCGTGTTGGGGCACGCCGGCCGCGTAGACGAATCCGCCAGGCATGTGAGGAAGGTATATGAGTGCCCACCCCACAATTGACAAGGACGCCCAAGCCCCGATAACGGCAGCCATTCCCACAGATGCGGCAACGGGGGAGGCCCGGCCGCTGAATCGTCTGGAAAGCAGCCAGAGTCCGTGCATGATCGTTCTGCAGACCGGGCCCGTTCCGTGTGGATACATGAGTGTGTGAAAGACATCGACGGCCATCAGCAGAATCAGTCCTGCCCCGGCGATCGTCGCCGCAAAGCCAATGAACTCCATGCTTCAGCATACGGTCGAGACAGTGCCACCACCCTCTTTTCAATTCAGTGCCCTTCTCAATTCAAATTTACTTCACTTTCGCTACCCTGCAGTTTTCAATGTTCGGCGCCGCTCACTCAATTCCCGTGGTTGAGCACGCCGAAACCATTCCATTCTCGGGTGGCATCCTTCCGCGCGACGGAATGATTCACCTCCAAAGTCTGCGTCAAGCCACAAAACACGCACTAGGTGCCCGGGGCAAGGTCACGCCTGGTGAACCGCGCAAGCCCGATCGCCCACAACGCGACGGCGATCGCGGCCATGGCCGCTAGGGGGAGAAAAGCAAAGGAGCCTGCCGGGAAGGGCGACGTTGCCGCGAGAGGTGTATTGTCCGGTGCCAGGCTCGGCACTCCGAACAATGCCCCGAACAGGCTGACGACGGACAGGACGGCGAAGTAGCACCACGACAGCACGGCGGCCTGGCGCGGAACCACGCCGACCAACAGGACGACGACACCGGCCGTCACCATGGCGCCGGGCCAATGGAGCAGCGACAATCCCGTCAGCAGCCACCATTGCGAGGCGTCGCTCCGTGAGGCGCCGTAGGCCGCTCCCGTCACGGCTCCGCCGACCGCCAGCATCAGGGCGGAGCCGATCACCGTCACCAAAAGCCGTCCGCCTGCCCACCGAAGCCGGGACACGCTCCCAGCGAGCTGGGGCTCGGCCCGCCCGGAGGCTTCCTCGGTTCGCAGCTGCAACGCACTCTCGACCACGAATGCGTTCACGGCGATCGCG
Organism: uncultured Actinomycetota bacterium; assembly: GCA_963818105.1. Classification (GTDB taxonomy): domain Bacteria; phylum Actinomycetota; class Actinomycetes; order Actinomycetales; family Micrococcaceae; genus Paeniglutamicibacter. The sequence continues at coordinate 16,550 of CAWFRB010000040.1, read as the reverse complement.
TTCAGCATCATCAGGAACCCGAGAACGCCGCTCGTGGTCGCGGAACCGTGTCCGCCGACCAAATCGATGAACACCGTGTTGGTTCCAAGCAGGCCGGCCATGGCCGATGCCACCGATCCGTACAGCCAGGCCATGACAACCACGATGGCAAACCACCCGATGAGCGGCCCGCGTTGCAGCCGCAAGGCAAGGCCGAACGGGGTTACCAGGAATCGGCCGGCCGTTGCCCGCCCCGAACGCTCCGGCAGCATCCCGACACCTAGGTCACGCCGCGCTTCAACGCCGAGGGCAACGACACACAGGAGGATCGCACCGAGCACCAAGGGAGCCAACGGCCACCACTGGTTCTCCCCGAACGCCTGCATCTGCTGGGCCCACCCGATCGGTGACAGCCGGGAGGATCCATCCCGGTGTGGTTCCGTCCCCCTCCAGGTCGCCGATGGCTCGAAGCACGTAGGCGATGCCGACCACCACGGCGGCCGCGCCGTTTGCGCCGCGACCGGTCGTGAAAAGCTGTCCAAGGACCGCGGAGATGCCAAGGAAGAACAGCCCCAGGCCCGCCAACGAGGCACCCAGCACCAGGCTGCCGTCCACCGGGAGGCCCAGCGCCATGGCGGCTCCCGCGACCAGGACGCCGACCGACACGTTGTAGGCGGCGGCCACGAACCAGCCTGCCAGGGTGTGGGCGTGGCGGCCCGGCACGTTGGCACGCAGCAATGCAGTTCGCCCGACTCCTCCTCGGAACGCCCATTGCGCGTCACCAGGAAGACAGTGGACAAAACAAGCGTGAGTGCGAGCGTCATCCAGATCTTGAGAACCAGGATCCCGCCGAAGGTGTCAGCCGCGTACGGGGTGCCCGTGAGCGCGGCGACCAGGGGCGTGCTCGCGATCGCCGCGTAGGCCTCGCGGTCCGCGGGAGTCGGAAAGGTTGCGCGTTGCGACCCATTCACCAACGGGATCATGCCCGCGAGCACGATCGCCCACACCAGGAGGCGCAGCCGGTTGTGGCTGAAAACAGGAGCATCATGTCCGGCAACCCCTGCAAACGGGAGCGGGAAGGCAATCCATGGCCGACGAACGCGGCAGCCCGGTGGATGCCGGGGAACCGGGGACGGTCATGGGAGAACCGCCCGGTCCGCGGCAGGCTCCGTGCGGTAATGCCGCAGGAAGAGTTCTTCGAGCGACGGCCGGGTGGAGGCGAGGGCGCGCGGCTTGAAGAGGGCCAGGCTCCCCATGACGGCCCAGGTCGGGATCGGCCACGGTCAACGTGGCACGCTGCCTCGATGACGAGGTCGTTCACTCCCGGCACCTACGCCAGGTTGGGTCTCGTGTCGTCGACGACGACTGAAATGGCGGTGCGGCGCAGGCGGGGCAGTCCATCCAGGCTGCCCGACTCAACCGTCTTGCCCCGCCGGATGAAGGTCACCGTGTCGCAGAGGTTTTCCACCTCGGCAAAGCTGTGGCTGGCGAGCAACACCGAGCGTCCCTGGGCCTTGGCTTCCAGGATGCAGGTCCTGAACGCCGCTTCCAGGAGCGGGTCGAAACCCAGGGTCGGTTCGTCGAGGATCAGCAGCTCCGCATCGGAGGCCAGCGCGGAGATCAGCGCGACCTTCTGGCGGTTGCCCTGGGAATAGGCGCGCGCCTTCTTCGTGGGATCGAGTTCGAAGAGCTGCAGGAGAGCGTCCCGGCGTCCCCTGTTCACGCCGCCCCGAAGCTTGCCCAGGATCTCGATGGCCTGTCCGCCGGTGAGGTTCGGCCAGAGGTTCACTTCCCCCGGGACGTAGGCGATCCGGCGGTGCAGCGCGACGGCGTCGGTCCACGGATCGCCGCCCAGGACCTGCATGGACGTTGCCTCTGCCCGGAGCATCCCCAGCAGGATCCGAAAGGTGGTGGACCTTCCCGATCCGTTGGGGCCCATGAAGCCGCGACCTGGCCCGGCTCGACCCTCAGGTCCAGGCCGTCGAGCACAACGTGGGGCCCGAACGACTTGCGCAGGCCGACGACTTCGACCGCGGGGCGGGTGTCGACATGGTCTTTCCTTGGGTGGGAGGAGGATCAGGAATCGGTGGAAGCGGAAGACCCGGGTGACGCAGCTCCGTCGGCGGACGCTCTCCGCGACCGGGCGAAGGCAGGCATCGAATCCATCGACGGCGATGCATTCGATTGCAGCGTTTGGGAGTCGGGTGCTTTCCGCGTGCCTCCGGGATCTGGTTGCCAAAGAATGAAATCCCTGTCGGGCTCATGCATTTCACGCTACGCGCGTGCCATGCGATCCACAACGGGCGGGCATGGCCAAGACCGGGGTCTGGTGTCGGGCCACACTGAGGCCGTCTCACCCGGGTGTTCCTGGCTCCCGCGGTTTCAAGTGGCGATGGCGGCAGCCGCATCTCCAGGACTTCGCTGAATCCACCCTTGCGGAAATGCCTGCGCTGGGTCTATGCTCCGGTTCCCCGCTTCCAGGATCCGAGCGAGCCCCGCGGCGACGTATTCGTAGTCGCCGTTGCGTTCCAACGCGTCACTGATGTGCTCCATCAAGCTGTGCAGCATGCGGGACGCGGAGGTCTTCGTCCCGTCGAAGGGATCGAAATTGTTGCCCGCAACCCGAACTTTGCCGCCTGCCATTGCGCCAGGTCGAGGGCCTCGGGCATGGGCTGGAAGAGAGGGGGCGCGCCGTTGAGGCTCGTGTCCACCAACGACCTGACGACCAGCGCCAACAAGATCGAGTTCGAGGCGCCCAGCTGGGCATCGGCCACCCGGACCTCAAGGGTGGGGTACATGGTGGAAAGCCTTGCGCCCCACCGTACGTGGCCCGAATCCAGCACCACATCGGCGCCGAGGACGAGTTTCATCCGCTCTTCGTAGTCCTGCATGTCTGCGAAGTACGGCGGGATGCCCTGGAGAGCCCAACGCCGGTAGTGGATGTTGCGCCAGGAGGCGAAGCCGCTGTCTGTTCCTCGCCAGTAGGGCGAATTGGAGCCGCACGCCGTCAGTGCCGGGAGCCAGCGGCGCAATCCGTTCAACGCAATGACGCCTGCTTCGGTGTCATCCACGTTCACATGCACATGCAGGCCCGAGATGTAGTGCTCCGATCCGAGCCCGCCGTACAAGGAACTGATGGCACGGTACCTGTCGCCGGAGCTCACCACCGCCGGAGCATCGGAGATGCGCGGGGGAGTGCCGAGCGCCACCGCCTGGTAGCCAAGGTCCTTGGCGGCACGCGCCAAGGCATGGCGGTACGTTTGCGCGGCCGCAAGGGCTTCGCGCGTTCGGTGCAGATCGGGCTGTTGCTTTCCAGCTGGCAGACAAGGAATTCGTCGCGGGTTCCGGTGCCGCCGGCGGTGAGCGCCAGCAGTTCGGCCCGGGCCGAGGCCGATGGTGTACAGGGCAAGCCGCTGAGCGGTTCCACGATGAAGAATTCTTCCTTGATACCAAATGTACGCATGCTGCGTATCTTCTTTCACCTGGCGAGTTCTGGTTGTCCGTGGGCGGACAGGCCGGGTGGCCTTTTGCCGGGGGCGGAGATTGTGTCCGGATGGCCCCTTGAAGGTGTTTCGTCCGAAACACGATCCTCATGCGGCGCCTGTCTGGGGCCTAAGGATGCGGGAGGTGGCTGTGTGGCTCCGTGTCGGTGAATGGCTTTGTGCTCCGGCGGGATTGAACCGCATGGGGATCCTCGGGCGGGTGGGCTCGTCCTGAAACCGTAGAATGTTTCGCATTTGCCGCACCAACACTCGACGTCCCACATGGGCACCTTGACGCCCTTGGCCTTTTTCGCCTTACGGACGTGTTCATAGACGAGGTACTCGTCCGTTAGGCACTACTCGCAGAGGGGATACGGTCTCGTCAGCTGGCCAGAGGACATGCGACCACTCCTTTTGGGCTGACGGTCCGGGGCCTGGGTGATGTTCGATCATGTATGAACCCCCGAGCCCCTTCATGCGCCGGGGCTCTTGGTGTTTTCCTTCGGCAGGTGGTTCGTTGTTCCTGGGCATGGAGTGAAACCATGTCCACAACAAATCGTGGATCCGTCGGTGTTCAACATCTACAGCATGGGCCCGGGGGAGCGTGGAAACAAGAACCGGGTTCCCAGGACCCTCTGGCGCTTGAAGGGTTCGAAAACCGCAGCGGCAGGGGACTTTCGACACTGGCGCGCGACGGCGCAACGGGAGAGGATTACGATGCCCGGCCAGTTCCGCTCTCGACGGGATTGGCAATGTGCGCCCGAACCACAAGCTGCCGCATACCGGGATCATTTCGAGTCGGAAGGGACCTTGATGAGCGATCATGACACGGTCATCCGCGCTGCGATTGTCGATGCCGCCCAGAGCCTGTTGGCACATGCCGGGGCCGACACTGTCGACGTCTGGCAAGTCGCCCGGAAAGCGGGCGTCGACGAGGCCACGATTCGTGAACATTTCGGATGCATGGATGACTTGTTGGCCGCATGCCTGGACCTTCCGTTTGTGCCGGACCAGATCTTGGCCGATGCCCTGAGCCAGGCGCCATCCGGGCGTGGCGAAATCGTCGTGCGGACCATGCTCAGGGTCTGGGATTCGCACGCGCAGGCAGCCATGCTCGCGTTGGTTGGCAAGGTGTTCAAGTCAGAGGTGTACGCAACCCTCCTGCGCCGGACGATCCGCCATCTCATTCTCGACCGCGTCATGGCGGATCTTGGGTACGGCGAGGAGGAATCACGCCTTCGCGGTTCACTCGCAGCGAGCCAGATGGGTGGTCTGATGCTTGCCCGCTACGTGATCAAACTCGAGCCCTTGGCGTCCGCCGGGCACGATGAGATCGCACGGCTGCTGGGACCCGTGATCCAGCACTACCTGACCGGAACCCTCGAAGCCCCGCCGGACGCCCCGAAACCATAAGAGGCCCTGTCCCGCCGGGTGCCGAGCCGGCTGCGCTCGCCGACCATCGTGCGGCTTCACCCCCATGCCAGTGAACACACGGCGTCGGGAACCAGGTCCCCGACGGGGGCAAAAGGATTGTCGAATCCAGCGGTTCGGGCGGGGCCTTCGCCGGACCCCCGACGAACACCGCACCGAGGTCGAGGGCGATGGAGGGGATTCGGGGGGCGAGGATGCCCAAGGGCCGGGAGGAAGCATCGCGTTAGCGGAAGGGCGGTTTGCGCACTTGGGAGGGGAGAGTGGACGTGTGGCGGGTACGGCCTCGTCCAACGGCGTAGCTCGGCAGGAGCTGCCTGATCCTGAAGACCTGCAGCTCAGGCAATGATTGCAGGGTACGCCGTTTCGCCAAACCGCGAGGCTGCGGAGGAACCCGTTTTGGCAGTTCGGGCAGCTTGGGAACATATACTTCGGATCATGGCTGAAGAACAAAGCGTGCTGGTGGTGGAGGATGATGGAGCACTTGCCTCCATGTTGAAGGACCTTCTCGAAGGGGAAGGCTACGACGTTGTGGTGGCCGCGACGGCCAACGTGCCCTGCACCAGGGACTCAGCCGGCATTTCGATGTCATGGTGATGGACCGGGGCCTTCCTGTGATTGAAGGGCTCGACGTGTTGGAGCGCCTGCGCCGGAAGGGGATCACCACCCCGGCGCTTGATCCTCTCGGCACTGAGCAACCCCGCGGACCGGGTGGAGGGCCTGGACCGGGGAGCCGAGGACTACCTGGGCAAGCCGTTTGACATTGACGAACTGCTGGCCCGGATCCGCTCCCTGCTGAGGCGCCACGCCGACACCTCCGCCATGGTTCGGATTCCCGGCGGTATCCTTGACATCGGTCACCCGGACAGTGACGCTCGACGGCGCCGGACGGGTAGTCCTCTCCGAAAGGGAATGCGAATTCCTGGAGCACCTTGCCCGCCGCCCCCAGCAGGTCTTCACCAGGGCAGGCTCCTGGAATCGATCTTCGCCGATGCCGACGAGGGCGGCGTAGTCGACACCTACGTGCACTACCTACGCAAGAAATTGGGCCGTTCCTGTATGCTGACGGTGCGGGGACTTGGCTACGTGCTGGGGCCGCTGGCATGAACACGCGCGATGTGGCCGAGCTCCGGCGCGCGGCAGTCCGCTTGGCCGTGCAATTCACTGCCCTGATGGTGGTTTTGCTGGCCCTGATGGGCGCCCTGCTGTATTCCATCGTTGCGGCCAGCACCGCCGAATCCACCAACAAGGCCTTGGAGAATGCGACCCGGATCGATTCGCCCCGTGACGCACCGCTGGGAGTTTTCGTATCCTTTCTCGGACGAGGACAGGGTCATCAGCTCACACGCCATGCCACAGGGGCTTCCCGACACCTCCGCGATGGCCCGAGTGGCAGCCACGGAGTCGGAAGAACAGAAAAGCTTCTCCGCCGGGGGCGGACCTACAAGGTGCTGACGACCGTTCGCGAAGACCGGGTTGTCCAGGCGGCAGTGGACACCCACGAGAGTCGCGAGGCACTGGCCGCCTGGTGTGGGCCATGGCTGTCGCCGTTGCTGCGGCGGCGGTGCTGGCTGCCGCGTCGTCGGTGTGGATGGCCAGGCGGGCCATGCGTCCCCTGGCGGAGAGCCTTGCCCTGCAGCGACGCTTTGTTGCAGACGCCAGCCATGAGCTTCGGACGCCGCTGACGTTGCTCAGCACCCGGGCCCAACTGCTGCGCAGGAAGCTTGCTGGCGCCGAGGCCGATTTGCCCCGCGAAGCGGTTCCACCGAGGTGTCCCGCATTGTCGAAGACTCGAAGCTGCTCACCGGCATCCTGGACGACTTGCTCATTTCGGCCGACCCCCGGGAAACCGCAGCCCACACGGCAGTCGATCTGCTCGGCGTTGCAAGCTACGCCGTGGAACTGGCGGGACCGCAGGCACCAACGAAACATCCGTGCTTGATTTGGAGGATCCTGCCGGACCCGTCACCGTGCAAGGTTCACCCGTGGCACTCCTGCGGGTTTTTACCTCGCTGATTTCCAATGCTCTGGACCATGCCCAGACGACGGTCGGCGTCACTGTCGAACCCGGGGCAACGACGCCCGCATCGTCGTTTCCGATGACGGACCAGGGTTTGCCCCGGGGCAGAGAAGCGGGCCTTTGAGCGGTTTTCCTCGGCACGCCAGGGCTCCACCGCGCCGGCACCACGCGCCACTATGGGCTCGGATTGGCCTTGGCCGCGGAGATCGTGGCCCAGCACCACGGCAAGATCATGATCGAATCGGCGCAACCCGGCGGGGGTGCCGCAGTAGCCGTCGTTCTGCCCCTGGCTGAGGAACGGAAAAGCAGTTCCAGTCCCGTCTAAGAAACCGCAAAGAATTCGTGTGGATGATGGAGAGGAGTACTTCACCAGCAGCCAACGGACAGGAGCAGGTCATGGCCACACGAATCAGCGGAAAGCAGACGGCGGCACGCATCACGGCAGTCGTCGCGGTGGGTAGTTTTGCGGTGGCGGGTCTCGGGTTTGTTGCTCTGGAGATGCGCCGAAGAGCGATGCCGCCACCACGACAGCCAGCCCCAGCCAGAATGACGACTCGTCGCAGACCTCGGGCACCAGCCAGAATGACGATTCGCCGTCGAGCCCCAGCGCGACGACGGCTCCCAGACCAGCCAGAAGAGTAACCGTCGCAGAGCCCGCAAGTCAAAAAGACCGTCGTTCGCCAAAAGGCCAATTCCACGGCGAGCCCCGTCAAGCCCGGGCAACGGCGGTTCCACCAGCGGCAAATCGTCGGGGTCCTGACATGGATGCCACTTCTTCCTGGACCGTCTGGGGGCTTGAAGCCTCCATTGCCGTCAACGAATCCTGCCTGGTCGCCGAGGCCGAGCGCCTGGTGCGTGGGGTCGTTGCGCAGGTGGATGAGGCTTGCAGCCGCTTCCGGCCGGATTCGGAGTTGATGCGCCTGCAGCCGGAGCTTGCCGCAGGGGCAGACGTCAGTCCCCTGCTGGCCCCGCTGGTTCACAGCGCCCTTGATGCCGCCCGCTGGACCGATGGCGACGTGGATCCCACGCTTGGCATGGACCTTGCAGCCCTCGGCTACGACCGCGACATTGCCCAGGTGCGGCTCGATCCCGCCGGTGCCGTTGCCACGGTCACCCGCCGCAACACCGCACCCCGGGCTGGCGGCGGGTGGACCTCGAAGGACAAACCCTGACGGTTCCCGGGAACCTGCGGCTCGATCTGGGCGCCACGGCCAAGGCCGTCGCCGCCGACCGCGCCGCGTCCGGGTCTCGGCGAACTCGGATGCGGGGTTCTGGTCTCCCTCGGTGGGGACATCGCAACCGCCGGGCCCGGGCCGGAGGGCGGCTGGCAGGTGCTGGTGCAGGACCTGCCCACGGACCCCTGGCAACAAGTTACCTTCGGTGCCGGGCATGCCATGGCGACCTCGAGCACCCAGAAGCGCCGGTGGAAGCACGCCGGCCAGGACGTCCACCACATCCTGGACCCCAGGTTTGGGCTTCCGGCAGAACCCGTCTGGCGCTCCGTCACCGTGGCCGCATCCTCCTGTTTGCTGGCCAACGCCTTCAGCACCGCCGGCATCGTGCGGGGCTTCGCGGCCGTGGCATGGTTTGAGCGGAGGGAGTTGCCGCTCGCCTTGTTGACCCGCAGGGCACGGACCGTCGCCACCGGGGGCTGGCCCAGGGAAGAGCACTCGTAGGACGGGGGCGGATTCACATGGATAACGCCCTTTGGGCCATTGGCCGGGTCAGCGGGGTCATCTCCATGGCATTGTTTACCGCCAGGTCCTGTTGGGCATCGTGAACCGCTCGGGCCGGCCGTTGCCTGCCGTACCGCAGGTTCTCCGTGGCGTTGATCCACCGCAACATCTCCTTGCTGGCCACGCTGTTCCTGCTGATGCACATCGGCTCGCTGATGCTGGACTCGTATGCGAAACTCAACCTGATCGACGTCGTCGTTCCCTTCCTCGGATCCTTCAAGCCGTTCTGGCAGGGACTCGGCACCGTGGCTTTTGACCTGCTGGTGGCCCTGGTGCTCACCGGGCTGCTGCGCCACCGGCTGGGCCAGCGGACATTTCGCGCCGTCCACTGGTTCGCCTACGCGATGTGGCCCATCGCCCTGGCGCACTCCATCGGCAACGGCACCAACGGAACCGAAAAGTGGTTCCTGGCGCTGGCCGCAGGATCCGTCGTCGCAGTGGGCGGCAGCCTTGTGGTGGCGCCTGTCCTCGAACTTCCTGGAAACCGCCAAAGCCCGACAAAGGAGCCTGTGATGACACCCCAGACCTCCCAGCTGCCCGTTACGGCCCAAACCCTCGGGCCCGCGGGGAGCAACAGGCTCTTCGCCGCTGGGTCCCACGCAACGCTGGCCGACCACGAACGGGCATACGGCCCACTTCCGGCGCACGGCATCGGCGCGAACTTCATCAACGTGCTGGAACAATCCGGGCTGACCGGACGGGGCGGGGCGGCCTTCGCTTCGTGGCGCAAGCTCGCCGCCACGGGGCAGCGCCGCGGCGGTGCGTTGCTGCAAGCCAAGCCGGTGGTCATCGCCAACGGCGCCGAGGGGGAGCCGCTGAGCTTCAAGGACAAGACGCTCCTGCTCCACGCGCCCCACCTGGTGCTCGACGGGCTCCTGGTCGCGGCGCGGGCGGTGTCCGCCTCGTCGCTCTACATCTACACCACCGCCGCGGCCATGCCCGCCGTGGAAGCGGCCATCGCCGAGCGCCACGATGCCCGCCGCATCAAGGTGGTTGAGGCCCCGGAAACCTTCATCTCCGGCCAGGCCAGCGCGGTGGTCAACACCATCGGCGGCGGCATTGCGCTGCCACTGGACAACCGCCGCCGGCTCAGCGAATCGGGGCTCAAGGGCCGGCCCACGCTGGTGCTGAACGTGGAGACGCTGGCCCACATGGCCCTCATTGCCCGCTACGGAGCCGAATGGTTCCGCTCGGCGGGATCGGAGCGGGACCCCGGAACGCGGCTGGTCTCCGTTTCCGGCTGGGGCGCCGAGCAGGTCCTCGAAATCGAGGGCGATGCGGGCCTCGGGTCCGTCCTGGCCCGTGCCGGCGTCGACTTCACCGGTGTGCAGGCGGTCCTGGTCGGCGGCTACCACGGGCGGTGGGTAAAGCCGCTGGACTACCGGTTGTCACCCGTCTGGTCCGGCGGGCCAAACGGTCCGCCCCGGCGCGGGCGTGCTCCATGTGCTCTCCACCGGGCAGTGCGGGCTGGAGGCCACCGCCCGGATCGTTGAGTACCTGGCCGGGCAATCCGCCAAGCAATGCGGGCCGTGCATGTTCGGCCTGCCGGCCATGGCCAAGGTCCTGGGTGCGATTGCCCGCGGTGACCGCGACCCGCATCTTGTCGGGGAACTGGAACGGCTGGGCAATCTGGTCGGCGGCCGGGGCGCCTGCCACCACCCGGACGGGACGCTGCAACTGATCGCCAGCGCCCTGGAGGTGTTCTCCGAGGATGACCAAGGCCCACCTGGCGGGGAACTGCACGCAGATGACCGGGAGGACATCATGAGCGAGACACTGCACATCGACTGGACCAAGTGCGACGGGCGCGGGCTGTGCACCGAGCTCCTGCCCGCGGTGCTGGACCGCGACGACTGGGGGTACCCCCTGGTCAGGCATGCACCGAACGGCGACAGGTCCAACGCGGTCATCGGCCCCGAGGATGTCGCGGCCGCCCGGGACGCGGTGAAGCTGTGCCCCAAGCTTGCGCTTTCCCTGACGGCCGAACGGGACGGCAAACGGTCCTAGTCCGCAGGGCCGCCGGTACGCTCCACGACGGCGGGGACCGCTACCGGAACCAGGACGGGTTCGTTCAGCCCCGGGGCGGGGACCAGACCCAGTCGCGAATTTCCGGCATGTCCTCCAGATGCTGGTGGATATGGGCTTCGTGTTTGGCAAGCATTGCCCGGCAATGATCCGCCAATTCCTGGGCGCCGTCGAAGCTGCCGCCGACCCGGTCCAGGGCCTCCAAGGCAAGGTGGTAGCGGCTCATGCGGTTGAGGACCACCATGTCGAACGGCGTGGTGGTGGTTCCCTGTTCGCTGTAGCCGCGGACATGGAACCGGCCCGGGTGCCTTCGCCCGTGCAGGAGCTGGTGGAAGGCGCGGGCGTATCCGTGCCAGGCCACGACCACCTCGCGGTCGGAGGTGAACAGCCTTTCAAAGTCGACGTCGGGGAGCCCGTGCGGGTGGGCGTCGCGGGGCGGGAGCACAAAGACGTCCATCACGTTGACCACGCGCACCCGAAGGCCGGGCACATGGTGTTGGAGCAGCCAGGCCGCGGCCAAGGTCTCCTCGGTGGGGACGTCGCCGGCGCAGGCCAGGACGATGTCCGGCTCGGTACGGCCACCGGATCTTCCGCCGTCGTGATGGAGGATCCGGTGTCGGACAACGCGCCCCGATGGGTGGTCCTTCCGCCGGGGTTCCTCGTTTCCGGCCCAGTGCCAGATCGAGGCGCCCGCCGCGGCATGCCGGCGGGCGTCCTCCAGATTCAGGTACTGCGGGTGGGCCTGCTTGTCCACCACCACCAGGTTGACGTAGTCCTTGCCGAGCAGGACATGTTCGGCCACTGCCAACAGCGTGTTGGAATCCGGCGGAAGGTAGACGCGGATGACCGAGCCGGACAAAGACAGGACGGTGTCGATCAGGCCCGGCCCCTGGTGGCTGAAGCCGTTGTGGTCATTGCGCCAACACGTCGAGGTCAGCAGGATGTTCAGGCTTGGCACGGGCTGCCGCCACGGCAGTTCGCGGGCGTGCTGGAGCCATTTTGCGTGTTGGATGGTCATGGAGGCGCTCACCATGGCGAACGCCTCATAGGTGGCGAAGAAGCCGTGCCGCCCGGTGAGGACGTAGCCCTCAAGCCAGCCCTGGCAGAGGTGCTCCGAGAGGACCTCCATGACCCGGCCGTCCGGGGACAGGTGGTCGTCGCCGTCCCGCGGAGGCGTCATCAGGCACCTGTCGGTGACTTCAAAGACGGCGCCCAGCCGGTTGCTGTTGGTTTCATCGGGGCTGAACAGCCTGAAACGGGGATCCTCGGCGGTGTCCGTGTAGATGTCCCGGAGCATTTCACCCAGCGGCCTGGTGGTCTCGTGCTTGGTGGATCCCGGGGTGCCGACGTCCAGGGCGTAGTTTTCCAAGGGACGCAGGGGCAGCGGAGCCATCGTGGGGCCGCCGTTGGCCCAGGGGCCCGCGCCCATGCGCAAATTGCCCTGCGGGGCAAGGGCTGCAAGTTCCGGCACCAGCCGTCCGTCCGTGTCAAAGAGCGTTTCCGGTTTGTAGGAACGCAGCCATGCCTCCAGTTGGGACAGGTGCGCCGGATTTTCACGAACGCCGCCCAACGGGACCTGATGGGCGCGGAACGTTCCTTCGACGGGAACACCGTCAACAAAGTCCGGCCCCGTCCATCCCTTGGGGGTGCGCAGGATGATGGCCGGCCAGTAGGCAGGCCCGCTGCACCCGTTCCGGCGCGCCTGCTCCTGGATCCGGATGATCCTTGCGTGCGCGTTCCCGAGCTCCCGGTCAAGGTCCGCATGAACCAGCGCCGGATCATTGCCGGCGACGACCACCGGATCCCAGCCGTGTGCCCGCAGCAGTGACACGACCTGCTCGTCGGACTGGCGGCCCAGCACCGTGGGGCCGGAGATCTTGTAGCCGTTGAGGTGAAGTATGGGCAGGACGGCCCCGTCCCGGCCGGGGTTGAGGAAGGCCGGTGCCTTCCATGCGCCCTCCAGGGGTCCGGTTTCGGCCTCGCCGTCGCCGACAACGCAGGCCACGATGAGTTCCGGGTTGTCCATTGCCGCACCCGTGGCGTGGGCCAGCGAATAGCCCAGTTCCCCGCCTTCGTGGATGGAACCGGGGGTGGCCGGACCCACGTGGCTGGGGATGCCGCCGGGGGTGGAGAACTGCCGGACCAAGTGCGAAGCCCGGCCAGGTCCCGGCTGACGCGGGGATAGATTTCGGAGTAGGTCCCCTCCAGATAGAGATTTGCTATCACGGCCGGGCCGCCATGTCCGGGACCGGCAACGAACAGGATCTTCGCCCCGGTCTTGCGAATGAGCCGGTTGAGATGGACGTAGATCAAGGACAGTCCGGGGCTGGTTCCCCAGTGGCCCAGCAGCCGCGGCTTGATGTGTTCCGCAGTCAGGGGGAGCGGAGCAAGGGCATTCTCTTGGAGGTAGATCTGCGCCACCGTCAGGTAGTTGGCAGCATCCCAGTATCTGTTCAGGAGTTCAAGCCCTTCGGCTTCGTGCGTTGGCGTTGTTGCGCCAGGGGACCGCTTCGATCGAACCGGCTGTTCAAGGCTGGCTCCGTTTGGTTGTCGTTGGATCCGGGCCCACCATGCAGGCTCTTCGACTCCGAATGGCGCTGTTCCGCGCTTCCACCGTTGCATGAATCCAGCAGGACGGTTAGGGACCTTGTGCCCTGTTCAACCACTCCACGCAGCGTCAATGATTGATTTTAGGGAAGGACTGTTCTGTGCTTTTTCCTTCGGCGGGAAAACCATCCGTTGATTCACGCGGATAACGAAAGACGGTTCATGCCATGGAGGACCAGAACGCAACGAGCGTCCGCGAATCGTGGTGGGGGTCGACGGTTCGGCCGGTTCCGTGAAGGCCCTGAAATGGGCCGCCACATTGGCACCGCACTTGATGCAATCATTGTCGCCGTCACGGCCTGGCACTTCGAGACGTCCTGGGGTACATATGCTCCCTCCGAGTGGAACCCCGAAGCCGATGCCCAGCAGATCCTGAAGGACGCGCTCGCCGAGGCATTCGGCGACCACATGCCCGAGGGCCTGGCTGGCCACTGCTTCCAGGGACAGCCCGCACAAGTTCTGATCGAGCAAAGCAAGTCCGCCATCATGCTCGTTGTCGGTTCGCGTGGGCATGGGGGATTTGCCGGCTTGTTGCTGGGATCCGTCAGCTCGGCTTGCGCGGAACATGCAACCTGCCCGGTCTTGGTGGTCCATGCGGCGACGACGGCGCCGGCAGCCGGGGGGAGCGGGACATGAAACCGACCACGGTCCAGTCGGCAGGCCCTGAAACAGCGGACGCCTCGGCGCTTTCAATGGATGGCGCTGCCCGGCAAACCGTGGAACAGGTCCTGCTGGACCTGAAGTCCAGCGAAAAAGGCCTGAGTGACGGGGAAGCGGCACGCCGCTTGGCCGTCGTTGGCCCCAACGCGTTGAGAACCCACAAGGCCAGCCCGTGGTCGGTGCTGGGGCGGCAGCTTCGCAGCCCCATCCTGATCCTTTTGATTGTCACGGCAGGGCTGTCCTTGTTCCTGGGGGACAAGACGAATTCGGTGGTCATTGCCGTCATCTTGGTGGTGAGTGTTGGTTTGGGGTTCAGCAATGAATTCCGGGCCGAACGCGCAGCGGAGGCTCTTCATTCACGCGTCACGCACACGGTTGTGGCCCTTCGGGACGGAACCGCCTGCCAAATCGACGTGGTGGACCTGGTGCCCGGTGACGTGGTTCGGCTGGGGTTGGGTGCCATCATCCCCGCAGACATCAGGTTGCTCACCGCGCAGGACCTCTTGTGCGACGAGAGCATCCTCACCGGGGAGTCCCTGCCGGCGGAGAAGGATCCTGCGCCGTCAGTGGGAGGTGGTCCGCTGGGGGACATGAGCTGTTGCGTCTTCATGGGGACCGTGGTCCAGTCCGGCAGCTGCGTCGGCGTCGTCGTCGCCACCGGCGGCCGTGCCGAATTCGGCAAGATCGCCCTGGGGCTGGGGGAGCGCCAGCCGCAAACCGAATTCCAGAACGGCCTGAAACGGTTCTCGTTCCTGCTCTTGCAGGTGGCAGTTGTCCTGACAACCCTGATCTTCATCGCCAACCTGCTGCTGGGGCGCCCGCTGATCGATTCGTTGCTGTTCTCCCTTGCCATAGCTGTTGGCATTACGCCCCAGCTGCTGCCCGCCGTGGTGAGCACCTGCCTGGCCGCCGGCACCCGGGCGCTGGCCAAGCGGAAGGTCTTGGTCAAACGGCTGGTCTGCATCGAGGATCTGGGCGACATGGACGTGCTTGTCACGGACAAAACCGGCACCCTGACCGAGGGGCATATCAGTTTTACCTCGGCACTGCCTGTCCGTGCGGCAATCACCGGCGGAGGAACTCTTTGTCCTGGGGCTGGTCTCCACGGAGGCCGACTACTCGCATGACGTGGTCTCAACGCTGGGGCAAATCCTTTGGACGCGGCACTGTGGGACGCACCGGAGGCCCTGGAGTTTGCGCCTGGTCGCTGAAAACGGCTGGATATCATTCCCTTTGACCATCAGCGTCGCATGACCAGCGTCCTGGTGGCGGATCGGCCGGGAACCAGCACATTGTCACCAAAGGCTCCCCCGAGGATGTCATGGCCTGTGCTCGACATTCCGCCGCAGGCGCAGGTCGCTCCTGGATGAACAGTACGACGCCGGGGCGCGGGTTATTGCGGTGGCCTCACGTCCGGCGGTGGGCATGCGGAGATCGGCCCGGCCGATGAGCAGGGGCTTGTATTGGCCGGTTTCCTTGTCTTCCTGGACAAGCCCAAAGTCAACGCCAAGGAGTCGCTTGGTGGAGCTTGCCGGCCTTGGGCATTACTGTCAAAATCGCAACGGGGGACAATGCCAGGGTCGCTGAGAAAGTGTGCTGCGACTTGGGGCTGGTCTCGGGCGGGACACTTACCGGGATCCAGATCGACGCCCTGACCGATCCAGGAATTGGGGGAGGCTGCGGCAGAGAGCGAGCATCTTTGCCCGCGTCTCACCGGAGCAAAAGGCGCGGATCATCAGGGCGCTGCGCCAGCAGGGCCGCGCCGTCGGGTTCCTAGGTGACGGGGTCAACGACGCCTTGGCCCTGCACCAGGCGGATGTGGGCATCTCCGTGGAGAGCGCCACGGACGTCGCCAAGGATGCGGCCGACATTGTCCTGATGGACAAGGACCTGGGCGTCCTGGCGGACGGCGTCAGGGAAGGGCGGCGGATCTTTGCCAACACCATCAAGTACGTGCTGATGGGGACCTCAAGCAATTTCGGCAACATGTTCAGTGCGGCAACAGCCTCGGTGGTCTTGAGCTTTCTGCCCATGCTGCCGGGACAGATCCTGCTCAACAACCTGCTCTATGACACCGGGCAGCTGGCCATCCCCGGGGACCGGGTGGACAAGGAACAGCTGCAAGCGCCCTCGCATTGGGACATTGCGTTCATCCGCCGCTTCATGCTCCTGTTCGGTCCCATCAGCTCACTGTTTGACTTCGCCACCTTTGGCGCTGATGCTGTTCGTTTTCAACGCCGCCCCCGGGGAGTTCCGGGCGGGCTGGTTTATTGAATCCATCGCCACCCAAACTCTGATCATCTTCGCCATCAGAACCCGCCGGGTGCCGTTCCTGCGCAGCCGCCCCTCGGCCGGGCTGCTGTGGGCGGCCCTGGGCGTGGTGGCCCTTGGCATTTATCTTCCGCTTTCCCCGTTGGCCCGGTGCTGGGATTTGACCCGCTGCCCGTCCCGTTCTTCCTGGCCCTCTTGGCTGACAGTTGTGTATTTGGTGCTGGTTGAGTGGCCAAGGGTTGGTTCTTCTCCCGGCCGCTCCAGCAGGTGCCGGCGGTCCGCCAACGCGGCCGACCCACCATGTTCACCGCCGGGCCGCCCGGTTCAGTGTGCCGGATCGAT